>CAVUBI010000002.1:0-48467 GCA_963739815.1 uncultured Gammaproteobacteria bacterium
AAACGATCCCCGCCTGCCAGGACGGGCACCGATCACTTGAAGCGATGAATGAAGCCGATCTTGAAGCCGCCAGGCAGCCAGCCGATGATCAATGGCGAGTCCCGACGCGCCGCCCAGATGCCGACGCCGGTGCCGATGGCGGCACCGACCAGCACGTCGCTTTGCCAGTGACCGCGAACCTTCACTCGGGCGACCGCGTCATAGACCGGCAGCAGGGCGAGGGCGTACACGGCGGGATGGTCGTCGCCATAGGCGACCATGAACGGCGTGACGGCGGCGGATATCGCGGCCACCTCGCCGCTGGGGAAGCTCTGCGCATGGCTTCCGGCGAAGAAGCGACCGGGGTCGTCGGTCTGCGAAGGGCGCTCGCGCCGGAAGGTGTACTTCAACGCCTCGCTGCTGACGCTGGCAACGGCCATGGCATCCACCGAACGCCAGAACGTATCGCCCAGCTTGTCGTTGTCGCCGAACAGCAGGGCGCCGCCGAGAACCGTACCCACGGTGCCGTATATGAGCACGTTCTGATTGGAACGTTTCCAGATGCCGCTGTTGTCGTAGTGCAGGCGATGATCGATGCCCAGCGGGCCGCCCGAGGCACAGGCGCCGCCCGACACGAGCAGGGCTGCGCCGAACAACCAGTATCGCAAGACGGACATGTGCTGGCTCCACATGACAGGCGCGGGTCTGCCTTCCCGCCGGAAGCCTACCCGGGCCAGCTTTCGATTCGCTTACGCGCGGCGTCACGGCGAAGGGCGGGCGGGAAAGAACCCCGAAAGGCAGACTGCCTAACCTGCACGGCATCGCCATCACCGTGGGCCTCTGATGTCCCTGCCCGGCTGGACCATCCTGTGTGACTTCGACGGCACCATTTCCGTCGAGGACATGATCGACTCGCTGCTCGACCGCTTCGGCGCTGCGGGCTGGGAAGTGCTGGAGCAGGACTGGCGCGCCGGCGCATCGGCTCGCGCGAGTGCATGGCCGGCCAGGTCGAGCTGTTGCAGATGAGCCGCGAGGAACTCGACGCGCATCTGGACGGCTTGTGGATCGACCATGCCTTTCCCGGCTTCGTGGCGAGGCGCGCGAAAGGCAGCGTGCCGATCCGCGTCGTCAGCGACGGCCTCGACTACGCGATCCACCGCATCCTCGGCCGCTACGGCCTGGACGACCTGCCGCTGGCGGCGAACCACCTGGCGCCGGCCACGCCGCCGAAACAGTGGCAGCTCAGCTCGCCGTTCCAGGCCGCGGGCTGCCGCAGCGGCACCTGCAAGTGCGCCTGCGTGGAGCGGGCCCGCAGCGGCGGCGGCAAGACCCTGCTGATCGGCGACGGCGCCTCGGATTTCTGCGCCGCTGACGCGTCGATTTCGTGTTCGCCAAGCATCGCCTGATCGAACATTGCCGCGCCGCCGGCATCCCGTACATGCCGATCACCGGCTTCGAGGATGCGCTCGACCTGTTGCCCCGGCTGCTCGACGGCAGCCTGGCCGACCAGGCGCTTCCCGCGCCGGCCGCCACCTCTCCCTGACTGCGGATGTGCCCATGAATGTTTTCGACAAGAACACCTCGATGGTGATCGACGACGCGCAGCTGCTCGCCGACGAGGCGAGGTACTGCTCGTTCGGCGACACCGTGCACTACGTCGACCCGCCGAAGATCTTCCGCCGCTGCGAAGGCAGCTACCTGTACGACAGCGCCGGGCACGCCGTTCCTCGACCTGCAGATGTGGTATTCGGCGGTCAACTTCGGCTACGCGCAACCCGCGCCTCAACGACGCGCTGAAGCACCAGATCGACACTGCTGCCGCAGGTCGCGAGCCAGTACCTGCACCCGACCAAGATCGAGCTCGCCAAGACGATCGCGCAGGATGCCGAAGAAGAAGTTCGGCCTCGACGGCCGCGTGCATTTCAACGTCGGCGGCGCGCAGGCGGTCGAGGATTCGCTGAAGCTCGTGCGCAACGCCCGCAACGGCAAGAGCCTGATGTTCGCGTTCGAAGGCGGCTATCACGGCCGCACGCTCGGCGCCTCGGCGATCACGTCGTCAGCTACCGCTATCGCCGCCGCTACGGCCATTTCGGCGAGCGCGCGCAGTTCATCCCGTTCCCGTACCACTTCCGCGGCCCGAAAGGCATGACGCAAGGAAGAATACGGCATGATTGCGTGCGCCAGTTCGCGCGCCTGTTCGAGACCGAATACAACGGCGTGTGGGATCCGAAGGCCGGCCAGGCCGAATACGCCGCGTTCTACGTCGAGCCGATCCAGGGCACCGGCGGCTACGTGATCCCGCCGCCGAATTTCTTCAAGGGCCTGAAGAAGGTGCTCGACCAGTACGGCATCCTGCTGGTCGTCGACGAGATCCAGATGGGTTTCTTCCGCACCGGCAAGCTGTGGTCGATCGAGCATTTCGGCGTCGACGCCCGACGTGCATCGTGTTCGGCAAGGCGCTGACCAACGGCCTCAATCCGCTGTCCGGCATTCTGGGCGCGCGAGGAGCTGATCAACCCGACGATCTTCCCGCCGGGCTCGACCCACTCGACCTTCAACTCCAATCCGCTCGGCACCGCGCTCGGCCTGGAAGCGATGAAGATGGGTCACGAGACCGACTACGAGACCAGTGGTGCCGAGGAAGGGCGCGCATTTCCTCGAAGGCCTGCGCGACCTGCAGAAGCGGCACAAGGAAATCGGCGACGTCGACGGCCTCGGCCTCGCGCTGCGCGCGGAGATCTGCACCGACGACGGCTTCACGCCGAACAAGGCGCTGCTCGACCGGATGGTCGACATCGGCCTGGCCGGCGACCTCGAGCACGACGGCAGGAAGATCGGCCTCGTGCTCGACGTCGGCGGCTACTACAAGAACGTCATCACGTTCGCGCCGTCGCTGCACATCACGCACGAGGAGATCGACCTGGCAATCGCGCTGCTCGACCAGCTGCTGACCAAGGCCAAGAAGGGCTGATGCTGGCGGGCACCCCTGGCGGACCCGCTTGTGCAGGAGCACATCCCGTGCGCATTGCTCTTCTTCCACATGGCACAAGCGCGTCGCGCACAAGGTGCGCTCCCGCAGGACCGTCGCCGTTACGGGGCGCGCTTGAGCGCCAACACGGCGTTGAGCCCGCCGAAGGCAAACGAGTTGCTCAGTGCGGCGCGCACCGGCATCGACCGGGCCACGTTCGGCACATAGTCGAGGTCGCAGGCCGGATCGACCCGATCGAGATTGGCGGTGGGCGGTACCACGCCGTCGCGCAGCGCGCCGATCACCGCGACCAGTTCCAGCGCACCGGAGGCGCCCAGCGCGTGACCGTGCATCGACTTGGTCGAGGACACCGCGAGGCGATCGGCATGCGCGCCGAAGGCGAGCCGTATGGCGCGTGTCTCGGTGACGTCGTTGGCCTGGGTGCCGGTGCCGTGGGCGTTGATGTAATCGACGTCCTGTGCGGCGAGGCCGGCGTCGTCCAGCGCCTGGCGCATCGCGGCGGCGGCACCGTCCGCGCTGGGCATCACGATGTCGGTGGCGTCGGCGGTCATGCCGCTGCCGGCCAGCTCGGCGAGGATGGTGGCGCCGCGTGCCAGCGCATGTTCCATCGCCTCCAGCACGAAGATGCCGGCGCCCTCGCCGAGCACCAGGCCGCGCCGGTTCGCGCTGAACGGGCGGCAGGTGTCGTCGGCCAGCACGCGCATGGCTTCCCACGCCTTCAGTCCGCCGTAGGTGAGGCAGGCCTCGGTGCCGCCGGTGATGGCGGCGTCGGCGAGGCCCCAGCGGATCATCTGCGCGGCCTGGATGATCGCGTGGTTGGCCGAGGCGCAGGCGCTGGCCACCGCGAAGGCCGGCCCGCGCAGGCCCCAGGCGATGCTGATCTGGCTGGCCGAAGCATTGGTCATCAGGCGCACGATGGTCAGCGGATGCGCGCGCTGGGCGTTCTCGCCGTACAGGCGCCGGCTCTGTTCGTCCTGGGTGGTTTCGCCGCCGACGCCGGTGCCCACGATCACCGCGGTGCGCAGGCCCAGCCCGTCGCGGGCGAAGTCCAGGCCGCACTGCGTCACTGCCTCGCGCGCCGCATGCAATGCGAATTCCGAGGTGCGGTCGAGCATCGGCAGGATGCGCTCGTCGATGTTGGCCGCGGGATCGAAGCTCGCCGGCACCTGCGCGGCGACCTTCACGCGCAGGCGTTCGGCATCCGGATGCTGCAGCGGGCCGATCGCACTGCGGCCTTCGCGCAGGCCCTGCCACAGCGCCCCGGCACCGACGCCGAGCGGGCTGACCGCGCCCATGCCGGTGATCGCGACGCGGCGTATCGGATGGCCGGCGATCATTCCGCGCCCTCGCCGGCAGACTGCTTCGCGTCCAGCGCCGTGTCCACCGCGTCGACCAGGTTCTGCACCGTATCGCTGTCGAAGTTGGCACCTTGCTGGTCGGGGAAGTTGATGTCGAAATGTTCCTCGATGTCGAAGATCAGCTCGATCGCCTCCAGCGAAGCGATGCCGAGGTCCTTCAGGGTGGACTCGGGCTTGACCAGGCCCGGATCGATCTTGGCCTGCCTGGCGATGATCTCGAACAGTTGCTGCTGGGTCGTGTCGCTCATGGCGCGGGGCTTCTCGGTGGCTGACGGCAATGTCATGTATTGGTCAGTCTAGGCGCGCAAGCTTACCCATGCCTTTCATCGCACAACTGGAACCGGACGGCCTGCTCGCGGCGTTCCTGGCGCACCCGCCGCAGGGTTTCGTGGCGGAACGCTCGGCGCAGGGCATGCCGGGTTTCGTGGCACCGTTCGACCTGCTGACCACGGCCGACGACACGCTGCGCCGCCGCATCACCGGGCTGCCGCTGTACCGCCACTGGGGCCGCCTGCTGCGCTGGCGCACCCGTTTTGCCGGCAGCACCGTTTCCGAATACGCGCCGCTGCCGGCGCAGGTGGCGCCCGCGGCGCTGGCGCAGGGACTGAAGGCCGCCTGGGGGCGCGAGTGCCGGCTGCTGATCGTGAAGGACATCGCGCAGGATTCGCCGCTGCTGGACGCCGCCGCGAACGCGCACGCGCAGGCCTTCGCCGCGGCCTGCGCAGCCGCGGGCTTCGTGCTGCTGGAAGGCCAGGCGCTGGCCTGGGTGCCGATCGACTTCGCCTCGGAAGACGCCTATCTGGCGAAGCTCTCCCCCGGCCGCCGCAAAAATATCCGGCGCAAGCTGCGCTCGCGCGCCGGGCTGGAGATCGAGGCAGTGCCTACGGGAGATGCGCGCTTCCACGACGAGGCCGTGCTGGCCGCGTTCCACGCGCTGTTCGACAACGTGTACGCGCAGAGCACGATCCACTTCGACCGCCCCGGCGCGGATTTCTTCCGCCAGGTGCTGCAGGATCCGCACAGCGGTGGCGTGGTGTTCGTCTACCGCCACGACCAGGCGGATGATCGGCTGGAACCTCTGCTACGCCTACGGCGGCAAGCTGGTCGACAAATACGTCGGCTTCGCCTACCCCGCAGGCACGCGAGCACAACCTTTACTTCGTGAGCTGGATGCACAACCTCGAATTACGCCCGCGAACACGGGCTGAGCCACTACGTGGCCGGCTGGACCGACCCGGAGGTGAAGTCCTTCCTCGGCGCCAGCATGACCTTCACCCGCCACGCGGTATACGCCCGCAACCCGCTGCTGCGCGCGCTGCTGCGCCGGCTCGGCAGTCATTTCGAAAGCGATCGCCATTGGCAGGCGACCGCGGAGGCCGGGCATGACTGACCTCGCGCAACGCCCCGTCGTGCTCGACATCGACCACTCGGTCGGCCCGCTGCCCGACCGGCTGGTGCTGCCGCTGGAGCACTGGCAGGAGTCGACCCGCTTCTGCTGCTCGCTGGCGACGCTGCGGCGTTTCCGCGGCATGCTGGACGAGCTGTTGCCGGAGCGCCACGGCACCGTGTTCACCGGCAGCGGCGACTTCCATCACCTGAGCTGGCCGCTGATCGCGCGGCTGCGCGCCGGAGCGTCCGTTCCAGGTGGTGGTGCTGGACAACCATCCGGACAACATGCGCTTCCCATTCGGCGTGCACTGCGGCTCGTGGGTGCGCGAGGTGGCGATGTTGCCGCAGGTGAGCCATGTGCACGTGCTCGGCATCTGCTCGTCCGACATCGGCGCTCGGTCACGCCTGGGAGAACCGGCTCACTCCGTTGCGGCGTGGCAAGCTGAGCTACTGGAGCGTGGGCGTGGACGTGCGCTGGGCCGCGCGCGCTGGGCCTGGGCCACGCCTTCCACGCGTTCGACGACGCCGACGAACTGGTGCGAGGCCTTCGCCGGGCAGCAGCACGCTGATGCCGCAACCCACCTATCTGTCGATCGACAAGGACGTGTTCGCGCCGGAGGTGGCGCGCACCAACTGGGACCAGGGCCGCTTCCGGCTCGCCCACGCCAGCGCGGTCATCGACAGCCTGCGCGGCGGCCTGGTCGGCAGCGACATCACCGGCGAGGTCTCGCACTACCGCTACCGGCAGCTGGTGGAAGCGCCGGCTGGCGGCGCTGGACCGAGCAGCCGCCGATCGACCCGGCGCAACTGGCCGGCTGGCAGGCGCAGCAGCACGCGCTGAACCTGCAACTGCTGGCGGCGATCGCGGCACGCGGTTAGCGCAGCGACTCCTCCAACACGGCGCAGATCGCCTCGAAGTCCTCGTCGTCCAGCCACGGGCTGTTGCCGATGCTGAGGCTGCGCGCGGCAAGCTCGCGCGCCTGCGGCACGTCCTGCGCCGGCACCACGCCGGCGAGATAGGCGATAGTCGGGCAAGGCATGGATGAACAGGCGGCTGACGCCGAGGCCGGCCGTCCACAGCTGCGCCAGCGCCGCATCGCGGCGGCGCCGGTCGGGCAGCAGCAGCAGGAAGAACGGCCAGCATGCCACGCGCGGCCGGCGGGTCGTCGAACACGTCGATGCCGGCGATCCGGCGCAGACGCGGAAGCCGCCGCTGCGCCTGCGCCGCCAGCCGCGTCGAGAAAGGCGGGCAGCCGCGCCGCGGCATGCGCGCCCACTGCCTGCCGCCAGCGACCGACGCGGTGCAGCGGTATCGTCAGCGGAAAATCATCGCCCACGGCGGCGACCGGATCGCCGCGGCGCAGCGCGCGGCGCAGCGGATCGCCGTACGCCAGCCGCAGTCCGCGCGGCCGGTACAGCGCGGCGTAGCCGAGCAGCTCGATGCTGCGCTTCCATTCCCAGCGAAGGCTGCGCGGCACGCTGCGTTCGGCGGTGTGCGCCAGCCGCTCGCGCAGTTGCGCATCGCGCGCCAGCAGCAGGCCGCCTTCGTAGATCGACAAGCCCTTGCCGGCGGCCAGGCTGAAGAAGCCGACGTCGCCAGCCAGGCCCACGCTGACGCCGCGGTGGCGGGCCCCCAGCGCCTGCGCGGCGTCCTCGATCACGTACGCGCCGACAGTCGCGCGCGACGGCCAGCGCATCGTCGACGTCGGCGACGCGGCCGGCGAGATGGGTCGGGATGATCGCCAGCGTGCGTTCGTCGCAGGCCGCACGCAAGGCGGCCGGATCCATGTCGTAGTGACCGCGGCGCAGGTCGCACAAGCGCAGTTCGAGTCCGGCCTCGATGCACCGCGATGGCGACCAGCGGGCAGGTGAAGGCGGGCACCACCACGTGGCGGCGCGCCGGCTGCAGTTCGCCCAGGGCGGTCAGCGCGATCAGCAGGCTGGCGGTGCCGGAGCATTCCAGCTGCAGCGGCGGCGTGCCCAGCTGTGCGGCGATGTCGGCGGCCAGCGTCGGCGCGCCTGGCCGCAGGTCGGCGAGCCGCAGCGGCAATCCGGCGGTGGGCGGAAGTTCGTGTCGGCGGCGGGGCCACATGCGTGCAGCCTGGTACTCAGGCTCGTGCCGGAACGGACGGTACGTCGGGCACCTGCTCGCGACTTTCGGCCAGGCCCAGGCAGACGATGCCGGCGATGATCGCGATCGCGCCGAGCATGCGGGCGAGCGTGAGGTGTTCGTCGAACAGCCAGATCGACAGCAGCATCACCGACACCACCTCCAGGTGCGAGGCGGCGAAAGCCGGCCCGATCGGCGCATGTTTCAGCAGCGCCATCCAGGTGAAGAAGGCGCCGATGTAGCCGACCAGCGCGCCATAGATCCACGGGCGGCCGAACACGCGCAGCAGCCACGAAAGGGTGGCCTCCACCGGCAGCGCCTGCGTGCCGGCGTACTTGAAGCTGATCTGCGCCAGGGTGTCGAAGCCCATCAGCAGCAGGAAGCCGAGCAGGTAGAAGCGCTTCATCCGGCCAGCCCCACGATGGCCACGCCAAGGGTGACCAGGCCGATGCCGGCGACGCGCAGCCGGGTCAGTCTTTCGCCGAACAGGAAACGCCCGGCGAGCATGATCGCGACGATGTTGATCGAGCCGAGCAGCACGCCTTCGGACAGCGGAACCAGCGACAGGAAGGCGATCCACACCAGGAACTCGAACACGTAGCTGGCGATGCCCAGCCACAGCCACGGGCGCGCCGCCATGTGCTTCCAGCGGGCCAGCCCGTCACCGGCGGCGGGGTCGCCGGCGGCGGCCTTGAACGCCAGCTGGCCGGCCGGTGTCGAGCACCACGTTGAACAGCCACAAGGCGGCGACCAGCGGGGTGACGGCGCCCGTGGCGAGCACGGCTCAGGCCGCGACGTGCGGCGCGCCGCCATCGGCCACGCGCCCGAAGAACGCCGCCGAGCGATCGATCAGGGTGCGCCGTTCGCGGTCGATGGTGATCATGTGGTAGCTGTCGTCGAGCAGCAGCAACTCGGCCGGTGCGCCGACTTCGCGCATCACCAGCTCGGCGTTCCGCGGGCTGGCCACGTCGTCGTCGCTGGCATGCGCGACCAGGCACGGCGCGGTCACCTGCGGCAGCCGGCGGCGCACGTCGGCGGCCAGGCGGTACATCTCGGCCAGCGAATACCACGGGTTGCCGGGCAGGCCGGCGGCGGCGCTGTCGCCGCCGAGCATGGCGCTGCTGACCTGCGCGCGCAGGCGCTCGTCGCGGATGCCGTAGGGCGGCTGCTCCATGAAGCTGCGGCCGCGGCCGATGCCGAGCCGCTTCAGCAGCGGCAGCATGAACGACAGCCGCGCCAGCTTCGGGATGCTCCAGCCGTCGTAGCGGAAGGTGGCGCCGTACACGCCGACGCCGGCAACCTGCTGCGGCCGCTCGGCGGCGAGCTTCAGCGCCAGCAGCGCGCCCATCGACAGGCCGCCGACGAACAGCTGGTCGACCTTGCCGAGCAGCGCGTCGGCAGCCTGCTCGACGCTGGCGTACCAGTCGCGCCAGCCGGTGGCGAGCAGGTCCTCGACGTTGCCGCAATGGCCGGCCAGCTGCATGCCGTGCACGGTGAAACCGGCGCGGTTCAGGCCCTTGCCGAGCAGCTGCATTTCCATCGGCGTGCCGGTGAGGCCGTGGATCAGCAGCACGCCGCTGCGTCCGCCCTCGAGGAAGAAATCGGTCTGCTGGATCACGTGCTTGCCTGGTGGGAGCGATGGTTCGCCTTGCAGCATGGTCGCAGCCGGCGGTTTCCTCAGTCTTTCGCGGCCGGCTGCCGACTGCGCCGAAACGCACCAGCACACGCTGGCCGATGCGCAGCGACTGCGGCTGGTCGAATGCCAGCACGCATTCCACCGTGCGGGCGTTGGCGCGCACCTGCGGGTCGTTCTCCAGCGTGGACGGGCCGTACACCTTGCCGATGCGCAGCACGTGCGCGCTCCAGTGCTGGCCGCCGCGGTCGCTGTCGGCGCTGACCTCGGCGGCCATGCCGGGGCGGACCGCGCCGACGAAGCTGTCATTGAGTTCGGCACGCACGATCCGCGGCTTCTGCGGCAGCAGGGTGAACAGCGGCCCGGACGCGGGCGACACGCTGGCGCCGGGTTGCGCCGACACGCGCACCACCTCGGCATCGAACGGGGCGAGCAGGCTGCGCTGGGCCAACTCGTAGCGGGCCTCCTGCAGCTTCTGGCTGGCCATGTCCTGCGCCGCGCGGGCGGCCTGCCGTTCCGCATCGAGCTGGGCGGCGGCTTCGCGCGCGTCGTCGGCGCTCTGGCCGTCGCCGGCACCGGCCGCCGCCGCCGCGACCAGGCGCTGCGCGCGCTGCTGCGCCGCCTTCTGCTGGATGCCGAGCAGCTTCAACTGCGCCTGCGCCTGCTCCAGCTGCACCTGCGCGGCATCGACGGCCAGCCGCGCCGGCGTGGTCGTCCAGCCTGGCCAGCCGCTGGCCCTGCTTCACGCTGTCGCCCTCGTGCACCTCGACCGCGGCGAGCACGCCGTCGCGCGGCATCGACAGTTCCAGCAGGCCGCCCTCGATATCGACCCGGCCGCTGGCAACGGCAACGTAGGCGAGCGGTCCGGCGGCTGCAGCGGCCGGCGCAGCGGCCGGGCGCGAGCAGGCGGCGAGCAGGCAGGCCGTGCCCAGCATCAGCCAGCCGAGTCGGCACGGCAGGCGACGCGGAGAAGGCAGGGCGAATGGTTTCATGACGGATTTCCGTGGCGGTCGGTCGCCTGGGGACGCCGGTCGCTGAGTATGCGGCCGTCTTCCATCGCCAGCACGCGGTCGGCGTGGCTGACCAGGCGCGGGTCGTGGCTGACGCACAGCACCGTGGTGCCGTGGGTGCGCGCGATGCGGTGCAGGATGTCGATGATGATCTGGCCGTTGGCGGCATCCAGCGCGCTGGTCGGCTCGTCGGCGAACAGCAGCTCCGGCTGCTTGGCCAGCGCGCGGGCGATCGCCACGCGCTGCTTCTCGCCGCCGGACAGTTCGGAAGGCCGCAGCCGCATCCGATGCGCCAGGCCGACCTCCTCCAGCGACTGCTGCGCGCGCTGGCGTGCCTCTCTGCGCGACAGGCCCATATGGTTCAGCGGCAGCTCGACCTGCTCGAAAGCGCTCAGCGCGGGAAACAGATTGAAGCCCTGGAACACGAAGCCGGTGTGCTGCAGACGGAAGCGCTCCAACGCGCGCAGATCGAGCTGACCCAGCTCGCTGCCGAGCGCGAGCACGCGGCCGCCGTCGATCTTCTGCAGCCCGCTGAGCACGGCCAGCAGGGTGCTCTTGCCGCAACCGGACGGGCCGGAGATCAGGGTCAGCTCGCCGGCCACGATGTCCAGGCTGAGGCCGTCCAGCACCTGCGTGCGCTGCTGGCCGGAGACGAAGGCCTTGCTGACGTTGTCGGCCTGCAGGGCCGGCGCGCTTGCGGTGGCGACGGTGGCGGACATCGCGGTCACCTCAACAGGCTGGCGGGATCGGCGCGGCGCAGGCTGCGCATCGCAGCCAGGCCGGAGACGGCGGCCAGCCCCATCACCAGCACGATGCAGGCCGATGCCGCCGCCATGTTCAGCACCACCGGCACGTCCTGGCTGCGCGCCAGCAGCATCAGCACGACGCCGAACACGCTGGCGCCGAGCAGGCCCAGCGCACCGACCCAGAACGCCTGTTCCAGCACCACCTTGCGCAGTGCGCCCACGCCCACGCCGAGCGCGTTGAGCGTGGCGTATTCGCGCATCGAGCCGTTGACCGCGGCGATCAGGGTCTGGCTGGTGATCACGGTGCCGACCAGGAACACGATGCCGGCGAGGAACAGCACGCCGGCGCCGGCGCCGGTGTCGAACAGCCAGTAGCGCACCGAGCGCCGCGCGAAATCGTCGGCGCTCCAGCTGGTGTAGGGGCCGAAGGCGGTATCGCCGCGCAGGCGCGCGGCCACCGCCTCGGCCTGCTGCGGATCGCGCAGGCTGGCCACCAGGTAGGTCGGACCGGCGTCGAAGGGATCGGCATCGAGCCGGCGCGCGGTGTCCAGCGAGCACAGCACGTTGACTCCGCCGAGCGCACGCAGGCCCCTGCTGATGCCGACCACATGCACCTGGCGGCCGTTGATGGTGGCGGTCTGGCCGATGCCGACGCCGAGCTGGTCCAGCGCGGAGCGATCGACCACGATCGCGTCCGGTTCGTCCAGCCGCATGCGCAGCGCGGGCGGCAGCACGCGGGAGAACATCAGGCCGTCGGCACGGGTATCGATGCCGGAGACGAACACCGAGACGCCGCCGGTCTCGCGCGATCCGCGCCAGTCGCCGTCGACCCACAGGTACGGCTCGACCTGGCGCACGGCCGGATCCATCAGGATGCGGGATTCGAGGTCGGCGTCGATGCTGCGGCCCAGGCCCACGCTCTGCGTGCCCGGGTAGCCCACCCACACGTCGGCCGACGAGCCGGTGACGTACAGGCTGGTGCTGCCGAAGATGCCCAGCACCAGCGCGATCTGCAGCAGCTGCAGCAGCCCGGCGAAGCCGACCGCCAGCATCGCCGGCAGGAAGCGCCGCCATTCGTAGATCAGGGTCTTGCGGGCGAGGGCGACCATCAGCGCGGCACCGGCGTGGCGTCGGCTGCGCCGTCCTGCGCCGGCGGAAGCGGCGCGCCGCCGAGCGCCTTGAACAGCGCCACGTAAGCCAGGTCGTGGCTGGCGCGCGCATCGGCCAGCTCCAGCCCGGCCTGGATCGCGGCGATGCGGCTCTCGCTCTGGCCGAGGGGACTGTCCAGCTGCAGTTCGACCCGCCGGTGCACGGCCTGCTCCGCGCGCTGCAGTGCCTGCCACGCCGTCCGCTCGTGCTGCTCGCGTTGGCGCTGTTGCTGCAGGCCGCCGAGCGCGGTTTCCACTTCTGCCACGCCCTGCAGCACCGCCTGCCGGTAGGCCAGCACGCTGGCCTGAAGCTCATGGCCCCTGGCCTGCCGCGCCGCCACCCGCATGCCCCAGTCGAACAGCGGCATGTTGATCACCGGGCCCAGCGAGACGATGTCGTTCGGCGTGGTGGAGAAGCGGTGGTTGTTGTTGATGTCGGTGGCCCAGAGCATCGAGGCACCAAGGCCGATGCTGGGAAACATGTCGGCATGGGCCAGCGCCAGTTCGCCAGCGGAGCGCAGCACGTCCGCCTCGGCACGCGCGATCTCGGGGCGCGTGCGCAACAGCTCGGCCGGCGTGCCGTCGATGCGCCACGCGCCCAGTTCGGGCGGCGGCCCGGCCTGCAGCCAGGCCGGATCGGGCCGGTTGCGGCCCAGCAGTACGGCCAGCCGCTGCGCGCCGGCGTCGATCGCCTGGCGCGGCGCCGCCAGCGCGGCCTGCGCCTGCGCACAGCCCGCCTCGGCCTGGTCCACCGTCTCGGGCGAGACCAGGTGCAGGCGCTGGCGCGTCAGCAGCAGCTGCCATGCGTGTCGGCGTTCCACTGCCACCTGCTGCAGCAGTTGCTCCTGCTGCTGGGCCGTGCGCAGGCCGATCCATTCGCGCACCACTTCGGCAACCAGACTGACCCGCGCCGTGCGCAGGTCGGCGACGCTGGCGTCCAGCTCGCCTTGGGCCACGCGCCGGGTGCCCTCGGCCCGGCCGAACAGGCCCAGTTCCCAGGTCGCGTCGAAGCCGGCGACGAAGAACGAGGCGCTCGCATCAGGGTCGATCGCATCGCCGGTACGCGCGACGAGACCGGGCAGGTAGCGTGCGCCGGCACGCCGGCGCAGGCTGCGCGCCGCACGCAGGTGCTCGACCGCCTGCGCCACGTCGAGATTGTCGGTCAGCGCGCGCTCGACCAGCGCGTCGAGCGCAGGATCATGGAAGGCGCGCCACCAGCCGTGCAGGTCGACCGGCGCAGCCGCGGCCTGCGCGTGCTGCCACTGCGCGGGCAGCGGCGGCGCCAGCCGGGGCAGCGGCTCGGCGCAGCCGGCAAGCACGCACACCAGTGCGCCAAGCAACAGCACGGGCGGCCGCCGGTGATGATTTGTCGTGTTCAATCGGCGTGGCTCGGCAGGCATGGTCCGTGGCGACGACCCGCGCAACGCGCACGCGGCGGGGAGCGGGGGAAATATCCGCTCGCAGTGTTGCCGCGAAACCTTTCTTTCTCCTGACACGGGCGCCGGCATTTTCATGGCCGTCATGGCAAGGCGGCCGCGGGCGGCCGCGGGAAGCGCACCTCCACACGCAGGCCGTGCTGCTCGCCGTTGCGGTAGATCACCTCGGCGCGATGGCGGTCGGCGATGCGCTGGACGATGGCCAGGCCGAGCCCGCTGCCCTGCTCCGCACTGCCGCCGACGCGGAAGAAGCGTTCGCTCAACCGGTGCAGCAGTTCCGCCGGCACACCCGGGCCATTGTCCTCGACCGCGAGGCTCGCCCCGCCGTCCTCGCGCGCATGCAGCTGCACCGTGATCACGCTGCCGCGGCCGGCGTAATGCACCGCGTTGTCGATCAGGTTGTCGAGCAGGTCCTGCAGGCCGGCGGCCTCGCCAATGATGTACAGCGGCGACCGGCTGCCTTCGTAGCCGAGATCGACGCCGGCACGAATCGCCTCGTGCACGCGCTGCGCCACCGCGTCGGGAACCAGCCGGGCGAGGTCGACCAGCCGCTGCTCGCCGCCCTCCGGTGGCGCCGCCTGCGCGCGGGTCAGCGCCAGCAGTTGCGAGGAAGTGCGCGCAACGCGCCGCGTCAGGCGCTGGATCTGGCCCAGCGCATCGGCCTGGGTCTCCGGACGCGGATCGGCGAGTGCGCGATCGACGTGCAGGCTCAGCCCGGTCAGCGGCGTGCGCAGCTGGTGCGCGGCGTCGGCGATGAAGCGGTCGTGCAGCGCCAGCATGGCGCGCAGGCGGCCGAACAGGGCGTCGATGGTGCGGGTCAGCGGCTGGATTTCCTGCGGCACGTCGTCGCCGTCGATCGGCGTCAATTCGCTGCTGCGGGCAGCCAGCCGCGCGGTCAGCGGATCGAGCGCGCGCAGCCCACGAGTGACCCCGAACCAGACCAGCGACAGCACGGCAACGATCAGCAGGGTCTGCATGACCACCGCCAGCAGCAGGATCTCGCGTGCCTGCTCGAGGCGGTCGTGCAGGGTTTCGGCCACGGTGACGGTCAAGTGGTCGGCAGGATCGTCCAGTACCGCCACCTGGATCGTGGCCGCACGAAGGATCTGTCCGTCCAGCCGGGCGTCGTACAACGCGGGCGCGTCGGTGCTCCGCGGCACCGCCGCAGGCGGGGTCAGTCGTCCGTCGCCGGCCAGCAGGCCGCGATGGGCACTGCTCACGCTGAAGTAGCTGCGGCCGTTCGGATCGTATTCGAGCAGGAAGCGTGCCTGCCGCGACAGCCTGCCGGTCAGCGGCGCGCTGCCGAGCATCCGGGCCAGGGTCAGCGCGTCGTCGCCGAGGTCGCGGTCATGCACCCGGTCGGCGTAACCCAGCGCCACGCCATAGCTGAGCAGCGCATCGAGCAGCAACAGCAGCGCCATCGGAACCAGCAGGAACACCAGCAGCCGCCGGCGCAGGCTGGGATGCACGGGCGCAGGACGCTTCATGCCGTGGCGCCGGCACCTTCGGCCAGCTCTTCCAGCAGGTAACCCAGGCCACGGATCGTGCGCACGCCGGTGCCGCTGCCCTCGAGCTTGCGGCGCAGGCGGTGGATGGCGATGTCCAGACCGTTGTCGGTCAGCTCCTGGTCCCAGTCGCACAGCGCCTCGATCAGCTGCGCGCGGCTGGTGACGCGGTCGGCGCGCAGCGCCAGCGCCTCGAGCAGGCCGAATTCACGCGCGGTCAATTCCAGCGGCACCCGCTCGATCCAGGCGCGATGACCGGGCAGGTCCAGCCGCAGCCGGCCGAGCCGCAACTCCGGCTTGCCCTGGCTGCTGATCCGCCGCAACAGCGCGCGCACGCGCGCCTCGAACTCGGCCAGCACGAATGGCTTGACCAGGTAATCGTCGGCGCCGAGATCGAGCACGCGGATGCGTTCGGGCATGCCGTCGCGCGCGGTCACCACCAGCACCGGCAGGCTCTTGCCGCGGCCGCGCAGGCGGCGCAGCACTTCGCTGCCATCGAGCAGCGGCAGGCCGAGGTCCAGCACCAGCAGGTCGTAGTCGTGATCGCGCAGGGCCGTGTCGGCGAGGTTGCCGTCGGCCGCGTGGTCCACCGCATGACCGCCATGGCGCAACGAGGCACGGATGCCCTCGGCAATGGCAGGATCGTCTTCGGCCAGCAGGATGCGCATGGGAATTCCCGCACACGGTGAGAGGCGCAGCATGGACCACCGGCCGCCATCTTGGTATGGCGACGGCCGGCAGGGATACAGGCGGCCCCATGCTACGGCCGCGACACGGCACTCTGACCACGCCGCCGCCGCGCGGTTCGCATGGCTCGTCCGGCTGCTCGGCGGGCCGGGCCGAAGCGGGCCCGGCAAGGTCGACCTAGGGTCCCACCACCCGCAACGCGAGGGTGGCGAACGCGCCGTCGCGAGCCAGCGCGGTGATGCGGTAATCGCCGGCTTGCGGCAGGCTGATCGCGATCGCGGCATCGGCCTCGCTGCTGCCTTGCAGGCGGCCATTGAGCAGCCACTGCACGGTGGTTTGCGTACCCAGCGCGCGCAGCGTCACGCGCAGCGGCTGCTCGCTGTTCGGCGCACGGCGCAGGGTGACGCCGTTGCTGAGACCGGCGATGCGGATCGGGTTGGCCACGTCGAGCGAGTCGGCGCCGCAGCCGGGCGCGAGCGGCGGCAGCGCGGAGCGGGCGCGGTCGTCCACGCTCAGCCACGGCGTGGCCAGCGCCGGCCAGCGCGCCAGCTGGATGGTGTGTTCGCGGCGGGCATGGCAGGCGCCGCTGAGACGCTGGCCCTGGTCGTTGACGCGCAGGTTGATCAAGCCGGCGGACCAGGCGCCGAGATCGCGTTCGGCGAAGGTCGGCGGCAGCGCGCCGTCGAGCACCCAGGCGCTGCGCCGCTGGCGGCACATGCCCGCCGGCGTGGCGTCAAAGGCACCGCCGAGCGGCCAGCAGATTTCGCGCTGGCTGACGCTGGCCGGCCGCGCTGGCGCCCGGCCGCCGCGCGCGGGCAGCATGTCGACGATCTGGAACAGCAGCGGCAACGCGGTCACCGCGCCGTACTGGCCGGGCGACGGCGTGCCGTCCGGACGGCCGATCCACACGCCGACGGTCCAGCGGTCGGTGACGCCGATCGACCAGGCGTCGCGGTAGCCGTAGCTGGTGCCGGTCTTCCACGCCACCGTGGCGTGGCGATTGATCGCGCCGGCGAGCGGGCCGCCTTCGACGTCGGCTGGGTTGCTGGCGAGGATGTCGCGGATGATCCACGCCGCGCCGGGCGACAGCAGCCGGCGCGGCTGCGCGGGTTGTTCCAGCGTGTAGCGCGGCGTGCCGGCGAGGCCGCCGTTGGCGAATGCGGTGTACGCGCCGACCAGGTTTTCCAACCGGCTGGATGCGCCGCCGAGGATGATCGACAGGTTCGGCTGCGCACCGGCCGGCAGGCCGAGGTCGACGCCGCCATTGGCCAGCCGCGCCACGAAACGGTTCGGCCCGACCCGATCCAGCACATCCACCGACGGCACGTTGAGCGAACGCTGCAGCGCCTCGGCCGCGCCGACCGGACCCGAGAACGCCTCGTCGAAATTGCCCGGCTTGTAGCCGCCGAAATCCTGTGGCGCGTCGACCAGCAGGCTTTGCGAGTGGATCAGCCCGTCATCCAGGGCCAGCCCGTAGAGGAACGGCTTGAGCGTCGAGCCGGGCGAGCGCGGCGCGTTCACCATGTCGATGTAGCCATGCCGTTGCGGATCGGCGAAGTCGCTGGTGCCAACGTAGATGCGCGCCTCCAGCGTGGCGTTGTCGACCACCAGCAACGCGGCCGAAGTGCGCGCCGGCAGGCGCGACAGGTACGTGCTGACCCGTTCCTCGGCGGCGCGCTGCAGGTTCGCATCGATGGTGCTGGTGATGCGCCGCGCCCTGGGCTGTTGCCGGCGCAGACGCTCGGCCAGCAGCGCCGCGGACAGCGGTGCGCGCAGGGAACGCGCCACCACCGGTTCGATCGCAGCGTCGCGCACCTCGACCGCGCTCCACACGCCGAGGTCGCGCATGCGCTTGAGCACCTTGTCGCGCGCGGCGCGTGCCGCCTCGGGGTGGCGATCCGGGCGCAGCCGGCTGGGCGACTGCGGCAACACTGCCAGCAACGCCGCCTCGGCATGCGACAGCCGCGTCGCCGGCTTGCCGAGATACGCCCACGACGCCGCCTCGACGCCTTCGATCGGGCCGCCGAACGGTGCGTGGTTGAGGTAGAGGTCGAGGATCTGCGCCTTCGACAAATGCGCTTCCAACTGCAGCGCGCGGAAGATCTGCACCAGCTTGCCACGGAACGTATGCGGGATCGGCTGGATGATCCGCGCCACCTGCATGGTCAGCGTAGAGCCACCCGAGACGATGCGGCCATGGCGCAGGCCGCCGGCGAGGCCGCGCAGCAGCGCATAAGGATTGACGCCGGAGTGGCGGTAGAACCAGCGGTCCTCGTAGCTCAGCAGTGCCTTCAGGTACAGCGGCGAGACCTGCTTCGCGGTGGTCGGGTAACGCCACACGCCGTCGCTGTCGGCAAACGCGCGCAGCGGCGTGCCGTCGCGCGCCAGCACCACGGTGCTGCCGGTGTCGGGCGCGGGCAGGTGCAGCGGAAACAGGCGGTCGATGGCGACAGCCGCGAGCAGCAGGATAGCGACGGCGCCGAGGGCGGTGCGCAAGCAGCGGCGGGCTCGGGAGCGGCGTGTCCGCACGGGCGGTTCAATACGGTCAGTCATGCGGTTTCGGTAGGAGCGCCCTGTGCGCGAAAGCTCTTCGTTGCGTGACGAAGTGCATCGCGCACAGAGTGCGCTCCTACATGCGCGCCATCACGGTTCAAGCACGGTGATCTGCGCCGGCACGACCTTGCCGATGCCGCGCACGGCGGGACGGTACATGTCCTCGACCAGCGGCGGCGGCACGGTGTACGTGCCCGGCGTCACCGCGCGCACCAGGTAGAACACGCGCGCCTTGTCGCCACGGCGGAGATTGAGCGCGGCGGCGTAGCGGTCGTCGCGGTATTCCTCGTGCACGGTGTCCGCGGCCGCGGCGTGTTCGTCCAGGTCGATGCCGTCGATCACCACGCCGGCCCATTGCTGCGCGCCGCCAAGGTTGAGGTTCTCCACTTCCAGGCCACCGGGCAGCAGGTCGGTGACGAGGGCGTCGGGGACGTCCATGCGCGCCTCGATGCTCAGCTCGACGATCAGCGTGTCGCCTTCCTTCAACTGACTACCCGTCCACGGCTTGCCGTCGGTGGTGAAGTAGCTGCGCCGCACGTCGATCTGGCTGTCGTCGGCGGCGGGCGCTTTTTGCGGGATGCCGGCCACGTCGAGCGTGGCGAAGATCGCCGCGTCGCTGGTCGGCTGCACGCTGACGCCGGCATGGAGTTCGGCGACGCTGAGCTCGCGGCTCCACACGCGCTGATCCGGTGCCTGCTCGGTCTTGCCGCCGGCGGTGATCGAGGCGGCCAGTGGCGCGTTGCTCTTGGCGTCGAACGCGCGTGCCACGCGGGCGATCGCCGCCTGCTCCTGCGTGCTGAGGTAGGACCACGACCAGCGGTAATCCTTGTCCTGCTGCTGGCGCTGACGCACATTCGCGGTGGCGTTGCGTGCCCAATCCACGAGCTTGGCGTCGTAGGCTGGCTTGTTCATGCCGTAACTGTGGGTGAGCGCGACCATCAGCGCGAGGTCGCGCAGGTCCGAGCCGTAGTCGCCGACGTACCAGGGGCGTTCCTTGCTCCACGCGAATGCCTCATCGATGGCCTTCTGCGCACGCTCGTTGTCACCCATCAGTTTCAGCGCGATGCCCAGGTGCACCAGCGGCAGCGGCGCCACCAGCTTGCTGCGGTCGTTGTCGAAGACCGCGCGCAGGGTGCCCAGCGGCGCGCGGTTGACGCGGGCCAGCACGAAGCCGGAATACGCCTCGTCGGCGATGCGCAGGTGGTCGTGCTGTTCGTAGCCGTAATACGCGTGGCCACCGGCGAGCAGGTCGTCGTTGAGCCGTTGCAGCGATTTCTGCAACACCTCCTGCGGCACCGCGAAACCGTCGTCGCGCGCGTCCAGCATGAAGTCGACCACGTACGGCGTGGTGAAGGTCTGGATCGGGCTGGTGCCGCCCCAGAAACTGAAGTGGCCGTTGCTGGCCTGGTACGAGGCGATTCGCGCCAGCGCGCCGTCGACGGCAGCCTTGCGCACCTCGTCACTCATCACCTGCGCGCCCAGTGCCTTGGCCGTCTGGCCGTCCAGAATCAGGGCAGCGTAGCCCTTGCTGGTGGTCTGCTCGATGCAGCCGTACGGATAGCGCAGCATGTCGCGCAGCGCGGACGCATACGGCAACGGCGGCAAGGTGCTCAGGGTGAGCCGCGCGTGCACCGTGGCCGGCAGCAGGCCGGCGATCGCGGCGGCGCCGAAGCGTTCGGGCTTGCCCGCCTCCAGCGCCAGCGGCGTGGTGCTGACGGTTTCCGGCCAGGCCGGGCGCACGGCGAATTCGAAGTGGCGATCCACGCTGTAATCGTTGAGTTCGGCGTGGATGTCCACCGTCGCCACCGCCGCACCCGCCTGCGCCGTCACCGGCATATGCAGGGTAGTGCCGGCACCGTCCTTCAACGGTACGCTCTGGGTGGCCTTGTCCACCGTGATCAGACCGCCGCCCTTGACGCTGACCTTGGCCGTGCCGTCCTTGCCGGACAGGTTCTTCAGGTCGAGGCTGATCATCGCCTTGTCGCCGGCCGCCATCACCCGCGGCGTGCTCGGCTCGACCACCAGCGGCGCGCGCACGGTGACGCGCCATCGGCGTTGCCGTAGCGACTGTCGGTATAGGCCAGCGCGGCCAGCCGCAGGCTGCCGTTGAAGTCGGGTACGTCGACGTGCAGCGTGGCCTTGCCCTGCGCGTCGAACGCGACCGGGCCGGTGAACAGGTCGACGATCTGCACCTTCGGGTTGAGCCGGGTGGCCTTGGGCAGCGCGCCCGCACTCATGTCGCCGCCGTAGCGCAGCTTGGCCTGCTCGCCGTCCATCGCCTCGATGATGCGGCTGTACAGGTCGTACGCATCCACACTCAAGGCACGTTTGGCGAACAGCCACGCCCACGCGTCGGGCACCGGGTAGTTGGTGATGTTGAGCACGCCCTGGTCGACCGCGGACAGCGTGACGAACGCCTTCTGTCCAGCCAGACCAGTGGCCTGCACGCTGACCTCGAGCGGGTTGCCCGGGCGCATCAGCGCGGGCGCGTCGAGCTTGAGCGGAATGCGCCGGTCGTTGCGGTCCATCGCCACGTATTCGACGCCCAGCGCGCGCGCCGGCGTGGTGTGCTCGGCCGCTTCGCCGCCGCGGAACACCAGCGCCGTCACGTAGACGTCGTGGCGTTCCCACTCCTTGGTGACCGGAATCTCGAAGGTGGCACCCGCTTTCGCATCGATGTTCTTCGTGTAGAGCAGATGATCCGATTCCACCAGCAACACGCCGGGGCCGGCCTGCGGCGGCGTCACCGTGACCTTCATGGTGTCGCCGGCGCGGTAGCGCGCCTTGTCCAGCTGCAGCTTGACCTTGTCCGGGCGCGCCTCCTTGCCCAGGTTCTCGTCGTCCCAGCTGTAGCCGGCGAAGAACGGGAACACCGTGGTGAGTTTCGTGGCCGGGTCGTACACCTCGACGCGGTAGCTGCCCCACTGCACCGGGAACTCGACGTGGGCCGACTTGCCGGCGGCGACGTCGATGTCCTTCTCGTCGATCAGCTGCAGGCGCTGGTTCGCATTGGATTGCCAGCCGCCATCGCGCTCGTACAGCCAGTAGAAATCGCGCAGTTCGCGCTGCAGGCGCACCTTCAGATGCGCGCCGGCAACCAGTTCGCCATTCGCGTTCGCGCGCACGATCTCGAAGCCGGCCGGCGCCTCGCTCTCCGCACCCTGCTTCGGATCGAACAGCGGGCGCACGCCGACCAGCGCGTCGGCCGGCCAGTAGGTGCGCTTGAGCAGGCGGGTCACCGCGCGGCCGCCGCTCTCGTACACGCTGCCGGACAGGGTCACCGCCAGCGGCGCGAGCGGTTTCACGTCGTCGGGCAGTGCCACGTCCTGCTCCAGCACGCCTTGCGCGTCGAGCTTGGCATCGACCACGTCGTCGGCGCTCTTCGGCAACTCGACCAGCGGATTGCCGAAGAAGGTGTCCTTCATCGCCGCCACCGGATGCACGTCCGGCGCCACCAGCAGTTTCGCGGTGAAGCGGTTGCCGTCGGCCGGCGCGCCGTACAGGTAGCTGGAGGCGACCTTCAGCTTCAACGGCTCGCCCGGCGCCAGCCGCGATTGCGGGCTGGACAGCTCGACCTTCAGCCGCTCCGGCAGGAACTCCTCGACGTGGAACGGGAACGCCTGCACGGTCTCCTTGCTGGCCGGATCGAGGCGGAATTCCAGCTGCCACAGGCCGGTCGGCGCATCGGCGGGAATCGCCTGGCTCAACTCGAAGTAGTTCAGCTGCTGCGGCTCCAGCCGCTTTTCCACCAGGGTGCGGCCGTCCGGCTGCTTCACCCGCACGAACAGCGACTGCGCCTTCATCGGCTTGCCGTCGTCGTCGCGCAGCAGCGCCGAGGCGCGCAGCGTCTCGCCGGGGCGGTACAGGTCGCGGCCGGACCAGGCGTACACCTCGAACGGCGCCTGCTTGCGGCCGCTGATGTCGAAGTTGGACACGTCCAGCGCCGGCCGGTTGAACGGCAGCACCGACACGTCCTTGCCGTGCCGCGCCACCAGCACGTCGGAGGCCTTGATCTTGTACGCGAGCAACGCATTGCCGTCGGCGCCGGTGGTGGCCTTGAGCTTGCTGCGCCCGGCCGCGTCGCGGATTTCGATATTCACCGCATTCACCGGCGTACCGTCGCGCAGCGAGGCCACGTGCAGCAGCACGTTGTCACGATAGACGCGCAGGTGCAGGCCGAGGTCGCTGACGAAGAAGGTGGCGGTGTCGTAGCCGTCCTTGAACGTGCCGCCGGCCTTGACCACGGCCATGTACACGCCCGGCTGCGCCAGCTCCTTGATGTTCTGCACCGGCAGGTAGGTCACGGTGCGCTCGTTCGGTTCGCCGCCTAGCGTGTAGTGGTTGGCATAGACCGAGTCGGCGATCCCGGTGATCGGCATGCGGCTGCGCCGGTCGTCACCTTCGCCGCAGTTGTTGTAGTAGGCGACGTCGTGGTCGAGCTCGTAGCTGTCGCGGTGACCGTTGCGCGGATAGGCGCAGAACAGGTCGGACAGCGCATCCTCGCGCACGCGGAAGAATTCCACGTCGGCATCGTGCACGTTCATCGACACCAGCGGCAGGCCGCGGGTGCCGCGTGCCGGCAGCACGCTGCCGTGCGAGGCGAAACCGACCGCCGCCGGCAGGTTGCCGGAGTACACGTCGTGCTTCACTTCGTGGCCGAGGGTGCGGCCGTCGGCGGCGAGCAGGCCGGCCTTCAGCTGCACCGCGTAGCGGGTGTTCGATTGCACGAACGGGAAGGCCAGCGTCTTGCCGTCGTCGCGCAGGCTCCAGCTGCCACTGACCACTTCACCGTTCGGGCCGGTCACCGCGATCAGCGCGTCGAACGCTTGCGCCGAGGCCAGCGTGGCGTTGAAACGCAGCACCAGCGCGGTGCGCGAGTCGGCGGTTTCCGAACTGGTCGAGACCAGGGCGAATGCAGAGTTGTCGTTCTGCAGCGTCGAACTGGCGGCCGCCGGCGCACCTTGCAGGGCTGGCTTGCCATTGTCGGGGCTTCGATGGCAGGCGGCGAGCAGCAGGGTCAGCATCAGGCTGAGCAGGATGCGCGACAGCGCGCGCGGCGGCAGGCACTCGTACGAACGACGTGTCATGAATAACCTCTCCGTAGGTCTGCCGCAAAGTATCGCCGCAATTCATGGCGGCCGGGTGGCGCCGATCGGGCGCGCGGATTCCCGTCGCGACGACGCGCTCAGTTCGGCGCCGGCCCGATCTGCCGACCCAGCCAGTCGGCCAGTTGCATCAGCACCTGGCTGCGACCCGGCTCGGCCTCGTTGAACAGCTCGTGGTACAGCGTCGAGAAATAACGTGTGGTCAGCTGCCCGCTCACGGCGGCCTTGCGCGCAAACGCGCGGCTGCCGGAGGGGTCGACCAGGCCATCGTCGTCGGCCACCAGCAACAGCGTCGGCAGCGCCAGCGTGGCGGCATCGGCGATGCACGCCGCACCGGCGCCAAAGATGAAGTTGGCCAGCCGCGGGGTGATCCAGCTGTGTCGCAACGGGTCGCTGCGGTAGTCGGCGACCACCTGACGATCATGCGAGAGCTTGTCGAAATCCAGCCCGTTGGGCAGCGGAATACCCGGTGCGATGCGGCTCAGCAGCCGTGCCAGTGCGATCATCCGCGGCGACTCCCAGCTGCGCAGCGCCGGCGAGGACAGCACCAGCGCCGGTGGCTCGATCAGGCCATCCAGCACCGCGCGCACGGCGACCAATCCGCCCATGCTGTGGCCCAGCAGCAGCGGCGGCTGCGCCAGGCCGGCGGCGTAGTCGTGGTAGACGGTGACCAGATCCTGCAGCAAGTCGTCGCCGTGGCGCAGCCCACCGCGCCGGCCCGGGGTTCGCCCGTGGCCACGCTGATCGTAACCGCGGACCGCGTAGCCGCGCTGGTTGAACCACGCCGCCAGGCGCTCATAGCGACCGCTGTGCTCGCCCAGACCATGCGCGATCAGCAGTGCGCCGCGCGGTTGCGCGCGCGGCCAGTCGCGCAGAAACAGTTTCTGGCCGTCGGCCATGGCCAGCCATGCTCCGCCATTCGCGCGATCGTCCCGCGCCGTCGGCTCTACCCTTCGTTCCACCCGCATCCTCCTCGTTGCGCCAGCGGGCTACGGTAGCCCGATCGACCGCCGCCGTACACCAGCGCCGGGAGCATAGCCGGCGCGAGATCAATGCTCGCTGACGTGGGCATCCTTCAGCAGCAGATCGAGCTTGGCCTTCATCTCCGCCGCCGGATGCGCTCCTTCGGCATAGTGGTAAACGGTGTACAGCACGCCCGGTTTCGCCCCGGCCGGAGCGGCCAGCACGCCGTTGATCTTCATCACGTCATTCTCGCTGCGCGGCACGCCGTCGAACGGGCGCTGCCGGTTCACGATCTTGTTCCAGTTGCTCTTGAAGCCGTCGTCGAGGTCGTCGGAGGGTTGCGGCACCCGCGCGAAGTTGCTCCAGTACTTGTCGTGGGCGCTGGCCGCCTGCCACACGTCGGCCACGTCCCAGACCACCTTGCCGTGATCGTTGAAGTAGCTGAAGCCGAGCGTCAGCATGCTGTCCGGCTCGATCTTCTGCAGCGCCGGGGTGTACGCGTAGCGCAGCCGCTTCGAGGTGTACGCGAAGCGGTGGCCGTAGTCGATGTCGATGCGGATGTCCTTGAACGCGGCCGGCAGCAACGCGGTGTTCTTCAGAAAATCCTGCCACTGCGCCAGCGTGCCATCGTAGGTAACGAAGAAGAAATCGGTGAGCGCCTGCAGGTTGATCAGATAGTCGTGCTCCTGGCTGGCCGGCGCGATGCGCATCAACATCACGTAGCCGTCCGGCACCGGCAAGGCGAAGCTCAGCACCAGCGCATTCGTCGCCGGCATCGGCCACACCCGCACCTGCCAGCGGCGCTGCCACGCATCGGTGTAGAGCGTGTCGCGGGTGGGCTTGCCCAGCGACGTGATGCGGACCTCCTCGGGGCCGACGTCACGGGTGAGGAAGCCGACCTTGGCCACCATGTCCATCAGCTTGACCGGATCGGCGTACAGCGCGGCCGCCGGGACATTGTCGGGCCGGCGCACGTGGAACAGCAGGTTGCGCCCGACCACGCCTGGCGTGACGTAGCCGTTGCTGGGCAAGGTGGCGTTGTCGCCGGTCTTCTTGGCCAGGCTCCAGCTGCCGTCGCGGTCGCGCGTGATCAGGGCCGGGAAGTTGCCCATCGATGGCATGCCGTGCAGCAATACGCTGGAGCCCTCGCCATGCGGGAACAGCCGGTCCGGCTCCTTCGCCAGCAGTGCCTTGAGCTGGCTGTCGACGTAACTGTCGAAGCGTTGCTGGTACGCGGCGCTGAACTCGGCGAAGCTCAGCGGCAGTGCGAATTCGGCCTTCAAGGTGTTGCTGAGGATCGTGTCGAACACGTCGAACTGGTAAGGGATGCGCTGGTCGATCGAGGCCAGGTGATCGGGCGCTTCCAGCACGCGGCGGATCGGCAGCGCGTAGTTCAGGTTCTCGTTCTGCGACTTCATCAGCACGATGCCGATCAGCTTGCCGTCCGCATCCAGCAGCGGGCCACCGCTGTTGCCGGGCGAGGCGGCGGCCGAGAAGCGCATCCACTTCCAGCGACCGTCCTGGTCTTCCGGCGTGTCGGAGGTGTACAGGCCGTCGCGGATCACCACGCCGGTCCCCAGCGCATTGCCCACCGCATAGACCACGCCATTCAAGGCAGGGTGCGCGTTCACCTCCAGTGCGGAGGCGTGCGCGGGTTGCTCGGCCAGGGTGAACACCACGAAGTCCTGCTGCAGCGAGAATTTCTCGATCTTGCCGATCGCATACACACGACCACTGGCATCGCGCAGCGCGGGTTCGCCCCACAGGCTGTCGATGCCGCTCTGCAGCACATGCGCGGCGGTGACGTAGCGGTTGTTGCCCAGCGCGAAGGCGGTGCCGATCGAGTAGTACTTGTCGTTGCGTTCCTGGTACGGCAGCAGTTCCAGCGGCAGCGGCCTCTCGTAGGTCAGCGGATCGTCGACCGGCTTGGCCGCGACCACTTCGAACGTGGCCGCCTGGATTTTCGGCAGCACCGCCGGATCGAGGCTGACGGCGTGAGCGGCACCGATACCCGCAAGGCCGACGAAGACGAGCACGCCAATCTGGCGGAAGGTCGGTGCCATCGCGCCGACCTTCCGCAAAAACCATTCCATCATGTGCATGGGGATCCTTCGCAAGGGGGCCTTCGCCGGATGCCCCTACGGGACCCCTGACCTGCGACAACCCTGCCACGAATAGTGACATGCGTGAACGGCACTTGCATCGCCGTCCCGTGGAGCCGCCGCCACCGGCGAGACGGGTGGCGGCGGCTCCGGCGCGCGGATTACAGCTCGGCGCGGAACTCCACCCCGATGACACGCGGGTCGTTGACGAAGGCGGTGCGGTTGTTGAAGTCGATCGCGCCGGTGATCGCCTGCTTGTCGGTGATGTTGCGGCCGTACAGGGCGACCTCGCGGCGGCCGTAGTCCCAGTTGTAGCCGAGGCGCACGCCGCCCTCCAGCAGCGGCTTGCTCTTGAACTCGGCCGAGTCGTACAGGAAGAAGTTCACCTCGGTGCGGTAGTTCCAGTCGGTGTAGACGAAGAACTCGCCGCTGTCGCCATGCGGGATGCCATAGCGCGCGGTGAGCGTGCCGATCCACTTCGGCGCGTTCGGCAGGGTGTTGCCGTCGACCAGCGCATTGCCCGCGCCGTCGCGCGGGTCGAGCACGGTGCAGCCGGAGCCGCAGATCGCCACGGCCAAGCCTGGATCCTTCAGCTCGGTATGGTTGTAGCTGCCGCCGGCGGTAAGCACGAAGTTCGGCGTGAGGTAGGCCTCCAGGTCGAACTCGGCGCCGTAGCCCTCGGTTTTCTTCGCGTTGATCAGGCGGGTGACGTTGATGTCGCCACCCACCGCGGTGAGCTGCTGGTTGTGCATGTTGTAGCTGTACACGTTCGCGTTGAAGCGCACGTGGTTGTCCATGCCGGTGGTCTTCACGCCCAGCTCGTAGCTGGTGATCGTCTCCGGCTTGGCCTGCGAGATGAAGTCGGCGAACAGCACGCGGCCCTGCACGCTGGGTGCACGGAAGCCGTTGGCGACGCGCGCGTAGACGTTGACGTTGGGGCTGAGCGTCCAGGTGCCGGTGAGGTCGCCGCTCCAGCGCGAGTCATGCGGGTTCGCGGTCAGCTGCAGCGGGCCGCCGCCGATCGGCGACAGCATGCGGTCCACCTTGAAGTTGCGCGAGTCGTGCGACCAGCGTGCGCCGGCGCGCAGCTCGAAATCCTCGGCAAGCTGATAGTTGGCCGAACCGAACACCGCCCACGCCTTGGTGCGCTGGGTCTGCGTGGCGTAGCCGTCCAGCACGTGGTTGTTGAAGGTGGCGTAGTCGAAGTTGCTGATCGCGATGTCTTCGTCGAAATAGTAGGTACCGACCTGCCAGTTGAGCTTGTCTTGCCCGTTGCTGGCGAGGCGGAATTCCTGGGTGATCTGGCGGTCGTGCGGCAACGCATCGGCCGTCTCGGCGGGGAACGGGATGAAGCCCGGGCCCATCGGCGGGTGGAAACTCGCGCCGTAGCCGCCGTCGACGTCACCGAGGCTGTAGGTGGTGGCGCGTTCCAGCCCGGTGATCGAGGTGAAGGTGGTGTCGCCCAGGTTCCACGCCAGGTGCAGGTTGCTGCCCCAGCTGAACAGGTGCTGTTTGTTGCGGCCGTCCTGGGAGACCTTGTCGCGGTCGAAGCCGGGCACGAAGCTCGGGCCACCCAGTTCGATCGCGTTGGCGCGGTTGACCATCGCGCTGCCGTCCAGCCAGCGCGCGTGGCCGTTGATCAGCGCGCTGAAGCCGCCGTTCTCGTACAGCGCCTGCAGCCGCACGGCGCGATCGTTGTAGCCGCCCAGCACGTCCTTCTGCCCGGTGAAGGTGTTGTCGATCCAGCCGTCGCGATGCTGCGCCAGCGCCGAGACGCGGCCGGACCAGTGCCCGCCCAGCGCGCCACCCAGCGCCGCCTCGGCGTTCGCGGTGCCCAGCGAGCCGTACGAGACGCGGGCGTAGCCGCTGGTTTCCTGGCTCGGGCGCACCGACTCGAACTTGATCACGCCAGCCGGCGAGTTGCGCCCGAACAGCGTGCCCTGCGGGCCGCGCAGCACCTCGACCTGAGCCAGGTCGAACAGCGGGAAGCCCTTCAGGATCGGATTCTCCTGCACGATGTCGTCGTACACCATCGATACCGGCTGCGACGCGTTGAGGTCGAAATCGCTGTTGCCGAGCCCGCGGATGTAGAAGCGCGGGAACTCGCGGCCATAGGACGTCTCGGCGTACACGCTGGGCGCGCGCGCGGCCAGCTGCAGCACGGTGTCGCCGGACTGGCCGAACGCCTCCAGCTTGTCCGGCGTCAGTACGGTCATCGCCATCGGCACCTTCTGCATGTTCTCCACCCGTTTCGAGGCGGTGACGTTCACTGTCTGCAGCTCGGTGGCCTTGGTCGTCGGCGTCTTGGCCGGCGTGGTCGTTTCCTGCGCCAGCACGGCGGAAACCGGCAGACCAAGAGCGAGCGTGATCGACAAGGCAAGCACGGCGGAACGCGGCGGGCGGGCGACGGACATCAGGTTTTCCCCAGTTGGAAAGGCAATGGTGCGTAGCCGTATTGTCATACAAGGGTGGCGGCGGCGAAAGCGCGAGGTCCCGATCCATTGGCAGCAGCCTCATCCGTCTCCATCTAAGATCTGTCCCTGCCCCTGTCCTTGCGGGCCCGAATACATGCCACTGCACGATTTCCACCCCGCCGTCGCGAACTGGTTTCGCGCCGCCTTCCCTGCACCCACCGCGGCGCAGGCGGCGGCGTGGCCGTCGATCCGCGCCGGCAAGCACACCCTGGTCGCCGCACCGACCGGCTCGGGCAAGACGCTGACCGCCTTCCTCGCCGCGATCGACGCGCTGGTGCGCGAGGGCGTGGCGCATGGCGGCGTGCTCGCCGACACCACCAGCGTGGTCTACGTGTCACCGCTGAAGGCGCTGTCGAACGACATCCACGTCAACCTGGAAGCGCCGCTGGAAGGCATCCGCGCCGAACTCGAGAAACTCGGCCTGCCCGACGTGGCCATCCGCACCGCGGTGCGCACCGGCGACACCCCGCAGGCCGAACGCAACCTGTTGCGCAAGCTGCCGCCGCACATCCTGGTGACCACGCCGGAATCGCTGTACGTGCTGTTGGGTTCGGCCTCGGGGCGCGCCATGCTCTCGGGCACGCGTTCGGTGATCGTCGACGAGATCCACGCCATCGCCGGCAGCAAGCGCGGTTCGCACCTGGCGCTGTCGCTGGAGCGGCTGGAGTCACTGTGCCAGCGGCGCTTGCTGCGAATTGGCTTGTCGGCGACGCAGAAGCCCATAGAAATGGTCGCCGACTTTCTGGTTGGCGCTCCTTCCCCCTCTCCCCCTTGGGAAGAGGGCCGGGGTGAGGGGCTCGAGTCGCGGGGAAGCAACAACGAAGCGGCTTCCGAAAGTGAGGATTCGACGCACGGCAGCCCCTCACCTCAATCCTCTCCCCATGGGGGAGAGGAGGCGAACGCGAAGGGCGACGTCACCGTCATCGACGTGGGCCACACCCGCCCGCGCGACCTCGCCATCGAAGTGCCTCCGGTGCCATTGGAGGCGGTGATGTCGAACGACTGCTGGGAGCTGGTCTACGACCGCCTCGCGCAGCTGGTACACGCACATCGCACCACCCTGGTCTTCGTCAACACGCGGCGGATGGCCGAACGCGCCGCACGGCATTTGTCCGAGCGGCTGGGCAAGGAGCACGTGGCGGCGCACCACGGCAGCCTGTCGAAGGAGTTGCGGCTGGATGCCGAGCAACGACTGAAGCGCGGCGAGCTGAAGGTGCTGGTGGCCACCGCCTCGCTGGAGCTGGGCATCGACATCGGCGAGGTCGATCTGGTCTGCCAGCTCGGCTCGCCACGCTCGATCGCCGCGTTCCTGCAGCGCGCCGGCCGCTCCGGCCACAGCATCGACGGCACGCCGAAGGCGCGGCTGTTCCCGGCTACCCGCGACGACCTGATCGAATGCACCGCCCTGCTCGACTGCGTGCGCCGTGGCGAACTCGATGCGCTGATCCTGCCGCCGCAGCCGCTGGACGTGCTGGCGCAGCAGATCGTCGCCGAGGTCGCCTGCGCCGAGTGGGACGAGGACGCGCTGTACGCGCTGGTGCGCCGCGCGTATCCGTACCGCAATCTCGCGCGCCGCGAGTTCGACGCCGTGGTGCGCATGCTGGCCGAGGGCTTCACCACCCGCCAGGGGCCGCGTGCGGCCTATATCCATCGCGACGCGGTGAACCGGCAGCTGCGCCCGCGGCGCAGTGCACGGCTCACCGCGCTGACCTCCGGCGGCACCATTCCCGACACCGCCGACTACAAGGTCGTGCTGGAACCGCAGGCGATCATCGTGGGCACGGTGAACGAGGATTTCGCGGTCGAGAGCATGGCCGGCGACATCTTCCAGCTCGGCAACACCAGCTACCGCATCCAGCGCGTCGAGCGCGACCGGCTGCGCGTGGAGGACGCGCACGGTGCGCCGCCGAGCATCCCGTTCTGGCTGGGCGAGGCGCCGGGGCGCAGCAACGAGCTGTCGCTGGGCGTGTCGCGGCTGCGCGAGGAACTGTCCGCGCAGCTCGATACCGGTGGCGTGGCCGCAGCCATGGCATGGCTGCACGATCAACTCGGCCTGGACGAAGCCGCCGCACAGCAGCTGGTCGACTACCTGGCCCGCGCGAAAGCCGCGCTCGGCGTGCTGCCGAGCCAGCACGCGCTGGTGCTGGAGCGCTTTTTCGACGAATCCGGCGGCACCCAGCTGGTGCTTCACGTGCCGTGGGGCAGCCGCATCAACCGTGCGTGGGGGCTGGCGCTGCGCAAGCGCTTCTGCCGCCAGTTCAACTTCGAACTGCAGGCGGCGGCGACCGAGGACGCGATCGTGCTGTCGCTGTCGACCAGCCACAGTTTTCCGCTGGAGGAAGTGGCGCACTACCTGCACTCGAACACCGCCGAGCACGTGCTGGTGCAGGCGCTGCTCGACGCCCCGTTGTTTCCCGCGCGCTGGCGCTGGAACGCGGTGACCGCGCTCGCGTTGCCGCGCTTCACCGGCGGCAAGAAAACCCCGCCGCCATTGCAGCGCATGAAGAGCGAGGACCTGCTCGCCGCGGTGTTCCCCGACCAGGTCGCCTGCCTCGAAAACATCGTGGGCGAGCGCGAGGTGCCGGATCATCCGCTGGTCAACCAGACCATGCACGACTGCCTGCGCGAGGCGATGGACATCGACGGCCTGCTGGCGATCCTGCGCCGCCTCGAAGGTGGCGAGATCGCCATCGTGGCGCGCGATCTCAGTGCACCCAGCCCGCTCGCCGCCGAAGTATTGAACGCGGCGCCGTACGCCTTCCTCGACGACGCGCCGCTGGAGGAGCGCCGCACCCAGGCGGTGCAGAACCGCCGCTGGAACGCCGACAGCGCGGACGATCTGGGCCGGCTCGACCCCGACGCGATCGCCGCAGTGCGCGAGGAAGCGTGGCCGCAGGTGCGCGACGCCGACGAGATGCACGAAGCGCTGACCTTGCTGGGTTTCGTCAGCGCAGCGGAAGTGGCGGCTCATACCGGCTGGGACGAACGATTGCACGCATTGGCGAAGGCCGGGCGCGCCACCTTGCTCACTGCAGGAGCGCACCTCACGATCTGGGCGTCTGCCGAACAGTTGCCGCTGTGGCAGGCGCTGCATCCCGACGCCACCATGCAGCCGCCGATCGCTGCCCCGGCCGAATACGCCGCGCAGACCTGGCCGCGCGAAGACGCCTTGCTGGAACTGGTGCGCCACCGCCTCGGCGGGCTCGGCCCGGTCACCGCGAATGGACTGGCGCAATCCCTCGACGTCGACGCCGGCGAAGTCGAGCAGGCGCTGCTGCGGCTGCAGTCCGAAGGCTACGTGATGCAGGGCCGCTTCAGCGCCGACGCCAGCGACACCGAATGGTGCGAACGCCACCTGCTGGCGCGCATCCACCGCTACACCATCGGCCGGCTGCGCCGCGAAATCGAGCCGGTGAGCCGGCGCGCGCTGATGCGTTTCCTGTTCGACTGGCAGCACGCATCGACCGCCACACGAGCGAGCGGGCCGGACGCGCTGGTGGCCACGCTGGCGCAACTGGAAGGTTACGAAGCGGCCGCCGGCGCCTGGGAATCCGAACTCCTGCCTGCGCGCATCGGCGACTATTCGATCAGCTGGCTGGACGAGCTGTGCCGCGCCGGCCGCATCGTCTGGAGCCGCCTGCGTACCGGCAGCGGCGGTGGCGGCGGGCCGGTGCGCAGCACGCCGATCGTGCTGCTGCCGCGGCGCGAGATGGCCGTCTGGACGTCCGTTGCTTCCCGAGGTGACATCCAGGACGTGTTGCTGTCGTCGCGCGCCCAGGCCGTCGCCGACGCGCTGCAGGCACACGGCGCGCTGTTCTTCGACGAACTGCTGGCGGACACCCACCTGCTGCGCACCGAACTGGAAGACGCCTTGGGCGAACTGGTCGCCGCCGGACGGGCCAGCGCGGACAGCTTCGCCGGACTGCGTGCCCTGCTGTTGCCGGCAGCGAAACGCGACGGCGGGCGCCACCGGCGACTGCGGCGGCACCAGTTCGGCGGCATCGAGGACGCCGGGCGCTGGGCGCTGGCGCGTACCGCGATAACGGACACGCCTGAGCCCGAGGCGATCGAACACGTCGCCCGCACCCTGCTGCGCCGCTACGGCGTGGTGTTCTGGAAATTGCTGGAGCGCGAGGCGCCGTGGCTGCCGCCGTGGCGCGAGCTGCTGCGCGTGTACCACCGGCTGGAGGCGCGCGGCGAAATCCGCGGCGGGCGCTTCGTCGAAGGCCTGGTCGGCGAACAGTTCGCCCTGCCCGAGGCGATCGCGCCGCTGCGCGCCGTACGCCAGCGCGCGGACGACGGCGAGCTGGTCTGCGTGAGCGGCTGCGATCCGTTGAACCTGGTCGGCACCGTGCTGGTCGGCGACAAGGTGCCGGCACTGGCCGGCTCGCGCGTGCTGTATCGCGACGGCGCGCCAATCGCCGCGCTGGTCGCCGGCAAGGTGCTGCCGTTGATCGAGTTGTCGGGCGCCGACACCCAGCTGGCGAAGCATGTCCTGCTGCGCTACCCGCCTTCGCAACCGGAAGCTGCGACAGCGGCACGCTGATGCCATGGGCTGCCTGCCGATCCTGCTGCTGTTTCCGCTGGGCTTCGGCCTCGGCTATCTGACCGCCGGCAACCCGGGCACCTTGTGGGGCGCCGCTGGAGCTTGAGATGGATGCCATGAGCGGCGTCATCCAGCCGGCGAACAGGTGCTGGCAGATCGTGGCCACGGCGGTGGCCCGATCGATCAGGCAGACAATCCAGGAATCATGGCGTGAACGCTACCCGGCCGATCGCATACAGCGGTCCGTCGATCGGCGCGGTGTAGATCAGGCACAGCGCATGTTCGCCCAGCTGCGCCGGCAGCGCCGCGTCGAGCGCGAAGTTGCGCGTGCCGTGTGCGGGATCGGGCAGCGGCATGCTGGCGAGCACCGGCCCGTCGCAGCGGTCGGCATGCACCACCAGTTCGCCGAACGGCGTCGCGTGCGGTCGCGGCACCACCAGCTTCTGTTCGTGCGCCAGCGCGAAGTTGCGCGGCAGGCGCACCGCGTCGACATGGATCGCGGTCACGCCGTCCATCCATGTGGCGGGAAACAGCTGGCAGCTGTCGAACACGTTCACCGCGTATACCGGCTGGGTGCTCTTCGCGTCGGGCATGGGCTGCAGGTGCAGGCGGAAATCGCTGCGGGGACAGTTGGGCAGCATGTTGCCCGGCAGGCTGAGCAGGGCGGCGCGATCCAGCACGCGTTCGCGCGGCGCAGCGAGCGGGCTGCCGTCGGCGGCGAAGCTGGCGGCGCGCACGGTGACCGGCAGGGTCACGTTGAACGGCGCGTCGTAGCGCGGCGAGGCAGGTGTGGGTGCGCTGCCGTCCAGCGTGTAGTGGATGGCGCCGAAGTCCGTCTGGTTCGCCAGCGTCACCGTGGCCTTGCCGGTGGCCAGCGCCAGGTTGCGGTCGGTGGCGATATCCACCGCGAAGGCGCTGTCGGCCACGTTGACGTGCTGTGCGCGGTAACGCGCGAACTGCGCCGGCAGGCGGGCGAGGAAGCTCGCCCAGTTGTTCGTGGCGGGCGGCGACCAGGCTACTTCGCTGAGCGCATCCAGTCGCGGGAAGGCGGCGTGTTCCACGTGGGCGAAGGTGGGCAGGTGCTCGGCCCAGAGGTTGGCCTGCACGCCCAACACATGCTTCGCCTGCGCCGCCCCCAGCACACCGGGCACGGCCTGGAAACCGTATACGTTCTTCAGCGATTCCACGCCGAGGCGGCCGGCATATTCGTCGGCGAGATCGCCCTGCACGTGGTCGAAGTAGAGGCCCGGCGCCGGCGACAGCACCACGTCGTGGCCGAGCAGCGCGGCCTTGATCGCGCCGTCGATGCCGCGCCAGGACATCACCGTGGCGTCGGCCGGCACGTTGTCGCCTTCGAGGATCTCGTCCCAGCCAATCAGCTTGCGTCCGTGCTGGTCGAGGTACTGGCCGATGCGGCCGATGAACCAGCCCTGCAGCGCGTTCTCGCTGGTGATGCCCAGCTCGCGCATCTTCGCTTGCACCGCGGGCGAGGCCTGCCATTGGTCCTTGATCGCCTCGTCGCCGCCGACGTGGATGTACGTCGAAGGGAACAGCACCATCACCTCGTCGAGCACGTTTTCGATGAAGGTGAAAGTGTCATCGTCGACGTTGTAAAGCCACGGGTTCACACCCCAGTCGGTGGAGACTTTCGGCCGCTGGCCGGTGACGCCGAGCTGCGGATACGCGGCCACCGCGGCCTGCGCGTGACCCGGCATGTCGATCTCCGGCACGATGGTGATGTGGCGCGCGGCCGCGTAGGCCACCACGCGGCGGATGTCTTCCCGGGTGTAGAAGCCGCCGTAGCGCTCCGGTTCGCCGTCATGCCCGGCATCCGGCGGCGTGCGCCAAGCCCCGATCCGGGTGAGCTCGGGATAGCGCCTGATCTCGATCCGCCAGCCCTGGTCGTCGGTGAGGTGCCAGTGCAGCACGTTGAGCTTGTGCTGGGCCATCTGCTCGAGCAGGCGCTCGATCTCGGCCACGCTCTGGAAGTGCCGCGCCGAATCCAGCATCAGCCCGCGCCAGGCGAACCGCGGCTGGTCGCGGATGTGCAGCGCGGGCACGTTCACCGCACCATGCGATGCATTCGGCGTGAGCAGCTGCCACAGCGTGGTCGCGCCGCGGAACAGGCCGGCCTCGGTGCGCGCGGTCAACCGGATGCCGTCGGCGGCGACGTCGAGCACGTAGGCTTCGTCATTGTCAGTGTCGAGTTTCGGATCCAGCCGCATCACGATGGCGCGGGGCAACGGCGCCCCTTGATGCACGCCGAGCTTCAGCCCGCGCACGCGGGATACCAGGTCGGCAAGCCAGCGCGCCGTGCGCAAGCTGGAGGCGTGATCGTCGGCGACAACGATCGGCGTGGCGGCGTCGACGGTGAAACGGCCACTGGCCACGCTGAGCTGCGCCGGCAGCGGGATCAGGGAAACCGGTGCCGCTCCGGCGCGTGCCGGGCCACTCGCCACGGCCCCAGTGAGGGCGAGCGCGGAGCCGCAAAAGAGCAAGGCCAGACGGCGTGTGATCAGGCAGGTCATCGGCGGTCTCCGGCAACGGATGGTGCAGGATGCCATGCACGGCGGTGCATGGCCCCATAAAAAAAACGGACCCGGAAAGTGGCCCGGGCCCGTTCGGGGAGGATGCGGAGCCGTCCCTGGCTCGCGTCACTGCTAAGCGCGGATCAGAACTTGAAGTTGAGGGTCAGGTAGTACTGACGGCCGTTGGTGTAGAACGCGCGCGGCTGCTTGCTGTAGTTGTCGGACTTGACGTAGTACTTCAGCGTCGGGTTGTTGAGGTTCAGGCCGTCCAGCGAGAGCGACATCCAGTCGTTGATCTTGTAGCCCAGCGAAGCCGACAGGTAGCCGGTGCCGGCAAGGTAGAAGAAGCCCGCGCGGTCCGGACCGGCGTAGTAGGACGAACGGTAGGTGTAGGTCACGCGTGCGTTGAAGCGGTCGTTCTCGAAGTAGCCCGAGAGGTTGGCCGTGTTCTTCGACGTGCCCTGCAACGGTTCGTCGTTGGACGCATGCCCGTTGGCATAGGTGTAGTTCAACGCCATGCCGAGGTACTTGCCGAACGGTTGCTGATAGTTCAGCTCCACGCCCTTGACCTTGCCGCGGGTATTGCTCGGGATGCTCACCTGGTAATTGGCGTACACCGGCGTACCGGCGACATTGCTGGCCTGCATGTCCAGGTACGAGCGGTTTTCCACCGCGAAATTGACGTAGTTCTTCAGCGACATGGCATAGACACCGGCCGACAACAGGCCGCGCGACGCGAAGTACCACTCCAGCGACGCATCGAAGTTGCTCGACAGCAGGGGCTGCAGATGCGGATTGCCACCGCTGCCGGTGTGACCCAGGTCGTCCAGCGACACCGTGCCGGCCAGGGCCGAGTAGTCCGGGCGGGTCAGCGTCTGCGATGCGGCCAGGCGCAGCAGCAGGTCGTCCGTCAGGTTGAACCTCAGGTTGCCGCTGGGCAGGATCTTGCTGTAGTTGTGCTTGTAGGTATTGAAGAAGTAGCCTGCCGGGAAGAAGGCCGAGCCCAGAATCGGTCCCTGCGCACCCGGCTCCTGCGGCGTGTTGCTGGTGTAGCCGATCGCCTCCTTGGTATGGACGTAACGCGCGCCCAGGTTGCCGCTCCAGCCGTCGCCGCCGAAATTGGCCTGCAGGTAGAGCGCGCTGTCCTTCTCGTTGACCTTGTAGATGTCGTTCGGATACAGGCGCTCCGGACCGCGGTTGGCGTACTTGCCGTCATAGGCCGCCAGGTCGCTCTGGCTGTAGTACCAGATGTTCTGCGGAAACGAGCCACCCAGACTGCTGTTGAAGTCGCCCGGATAGGCCTGGAAGCCCTGCGGGAAGTTGGCCGGATCGTCGAAGCCCGCGGTCGGCCCCTGGGCAAACGCATGGTCGTTTTCGCGGGTGTGATCGGCGTAGCGGACGCCAAACTGCAACGACGCCAGCGAACCGCTGTCGAAATCCAGCTCGCCATCGATCTTGCCCCATTTCTCCTTGTCCTCGACGCTGATGCCGCCTTCGCCGAAGATCCAGTTGGCGCTGACTCCCGATGCGGCCGGCGAGCTGTTGTCGCCGCCCAGCGCCCAGTTGGCCGGCTTGCCGGTGCCACGGAAGTCCCAGGCCGCGCCGGTGCCCGGCGACGTATTGAGTTCGAGCACGTCCTGGGCCGGGCTATTGCCCTCGCCCCTGGTGGTACCGACCTGGCCCGTGAAGCTGAGCATGTCGGTGGCCTGCCAGTCGACATCGGCGGTCACGAACTTGGTCGAGGACGAGGCCCTGCGCGAGACCATGTCATAAATGCCGTAGTTCGTGGCGTCCCCGGGAACCGCCGCAAAGGACGCATTCGTCAACGTGTTGCCGTTGACCGCGTAGCCCGGGTCGAGGTTGGCCGCGCCCGGAACGAAATGGTTGCCCCACAGCATGTAGTTGCGGTTGTAGTTGTTGGCGTCGAGCTTGCTGATGAACCCGTTGAGGTTCACGGTGACGTTGTCGGCCGGCTTGAACTGCACGTCGACCGTGCCGCCCTTGCGCGTGCGGACCTGGGTGAACAGCGCACTGCCGATCAGGCTGGGGTAGTACACGCCGTTCAGGTCGGGGTGGGCCGCGACGATCGCGTCGGTGGACTGCAGCTGGTTCAGTCCGAGGATCTCCTGGCCGTTGCGCTGCAAGTTGCGTTTCTCGTAGAACGCCTGCGCCATGACGCCGAACGTGCTGGCGTCATTGCGGTAGTTGAACAGGCCGCTGAACTGCGGCTTGGTGTCGCCGGGCAGGTCCGAATACACGCCGCCCACCGATCCCTGCACGGTCACGGGCTGGGCGAACTCCAGCGGCCTGCGGGTCCTGATGTCGACCGTACCGGCGGCGCCGCCCTCGACCAGGCGTGCTTCGGAACTCTTGTGCACCACGACTTCGCTGACGATTTCCGACGGCAGCAGGCTGTAGCTCACGCTGCGGCCCACGGTGGCCGTCTGGTTGAGCACGAACCAGTCGCCGGTACCGATGTTGTGACCGTTGACCAGGGTCTGGGTCATGCTCGGGTTGGTGCCGCGCAGGCTGACGCGGTCGTTCTCGTCGAAGCCGCCTTCACCGGCGCTGGAGGTACCCACGCTGACGCCAGGCAGGCGCTGCAGCGTATCGGCCACGTTCTTGGCGGGCAGCTTGCCGATGTCCTCGGCGGTGACGATCTCGACGTGCGAGTTGGCCTCCTTCTTCAGCGCCAGCGATTCGGCCTCGCTGTCGCGGATGCCGGTGACCATCACGGTGCCGAGGTTCTTGACGTCCTTCCTCGCTGATTGGTCGGTGGGGTTGGTTGTGTTCGCCTGCGCGGCGTCCTGCGCATACAGCGCGCCGGAAACGCACAGACCGGTGATGATGCTCGCGGCTAGCAATGTCTTGCGGTAATTCATGATCTCCTCCCCTCAGAGGCTGGCTCGAATCAAGACCGGCATGACGACGGTCGCGGACGTTGTGTAGTGGTTTGGCTTGGCGCCGTGTCACCGGGTGGCGGTCATCTCATCCTCTAATCCGCTCATCCAGAAACCAGCCTGCGGCGCCGATGACACCAAGCTGGCCGTGCTCGATCAGTCGTACCGGAACCTGTTGCAGATAGGCGCGCATCACGCCCTTGTTGAAGTAGCGCTCGGCAAACGTGCTGGCCAGCAGGAACGGCTGGATCTGCGGCAGGATCCCGCCGGCCAGGTAGACCCCGCGGGCGCCGTACAGCAGCACCAGATCGCCGACGAAGCTGCCGAGCAGGCCGCAGAAAATTTCCAGCGCCTCCACCGCGGCGGCATCGTTGCCGAGCAGTGCGGCGGCGGTCACTTCGGCCGGCGTCAACGCGCGGGCAGCGCTGCCGCGCAGCTCGCACAGCGCGCGATAAAGCTTGAACAGGCCGGGGCCGGACAGCGCGTCCTCGAACGACACGTGCGCGCGTTCGCGGCGGAACAGCCGCAGGATCTCGATCTCGCGCTCGTTGCCCGGCGCCAGCGACACCTGCCCTGCCTCGGTCGCCAGCACCTGGGCGCGCGGCTGGCCCGGCAGCAGCACCGCCGAACCCAGGCCGGTGCCCGGCCCCATCACCAGCACCGGCCCGGCGGCTGCCGGCTGCGCGGTCTCGATGATCGGCCGCGTCTCGTCGGCACCAATGAACTGGGCGGCGTAGGCCACCGCCTCGAAGTCGTTGATCACCACCAGCCGCCGGATGCCGAGGCGCTCGCGGATTTCGCGGATCGACACCGGCCACGGCAGGTTCTCGTTGACGATCGCGTCGTCCAGCACGTAGCCCGCACAGGCCACCGCGCAATGGCGCAACCCGCCGCGCAACGCGGCGTGCGGCGTGCCGGCCAACTGCTCGACGAAGTCCTGCAGCATCGCGGCCAGACCGGACCAGTCGGCGCAGCTGTAGCGGTGGTAGTGCAGCACGCTGACCGGGCGCAGGCCGCTGGCATGACCGATCACCAGGCCGATGCGCGCATGCGTGCCGCCGACATCGGCCGCCAGGAACGGCTGGTCCGCCGCAGGGCCGGACGCATCCGCTCCATGCAGCAATGGCCGTCCGCCCAACATCGTTGGCGACGCCGTGGCATGACGCGGGTTGGCGGCTTCCCCCACTGTGTTCTCCCGTGGCCGATGAGTTCCGACCCGGTTGCGCCGGACTGCCGCAAACCGGGTGCAACCTGATTCGAGGCGGAGTCTGCTGTCAGAATGACAACGTTGTCAATCAGCCTAGCCGGGATTTTTCGAACATTCGATACGGCATCGCAACATAGCTGTCGCGACATTCGTAAGGTGTGTTCGAGTTATGCGCTTGTATGGCTTTGTATGGCGCGTCCATGCCCTTTGTCCCAGCCAGGGCACGAGCTGCCGCGCTGCCGCAAATCCATCCCGATCTGGCCGTCTGGAAGGCCCGATCCAAGGTTGGCGGCGCGCCCCTCGCAAGTCGATAATTGACAACGTTGCACTTTTCAGCGAATAAAGGGACATTCCTGCCCAGCCCGGTCTCTCGACCGGCGACGACACGGCCGGACCCGGGGAGAACACCATGGCAACCACGCTGACCGCAGCGCCGTCCGAACGCACCCATCTCGGCCCGATGCTGATCATCGGCTTGCTGTTCTTCATCTTCGGCTTCGTCACCTGGCTCAACGGGCCGCTGATCACCTTCGTCAAGCTGGCGTTCCAGGTCGAGGATGCCTATGCGTTCCTGGTGCCGTTCGCGTTCTACATTTCCTACCTGGTGTTCTCGCTGCCCGCGTCGCTGATCCTGCGCCGCACCGGCATGAAGAAGGGCATGGCGCTGGGCCTGTTCGTGATGGCGGTCGGCGCCGTGCTGTTCGGCCAATTCGTCAGCCTGCGCGTGTTCGCCGGCGCACTGACCGGGCTGTTCGTGATCGGCGCCGGACTGTCGCTACTGCAGACCGCGTCGAATCCCTACATCAGCATCCTCGGTCCGATCGACAGCGCCGCGCAGCGGATCGCGTTCATGGGCATCTGCAACAAGGTCGCCGGCGTGCTGGCACCGTTCGTGTTCGGGGCGCTGGTGCTCAGCGGCATCGGCAGCTTCGGCGAGCAGGTCGCCGCGGCGCCCAGCGCCGAGGCGCGCGAGGCGCTGCTCAACGCCTTCGCCGGCAAGGTGCACACGCCGTACATGGTGATGGCCGGGCTGCTGGTGGTGCTGGCGATCTGGATCGCGCGCTCGTCGCTGCCGGAGATCACGCCCGAAGGCGCCAACAGCGAGCGGGCGATCGGCCACCAACACGGCAGCATCTTCAGCTTCCCGCACCTGTGGCTGGGCGTGCTGTGCCTGTTCCTCTACGTCGGCGTGGAGGTGATGGCCGGCGACGCGATCGGCACCTACGGCGCCGGCTTCCACCTGCCGCTGGACCGCACCAAGATCTTCACCGCGTTCACCTTGAGCGGCATGCTGGCCGGCTATTTGGTCGGCCTGGTGCTGATCCCGCGCTACATCTCGCAGCAACGCTACCTCGCCGTGTCGGCGGTGCTTGGCGTACTGTTCTCGATCGGCGCCTACCTCACCCACGGCTACGTCTCGGTCGGCTTCGTCGCCGCGCTGGGTTTCGCCAACGCGATGATGTGGCCGGCGATCTTCCCGCTGGCGATCAAGGGCCTGGGCGAGCTCACCGAGCGCGGCTCGGCGCTGCTGATCATGGCGATCGCCGGCGGCGCGGTGGTGCCGCAGTTGTTCGTGCACCTGAAGCAGCACGTCGATTTCCAGCTCGCGTTCGCCCTGCTGATGGTGCCGTGCTACCTGTACATCCTGTACTACGGGCTGGCCGGTCACCGGGTCGGCCAGCGGGCGGCGTGAACCGCGGGTTCGCCACGCTCCGGGCCATCAGCTAGGATGCGTGCGACGCCGCACACGCCTGTGCGGCGCCACCGGCACGATGGCGCGGCCGGTACCAATCCTTTCGATCCATGAGGTTCAGCGGGTGCGCAGCGCCACCATCAAGGACGTCGCAGAACGGGCCGGCGTCTCGCTGAAGACCGTCTCGCGCGTGATCAACAACGAGCCTTCGGTACATGCCCGCACGCGCGAGAAAGTGCAGCGCGAAATCGACGCGCTCGGCTACCGGCCCGACCCGTCCGCGCGCAGCTTGCGCAGCGCCCGTGCCTACGCGATCGGCCTGGTCTACGACAACCCGAACGCGCACTACATCATCAACCTGCAGCGCGGCGTGCTGTCGGTGTGCCGTTCCAGCGGCTTCGGCCTGCAGATCCATCCCTGCGATTCGTCCTCACCGAAACTGGCCGAGGAACTGCGCGAACTGGTGCGCCGCTCGCGCCTGGCCGGACTGGTGCTGGCGCCGCCGATGTCCGAGCGGCCCGCACTGATCCAGGCGCTGAGCGAGGCGAAGATCCCGTTCATCCGGATCATCTCCGCACGCAGGGATCCGCAGGACGGCCACCCTTGCGTGTACGTCGACGACCGTGACGCGGCCTACGCGATCACCGAACATCTGATCCAGCTTGGCCACCAGCGCATCGGTTTCCTGTGGGGCGGCCGCGAACATCGTTCCAGCCAGCAGCGCTACCAGGGCTACGAGGATGCATTGAAGGACTACGGCATCGCGCTCGACCGCAAACTGATCGTGCCCGGCGACTACACCTTCGACGACGGCTTCCGCGGCGCGCGCAAACTGCTGGCGCTGAAGGATCGCCCCAGTGCGATCTTCGGCTGCAACGACGAAATCGCCGCCGGCGTGCTCGCCGCGGCGCACTCCGACGGCATCAACGTGCCCTACGAACTGTCGATCGCCGGCTTCGAGGACAGCCCGTTCTCCAAGCAGTCCTGGCCCGCCCTCACCACCGCCCGCCAGGCCACCGAAGAAATCGCGCGGCACGCCGCGCAACGCCTGATCGGCGACCTGCAGCGCGAAGCCAACGGCGAGCCGATCCTCAGCACCAACGAAGGCTTCAGCCCGGAGCTGGTGGTGCGCGGCTCGACCGCGCCGCGACACAGCGCGCCGCCCAAGCGCTGATCCGCCGCTGTCCCGCCGGTCGATGGCGGGGCAATCCGGGCTTCGGCCCCGGCGGCGGAGATTTACTGGATCGGTGGCAACGCCTCAGCCAGCGCCGCAGCCTCGGCCGCGCAATCGCGCGAGGGCTTCAGGCGCCTGGCACGCAACGCGGTGATTTCGGCTCTGGCGGCGTCGAGGTCGGCACGAAAATCCGCGTTGGCATGCAGCCTGGCGACCACGCTGGCACCCATGAAGCGCCCCTGCACCACGTCGCTTTGCCAGTGCACGTTGCAGACCAGGCGGCTTTCGCCGTAGGACCGGCCGCGGGCGAGAATGGCATCGCTGTGACTGGGCGAGACTTCGCTGAGAATCAATGCCCACGCCCAGCCAATCGAGGTGTGCCCCGACGGGTACGAACCATTCCCGGCCAGCCCTTCTTCCTTGGCGGGCGTGCAGGTGGGCTCACGGTTTTCCATGAAGGGACGCGGGCGCTTGTAGTGGTGCTTGGCGCCGTCGCTGACCACCGCCGCGTCGGTGCGCGTGCGCCGCAGCAACCCGTAGAGGCGTGGCGTCAGCTGCTCGCTGACGGGTAGATCCATGGCGCAGGAAAAGATGTTTGCCGCCTGCGGAAATCCCAGGTCGTCATCGACGATGGCCTGTGCCCAGCGTGGCGTACCGCGCAGGCCACGCATCCGGCTGATCTCCTGGTCGGCAGCGAAACCTGCCGAATTCCGCTCCGGGGGCGGAGGCAGCAGGAGGACGCTGTCGGGCATTTCCTGGGGCGTCAGATAGCCAGCGGCAACACCGGGACGAATCTCGGGGACGCCCGGCGGGCGGGTCACGGCTTGCGGAACCGCGCAACCTGCACTCATGCCCGCGGCGATCAGCATGCCCGACAACAGGAATGGACGGCCGCGGCGGAAATGCGCCGTCGAACGAGGGGATTTGCTGCTCACGTTACTGCTCCATTGCGTGCCGTTGCATCGATCCAGAGCGGACCATTCATGTTGCCTGTATCGCCGACACCGGTTCCGGCAGCGATCTCAGACGTCCGCTGCCTGGCCCAACCGCAGCGCGATAGTCCGTCGCAAGGCGACCAGATCCTGCGCGAATGCGGCAATGCCATCGGCGAGTTTTTCACGAGCCATCTCGTCGCGTTCCAGCTCGCAGGCAAACTGCGTCGCGTCGACCGGCGCCGTTGTCGATGCCACCACATTCGCGGGAGCCAATTGCGCGATGACCGGGCCGGATGCCTGATCCAGCTTTTCCAGCAGATCCGGCGCAATGGTCAGCCGGTCGCAGCCGGCCAGCGCTTCGACCTGGGCAGTGGAGCGGAACGAGGCGCCCATCACCACGGTGTTGTGGCCGCGCCGCTTGAACTCGTGATAGACGCCGCGCACGAACAGCACGCCCGGATCTTCGTCGATCGCAAAGCTGCGCTGCGACTTGGCCACGTGCCAGTCGAGAATGCGGCCAACGAACGGGGAAATCAGGTACGCGCCCGCCTCGGCGCAAGCCAGCGCCTGGAACTGGTTGAAGATCAGGGTGAGGTTGCAGTCGATGCCGTCGCGCTGCAATTCGGCGGCGGCGCGAATGCCTTCCCAGGTCGCTGCGATCTTGATCAGCACGCGCTCGCGACCAATGCCGGCCTGTGCATAGCGCTGGATGAACTGGCGCGCCTTGGCCACGGTGGCGGCGGTGTCGTGCGCCAGATCGGCATCCACTTCCGTGGACACGCGGCCCGGTACCAGGCTGGCCAGCGCGATGCCGACGTCGACGGTCAGGCGATCGACGACTTCGCGGGCTACCGCTTCCACGTCACCGGGCTGCTGACGCGCCCACGCAAGCTGCGCATCGACGATTGCGGCGTACACCGGCAACTCCAGCGCCTTGCGCACCAGCGTGGGATTGGTGGTGCAGTCGGTCGGACGCCAGCGCCTGACCGCGTCGAGGTCACCGGTATCGGCCACCAGCACGGACAGTTTGCGCAACTGGTGCAGCCGCGATGGCCCGGCCGCGTCGGCGCGGACCGTCTGGGTGTCATGCATGTTCATCTTCCTGCTCGTGCTTGATATGAGGGCTATGTGGCATCGGGCAGCGCGGCGGCCGCGGCGAGCACCGCCCTGGTGTCCTGGTCGAAAGTCGGCGCTGCGAACGGCATGGGACCGGGCGTGCGTCCGAACTTGATGGGCTGGGCGACGCCGCGGTAACGACCGATCACCGGGTGGTCGATCGTCGTCATGACCTCTTCGGCAAGCACCTGGGGATCGTCGAACATGTCCTCGACCTTGCGGGCGGCCGCGCACGGCACTTCATCGCCGAACAGCGCCTCCCACTCCAGCGCGCTGTGTCCGGCCAGTGCTGCATGCAGTTGCGGGACGATCTCGGCGCACCGCTCGGCGCGTTTGCGCACCGTGTCGTAGCGCGGATCGTCGGCCAGGTGCCCAAGGCCGACTTTCGCGCACAGGGCTTTCCAGAAGCGCGGCGTGTTGGCCGAGATATAGATGTGGCCCTCGCGCGCCGGATGGATGCCGGTGACGCCACCCGAACGCATGTCGCGACCGATGTCGAGGGATTCGCCCTCGGCCCAGATCAGCCGCGCGGATTGCATCGTCAACGCGCTGCGCAACAGCGACACGCCCACGAACTGGCCCAGCCCGCTGCGTTCGCGTTCGAACAGGGCCGATGACACCCCGGCCGCAAGCAGCGCGGCGGCGTAGTAGTCCACCACCGAGCCGTAGATGATTTCGGGCGCGCCGCCACGCTTGCCCTGCAGCGCACACATGCCGGTCATGGTCTGCAGCACCTGGTCATAGCCGGCCTTGTCCTTCAACGGGCCGGTTTCGCCGTAGCCGGTCAGCGCGCAATAGATCAGCCGCGGGTTGATCAGGCTGAGGCGCTCGTGGTCGATGCCGAGGCGCGGCGGCACGCCTGGCCGGAAGTTGTGCACCAGCACATCGGCCTCGCGCACCAGCTTCAACAGGACCGCGTGCTGTTCGGGCCGCTTGAGGTCGAGCGTGATGCCCTTCTTGCCACGGTTCACGCCGATGAAGGCGCGGCTCTCGTCCTGGAGGGTCGAGGGGTACTTGCGCAAATTGTCGCCGTCGGGCGGCTCGATCTTGATGACGGCCGCGCCCTGGTCGGCCAGCATCGCACAACCGTAGGGACCGGCGATGTAGCTGCTGAGATCCAGCACGCGCACACCGCTGAGCGGGCCGGGCGAACCGGACCGCTCTATCAGGTCGAAAGGTGAGGGGGTTGCCATGCCGTATCGATCCATCCGGTCACATCCGGGGGTATGGGCAAAGTCTGCTATCCGGTCGCCTGGAGAAACAGCTTGGCCCGATACTTTCTCGCGCCACAAATTCTTGTTTGATCGCCACCGCCACGATCATTGCGCCGACCCTGGCGCAAGCTGCATCCAGGTGAGCCGCCAGCTACCGTCCACACGACCGCCCGCGCGGTAGTAAGGCGTGAAGCGCAGCGGGGCACGGTAGTCCAGGCGCAGTTCGATCTCGGGACCTTGCGCATCGACCGATGCGGGCAGCTCCTGCAGCCATGTGTCGCTGTCGCCCGCCGGCAGGCGCAGGCTCTCCTCGGTCTTGAAGCCGTCGATCAGGCCGGTGGCATACGCCAGCGGCCCGCGGCTGATCGCCAGGTACTCGTAGCGCAACACTTCCTGCGCCACCGGCGAGCCGTCTGGCGCGAACGACTCCTGCACGTTGCGATTGAGCTTGCGATGGATGGCCGGCCGCATCGGGAAGTCCAGCGTGATCTCGTCACCGGGCTGCCACGCACGCACCAGCTCGATATAGGTCTCGGGAATCAGGTCCTCGGTCACGGCCACGCCGTTGACGCGGATGGCAGCCTGGTCCGCCCATCCGGGAATGCGCAGCGACAGGCGGAAGGTCGCCGCGTGTTGCGGCTGCACGACGAGGCGGATGGCGCCGTCGAACGGATAGTCCGTGATCTGGCGCAGGCCGACCTGCCCGGCTTGCGGCAGGCTCACGACGGCTTCGCCGGGACCATACAGATTCACCGCGATGTGATCGTCGGCGATGCGTCGGTAGGCGATGGCGGGCAACTCCTCCACCGCCATCGCACCGCTGGACTTGCAGCAACGCCAGTAGGTGGTGAACACGCGTTTGCCGTTGGGAAACACGTAGTAGCACCAGTCCTCGCCGTTGGGGGCCTGCGCGCCCAACAGGTCGTTGTAGGCGGAGCGCTCGATCTCCCCTGCGAACTTCGCGTCGCCGCTGATCGTCAGCAATTCGCGATTCAACTGGATCCACGCCAGCGTGGAGCAGGTTTCGACATAGGCCTGCGGATTGAACACACCCGCCGGGTTGAACACTTCGCGCGAGCGATGCGCCACGCCGCCCCATGGCCCGCCACCCAGCGACAGGTGGTGATCGCGGATGCTGGTCCAGAGGCGATCGAGCACCTGCCGGTAGACCGGGTTGCGCGTGGCGCGATGCAGCTTGGCCAGGCCCACCAGATTCCACGCCAGCTGGTAGGCCTTGCCGGTGGCGATCTCGGCGGCATCGGCACCGGCGAGCGTGCGGTCGAGCAAGGCCAGATCCGGGTTGCCGTTGGCCTGTCGCAGGATCAGTTCGGCCAGCTCCAGATAGCGTTTTTCGCCGGTGACGAAATACAGCTCGGCCGCCGGGTCCATCAGCACCGTCGCGGACATGCCGTGATGGTTGCCCAGCTCGGTGATGTCGATGCCACCGACCGTCAAGGCATGCAGACACAGGTCGCCGATACGGCATGCCGCGTCGAGGTAGCGCGGCTCGGGAAAATGCCGGTTCACTTCCAGGAGGCCGAGGATCAGGTAGCTGTGGGTCCAGATGTCCCAGGTGCGCACGCTGGGCGCGCCGTCCCAGGTGCCGGGCTTGGGTGGCTGTTTCTGCATGAAGCGGTGGCCACGCGAATAGGTGCCGAGATAGCCGTCCTCCTCCTGTTCGGCGACCAGGAAATCGGCCACCCGACGCAGGCTCGCCAGCAGCACGGAATCTCCGCCGCGCGCGGCCGCCTTGGCCGCTGCGACCAGCCACTTGCCGGCATGCTCGCCGTACCAGTCGCCTTCGGTGTTGCGCAGCTTCCACTCGCGGCCGAAGATTTCGATGGCCGGGCTGTGTGCGTCGGTGATGAAGCGCGAAAGGCGCCCCGTCCGGTTCGCTTCCAGCGCGTCGCCCAGCAAGCCACGCAGGCGGACGTCGACCGGTGTATTCATGGCGGCGCTCACGGTGC
>CAVUBI010000003.1:0-66422 GCA_963739815.1 uncultured Gammaproteobacteria bacterium
GGTCACGGATCGAGTCCATGCCCGAGATCGTCTCGCGCACCACCTCGGCACCATGCGAGGCGATCTTCACCGAGCGCTCGGCCACGTCGGCCGATTCGGCGGAATCCTTGGACACGCTGTCCATCGAGCTCACGATCTGGTTGATCGCGGAGGTCGCCGAACTGATCTGCTGTGCCTGCTGCTCTGCCGCGTCCGCCAGATGGCGTGCGGTGGTTTGCGTTTCCTGCGCCGAGGACGACACCTGCTCGGAGGTCTCGTTGATGGTGGTCACCAGGGATCGCAGCTCGTCGATGGCATAGTTCACCGAGTCGGCGATCGCCCCGGTGATGTCTTCCGACACCGTGGTTTTCACGGTCAGGTCGCCTTCTGCCAGCGAACCCATCTCGTCCAGCAGGCGCATGATCGCCTCCTGGTTGCGCTGGTTCAGCTCGGTACTCTGGGCGAACCGGCGGCGCTGGTCGCGGACCAGGGTGATGACCAGCAACAGGGCGAAGGCTACCGCGGCGATCGCGCCGAGCAGGCCCCACCACACATTCGGGAACAGCCGGCGCAACGGCAGCTTGCCGATCTGCTCGGACAGGTCGTTCGCGCGCAACAGGACGGTCTGGGAATCCAGCGAAGCCTGGTTGCCCGCGCGCTTCACGTCGGCGATGTTGCCGGCGGCGGAAACCAGTTTTTCCACCGGCTCGGCCAGTTGGGCCCAGCTGGCATCCATGTCGGTGAGAATCTTGCGGGCATTGGCGTCGTTGATCGGTCGCACGCCGCTGTCGGGGTTGCCCTCGATCAGTCCCTTCAGCACGTTGCCGTACAGCTGCGCGTCGCGGGACAGGCCATCGGCCGCCGATTGGGCGTTGTCGCCACCCTGCAACACTTCCTGCACGCGACGGATGATTCGGTCGGCGGACAGCATCTGGCGGGACGTGCCGAGCATCTGTTCGGCGCTGCCGTTGCGCTGCTGCAGGATGTTGACGACCTGCTCCATGCTCGAATTGAGCAGGGGCATCTGCTGCGACAGCGTGCCGGCACGCTGGCCGGAATCGAGCACGACCGCCCTGTTCGAAAGAATCTTGCTGATCGCAGCATCCAGCTGTTTCCAGGACGCATCGAGCGCGTTCACGGCACGCCCTGCAGGTGTGGCGTTGTTGTCCGCGTACGGCTGCATGCCGCTGTTGGGATCACCCTTCTTCAGGCGCTGTACGGCCGAGTCGATCGCATTGCGGGTGGATTCGAGCTCCTTGAACGAGTCGGTGTTGCCGTCCGACGATTCAAGTGCGAACTTTGCCGTCTGCTGCGACAGCACCTGGATCTGCGTGGTCAGCGCGATCGCCTGGCGATCTTCGCCGTTCTTCTGGTTGAGCAGGAAGAAGTCCAGAGCCGCAAAGCCGATCGCAATCAGCAGCAGGACAATAAGCGCGGTGTAACCACGTTCCCTGCTGACGCCCCCTGTAGTGCTCATGTTCACCTCATCCGTCTAGCTTGATTACGTCGCCGGCTCCGCAGAGCGGGTGCTGGCCAGGGAGTGCTTGTCCCAAATTTTTCCGATCCCAACCGGCATCGGCCTTCATGCAACTGCAGCCCGAACCTTGTCTCAGGCAGCGGCGTGCCGGAAATCGGGCGCACGCACCAACCGGTTCATGCTGAAAACCGCCAACTGCTGTTCGCCGACCCGGCTGTCGACGAAGCGTGCCAGTCGCGGATCATCCTCGCGCCCGGCTTCGCGCCGCTGCTCCTCGTCCACCGTGCGCTGGCCGAATACCTCATCGACCAGCAACGCCACGCTGCCGCCGCCCTGGCGCACCACCAGCAAGCGGGTGCGATCCGAATGCTGCGTGCGCTCGTCGAACAGGTAGCGGCCGAAATCGATCACCGGCACCAGGTTGCCGCGCACGTTGGCCACGCCGAGCAACCACGGCTGGGTACCCGGCACCGGCGTGAGCACCGGCACGGCCAGCAATTCGTTGATTTCGTCGATGCCGCTGACCAGCAGGCGCGAGCCGACCCGGAAACCGATCCCGCGCCACAACCCCGGCGCCTCCAGCTTGTCCTGGGTGTCGGACGCATGCGCCAACGACAGCCGTTCGTATCGCGCCAGAATTTCAAAAGGAGTGCGGTTGGCGGACTGGTTCATTTCTCACTCGGCAACAATTCGTTGATGCAGGCCAGCAACTCTTTCTCGTTCACCGGCTTGGTGATGAACGCACGAGCGCCCTGGCGCAGCCCCCAAACCCGATCGGTTTCCATCGACTTGGTGGTGATCATCACGATCGGCACCGCGGCGGTGACCGGATCGCGGGTCAGCGTGCGGGTCGCCTGGAAACCATTCATGCCAGGCATGATCACATCCATGATGACCAGGTCGGGCATGTCGGCGCGCACCCGTTCGATGCCTTCCTCGGCCGTACTGACGGCGGCCACCCGGTGCCCGGCACGCTCAAGCAGCGTGGTGAATACGCGCACGTCGGTCGGCGAATCGTCGATGATCAGAATAGCGGCCACAGGTCCCCCTCAGAATCTGCAGTCAGTGGCTCGATACCGTGCTGACGTGGCGATGGATGGCACCAAGCAGTTCGTCCCGCGTGAACGGCTTGGTCAGATACTGCTCGGCACCCACGATGCGGCCGCGCGCCTTGTCGAACAGGCCGTCCTTCGAGGACAGCATGATCACCGGCGTGGCGCGAAACTGTGGATTGTTCTTGATCAGCGCGCAGGTCTGATAGCCATCCAGCCGCGGCATCATGATGTCGACGAAAATGATCGCGGGTTTCTGATCGGAGATCTTGGCCAACGCCTCGAATCCATCGACCGCGGTCAACACCTCACAACCCTCTTTTTTCAGCAGGGTTTCCGCCGTGCGACGGATGGTCTTCGAGTCATCTATCACCATGACCTTGAGACCAGCCAAGTCATTAGCACTCACGTTCAAATTCACTTACTCCCCCTGCGGCCCGCCCCGAACTCAGGTATAGGTATCAAGACATGCAACGGCCATGCCGGATGGTGCGCATGCAAAAAATGTCCAAAACGAACCAGCCGATTTCCGCTCTGCGGCGGCACATCCGAAGGCTTTGTTGTTTACTGCCTGCCCGCCGAGACTGTCAAGCAGTAATCACCCCGGCTGCCCATCGGCCGCAAAAGGTGACCCATATTGGCATCATCCGGCCATCGGCGACAGCGGCAAACCCGTCACGCAAGTCGCAATTCGGTAGCCTCAATGGCCAACCGCCTTAGTATAGCGATCTGACGGCCAGCCCTCCCCGCGAGCCGGCCACCCACGGAGAACCACGATGACCCTGTCGGTCGGCGTGCTGATGGATCCCATTGGCGCGATCAAGATGGTCAAGGACACCAGTTTCGCGATGCTGCTCGAAGCGCAGCGCCGCGGCCACTCGCTGCACTATTTCGAACAGGGCGACCTGGCCCTGCGCGACGGCGCACCATGGGCCAGGATCGCCCCGCTCGAGGTGCGCGAGGACCCGCGCCAGTGGCACACGCTGGGACGGCCGCAATGGCGCGACCTGCGCGAGCTCGACGTGGTGCTGATGCGCAAGGATCCGCCGGTCGACGCCCAGTTCATCTACGACACCATGGTGCTGGAAGCAGCCCGGCGCGGTGGCGTGACCGTGGTCAACGATCCGCGCTCGCTGCGCGACTGCAACGAGAAGCTGTTCGCGCTGGAGTTTCCACAGTGCATCGCACCGACCCTGGTCGCACGCGATGCCGCCGAACTGCGCCGGTTCACCGCCGAACACGGCGAAGTGGTGCTGAAACCGCTGGATGGCATGGGCGGGCGCGGCATCTTCCGCGCCCGTGCCGGCGACAGCAACCTCAATTCGATGCTGGAAACCCTGCTCGGCGGCGACGCCCACGGCGAAGGGCGGCAATTCACGATCGCACAGAAATACATCCCGGAAATCAACGCCGGCGACAAGCGCATCCTGGTGATCGACGGCGAGCCGGTGCCTTATGCACTGGCGCGCATTCCGCAGGGCGACGAATTTCGCGGCAACCTGGCCGCCGGCGGCCGGGGCGAAGGCGTGCCGTTGTCCGAGCGCGACCGCTGGATCGTGGCCCAGGTGGCGCCGGAACTGCGCCGGCGGGGCCTGCTGTTCGTGGGGCTGGACGTGATCGGCGACTACCTGACCGAGATCAACATCACATCCCCGACCTGCGTGCGTGAACTGGATGCCCAGTTCGGGCTTAACATTGCCGGCCAGCTGTTCGACGTCATCGAGCAGCACGCCACCGGAAATCGCACTGCGTGAGCACCACCGCAACCGTCACCACGCCAGCCGACCCGATCGGCGCCACCATGCTGTTCTCGCTGCTGCTGCACGGCGTGCTGCTGCTGGGCGATCACGTTCCATTTCGTCAAGCCCACCCCCAGCCTGCCCACGCTGGACGTGACCCTGGTCAACGTGGCCAACCAGCAGGCGCCGGACAAGGCGGATTTCCTGGCCCAGGCGAACAACACCGGTGGGGGCCAGAGCGACCGTGCGGCGCGGCCATCGGAGCTGTTCTCCGGCGCAATCCCGAAGCCCGACCCCGGCATCGCGCCACAGCCGGTCGAGGCCCGCGCCCCGCAGCCGCGCGAGGCCACACCGACCCGCATGGTCACCACCAGCGGCGCCACCGACTTCCACGTGACCAGCGATACCGCTCAAACCGAGGTCGATCCGCAGGACCTGGCCCCGACTGCCGCCGAATTGAAGCGCCAGCAGGCGATCGCCCAGCTGGCCGCCGAGCTGCGCAAGAAACGGGTGGACTACGCCAAGCGGCCGAAGGTCAAATACCTCACCGCCAGCACCCGCGAATACGCCTACGCGGCCTACATGCGCGGCTGGTCCGACCGCGTCGAACGGGTCGGCAACCTCAATTATCCGGAGGAAGCGCGCCGGCGCCAATTGCACGGCGACGTCCTGCTCACGGTGGTGCTCAACCTCGACGGCAACATCAAGAGCATCAACGTCATCCAGAGTTCCGGCCACAAGGTGCTGGACGTTGCGGCCGAGCGCATCGTGCGCCTGGCCGCGCCATTCCCGCCGGCGCCGAAAAGCAGCGAGCGCATCGACGAGCTCAACATCACCCGCACATGGCGATTCCAGCCCAACAACGTGCTGCGAAACCCGCTGAACGCCGGCCATGGCGTTCAGCGCCGAGCGCGCACTGCGCTTACAATGCGCGCATGCCTGCCCTACAGCCATCGACCCTCACCGGGCACTTCCTGATCGCCATGCCAAACCTGGCTGACCCGCCGTTCTCGCGCGGCGTGGCGCTGCTGTGCCAGCACGACGAGGGCGGCGCGGTCGGCCTGCTGGTGAACCAACTGTCCGAATACCGCTTCGGCGACGTTCTGGCGCAGATGAAACTCGAGTGCATGGACAGCGAACTGGCCGACGCGCCGGTGCTGATCGGCGGACCGGTGCAGCAGGAGCGCGGCTTCGTGCTGCACCGCGAACCGGGCGACTGGGACTCCAGCTACCGCATCAACGCCGACTGGTCGGTAACCACCTCGCGCGACATCCTGGTGGCGATGGCGGCCGGCGAAGGCCCGCGCCAGGCGATCATGGTGCTTGGCTACGCCGGCTGGGACGCCGGCCAGCTGGAACAGGAATTGATGGCCAACGCCTGGCTCACCGCCGAGGCCTGCGGCCGGGTGGTATTCGACACGCCGCTGGAAGAGCGCTGGAGTGCCGCCGCCGGACTGGTCGGGGTCGACCCACGCCAATTGTCCGGCTACGCGGGCCACGCATGAGCTGCGTCCTCGGCTTCGACGTGGGCAGCCGACTCACCGGCGTGGCCATCGGCAATACCTTCACCACCAGCGCACGTGCGCTTGACGACCGTACCGGTAAACCAGGACGGCCCGGACTGGCAGCGGCTCGACGCGCTGCAAAGGGAATGGCAGCCGGACACCCTGGTGGTCGGCCTGCCGTTGACCCTGGAAGGCGCCGAACAAGCCGCCAGCCGCCGTGCCCGCCATTTCGCCGCCCAGCTGCAGCAGCGCTACCAGCTGCCGGTAGTGCTGGTCGACGAGCGACACAGCTCGCAGGAAGCGGCGCAGCGATTCGCCGCCGCCCGCGCCGTGGGGCTGAAACGCCGGCGCGACGCCGCCAACATCGATGCGGAGGCCGCCGCGGTCATCCTCGAGCGCTGGCTCGGCGGCGACGTCACCCCAGCCTAGCGTTGAACGGATTTCCCCTTTCCTCCTCAGACCTGCCCCCATGATGAGTCCTCGCCTGCGCCACCTGACCTCACTGGAAAACCTTCCGCGCGAAACCATCGAGCGGCTGCTCGACCGTGCCGAGTCCCTGCGCGATGCCTGCGCCCACGGCACCCGCAAGCTCGACTTACTGGCCGGGCGTACCGTGCTGAACCTGTTCTTCGAGCCGTCCACGCGTACCCGCACGTCGTTCGAGCTGGCGGCGCGGCGGCTCGGTGCCGACGTGATCAACTTCGACATCGGGCTGTCCTCCACCAGCAAGGGCGAGGAGCTGTTCGACACCCTGCACACGCTGGAAGCGATGCATCTGGACGCCATCATCGTGCGCCACAAGCACTCGGGCACGCCGGACGAACTGGTGCGCCACGCGATGAGCGGGGTCTCGGTGATCAACGCCGGCGACGGCAACCACGCACATCCCACCCAGGGCCTGCTGGATGCGCTCACGATCCGCCAGCACCGGCCGGATTTCGGAAACCTCACCGTACTGATCTGCGGTGACATCAAGCATTCGCGGGTGGCCCGCTCGGACATCAACGCATTCACGCGCGCTCGGCGTGAAGGAGATCCGCCTGTGCGGCCCGGCCGAATTGCTGCCGACGCCGGACGAAGTGCCGCAAGGCCGTCGCTATGAAGACTTCGACCAGGCCATCGACGGCGTCGACGCGGTGATCATGCTGCGCCTGCAGAAAGAGCGCATGGCCAGCATCGAGTTGCCGGACGAGGCAGCCTATTTCGCCCACTACGGCCTGGACCGGCGGCGCCTGGCGCTCGCCGCTCCCGGTTGCCTGGTGATGCACCCGGGGCCAATCAACCGCGGCATCGAAATCGCCTCGGACGTAGCCGACGGCGCGCAGTCGCGCATCCTCGAACAGGTCGGCAACGGCGTGTTCGTGCGCATGGCGGTACTGAACGAAGTGCTGGCCCGCTGAGCCAGATTCACAAAACATCTCAACCGCCCGCCTGCATTACGCCAGCCCGCCGCCACCCGCAAGCGGGCATAATCGGCGGTGCGATATTCATCACATTCGGGGAATCACCATGCGATCGACAACGCGATACATCGCGCTGGGCCTTGCCGGCATCCTGCTGGCGGCATGCGGGCACAAGGACAAGAATGCACCGCTGGCTTTCGTACCGGCGGACACGCCCTACGTGGTGGCCAATCTCGACATACTCGATGACAGCACCCGCACGGCCATGCTCGCCCAGGCCGACGCGCAATTGCCGTCCCAGTTGGCCCAGCTCGACGCCACCGCCGAGCGCCTCGCCGCGAAGGACCCTGACGGTGCCCGCCTGCTGCGCGCGCTGCATGCCGAGTTCAACGGCAAGACCGTCGAAGGCTTCGCCCAGGGTGCCGGCCTCGATCTGAAGGGCTACGCGGCACTGTACGGTCTCGGCCTGGCTCCGGTGTTGCGCATCCAGCTGAGTGACCCGACGGCGTTTGAAAATTTTGTCGTACGTCTCGAAACCGCCTACGGCAGGAAGCTCGACATCGCCAGCGTGGGCAAGCAGAGCTATCGCAAGTACGTGTTTGCCGCGTCCGGCACCGAGCTCGTCCTGGCCACGATCGACAAGCAGGCGGTGGTCGCACTGCTGCCTGCCGACATCACGCCGGCCCTGCTGCGCCAGGCACTCGGCACGGTTCGGCCGCAGAAAAGCCTGCAGGACGATGGTCGCCTGGCGACATTGGCCAAATCCAAGGGTTACCGCAAATGGGTAGTCGGCGAACTCGATCTGACCCGTGCGCTGCCACTCGCGATCGGCGGCAAGGATCCCCTGGTCAGCGCGATCCAGAAAGCACACGCCGAAGCGATCTCCGCCAAGACCGGCGAGCCCGTTGCCACCCAGTTGCAGTCCTCGCCGAGTTGCATTACCGATGCCGCGCGCATCGCCGCCCGCGTGCCGTCCATGAGTTTCGGCTACACCAGGCTCGACGCCAAACACCAGGACGCGCGTTTCGACGTGGCCCTGGCCCAGGACATCAGCAAGGCATTCGCCGGCCTCAAGGTGGACCTGCCCGGGCTGGGCAGCGCCGGCACGGCGCCATTCGATCTGAGCGTGGCGCTGCCGGTCGCGACCTTGCGCACGTTCTGGCTGGCCCAGGCCGACGCCGTGGCGGCCAGGCCCTTCAGCTGCCCGTCACTGAGCGACCTCAATGACAGCTTCGCCAAACTCGGTCCGCTGATGCAGAAATCCGCGATCCCCCCGTTCGGCGACATGTTCGGCCTGCGCATAGCGCTGGACTCGCTGGTGTTGGACAAGGATGCCGCCGTGCCGGCATTCAGTGGCCGACTCGTGCTCGGCACGAACAATCCCGATGGCCTGTTCGCGATGGGTCAGATGATGGTGCCGGCACTGGCCCAGCTGAAGCCCGGCCATGACGGCAAGCCGGTGCCGTTGCCCAAGGACATGGTCAGCATGATCGGTCAGCCGGCCTGGGTCGCCATGGGCGACAAGGCGCTCGCCCTCGGTGTCGGCGCCGGCGAGGATGCCCATCTCGGTGACACCTTGAAGGATCCGGTCGGCGATACCGGCAGGATGTTCCGTATGCACCTGAGCGGCGCGATGTACCTGAACTGGCTGCAGCTGATGGAGCAGAAGATCGACAGCCTGGCCGCCGCCACCGCCACGATCAGCAAGAGCGACGAGCCGTCGATCGACGACGTCGATCGCGACGACGACGCCGCTGCGGCGGCTGCCGAGGTGGCGCGCTCCAGGGCACAATTCGCTGCGATGAAGTCCCAGGCCGAGCGCATCGACAGCATCGACGCCGAAATGCATGTGGACACCAACGGCCTGGTGATTACCAGCCAGACCGTCCTGAAGTAGCGCTTTGTTCGGCCCGAAGCCGGGGCGCCGTGGCGCCCCGGCTTTTTCGTGGGCGGGACACGGCGTGCACCGGCACGTCGCCATGACCGATCCTTCGCATGGTTAATCGCCAGCTGAACTGCACCCGGTCACACCTACGCGATATTCACGGGGCGGCTGTTGCCATGGTTGTCACGGAAGCCCGCCACCGGCATCCCGTTGTCCTCCCCTAGAGGTATCGCCATTCCACAGGAGATTGCCATGCGCACACCCACCATGATCCGCAACAGCATGCTCGCCGCCGCCCTGATGCTTGCCTTCGCCAGCGTACCCGTCAGCCAGGCCATGGCTCAGGATGCAGGCGCCCGGATGCAGCAGTCGTCCGACAACCAGACCGTGCCGGACAAGGCGGCCGATGCCTGGATCACCACCAAGGTGAAGTCCGAATTCGGCACCACCAAGGGCGTCTCGGCCACCGATATTTCCGTGTCGACCAACGATGGCGTGGTCACCCTGCGCGGCACGGTCGCCACGCAGGCGGAGAAGGCCCGCGCCGAACGCGTGGCCCAAAGCGTCAAGGGCGTGAAGAGTGTCGACAGCAGCGGCCTGACTGTCGGCGGCACGCCGGCAATGGACAAGTAACCGCTCGCCGGAGGCTGCATTACCAGTCCCTCGGGCCGGCCACGGATGGCCGGTCGCGCGGATCACGCAAGCGATCGATCCGCGTCAGCGCGCAAGTACGGACGCCGAGCACGCCACCAACGAAAAAGGCGCCCGCGGGCGCCTTTTTCGCATGCCACGACACCCACCTCAGCGATTCAGCAAATTGCCACCAAAGTTCTGCGCATCGCGTGTCTCTTCCAGTTCCACGCCATCCAGACCTTGCGACAACGTATGCGCATCGCCGCCCTGCGCCAGCTTGATGCGCAGACGCACCTCGTTGGAGCTGTCGGCGTGGCGCAGCGCGTCTTCGTAGCTGATCTCGCCGGCGTGGTACAGCTCGACCAGGCTCTGGTCGAACGTCTTCATGCCGAGCAGGTTGGATTCCTTCATCAGCTCCTTGAGCTTGTGGATCTCGCCCTGGCGGATGTAATCCTGCGCCAGCGGCGTGCCCAGCAACACTTCCACCGCGACCCGGCGTGCCTTGCCGTCGGGTGTCGGAATCAGCATCTGCGCCACGATGCCCTTCAGGTTCAGCGACAGATCCATCAGCAACTGCTGCGCGGCGATCCTCCGGGAAGAAGTGCAGGATGCGGTCCATCGCCTGGTTCGCGTTGTTCGCGTGCAGCGTGCACAGCACCAGGTGGCCGGTTTCGGCGAATGCGATCGCGTGATCCATGCCCTCGCGCGTGCGAATTTCGCCGATCATGATCACGTCGGGCGCCTGGCGCAGGGTGTTCTTCAGCGCGTTGTCCCAGCTGTCGGTGTCGATGCCGACTTCGCGCTGGGTGATGATGCAGCCTTCGTGCTTGTGCACGTATTCGATCGGGTCCTCGATGGTGATGATGTGACCGGTCGAGTTGAGGTTGCGATAGCCGACCATCGCCGCCAGCGAGGTCGATTTGCCCGAGCCGGTGGCGCCGACGAAGACGATGATGCCGCGCTTGGTCATCGCCAGCTGCTTGATCACCGGCGGCAGGTTCAGCTCCTCGGTGGTCGGAATCTTCGAGTCGATCCGGCGCAGCACCATGCCGACGCAGTTGCGCTGGTAGAAGCACGACACGCGGAAACGGCCCACGCCCTGCGCCGAAATCGCGAACTGGCACTCGTGGGTCTTTTCGAACTCCTCGCGCTGTCCCGGCGTCATCACGTTGAGCACCATGTCGCGCGATTGCTGCACGCTGAGCGGGCTCTGGGTGATCGGCACGATCCGCCCCTGCACCTTCATCGACGGTGCCACGCCTGCCGTGATGAACAAGTCGGACGCCTTCTTGTGCACCATCAGTTTCAGGAAAGAGGTGAAATCAAAGTCGCTCATGGGTCGAATCCTCCCCAACGGGGAACGGGAAACAGGTGGACATGCGGTGAGAGGGACGATGAAGGCTCAAGCTCCGGCAAGGCACCACGCCACGAGCGCAGGTATCGATCCCCCGCATGCGTGACGTGCCCCGCCTCATTTGAAGCCATCCTTGTTCTTGGCATAGCCGTAGGCCTGCTGGCGCGGTCACCAGGCCGCGCTTGACCAGGTCCTGCAGGCATTGGTCCAGCGTCTGCATGCCGAACTGCTGGCCGGTCTGGATCGACGAATACATCTGCGCCACCTTGTCCTCGCGGATCAGGTTGCGGATCGCCGGGATGCCGACCATGATTTCGTGCGCCGCGATGCGGCCACCGCCGACCTTCTTCAGCAGCGACTGCGAGACCACCGCGCGCAACGACTCGGACAGCATCGAACGCACCATCGGCTTCTCGCCGGCCGGGAACACGTCGATGATGCGGTCGATCGTCTTCGCCGCCGAGCTGGTATGCACGGTGGCGAACACCAGGTGGCCGGTTTCCGCGGCGGTCAGCGCCAGGCGGATGGTTTCCAGATCGCGCAACTCGCCGACCAGGATGAAATCCGGATCCTCGCGCAACGCCGAACGCAGCGCCTCGTTGAAGCCAAGCGTGTCGCGATGCACTTCGCGCTGGTTGACCAGGCACTTCTGCGAGGTGTGCACGAACTCGATCGGATCCTCGATCGTGAGCATGTGCCCGTATTCGTTCTTGTTGATGTGGTCGACCATCGCCGCCAGCGTGGTCGACTTGCCCGAGCCGGTCGGGCCGGTCACCAGGATCAGGCCCTGCGGCTGCTCGATCAGTTCCTTGAAGATGCGCGGCGCGCCAAGGTCTTCCAGCGTCAGCACTTCGGACGGAATGGTACGGAACACCGCGCCGGCGCCGCGGTTCTGGTTGAACGCGTTGACGCGGAAACGCGCCAGGCCGGGAATCTCGAACGAGAAGTCGGTTTCGTAGAACTCTTCGTAATCGCGCCGCTGCTTGTCCGACATGATGTCGTAGATCAGCGAATGCACCTGCTTGTGTTCAAGTGCTGGAATGTTGATCCGGCGAACGTCGCCGTCAACGCGAATCATCGGCGGCAATCCGGCGGACAAGTGCAAGTCCGAGGCCTTGTTCTTCACCGAGAAAGCAAGCAGTTCGGCAATGTCCATCTTGTCGTTTCCCCTCAACCGATCGTCTGGATGGCATGAATTCGTGTGCCATATCGCAAGGACCGGATGCTGTCCGCAGGCGTGGTGCACCGCAGCGCATGGAGCCGGCGCCACGAAACCGCCTGATGAACTACCCGAATCCCCCTGTAGCCGCGTCGATACTACTCGCGCAAGCGGCTGGGCGGCCAGTCTTTCCAGTAGCTTGCGCGCAAACTGTTCGCCCGGTTTGCGCACCCCGTCGAAAAACGACGCTTGCCCGACCCGACGCCGCGACGCCGGCGGGCAAAAGTCTTCGCGGCCGTGCCGGCTCCGGTAAGGTACGCGGTCTGAACGAATCCGAGGAACCCTGCATGACACGACTTGCCTTCATCGGCGGCGGCAACATGGCGCGCAGCCTGATCGGCGGCCTGCTGAAAACCGGCGTGGCGCCGGCCACCCTCAGCGTGGCCGAACCGCTGGCCGAGTCGCGCCAGACGCTCGGCCGCGACTTCGGCGTCGCCTGCTATGCCGAGAACCGGCTGGCCGTGGCGGAAGCCGAAGTCATCGTGCTGGCGGTCAAGCCGCAGGTGATGCCGGCGATCCACGCCGATCTGCGCGACATCCTGCAGCGCAACCGGCCGCTACTGATCTCGATCGCCGCCGGCGTGCGGCTGGACCAGCTGGAACGCTGGTTCGGCAACGACCTTGCCGATCGTGCGCTGCATGCCGAACACGCCGGCGCTGATCGGCGCCGGCGCCACCGGCCTGTGCGCCAACAGCCGGGTCAGCCCGGCGCAGAAGGCGCAGGCGCAGCACATCCTCGACGCCGCCGGCATCACCCGCTGGATCGACGACGAAGCCCTGATGGACACCGTCACCGCGCTGTCCGGTTCCGGTCCGGCGTATTTCTTCGCCCTGGTCGAGGCGCTGGAAGCCGCCGCGGTGGCGCAAGGCCTGCCCGCGACACCGCCCGCGCGCTGGCCGCGCAAACCTGCCTGGGCGCCGGCCGCATGCTGGCCGAGGGCGGCGAGGATCCGGCGGTACTGCGCCAGCGCGTCACCTCGCCGCACGGCACCACCCAGGCCGCACTGGAAAGCTTCACCGCCGACGGCCTGCCGCAGCATCGTCGCCCGCGCCGTCGCCGCCGCCACCCGGCGTGGCGTGGAACTCGCCGCCGAACTGGACAAACTGCCGTGAGCTATCTGCTGAATGCATTGGCCCTGCTGCTCGACCTGGCGTTCGATGCCGTCGTCGTCCTGCTGTTGCTGCGCGTGGCCGCCGAGGCCTGCCGCGCGGACTTCCACAATCCGCTGAGCCAGTTCGTCTACCGCTACACCAACCCGGTGCTGGCACCGATCCGCCGCGTGCTGCCGAACTGGCGCCGGATCAACCTGGCCGCCCTGCTGCTGGCGTGGCTGGCGATGCTGGTCAAGCGCCTGCTGCTGTTCGCCCTGCTCGGCGTGATGCCGCATCCGCTCGGACTGATCGTGCTGTCGCTGGCCGAACTGCTCGACTTCGTGCTGCTGTTCTACCTGGTGCTGATCTTCGGCTGGTCGCTGCTGAGCATGTTCTCGGTGGACCGCCGCCAGCCGCTGCTGCGACTGGCCGGCAGCATCGTCGCCCCGCTGCTGCGTCCGCTGCGCGGCAAGCTGGTCGCCGGCCAGATCGACTTCGCGCCGATGGTGGTGATGCTCGCGCTGCTGCTGGCGCGCCTGCTGATCGCGGCGCCGTTGCTGGATCTGGGGGCGCGGTTGGCGATGGGCGCCTGAGTTCTCTCTTGTGGCGGACGATTGTTCATCCGTGCAGCGAGATCTTTAAAGCAAAAGCTTTCGTCCTCCTTCGGAGGGCGAGTCACTTTCTCTCGCTTGCCCGAGAGAAAGTAACCAAAGAGAAGGGCACCCCGCTTGGCGCTTGCCGGGCTCCTGCCCGGCAAGTCCGTGAGCGGCGCCGGGCTTTTCGAACGGGCATCCTGCCCGTGCGAAAAGGAACCGACATCCCTGTCGGTTCCCGCTGCGCGGCCTGTCGTCCCCGACTCACCGCCGCACAAGGGACCCCGGGTAGAGCAGCGGGCCATCGTGGCCCGCACTCGGTGAAGAGCTGAAAGACCAGAGCCAAAGCGAAGCGCTGCTCTGTTGTTGATCTGGCTTCGGCTGTTGACCTGGCTCTTCTGAAGAGTGCGGGCCACGATGGCCCGCTGCTCTACCCGGGGCCCCTCTGAAGCGGCGGGCGGGTGGAGGAAAGCCCGAAGGGTGGCTTGCATGGATGCAAGCCAGTTTGGCGTCAGGGCAGGATGCCCTGTCGACAAACCCCGTAACCCGACCGCGAACCGCGGGCAGGATGCCCGCAAGGCGCGTAAGCGGGGTGGCCTTTCTCTTTGGTTACTTTCTCTTTGGCCACGCAAAGAGAAAGTAACTCGCCCTCCGAAGGAGGACGAAAGCTCTTCGCTCTGAAGCGGCATGAAGCGACTAAAGCATCACGATCGAAGCCGCTCCCACAACAACTGGAATGCTCAGCGCAGCGCCCACTCCGCGATGATCCGATGGATCTCGTCCAACCCGTCAAACAACGCCGCCGGTCCCGGCTGCAGGATGATCGGCGACTTGATCTCATAGAGGTCGCCGTGACGCACGGCGGGAATCGTGTCCCAACCCGGCCGTGCCACCACTTTCTCAGGGCGAAAACGCTTGCCGCACCACGAGCCCAAGATGATGTCCGGTGCGCGCCGCACCACTTCGTCGCCGTTCGGCAGGATGCGCTGCTTCGCCAGCGGCTCGCGGGCGAGTTCGGGGAAGCAGTCGTCGCCGCCGGCGATGCCGATGATCTCGGCGACCCAGCGGATGCCGGTGATGATCGGCTCGTCCCACTCCTCGAAATACACCTTCGGCCGCCGCGGCAGTCTTGCGACGGCGGCGCGGATATCGGCGATGTGCCGCTCGGCGCGCTGCGCGTAGGCTTCGGCTTTTTCGTGCGCGCCGACCATCGCGCCGAGCCGGCGGATGTAGGCGAGGATGCCGTCGACGCTGCGATGGTTGCTGATCCACACCTCGACGCCGGCCTTGATCAGCTCGCGCGCGATGTCGGCCTGGATGTCGGAAAAGCCGATCGCCAGATCCGGTTCCAGTTTCAGGATCTCGCCGATCTTCGCGCTGGTGAACGCGGAGACCTTCGGCTTCTCCTTGCGTGCCCGCGGCGGCCGCACGGTGAAGCCGGAAATGCCGACGATGCGGCGCTCCTCGCCGAGCGCGTACAGCACCTCGGTCGGCTCCTCGGTGAGGCAGACGATGCGTTGCGGGAAGTGGTCCGGCAAGCCGGAATCCGCTGCGGCGTGATCCATAGCGCTCAATTCCCCAGCACGGTCACCACGACCTTGCGCTGATGCGGGTCGATGCGGTGTTCCCACAGATAGATGCCCTGCCAGGTGCCCAGCATCAGCTTGCCGCCATGTACCGGCACGCTGAGGCTGACCCCGGTGAGGATCGAACGGACGTGCGCCGGCATGTCGTCCGGGCCCTCCGCATCGTGCTGGAAGATCGCATCGCCGTCCGGCACGGCACGCGCGAACCAGCGCTCCAGATCGTTGCGCACGGTGGGATCCGCATTCTCGCTGATCAGCAGCGAACAGCTGGTATGCGCGGTGAACACATGCGCGATGCCCGTCTGCACGTGGCTGGCTGCCACGGCGTCGCCGACCTGTGCGGTGATCTCGCTGAAACCGCGGCCGCGCGTGTGCACGGCAAAGCCACCCTGCGCCACATGCTGCGCGGGCAGCGCCCGGATCATGGGTACAGCATCCGGCTGGTCCAGGTCTGGCCGTGGCGATCCCAGCGCACCCGTTCGTGCAGGCGGAACTCGGCGCCGTACCAGAACTCCAGCATGTCCGGCTCGACCACGAAGCCGCCCCAGTGCGGCGGCCGGGTCACCTCGCGGCCTTCGAACTGCTGCTCGTAGCGCGCCACGCGCTGCTCGAACGCGTCGCGATCCGGCAGGGTCTGCGACTGCAGCGAGGCCCACGCGCCGATCTGGCTGCCGCGCGGGCGGCTGGCGAAGTAGGCGTCCGACTCCTCTTCCAGCAATTTGCGCGCGGCGCCTTCCACGCGCACCTGCACGCCCTCGCGCAGCTGCTTCCAGTGGAAGCACAGCGCAACCTGCGGGTGCGCCTCGAGCTGGGCGCCCTTGTCGCTCTGGTAGTTGGTATGAAAACGGAAGCCGCGCTCGTCGGCGCCCTTGAGCAGCACGATGCGCGAAGCGACCCGGCCGGAGCTGTCCACGGTGGACAGGTTCATCGCCGTGGGCTCGCGGTCGCCACTGGCCTTGGCCTCGTCCAGCAGCTGCAGGAAGGTGTCCAGAATCTCGGTTTTGAGCATGGTGCTTTGAAACTTTCCTTTTGCATCGTGGCCGACACGCGCCATCATGGCGCGAATGAATCATGACCGATGATAGTGCAATGCCGATCCCTGCCAGTACCCGGTCTCCCCGGATGACCCCGCCCTCCCCCGCCACGCGATCCGCTCGCGGCAGTGATGTTCCGGTTTGGGCGATACTTCGGCACCGCTGCCTGCCCGTTGCGGAAATCCCCCCCGGAATCATGGTGTCTTGCGGATGACGTCCTCACGCCGACATGCAGAACGAGGCCCTCGCCGGGCACCTGCTGGACCAGTACGCGGGACGCATCGCGCGCGCGCGCCGGCCGTACATCCTGGGCCTGTCCGGCCTGCAGGGCAGCGGCAAGAGCACCCTGGCGCGGGTGATGAAAGCGCAGGCCGAGGCCCGCGGCTGGATCACCGAAGTGCTCTCGCTGGACGACTTCTACTATGCCCGCAGCGAACGCGAAGCGCTGGCTCGCGACATCCATCCGCTGCTGCGCAGCCGCGGCGTGCCGGGCACCCACGAGATCGAGCTGATGCTGTCGGTGTTGGCCGCGCTGCCCCAGGCCTCGGACAAACTGCCGGTTTCGCATCCGCGCTTCGACAAGGGCCGCGACACCCGTTTCCCGCCCTCGCGCTGGCCGCGCGCCACGCAGCCGCCGAAGCTGGTGATCGTGGAGGGCTGGGCGCTGGGCATTCGGCCGCAACCGCAGGCTGCGCTGGCCAAGCCGATCAATGAACTGGAGCGCACGGAAGATCCCGACGGCAGCTGGCGGCACTGGGTCAACAAGCAATTGCGCGGTTATCAGCCGCTATGGCGCAAGTTCGACGCGCTGATCGTGCTGCAGGCGCCGAGCTGGGAAATCGTGCGGCGCTGGCGCGGCGAACAGGAGCAGGAACTGCTGGCGCGACATGCGCCGCTGGCAATGGACGCTGTCGCGATGGAGCGCTTCCTGGCGCATTTCGAGCGGCTCAGCCGGCATGCCCTGGCCACCCTGCCGGCACTGGCCGATACCTGCGTGGAGTACGACGACGACCGCCACGTCACGGGACTCAGTCACGGCTGAGGCGGGGAACAGAAACGGGGAAACATCGCGCTGCCCGCCGTTGACCCTGTTCCCCGTTCCCGCTCCTGCGCGTCATCAATCGACAACGAAATTGATTTTCATGTTGACGCGCCACTCGCTCACCGTGCCGTCGTCCTTCGTGACCACCTTGATCTCGTTGACCCAGGCGCCCTTGATGTTCTTCACCGATTCCGCGGCTTTCTTCAGGCCGTGCTGAACGGCATCTTCCACGCCCTTGCTGGACGAGGCATTGATCTCGATGACCTTGGCTACCGACATGGCGTCAATCTCCGGTCGTGCAAGCGGCACGCTGCGCTTCCCTCCGTCCCGAAGCCCGAGTCTGCCCCGCCGCGCCCGCCAAGAACAAGCCGCACTGCAAAATCACCTCATGTTGACGTTTCCACCTGCACCGCCGTGCCATAGGCCAGCACTTCGGTGACGCCCTGGGCCACGTCGTTGGCGTCGTAACGCATTCCCACCACGCCATTCGCGCCCATCGCCCCGGCATGCTGCAGCATCAGCTCGAACGCTTCCTCACGCGCCTTTTCGCACAGTTCCGTGTAGATCGAGATGTTGCCGCCGACGATGGTCTGCAGCGCCGCGCCGAGATTGCCGACCACACTGCGCGAACGCACGGTGATACCGCGCACGATGCCGAACGTGCGCACGATGCGACAACCGGGAATCTCGTTGGTGGTGCTGACCTGGTGATGCGGGACGCGGGGGCCATGACGTTGCCTCGTAGTGGGAAAGTCAGTGATCGAGCAAGGCGGCATAGCCGGCGCGGGTGTCCGGCCATTGGGGCGCCCATCCGCTGGCGCGCAGCCGCGCATTGACCAGTCGCTTGCTGCCGACGCCGACCGGTGGCGCGCCCTCGGCAGGCAGCGGCGCATCGACCAGATCGGCGAGAAAGTCGTACAGCTCGTCGAGCGGCAGCGGCGTGTCGTCCACGCCCAGGTACAACGGCAATGGTCGGCCAGTCCCAGCAGGTGCACGACCGCCGCTGCGGCATCGTCGACGTGGATCCGGTTGGCCCAGTGCGGAGCCTCGCGCGGCACCCGCAACTGCCCTGCGCGCAAGCGTTCGACCAGTTGCAGCCGGCCCGGCCCGTACAGTCCGGCCAACCGCAGCACGGTCCACGGCAACGGCTGCTCCGCCAGCCATTGTTCGGCCTCGCGCAGCACCGTGCCATTGAACCCCTGCGGGTTGACCGGCGTGGTCTCGTCGACCCAATCGCCGTCGTGTTCGCCATACACCGCGCTGGACGATACCAGCAGCACCCGTGCCAGCGCCTCGCCATCCAGCACGTCGAGCAGGTGGCGCAGGCCATCCACGAAGATGGCGCGGTAGCTCGCCTTGTCGCGCGCATCCGGTGCCGGCAGGTAGACCAGTCGGGTGATCTTCTCCGGTAATCCGTGCAGGCTGTCAGGCCGGGTCAGGTCGCCGCGCAACCAGTGGATGCCGCTGCCGTCGTGCGCTGGCGGCTGTCGCCGCAAGGCCCACACCTCGTCGCCACGCGCACACAGGCGTTGCGCCACGCGCCCGCCAAGATCCCCGCAACCTGCCAGCAATATGCGTTCGCTCACAACCAACCTCTTCTCGATCTGCCCGGGCCGATCCGGCCTGTTAGCATTTGCCCATGAATCCGTCGCGCAATCTGTTCATCATCGGTCCGACCGGCGCCGGCAAGACGTCGATAGGGCGGCGGCTTGCCGCGCACTATGGACTGCCGTTCGTCGACCTCGACCAGGAAATCGAACGTCATTGCGGCGTGGATGTAAATACCGTATTCGAGATCGAAGGTGAAGCCGGCTTTCGTCAACGCGAGAGCACGCTGCTGGAAGCATGCAGCCGCCGCGCCGGCGTGCTGCTGGCTACCGGCGCCGGTGCGGTGCTGGCCGAGCACAACCGCCGTTGCCTGCGCGAGCGTGGCTACGTGGTATGGCTGCAGACCACGATCGAGCAACAGCTGGAACGGCTCGAACGCGACCAGCGCCGCCCGCTGCTGGCGGTGCCGGACCGGCAGGCGCGGCTGCAGGCAATGGCACAGGTGCGTGAGCCGCTCTACCGGGAACTCGCCGATCTCTCCGTGCCGGGCGAGCACGGCAGCGTCGCCGCCGCCTGCGAGCGCAGCATCACCTTGATCGATCATCACTGGCAACGCCAGCCTCCAGCACCCTCCCGACAGACCGCATGAACGATCCACGCATCCAGACCATCACCGTCGCCCTCGGCCAGCGCAGCTATCCGGTCTGGATAGGTGCCGGCCTGCTTGGCGACCACCGGCGCTGGCGCGCCATGCTGCGTGGCCGGCATGCGCTGGTGATCAGCAACACCACGGTGGCACCGCTGTATTTGCCACGCATCGAGGCAGGGCTGGACGGGCTGCACTGGTCGTCGTTCCTGCTCGACGACGGCGAGGCGCACAAGAGTTTGCCAACGTCGGCCGCGCACTGGAAGCGCTGGGCCAGCTCGGCGCCACCCGCGACGCCTGCGTGATCGCGTTGGGCGGTGGCGTGGTCGGCGACCTGGCCGGTTTCAGCGCGGCGTGCTGGATGCGCGGCATCGACTTCATCCAGATGCCGACCACCTTGCTGGCGATGGTCGACTCCTCGGTCGGCGGCAAGACCGGGGTCAACCTGCCGGTCGGCAAGAACCTCGCCGGCGCCTTCCATCAGCCGCGCGCGGTACTCGCCGACATCGACACCCTGGCCACCCTGCCCGAGCGCGAATACCGCGCCGGCCTGTCCGAGGTGATCAAGGGCGCGGCGATCGGCGACGAGCCGTTCTTCGCCTGGCTGGAACAGCACGCCGACGCACTCGCCGCGCGCGACCCCACCGTCGTGCTGGAGGCGATCGCGCGCAAGGTTCAGTACAAGGCCGGCGTGGTCGCCCGCGACGAAACCGAGCAGGGCGAACGCGCCCTGCTCAACTTCGGCCACACGTTCGGCCATGCGCTGGAGACCGCCGGCCACTACACCACCCTGCTGCACGGCGAAGGCGTGGCGATCGGCATGCTGCTCGCCGCGCGGCTGTCCGAGCGGCTCGGCATGGGCGATGCGGCCGCCACCACACGCCTGCAGCGCCTGCTGGAAACCCTCGGGCTGCCCACGGCGATCCCGCCCGGCATGGATCCGCAGCAGTTGCTGGCGCTGATGCGGTTGGACAAGAAGAACACCGCCGGCACGCTGCGGCTGATCCTCTGGCGCGGCATCGGGCGGGCCGAGATCGTCGCCGGGACGAACGAGGCCGATGTGCTGGCCGTGCTGCAAGCCGCGGGATGAACCGCCGGGTGTGACGACATGGCCCAGGCCGCGCCGCGGGTGTACCTGCGCAAATCCTATAAACTGTGTCGTCCGGCTACGCGCCCGTTCGTGCTGCATCCCTGGAACCCATGCGCCTCTATCTGCAAACCGTGCCCGGCAGTACCGACGCACCTCGCTACGTCCAGATCACGCTGGAGCAGGATTTGCTCGGAGGCTGGACGCTGTACCGCGAATCGGGCACCCAGGGTGGCCGCGCGACCATGAAGCGCGAGCAGTTTCTGGAACGCGACGAGGCCGTTGCCGCCTTCGAGAAAGCGCGCGACGCCCAGCTCAAGCGCGGCTTTCGCCTGATGTTTGCCCAAGGGCTGGAAGGCCCGTACGGACGCTGATTGAAATGAATGACGTGTTGAAGAACGACCGCTTCCTGCGCGCACTGCGCCGCGAACCCACCGACACCACGCCGATCTGGGTGATGCGTCAGGCCGGCCGCTACCTGCCGGAATACCGCGCCACCCGCGCGCGCGCCGGCAGCTTCATGGGCCTGGCGCAGAACCCCGAGTACGCCTGTGAAGTGACCATGCAGCCGCTCGAGCGCTTCGATCTCGACGCCGCGATCCTGTTCTCCGACATCCTCACCATCCCCGATGCGATGGGCCTGGGCCTGTCGTTCGCGCACGGCGAAGGCCCGCAGTTCGCGCGCCCGGTACGCAGCGCCGCCGATGTCGGCAGGCTCGCCGTGCCCGACATGGACGGCGAACTGCGCTACGTGATGGACGCCGTGCGCCTGATCCGCCAGGAGCTGCACGGCCGCGTGCCGCTGATCGGCTTCTCCGGCAGCCCGTGGACGCTGGCCTGCTACATGGTCGAGGGCGCCGGTTCACGCGACTTCGCCACCTTGAAGACGATGTGCTGGAACGAGCCGAAACTCGCCCACCAGTTGCTCGACACGCTGGCGCAGTCCGTCGCCGCCTACCTGATTGCCCAGGCAGAAGCCGGCGCGCAGGCATTGATGATCTTCGACACCTGGGGCGGCCTGCTCGGTCCCGCACCGTTCCGCGAATTCTCGCTGCGTTACATGACGCAGATCGTGGCTGCACTGAAAGCCGACCCGATCGCACGCGAGCTGCCGGTGATCCTGTTCTCCAAGGGCGCCGGCGCGCACCTGGCCGAGATGGCCGACACCGGCTGCGCCGCCCTCGGCGTCGACTGGACGCTCGACCTCGCCGACGCCCGCCGCGCCGTCGCCGGCAAGGTTGCGCTGCAGGGCAACCTCGACCCCACCGTCATGCGCGCCAGCCCCGAGGTGATCCGCCGCGAGGCCCGCGCCGTGCTGGACAGCTACGGCAACCACCCCGGCCACGTGTTCAACCTCGGCCACGGCATCACCCCGGAAGTCGATCCGGAAAACATGAAGACCTTGGTGGATGAAGTGCACGCTTACGGACGCACGCTGCGCGGCGGCTGACACGGGAGCGTTACGCGGCACATTGGACCGGGAAATGGCCGCGGCGGGCCCGCCACCGGCGTCAACAGCGTGCCCGAAGGCACGCCCGGGTCAATCAGTCAGCTGATTCCACAAAAAGGTGTACGCCAGCGCGTTCATGTAAGCGGCCTGTTTGTTGTTGGCCGAGCCGCCATGACCGCCTTCGACGTTTTCGTAGTAGCGCACGTTTTTCCCGGCTGCCAGCATTCTGGCCATCATCTTTCGCGCGTGAACAGGATGGACGCGGTCGTCACGGGTTGAGGTGGTGAACAGGGTCGGCGGGTAGTTCTTGCCGGAATCGAACAGGTGGTACGGGGAGAAGGTCTTGATGTAGTCCCACTCCGCCGGCTTGTCCGGGTCACCGTACTCGGCCATCCATGACGCGCCGGCCAGCAGCTTGTGGTAACGCCGCATGTCCAGCAGGGGCACCTGCACCACCACCGCGCCGAACAGCTGCGGGTACTGAGTCAGCATGTTGCCCATCAGCAGGCCGCCGTTACTGCCGCCCTGGATGCCGAGATGCCTGGCCGAGGTGATTTTCCGCGCCACCAGATCCTGCGCGACGGCGGCGAAATCTTCGTATGCCTTGTAGCGGTTGGCCTTCAATGCGGCCTGGTGCCAGCGCGGGCCGTACTCGCCGCCACCGCGGATATTGGCCATCACGTAGGTGCCGCCCTTCTCCAGCCAGCCCTTGCCGACAGCGCCGGAGTACTTGGGCAGGCGCGAGACGCCGAAGCCTCCGTAGCCGGTCATCAGCGTCGGGGTGCTGCCGTCGAATGCCAAATCCTTCGCGCGAACCACGAAGTACGGCACTTGGGTGCCATCTTTCGAGGTGGCGAAATGCTGCTCGACGATGGCCTTGGTATCGTCAAAGAATGCCGGCGTAGCCTTGAGCACTTCCGGCGGGCGGCCCACCTCGGCCAGCGACAAGGTCGTGGGCGTCAGGAAACCGGTGACGGTCATCCACACTGCCGTGCTGTCGGTGCTGTCCACCGCATCGACGGAAACATGATCCATTGCCGGCGCCCCGGCAAACGCGGTCTCGGTCCAGCCATGCTTGCCGGGGGTGAGCACGCTGAGCCGGCTCCTGACGTCTTCGAGCACGTTGAGGATCAGTTGCGAGCGGGTCCAGGTGATTTCGCTCAGGGAAGCGCGATCGGTCGGCTCGAACAACACGTCGAACTGGCGTTTGCCGGCCATGAAGTCGTCGAACTTCGTGGCAAGCAGCGAGCCGGCGACATGGGTCTTGCCGCCGACCTGCCAGGGTTCGCGCAGCTGGATGGTCAGCCATTCCCGGTGCACCAGCTTGGTGGCCGTATCGGGCGCGTCGATCTTGCGCAACGTGTCGCCATGGCGCAGATACAGCGCCGTGTCGCGACTGGTGAGGTAGTGCAGGATGAAATCGCGCACGAAACCCGGGGTGTGGTCGCGCCGGGCATACAGGCCATAGCCGATGTTGTCGGCCGGACCTTCGAACACGGTGGTGGCCGACGCCATCGGCGTGCCGCGCTTCCACTGCTTGACGAAGCGCGAGTAACCGGCCTTGTTGGACGAACCCGGGCCGAAGTCGGTGATCACGTAGACCGTGTCGATGTCGATCCAGCTCAGCCGTCCCTTGGCTTGCGGACGGAAGAAACCGCCCTGCACGAAGGTCTTGCTGGTCAGATCGAACTCGCGCGTGACCTCGGCATCGGAACCGCCTGGTGAAAGGCCGATCAGGCAGCGGCGGTATTCCGGCGCCAGGCACTCCACCCGCTTCCACACCCATGCCTTGCCTTCGGCCTTGTTCAAGGCGTCCAGGTCGAGCACGGTTTCCCACCGCGGCTTGTCCTTGCGGAACTCCGCCAGCGTGGTGCGACGCCACAGGCCGCGCACGTGCTGCGCGTCCTTCCAGAAATTGTAGTAATGCCCGCCGATCTTGCTGACGGTCGGAATCTTCACGTCCGAATCCAGCACGGCGAGGATCTGCGCTTGCAGCTGCTCGAATGCCGGCGTGGAAGTCAGCTCGGCCTGGGTGGCGGCATTGCGGGCCTTGACCCATTCCAACGCCTTCTCGCCTTCAACGCTCTCCAGCCATGCATGGGGATCAGCTGCGCCGATCGACTGCTGGGCATGCACGGCGCCCGTCGCGATAGCGATGCCGCCGACGGCGCCGAGGATGACGGCTCGAACAGACCTGGACACAGAGCGCATGAAGCCTCCCGCGTGGGAATCCAACAAACTCGAAGATGACACACCACGCCGTCTCGATACGCCAAACGTCATGGACAAAAGACGAACGCGCAAGACGAGGTGGGCACGAAAACCGGCCCGGGCTCATCCGCGCAAAGCGCGGCATGAGCCCGGCTCGGTGAATGGACAGTCACCCGCCGTGGCGGGTGGCTGTCCGGGCACGTTCAAAATCACGTCCCTGCTGACCTGCGCCGTGTTCCCGTCCGGGTAACGCGACGCGGGCCAGGACCGGAGCGGATCAGAACTTCTGGGTGTAGCGCACGTACAGGAAACGCCCCTGGTCGAAGCCACCGTAGTACGGCGCGCCCGAGGAGGGGAACGAGTACATGATCGGGCCCTGCTTCTTGAAGAGGTTGTTCACACCGGCCGTGACCCGCGCGTTCCACGGCATCTCGTAGCGCAGTTGCACGTCGTGGAACGTGGTGGAGCCCACCTTGCGACGACGGGAGATCTGGCTTTCCGGGGTACCGTCGGCCCGCAGCACGCCGGTCGGCGCCCAGACGATCTCGTTGCACTCCAGGTGCGGTTCGGTGACTGGCGGTACGCCGACCGGGCTCGGGGTGAAGAACACGCAGTTCTCGCGCATCGAGGAGAAGTAGCGGGTCGTGAACGTGGCGCCGAAGTTGCCCTTCTCCCAACCGACATTGAGGTTGGAGCGCAGGCGGAAGTCCGAACCCCAGCCAATGCGCGACAGCGGCAGCTGCGGCTGGTTGGAACTGGTGTTCAGGTCGTGCACCACGTAGGTCGAGCTGGACTGGACGCGGAAATCGCCCAGGTTGCCGGCGTTGTAACGGTAGGACAGATCCAGATCGTAGCCTTCTACGTCGCGGAAGCCGGCGTTGGTGCCGCCGAAGTACATGCTGGTCACCGTGCCGGTGGCCGGATCACGGGCGAAACCGTTGCCCGGGCGCATGCCACAGCGATCAGCCAGTCCGAGCACGTAGCAGTCCTCCAGCATCGCCTTGGGCGTGTCGCCGACGATGATGTCGGTGATGCGGATGTTCCACTTGTCCACCGCCACGTTGAAGCCTTCCAGGAAGGACGGGCTCCACACCACACCCAGCGTTCTGGAGCGCGAGGATTCCGGATTCAACGACGGATTGGAGCCGGAATAGAACGGCGTGGGCGCGTTGGAGTTGGGTGAAGTTACCGGCAGGCCAGCCGAGTTGAGCTGACGGAAGGTGTCCGCGGCCGCGCCCAGGTCACGGCGGCAGTTGGCGCGCGTGGTGGCGTTGGTCGCCGAGCTGCCGTACACGACATCGCAAGGGTCGGTGAACACCGAGGCGGTTTCCGAGGTGCCGGCGAACATGTCCGAGATCGTCGGCGCACGGAAGCCGTCGGCGAAGGTGGCGCGCAGCAGCAACGTGTCAAGCGGCTTCCACTTCACGCCGAACTTGTGGTTGCTGGTACTGCCGAAGGTGTCGTAGTCCGAATAGCGCGTGGCCAGGTTGAGCGTCAGCTCCCTGGCAAACGGCAGGTCGGCCAGCACCGGGATCTGGAACTCGGTGTACAGCTCCTTGACGGAGTACTCGCCGCGGGTCGGATTGTCGCCCTGGTTGGTGGACAGCCCGGACACGGACATCGCATCGGGGATGAACGAGCCGCGTTCCTTGCGCTGCTCGGCGCCGACCGCGAAGCCCAGATCACCGGCGGGCAGCCGCATCACGCTGCCGGACAGGTTGGCTGCCAGCACCGAGGTGGCGGTCATGCCGCGGTCCTGCTCGACGTGGAACAGGTAGTCCTGCAACGGCTTGTTGCCGGTCAGCCCGCCGTCGGCGACGCTGCCGTAGGGAACGAACGGGCTCCACGGCACGCAGCCGGCGATCGGCTTGGCCGCGGTGCCGCAGACCAGCTTGCCGCTGGCGTCGCGGAACGACGGACCGACGGCGGCGGTGATGCGGTTCAACCCCATGTCCGAGCCGCTGGACATGTTGAGGTTGTTCTTGTTGTGGACGTAGGACACGTCCCAGTCGAACCACCGCTCACCGACCTCGAAATGGCCTTCCAGCGCGGTGGCGAAACGCAGGGTGCTCAGGTCGTTGCGCGTCTCGCGCGGCACTTCCTGGGTGCGGCGCCACCAGTTGGTGATGTCCGCGCCGGTGGGATTGAAATAGCTGTCCTTCGATACCGCGATGCCGTAGGTGTTGCTCTGCAGCGGGCGCCCGGTCGTGACGCGCGTGCTGGAGCGCTTGGTGTACAGCAGGTTGGTCGTCAGGCGCAGGTTGTCGCTGAGGTTCAGGCGACCGTCGACGTACATCGAGTGCCAGTCGCGCGGGATCAGCGTATCGGCCAGTTCCTGCGAATTGTGCTTGCCGGCGGTCGAGCCCGGCGTACAGGTGCCCGGACCCGGGTTGGCCAACGAGGCCGGTGTGCAGCGGCCGGTATCCACATCCTGGTTGATATAGTCGGCGCGGTTGCGCGGGTCGCCGCCCGGACGCAGCATCACCCGGGTATTGCCCGAGTAGACGACGTTCGGCAGGGCATCGCTGGCCTTGCTGACGAAGCCGCCCTGGTCGCTGGTGGTGCTCCAGTCGCGCTCCGGGTGCAGGTACGAGCGCGGGTATCGGCTCCACGGACGGTCGGCCGCCGCGACGCGGTCTTCCTGCGCCAGCTCGGCGGCCAGGGTCAGCGAACCGCGCTCGTTCTTGAAGCCGGTGACGAACTCGACTTTCTTGACCGCGCCGTCGCCTTCGTCGTACTGGCCGTAGTAAGCGCTGAGGGAACTGCCGTCGAAATTGCTGCGGGTGATGATGTTGATGACGCCGGCGATCGCGTCGGAACCGTAGGTCGACGAGGCGCCGTCCTTGAGTACTTCGATGCTTTCCACTGCCGCGGCGGGAATCAGCGACAGGTCGGCGCGGCCGTTGATGCCCACGCCCATGCGCTTGCCGTTGATCAGGACCAGGGTGCGCTCGGCGCCCAGGTCGCGCAGGCTGATGTAGGTGCCACCGGCGTTCGGGCCGGAGCTGCTGGGGCTGGCGCGGCTGAGCGGTGGATTGCCGGTGGCGGTGATGTTCTGGAGGATGTCGCCGACGCTCTGGAAACCCTGTTTCTCGATGTCGTTGCGGGTGATGATCTGGATCGGCTGCGCCGTCTCGATGTCCGCCTGGCGGATACGCGAGCCGGTGACTTGGACGCCATCCAGGTAGGTCACGTCCGACTTGGTGGCTTGCGCCGGAACCGCGCTCTGCGCTTGCGGACCTGCCAGGGCGATGGATGGCACCCCCGCACCGATGATCAGCGCAACAGAAATGGCTTCGAACAGCTTCGTAGTCTTGCGTCGCATACTCCACTCCGGTTGTGTTTTCAATTACTTGCAGGGCCTTGGTGGCGATGCCACAGAGGCGGGGATTCGTTGCCCCAGGTAAATGTATACAATTATACAAGACAAATGTATACAAGTATTCCGAGCGAAGAGCTCCTTGAGGAGACAACTTCGCAGGGAGTGTTCCGTCATGCGGCGCGAGGCGGGTTCCGGGGGGTCCCCCCAAGCCGATGCCCCGAGCAGGTTCCGCAACGGGACGCCCAGGGCATTCCGGTGGATGGCGCGGCCGGCCTGCCGTCGCGCCCCTCGTCACTTCGTGCGTCGACCGCCTCGCGCGATCGGTGACGCCAACCGCGCTCGCGCCCGACTCGCCTTCGCAAGCATGCTCAACTCGCCGGATGCCCCACCACGGCGCGCACGTCCACGACGTACAGCTGGCGCTCGTGCTCGTGCACCGAATCGATGCAGACCTTCGTGCCGCAACGGCTCCAGCGCGGATGCAGGTCGCAACGGTTGATCTTGCCCAGCGCCGGGTCGGTGTAGAAACGGCCGATGTCGATGCGCTGACCGGTCTGCGTGTCGAACAGGATCAGCAGGCGGTGGTCCTCATCGTCCGGGTAGGTGTCGGACAGGATCCAGCGCTTGTCCGGCGAGTAGGTCATGTGCCCGTTCTCGGTGAGCACGCCGCGCCCGACCACCTCCACCTGCCCGCTGCGTTCGTCGTAAAGGTGGTAGTTGGCCTGGGCCTGATGCGGGCCCCAGATCATCACGTGGTCATCATCGCGCCAGGTCGGGTGCGACAACTGCCAGATCGCCTTTTCGTAGTCGAAGATGCCGCTTGGCGGTGCGCCCAGTGGCGGTAGCGGATGGTCACCGCATTCCAGCAGGCGCAGGTCGCTGCCGTCGGCATTGACGGTGAACAGCCGATGCAGCCAGCGCGTCTCATCGTCGATGCATTCGGTCCAGCGATGCAGGAACAGGAAGCGTGCCGAGCCCGGCGCGATCTCCAGGTGCGTCACCCAGTGGAATGCCCGCTCCATCGATGCGACCGGCTGCAACTGGCGCAGCTGTGCCATCGTCACGATGAGCGTGTGCTTGCCGGTGGCCAGGTCCATGCGGCGGATGCCCTCGTCGGCGGGCGCCAGCGGCAACGGCTGGCGCGGCGTGTGAGGGAAATAGCCGATGGTCGGGTGCGCCAGCTGCAGGCGGTCATAGTCGATGCAGAGCGCGTACTCGCCGCTGGGTGCGACCACGTACACGGGCAGCGGCAGCGTGCGCGTGGCGCCGGTATCCAGATCCACGATGGTCGAGCCGAAATCCGCGTACGCATCCTTGGCCGCGAAGCTGCGGGTGTTGAAAATCACGCTGGACGGCGTGTTCTCCAGCCATTGCAATTGGCAGCCCATCTGGAAGTTCCAGGTGGTGGTTTCGCCGATGGCGTGGAAACGTTCGCCATCGGCCATATCGAAATAGCCGACCTGCGCGGCGAAGTGCTGGCCCAGCTCGCCCTGCATGACGTTCACGCGATTGGCCAGCATGCGGCCGCCGTCGGCGCTCCATACCGGTTTGTTGTAGTAGCCGAAGAAGTGATGCGCGCTGCCGTCGCCGACCCGCGACACCGGGCATGTGACCGTGCGCACGGGTTCCGCCGTTACCGGCATGATGTTGTCGTGTTGCAATGCTTTTGCTCCGTTGATGCCGCTGTTGATCAGGGTGGCGGTTGTCCATGGCGACCGGCTGACGGATCGCCGGCGATGTCCTTCAGCAGAACGTCCCAGAAGTCGAGTTCGCGCGCGAAGGAATCGAGCCGGACGCGCTCGTCGATGCCGTGGGCCCGGTCATCGTCCGGACGCACCTGCACCAGGCTGCCCACGCCGTAGGTGGGAATGCCGGCGAGGCGGAAATAGCGGCCGTCGGTGCCGCCCGATGACATCTGCGGCGTGAGCGTGGCTCCGCGATAGTTCACGTCGACCGCCTTGCGGACCGCAGCGAACAAGCCAGGATGGATCGGCGACGCCGGGCTGGAGGCGCGCGCCGCGTCGATGCTGACCCGTGCGTTTGCCGGGGCAACCGCCGCGGCCAGCGTGTCGCGCACCGACTCGGGCGACACGCCGGGGAAGATCCGGCAGTGCACCGTGAGGCTGACGTTCTGCGGCAGCGCGTTGCGTGCATTGCCGCCTTCCACCATCGTCGGCACGCAAGTCGTCCACAGCAGGTGGGCGTCCTCCGGCGACTGCTCCACGATCGCACGCGCCGCGGCATCCCCGGGATGGTCGAGCAAGGTCTGGAACGCCTTGCCCAGCGCGCCGCCTCGCTTGGCCACCAGCTCGGCCACCATCGCCCGGTTGATGTCGTTGAACTGCACCGGAAAGCGCAGTTCGCGCAGCGACTGGAGCGCGGTGGCCATGTCGTAGAGCGCATTGTCCGGGCGCGGCACCGAGCTGTGGCCGCCGCTGTTGCGCGTCTCCACCTTGTAGCTCACGGAGGTCTTTTCCGCCGCCTGGATGAAGAAGGCCTTGTTCGAGCCATCCGCACTCATGTCGCCCGTGCCCGAATCCGCATTCAGCGCAAATTCGGCGCTCCTGACCCAGGGGTGCCGGGTCAGCAGCTGCGTGGTCTGGCTGCCCGATTCCTCATCACCGGAAAGCGCCAGCACCAGATCCCGCGAAGGCACCCAGCCGGCGCGCTTGAGGCGGATAAAGCTGGTCGCGACCAAGGCGACCTGGGCTTTGTTGTCGACGCTGCCGCGACCGTACAGGTAGCCGTCCTTCTCGACCGGCACGAACGGATCGACACTCCAGTTGGAGGCCACTGCGCCAACCACGTCCATGTGACCGAGTATCGCTACCGGCAACTGCGAGGAGCCCGCCCGGCCGCGATAACGCACGACCAGCGCGGCGGTGGTGTCGGCATCGCTTTGCGAGGGGATGATCTGGATATCGTCAGCCGCAAAGCCCGCGTCGCGGAAGCGCTGCGCGAGCGCGGCCGCGAGTACCGGCACCTGGCCGTTGCCCTTGGCCGTGGGGATACGGATCAACTGTTCGATCACTTCACGCGCCAGGGCACGATCGGCATCCGTCGGCGCGCCGACCGCTGGTGCCGAGGACGACGCCCACGCGGCGGGCATGGCGGCAACCAGTACCGTGGCCAGCGCCCACCGTTTCACTCCACTCGACGCAAGGATACGGATCATCGTGCCGCTGCCTCGTCGGCCAATCGCACCGCGATCATGGCGCGTGCGCGCTCGAGCACGGTATCGGTCGCACCGAACCAGTCGGTCGGCGCGGGCTCGACGACGATGTCGGGGCGGATGCCGGCGGTGTCGTAACGCTCACCGGTTTTCTGGAACGAGGCCATGGTCGAGATATTCACGCCGAGCTTGCTGTTCGGCAGCGGGAACACCACGCCCTGCCCGCTGCGGCCCATCGTCGGCGTGCCCAGCGTGATGACGTTGCGCCAGCCCTTGAACGCCGAAGCGAAGATGTCGCCGGCGCTGCCCACGCCCCAGTCGACCAGCATGTACACCCGCTTGCCGTAGTACGGCTTGTCCGCACGCGGACGCTGGGTCATGAAGTACCAGTCGGTGAACTTGTCCGCCGGCGGGTTCCAGACCGGACGGAAGGTCTTGGCAAACTCGCGGTAAGCCTCGGCCTCATTCGCGGGGTTGGCCGGGTTGGGCACGTACAGGAAGCGCTTGGCGTCGTCATCGAACACCGCCATCGGGCCGAAGTTCGGATCGTTCTCGGGCAGCCGCAGCTTGGCGACATTGAAGATGTACGGCTTGTCGTCGGCCTTCATCAGGTACGGGAACAGCGAATTGAGCACGCGACGCGCGCCGCCGCCGCTCATGCGCGCGTCGATGATCAGCGCGTCGGTATTGCGGAATTCGTGCATGGTCTTGTCGACCGTGGCGATGAACTGCTTGGCCTTCTCGCCCATGTGCGCGGGTACGCGCAGGTAGCCGACGTTGCCTTCCAGCAGGCGGCTTTCGTCCGGCAGACGGAACGTGCTCAGCCCGCGCTTCACCGGTGCCGGGGAGATGCGAACCGTCATGCGGGTGGACTCGCGGCCGTTCTCCGACACCATTTCCAGCACGGCGTCGGGTTTGATCGGCAGGCGCATTTCGCCACGCAGGTAATCGATGAAGGGCAGCAGGCCGTAGCCCTTCGACTCACGCGCGGCGGTCGAGCTGTAAGGCCCCTGGGCTATGTCGCCGGCCACCCGCACCCATTCGTCGATCAGCACGCCGTCGATCGACCGCACGTACGGAAATTCCTTGTTGACGAAGCCAGCCGGCGCCAGGGTAAAAATGAAATAGCGCGTATCGGACTTGCCGAACTGGAACGGCAGGCTGCCCTGCGGAATGCGCTTGGTCCAGTCGACCACTTGCGCGTGATCGTCACCGAACAGGCGCACGAACTTGTTGACCTGGGTCGACAGACCGTTGACCGAGACCTTGGCCGGCAAGCGCGCCTTCATCTGCTCGATCATGTCGCGATAGGGAAAGGTGGTCGACCAGATATAGGAACTGTTTCCCGCGATGGCGTCGCCCAGGGCATCCAGATCCTCCATCGCCTGCTTGCGGGTGATGGTGATGTCGCCGGCCCTGGCGCCCAGGTCGTTGCGGCTCAGGTCGTGCGCCTTGAACTGCGACACCACCATCGGGCGCTGCGCCGCCAGCGCCGTACCGGCAGCGGTGACAGCCAGCAAGGTGGCCGCCAGCAACCCAAGCGAGCGCCGGGTGATCCTCTGGAACGTGGAACAACTCATCGCGTCAACTCCTCCTGGGCGCGGCCAGGAACGTGGCGGACTGCCCGCCGGATCAAAACAAACCATGCTTCGCCAACTGCGCGCGATACGACTCGCGCGCATTGGCGACGTGCTCCCGGGCCGCCTTGGCGGCGCCCGCCGAATCGCCGGCGCGGATCGCGTCGATGATCTGGCCGTGTTCGTGGACGATGTGGCCGGAGCGGTCGTCCAGCGTGCGGATGCACTGGCGGTACCGCTCCATCCGCAACATCAATTGCTGCAACAGTCCCGCCGCCACGTCGTTGCCGGAGTTCGCCCGCATGTACTCGTGGAAATCCAGGCCCGCACCAAGCAGTACGCCGGTATCACCGATCGTCGCCAGCGCGCTCATGCGCTGGTTGAGCTTCTCCAGCCCGTCGATGGACACCTCGCCGGCGGCTATGCGCTCGGACACCTGAAACGTGATCAGGCCTTCCAGTTCTTCGCGCGTGCGCGAGAGCTGGAACATGTCGGCGCCCGACAACGGCGGAACCTCGATCGAGCGGCTGCGTTGGCGTCGGATCAGGCCGATCGCGCCGGCGAAATTGAGCGCCTCGCGCAGCGGCGTGCGGCTGACACCGAAGATCGCGGCCAATTCGTTTTCCGTGATCGAGACGCCGTGCACCTGCTCCGGCTGCGCGATCCAGCTCGACAGCCGTGAAACCAGGGAAACGGATTGATCCTTGGGACCCTTGTCGAGCATGGCAGAACCCTCCATCGTTCAGTGACTGATGATTTTCGAGAGAAAGCGCTGTGCGCGCTCCGAACATTGCGTAGTGCCACCGAAGAACTGGTCGCTGGCGCAGTCGTCGACAATGCGGCCTTCGTCCATGAAGATGACCCGGTCGGCAACCTTGCTGGCAAAACCCATTTCGTGCGTGACGCACATCATGGTCATGCCCTCAGCGGCCAGTTCGGTCATCACTTCAAGCACCTCGTTGACCATTTCCGGGTCGAGCGCCGAGGTCGGCTCGTCGAAAAGCATGCACGCCGGGTCCATGCACAGCGCCCGCGCGATGGCCACCCGCTGCTGCTGGCCGCCCGACAGCTGACCCGGGTGCTTCGCCTCGAAACTGGCAAGGCCGACGCGCTTCAGGTAGCCCACGGCGCGCGCGTGCGCCTCCTCGTGCGAGCGCTTGAGCACCTTGATCTGGGCGAAAACGAGGTTCTGCAGCACGGTCATGTGCGGAAACAACTCGAAGTGCTGGAACACCATGCCCACGCGCGCGCGGATCGCGGTCAACTTCGAGGCAGGTGCCGGTATCACGGCATCGCCGATGACGATGCGGCCCTTCTGGATCGGCTCCAGCGCGTTGATGCACTTGACGAGGGTGGACTTGCCCGAGCCCGATGGCCCGCACACCACCACCACTTCGCCAGCCGCGACGCGGGTGCTGCAGTCATGCAGAACCTGCGTCTTGCCGTACCACTTGGACACGTTCTCTATGCTGATCATGTCGCCACTTTTCTGTGCGTCCGGGCCTCGACGAATTTCGAAGCCGCAAAGCAGAGGATGAAATAGACCACGCCGGCGAACAGGTACAACTCGATCAGGCGGCTGTCACGCTGCCCGATCTTGGTTGCCGCGCCGAGGAAGTCGCTGACGCTGATCACGTAGACCAGCGAGGTGTCCTGGAAAATGATGATCGACTTGGTCAGGATCAGCGGCATCATCGTGCGCAGTGCCTGCGGCAGGATGATGTAGCGCATGGTCTGCGCGCGGGTCAGGCCCAGCGCCAGCGATGCACTGGTCTGGCCCCGCCGAACGCTGAGGATGCCGGCACGGATCACCTCGCAGAAGTACGCCGCCTCGAACATTACGTAGGCGATGAACGCCGAATACATCGGGCCGATCGGCGTATGCACGCCTCGCACCGCCTCGATGAGCATCGGCACCAGCAGGTAGCACCAGAAGATCGCCAGGACCAGCGGGATCGAACGGAAGATGCTGACGTAGGCCGCGGCGAACGATGACACCAGCACGTTCGAGGATAGGCGCATCAGCGCCAGTCCCGTTCCCAGCAACAAGCCGCCGAGCAGCGAAACCACCAGCAGCGCAATCGAAAAGCCCATGCCCTGCAACAGGAACGGAAGTGCAGCGGGCAGGACGCTCCAGTCCAGCGAGAGGTTCATCGGCCACCTCCGGATTCGCCCGGAATCGTCAGGCGCCGTTCCAGCCGGCCCATCAGGTGCGACACCGTCTGCGCAATGAGGAAATAGAGCAGCGTCGCGACGATGAAAGCCTCGAAAATGTGCCCGGTGAATTCGCCCATCTGGCGACTCTGCGCAGTGAGCTCGAGCAGACCGATCGTCAGCACGACCGCCGTGTTCTTGAATACGTTGAGAAACTCGGAAGTAAGCGGCGGAAGGATCACGCGGAACGCCATCGGAAGGATCACGTAGCGATAGACCTGGCGTCGTTTCAGGCCCAGCGCCAGCGCCGCGCTGAACTGGTCCTTCGGTTGCGCTTCGATGCCGGCGCGGACCTGCTCACAGACACGGGCGGCCGTGAACAGACCCAGGCAGAACACGGCCGTCGCCGTCTGCACCAGCACCGGCTGCGCGGTATTGATCACGTCCTGCCACGGGAGCGGCAGGAACACCGGCGCGATGTAATACCAGAAGAACAGCTGCACCAGCAGCGGGATATTGCGGAACACCTCGACGTAGACAGCGACAGCGGCACGCGCCGGGCGGGACGGAACGGTGCGTGCGATGCCCAGCAACACGCCCAGCACGAGCGCAAGCATCCACGCCAGCAAGGCAACCAGCACGGTCAACCCCAGTCCGGACAGCATCCACTGCCAGTATCGATCGACGGTGGTGATCGTGAGCTGGCTGAATACGCTCCAGTCCCAGTGATAGTTCATGGCGCCACCCCTGCCTGGGTGCGGACGGGCATCGTTGCGGGAAGGCCGCTCATTGCAGCGGAAGATCGTTGGGGTGGGCGAACAGCGCGCTCAACTTGGGATCGAGCGGCACATGCAGGTTCACCTCGCGCGGCGGAATCGGCGCCTGGAACCAGCGCGCGTAGAGCTTGCGCATGTCGCCGTCGCGCATCATCTGCTGGATGGCACGATCGGCCACCGCCTTGAATTCGACATCCCCCTTGCGCATGGCGCAGGCATAGACCTCCTCGGTCATCGGCGTGCCGACGACATGCCAATCATCGGGCCGCTTTGCTTTGGAGATCTCGCCATACAGGATGGCCGCGTCGCTCATGAAGGCAATCGCCTTGCCGAATTCCAGCGCCACGAAGGCATCACCGTGGTCGCGCGCCGCGATGATGCGTATGCCGAGCTTGCGCTGTGCATTGACCCGACGAAGAACGATTTCCGACGTCGTGCCCGCCGACACCACGACATTGCGCCCCGCCAGATCGCCAAGGTCGTGGATGCCGCTGCCCTTGCGAGTCAGGAAGCGCGTGCCCGAAATGAAGTAGTTCGTGGAGAAACCCACCTGTCGTCCGCGGGTTCGGTTGTTCGTCGTGGTGCCGCACTCCAGGTCGATGGTGTTGTTGATCAGCAGGGGGATCCGGGTCTGCGATGTGACCGGGACCAGCTTCAGAGTGAGGCTGGGCATGCCCAGCTCCCGCTCCACCTCGCGCGCGATCGCCACCGAAATGTCATGGGCATAGCCCACCACCTGCTGCTGGTCGTCAAAATAGGAAAACGGAATGCTGTTTTCGCGATGCCCCAGCGTGATGACACCGGTTCGCTGGATCTTTTCCAGTGTGGTGCGGCGGCCAGCGCTATCGTCCGGATCGGTGCTGCCAAAGCGCAGGGCGGCCACGGCAATGACCAGAACCAGTGCCCCAAACAAAGCCAGCCTCACGCCCGATCGGCTCATCTCGCGCGCTCCATGCCCGTGACAGCAACCCCGGCAGCGGCGCCGTCAGCACAGACCGCGGAACGGTGAAATCCTTTGCTGGCGTTGTTGTGGGGCAAGGACTATCGTCTCCTCAAGGCGGACATCTAGTCGCGCGGGCAGCACTCCGGGTTGGTTCGTCTACCGGAATCGTCGCGTTGTATACAATAATACTCGCATACAATTTGTCGCTTAGCCACCCGGTATATCCGGCACCTGCCGATACAAAGCATCCGCCGCGAGGAAAGCCATCTCGTGACGGGAAGCGCGGTTAAGGGATGCGCCTCCCAACCCACAAAGCCCTGCTCATTTGACTACGCCAGGATCGGCGGGCAGAGGCTTCGCGCACTACCCGGCCAGACATCCCCGCGAGGTCCATCCTGCCGACTCGCAGCAAGTCGACACAGGCCACCCAACTTCGGCCATCCGGTATCCGCCGCGTACGCGCCACGCCCAGTCCCGACCTGCGCCCACATCGCCGCACCCGGCCCCGCGCCACTGCCGCCGCAGCGACCGCTGCTTTTGGCGCCCCTCTCCGCTCCCGTACAATGGCGGTCTTGCCCTTTCCGAACTGCGCGCCTGTTGCGCGTGACCGAGCGTATCCGATGGAAAAAAGTTTCGAGCCCGCCCAGATCGAGTCGAAGTGGTACGAGCGCTGGGAAGCCAGCGGCGCGTTCCAGCCGTCGGGCAAGGGCGAGCCGTATTGCATCCTGCTGCCGCCGCCGAACGTCACCGGCACGCTGCACATGGGGCATGCGTTCCAGCAGACGGTGATGGACATGCTCGTGCGCTACCAGCGCATGCGCGGCATGAACACGCTGTGGCAGGTCGGTACCGACCATGCGGGCATCGCCACGCAGAAGATCGTGGAGAACCAGCTCGCGGTCGAGGAGAAGACCCGGCACGACCTGGGCCGCGATGCATTCGTCGAGCGGGTGTGGAAGTGGAAGGAGGAATCGGGCTCCACCATCACCAACCAGATGCGCCGCATCGGCGCCGCCGCGGACTGGTCGCGCGAGCGCTTCACCATGGACGAGGGTCTGTCGGCCGCGGTGCGCAAGGTGTTCATCGACTGGTATCGCGCGGGACTGATCTATCGCGGCAACCGGTTGGTGAACTGGGATCCGGTGCTGGGTACCGCCGTTTCCGATCTGGAAGTGAACAACGTCGAGCGCGACGGCCACATGTGGTCGATCCGCTACCCGGTCGTCGGCAGCGACGAGAGCGTGGTGGTCGCCACCACCCGTCCCGAGACCATGCTGGGCGACGTCGCCGTGGCCGTGCATCCGGAGGACGAGCGCTACGCCCATCTGGTTGGCAAGACGCTGAAGCTGCCGCTGGCCGATCGCGAGATCCCGGTGATCGCCGACGACTACGTCGACAAGGATTTCGGCACCGGTTGCGTGAAGATCACCCCGGCACACGACTTCAATGACTACGCGATCGGCCAACGGCACGGCCTCAAGCCAATCAACATCTTCACCCAGCAGGCCAAGGTGATCGGCGCAGCCTCCTGCATGGCTGAAATCGGCGATGACCTGGGCAAATACAAAGATCCTGAAGCAGGCGCGCTAGCTCCCGAGGAGTACGACTGGGAAATCATCCCCGCCAAGTATCGCGGCCTCGATCGCTACGACGCACGCAAGACGGTGCTGGCCGATCTCGAAGCACTCGGCCTGCTGGTCGAAACCAAGCCACACAAGCTGCAGGTGCCGGTGAGCCAGCGTTCGGAAGCGGTGATCGAACCGATGCTGACCGATCAGTGGTTCGTCGATCTGACCTCGGACGTCCAGAAGGATGGACGTCCAGGCGGACGCAAGGCGATCACCGAGCCGGCACTGGACGCCGTGCGTTCGGGCGAGATCAAGTTCGTGCCGGAGAACTGGGCGAACACGTACACGCAGTGGCTGGACAACATCCAGGACTGGTGCATCAGCCGCCAGCTGTGGTGGGGCCATCGCATCCCGGCGTGGTACGACGAAGCCGGCAACATCTTCGTGGGCGAGGACGAAGCCGACGCGCGCGCCAACGCCACTACCCAACCGGTCGGCACGCTGCGCCAGGACGACGACGTACTCGATACCTGGTTCAGTTCGGCGTTGTGGCCGTTCTCCACGCTGGGCTGGCCGGCCGAATGGCCCGGTGAAGAACGAGCGCGGCGAAATCGTCGCCAACTGGGAGCAGGACAAGATCTTCCTGCCCAGCGCGGTGCTGGTCACCGGCTTCGACATCATCTTCTTCTGGGTCGCCCGCATGGTGATGGCGACCAAGTACTTCACCGGCCGGATCCCGTTCCGCGAGGTCTACATCAACGCCATCGTGCGTGATGCGGAAGGCCAGAAGATGTCCAAGTCCAAGGGCAACACGCTGGACCCGCTGGACCTGATCGACGGCATCGAGCTGGAGCCGCTGGTGGCGAAATCCACCAAGTCGCTGCTGATCCCGCAGGTGCGCGCCAAGGTCGAGAAGCGCATCCGCAAGGATTACCCCGACGGCATCCCCGCGATCGGCACCGACGCGCTGCGCTTCACCTTCGCCGCGCTGGCCAGCTACAGCCGCACGATCAACTTCGACATCAAGCGCGCCGAAGGCTACAAGGCGTTCTGCAACAAGCTGTGGAATGCGGCGCGATTCGTGTTGATGAATCTGCCGGAGGGCGAGAGCGCTGCACCCGTTGGTGCACCGGTCGACCGAGGCCGAGCGCTGGATCCTCACCCGCCTCAAGCAGACGCTGGGCGAAGTCGAACAGCACTTCACCAGCTATCGCTTCGATCACCTCGCGCAGGCGCTGTACGAGTTCATCTGGAACGAACTCTGCGACTGGTTCCTCGAACTGGCCAAGCCGGCACTGAACGGTGACGATGCCGTCGCTGCCGCATCGACCCGTCACACCTTGCTGGTCGTGCTGGAAAGCGTGCTGCGCGCGCTGCATCCGGTGATTCCGTTCATCACCGAGGAAATCTGGCAGTCGGTGGCACCGAAGCTCGGCCTGACCGAAGACAGCCTGATGCAGCGACCGTGGCCGCGCGCCGAAGACATCGTTGCCGATGACGCGGCGACGGCCGAGATCGAGTGGTTCAAGAACGTGCTCAGCGGCATCCGCAAGATCCGTTCCGAGATGAACATCTCGCCCGCCAAGGCCATCCCGCTGCTGCTCGCCGATGGTGATGCCAACGATCGCGCCCGCGTGGCGAAATTCGCCGCCCAGATCGCCTTCCTTGCCCGCACCGAAGCGCCGCAGTGGATCGACAGCCGGCGCCGAGGAGCCCGCCGCCGCCGCGGCCGTGGTCGGCACGCTGCGCGTGATGATTCCGCTCGCCGGCCTGATCGACCTCGGCGCCGAAAAGACGCGCCTGGCCAAGGAAATCGCGCCGCATCGAAGTCGAGATCAGGAAGTGCGAAGGCAAGCTCGGCAACGCCAATTTCGTCGCCAATGCGCCGGCCGAGGTTGTCGCCCAGGAGCGTCAGCGCATCGCCGACTGGAATACCACGCTGGGCGCATTGCGCGAGCAGGCGCAAAAGCTGGGGTAACGTTCGATATCTCGTGGGTTTGCCGACTACAGGTTCCACCCTGCTGTCCGGAGTGGAAGATCAAGGGCGTCTTTACCTATTTCTCGAGATTGCCTGCGGCAATCTCGAGCGCCATCACGATCGCATCCTCGCGCCCGTCATGCGCGGGGTAATAGCGCGGTCGCCGCCCGATCTCGCGAAAACCCACCGACTCGTACAACGTTTTCGCCAGCGGATTGGACGGACGCACTTCGAGGAACACCCGCTCGGCGCCATTCCAGCGTGCGATATCCAGCAGCCGGCCCAGCAGGTGCCGACCCAGGCCACGGCCGCGCCAGTCCGGCCCGATGCAGAGGTTCAGCACGTGCGCCTCGCCGGCCCCCATCGACAGGATGCCGTAGCCGGCAACCACCTCGTCCACGCACAACACCCAGCACGGATGCCCGGCCTTCACGCAGTCGCTGAAGATGCCGGCCGACCATGGAAATTCGTAGGAAAGGTTCTCCAGCGCACTGACCGTAGCCAGGTCGTCGACCCGCATGCCGCGCACCTGGATCACCGGCTTGATCACGGCGACCATGGCGCTCAGCCGCCCGCCGCTGGCCAAGCGCGCGGCGCAAACTGCGCAGCGCGTTCCACAACCGTCGCTTGGCCTCGGCACTGGTCAGCACCAGCGCCGGCTCGTCCGCCAGCACGATCTGCGCCTGGTGCATCACCGCCGCCGGCAGCGCGCGACCCAGCGCATGCGCCTGCGCTTCGCCAAACACCAGGTAGGCCCGCGCCTCGGGCACGTCGCCCGCGAGCTGGCCGCCGCGCATGGTGACCCGCGCTGCGCGCGCCAGCGCCGCGCCGCAGGCGTTCAGGGCGCGGCCCAGCAGATCCAGCTCGCGCGTGCTGCAATGCTCCGGCAGCACCACCACGCAGGCCACGCCGGCAGTGGCATCCGGCTGCGATCGACTCGGGAATATCCAGTCGACATGCTCCGGCACTGCACGCCGCACCCACGGCGTCACGCCCAGCGCACGCAACACGCGGGCGCGATGGCCGGCGCTGACGTGCTGGCGCGCCGACGCGTTCATGCCGTGTTGCGCCGTGCCCGGCGCCGATGCGTGGCCAGGCCCCAGATCGTCCACACCGGGCCGGACAACAGGTAGACCGTGAACCCGGCAAACAGCACCCGCGGCGTGTCCAGGACCAGCAGGGCCAGCAGCAAGCACCGCGACCGACCATCCAGACGAACGGCACCCGCTGGCGATCGCCCATCGGCAGCGACTTGAAACTGAAATAGCGGAAACGGCTGACCATCAGCAGGCCCACGACCACCGCGATCACCGGCGTGGCGAAGCAGAAATCGCTGCCGGCCAGGCCGAACTTGTCCACGCTCCACACGAACGACATGCACACCGCCGCCGCGGCCGGGCTGGCCAGCCCCTGGAAATAGCGCTTGTCGGCCACGCCGACCTGGGTGTTGAAGCGCGCCAGCCGCAACGCGGCGCAGGCGGCATAGATGAACGCGGCGGCCCAGCCCAGCTTGCCCCACAGCGGGCCAAAATCGCGCAGCGCCGACAGCGACCACGTATACATCACCAGCGCCGGCGCCAGGCCGAAGCTGACCAGGTCGGACAGCGAGTCGTACTGCACGCCGAATTCGGTCTGGGTGCCGGTCATCCGCGCCACCCGGCCGTCCATGCCGTCCAGCACCGCGGCGATGAACACCGCCACCGCCGCCTCGGTGTAGCGCCCGCCGATGCTGGCGATGATCGCGTAGAAACCCGCAAACATCGCTCCCGTGGTGAACAGGTTCGGCAGCAGGTAAATGCCCCGATGTCGGGGCGGTCGGACAGGCGTTGGCTCGCTCATGAATCAGGACCGTGACGGGATGCGCGCAGTGTAAACCATCGGCTGCTTGAGTCCCGGGCCGCCGGAGTGTTAACAAGGTGCACCTGAACTTTCACGTGAAATGGAGAACACCATGCATCGTTCGCTGATCGCCGTGGCGCTGTTGCTGCTGGCCCCGCTGGCCACCGCCCAGGTCTACAAATGGACCGATGCCAGCGGCACGGTGCACTACTCCGAAGCACCGCCGGCGCAGGGCACGAAGTATCTCACAAGGTAACCACCACCGGCACGCGTGGAACCGCTGGCCGCACCGGCTCCCAGCAAGCGACCGAAGACAGTCGCGAAACCCGCGGCCGAACCGGCCAGCGCCGGTGGCCGACACGCCGGAGAACCGCAGCAAGCTGTGCGACGTCGCTGAAATCCAACCTCGCCGCGCTGCAGGGCAGCAGCCCCGGTGGTGATGCAGCAGGACGGCAAGGCCGTCGCGCTCGACAACGCCCAGCGCAAGCAGCAGATCGCCTCGGCACAGGCGCAGTACGACCAGTTCTGCCAGCAGGCAAACTGACGGCCGCGTGTCACTGGCCGGCAGCCGCCTGCCGGTGCCGGCACGACGGCGCCGGTGGCGGCCCGCTACAATGGGCGCTTTAATCACGCCGGAACCGCCCGCATGCGCCTCAGCCAATTCCACCTGGCCACCGTCAAGGAAGTCCCCGCCGACGCCGAAATCGCCAGCCATCGGCTGATGCTGCGCGCCGGCATGATCCGCAAGCTCGCCTCCGGCCTGTACACCTGGAGCCCGCTGGGCCTGCGCGTGCTGCGCAAGGTGGAAAACATCGTGCGCGAGGAAATGGACCGCGCCGGCGCGATCGAAATGCTGATGCCGTCGGTGCAGCCGCAAGGAGTTGTGGGAGGAAACCGGCCGCTGGGAGAAATTCGGCGGCCAGTTGCTGAAAATCAAGGATCGCAAGGGCCAGGAATTCTGCTATGGCCCCACCCACGAGGAAGTGGTTACCGACTTTGCCCGCAACGAGCTGAAAAGCTACAAGCAGCTGCCGATCAACTTCTACCAGATCCAGACCAAGTTCCGCGACGAGATCCGCCCGCGTTTCGGCGTGATGCGCGCGCGCGAATTCCTGATGAAGGATGCCTATTCGTTTCATCTGGGCCAGGAGTCGCTGGCCGAAACCTACGCGGCGATGTACCAGGCCTATGCGCGCATTTTCACCCGCCTCGGGTTGAGCTTCCGCGCCGTGCAGGCCGATACCGGCGCCATCGGCGGCAATGCCAGCCACGAATTCCAGGTGCTGGCCGATTCCGGCGAAGACGCCATCGCGTTTTCCGATGGCTCCGACTACGCCGCGAACCTGGAAAAGGCCGAGGCGCTGGCGCCGACCGCGGTGCGCCCCGCTCCCGCCGCCGCGCTGCAGCGGGTCGATACGCCCACCCAGAAGACCATCGACGACGTCGCCGACTTCCTCAAGGTCAGCCCGCAGCAATGCGTGAAGACCCTGCTGGTGCGCGGCCGCGACGGCCTGGTGGCGCTGTGCCTGCGCGGCGACCACGAGATCAACGAGGTCAAGGCCGGCAAGCTGGCCGAACTGCCGGATGAAGTCGGTGCTGGCCAGCGAGGAGGAAATTCTCGCCGCCACCGGCACCCGCCCCGGCTTCATCGGCCCGGTCGGCCTGCCCGACTCGATCCCGGTGATCGTCGACCGCGACGCCGCGCGTACTCGCCGACTTCGTCTGCGGCGGCAATGCCGATCGCACGCATTGCACCGGCGCCAACTGGGAGCGCGACGCGCGCATCACCCGTATCGCCGATCTGCGCAACGTGGTCGAGGGCGACCTGTCGCCGGACGGCAACGGCGTGTTGCACATCGCCCGCGGCATCGAGGTCGGCCACGTGTTCCAGCTCGGCGCCAAGTACGCCGAGGCGCTGAACGCCACCGTGGTGGACGAGACCGGCAAGCCGCAGGTGATGACCATGGGCTGCTACGGCATCGGCGTCAGCCGCATCGTGGCCGCCGCGATCGAGCAGCGCCACGACGAGGCCGGCATCGTCTGGCCGGAGGCCATGGCGCCGTGGCGGGTGGCGGTCTGCGTGATCAACCCGAAGAACTCGCCCGCGGTCAGCGCGGCCGCCGAGGCGCTTTACCAGGCACTGAGCCAGACGCGGCATCGAAGCCGTGCTGGATGATCGCGGCCTGCGCGCGGGCAGCATGTTCGCCGACATGGAACTGATCGGCATTCCGCATCGCGTCGTGGTGAGCGAACGCGGGCTGGCTGCCGGCACGCTGGAATATCGCGCCCGCGAAGAAAGCGAAAGCCGCTCGCTCAGCGAGGATGAGCTGTTCGCCCTGCTCGGTTGAAAGCTCGAATACCCGCAGCCGGGATATGCTGACTCATTAATCGATTGCATCGGCCGCCCAGTGCGGCCGATGCCGTATTTGTGACGGATCGCCCCCGCGAACCGGATAATTCAAAACGTGTCACGACATTAATCATCCTTAATGTGAAATCCGTTTCACTTTACGCACTTCGCTTTACAACGATTCTGCAAATCAGCGAGAATCCGCACTGCGTCAAGCCTCACTTGCCTGGCATTGCACTTATAATGACCCGGCCGCTGCCGCGCATTTAATTACCGACACTCATCCGGGAGGCAATCATGGCCGTCGATATCAAGAACCTCAATCACAACCAGCTCAATGACCTGATCAGCAAGGCGCAGGTTCGCCAGAACGAACTCCGCAAGGAAAAAGTCGTCAAGCTGCGCGAAAAAGTGCACGCCCTGATCAAGGCCGAGGGTTATTCCTTCGAAGATATTTTCGGCAGCGCACGCGGCAAGGCCAAGCGCAGCACCGGCACGGTCGCCCCGAAATACCGCAACCCGGCCAATCCGGCGCAGACCTGGTCCGGCCGCGGCAAGCGTCCGCACTGGTTCAACGACGCGCTGAAGGCCGGCAAGAAGGAAAAGGATCTGGCGATCTGATCGCTGCCTGTTTCATTGCCACGAATAAAGACGCCGGCTTGATGCCGGCGTCTTCGTTTCCCGGTTCGAGGAAATGCACCTGAATCATCCGGCCTGGTTAATGCCGACGCCACCATCCGTTCGTGCCGGACGGCGGCCTGCGCAAGTGCCGCGGAATCAAGGCGCCGAATGATGGATGCTCTTCGAGTCCGGCACCCATCGGATTGCCGGGTGCCCGTTGGCATCCTCAAAGCGACCGGCGCGGCGAAACCAGCAGGTCGCCGAACATCAGCCCGGCCACCAGCGACACCAGCAGGGTGACCAGCAGCAGGCCGGTGTCCAGGCTCAGCGTGGTATCGCGCTCGAGCAGGAACGACACGCTGCGAAAGCCGACGCTGCCCGGTACCAGCAGCAGGATGCCCGGCTCGCGGATGACCGCACCGGGCCGGTGCGCGTAGCGCGCATAGACGTTCGCCATCGCGCCCAGCAGCAATCCGCCCAGAAACACGCCCACCGGCGCACTCGGCAACGAGCCGGAAATTTCGCCACCCCAGCGCGTGGCCAGGTAACCCACCACCACCGCCACGATCACCACCGGCCAGTCGCGCTTCGCCGCGCGGAACAGGATCGCGAACGCAATCGCAGCCACCAGCAGGGCCGGGTAATCGGTCCACGTCGGCAACGGCAGGCAAGGCGAAGTCACGCGCCTCGATGCCGAACGCGGCGCACAACTGGGTCGCCGCGATGGTGCCGAAGGTCAGCTTGAGCAGGGTCGACATGGCGCCGCCCATGCGTGCCATGCCGGAGACCAGGTGCTGGCTGGAGATCTCGCGCACCGCCGTGGTCAGCGACATGCCCGGCACCAGGATGATCAGGCTCGCCAGCACCACCGACTTGATCGCCAGCGGCACCACGAATGCACTCACCACGATCGCCACCGTGGTCGCCACCAGGGCGCAGATCGCGTCACTGGCCACCGCCAGCTGCGGCCGGCTGCCGGCCAGCAGGGTGATGCAACCGATGATCACGCCGATCACCGCCGCCACCGCCAGATCCACCCACGAACTGTGCAGGAACAGCGCCGCGATGCTCGCCGCGGAGAGTCCGTAGCTGGCGATCGAGCCGATCTTCTCGCGACGCGTATCGGGCACGCCCCAGCTCGCGCAGCAGCCGAAAGCCTTCGCGCAGATCCAGCTCGCCGGCGATCGCGCGATCGGCGATGTCGTCGGCCTGGCACAGGCGCTCCAGGTTCACCTCGCCCGGCGACAGGCGCATCACCTGGGTGGTCTGCGCCACGCCCTCCTCGCCCTGGCCCAGATCGGCAAAGGAGATGATGACGGCGGTGGGGCTGGACCACACATCGGCCAGCAGCCCCAGCCGCAGTGCGGCACCGGCCACCGCCATCTCCAGCCGCGGCGCGGAGGTGCCGTACTGGTGCAGTCGCCGCGCCAGTTCCAGCAGGAAGGCGATGCGCGTGGTCAGCGCCGTGGTGGCGAACTGCTGCTGGCTGATGGCGTCGCCGGCACTCATGCCGCGGCGCGTACCTGCAAGGTGGTGCCGTCGACGGCCACGACTTCCACCGTGCTGCCCAGCGGCAGGTCCGGACCGCTGACCAGCCACTGGCCATCGCCCACGCGGGCCTTGCCACGGCCGTTGACGATCGGCTCGATCAACTGGTAGCGCTGGCCGATCAACTGCTCGCGCGCGGCGGTTCAGGCGCTCGCCGCCGGGCGCGCGGCGCTCAAGCCTGGGCCGCAGCCAGCGCGCATAGCCCACGCAGAACGCGAACGCCAGCACGCCGAACAGGATCGCCTGGGCCAGCAGGCCCAGCGTCGGATCGATCCACAGCACCACGCCCATCGCGGCAGCCGCCAGGCCGATCCACAGCAGGAAATAGCCCGGCAGCAGCAACTCGCCGGCGATCAGCAGCAAGCGCCAGGATCCACCACAGGTAATGCGTCGAAAGCTCCCACATCGTCGTGCCCTCAGCGCAGCGGCGGCTGGATGGCGGCCGGCTTCTGCTGCTGGCCGAGCGACTCCTTCGCCAGCTCGGCGATGCCGGCCAGCGAACCGAGGATGCCGGTGGCCTCGATCGGCAACAGCAGCATCTTCTGGTTCGGCGACTTGGCCATTTCCTTCAGCGCCTCGACGTAGTTGTTGGCGACGAAGTAGTTCAGCGCGTTGACGTTGCCGTTGGCGATCGCGTCGGACACCATCGTGGTCGCCTTCGCTTCGGCCTCGGCCGAACGCTCGCGCGCCTCGGCCGTGCGGAACGCGGCCTCCTTCTCGCCTTCGGCGGCCAGGATCACCGACTGCTTCTCGCCCTCGGCCTTGAGGATCGCCGCCTGGCGAAAGCCTTCGGCGTCGAGGATGTTCGCGCGCTTCTCGCGCTCGGCCTTCATCTGCCGTGCCATCGCGTCGATCAGGTCGCGCGGCGGCGCGATGTCCTTGATCTCGATGCGGTTGACCTTGACGCCCCACGGATGGGTCGCCTCGTCGACCACCTTGCAGCAGCTTGGCGTTGATCGCGTCGCGCTGGCTCAGGCTTTCGTCCAGATCCATCGAGCCGAGCACCGTGCGGATGTTGGTCATGATCAGCGCCAGCGAGGCCTGCTCCAGGTTGGACACCTCATACGCCGCCTTGGACGCGTCCAGCACCTGGTAGAACACCACGCCGTCGACACGCACCACCGCGTTGTCCTTGGTGATCACGTCCTGGCTGGGCACGTCCAGCACCTGTTCCATCATGTTGATCTTGCGCCCGACCGCCTGGTAGATCGGAATCAGGAAATGCAGGCCCGGGCTGAGCGTGCGGGTGTACTTGCCGAACGTTTCCACCGTCCATTCGAAGCCCTGCGGCACGATGCGCACCAGCTTGGCCACGCCGATGATGACGACGGCCACGATAACCAACGCGAGAAGCTGTCCCATTACCCACCCCTGTTCCCTGAAGAGGCCTTGAGTATAGGTGAGCCGGCAGCCGAGGTGCCGCGCCGTTCAGTGCAGTGCGGGCTGGCCTTGCGGCAGCCGCAGGCTGACCCGCAGGCCGCCGCCTTCGCGGTTGGCCAGCAGTACCCGACCGCCGTGCGCCTCGGTGATTTCGCGTGCCAGCGCCAGGCCCAGACCGGTGCCGGAACGCTTGGTCGAGTAGAACGGCAGCAGCGCCTGCGCCAGCACCGCCTCGCTCATGCCGGGGCCGCGGTCGGCCACTTCGATGCGCAGTTCGTTGCCGGCCTCCAGGATCGACAGCGTGACCTCGTCCTCGGCCCCGCCCGACTCGTGCGCGTTCTTGATCAGGTTGATCAGCACCTGCTCGATCTGCACCGCATCGAACTGCCCCGGCCGTTCCGGCACCGGCGTAGCCAGCCGGTACTTGCAGTGCAGCGCCAACCCGTCGAGGAACGGCGCCCAGGCCACGTCCGCCGGTTGCGGCGCGGGCAGCTTGGCGAAGCTGGCGTAGCCGGCGATGAAGTGGTGCAGATGCAACGCGCGCTCGCCGATCGTGGCAAACACGCCGGGCAGCCGTTCGATCTGGCCGCGCCGCGCCAGCTCGGCGCCGGAATGCGCCAGCGAGGTGATCGGCGCCAGCGAGTTGTTGAGCTCATGGCTGATCACCCGGATTACCCGCTTCCAGGTTGCCACTTCCTGCCGCGACAGTTCGCGCGTCATGCGCCGGAACAGCTGCAGCCGGTGCGGCCGCCCCTGCAGGCGGAACGCGCGTTGCGACAGATGGAAGGTTTCCTCGCTGCCCTCCATCTCCACGCTGAGCAGCGCGTCCTCGCCGCTTTCCACCGCCTGGCGCAGCGCTTCCGGCGCATCGACCAGCAAGCTGGCGAAATCCAGCCCGACCAGGTTGCGGCCCTCGTTGAAAAGATGCCGCGCGGCAATGTTGGCGTACGCGACGCGACCGATCGAATCGGTCAGCACCAGCGCCACGGGGGTGTTCTGCACCACCGTGTCGAGCAGCAGTTCACGCTGCACCAGATGCTGGCGCTGCTCGCGCAAGGTCTGCCCCAGCGCGTTGTGCATGCGGATCAGCTCGCCCAGCTCGTCGCTGCGGTCGATCGCGATGGAGAAGCTGAAATCGCCGTCGCGATAACTGGCCACCGCGCCTTCCAGCGCCCGCAACAGGCGACTCAGCGGCGCCATCACCCGACCGGCCAGCCAGAACGCCAGCGGCAGCAGCACGACCACGCTGGCCAGCAGGCCGCCGTAAATGCCCACCTGCATCGGCGCACGTATCGACAGCGCCAGATCCTTGCGCAACCACTGCAGCAATTGCGGCAGCGGCCACTGGGTGATCCCGGCGTAGATCAACGCGCCAGCCAGGCCAGCCACCGCCAGCAGCAGGGTCATGCGCCCCTGCAGAGAATTCAGGCGGCGCCACATCGGCGGTTCTCCCAGGTCGGAAAAGGCCGATTCAGTGACACCTCGCGTCCAGCGGCGTCATCGCGCAATCGAGCGGCGGCCGACCGCCCAACCAGGCACGCTCGGTGCCCAGCACGGCCTCCCGGTCCATCGCACGCGGTGGTGGCTGGTTCGACACGCCACCGTCGTTGCCATCGCTGAAGCGAAACGGGCTTCTGCCCGACGGCTCCAGCACGATCGGCGAACCGCGGCGAAACTCCACCGCGCCGGTCGCGCCGGGTTGCAGGGTCCAGTTCGCACGGGAACCCGGCGCAGGCTCGACGGCCTGTGCCGTCGCGGCAGCGGCCGCCAGCCAGGCAAAAACAAACATGACATGGCGATATCGCATGGCTCCCCCCGTACCGGATACCTGCTTTCATCTTTCTACGCCTTCCAGTCGAGGACAAGCATCGCCGTCACAGATCGCTCAAGTCGTGGGCGCCAGCCCGTAGCGTTCCATCCGCCGGTACAGCGCCTGGCGCGACAGGCCCAAGTGCTGCGCCGCCCGACTGACCACGCCACCGGCCTTGTGCAGGGCTGCCTCCACCGTCTCGCGGCTGGGCTCGTCGAGGTTGCGCGCGGCCGCCGCCACATGCTGCGGCAGGTTGAGCAGCTCGGGCGTGATCGGGTTCCCGCCGGCCAGCAGCGCGGCGCGCTCGATCGCGTTTTTCAGTTCGCGCACATTGCCCGGCCACGGATAACCCAGCAAGGCCTCGCGCGCCGCGTCGCCCAGTTCGGCGCGACCGTCCAGGAAGAATTCGGCCAGCGGCATGATGTCGTCGATGCGTTCGGCCAGCGACGGCAGGTTCACCTCGATCACGTTGAGCCGGTAATACAGATCCTCACGGAACGTGCCGGCCTGGATCATCGCCTTGAGGTCGGCATTGGTCGCCGACAGCACGCGCACCTTGGCCTGCCGCGTCTTGCCGGAACCGAGCCGCTCGAACTGGCCGGTTTCCAGCACGCGCAGCAGCTTCATCTGGCCGGGCAACGGCAGGTTGCCGATCTCGTCCAGAAACAGCGTGCCGCCATCGGCCAGTTCGAAACGGCCCTCGCGCGCCTTGTTCGCGCCGGTATACGCACCGGCCTCGGCACCGAACAGCTCGGCCTCGATCAGCTCGCCCGGCAGCGCGCCGCAGTTCACCGCCACGAACGGGCCGCGCTTCACCGCCGAGTTCGCATGCACGATCGCCGCGATGCGCTCCTTGCCGGTGCCGTTCGGGCCGGTGATCAGCACCGGCACGTCCGAGCGGGCGATCTGGCAGGCCAGGTCCAGCGTGCGCGCCATCGCCTCGGAGGCGAACACCAGGCCGTCCAGATCGTATTTGCGCTGCAACTGCTCGCGGCGCTGGCGCCGCTCGCGCCGGCTGCGGTTCACCTCGCGGGTGGACTCGGACAGCTCCAGCAGGTTCTCCACCGTGGCCAGCAGCTTGTTGTCGTCCCACGGCTTGGCCAGGTAATCGGCAGCACCGGCCTTGACCAGCTCCACCGCCGTCTCCAGATGCGTCCACGCGGTCAGCAGGATCACCGGCAGATCGGAATGCTGCTGCGCGGATCGCCCGGAACAGCGCCACGCCTTCCTCGCCCGACGTGGTATCGGCGGTGAAATTCATGTCCTGGATCACCACGTCCACCGCTTCGCGCTGCAGCGTTGCCAGGCCGTCGTCCGGGCGTCAGCGCGACCAGCGGGCGGATCTCGTGCAGCGACAGCGCCAGCGAGAGCGCCTCGCCCACGGCCGGGTTGTCGTCGATGATCAGGACAGTTCGCATTTTTCTTCTGCACATGCGGACATGGATGCCGCTCCAGCGCGAAAGGTTGCCATGACTATGGTCATGCGTATACCGGCAAATCCGCCTTTCACACCGACCTCGTCGCCACCACCGGCGGCACCGCCGCCGCGCGCAGCGCGGGGCCCAGCACGGCGAGCTGGCCCAAGCCCCCACAGCACCAGCGCGCCGACCGGCAGGTAGTACAGCGGCAACCGCGGCAGTTCGTAGTGCTGCATCAGCATCAGGTTCGAGCACGAAGGCCAGCAGCATGCCCAGCCCGATGCCGCCGCTGACGATCAGGAAATTCTCGGTCTGGAAGTAGCGCAGGATGTCGCCGCGGGTGGCGCCGATGCGCGCGGCGGATGCCGATCTGCGGCGCCGCTGCTGCACCCAGAAATTGGCCAGGCCGACGATGCCCAGCGCGGTGACCAGCAGCAGCGCCACGCTGACGCCAGGCCAGCAGCCGGCCATGGCGGGTCCTGCGGAAATAGTCCGCGCGCATGTCGCGTGTAGCTGCCCTTTGGCATCGATCAGCATGTCCGGATTCGAGCTTTCAGCAGCAGTCCGAGGATTCGCGCACCAGCCGGTCACGATCCGGCGGCGCGCCGCGCAGCAGATAGAGCGCGGACACGATTGGAACGGGCTGTGACCGGACAACATGCCGAACTATTCCGGCACGCGTCCTTGCGCCGGTAGCCGCGCAGCAGCTGCTCGACCACGCCGACCACGCGTGAAGTGCGGCTTGGCCGCGCCAGAATTCTTGCCCGAGCGGATTCTGCCCGGGCCACAGATGTCGGCCAGATCCCGGGTGACGATTGTCGCCGGCGACAGTGTCGTCAAGGTCTGATCATGCCGTCGTCTTCCGCGTCGCTGAAATCACGTCCCCGCACAGATCTTCAGTCCCAGCGTGTTCACCAGGAGCCGGCCGACGTGAATCGACGAGACATGCCGACGACCGGGCCGCTGGCAGCCTCCATCGTCCGGCGCTCAGCCACAGGCCGGAAATTCGACATGCTGCCCAACGGCAACGGATGAACACGCCACCGCCGACTGCACGCCGGGCATGCCACGCAACGCCGGCCAGGTCTGCGCTCGACTGCGGTCGCACTGGCTCCGCATCGCCCTCGACGCCGTCACTATGGACATCGATCAACCCGCTTTCGTCGACGCCGCTGGCGATCTGCATCTGCTGCATGCGATTGGCGATCATGAACAGCGCGTTGCACAGACGACCGCGCAGGCCAGCGCGATCTCCAGCACCATCAAAGGTGGCGAGTTGTGCCGACGCAGGCGGCAAGAAGGGTGGACGCAAGATGCATGCGGCGTGCCTCAGAGGGTTTTCAGCTGCAGTGGCCGGCGCGATATGGCAGGCGCGCCATGCCGGCAGCAGCCGGCCAGCAGGCTGGCGGCGATGGCCAGCGCGAAGGTGGTCACGAACATTGGCACATCCAGGTGCGCCAGGTCGGCATACTCCGCCGGCTGACTGACGGATGCCCCACAGCCCAGCGCGGCCAGCAGCAGACCCAAGCACGCCACCGGCCAGCACCGACCACGGCCGCCTCCACCAGGCATTGCGGAAAAACGCCCGCTGGCGCGCGCCGAGCGCGCGACGCACGCTGATCTCGCCGCTGCGGCGCAGGAACTTGGCCAGCAGCAGGCCGACGTGTTGAACAGGCAGACCAGCAGAAAGCCGAACGCCAGCCACGTCTGCAGGCGCACGTCCGCGGCACCACGCCGTTGAAATCCAGCCACTGCATCAGGTCGGGCAAGGCGCGTGTCGGCGGTGTAGCTGAAGCGGCCCAGCGCCTTCTGCTGCGCGCGATAGTCGATCAGGAAACTGGCGATAGGCGGCAACCTTGGCGGCGCTGCCCAGCTGCACCCAGAACTCAGCCACAGCGCACGGCTCGATCCTGTCGGATGTCGTCGCGTGGTGCATGCCCCAGCAATCGACGCATTGCCGCTCGTGATTCCAGCTTCAGGCCATCGCGCCGTGCTCACCGGCAGGAAGAACCCGCCATCGGCCTGGCCGAAAACTGCCCGCGGCTACAGGTCGTAGAACATGCGGCGACGGCCGCCAGGGCTCGATGCACGCCGACGATGCGCAAGTCGGCTCGCCCAGGCGCAGCGTGCGGCCCATGCTGTCGGCGCCGCCGAACAGCTTGTCGCTGAGCGTCGGACGAGCACCACCACCGCGGCCTGCCGGCGTCGTCGTGCCGCGGTCCAGGGACCGCCGTGCTGAACGGCACGCCGAACATCGGGAAGAAATCCGCCGTGGTCGAACGAGCGTATGCATGGCACAACGGCTTCGCGCCGCGCCTCCGGCCGCACCACCATGATTGCCGCCCACCATCATGGCCTGCGCGATCGGCGCGCTGCGCCTCCACAGATCCATCGCATCGAGCCAGGTCAATTGTCGGTCGGCTCGGGAGCCAGCGCGTTCCTGCGCGTCCAGCGGCATCGGATCCACCTGCGGATAGAACAACTGCCGCTCGCTCCGGCAACGGATCGCCCGACAGCAGTGCATCACGGTCAGCGTGGTCATGCTGGCGCCGATGCCCAGCCCGATCGCCAGCACCATCAGCGCCGTCAGCACCTTGTTGCGCTTGAGGCTGCGCAGCGCAAGATCGAGGTAGTAGCCAAACATTCCGTGTACCCCTGCATCCAGCAGTGCACTCCCCGACGAAATGTTCGAGGAGACCCATCGCATCACACCGACCTCGTCGCCACCACCGGCGGCACCGCCGCCGCGCGCAGCGCGGGGCCGAGCACGGCAAGCTGCCCAAGCCCCCACAGCGCCAGCGCGCCGATCGGCAGGTAGTACAGCGGCAGTCGCGGCAACTCGTAGTGCTGTCATCAGCAACAGATTGAGCGCGACGGCCAGCAGCATGCCCAGCGCGATGCCGCCGCTGACGATCAGGAAGTTCTCGGTCTGGAAGTAGCGCAGGATGTCGCGCGCGGGTGGCGCCGATGCGCGCGGCGGATGCCGATCTGCTGGCGCCGCTGCTGACCCAGAAACTGGCGAGGCCGACGATGCCGCCAGCCGTGGTCGCCTAGCAGGATCACGCACAACAAGCTCTTCTACTTGGCTACCCGCCATCGCGCGCATAAGCGGCGCGCACGCAGGTCGCTGAAGCGCTGCGCGCCCTCGCCAGCTTCGATGATGCGCATGCGATCGGCAGCCAGCAGGGCCGCCGGTGCGGCATGCATCACCGCATCCAGTTGCCCCGGCTTAGCGCGTACTAGGTAATAGGTGTCGCTGGCAGCGGCGAGCCGGTTCGGCATCAGCACCGAGGCGATGCGCAAAACTGCGAGTGCCCACGGCGGGCACCTGCAAATCGGCGATCACCCCGATGATCGTGCTGGGCTTGTCGCCGATGAAAACCGCGCGTCCCAGCGCCCCGCCCTGCGGAAACAGCGTGATCGGCGAGGTCGCGGGTGACGATGATCGACGGCGGCGCCGGCGTGGCATCGGCCGCAGCGAGCGGGACGATCTCGTCAGCGTGGAAGTTGCGGCCCTCGACGAGCTTCAGTCCTAGCGTTGAAAGCATGTGCTCGTCGGCGTAGTACGACTCGGCCCACGAGGCACGCGGCTGTCCGTGCGCGAGAGCGATGCCAAGCAACTGCGCAACGGGCCCAGCGGCCGGATAGGAATAGTCGGCATACGCAGTCGGCCACGCCGGGCAAGCCCCGCAGCACGGCAAGGTCGCGCAGCATCGACGCGTTCGCCTCGGACAGGCCAGGAGTTGTCGATCCACTGATTGTGGATCACTGCAATATGCGCCTCGTCGATGCCTGTCGGCCGCGACAGATACGCCACCCGCTGTTGCGCGATGAACAGTGCGTTGCACACGATCGCCAGTGTCAAGGCAACCTGCAACAAGATCAGCACAGTCGCTGTGCGGTGGCGGCTCAACGCGGCGAGTATCGGTTGATTGTAGGTTGTTAGTGATTAGCGCAAGCAGGCTGAATCCGCGCCGTGAACGGGAGCATGGATACAGCCTCGCCGGTCTACACAGAGGCCGCGCTCGTTAGTAAAGTAACTAGTAGTGCTATGATTTTAGTAGGTGGGTATTTGGTGATAAGTTGCTAAGTGGGACGCATAGGTGTAGTTAGTATTTAAGTGGAGTACTCACGAGGTTTAGATTGAGGTTTGTCTCAGTTAGGAACTGTGTGTTGATGGTAAGACGTGATGGTACGTAGTGTGTGACGTGTGTTGATTTCGTTATTGGTGACGTATGAATTTCGTTAGTAATAAGTGAAGTGTATTGAGTAGGTATAACCAGTTGCAGGCCGATCGCTAGCAGCAGCGCCACGCGAACCTCCTGCGGCACCGCACGCACCTTCTCCAGCCACTGCGGAAGACTGCGCAATCGCACGTTCGGTGCGCACTGGAAACGGCAGAGGCGCTGTTGTTCGGCTGCATAACCCTCAAGAAAGGCACGGTAGCGCTGCTCGTCGGCTACGCCGGGCAATGCCGCTCAGGCCGAAATCCAGGCACATTCCGAGAGCAGCAACGACTGACAGCCGGAGGTCATCGAAGATGGAAGGCACATCATGATGGCTGCCGTTTCTTCTTGGCTCTCTCCTGTGCGATGCAGAGAGAGCATTGGCTCGCACGATCCCACGCATGAATATCAGCGCCAGCATAGAAACGCGGCTGCGGGTTAAGTCGCAGAGTACGCCGACGACACGGTAATCACGACCGCTCAACCGGAGTTGGCGACCAACGCTATCGATGCCGCCAAATAAGCAGCCGGTTCAGCCTGCCACGGATAACCACGGCGTTGCTTTCCTAGAGCCGATCCCGGCCAACTGCCACTGTAACAGAAACGGCACCTCGAACATCGAAAAGAAATCAGTCGAGACGGCGTAACCCCTGACCTGCAACGGGGCCTGTCGCGACAGACGGGAACCACCGGAAATCGCACCGGAAAGGAGAGGTTCTTCGCAGCGACACATCCGCGCGCAGCAGGGCCATCGCGTGGATGTAACTGAAAAGCACTGGCGGCTCGCCATCCGCGCCACGATTGGCCGGCCCGCAATTATCCAATTGCGGCACGAACAAGCGCGCAGACTTGCTCGGCAAGGGGTCGCCGGACACGGCGAGCAAGGCGGCAAACGTCGTGATAGTCGCCGCGACGCCCACGCAGATTAACGCCACTATCAGCGCGGTAAGCACCTTATTGCGCTTGAAGCTGCTCAACGCCAGATAAATGTAATAGCAAACATTCAGTGAATCGCTTTCAAACATTGAAATAATAAGTAAATAAAGAAATCTGAATCATCACACCGACCGCGTCGCCACCACCGGCGGCACGGCCGCCGCGCGCAGCGCCGGGCCGAGCACGGCGAGTTGTCCGATCAGCCACAGAAGCATCGCGCCCATCGGGAAATACACGGCCGGCAATCGCGGCAATTCGTAGTGCGTCATCAGGAACAGGTTGATGCCGTAGGCCAGCACCATGCCCAGCGCGATGCCGATCGTGGCGAGCAGGAAGTTCTCGGTCTGGAAGTAATTGAGGATGTTGCGGCGGGTGGCGCCCAGCGCGCGGCGCACGCCGATGGTGCGGCGGCGCTGCGCTACCCAGAAACTGGCCAGGCCGACGATGCCGAGCGCGGTGACGATGAGCAGCGCAGCGATGACGCCGACCAGGATGCCAGCCATGGCGCGGTCGTTGCGGAAGAAATCGCTGCGGATATCGTCCAGCGTGGCCTTCTCCAGGATGATCCGGTGCGGGTCGGCCTTGACGCAGCGCCTTGGCCGCGCTGGCCAGCACCTGCTCGCGTTGTCCGGGTGCCGTGCGCAGCACATAGCGCGACCGCGCTGGCGGTGCTCATCCGCAACGGGAACACCATCGTCCATTGCGCGGCGTCGTCGCCCATGAACAGGGACGGCCGGATCAGCGCCTGCACCACGCCGATCACCCGTACCGAGGTCTGCGCCGAGATAGATCTTCTTGCCCAGCGCGCTCTGCGCCGGGCCACAATCGTTCGCCCATGGCCTGGGTGATGATCACCGAGCCCACCTTGCTCTGCAGGCTGGGGTCGGCGCGAACGTCGTCGAAGTCCAGGTATTCGTCGGCGTTGAAGTCGCGGCCTGCCACCAGTCGCGCGCCAAACGTGCCGACCAGGCCCTCGCCCATGTATTGCGTGGCATTGAGCGTGGGCAGCTTCTGATCGGGTGCGAGCCTGATGCTGGTGTTCGCGAGCTGTTGGTGAACGGCACCTGGTTGACCAGCGCCACCGCGGTCACGCCGGGAATCTGGCGCAGCAGCGCAAGGTCTTCCTGCGCGCGCGCCTTGCCGTCGGCCGGCTTGCCGATCGTTGGCAACCTGGACGTGCGACCAGTTCATGCTCGGCCACGCCGCTGGGCATCTCGCTGCGCTCCAGGCGCTGGCTGATCAGGAACACCGCATTGCAGACGATGGCGCAGGTCAGCGCGATCTCCAGGATCAGCAGCAACGCGGGGATCTTGTGCCGGCGCAAGGTCGAGAGGATGGGCAGGATGTCCATGTCAGTTGCTCTTCAGTTGCAACGCGGGAGTGATCAGGCAGGCGCGCCAGGCAGGCAGCAGACCCGGCCAGCAAGCTGGCCACGACGGCGAGCACGAAGGTCGCCAACAGCATCGGCAAGTCCAGATGCGCCAGTGCGGCGTAGTCGGATGGCTGCCTGCGCACCAGCCACAGGCCGAGCAGCGCCAGCAGCAGTCCGCCGATGCCACCGGCCAGGCCGACCGCCCCGGCCTCGACCAGAAGTTGCGCAAACAGCGAACGCCGCGAAGCGCCCAGCGCGCGGCGCACGCCGAGCTCGCCCGCGCGGCGCATGAACTTGGCCAGCATCAGGCCGACCGTGTTGACCAGGCATACCAGCAGGAAGCCGAGCGCCAGCCACACCTGCAGGCGCACATCGCCGGGCACCACCTTGTTGTAGTCGAGCCACCCATCAGGTCGGGCAGGCGCACGTTGGGCGGGCGCTGGAAGCGGCCCAGCGTCTTCTGCTCCTGCGAATAGTTCAGCAGGAACTGCCGGTACGCCGCCGCCTCGGCCGCGCGTAGTCCAGCTGCACCCAGAACTGCAGCCAGGTGCAGGTGGCAGATCTTCATGTCGGTACCGCGAGCCCTTGCCCCAGCAATCGGTCGAGCCATTGCGCGCGAATTTCAGGTCGACCGCCGTGGTCAACGGCACGAACACGCCCTCGTCCGAGGCATAGCTGCCGGTGTTGAGGTCGTAGAAATGCGGGGTCGGCCGCCAGCTGTCGAGCACGCCGACGATGCGGAACGCCACATCGTCCATGCGCAGCGTCTGTCCAGTACTGTCCTTGCCGCCGAACAGCTTGTCGTTGAGCTCGCGGGTAAGCACCGCCACGCGCGCGCTGGCTTCGTCGTCGTCCGCGTTCCAGCCGCGCCCGTACAGGAACGGCACGTCGAACATCGGGAAGAAGTCGGCGGTGGTGTAGCGCGCGTCCTCGAAGAACGGATCGATCGAGGACTGCGCCGGCTGGACCGGCACGGCGCCGCCCGTCATCAGGGCCTGGTAGCGCGCGCGTTTGGCGTGCAGCAGGGTCATGCCGTCGATCCAGGTGAGCTGCATCGGCGGATCGTCCTGCGGCTTGTAGCCGTCCATGTCCTGCGGATCCAGCTGCGGATAGAACAGCTTGCCGCTCTTGCCCGGCAGCGGATCGCCCGACAGCACGTGCAGCACCGTCAGCGTGGTCATGCTGGCGCCGATGCCCAGCGCGATCGCCAGCACCATCAGCGCGGTGAGCGACTTGTTGCGCTTGAGGCTGCGCAGGGCAAGGTCGAGGTAATAGCCGAACATCAAAGATCCCCTCTGGAGACGGGCAATGAGGTAGGAGAAAGGGGGAATCGCTCGGGCACTCGCGGCGGCATGCGCCTTGGCGATCCCCCGTTCCCGATTCCCCATTCCCGGCTTTCATCACACCGCCCGGGTCGCCACCACCGGCGGCACGTTGGACGCACGCCTCGCCGGCACGAACACCGCGGCCTGGCCTATCGCCAGCATCGCCAGCACGCCGGTCAGCACGTACAGCACCGGGATGCGGGTCATCTCGTAGTGGCTCATCAGCCACATGTTCAGGCCCACCGCCAGCAGCACGCCGATCACCACGCCGCTGCCGGCGATCAGCAGGTTCTCGATCTGGAAGTAGTGCAGGATGTCGACCTTGCGTGCCCCAGCGCGCGCCGCACGCCGATCTGCCGATGGCGCTGGCCGACCCAGAAACTGGTCAGCCCGACGATGCCGGCGGCGGTGACGCACAGCAGGATCAGGCAGACCACGCCCATCAGGATCGCCATGCCGCGATCGGCGCGATAAGCCTTGTCGCGGATCTCGGCGAACGAACGCACGCTGTCGTCATCGAGCACGCGCATGGGGTTGGCCTTGTACAGCGCCGGCGTCACCGCGTGCATCACCGCGTCCAGCTGGCCCGGTTTGGTGCGCACGGCGTAGCGTGAGAAATTCGCGTCCAGCCGGGTCGGCACCAGCGTCGCGTTCCACGCGAAGCTCGTTGGTCCAGCTGCCGGTGCCGGGCACCTGCATCCGTTCCACCATGCCGATGATGGTGCTGGGCGTGGTCGCGCCATTGAGATAGATCACCTTGCCCAGCGCATCGCCCTTGCGGAAACAGCTTGTCGCCGAGTGCCTTGGTCAGGATCACCAGCGCCGGCTCGCCCTGGTCGCGGAAACCCCTGGTGCCGCACCTCGCCCGCCGTGAAGTTGCGACCGGCCACCAGGCGCAAGCCCAGCGTGGCGAGCGCCTGCTCGTCGCTGAAGTAGTAGGTCGTGCGCGTGCCGTTGAAACTGCCCTGGCCCGGTATCACCCGGCTTGAGGTCGACCGCGCCGTTCCACGACGAATTGAGCAGCGGCAGCGAGTTGATCGGCGCCACCGACGCCACGTCCGGCAGCGCGCGCAAGGCGGCCAGATCGGTCAGTTGCAGGCTGTCGAGCTTCTCCACGCTGCCGGCATCGTCCCCGCTGGGCGCCCCCACCCATTGCTGGCTGACCAGGAACAGGTTGCTTTCGTCCAGGCCGGTCGGCCGGTTCACCCGTTCGATGCGCTGGCCGATGATGAACACCGCGTTGCAGACGATCGCCAGGGTCAGCGCGATCTGCAGTGCGATCAGCACCACGCCGGCCTTGTGCTTGCGCAATGCCGCGAGGATGGGATGCAGTGGTCATGGGCATAATCCTCAATTGCTCTTCAACTGCCACGCGGGTTGCACGCGTGACGCACGGAAGGTGGGGTAAAGCCCGGCCAGCAAGGTGGCCAGCACGGCAACCACCAGGGTGAGCGACGAGCAGGGACAGGTCCAGCCGCGCCAGCGTCGGAAATGCTCTTGGGCAACACCAGGCCCACGCTGGCCACGCCGACGCCGGTCAGCAGCAGGCCCAGCACGCCGCCGGCCAGGCCGACCACGCCGGCCTCGGTGAGGAATTGCAGATAGATCGCCTTGCGCGGCGCACCCAGCGCACGACGTACGCCGATCTCGCCGCTGCGACGCAGGAACTTGGCCAGCAGCAGGCCCACCGTATTCACCAGGCAGACCAGCAACAGGCCCAGCGCCACCAGCAACGACACCTGGGTATCGCTGGGCACAACCTCCTCATGGTCGAGGAAGGCCGGCAGGTCGCGCAGCCGGTTGTTCGGCGCCCAGGTGAATCGGCCGGCTGCCTGCTGGGCGCGCGCATAGCCGTCCAGATACTGGCGATAGGCCGTCACCGCCGCCGCATCGTCCAGCTCGGCCATGTACGCGATCCAGATGCAGCTGGAACGCTGCAGGCCGACGAAGCCCGACTCCTTCGGCGTTTCGCTGCAGTTGGTGTTGCCGTCGTTCGGGATGCCCATCGCGATGGCGCGCTCGAACGGCAGGAACACGTCCTCGAGCCTGCTCGCTGAAGCCGCCGGTGTTGACCACGTCGTAGAAGCGCGGCTGCGGATTCCAGTTGTCCAGCACGCCGACCACGCGGTAGTCCTTGCCCTCGATGTTCACCGTCTTGCCCACGCTGTTGGTCGCGCCGAACAGCTTCTCGTTGAGCTTGCTGCTGATCACCACCACCGCCGCGCGCTGCTCATCGTCCTGCGCGCTCCAGCCGCTGCCGTACAGGAACGGCACGTCGAGCATCGGGAAGAACTCGCTGTAGACGGCATGGCCGCCGACGTTGAGCGGATGCTTGCCGGCCTGCGCCGGCACCACCGACGGCGAGATCTGGTACATCGCCGACTGCCGCTTGGCGCGATGGTCGCGCATCAGCGCCATCGCATCGGTGTAAGTCATCGCGTCCGCTGGCTCGTTGTTGTCGCCGTTGCGCCCCTTCGGCCCCCAGGCGTCGATCTGCGGCACGAACAACTGCGACGACTTCCACGGGATCGGATCGCCCGACACGGCGCGGAACACCGACTAGGTGGTCATCGACGCGGCCACGCCGAAGCCGATGGCCAGCACCATCAAGGCGGTCAGGCCGGGACTTCGCCTGAGGCTGCGCAAGGCCAGTTCGAGGTAGTAGGCAAGCATTCACGTTCACTCCGTCATGAAAAGCCCTCTCCCACGGGGAGAGGGGAAAAGCGTCACACCGAACGCGTCGCCTCCACCGGCGACACATGCGAGGCACGCAGCGCCGGTGCCAGTACCGCGCCCTGGCCCAGCACCAGCAGCGCGACGACGCCGATCGCCACATAAGCCAGCGACAACCGCGCCATCTCGAACTGGGTCACCATCCACAGGTTGATGCCGATCGCCAGCACCGCACCCACCAGCACGCCGCCGATGCCGATCAGCAGGTTCTCGGTGAGGAAGTAGTTGAGGATGTCGCCGCGGGTGGCGCCCAGCGCGCGGCGCACACCGATCTGCTTGCGCCGCTGGCCGACCCAGAAACTGGTCAGCCCCACGATGCCGGCGGCGGTGATCGCCAGCAGCACCACGCTGATGATGCCCATCAGGATCGCCATGCCGCGGTCGCTGTCGTAGGCGCGGTGGCGGATCTCGGCGTAATCCTGGATGCCATCCTTCGGGTCGATCATGCGCATGCGGCTTTGCGCGTACAGCGCCTTCGGCGCCTCGCGTATCGCGGCGGCGAGCTGGCCGGGCTTGGCGCGCACGACGTAGAAGATGCCGCGTGCGTCGTCCGCGCGCATCGGCCAGATCAGTGCCTGCCCGGCATAAGACTGGTTCCACTGATCCGTGCCCTGCCGGTGCAAGGGATCGACGATGCCGATGATCGTGCTGGGCGTCGCACCCATTGCATAGAAGCTCTTGCCCAGCGCCGAACCGTCGGGGAATAGCCGGTCGGCCAGTGCCTTGCTCACGATGACCACCGGCGGAATGATCGCCTGCTGGGTACCCATCACGACAACTTCGTCGGGACGGAAGTTGCGCCCGGCGATCAAGCGCAGCGCCCAGCGTGTCGAGCAGGTGCTCGTCGCCGGTGTACACCGCCGAGTCGGTGGTCGGCTCGACTTGCTCGGGCGTCATCGTGATGAAGTTGTCCCAGCCGCCGCCTTGCAGCGGATAGCCGCTGGCCGGAGCGGCGTCGCGCACGCCGGGCAGCTGCCGCAACGCGAGCAGGTCGGCCCGCACCTGCGCGTCGATCTGCTGCGTCGGGCGGTCGACGGCCCAGTGGTTGCTTGATCACGAACACGTTGGCCTCGTCCACGCCGCTGTCGTCGGACATGTTGGCCAGCCGCTGGTGGATGATGAACAGCGCGTTGCACACGATCGCCAGGGTCAGCGCGATCTGCAGCGCGATCAGCACGGTGCCGGCCTTGTGCCGGCGCAGCGCGACGAGGATGGGTTTGATCTGCATCGATCGCCACCTCAGTTCGACTTCAGCTGCCATGCCGGCTGCACGTTCGCGGCACGCCAGGCGGGATAGAACGCCGCGAGCACGGTCGCGACGATCGCCACCAGCAGGGTCAGCCCGATCAGCGAAAGATCGAGGTGCGCCAGCCGCGCGATCTGCGGCTGGAACAGCATGCCCACGCCCGACACGCCCAGCCGCGGTGAGCAACAGGCCCAGCACGCCGCCGGCCAGTCCCACGGTGCCCGCCTCGATCAGGTACTGCGCGTAGATCTCCCGCCGCGTGGCGCCCAGCGCGCGGCGCACGCCGATCTCGCCGGCGCGGCGCAGGAATTTGGCCAGCAGCAGGCCGATGGTGTTGACCAGACAGATCGCGAAGAAGGCCACCGCCACGATCAGCGAGATGCGGCTCTCCGGCGGCACCACCTGCTGGTGATCGAGCCACTGCGCGACATCGCGCAGGCGCACGTTGGGCGCCCAGTTGAAGCGTCCGGCGCGCTGCTGATCGGCGGCGTAGTTGTCGAGGAAACGACGGTAGCGCGCAACCTCGGCAGCGCTGTCCAGTTCCACCCACGGCGTGATCCACACGCAATTGCTCTGCAGCCAGCCATCCCAGGTGGTGAAGGTCAGCTTGCCGCGGCAGCTGTTGCGGCCGCCCGTGCGCATCTGCAAGTCGAGCGCGCGGGTGAACGGCATGTAGAAGTCCGACGGCGTCGTCGAAGCCGTCGGTGCTGAACAGGTCGAAGAAGCGCGGCCGGGGATCCCAATGGCCGGTCACGCCCGCCACGCGATAGTCGTGGCCGTCGAGGCTGATCGTGCGCCCCACGCTGTCGGCGCCGCCGAACAGCCGCTGGTTGAGCTGATCGCTGATGACCACGTCCGAGCCGCGCGACTCGTCGTCCTGCGCGCTCCAGCGCGTGCCGTAGCGGAACGGCACCTCGAACATCGGGAAGAAATCGCTGCCGACGGCATAACCCCTGACGGCGAGGGGCAGATCGCGGCTGCCGCCCGGCATCACCGACATCTGCACCGGATACAGCAACGTCTGACGCTTCGCCTCGCGTGCCCGCATCAGCGCCATCGCGTCGGTGTAACTCAGCGCTTCCGCCGGCTCGCCCTTCTCGTTCTGCTGCGGCCCCCAGCTGTCGATCTGCGGCGTGAACAGGCGCGCCGACTTGTCCGGAATCGGATTGCCCGACACCGCGCGGAACACCGAGTAGGTGATCATCGACGCCGCCACGCCAAAGCCGATCGCCATCACCATCAACGCCGTCAGCGCCGGGTTGCGGCGCAGGCTGCGGAGACCGAGTTGGAAGTAGTAGGCGAACATGCGGGTTCCGTGATGGTGGTGCGGCGGTTCTGCGCGCCTCGCCCTCCGAGCAAACTCGCGAGGCGCGAGGCTCGATCAACTGCGCTCGCCCACGGCCTCGGCGGTGTGCACGGTGTGGAAGCGCGGGTCTTCGCTCAGCTCCACCACCTGGCCGTCGATGATGTGCACGTTGCGCTGCGCGCGCGCGGCCAGTTCCGGATCGTGCGTGACCATCACGATGGTGGCGCCCTCGCGGTGGATGTCTTCCAGCAGTTCGAGCACGCTGCGCGCCATCTGCGTGTCCAGGTTGCCGGTCGGTTCGTCCGCCAGCAGCAGGCGCGGCGAGCCGGCCAGCGCGCGGGCGATCGCCACGCGCTGCTGCTGGCCGCCGGAGAGTTCGGCCGGGTAGTGCTTGGCGCGCGAGGCCAGGCCCACGCGCTCCAGCGACTCCATGATCCGCTGCTTGCGCTCGGCCGCCTTCATGCCGCGGTAGCGCAGCGGCACCTCGATGTTGTCGAACACGTTGAGGTCGGGGATCAGGTTGAACGCCTGGAAGATGAAGCCGATCTTCTCGTTGCGGATCTTCGAGCGTGCGTTGTCGTTGAGGTTGCTCACCTCGATGCCATCGAGGTGGTACTCGCCACCCGATGAAGGTCTCCAGCAGGCCGGCGATGGTCAGGAAGGTGGTCTTGCCCGAACCGGACGGCCCGGTGACGGCGACGAACTCGCCCTCTTTCACGTCGATGTTGAAATCGCGCAGCGCATAGGTCTCCACCACTTCGGTGCGGTAGACCTTGGACAGGTGGGTCATCTTGAGCATGGTTACGTCCTTTGGTGGTGGTGCGGTTTGAAGCGGAGCAACGGTGAACAGGGAACGGGGGAACACGGAGTTTCTTCTGCACCGGCGCTTCGGTATCGCAAGCGCTCGGTCAACATGAAACGACCGTGCTCTCCCTGCTCCCCGACCCTCATCAGTTGCTGATCGCGACCGTCGCCGCGCTCTTGAAGCTGTCGGTGCCGGAAATCACGATGCGGTCGCCTTCCTTCAGGCCTTCGAGAATCTCCACCTTGTCGATGCTGGAGGCGCCGACGCGGATCGGGGTTTTCTTGGCGATGCTGTCGCTTCACCAGGTAGGCATAGCTGCCGCCGGATTCGTCGACGAAGGAACCGCGCTGCACGGTCAGCACGTTGTCGCGCTTGTCCAGCAGCACGCGCACCGACAGGCGCTGGTTCTGCCGCAGCTGCTTCGGCGTCTCGCCTTCGAAGCGCAGCCGCGCGGCGACCTGGCCGTTGACCACCTCGGGCGAGATCGCGCTGACCAGGCCTTTCCAGGTGTGGCCGTTGCCGCTGATCTCGCCGGCCATGCCGATGCCGAGATCACGCGCGAAGCTTTCCGGCACCTGCATCTCCACCTGCAGGGCGGACAGGTCGATCACGCTGAGCAGCTGCGCGTCTTTCGCCACGGTGGCGCGCTCGGCGATGAACAGCTGGCCGACCTGGCCATCCACCGGCGACTTCACGTTGAGGTCGTCGACCTGGCGCTGCAGGTCCTTCACCATCAGCATCTGGCGCTCGTGCGCGAGCTTCTTCGACTGGATGTCGAAGTTGAGGCTGGCGTTGTCCATGCCCAGATCGGCCTTGGCGTGCTGCAGGGTGATCTTCGCTTTCTGCAGCGCGTCCTTGGCGCGGTCCACGTCCATGCCGGGCACGGCGCCCTTGCTGAACGCCTTCTGGTTGCGGTCGAGGTCGCGCTCGGCGGCCTGCTCGTCGATCTGCGCGTTGTCGTAGGCTTTCTGCAGCTCGCCGCGCTGTTTGCGCGCATCGATCTGTGCGCGCTGGTAATCCACTTCCATCGCGTCGGCGTTGCTCTGTTCCTGCGCCAGCTTGTTGGTCAGCTCCGGGCTGACGATGGTGGCGAGCACCTGGCCGATCTTCACCGTGTCGCCGGCATGCACCTTGAGCGTGACCGCGCCGCCGGAGGTGGCATACAGGGTGGGGCTGACCGCGGCGACCACCTTGCCTTCGGCGGCGATGTCGCGCACGAACGGGCCGCGCTCGCACGGTGGCGAACGCCAGCCGCGAACTGCTGACCGAGGCGGACGCCGAGAACAGCCGGCCGATGCCCGGCGCCAGCCACGCCAGCAGCGCCAGCACGAGCACGCCGGCGCCCAGCAGGATCAGCCGGCGCTTGCGGTTGGGTTTGACCTCGACCAGGCGGTCTTGTGCGGAAGTGTCGCGAATCATCATGCCGTTCCTGACCGCGGACAGCGCGGTTGCATCGGCATACAGTTGCAATCCGCGTGCCAC
>CAVUBI010000004.1:0-1072974 GCA_963739815.1 uncultured Gammaproteobacteria bacterium
TCGGGAGAAGCTGAATAACTACTTGCGTTTCATACGGTTGGAAAGTCGACACACACGCGCGTCGGTGTCCGCGGACACTGCACGGACAGCCGGACGTACAGCGAAACTCAATCGCCGGCCAATTGCAGCGGCACGGCTTCGGCGCGCGCTATCTGCCCGGCCAGTTGCCGACTCAACGGCGATATCTCATCTGCCATGTCGGCGCCGAGCACGCCAAGTCCGGCCAGCCGGCGCCATTGGAAGCGCAGCACCCGGGCGCTGGCCGGGCGCGGCGGGCGCAGCCAGCGTGCCGGCGTCGCCACCATCGGCTTCCCGCAGGCCAGCAAGCGGTCCCAGGCGAGATAATCGGTATCCGGCAGCAGGTGCAGTCGGGCGCAGCTGCGGCCTTCCCGATCCACGCAGTCGATCCACTCGCGTGGACCTTCGACGGTGATGGCGCTGGCCGCCACCACCCGGCGGGTTTGCAGCAGCGGCGCCAGTTGAATCGTCTCGACCAGCAGGCCACGCGGCAGCATCCGCGCGGCCATGCCGTTCGGGCACATCGGCACGTACAGCACGTTGCCCAGCGCCGGCAGCTCGGCGACGAAGCGGGCCAACGCCACGCACAGGCCGCGCTGGCTGATCGCGCTGGCCGAAGCCGGCAGCGCCAGCTCCAGCAGCCGATGGAAGAGCCTGTTCATGGACAACTCCGGCAGTACGGCCGTACCCGTGTGCTCGCGGAACACGCTGGCGGCAGGCGGGGAAAGGCACGCGGCCCGCGTCGGTGCGGGCCGCGGCGATTACTTGGTCAGGATCAGCTTGTCGTTGCGCGTGAGGCGCAGGTGGTATTCGCTGCCCTGGTGCCGGATGACCAGTTCGCGCGCACCGTCCAGCAGCCACTGGCTGGAGATGTGTCGCGTGGGTGTGGCGCCGGCGACCGGCGGCTGCAGCGCAGGTCGCGGGGTCGATCGTGACAGTAACGGTTGGCTCAGGGACAGGACGGGCATCGGGGTATCCACGGAAAGTCGGTGACAGCTTTGATGATAATGATTCTCATTTGACTGTCAACCATTCCGCCCGCCGCGCCTTAACCCGCCTCAACCCGCCTCGACGACCCGCCGGATCCGCTGCGCGATCGTCGCATCCAGCCGCGGCAGCAGCTCCAGCGCATCCAGGTTTTGCTCCAGCTGCTCGCGCCGGCTGGCGCCGAGCATCACCGTGGACACGCGCGGATTGAGCAGGCACCAGGCGATCGCCAGCTGCGCCAGGCGGGTACCGAGCTCGTCGGCGATCGGCTGCAATGCGCGGACTTTGCCCAGGCGTTCGTCGCCCTGGCCCAGCACGCTCCCGCGCAGCCACTCGTAACCGGGCTGGGCCAGCCGCGAGTCGGCGGGCACGCCGTGGTTGTACTTGCCGCTCAGCAGGCCGGACGCCAGCGGCGACCAGATCGTGGTGCCCATGCCATAAGCCTCGTACAGCGGCGCGTACTCCAGCTCCACGCGCTCGCGGTGCAGCAGGTTGTACTGCGGCTGCTCCATCACCGGCGCGTACAGATGATTTTCGCGGGCGATCTTGTGCGCTTCGTGGATCGCCTCGGCCGGCCACTCGCTGGTGCCCCAGTACAGCACCTTGCCCTGGCGCACCAATGTATCCATCGCCGCCACGGTTTCGGCGATCGGCGTATCCGGATCGGGGCGATGGCAGAAGTACAGGTCCAGGTAATCCACGCGCAACCGCTGCAGAGCCTGATGGCAGGCTTCCATCACGTGCTTGCGCGACAGTCCGCGCTGAGTCGGCAACGGTTCGTCGACCGCGCCGAAGAACACCTTGCTGGAGACGCAATAGCTGTCGCGCGGAAAACGCAGGTCGGCCAGCACGTCGCCCATCACCTGCTCGGCCACGCCGTTGTTGTAGGTCTCGGCGTTGTCGAAATAATTCACGCCGCGATCGTGTGCCAACGCCAGCATGTCGCGCGCCTGGGCGCGCCCCACCTGCTTGCCGAAGGTGACCCAGGCGCCGAACGACAGCGCGGAAAGTTGCAGGCCGGAGGTGCCGAGGCGACGGTAAAGCATGGGGACGCTCCTGTGACGGAAAGACCACCAGCATGTCCAATCCGCGCGCGCGGCACAACGGCGTAATCTTGTGTTTTCCCCATCACAGGAGTTCGCCATGTCCTCGATCACGGGCTGGACCGCCAGCGCGGCCGGTCAACCGCTGAAGCTGGCCACGTTCGACGTGGGCGAATTGGGGCCGGAGGAAGTCGAGGTGGCGGTCGACTACTGCGGCATCTGCCACTCCGACCTGTCGATGATCAACAACGAATGGAGCAATGCGCGCTACCCGTTCATCCCCGGGCACGAAGTGGTCGGCCGGGTCGTCGCACTGGGCGCGCAGGCCAAGGGACTCAGCGTGGGTCAGCGCGTCGGCATCGGCTGGACCGCCGAAAGCTGCATGCACTGCCGCCAGTGTCTGTCCGGCGACCACAACATGTGCGCGCAATCGGTGGCGACCATCGGCGGCCATCACGGCGGCTTTGCCGACAAGCTGCGCGCACACTGGGCATGGACGATTCCGCTGCCCGAAGGCATCGACCTGGCCAGCGCCGGCCCGTTGCTGTGCGGCGGCATCACCGTGCTGAAGCCGTTCCTCGAATACGACATCAAGCCCACCGCGCGCGTCGGCGTGGTCGGCATCGGCGGGCTCGGTCACATGGCGGTGAAATTCGCCGCGGCATGGGGTTGCGCGGTCACCGCGTTCACCTCGACGGCGGCCAAGGCGGACGAGGCGCGCAGCTTCGGCGCGCATCACGTCGTCGCCAGCCGCGATGCCGCCGCGATCAAGGCGATCGCCGGCTCGCTCGACCTGTTGCTGGTCACCGTCAACGTGCCGATGGACTGGAATGCGTTGCTCAACACCCTCGCACCGAAGGGTCGCATGCACGTGGTTGGTGCCGTGCTCGAACCGATCCCGGTGCCGGCATTCAGCCTGATCGGCAAACAGCGTGAAGTTTCCGGCTCGCCCACCGGTTCGCCGGTCGATATCGCCCGCATGCTGGATTTCGCCGCCCGCCACGACATCCGCCCGCAGGTGGAGATGTTCCCGATGAGCAAGGTCAACGAGGCGCTGCAGCATCTCGCCGATGGCAAGGCGCGTTATCGCATCGTGCTGGAGAACGCGGCCTCGTAACCGAACACGCTCGAAGCATGGCGACCAGTGGTTGCCTTACGGCAGGAAGTGCAGCCCCAGCGCCAGCACGACCGCGGCAAACACGCCGGCCACCACGTCGTCGATCATCACGCCCATGCCGCCCTTCACGCGCCGATCCAGCCAGCTGATCGGCCACGGCTTCCATACGTCGAACAGGCGGAACAGGGCGAAGCCGACGACGATCGTCCACCATGGTGCGGGCAGCACCAGCAACGGCAGCAGTGCCACCCATTGGCCGATGAATTCGTCCCACACGAGGCTGCGGTGATCGGCCACGCCGAGGGCGCGACTGGCCACGTTGCATGCCCACACGCCTATCGCGAAACCGAGCAGCAGGACCAGCACGTACAGCGGCAGCGGCAGTTCGCGCAGCAGCAGCCACGGCAGCAGCGCCGTCAGCGATCCGGACGTGCCTTGCGCCACGGGCGCCAGCCCGGAACCGAAACCACAGGCCAGCCAGCCGGCCGGCGTCGCCAACAGGGCACGTCGCTGCCCGGCGCTCAGATCTGCTTCTTCGCACTCATCTTCGCACTCATCTTCGCCTTCTTCGCACTCATCTTCGCACTCATGCGAAATGCTCCCAGCCCTTCATGTCCATCGACAACCAGCTGCCGTCCGCCGCGCGCACCTTCACGCCGTCACCCTCGACGATGCGGCCGATCCGGGTGACCTCGCAACCGGCACCGGCCAGCGCTACCCGCAGCCGCGCCAACCGATCGGGTGGCACGGTGAAGCACAGTTCGTAGTTGTCACCGCCGATCAGTGCGAACCGCATCGACTCGTCCTCGCCATGCAGCTCACGCAACGCGGGCGAGCGCGGCAACTGTGCCGCCTCCAGTTCCGCGCCGACGCCGCTGGCGGTGCAGATGTGGCCGAGATCCGAGATCAGCCCGTCGGAAATATCCACGCAGGCGCTGGCCAGCCCGCGCAGGGCTACGCCTGCGGCCACCCGCGGCTGCGGGCGGGTCAGTCGTTCGATCAGGGTGTGGCGCAGCGTGGCGCGATGCTCGTCGTCGTGCGGCGGATTGCGTAGCGCATACAGACCCGCCAACGCATCGCCCAGCGTGCCGGTGACCAGCACCTCGTCACCTGCCCGTGCGCCGCCGCGAACCAGGGCCTGGCCAGGCGGCACGAAGCCATGCACGGCGACGCTGATGCACAGCGGTCCACCGGTGGTATCGCCGCCAACCAGAGCCAGCCGGCAGGTTCGGGCGAGTTGCACGAAGCCTTCGGCAAAACCTTCGACAAAATCGCGGTCGCCGCGCGGCAAGGTGAGCGCCAGCAGCGCCCAGGCCGGACTGGCGCCCATCGCCGCCAGGTCGGACAGATTCACCGCCAGCGATTTCCAGCCCAGGTCCTGCGGTGCGGTGCCGGGCAGAAAGTGGGTGCCCTCGACCATGGTGTCGATCGCCATTACCAGCTCCTGGCCGACCGGCGGCGCCAGCACGGCACCATCGTCACCGATGCCGAGGCGCACGTCGTCGCGCAGCTGCGCGGTGTGCCGTCGGATCAGTTCGATCAGGTCAAATTCCATGGATGCATCGCCTGGCTGCGAGACATGGGTCTGGCAGGTGAAGTGACGGAGAAACGGTGACGCCGCTACCGGCGCATCTGCGCAGACGGTAGCGGCGGGGCCGGGCTTGCCGCTGGCGTCAGCCGCGCTTCTCGACCGCGCGCAGTTCGCCGGCCAGCTTGTCCAGCACGCCGTTGACGTAGCTGTGGCCGTGGTCGGCGCCGAAGCGCTTGGTGACTTCGATCGCCTCGTTGATCACCACGCGGTACGGCACGTCCGGACGAAATTTCAACTCGTACGCGGCCAGCCGCAGCGCGGCGCGTTCGATCGGATCGACCTGCGCCACTTCGCGGTCGAGGTGCGGGCGCAGGCTGGCGTCGAGTGCGTCGACGTTCTTCTCCACGCCATGCAGCAGATCCTCGAAGTACTCGAGGTCGGCCACTTCCATGTCCTGTTCGTGACGGAACTGCTCGATCACCGCGCTCATGTGGCTGCCGCTCAACTGCCATGCATACAGCGCCTGCAAGGCACGGCGACGGGCGCGCGAACGCGCCTGCATGTCGAGGCCCTGCGCGTGCTGGGTCATCACAGCTTCCCGTACAGATTGACCATTTCCAGCGCCGCGATTGCGGCGTCGGCACCCTTGTTGCCGGCCTTGGTGCCCGAACGCTCGATGGCCTGCTCGATGTTGTCGGTGGTCAGCACGCCGAACGCCACCGGCACGCCCGAGGTATGCGCGGCCAGCGACAGCCCCTTGGCACACTCGGTGGCGACGAAATCGAAGTGCGGGGTCGAGCCGCGAATCACCGCGCCCAGCGCGATCACCGCGGCGTACTTGCCGGAGTTGGCCAGCTTGTGCGCGGCCAGCGCGATCTCCCACGCACCCGGCACGCGGATCAAGTCGATCGCGTCGTCCTTCACGCCATGACGCACCAGCACGTCGCGCGCCCCGGCCACGAGGGGTTCCACGACGAAGCCGTTGAAACGGCCGGCGACGATGGCAAAACGGCCTTTCGGCGTGGCGAAATCGCCTTCGATGATCTTCATTGCGGATTTCCTTGGTTGGACACACGGCCCAGCAGACCGGTCATTTTACCTCATTCCTGCCTCTGCCCCTGTCCGCAAGGCCGGTGTCAGACGCGCGGCGGCAAATGCGGGTAACCGCTGAAATCCAGCCGCGCCCTGCCACCAGCGACACGCAATCGTGCCGGCGCGCCGAACGGCAGGGTGAACTTGTCCGGCTCGTGGCCGATCGGCAGGCCGTCGAGCACCGGCATCCCGCTGGCGCGGCGGATCTGCGCGAAACTGTCGACCAGGCCGTAGCCATTGTCGTAGCCGCTGGGCCGGCACTGGCTGAAATCGCCCAGCACCAAGGCACGTTGCCGACCCAGCACGCCGGACAAATGCAGTTGATACAGCAGCCGCTCGATCCGGAACGGCGGCTCGCCGACGTCCTCGACGAACAGGATGCCGCCCTCGATCGCCGGGAAATACGGCGTACCGATCAGGCTGCACAACACGGCCAGGTTGCCGCCCCACAGCGGTCCCTCGACGTCGAGTTCGAGACCGGACGTGGTGGCCCACTCGACCTGCGCGGACGGCGCGCGCACGGTGTCCCAGAAATGCCGCCAGGTGAATTCGCTGAGCGCCTCGGCGCCGAAATCGGCGCCCAGCATCGGCCCGCTGAACGTGCACAGGCCGCTCTTCGCATGCAGCGCCAGCTGCAGGGCGGTGAAATCGCTGTGGCCGACCAGCACGGCGCTGCTGCCGCCCAGCCGCTCACGCAAGGCGTCGTAATGCAGTTGCGTCAGCAGGCGCGTGGCGCCGTAGCCGCCGCGGATCGCCAGCACGATATCCGGCAACTCGTCCCGCGTGGCCAGCGCATTGAGGTCGGCGGCACGCTCCGCGTCGCTGCCGGCATAACGCTGCTCGCTGCGATCGAGCACCTCCAGCCCGTCCAGTTCGCAACCGGCTTCGCGCAGCCGTGCCACGCCGCGCGCCATCGCGGCGCGATCGTGCGGGTAACCGGAAGGGGCAATCAGGCGGATACGGGTGTCGGGCATGGGTCGGGTCGGTGGAGGAAAGTCGGATTATGCGGCGGCGAAGCAGCAACCGCATGGCAAAACAAGGCGCATTCCGTGCAGGAGCGCACCCTGTGCTCCTACACGTACTCGACAACTTCCAGACTGAAACCACCCAGCCCCACCATCTTGCGCGGCGTGCCCAGCACGCGCAGGCGGTGCACGCCGAGATCGACCAGGATTTGTGCGCCCAGGCCGAGCTGGCGCCACTCCTGCTGCTGCGCCTCTTGCGGCGCCTGCTTGCTGGGCTGGCGATTGAGTCGTGCCAGCAACGCCTCCGGGGTGTCCTCGCCGGATAGCACCAGCAGCACGCCGCGATCCTCGTCGGCGATGCGGCGCAGCGCCGAGGTCACCGTGAGGCCGAGATCATCGCGTTTCAGGTGCAGCACGTCGGACAGCGTATTGCGCACGTGCACGCGGGTCAGCACCGGCGCGCCGTCGCCGACCTTGCCGCGCACCAATGCGTAATGCAGGCCACGGCGGATCACGTCGCGATAGGCGACCAGGCGGAACGGGCCGAACTCGGTGTCCACGTCTTCCTCGTGCACGCGCTGCACGGTCTTCTCGGTCTCCAGGCGATAACGGATCAAATCGGCGATGGTGCCGATCTTCAGGCCGTGCTTCTGCGCGAAGATCTCCAGCTCCGGCCGCCGCGCCATCGAGCCGTCCTCGTGCAGGATCTCGATCAGCACCGCCGAAGGCTCCAGCCCGGCCAGCGCGGCCAGGTCGCAGCCGGCCTCGGTGTGACCGGCGCGAGTCAGCACGCCGCCGGGTTGCGCGGTGAGCGGGAAGATGTGGCCCGGCTGCGACAGGTCTTGCGGCTTTGCGTCGGACTTCACCGCCACCTGGATCGTGCGTGCGCGGTCGTGCGCCGAGATCCCGGTGGTGACGCCTTCGGCCGCCTCGATCGAGACGGTGAAGTTGGTGTGGTAGGCCGAAGTGTTGTCGCTGACCATCGGGCGCAGGCCGAGCTGGCGCGTGCGCTGCTCGGTGAGCGTGAGGCACAGCAGGCCGCGCGCCTCGCGCACCATGAAGTTGACGTCCTCCGGCCGCACCATCTGCGCCGCCATGATCAGGTCGCCCTCGTTCTCGCGGTCCTCGTCGTCGAGGATGACGACCATGCGGCCGGCGCGGATGTCTTCGAGGATTTCGGGAATGGTGTTGAAAGCCATGATGAGTCTTGCCCTGGGGAGCTGAAGGGATCGTCATCCCAACTTGCGCTGGAATGACGGCAAAGATGGAGAGCGTTTATGCGAAGCCGTGCTGTTTCAGGAACGCCTCGTCCAGCCGCGGCGTCTCGCCGCTGGACAGCAGCCGCTCGATGTAGCGCGCCACCACGTCCACTTCGATGTTCACCGCGTCGCCCACGCGGCGCGCGTGGAACGCGGTGTGCTCGACCGTATGCGGAATGAGATTGACGCCAAAGCGATGCCCGGCGACTTCGTTGACGGTGAGGCTGGTGCCGTCGATGCACACCGAGCCTTTCGCCGCGATGTAGCGCGAGATCGCCGCCGGCACCTCGAACGTCCAGCGCTGCGAGCGCCCATCCGGGGTGATCGAGACCACCTTGCCGAGGCCGTCGACATGGCCGGAGACCAGGTGCCCGCCGAGCCGGTCGGCCAGGCGCAGCGCTTTCTCCAGGTTCACCGGGTCGCCGGCCTTCAACTGGCCCAGCGAAGTCAGCGACAGCGTCTCGTTGGAGACATCGGCGCTGAAGCCGCGCGGTTCCAGCGTGATCGCAGTGAGGCACACACCGGACACGGCGATCGAATCGCCCAGCTGCACGTCGGCGAGATCGAGGCCGGCGGTATCGACGGCCAGCCGCACGTCGCCGCCACGCGGTTCGAGCCGCGCGATGCGGCCCACGGACTGGATGATGCCGGTGAACATCAGCGCACCTCCGGCGGAGGGCGATGGACTGCATGGATGCGATGGCTTTCATGAAACGTATCCCGCGTGAAATACAGCGAAAAACGCCCCAAGGCATGAGGCCAGGCGCACGCCGCGAAGCGTCCGCCCTGCCGTCTTCTCTTTATCCGGACTGTGAGGAAGCGGTCACCCGCTTCCAACCGTCGGCTCCGGCATTCGACCGGATCTGCTGACCTCACGGCGGTTGCCGTGAGCGCTCGCGGGCTTGTTGTCGGGACTGGCCCTTCAACCTACCGCCGGTGGGGAATTTCACCCCGCCCTGAAGACGCTATGTGATGTTTACCGGCAGCACCGGCCGGCGCAGTCTAGCACTGCCGCGCGCCGGCTCGCGTGCTGCTGCGGCGAATGCGGCGTTCGCCCGTGCATACACCATGCGCAGATCAGACGGGTCGCAGCTGCAACCGCCAATCTGCACCCAGCACGTAGGTTGGAGTGAGCGCAGCGAACCCCAACAAAGGTTCCGTGCAGCAACGCGTTGGGGTTCGCTGCGCTCACCCCAACCTACGAATCGAGGCGCACCTGGATCGGGCGCAGTTGCAGCCGCCAATCCATGCCGAGCTGGCGTTGGTCGATCACCCGCAATTGCCAGCGCCGAGCCATGTCGTCAAGCGAGGGCAGATGCAGCAGCGGGCGCGCGGCATCACCCAGCAACAGGGGCGCGACGTAGAGCAGCAATTCGTCGGCCAGGCCGGCGGCGAACAGCGCGCCGCACAGGGTCGGGCCGGCCTCGACATGTACCTCATTGCAACCGCGGCCGGCCAGCAAGGCGAGCACGGCGCGCAGGTCCAGGGCATCGCCAGGCGCGGGCAGCGCGATCCGCTCGATCCGCGCGAAGCGCTCGTCCGCGCCGGACGCCGTCGCGCCATGCAGCAGCAGGGTGGGCACCGATCCGTCCAGCACGTGGCTGCCGGTCGGCGTGCGCAGCTGGCGGTCGAGGACCACGCGCAACGGCGGCGCGAACGCCTCGCCTTCAGGCAGGCGTACGGTGAGCCGCGGGTCGTCGGCCAGCACGGTGCCGCTGCCGCTGAGGATCGCCGAGCTGCGCGCGCGCCAGCGTTGCACGTCGGCACGCGCCGCCTCGCCGGTGATCCACTTCGACTCGCCGCTGGCCAATGCAGTACGGCCGTCCAGACTCATCGCCAGTTTCACCCGCACCCACGGGCGGCCGCGCTCGATCCGGCTGAAGAAGCCGACGTTGAGTTCGCGCGCCGTCTCGCGCATCAGGCCGACATCGACCCTGACCCCGGCGTCGCGCAACTTGCCGATGCCGCGGCCGGCAACCTGCGGGAACGGATCCTCGGCGGCGATCACCACCCGCTTCACCCCGGCGGCAACCAGCGCATCGGCACAAGGCGGCGTGCGGCCGTGGTGCGCGCAGGGCTCCAGCGTCACATAGGCGGTGGCGCCACGCGCCCGTTCGCCGGCTTCGCGCAGCGCATACACCTCGGCATGCGGCTCGCCGGCACGCTGGTGGAAACCCGTGCCGACCACCTCGTCGCCGTGCGCGATCACGCAACCCACGCGCGGATTCGGCTGGGTCGTGTACAGGCCGCGCTCGGCCAGACGCAGGGCATGCGCCATGTGGCCATGATCCATCGCCGAGAAGATCATGCGCCGGCTATTTGCGCTTGCCGCCGCCGAGCAGCGGCAACTGCAGCTCGGACAGCCCGGGCAGGTCCCGCTCCAGCTTCTCGATCTCCTCGCGGAACGCGTGCACGTCCTCGAACTTGCGGTAGACCGAGGCGAAGCGCACGTAGGCAACCTGGTCGAGGTTCTTCAGCTCGCGCATCACCAGTTCGCCGACCTGGCGCGACGGCACTTCGCGCTCGCCGCTGCGGCGCAGGTCGTTGACGATCGCGCGTACTGCGGCGTCCACCGCGTCGCTCGCCACCGGACGCTTCTGCAGCGCCCGCTCGAAACTCACCCGCAGCTTGCGCTCGTCGAATGTCTCGCGCCGTTCACCGCTCTTCACGATCGTGGGCAGCTTGAGCTCAGCCGTCTCGAACGTGTTGAAACGTTCGCCGCACTGCTCGCATTCACGCCGACGACGCACGCTGCTGCCGTCCTCGGTCAGCCGGGAGTCGATCACGCGGGTGTCTTCGTGCTGGCAGAAGGGGCAGTGCATGGTCAGTAAGTGTCGACCATCGTCTGCACGAAAGCACGCACGGCGGGCGGCACCCGTCCCTGCAAGGCACCTCGCTCGTGCTGGAACAAGGTGGCGACAAAGAACGGGTGGCCCTCCAGTTCGATGCCGCGAACATCGCCGGCGTCGTCCACGGCACAGATCCGCAGCGGACCATCCGCAAGCGCCTCACGGAAGTCGGAACTCAAGCCGTAACTGCAGTGATAACCCTCGGCGATCGCATCGACACCATAGGCCCGCGCCAACCGGGAGCCCTCGACCAGATGCACGGCATCGGTCACCTCGACCAGCGTGCACAGCAGTGGCACGATCACCTGGCGTCGGGCTTGTGGTGCCGTCTCGGCATGCTCGGCGTCGGCCCAGCCAAGTACGTTGCGCGCATATTCGATCACGGCATGCTGGAAACCGCCGCAGGTGCCCAGGAACGGGATATGCCGCTCGCGCGCCACGCGGATCGCCGTGAGCGCGCCCTCCATGCTGCGATAAGGACTGGCCGGCACACACCAGAGTCCGTCGAACTCCGCCAGCGCGGCGCCGTCGCCGACCTGTTCGGTCGGTACCCAGATCGGCTCGACCGTCACGCCGCAAGCGGCGGCCGCCATGCCCAATGCCAACGGAATGGCACGATGGGCGACCACTTCATCGCTGTGGTCGCCGATCAATCCGACCTGCAGGGCGTGCATGCCGATGGCTCAGCCGTAAACCGGAAACTTCTTGCATTGCGCCGTGACGTTCCCGCGCACGCGGGCGATCACCGCCTCGTCGGCGGGCGCATCCAGCACGTCGCAGATCCAGCTCGCCAGTTCGGTCACGTCCGCTTCCATGTAGCCGCGGGTGGTGACGGCCGGGGTGCCGATGCGCAGGCCGGAGGTGACGAAGGGTTTGCGCGGGTCGTTCGGCACGGCGTTCTTGTTCACTGTGATGTGCGCCTTGCCGAGCGCCTCTTCTGCGGCCTTGCCGGTGACGTCGCGGCCGATCATGTCGACCAGCATCAGGTGGTTCTCGGTGCCGCCGGAAACGATCTTGTAGCCGCGCGCCATGAAAGTCTTCGCCATCGCCTTGGCGTTCTTCACCACCTGGGTCTGGTAGACGGTGAAGGCAGGCTCCAGCGCCTCCTTGAACGCCACCGCCTTGGCCGCGATCACGTGCATCAGCGGGCCGCCCTGGATGCCGGGGAACACGATCGACTGCAGCTTCTTCTCGATCTCCTCGCCGGCACCCTTGGCCACGATGATGCCGCCGCGCGGCCCGCGCAGGGTCTTGTGGGTGGTCGAGGTGACCACGTGCGCGTGCGGCAGCGGGCTCGGGTACACGCCGGCGGCCACCAGGCCGGCGACGTGGGCCATGTCGACGAAGAACAGCGCGCCGACCGAATCGGCGATCTGGCGCATGCGCGCCCAGTCGACCACCTGCGAGTAGGCGCTGAAACCGCCGACCAGCATCTTCGGCTTGTGCTCGGTGGCCAGGCGCTGCAGCTTCGTCGTAGTCGATCAGGCCGTTCTCGTCGACGCCGTATTGCACCGCGTTGAACAGCTTGCCGCTGATGTTGACCTTGGCGCCGTGGGTGAGATGGCCGCCATGCGCGAGGACTCATGCCCAGGATCGTGTCGCCCGGCTGCAGCAGCGCCAGGTACACCGCCTGGTTCGCCTGCGAGCCGGAGTGCGGCTGCACATTGGCGTAGTCGCAGTCGAACAGTTGCTTCAACCGCTCGATCGCCAGCTTCTCGGCCACGTCCACGTACTCGCAACCGCCGTAGTAGCGCTTGCCCGGGTAACCCTCGGCGTACTTGTTGGTGAGCATGGAGCCCTGCGCTTCCATCACCCGCGGGCTGGCGTAGTTCTCCGAGGCGATCAGCTCGACGTGGTCTTCCTGACGCTGGCCTTCGTCAGCAATTGCCTTGGCCAGTTCATCGTCATAACCGGCAATCGTGCAGTCCTTGGGGAACATTCTGACCTCAACAGGTAGGGAGCGGGTTTAGCCGGAAAGTGTAGCGCTGCCGGGCGTTTACGGCCACCACTCGACCGTTCCGGGCGGTGCCATCGGCACCGTGCTGCAAACAGCTATAATGCGCGGTTTGACGAATTCCTTTCCGTGCCCGCCTTGCGGCGGCGCACGCTGCCGGAGGTTGCATGAGCTCGCAGTACATCTTCACCATGAACGGGGTCAGCAAGACCGTCCCGCCGAAGCGCCAGATCATCAAGGACATCTCGCTGTAGTTTTTCCCCGGCGCCAAGATCGGCCTGCTCGGCGTCAACGGCGCCGGCAAGTCCACCGTGCTGCGCATCATGGCCGGCGTCGACAAGGACTTCCAGGGCGAGGCGCGCGCGCAGCCGGGCACCAAGATCGGCTACCTGGCGCAGGAGCCGGACCTGAATCCGGCAAAGACCGTGCGCGAAGTGGTCGAGGAAGGCGTCGTCGGAAATCCTCGACGCGCAGAAGCGGCTGGACGAGGTCTACGCCGCCTACGCCGAGGAAGGCGCCGACTTCGACAAGCTGGCCGAAGGAGCAGGAGAAGCTGGAAAACCTGCTGGCCGCCAACGACGCCCATGCGCTGGAGCGCCAACTCGAAGTAGCCGCCGACGCGCTGCGCCTGCCGCCGTGGGACGCGATCATCGGGCCGCTGTCCGGTGGCGAGAAGCGCCGCGTGGCGCTGTGCCGCCTGCTGCTGTCCAAGCCGGACATGCTGCTGCTGGACGAGCCGACCAACCATCTGGACGCCGAGTCGGTGGACTGGCTGGAAAAATTCCTGCACGACTATCCCGGCACCGTGGTGGCGGTCACGCATGACCGCTACTTCCTCGACAACGCCGCCGAGTGGATCCTCGAACTCGACCGCGGCCGCGGCATTCCGTGGAAGGGCAACTACACCGAATGGCTGGAGCAGAAGGACGCCCGCCTGAAGCAGGAAGCGAACCAGGAGAAGTCGCGCCAGAAGGCGATCGCGAAGGAGCTGGAGTGGGTGCGTTCGGCCGCCAAGGGCCGCCAGTCCAAGGGCAAGGCCCGCCTGGCCCGCTTCGAGGAGCTGAACTCGGTCGACTACCAGCGCCGCAACGAGACCAACGAGATCTTCATCCCGCCGGGCGAGCGTCTGGGCCAGGAAGTGATCGAGTTCAAGAACGTCACCAAGTCGTTCGGCGACCGCGTGCTGATCGAGGACCTGTCGTTCAAGGTGCCGCCAGGCGCGATCATCGGCGTGATCGGCCCGAACGGCGCCGGCAAGTCCACCCTGATGAAGATGATCATGGGCAAGGAAACGCCGGACTCGGGCGAGGTGAAGCTGGGCCATACCACCAAGCTGGCGTATGTGGACCAGTCGCGCGACGCGCTCGATCCGAAGAACAACGTATGGCAGGAAGTGTCCGGCGGTTCGGACATCATCACCATCGGCAACTTCGAGATCCAGTCGCGCGCCTACATCGGCCGCTTCAACTTCAAGGGCACCGACCAGCAGAAGATCGTCGGCAACCTGTCCGGCGGCGAGCGTGGCCGCCTGCACATGGCCAAGACCCTGCTGCAGGGCGGCAACGTGCTGCTGCTCGACGAACCGTCCAACGATCTGGACGTGGAAACCCTGCGCGCGCTGGAAGATGCGCTGCTGGAATTCCCCGGCTCGGCGATCGTGATCTCGCATGACCGCTGGTTCCTCGACCGCATCGCCACCCACATCCTCGCGTTCGAGGGCGACTCGCACGTGGAGTTCTTCCCCGGCAACTACAACGAGTACGAGGCCGACAAGAAGCGCCGCCTCGGCGAGGAAGGCGCACGGCCGCATCGCGTGAAATACAAGAAGCTCGCGTAACGCTTTACCAGCCTCCCCCTGCGACCGAAGGAAGTCCCTTTGGGACGCGCAGGGGGAGGTGCACGCACGGAGACTTTCGATGCACTTCATGCAATCCCTGCAGCAGGCATGGACCGGCAACGACTCGCTGGTCTGCGTGGGCCTCGACCCGGAGCCGGCGAAGTTCCCCGCACATCTGCGTGATGCGCCCGACGCAGTGTTCGAGTTCTGCCGCGCCATCGTCGATGCCACCGCCGATCTGGTCTGCGCGTTCAAGCCGCAGATCGCGCACTTCGCCGCGCTGCGCGCCGAGGACACGCTGGAGCGGCTGATCGCGCACATCCACGCGAAGCATCCCGGCGTACCGGTGATCCTCGACGCCAAGCGCGGCGACATCGGCTCCACCGCGCAGCACTACGCGGCCGAGGCGTTCGACCGCTATCGCGCCGACGCGGTGACGCTGAACCCGTATCTGGGCCGCGATTCCATCGCGCCTTTCCTGGCGCACGCCGACAAAGGCGTGATCCTGCTCTGCCGCACGTCCAACCCGGGCGGCGCGGATTTCCAGGCACTGGATTGTGGTGGAGCGCCGCTGTATTTGCGCGTGGCCGAAACCATCGCGCGCGACTGGAACGGCCATGGCAATTGCGCCCTGGTCACCGGTGCGACCTGGCCGGAGGAACTGGGCAAAGTGCGTGCCGTAGTCGGCAACATGCCGTTGCTGGTACCGGGCATCGGTGCCCAGGGCGGCGACGTGGAAGCAGTGCTGCGCCACGGCCGCTCAGCCGACGGCACCGGATTGCTGGTCAGTTCCTCACGCGCGATCTTGTATGCGGGTCACGGCGAGGATTTCGCCGCGGCCGCTCGCGCCGCGACCAGCGAATTGCGCGACACGATCAACCGGTACCGGCGCGACTGAGCGCATGCCGCAACGATGCGGCATCGGCCACATCACCCGGCCGCCACCTTCGATGCCTGCAGCGTCTTCGCTTTCAGATCCAGCGTATCGGCTGCGTCCAGCAGTGCACGCGCAAAGCTGCGCACCTCGGCCGGACGCAGGGCATACCAGTTCCCGGTCTTGCTCGTCTCGGCCATGTTGCGCCCCGACCGCGACACGCAGTGCGGCCGAAAAATCACCATGCCCGTGAGCGATTCCGAGCTGATATCCGCAGAGACAATCTGCATGTGCGTTTCATCTTCTTTCTTCACCGAACTTCTCCCGGGCGGCACTCCGCCCCATCGCAGCTTACGCTACGGGGAGTTCAGCGGGTGTTGTCCGCGCGGCGCGTTGCCTGCGATCAGGAATCCCGAGATCACGAAGAACACGAACACCGTTTCGTAGCCGCTGTAGTTCAAGCGGCTCTGCGGCCACCGTGGCAGCACGTCGACCAGTGCGGTTTTTTCAGTGGAATGCGCAGGCCGAGAAGGTTGAACACCACCAGCACGATCGCCAAGCCGCGCAGCAGGTCGGTGCCTGTATTGCGGTGGCGCGCGTCCGGTGCCGGAACGCCACCCTGCCCCTGATCGACACGGCCGGCGTCGAAGGAATCAGTTCATACCGCGCCGCACGCATCATTCGTCCCTCACATCCATGTCCGGAAACAGCACATCGGTATAGCCGAAGCGACTGAAATCGGTGATGCGCGACGGATACAGACGGCCAATCAGGTGATCGCATTCATGCTGCACGACGCGGGCATGGAAGCCTTCGGCACGGCGATCGATGCGGGCGCCCTGTGGGTCGATGCCTTCGTAGCGGATCAGCGTGTAGCGGTTCACCGCGCCACGCAGGCCAGGTACGGAGAGACAGCCTTCCCAGCCCTCTTCCATGTCCTGCGACATCGGCGTGATCACCGGGTTGAGCAGGATCGTACGCGGCACTTCGGGGGCGTCGGGATAGCGCTCGGAATGCTCGAAGCCGAAGATCACCAGTTGCAGATCGACACCGATCTGCGGTGCGGCGAGGCCAACCCCGCCGGCGGCCTGCATGGTCTCGAACATGTCGGCGATCAGCGCATCGAGCTCCGCGCTGCCGAGCATCGCGGGGGGCACCAGCGGCGCGATGCGCAGCAGGCGTGGGTCGCCCATTTTCAGGATTTCTCGGATCATGCGGGGCCTCGTGCTGGAACGCCGTTACCTGAAGAATTGTGGTCGATGCGATCCCAATGCAAGCCGTGCTGCCCGGCGCCTCAACTGCAAAACGCCGGGCAAAGCCTCGTGCCGATTCGTTGAACCCGCAAGCGGGTTCAACGACCGCCGAACACCTTCTTCAGCAGATCGGTGGTGCGGGCGCCCGGGTTGTGGCGGATCGACTGCTCCTGCTCGCCGATGGTGGTGAACAGGCCATCCAGGGTCTTGGCGGTCACGTAGTCGTCCAGGTCCAGCGGACTGCCGCCCTTGTTCGACTTGCCCGACCTGCCGCCGAGTGCACCCAGTGCGCTGCCCAGTTCGCCGCCCATGCTGCCGGCGGTGAACGACTTGTACTTCTGGGTGACGCCGACGCTGTCGGTGGCCTTGGCCACGATCGGATGGATGCGCGCGGTCAGCGCATCGCCGGCGACGCGGCGGAAGAAATCGGTGGCCGCGTGGTCGCCGCCGGCGAGGATGCCGCGCGCGTCATCCAGGGTCATCTTGCGGATCGCATCGCCGAAGATCTCGGCCACCTGCGGCACCGCCTTCTCCGCCGCCCGGTTCATGCTCAGCTCGAACGCGTCGACCTTGGCGCCCTGCCCCAGCTGGCGCGCCAGCTTGCCCGCCTGCTCCAGTTTGCCCGGCAGCGGGATGCGCACCTTGCTGTTGTTCCAGAAGCCGCCGTCGCGGCCCAGGCTGTTGATCGCGTTGGTGGTGCCTTTGGCCAACGCCTCCTTGAGTCCGGCGGCGATGTCGCTGTTCGGCAGATGGCTGCCGAGTTGCGAGGCATTGGACGCATGCGTCGACTGCTTGACCTTGTTCAGCAGGTCCTTGAACTGGCCCGAGCCGGTGGCCGCAAGCGGTAGCGCGGCGACCGTGAGGGCAAGGCCCAGAAAACCACAGCGAATCGCGGTGCGCATGACGAATTCCCTGGAGTCGGGGGCGGCCAGTGTAGCGCCACCGCCTCGTCACGGCGTGATGACACGGGTCGCGCTATTCGACCAATGGCTAATGCCGGTTGACCGCTTTTGGGATTGACCATCGCCACTGGCAGGACGACCCTTGCGGCATTGCCCAGGAGAGCCCGCCCATGCAATCCGCCGTCATGCCCAAACCCAGTCCCGCGAGCAAGATATTGTGGGTCGCCATCGCCATCGTCGGCGCGTTCTGCCTGGGCGTGGTCGCGCTGCGACGAGGCGAGCCGATCAACGCGATCTGGCTGGTCGCCGCGTCGATCGCCATCTTCGTGATCGGCTACCGCTTCTACGGCAAGTTCGTCGAACACTCGGTGCTGCAGCTGGACCCGACCCGCGCGCCGCCGGCCGTGCTGCGCAACGACGGTCTGGACTACGTGCCCACCGACAAGTGGGTGGTGTTCGGCCACCATTTCGCCGCGATCGCCGGCGCCGGCCCGCTGGTGGGCCCGGTGCTGGCCGCGCAGATGGGCTACCTGCCCGGCACGATATGGATCCTGTTCGGCGTGGTGTTTGCCGGCGCGGTGCAGGACTTCATGATCCTCGGCCTGTCGCTGCGCCGCGACGCCCGTTCGCTCGGCCACATGCTGCGCGAGGAGCTGGGGCCGGTGCCCGGCCTGGTGGCCATGATCGGCGTGCTGGTGCTGATGATGATCGTGCTGGCGGTGCTGGCGCTGGTGGTGGTCAAGGCGCTGACGCACAGCCCGTGGGGCACGTTCACCGTGGCCTGCACGATCCCGATCGCGCTGCTGATGGGCGGCTATCTGCGCTGGTTCCGTCCCGGGCAAAATTCTCGAAGTGTCGATCATCGGACTGCTGCTGCTGCTCGCCTCGATCTGGCTGGGCAAGTTCGTGGCGGATTCGGCCACGCTTCGGCCCCATGTTCAACTTCGATGCCAAGGCGCTGGCCTGGCTGCTGATCGCCTACGGCTTCTGCGCCTCGGTGCTGCCGGTATGGTTGCTGCTGGCGCCGCGCGATTACCTGTCCACCTTCCTCAAGATCGGCACCATCGCGCTGCTCGCGCTGGCGATCTTCCTGTCCGCGCCGATGCTGCAGATGCCCGCGGTGACCAAATTCATCGACGGCAGCGGCCCGGTATTCGCCGGCAACCTGTTCCCGTTCCTGTTCATCACCATCGCCTGCGGCGCGGTGTCCGGCTGGCACTCGATCATCGCCTCCGGCACCACGCCGAAACTGCTGGCCAACGAAGGCCAGGCGCGCATGGTCGGCTACGGCGGCATGCTGATGGAAGCCTTCGTGGCGATCATGGCGCTGGTCGCCGCCGCCTCGCTGCACCCGGGCGTGTACTTCGCGATGAATGCGCCGGGCGCGATCATCGGCACCACCGTGCAGGAAGCCGCTACCACGATCAGCCAGTGGGGCTTCGTGGTGACGCCCGAGGAGCTGCTGCAAACAGCCAAGGACATCGGCGAGCAAAGCATCCTCAGCCGCGCCGGCGGTGCGCCGACGCTGGCCGTGGGCATGGCCCAGCTGCTGCACAACATCCTTCCCGGCGGCGGCATGATGGCGTTCTGGTACCACTACGCGATCCTGTTCGAAGCGCTGTTCATCCTCACCACGGTGGACGCCGGCACCCGCGTTGGCCGCTTCATGATCCAGGAGATCGTCGGCCTGATGTACAAGCCGCTGCAGGCAACCGAATCGTGGACCGGCAACCTGCTCGCCACCGCGATCTGCGTCGGACTGTGGGGTTACTTCCTGTACCAGGGCGCGGTCGACCCGCTCGGCGGCATCAACACCCTGTGGCCGCTGTTCGGCATCGCCAACCAGATGCTGGCCGCGATCGCGCTGATGCTGGCCACCGTGGTGGTGGTGAAGCTCAAGCGCGAGCGCTACGTGTGGGTGCCGGGCCTCCCCGCGGTGTGGCTGATCGTCTGCACGCTCACCGCCGGTTTCGAAAAGCTGGTCGGCCCGATCAGCTTCACCGAGGCCGCGAACAAGTACTCGGCCGCGATGCAGCAGGGCCAGCTGCTGGCGCCGGCCAAGTCGGCGGCGGAGATGCAGCAGATCGTCACCAACAACTACGTCGACATGGCGCTGACTGGATTGTTCATGGCGCTGATCGTGGCGATGGTGCTGTTCTGCCTGCGCGCGCTGGTCAAGGCCTGGCAGACCAACCACCCGACCGCGCACGAAGAACCGTACGTGGCGCTGAGCAGCGTGGCCGGCTGAGGACGACGTGATGAACACGACCCTCCAGTCCATGCTCAAGTGGGCGGTGCAAACCGCCCGCCTGTGCTGCGGCGTGCCCGACTACGACGTCTACGTGAAGCACCTGCGCGAACATCATCCCGAGCGCAAGGTGCCCAGCTACGGCGAGTTCTTCCGCGAGCGGCAGGAAGCGCGCTACAAGGGCGGCGGCGGGCGCTGCTGCTGAATGCCCGAAAGCCACTGTCCTTCATTCAGGGCGGTGGCGAGAGCGCGGGACCACGCTCCACGCAAACACGGCTCAAGGCTTGCGCGCCACGATGATCTGACTGATCGGCATGAACTCGTCCAGTTGCTGCTTGAGCTGGTGGCCCTGCGGCATGTCCAGCAGGGCTTGCCAGGCGGCGGTCCAGTGATCGAGCACCGGGTGCGCCGGGTCGTACAGTTCCACTTCGCAACCCCAGAACAGTGCCCACCAGATCGACCAGAAGAATCCGTGCTGGGTGTGCTCCATCACCACCAGGCCGGCCTGGCTGACCCACCACGCCAACTCGTCGCGAGCGATCACCCGCACGGCGCCGCCGGGTTGCCCGCGGTACGCCGGCGGCAGCACTTTTTCCTGCAAGCCCTCCTGCAGCGCGCCGGGTACGCTGAGCAGGTAGAGGGCGCCGGAAGCACCGACCCGGAACAGCTCGGCCAACATTTTTTGCGGGTCGTCGACGTGCTGCAACACCTCGGTGCAGATCACCCGCGTGGCCATGCCGTCGTTCAGCGGCAAGGGGTTCGCGTCGCTGACCAGCGCCGTGTGCGTGCCGCTGCCTTCGACGCTCAGCCGCGCACGCACTTCGCGGATCACCTGCGGCTCCCGATCGATGGCGTAGACCTGCGCTCCGCGACGCGCACAGAACACGCTGTTGACGCCGGCACCGCAGCCAACGTCGACCACCACGTCATCGGCACCGATCGGCATGCCGCGGAACAATTCGCCGGTGTCCTCGCGATACCAGCCGCCGAGTTTCGCGTCACGCAGGCCAACGACCGACGGACCATGCAACTGGTCGCCGGCACGCGGCACGGGCTCGTCCGAGGCAGATGCAGCTGTGGCGGAATGCTCGACGCGGTGCGACATGGCTGACCTCCGAAACAGGAAACGGGCAAACCGGGGCAGGCTCACTTTCCGATCTTCGTGGGTGAACCCGGCTCGCGCACTCCCTGCGCATAGTGTGGCAATTCGATGTGGGACAACAGGACCGCGGAGGTTTCAGTCGCGTCGGCTGCCTGCGCTTTCACGCTCTCGCTACAGCGGCGTATCGAGTTCGGGCCTGGTTGGTACGCCGCCACCCTGCAAGCCGTGACGTCCCGCACAAGCCGGTCTGTACGGGTTCGGCGACAATACGGGCTGCTCCTCCAGTCACCACCCGATGTCCATTCCCGAATCCACCGCCGGCGCAGTGGCGCCCACGTTCAATCCGCATCACGCCGGCCTGCGGATCATCGCGATCTACGAAATCGTCAAGACCGCGTGCCTGCTGCTGGTGGCGATGGCGGCGTTCCATCTCGACCGTCAGCAGAACTTCGAACATCTGGTGCACTGGCTGGAGCACCTGTCGCTGGCCGACAGCAACGGCCTGCGCTGGAAGCTGGTCGGCCTGCTGGAGGATTTCGGGCCGAGCCGGTTCGTCGCGGTCGGCGCGGTCGCCCTCGGCTACGCCGTGCTGTTCGGCATCGAAGGTGTTGGCCTGTGGCTGGGCAAGTACTGGGCCGAATGGTTCACGGTGATCGCCACCGGCTCGCTGGTCCCGCTGGAACTGTACGAGACGCTGCACAGCTTCGGCTGGCTCAAGCTGGCTGCGCTGGTCGGCAACGCGGCGATCGTTGTGTATCTGGTGCGTGTCGCGCTGCAGACGCGGACCGCACGGCATGCGTTGAAGCGTCACACCTCGTGATGCGCTGCCTCGGCAGGTAGCGCACCGCGCCGCGGCATCAACTCCACCAGATACATCGCGGCCAGGATCAGCCCGCCGCCGAACAGCATGCGCCAGCTCGAGCACGTCGCTGCCCAGCAGCACCGCGAACGCGGCGGCGAATACCGGCTCGGTGGTCATCACGATCGCCGCGCGCGTCGCTGGCAGGTGCGACTGCGCCCAGGTCTGCATCAGCATCGCGCCGGCGCCGGCGATCAACGCCATGTACAGCACCGCGAACCAGGCGCTGCGGTCAGGCGGCAGCACCGGCCCATGCGGCGCGGTGGCGAGCAGGCAGACCAGCGCGATCGCCACCATCTGCACCGCCGACAGGCCGAACGCCTCGCCCTGCCGCGACCACTGTCCGAGCAGCACGATGTGCAGCGCGTACAGCGCCGCCGAGGCCAAGGTCAGCCACACGCCCAGGTCGACCGAGACGCCGTTCAGCGACAGCAACGCCAGCCCGGCGGTGGACAACAGCACGGCCAGCCACACCACGCCGGCCATGTGCTGGCGCAACAGCAACAGCGCCAGGATCGGGGTGAACACCACGTACATGCCGGTGGCGAAACCGCTGACGCTGGGCGAGATCAGCGACAGGCCCCAGGTCTGCAGCAACTGGCCGATGCCGTAGATCACGCCCAGCAGCAGGCCGCGCAGCACCTGCCGGCGGTCCAATCGCAGCACCGGGCGGGCGAACAGCGCCAGCATCACCAGCGCCGCGATCGCAAAACGCACGGCCAGGAAATCCGCCACCGGCATGCGCGCGACCACGTCCTTGATCAGCACGAACGTCGAACCCCAGACCGCAGTCATGACGAGCAGGCCGAGGGTAGCGAGGGTAGTGACGGTGCGGGGAGTGGGCATGGATTTTTTGGGAGCGGGAAACGGCGGACAGAGAGCAGACAGCGAAGAAACGGCGGCACGGTGTGGGCAGTGCGGCCACCGTCATCGGCAGGAGCGCCGCTCATGCGTGGCTGGCAGGTCGCCGCAAGGTACGGATTTGTCGCGGGCTATTCGTTCCCAGTCCGCCGTTCCCCACTCCCCTTCGAGGCCAGCCGCCACAACTGCCCCGGTATCTGCACCAGGAAGTGCGTCCAGACGCCCAGCCAGACCGCCGCGGCCACCAGCGGATTGCGTGCGGCCGGATCGTGCTTGCGGAACCAGCGCCACATGCCGCGATGCTTGTGGCGGCTGACGAATACCGGCCGGTGCCGGCTGGAGCTGCCCTTGCCGTGGTGCACACGCACGTCGCCGGCCAGCAGCACCTGGTAGCCGAGGTCGCGCACGCGCCGGCACAGGTCGAGGTCCTCGCAATGCAGGAAATACTTTTCGTCGAAACCACCGAGGCGCTGGAACATGGCGCGTGGCATCAGCATCACCGCGCCCGATATTGCCTCGGCCTCGATCACCTCGGCCGGGATGGCCTGCTCCACGTTGACCTTTTCGCCGGCGCGGCCGAGCAGGCTGTTGAGCGATCGCTGCAGCAGCGGATCACGGCGCCAGGAAGCAGGGTCGGGATGGCCGTCGGCATCGCAGACCACCGCACCGATCAAGCCGGCCCTGGGCTTGCCGGCCAGCAGCGTCAACAGGCGGCGCAGGTCTTCCTCATGCAACAGGCAGTCGGGATTGAGTACCAGCAACGCCTCGCCATGCGCCTGCTTTGCGGCGTGGTTCACTGCCGGGCCGAAACCGAGGTTGCGATGGTTGTAGATCACCGTGAGCCGGTGGTCGTGCGCGTACGCGCGCTCGATCGCTTCGGGCACGCCGTCGTGCGAATCGTTGTCGATCAGGATCAACTCCAGCGGCAACGTGCCGGCAAGCACGCTGCGCACGCATTCACGCAATGCCACGCCGCTGTCGGCGGATACCACGATCGATGCTGAGCGCCAGCGTGAACGGCGAGCGGTGATGAACAGGCGAATCCATCGAACAAGTATGCGCGAATGGACCCTGCGGTAGAACCGCCTGCGACGAAACAACCCGGCCGCTCATGCCGGTTCAGTCCTCATCGTCCTGACCCAGCACGGCCGGCAACGCCAGTGGCATGTCGCCGTCGCGGCGGGCCAGCCAGGGTTGATCGCGATACCAGCCGCACAGCTGCCAGCCGCGCAAGCGGTATTGGCGTCCGCGCTGGCGATCCCACAGCAGCACGCCACGACCGCTGTGCCCGGCGAACCAGCGTCCCTCGGGGCTGAAACTGACCGGCGTGGCGACCGCATCGAGCCGCTGGCCATCGACAAGAAGGCAGCTGCCCTCGCGGTAAATCACCTGGCCGCCAAGCGGGTCGATCAACCCATCGGTGGCGGCCTGCCACTGCGGTGGCTGCAACTCGATGATTTCTACCGGCGGGCCGATCGGCGTCATCGCCAGTTCGGGCCATTCGGCATCCGGAGCGCCCGCCGGCGCATGGTGCAGGTCGCGATCCAGCCATGCGCCCAGCCCGGCCAGCAAGGTATAGCCAGCCAGCGCACCGAGCAGGGCCGCACCCCAGGCGAATACATCCCCGCCCAGCGATCGCTGCAACGCGAACAGCATGCCCGGCAGGCCCCAGAGCAGGCTGCGCCGGATCCATGCCGCGTGTTGTTCGTCCAATCGTTGCTGCAGCAACAGCACGCCCGCCGCCAGGGCCAGCAGCAGCGGCAGGCCCAGCCACCACGGCAGCGCGGCCAGCAGCACCAGCCACGCCGCCATCGGCCAAACATCACGCCACGCCGGCCGGCGCCGGGCCATCGCTCAGCGCCTGGTCACGCGGTGGGCGATCAGCCGCACCACACGCGGGCGTTGCGGAACATGCGCATCCACGGCGAATCCTCGCCCCACTGCTCCGGATGCCAGCTCATCTGCACGCTGCGGAACACGCGCTCCGGATGCGGCATCATGATCGTCACGCGACCGTCGGCGGCGGTGAAGCCGGCCAGGCCGCCGGGCGAGCCGTTGGTGTTGAGCGGGAAGTTCTCGGTCGGCTTGCCGCGGTTGTCGACGAAGCGCACCGCGCCGTTCGACTTCGACGGACTGCACGCATGCGGGAAACTGACGCGGCCTTCGCCGTGCGCCACCGCCACCGGAATGCGCGAACCGGCCATGCCCTTGAAGAAGATGCTCGGCGAGTCGAGGATCTCCAGCGTGGCCAGGCGCGCCTCGTACTGCTCGGACGCGTTGCGCAGGAACTTCGGCCAGTGCTGCGCGCCGGGAATGATCTCCTTCAGCTGCGCCAGCATCTGGCAGCCGTTGCATACGCCCAGCGCGAACTTCGTCGGATCGGCGAAGAACGCCGCGAACTGCTCGCGCAGCATCGTCGTTGTACAGGATCGAAGTGGCCCAGCCGCGGCCGGCGCCGAGCACGTCGCCGTAGGAAAAACCGCCGCAGGCGGCGAAGCCGCGGAAATCGGCCAGCTTGATGCGGCCGCTGGCCAGATCGGACATGTGCACGTCGACCGCGTCGAAACCGGCGCGGGTGAACGCGGCCGACATCTCGACCTGGCCGTTGACGCCCTGCTCGCGCAGGATCGCGATGCGCGGGCGCTCGCCGCTTGCCGATGAACGGCGCGGCGACATCCTCGCGCCGGATCGAACGTGAGCTTCGGCGTGATGCCCGGATCGGCATCGTCCAGCCGCCATTCCGAGCTCGGCGTCGGCGCTGAGCGGGTTGTCGCGCAGGCGCTGCATCGCGTGGCTGGTTTCGTTCCACGCCTTGAACAGCGTGCTCCAATTCCACTTGAACAAGGTCTCGTCGCCAAGGAACAGCTTGATGCCCAGCTTCTCCTTCGGCCGCCCGATGCGGTGGCTGATCCCGGCCAGGCCGTGCTTGACCAGCAAGGCCTCGAACGCCTCGCGGTTCGCCTCGGCCACCTGCACCACCGCGCCGAGTTCCTCGTTGAACAGCGCGCGCAAGGTCGCCTCGGCCCAGCCGTCCAGATGGATTTCCAGACCGCAATGGCCGGCGAACGCCATCTCCAGCAAGGTGGTGATGACGCCGCCGTCGGAGCGGTCGTGATAGGCCAGCAGCAGGCCGTCCGCATTCGCTTCCTGGATCAGCTCGAACAGCGCCTTCAGCCGCTTCGCATCGTCCAGGTCCGGCGGCACGCCGCCCGAGCGATTGAACACCTGGGTCAGCGCGGAACCGCCCAGGCGATCGCGCCCGGCGCCCAGATCGATCAGCCACAACGTCGGAGTCGCCGCGATCGAGCTTGAGCTGCGGCGTGAGCGTGCGGCGCACATCGCTGACGCGGGCGAAACCGGTGATCACCAGCGACACCGGCGACACCGTGCGCTGCGCGCGTGCCGTCGTCCTGCCACACGGTCTGCATCGACAGCGAGTCCTTGCCGACCGGGATCGAGATCTCCAGCTGCGGGGCACAGCTCCATGCCGACCGCCTTGACCGCGTCGAACAGCGCGGCGTCCTCGCCCGGATGGTTGACCGCGGCCATCCAGTTCGCCGACAGGCGAATTTCGCCGAGGCTGGCGATCGACGCCGCGGCCAGGTTGGTGATCGCCTCGCCGACCGCCAGCCGCGCCGCGTCGGCGCTGCTCAGCAAGGCCACCGGCGCGCGCTCGGCCATCGCCATCGCCTCGCCGGCATAGCCGTCGAAATCGGCGATGGTCACCGCGCAATCGGCCACCGGCACCTGCCACGGGCCGACCATCGGGTCGCGCGCATTCAGGCCGCCGACGGTGCGGTCGCCGATGGTGATCAGGAAACTCTTGCTGCCCACGCCGGGCAGGCGCAGCACGCGCAGCAGCGCCTCGTCCATGCCGATGCCGGTGAGGTCCGGCACCAGGTCGATGCGCGGCCTTCAGCCGCGTGGCGTCGCGATGCATCCGCGGCGGCTTGCCGAACAGCACATCCATCGGCAGGTCGATCACGGTCAGCTCGCGGCGCGGGTCGGTCAGCACCAGCTGGCGCTCGACCGTGGCGTCGCCGACCACCGCGTACGGGCAGCGCTCGCGCTGCGCACATCGCCTCGAACTCGGCCAGGTCTTCCGGGCCGATCGCCAGCACGTAGCGTTCCTGCGACTCGTTGCTCCACATCTGCATCGGCGACAGCGACGGGTCGTCGCAGGGAATCTTCGACAGGTCGATCACGCCGCCGACGCCGGCGTCGTTGAGCAGCTCGGGAATCGCGTTGGACAGGCCGCCGGCGCCGACGTCGTGCACGCTGACGATCGGGTTGTGCTCGCCACGCGCCCAGCAGGCGTCGATCACTTCCTGGCAGCGCCGCTCCATCTCGGCGTTGTCGCGCTGCACCGAGGCGAAGTCCAGTTCCGCGCTCGACGCGCCGCCGGCGACCGACGAGGCCGCGCCGCCGCCCAGCCCGATCAGCATCGCCGGGCCGCCCAGCACGATCACCTTGTTGCCCGGCTGCACCGCATGCTTCAGCACGTGGCCGGGGCGCAGGTTGGCCAGCCCGCCGGCCAGCATGATCGGCTTGTCGTAGCCGCGGCGCAGGCCGGGCTTCGCCGGTCTCGTGCTCGAAGCTGCGGAAATAGCCGCCCAGGCAGGCGCGGCCGAATTCGTTGTTGAACGCGGCGGCGCCGAGCGGGCCGTCGCGCATGATCTCGAACGCGCTGGCCATGCGCGGCGGCAGCGGGCGATCCACTTCCCACGGCCGCGGCAGGCCGGGAATGCGCAGGTCGGACACCGAGAAGCCGGTGAGCCCGGCCTTCGGCTTGCCGCCGCGGCCGGTCGCGCCCTCGTCGCGGATCTCGCCGCCGGCGCCGGTGGCCGCACCGGGCCACGGCGCGATCGCGGTGGGATGGTTGTGCGTCTCCACCTTGATCGCGAAGTCGATGCGTTCCTCGTGGCCGCGCCACACGCCGTCGGCCGGATCGGCGAAGAAGCGCTTGCCGGTGCTGCCCTCGATCACCGCCGCGTTGTCCGAGTACGCGGACAAGCGTATGCGCGGGCGAGCGCTGATGGGTGTGCTTGATCATGCCGAACAGGGTCTTGTCCTGCTCCGCGCCGTCGACCGTCCAGCTGGCGTTGAACACCTTGTGCCGGCAATGCTCGGAGTTCGCCTGCGCGAACATGAAGAGTTCGGCGTCGGTCGGATCGCGGCCGAGTTCGGCGTAGCGCTCGACCAGGTAGTCGATCTCGTCGTCGGCCAGCGCCAGGCCCAGCCGCGCGTTCGCCGCGGCCAGTGCGGCCTGCGGGTCGGCGCCAAGCGCGACATGCACCAGGTCGCCGGGCGAGCCGGCCAGGAACAGGCCTTGCGCGTCCTCGATCCGCTGCAGCACCGACTGCGTCATCGCGTCGTGCAGCACCGCCATGATCGGCGCGTGATCCGGCGCTTCGGCCGACGGCAGGCCGGCGACCTGCCAGGCCAGTCCGCGCTCGACCCGACGCACCTCGAAACCGGCGCCATGCAGGATGTCGGTGGCCTTGCTCGACCACGGCGAGATCGTGCCCAGCCGCGGCACCACCCACAGCGTGGCCGGCTCGGGCAGCGCATCCTTCGCCTCCAGCACGGCCAGCAGGCGCTCGCGCAGCGCGCCCTCGGGCGCCACTTCGGCATCGATGAAGTAGACGAACCACGACGCCTGCACACGCACGCCGCGATGCAGGGCATCCAGGCGGGCATTGAGGCGTTCGAGGCGGAACGGCGAGAGGGCGTTCTGCCCGTCGAGTGCGATCATGCGGGGAACGGAGCTATGCGAGGGAAACGCTTATTCTAACCCATGCTGCAATACGGCATGGCTCTGCTCCCCTGCAAGCGGGAAAGCAGCAAGTTGCCGCTTCAACCGCCCTGTCGCAACGCCTGCAGCAACTGTTCCGGGGTGAGGTAGCCGCCCAGCATGCGGCCATCGGGGCCAAAGATCGCCGGGGTGCCGTTGACGCCCAGACGCATGCCCAGTTCGAACTGGTCCTTGACCGGGTTGGTGCAGACCGCGGCCGACGGCGCGCGCCCATCCTTCGCCGCGGTGAGCGCGGCCTTGCGGTCGCTGGCGCACCACACCGACACCATCTCGGTATAGGTCGGCGTGGGTCGGCCGGCGGTGGTGGCCAGGCCTTCGCGCGGCCACGCCAGATATTCCACCGCGATGCCTTCCTTGTTGAACTCCGCGACGTGCTTGTGCAGCTCGCGGCAGAACCCGCAATTGACGTCGGTGAACACGCTGATCGTGTACTTCGGATTCGGCGGCGCGAACACGATGCGCTGCGACACCGGCACCTTGGCCAGCTCGGCCTTGCGGAAACGCGCCCAGGCGTCATCGCTGAGGTTCTGCTTGCGGCCCAGATCGAGCACGTCGCCGTGGATCAGGTATTTGCCGTCGGTGCTGACGTACAGCATCTGGCCGGAAGCGATCACCTGGTAGAAACCCGGCAGCGCCGCCGGCGCGATCGAATCGACCTTCACATTCGCCGCCAGACCGCTGATCGCCTTCCGCACCATCTGATCGGCAGCCGGCGTCACCGTCGCAGCGGCAGGCGCCGCATCGTTTTCGGCAGCACAGGCGGTCAGCGAGAACCCGCTGATGCACAGTGCCAGCAATAATTTCTTCAACATCGCCAACCTCATTCGATCAGTTCAGGCCGCGCGCAAGGCGGCGGCGACAGCGTTCCATTCTCGCACAGTCGACTGAACCGTCTCAGCCCCGCGGATGATGCTGCGCATGCAGCCGCTTCAGCCCTTCCTTCGCCACCAGCGTGTAGATCTGGGTGGTGCTGAGCGAGCTGTGGCCGAGCAGCATCTGCAGGGCGCGCAAGTCGGCGCCGTGGTTGAGCAGGTGGGTGGCGAAGGAGTGGCGCAGGACGTGCGGCGAGATGCGTTTCGGGTTGATGCCGACTTTCAGCGCGTAGCGTTTCACCAGGGTCCAGAACATCTGCCGGGTCATGCCTTCGCCGCGGTTGCTGAGGAACAGCGCCACCGGTTGGCGACCTTTTGCCAGCATCGGACGGGCGCCGGCCAGATAAGCGCTGATGTGCTCCAGCGCCACTTCGCCGACCGGCACCAGGCGATCCTTGCCGCCCTTGCCGGTGACGCGCAGCACGCCCTGGCGCGGGTTCAGCGCGCCCAGCGGCAGCTCCACCAGTTCGGACACGCGCAGGCCGGAGGCGTACATCAGCTCCAGCATCGCCCGATCGCGCAGGCCCAACGTAGTGCTGACATCGGGTGCCGTGAGCAGGCCTTCGATCTCGCGTTCGGCCAGCGCCTTGGGCAGGCTGCGGGGCAACTTGGGGCGCTCGATCAGCAGGGTCGGATCGGCGAAGCCCGGCTCGTTGCGGGCGAGGAAGGCGTAGTAGCGGCGGAATGCCGACTGCCGCCGCGCGATCGAACGCACCGCTACCGACTGCGCGCCGTGATACGCGGAAATATCCTCGCGTCGTGCCGTGTGCAAGTTGCGGCCACGACCGGCCAGCCAGCGCGCCAGCGCTTCGAGGTCGCGCCGATACGCTTCCAGCGTGCGATCGGCCAGGCCATCCTCCGACCACACCCGTTCGATGAACATGCTTATGCCCAGCTGGTCGGCTTCGGCGATACTGGCGGGGCTTCCTTCTCTTTCCATGCGCACGATGCTGGGCATTGCGCGCGCACTACGCAAGCGACCGATCATCGATGTCCACGAACCCCACCACCACCGACCTGCCCGGCGCCGATCTTCCCAGCCCGCTATGGCGCCGACTGCTGGCGCTGGTCTACGACCTGCTGATCGTGGTGGCCATCGTGATGGTGGTGGGCCTGCTGTGCCAGCTGGCCACCGGCGGCAAGTTGATCGGCACCGGCGCGAAGACGGTCGTGCCGGCCTGGTACCAGATCCTGCAGGGCGTGGTGGTGGCCGCGTACTTCATCAGTTCGTGGCGACGCGGCGGGCAGACCGTGGGCATGCGGCCCTGGCGCATCCGGCTCACCCGCGACGATGGCGCCCGGCCCACGCTGCAACAGGCGGTGGTCCGCGTACTGGTCGCCGCGGCGCCAATGCTGCTGTTGCTGCTCGCGCCGGTGCTCGGGCTGCGCGCAACCTTGTGGACGCTGCTGATCGTGTGGGCCGGCTGGTTCGCGGTGGCCTGTTCGACCGCCGCCGGCGCGCCCTGCACGACCTGGTCGCCGGCACCGAGATCCGTCGGCTGGGCTGAGTTTCACACTCTGCTCAACGCACACCGGGTCCAATCCGCCGATGCCTGAGTCTGCCCCATCCGAAAATCGCAGCGATGCCGAGCTGATCCGCGTCAACCGCGACTTCTACGAATCACTGTGGGCGGAGGCGAGGCTGGTTGGCCCGGAGCGCTTCAATACCTGGCCGCTGTTGCGCGAACTGGCCGCCGCCGCGCCGCGCCGACTGGAAGTGGCGCCGGGCCTGCGTCCACGGCTGCCGCTGGAAGGCACCTGCTTCGTCGATCTCAGCCACGCCGCGTTGCGCCGCCTGCACGCCAGCGGCGCGAACGCCGTTCACGGCATGATCGGCGCACTGCCTTGTGTCGCACGCCAGCTTCGACCTGATCTGCGCGCTCGACATCCTCGAACACGTCGCCGACGACGAGGGCGCGTTGGCCGAGCTGGCGCGCGTGGCGGCGCCCGGCGCCAGCGTGCTGTTGTCGGTGCCGCTGCATCCGGAGGCATGGACCGCGTTCGACGACTTCGTCGGCCACTGCCGCCGCTACGAACCGGCACAGATCGTGGCCGGCTGGCCCGGCACGGTTTCCGCATCGAACACAGCGCGATCTATGGCATGCAGCCGAAATCCTCGCGCCTGCTCGACCTCGGCCAGTGGTATCTCACCCATCAGCGCGAACGCGCGATGTGGTGGTACAACCGGGTGTTCATGCCGCTCGGCCTGCACTTCCAGAAACCGCTGCAATGGCGCGACGGCCTGGGCGACACGCAAGGGGTCGACGAGGTGCTGCTGCGCTGCCGCCGTTCCGACACGGCTGCGCCAAGTCACTGATTGGGCTGGACACTCGCTATTTGCCGCATCGCAACACGCGGAGGGGAAACGGCGCTAAGATGGTTGTTTCGTCCACCCGGCGGTCCCTTCCGATGCTTTATCAGATCCACGAATGGCAACGCTCATTCCTCGGCCCGTTGAGCTACTTCGCGCAAGCCAACGCGCGGATGCTCAATGACAACAGCAGTCCGTTCGCGCAGCTGCCCGGCGTCGCAGCGGCTGGCCGCCGGTTACGAGTTGATCCATCGGCTGGGCAAGGATTACGAGAAGCCGGAATTCGGCATCCACACCGCCATCGCGCACGAGCACGAAATCGCGGTGATCGAGCGCGTTGCGCTGGCCAAGCCGTTCTGCCAGCTGAAGCGCTTCAAGCGCTTCAGCGACGATCCGGCCACCATCGACAAGATGAAGAACGATCCGGTCGTGCTGGTCGTCGCGCCGCTGTCCGGCCACCACGCCACGCTGCTGCGCGACACCGTGCGCACGCTGCTGCGCGACCACAAGGTCTACATCACCGACTGGGTCGACGCGCGCATGGTGCCGGCGGCCGAGGGCACGTTCGGGCTGGACGACTACGTCGCCTACGTCGAGGAATTCATCCGCCACATCGGCGCCAGCGCACTGCATGTGATCTCGGTGTGCCAGCCGACCGTGCCGGTGCTGGCGGCGGTGTCGCTGATGGCCGCGCGCGGCGAGGACACGCCGCGCAGCCTGACCATGATGGGCGGCCCGATCGACCCGCGCCGCAGCCCCACCAGCGTCGACAACCTGGCCACCAACCAGCCGCTGTCGTGGTTCAACGGCAACGTGATCCACACCGTGCCGCCGAACTATCCCGGCCGCGGCCGCGAGGTCTATCCGGGCTTCCTGCAGCACGCCGGATTCATCGCGATGAATCCCGGCCGGCACCTGAATTCGCACTGGGATTTCTACCAGGACCTGCTGCGCGGCGACCTCGACGACGCCGAAGCGCACCGCAAGTTCTACGACGAGTACAACGCCGTGCTGGACATGCCGGCCCGGTTCTACCTGGACACGATCGAAAAGGTGTTCCAGCAGTTCCTGCTGCCGCGCGGCCTGTGGGACGTGGCCGGCGAACGGGTCAACTCCGTCCGCGATCAGGCACAGCGCCCTGCTCACCGTCGAAGGCGAGCTGGACGACATCTCCGGCCTCGGCCAGACCGAGGCGGCGCACGACCTGTGCAGCAGCATTCCGGCCAGGCGGCGCGCGCACAAGGTGGTCGAGGGCGCCGGCCACTACGGCATCTTCAGCGGCCGCCGCTGGCGCGAGACGGTCTACCCGCAGGTGCGCGACTTCATCCGCCAGTTCGACCAGGCTGCCAGCTAGACCCTGACGCCGGGCGCATCAGTCACGCCCGCACATCACTCCGGCACAGCCCATCGTGTTGAAGTCGTAGATGGTCGAGTGACCCCGCTCACCGGTAGGGCGCGGCACGCCCCTGGGCACGAAGAAGGTGGCCGAGTTCGCCCCGTACAGACCGGCCGGCAAGGTATAGGCCTTCAGTACCACATAGGCGCGGAACATCGAGGGCATTCGCGCCGCCGGCGCACCGCCGGCGATCGGCGGCACATCCGCCGCCACACCGAGACGATTGCGCATGGCGGCCTGCCACGCCGCGGCGTCGGCGCTGTCGGCCTGCCGCAGGAAACCATCGCGCACCGCCTGTTCCAGCCCAGCCGGGCCGGCCAGTTGCGAATCCGGCAGGCGGAACGCCGAGGGCGACTTCGCCGCTCCGTCGGTGACCAGCGCTGCGCCTGCCGCCAGCGGTGTGCCCACCGCCACCTGGCCGTTGTGCGCGGGATACAGCATGTCCACCGGCCGCCCGAACACGCGACGCGCAATCGGATTGAGCGTACCGGCCTTTTCCGCCGTGACGTAGAAATAACCGCATGCGCCGCGATTCTCATACGTGCTCACCAGCACCGGCACGTTGGCCGGCAGGCCGGTGATCACCTGCCGGTGATAGCCGCCGACCAGCACGGCAAGAATGCGCGTACCGGGCGTCCAGCCAACGTTCCACACGGTGGGCTCGTAACTGCCGAGCATCAGCGCCACCGGTACGTCGGGCTGGTTGACGGCCACGTCCATCCGGGTCGCTTCGTGCCCGCTCCGATCAATCTGGAAGTCCTGTTTGCTGCCGCCGTAAGCCCCTGCCGCATAAACCTTCGCCGCTGCCGGCAGTTGCAGCCCGCCGAAATCGCAGGCCATGGCGGGCGCCGGTGCGGATTCTTCCGTGAACGCAAACGGCTTGGTGGTTGCCGATGCCGGCGCAGCGGGAAACGCGGCGGGTTCCGCGGCCGCTGCCGTGGCCGCGGTGGATGTCGCGGCAACCGGGGTGTCCGCATGCCCGGCCGGGGATAACGCCGACTCGCAACCGGTCATGGCAAGACAGGCCAGCAACAGCCAGGGAGAAAGCTTCGTCATCACGGAAATCCTTGTCGTGGATGGTTCATGCCGGCCATGCGGGCGACGCCCGCGCCGAAGTTCAGTGCTGTCCGAAGAACGCCGCGAACGCCGCGACCGTGCGCTCGATGCCGGCATCGTCGATATCCAGGTGCGTCACCAGCCGCAGCGTGGGCAGGTAGCCGATGCTGATGCGGATGCCGGCTTCGCGCAGATGGACGTCCAGATCGCGCAGGCGTTCGGCCGGCACGTCGATGAAGACCATGTTGGTGTACTGGCCGAGCAGGTCGATGCCGGCGATCTCGCGCAGGCGACCGGCCAGGTAGCGCCGCGCGGCGATGATCGTCGGCCAGCCGCGCCACGTGGTGGTCCAGCGCATGCAGGCCGGCCGCCGCGAGCATGCCGGCCTGGCGCCAGCCGCCACCGGTGACCTTGCGCCAGCGCCGCGCCTTGTCGATCAGCGCGTGCGAGCCCAGCAGCACCGAACCCACCGGCGCGCCGAGGCCCTTCGACAGGCACACCGACACCGTATCGAAATGCCGCGCGATCTCGCGCGCCGGCACCTTGCAGGCCACCGCGGCGTTGAACAGGCGCGCGCCGTCCAGATGCAGGCCGAGGCCGTGCGAGCGCGCCACGTCGTGCGCGGCGGCCAGGTAATCCAGCGGCAGCGTGCGGCCGTGCCAGGTGTTTTCCAGCGCCAGCACGCGGGTGCGCGCGAAGTGCGGATCGACCGGCTTGATCGCCGCCTCGATGCGCTCCAGCGGCAGCGAGCCGTCGTCGGCCTGCACGATCGGTTGCGGCTGGATCGAGCCGAGCACCGCCGCGCCGCCGCCTTCGAACTTGTAGGTATGCGCGTCCATGCCGACCAGGTATTCGTCGCCGCGCTCGCAATGCGCCAGCAGCGCCAGCAGGTTGGACTGCGTGCCGCTGGGCACGAACAAGCCCGGCATCGAAACCGAGCTCGTCGGCCAGCCGCTGCTGCAGCGCGTTGACCGTGGGGTCCTCGCCGTAGACATCGTCGCCGACTTCCGCCGCCAGCATCGCCGCGCGCATCGCGGCCGTGGGCCGGGTCACGGTGTCGCTGCGCAGATCAACCCATTCCACGGTGCACTCTCCAGCGTCGGCAAGGAGGATCAGCTTGGCCGCATCGTGCGCTTCGGGCAAGCCCGGGATCACGCACGCGCGGCGGAAATACAGCCACGCGGCCAGCGCCAGGATCAACGCCGGCAGCAGGTTGGCGAACAGCGGCGACATGCCGTAGACCGTGCCGAAATTCACCATGGCCTGCTGCAGGAAATACCAGCCCAGCGCCAGCAGGATGCCGATGAACATGCGCTTGCCCAGGCCGCCGGAACGCAACGCGCCGAACGCGAACGGCATCGCGCAGAGCACCAGCACCAGCACGTTGAGCGGATACAGCGCACGCGCCCCAGAACGCCACCGCGTAACTGCCGGGGCTCTGCGCCGTTGCTTTCGCAGATAGCTCATGTTGCGCTGCAGGTCGCGCATGGAAAGGTATTGCGGCTGGATCACCGACTGCGCCAGCACCTGCGGATTGAGGCTGGAATTCCACGGCAGCGCTGGCGGCCGTACGGGTATGCGTGCCCTGCGCGTCGAGCGTGGTGCTGCGCACGTCGTGCAGGACCCATGCGCTGCCATCGTGATCGGCGGTCTTGGCCCAGTCGAAACCGCATGAGCTGGCCGTCGCCGCCGAAGGTGAACACGCGCACGTCGCTCAGCTGCACGCGTGTCGATGCCGTCGCGCTGCTTCAGCGATGGTGCCGCGGGCATTGATGACGCTGTTGCCGTCGCGCGCCCACAGGCCGCTGGCGGTGGTCATGCCGAGATTGCCGGACTTCGCGCGCAACTGCATGATCTGCGCCTGCTGGTCGCCCCACGGCGCCAGCGTCTCGCCCAGGACCACCACGCCGACGATCAGCACCGCCACCACGCCCACCGCCGAGCCGGCGATGCGCAGCCGCGACATGCCGGCAGCGCGCAATGCGGTGAGCTCGCCGGTGCCGGCCAGCCCGCCCAGGCCGAGCAGGCCACCGATCAGCGCGGCGTTGCCGAACATCTCGTAGGCGCGACGCGGAAACGTCACCAGCACATAGACGATCGCATTGCTCAGCGTGTAACCGTGCTTGCCGATATTGCCGAGCTGGCGCAGCAACTGGGTCACGGCATCGAAACCGGTCAACACCAGCCAGACCATCAGCAGCGAGCCAAGCACGCTCATCGCCACCAGCCGGTCGACCCGCTTGACGCGAAGGATGCCGTCGAGGGAAATCGCTCACGTCGGCACCGCCGTCGGCGGCAGGCGCGGCCTGCGTGGCGAATACTGTTTCCACAGCATCCAGCAGGCCAGCCCCAGCACCAGCGCATGCAGCGCCCACAGCGGCGCCTCGCTGTGCCAGTGGTCCTTGCCGATCTGCGCGCGGCCCAGCGCCAGCAACGTGTAGTAGAGGTAGAACGTGAGCACCGCCAGCAGCAAGCGCCCGTACTTCGGTTCGCGCGGGCTTTGCCGCGACAGCGGCAACGCCAGCAGCAGCAGCACGAAGGTCAGCGGCGGCGCGTTCGCGCGCCAGGCAAACTCGGCGCGGTCGTCCGGGTCGTCCGACTGCGAACAGCGTCCAGCTGCTCTTCGAATGGGCCGGATCGTCGTCCTCGTCGGCCTGCACGCTGGACAGCGAGGTGTCGTTGCGCTGGTACTGCATCTGCCGCCAGTTGTTCGCACCCAGCGGGATGTCGTATTGCCAGCCGTCCTTGAACGCGATGAAACGGCCGTCGCCGTCGCTTTCCTGGTACAGCTCGCCGCTGGTCGCGCTGACCACCTTCAGGTGCGGCGGCCCGTCCTTGTTCTCGCTCTGGGTCGCCACGAAGGTGCGCCCCAGCTTGCTGCCGTCGCGGCTGAGGCTGTCGACGAAGATGATGCCGCCCTTGCCCGGCAATTCGGTGAAACGCCCCGCATCGAGGCCGGCGGCGATCACCGAACGGTTCGCCGTCGGCCACCATCGCATCGCTGGTGCGCACCGCCCACGGGCCCAGCCACAGCGAAACCAGCGCGGTGATCGCCACCAGCACCGCGCCAAGAATCAGCACCGGCCGCAGCAGGCCGCGCGGGCCCATGCCGGACGATGCCAGCACGTGCATCTCGCTCTCGCGGTACATCCGGCCCAGCCCCATCAATACGCCGATGAAACTGGCCAGCGGCATCATGTTGGTCAGGCCATCGAGCGTACGCAGACCCAGCACCTGGAACATCACGCTGGCCGGAAAACTGCCGTTGGCCACCTGCTGCAGCACCCGGGCAAACGCGCTGCCGGCGACGATCACCAGCAGCACCACTACGGTGGCGGCCACGGTCTGCGCCAGCTCGCGCAGGAAATAGCGGTCGAGGATGCTCAGCATGCGATAAACTTGTCCGCTTACCCGTGGCGCCGATCGGCGCGGCAAACCGCAAGTCTAGCGTGTCCGGCTGCTGCCGGGCCCATACAGGAAGCACCCTGATGACCCTCCAGTTCAGCCTCGGCACCGCCGCCCCCGAAACCGTCGACTGCGCCTGCGTGCTGGTCGGCGTTTACGAGCAAGGCGTGTTGACCGACGCCGCGGCCCGACTGGACAGTGCCACCGGCGGCGCCATCAAGCGCCAGGTGGAAAGCGGCGACATCAGCGGCAAGGCCGGCAGTCCACCACCTTGCTGTTCGCACCGGCCGGCGTCACGGCGCAGCGCGTGCTGGTGGTCGGTCTGGGTGCGCAGAAGTCGTTCGACGCGGCCCGCTTCCAGAAGGTGAACATCGAAGCGGCCCGCGCGCTGGGGCGATTGCCGGTGACCGATGCCGTGTCTTACCTGACCGAAGTGGACGTGCCCGGGCGCGACGGCGCATGGCGCGTGCGCACGGCCGTGCTGGCCAGCGATCACGCCGCCTACCGCTACACCGCCACGTTCAAGCCGCGCGACAAGAGCCGCCAGCCGGAACTCGCCACGCTCACCTTCGCCGCCGACGCCGATGCGCAGGCCGGCCTGGACCAGGCCACGGCGATCGCCGCGGGCGTGCGCTTCGCCCGCGAGCTGGCCAACCTGCCGCCGAACATCTGCAACCCCGGCATACATCGCCGCGCAGGCGCAGGCCTTCGCCGACGCGCAGGACAAGGTCAGCTGCACCGTGCTCGACGACGTCGACATGGAGAAGCTGGGCTTCGGCTCGCTGCTGGCGGTGGCGCGCGGCTCGGTCAACAAGCCGCGCCTGATCGCGCTCGAGTACAAGGGCGGCAACGACGGCGACAAGCCGTACGCCTTCGTCGGCAAGGGCGTCACCTTCGACTCCGGCGGCATCAGCCTGAAGCCCGGCGCCGGCATGGAGGAGATGAAATTCGACATGGGCGGCGCCGCCGGCGTGCTCGGCGCGTTCGTCGCCGCGGTGAAGATGGGCCTGCAAGCTCAACCTGGTCTGCGTGGTGCCCAGCGTGGAGAACATGCCCGACGGCGACAGCTACCGCCCCAGCGACGTGCTGACCAGCCTGTCCGGGCTCACCATCGAAGTGCTCAACACCGACGCCGAAGGCCGGCTGATCCTGTGCGACGCGCTGACGTACACCGCGCAGACGTACCAGCCGCAGGCACTGATCGACGCCGCCACGCTCACCGGCGCCTGCGTGGTCGCGCTCGGCAAGCACGCCACTGGCCTGATGAGCAAGCACGACGACCTCGCCGCCGAACTGCTCGCCGCCGGCGAGGAAACGCTGGACCGCGCCTGGCGCCTGCCGCTGTGGGACGACTACCAGGCCCAGCTCGATTCCGGCTTCGCCGACGTCGCCAACATCGGCGGCAAGAGTGCCGGCGCGATCACCGCCGCCTGCTTCCTGTCGCGCTTCACCGACGGCCAGCGCTGGGCCCACCTGGACATCGCCGGCACCGCCTGGGACGAAGGCCGCAAGGGCCTCGCCACCGGTCGGCCGGTGACGCTGCTGGCGCAGTGGCTGCTGGACCGTTGCGCTTAAACCGGATGACCGCGTAGGTTGGGGTGAGCACAGCGAACCCCAACAAGACTCCCGCATGCTGCGACATTGGGCATCGCTACGCTCACCCTAAACCACGGAGCCGACCTGCCATGCCTCGTGCCGACTTCTACCTGATCGACAAGCCGCGCTTTCGCGAACAGCCGTTGTTGCTGGTCTGCGAACTGGCGAAGAAGGCCTTTGCTGCGCAGCAGCCGACGCTGGTGCTCGCCCGCGACCACGACCAGGCGCATGCGCTGGACGAGTTGCTGTGGGAATTCGACGACGACGCGATGATTCCGCACCAGCTGGCCGGCGACGACGATGACGACGAGGCCGCCGTGCTGATCGTGCCGCCCGGCGTCGACATGCGCCGACCGCCCGCTGCTGATCAACCTGCGCGAGACCTGCCCCGCCGGCCACTACCAGCGCGTGCTGGAAGTAGTGGCCGCCGACCCGGCCGAGCGCGACGGTTCGCGCACGCGCTGGCGCGAATACCAGCGGCTGGGTTTCGAACTGCACAAGTTCGACATGTAGCTCTTACGCAGGCTGGCGGCTCAGGCAGGTTCCAGCGCGTCCGCCGCCGCACCACGCACGACCCGCGCCAACGTGCCGGCCAGTTGCTCGCCGCTGAGCGGCTTGCGCAGGAAATCATCCATGCCCGCGGCGCGCGCCCGCGCCTCGTCATCGCTGCCCGAACGCGCGGTGACCGCCACGATCGGCAGGTGCTGCCCGGCATGCTCGCGCTGGCGGATCAGCCGGGCGATCTGGAAACCGTCGACGCCAGGCAGGTCCAGATCCAGCAGCACCGCGTCGAAGCTGGCGTGCGCCAGTTCGGCCAGCGCGGCCAGTCCGTTGACGACGTGCGTGACCGCGTGGCCTTCGCGCTCCAGCAGGCCGCGGATCACCGCGGCGACGATGGCGTCGTCCTCCACCAGCAGCAGCCGGCATGGCCGCTCGACGACCCATGCCGCCGCCGGCACCGACGGCTGCCGGCTCGGCCAGCGGCAGGCGCACGCGGAAGGTGCTGCCGTGCGCGAGCCGCGATTCCAGTTCGATGCTGCCGCCCATCATCTCGACCAGCTCGCGGCAGATCGCCAGGCCCAGTCCGCTGCCGGCGCGGCGCTGCGGGCCGTCCTCCTGCTCGAAGCGCTGGAACAGTCGCGCCTGGCTGGCCTCGGGAATGCCCGGCCCGGTATCGACGACGCTGAACTGCAGGCCGTCGGCCGTACGCTGTGCCTGCAAGGTGACGCTGCCGTGCTCGGTGAATTTCAGTGCGTTGTTGGCCAGGTTCAACAGCACCTGCTTGATGCGCAGCGCATCGCCGAGCAGTTGCGCCGGCAGATCGTCGGCCACGTCGAGCACGAAGCGGACGCCCTTGGCATGCGCCAGCCCCTGCTCCAGTTGCGCCACGTCGTCGAGCAGCTGGCGCGGGTCGAACGGCGCCGGCTCCAGTTCCAGCTTGCCGGCTTCGATCCGCGCCAGGTCCAGCGCATCGTTGAGCAACTTCAGCAGCATGCCGCCGGAACGCTGCATCGCCTGGGTGTAGTCATGCTGCAGCGGATCGAGCGGCGTGCTCAGCAGCAACTCGGCCATGCCCATCACGCCGGTCATCGGGGTGCGGATCTCGTGGCTCAGAGTGGCCAGGAACTGGGTCTTCGCCGCGCTGGCCGCCTCGGCCATCTGCCGTTGCTGCTCGACCATCTCCACGTGATGGCGCCGCGCCAGCCGCCGACGCCATGCCCACAGGACCGAACCAGACCGCGGCCAGCGCCAGCAGCGCATAACCCAGCCAGGCCCACCAGCGTTCCCACGGCGGCGCCTGCACCTGGATCCGCAATGGCGTGGCCAGGTGCGTCCACTGCCCGTTGGCACCGGCGGCCTGGACTTCCAGCGTGTAATCGCCCGCGGCCAGCCCGGCGAATTCGCGTTCGCCGTGGTTGCCGGTATCCACCCATGCCGTGTCGGAACCGCGCAGCCGGTAGCGGTAATGGTTCGCGGCCGGATCGACATAGGAAAACAGCCGCGCCGAAACGTTGAAACTGCGATCCCTCCAGCCCAGCCGGATCACGCCCTGACCGTGTGGCAGCGGCTCCAGCTCGCCGTGGCGGCGCACGCTGACCTGGGTAATCGCCAGCGGCGACACGACCGTGCGGTCGCCGATCCGGTCCGGGTTGAAACCGACCACGCCGCCCAGGGTGGGCGCGTACATGTTGCCGTCGGGCATCGTGGCGTAGCCGCGGGAAAACTCGCCGTTGGCGAGGCCGTCCTGCAAGCCGAACGAACGGAACCGGCCTCGATCCGGGTCGAAACGCCACAGCCCGTCGCGGCCGAGCAGCCAGAGCCGCTGCAGCGCATCCACCTTCAGGTCGACCACGTTGATCGACGGCCAGCCGTGCGCGGCATCGACGCTGCGGTCGAGCGCCAGCCTGTCGCCTTCGTAGTGGTAGTGCTCCAGCCCCTCGGGACGCACCATCCAGATGCCGTCGTCGGTGAAATCGAAGGCACTCACCGCGCGGCCGTTGGCGAGCCCGGGAACCGCTTCGAAACGGTCCTGAGCCACGCCCAGCCGCAGCATGCCGCCATCGCTGGCGTACCAGAACGCACCGCCGTGCAGGGTGAGCTGGTTGCCCCACAGCAGGCGCTGGTTGGTCTGCTCCATCGGCACCTGGCTTACCGCCAGCGTTTCCTGGTCGACACGGAACAGGCCTTCGCCGAAGGTGCGCGCATACATCCGGCCGTCGGGGCCCGATTCCACTTCCAGGGGATGCGCCAGCCTCTGGCTCTGCGGATCGACCCGTTCCGGCGGCTTGCCGATGGTGTAGCGATAGAGCCCGCCGCGCACCGCGATCCACAAGCGCTCCCGTGCATCCTGGGTCATGCCCAACACGTCGCCGCCCAAACCGGACAGCACGTGCTCGACCTTGCCGCTGTGCGGATCGAGCTTGTCGACCCGGCCGGCGCGTTCGCCGACCCAGACCCGTCCATCGTGGCCGCGCGCCATCGCCGTGACGATCGAGTCGCGCAAGCTGGCCGGGTCGTCCGGTATATGGGTGAAGCGGCTGGTGTTGTTCCAGCCCGGCGCCAGGTAGGCCACGCCACCATCGAGCAGGGTCACCCACAAGCCGCCTTCGCGGTCGTCCAGCATCGACCATACCCAGGTACCCGGCAGGTCGCCGTGCAATACCGGCTGGTCGGTCACCGCCAGCATCGGCGCGCCCGGCCGGGGCTGCAGGAACAGACCGCGCTGGGTTCCCACCCACAGCCGACCGTCGGCATCGCGCACGCTGGCGAAGACGTTACCTTGCGGCGCGCCGGCAGCGGCGATCGGACGGGCGACGTCATCCTTGCCGACCTGCAGCAGACCCTCGGTGGTGGCGACCAGAATGTCGTCGCCACGGCCATCGATGCGCCAGGCATCGATCGGCGCGGCCGTATCCGGTCGTGACACCCGGTGCATGTGTCCGTCGATGTCGCGACGGAACAGCCCGCGGCTACTGCCGATCCACACTTGCTGCCGCTCATCGACGTGGACCGCGGCGACCAGCCCGAATGCTGCCGGCTCGCTGCCCAGCAGTTCATTGGTGACGTGTTCGAAGCCGCGGCCATCCGGCCGCATGCGGTCCAGCCCGCGCGGCGTGCCGACCCACAGACTGCCATCGGCACCCAGCGCCATGGTCCAGACCTCGTCGCTGCCGAGGCTGGACGGATCCCGCGGGTCGTTGCCCCAGTGGGTGAAGCTGCCGGTGTCCGCGTTGTAGCGGTTCAAACCGGCCTCCAGCCCCGTAGCCCACAACCGGCCGTGGTGATCGAACAGCAGGTTGTTGATGCCGTTGTCGTGCAGCGAGCCCGGATCACCCGCGGCGTGGCGGAAAACCTTGAAATCGACGCCGTCGTAACGGGCGATGCCGCCCTTGGTACCGAACCATATCGCTCCATCGCGATCCTGCACGACGGCATAGACGCTGCTGCTGGGCAAGCCGTCAGCCGTTGCGTAGCGGCGGAACTGCGGCGTCGGCAACAGACCGGATTGCGCTGTGGGCAGCGGCGCCTGCGCGCTTGGCACAGATACCGTCAGGCCCAGCGCAACACTCAGCAGCACGGCTGAAAACATCTGGTTGGATCCCCTTCGGGCGGTGCCCGGTGCCGGCATGCGGGCCGGCCGTACGTCAGCGACGTGGCGCTCCGGCGGCTGTGCCGCATCGGTTCATCATGCCAAAACCCCCGGGCCGGCGCGAGCCGGCAGCCGGCCCGGGCTCAGGCGGGAGCGTCTGCCGCCGGCACGACGATCACCCGCGCCAGCGCACTCGCCAGTTGCTCGCCGCTGAGCGGCTTGTGCAGGAAGCCGTCCATGCCCACGGCGCGCGCCCGCGCCTCGTCATCGCCACCCGATCGTGCGGTGACTGCCACGATCGGCAGATGCTGCCCGGCATGCTCGCGCTGGCGGATCAGCCGGGCGATCTGGAAACCGTCGACGCCGGGCAGGTCCAGGTCCAGCAGCACCGCGTCGAAGCTGGCGTGCGCCAGTTCGGCCAGGGCGGCGAGTCCGTTGACGACGTGCGTGACCGCGTGGCCTTCGCGCTCCAGCAGGCCGCGGATCACCGCCGCGACGATGGTGTCGTCCTCGACCAGCAGCAGTCGATAGACCCGCCCATTCGGTACGACCGCTGCAGGCAGCGGTGCGGCCGCCGGTGGCTCGGCCAGCGGCAGGCGCACGCGGAACGTGCTGCCGTACGCGAGCCGCGATTCCAGTTCGATGCTGCCGCCCATCATCTCGACCAGCTCGCGGCAGATCGCCAGGCCCAGCCCGCTGCCGGCACGCCGTTGCGGGCCGTCCTCCTGCTCGAAGCGCTGGAACAGTCGCGCCTGGCTCGCCTCGGAGATGCCCGGCCCGGTGTCGCTGATACCGAACAACAGGCCGCCATCGATCCGCTGCGCGCTCAGCGTGACCTTGCCGTGCTCGGTGAACTTCAGCGCGTTGTTGGCCAGGTTCAGCAGTATCTGCTTGATCCGCACGGCATCGCCAAGGACCCGCCCGGGAAGGTCGTCGGCCAGTTCCAGCACGAAGCGGATGCCCCTGGCATGCGCCAGCCCCCGCTCCAATTGCGCCACGTCGTCGAGCAGCTGGCGCGGGTCGAACGGCGCCGGTTCCAGTTCCAGCTTGCCGGCTTCGATCCGCGCCAGGTCCAGCGCATCGTTGAGCAGCTTCAGCAGCATCCCGCCGGAACGCTGCATCGCCCGGGTGTACTCGTGCTGCAGCGGGTCGAGCGGCGTACTCAGCAGCAGCTCGGCCATGCCCATCACGCCGGTCATCGGGGTGCGGATCTCGTGGCTCAGGGTGGCCAGGAACTGGGTCTTCGCCGCACTGGCCTCCTCGGCCATCTGGCGCTGCTGTTCGACCAATTGCATGTGATGCCGCTGCGCCAGGCGCCGGCGCCAGTTGTGCAGGATCAGCCCGACTGCGATGGCAAGCAGCAGCGCATAGATCACCCAGGCCCACCAGCGCATCCACGGCGGTGCCTGCACGTGGATCCCGATCGGTGCGGGCAAGCTGATCCACCGGCCATCCACACCGGCGGCCTGCACCGTCAGTTGATAGTCGCCTGCAGCCAGCCCGGCAAAGTCGCGCTCGCCGCGATTGCCCGTATCGACCCAGTCGCTGTCGAGTCCGCTCAATCGAAAGCGATAACGGTTGACGGCGGGATTGATGAACGAGGCAAGGCGAACGACCACGCGCAGATTGCGATCACGCCAGCCCAGCTCCACCACCTTGCTGTCGAGCGCGAAGGCGTGCTCCCTGCCTTCGCGTTGCACACCCAGGTATGCCCATGTCAGCCGTGGCGCTTCCCCCTTCACTTCCGCCTTCAGCAACTGCTCCGGCCGGAAGGCGACCACGCCGACACCGTTCGCGCCAAACATGATTCCCGAGGATGTCATGGCGGTCGCACCGCCTTCGAAATTCGCGTTCAACAGGCCATGCGACACGCCGAACCGCCGGAAGCGGCGCGTGCCTTGATCGAACTGCCACAAACCCGGATTGGCAAATACCCACAACCGCCCCTGCCGGTCGACGCGCAGGTCGCTCAGGTCGGACTGGAATTCCTCATGGCCAATATCGACATGGTCGTCACGAACCGCGCGACCATCCGCATCGTGGTAATGCTCGAGTGCCGACCTGGTGGCCAGCCAGAAACCGGTCGAATCGAAAGCGAAGGCAATGATCTCCTGCCGCGGAACACCCGGAACGAACAGCAGCTTCCCGAGCTTCCCATCCAGGCGCAGCAAGCCGCCTCCACTCGCGTACCAGAGGGTGCCCGCATGAAAGGTGAGCTGGTCGGGACGCCGGGTGTCGTCGTCGTCGGGCTCCATCGCTATCCGGGTGACCTCCAGACTGTCGGGATCAATGGCGAACACGCCTTCATTCCAGGAGGCGACATATATCTGCCGATCTTCACCGACACTGAGCAGGACCGGACGGGTCAGCTGCGCCTTGTCCAGGTCGACCGGCGTGAGCTTGCCGCGATCGAACAGGCTGATCTGGGGCGGGTTGTCGATCCACAAGCGGCCATCCTGGTCCTCCGCCAGCGACACGATCTGCCCCGGCATGCCCCGCAGCACATGCCGGACCTGGCCGGTAGCGACATCCAGCTTGTCGATCCAGCCGTTGTGGCCACCTACCCACAACTGGCCGTCGTGGCTGGCGTGAATCGTGGATGCCGCAATGCTCGACAAACTGCCCGGATCGTCCGGAATGTGGGTGAAGCGCGCAAACCCGTTCCACTCCGGTGGCAGGTAGGCAATGCTGGCCTGCTCGAAGGTAATCCACAGCCCACCTTCGCTGTCGCGCATGGTCTGCCACGTCTTGTCGCCGGGGAGCCCACCCGGCAGCAGGGGCTGACCGGCGAGTTGCTGCAGCCGCCCGTCGCCATGGTCCAGCAGAATGCCATCGGCGGTACCGATCCACAGCCGCCCCATCAAGTCACGGGTACTGCTCATGATCCGCCGCGACGACAGTTGCTCGTTCGCCAGCGGCCGGGCGACACCATCGGCGCCGATGATCAGCAGGCCGCCCGTCAGCGACACCCTGACCTCACCCGGACTGGCGTCGATGCGCCAGGTCTTGCCGACGTCACCACGGAACGAGGGATCCACCGGCACCCGCCGCAGCGTGCCATCGGGCTCGCGCACGTACAGGCCACCTTGCGCACCAATCCACAAACGGCCATCGGCCCCGGCGAGCAAGGCGCGGGTCTGGCCGAACAAGCCTGCGGGTTCGCCGGGGACATTCGTCTGCACATGCTCGAACCCGTTCTCATCCGGACGCATGCGATCCAGACCGCTCTCCGTGGCAACCCACAAACTGCCGTCGGCCGTCTGCGCCAGTCCCCAGACTTCGTCGCTGGCCAGGCTGTCCGGCTGCTTGTCGTCATGCGTCCAGTGCCGGAAGCGCCCGCTCTTCTGGTCATAGACGATCAGCCCGGTCGAAATCCCGCCGGTCCAGACCCGGTTGTCGCGATCGATCAGCAGCGAATACGTCGAATTGGCGGGCAGGGAATCAGGCGCATCCAAGGCGTGCCGGAACAGCTTGAAATCGACCCCATCGAAGCGCACCAGGCCACCGGCGGAACCGAACCACATCATGCCGTCGCGATCCTGCGCCACGGCATAGATCGCCCCGCTGGGCAGGCCGTCCACCGTCCCGTAACGGCGGAACTGCGGGGTCGACAGCGGGCCGGTCGTCGAGTGGGCTGCCACCGGGGCCGCCACGGTGATCGGTACGGACAGAAACCCACCCAGGATCGCTCCCAGCAGCCATACCGACAGCTTCATTCCACTCCCCATCCAGCCACCCCTGAACCGGTCATCGAGACACCGGTACCGACTCCGATCCCTGCTGCGGAATCCCTCGCCCATAGTGCCAAAACCCCGCCTTCGAGGCGAGCCAACCGGCCCCGGCACCCGCGCGGCCGGCGGGCCGGGCGCACGAAGCTGGCTAGAATGCGGACATGTCCAGACGCCTTCGACTGCTGCTCACCGCACTGGCTCTCGCCGCGCTTTCGTGGCTGCTGTTCGCCGCCGCCGAACGCGCGCTGGCGCTGGCGCAACGCTTCCTCGCCCTGCCGGCATGGCTGCAATGGACGCTTGGCGGCGCGCTGTTGTTGTTCGCCGCTGCCGGCGTGAGCGTGTTGTGGTGGCTGTTGCGCCCGCGCCGCCGGCGCCGGCCGGTGGCGGCGCCGGACCGCGGCAGCCTGGAGCAGCGCATCGGCCAGTTGCGCGAACGCGGTGCCGACACCGGCGCGCTGGCGGCGGAACTCGGCGAGCTCGACCGCCGCCGCGCCAGTGCGCGCGTCTACGTCGCGCTGTTCGGCGAAATTTCCACCGGAAAGTCCAGCCTGATCCGCGCGCTGGCACCGCACGCCCAGGTCGCCAGCGACGTGCGCGGCGGCACCACCCGCGCCGTCGGCCACTACGACGGCCAGTTGCCGGACGGTCGCACGCTGGTGCTGGCCGACGTGCCCGGTAGCCGCGAAGCGGGCGGCGAAGCGCACGAGACCCTGGCCCGCGAAGAAGCGCTGCGCGCACACGCGGTGGTCTACCTGTGCGCCGGGGATCTCAACCGCGGCCAGGCCGACGAGTTGCGCTGGCTGGCCGATTTCGGCAAACCGCTGCTGCTGGTGCTGAACAAGGCCGACCAGTGGGGCGACGACGAGCGTGAGCAGTTGCTGGCTCGCCTGCGCCGGCATGCGCAGGGGATCGCCAGCGCCGTGCTGGCGGTCAGCGCCGGCGGCAGCGAGCGCTACCAGCGCCGGCTCGCCGATGGCACTGCCGAGTCGGTCGAGCGCCAGCGCAAGCCGGCGATCGCGCCACTGCTGCAGGCACTCGGACGACTGGCCACGGTGGGCGCCGAAGGCCTGGAGAACCGGCGCGAGAACGCCGTGCTGGCCGGGCTGCACCAGCGCACCGGCACGCTGGAGGCGCAGACCCGCGCCGAGGATGCCGAGCGCATCGTGCGCAAGTACGCGCGCCGCGCGATCGTCGGCGCGCTGGCCGCGGTGGCGCCGGGCAGCGACCTGGTGATCCAGGGCGTGCTGGCCACCGGCCTCACCCGGGCGCTGGCCGAGCTGTACGGGGTCAAGGTCAGCGACGTGCAGATCGAGGATTTCGTGCAACAGGCCCGGCTTACCCTGCGCACCGGCAGCTCAATCGTGCTGGCCGTCGCCGGCAACGCGCTGAAGGCCTTCCCCGGCCTCGGCACGCTCGGCGGCGGCGTGTTGCATGCGTTCGCCTACGCGCTGATCTTCGACTCGATGGGCCGGGCCCTGGCCGCCTCGCTGGCCGAGCGACAGACGCTGGACCAGCACGACGCCGGGCAGCGCCTGAAGGAGTTGCTGGCCGACGCCGACGGCAACCGCCTGAGCCAGCTCGCTGCACTGACGATCGAGGCGGTGCGGGACTGACGTCGCTGCGACTCCGGCCCTGACGCACGGGCAGCCCGTCGCCGATACCGCTTTGCCAGCACGAAGGCAACCGGCATACTCGCCTTATTGCCGTGCCCATCGTGAAATCGAATGACCGTGGCGCCGTGTGGGACATCCAGGGGGTTTTTCCAACTACGCGACGGCCGCATGGCAGCGGTTCCCGTCTGTGTTGGTCCTGCCCGGAGTAGCGGCAAGGACGAATCGGGGGTCGACCGGTCCCGCCACCGATGGGTCGGCATGTTCGCCCTGCTGTACCTGTTTGCCGCCGCCGCGTCAGCCGGCGAACTGAGCACGCACGACCCGTCCGCCACGTCCTGGGCGCCCTGGCAGACGATCAGCTTCGACCAGGTGAATGTCGACAAGGGGCTGCCCCACGCGACCACCACCGCACTTGCCCAGGATCGCGACGGCCTGATCTGGATCGGCACGGTCGGGGGGCTGGTGCGTTACGACGGCTACCGCGCCCAGGTGTTCCGGCAGTCGGTCGACGCCACCGGCAGCATCCCGGACAACTACGTGCGCGCCCTGCAAGCGGCAGACGACAACAGCATCATCGTTGGTACCACCAGCGGCGGGCTCGCCCGTTTCGATCCGCAGACCAACCGTTTCACCTATTACGACAAGTCGCCCGGGCATGGCACCGGCTCGCGCATCTTCGCGCTGGCACCGGACCGTGCCGGCGGCTTCTGGGTCGCCGGCCAGGAGGGCCTGAGCCACCTGCTCGCCGACCTGCGCACGATCGAACGACCGGCCGCACCGGCAGATGCGCAACTGCCGGCCGACGCGCCAATCCTGTCGGTGCTGCAGGACCGGCAGGGCAACCTGTGGGTCGGCAGCAGCAAGGGGTTGTACCTGCAGAAGAGCGGAAGCACCGGGTTCCAGCGCTATCGCGCCGACGACAGCAATGCCGCCACCGCCTTCGCCAAGGACATCTGGGCGATCTACCAGGACCGCGCGGGCAACATCTGGGTCGGCAGCGGCGCCGACGGCGTCGCCATCATCGATGTCCAGGGCCGCGCGACCGTCCCGCGCCTGCTGGACGGCGACAGCAGCTTCATCCAGCACCGCACCGTGCGCGCTATCCTGGAGCGGCCCAACGGGCGCGTGTGGATCGCCACCGATGGCGTTGGCGTAGTCGTCTTCGATCCTGGAAAAGCGACCGCCACGTCGCTGCACCACGACAGCGCGCGCGCCAGCTCGCTCGGCGGAAATATCGTGCGCGCCCTGCTCATGGACCGCTCGGACGGGCTGTGGGTGGCCACCGAATCGGGGGCGTCACGCTACGACACCTACCCGTCGATGGTCTATTCACTGGACGCCACCGCACTGTTCGGCAACCAGGCGACCGGCGAAAACGTGCGCAGCATCTACACCGATCGCGACGGCAACGTCTGGCTCGGCTTCAGCCGCGGCCGCGTCGCGATGATCGACCTCAAACACGGCGTCACCCACACCCTGGTCCTCGAGAACGCCCAGTCCGACCAGGACGTGCGCGCCATCAGCCAGCTCGACGATGGCCGCATCGTGGTCGGCTCGCGCGGACTGCTGGCGATCGACCCCGCGACGCGGCAGATGAAGCCCTACCTGGTCGCCGGTCTCGACGCCAAGCCGATCCTTGCCGTCAGCCCCTACCGCGGCGGCTTGCTGGTGGGCACTTATGACGGCCTGTACCGGCTGGACAAAAGCGGCCGGCTGAAGGTGTTCCGGCACGACCCGGGCAACCCGCACAGCCTGGCCGACAACCAGGTGCGCAACATCGTGCACATGGACAACGGCGAAACCTGGATCGCCACCGTCAACGGCATCAGCATCCTCCACGGCGACGAGCAGACCTTCGACAACCTGCGCAACGTGACCGGCGACCATTCCAGCCTGCCGCAGAACTACACCGGCTCGGTGGTCACCGTCGGCTCGACGATCTGGGTAGCCACCTATGGCGGGCTGGCCTTCACCTCGGCCACGCCCGGCGCGTCCGGCTACCGCTTCACCACCATGACGGCCAAGGGTGGGCAGGGCAGCGACAACGTCGCCTCGGTGCTGGCCGATCGCCACGGCCGGCTGTGGTCGGCCACGACCAGCGGACTGGAAGTCTTCGATCCGGCCACCCGGCAAACCCTCACCGTCGGCCTGCGCGACGGACTCGGCGTGCGCTTCTACAACCAGCGCACGGCCGCGCTCGGTCCATCCGGCGAACTGCTGTTCGGCGGACTGGGCGGCCTGACCGTGGTCGAGCCCGACCGCGGCGCCACCGCGACGCGACCGACCGCGCCGCTGGCGATCACCGCCATGGCGGTGAACGAGACGCCGGTGCCGTTCGCCCGGCTGCCCCGCCCCGGACATCCGCTGCACACCGGCGACAACACCCATTCGTTGCAGCTGCGGTTCGCCCTGCTCGACTACACCGCCACCACCAATATCCACTACAGCTATCGCCTGCAGGGCTTCGACGACGACTGGATTGCCGTCGACGCGGGCGCACGCCCCGAAACCAAATACACCAACCTGCCTGGCGGCCACTACGAACTGTGGCTGCGCGCGCACATCCCGGGACTGCAACCACGCACCGTGGAAACACGTGTTCCGATCATCATCGGTCCGCGTTGGCACGAGCGGACCATGACGCGGCTGGGCGCGTTATGCCTGCTGCTTGCCGCAATCTACGGTCTGGTCCGCGTGCGCACCCGCTACCTGCACCGGCGCACCGACGAATTGTCCCGCCAGGTCAGCGAGCGCACTGCCGAGCTGCAGGCAGCCAACCAGCGCCTGGAGCAACTGGCCAGCACCGATGACCTGACCGGGCTGCTCAACCGCCGCGAGCTTATGCATCAGCTGGACATCGAATACGCCGCCTGCGCTGGCGGAACGCAGCCGCTATCCGTGCTCATGCTCGACCTGGACGAGTTCAAGCAGTTGAACGACCACTTCGGTCACCTCGCCGGTGACGTCGTGCTGCGCGACATGGCCGCGATCATCACCGAGTGCAGCCGCGACACGGACCACGTCGGACGTTACGGCGGCGAAGAGATCATGCTGGTGCTCCCGCGCACCGACGACGCCACCGCGTTGCTCATCGCCGAACGCATCTGCGGCGCGGTGGCCAGGGCGACGTATCCGTTCGGCGGCAACCTGCTGCATTCCACTATCAGCATCGGCGTGGCCACCTTGCGCCACAGCGAACAGCCGCAGGCACTGGTCGCGCGCGCCGACGCCGCGCTGTACCGGGCCAAGCGGGCCGGCCGGAACACCGTGATGTTCGAACCCGCCGAACCCGCCTGAGCAGCCCGGCACCGGATCATGGCGTTCCGGCGAACGCCGTGCGCAGCCACTCGTGCATCAGGCGGTAACTGCGCGTGGCGGCGCGTTCGTCGTAGCGGCAGCCGGGCGAGTTCTCGCCGACCTCGGTAAAGCAGTGCACCGCATGGCCGATCACCACGAACTGCCAGTCGGCGGGGCTCATGCGCATCTCGTCCATGAACTTGTCCGCGTCCGGCATGGTGCCCTTGTCGTCGGCGCCGTTCATCGCCAGCACGCGGGCCTTGATGTGCTTTTGCCAGCGCCGGGTTGTCGGTATCGAGCCCGCCGTGGAACGACACCACCGCAGCGACATCCGCGCCGCTGCGCGCCAGGTCGAGCACGGCCGAGCCACCGAAGCAGAAGCCGATCGCAGCGAGTTTCGCGGCGTCGATGGGCGCGTCCGCGGCCTGCGCCTTCAGTTGGTCCAGCGCCAGATTGATCCGCTTGCGCATCAAGCGCCCGGTCGCCGTACAGCGGCTTCACCGCGGCCTGCGCCTGCGCGTTGCTGGTCGGGCGCACTTTCTCGCCGTACATGTCGGTGAGCAGGATCACGTAATCCTTGCCGGCGATCATTTCGGCCTTCTTTATCGCCGCATCGTTCACGCCATACCAGTTCGGCACCATCACCAGGCCAGGGCGCTTCGCCGCCGTCGCGTCGTCATACACCAGCACGCTGTGGAACCGCGTGCCGTCCTGGCTCCATTCCACCGGGCGATGCACCATCTTTGCCTGTATCGGCAAAACTCGAACCGGCCAGCAACAGCAGACAGCAAAGTCGGGCGATGCGCATGATCCATCCTCCAGTGAGTTGACGACGCTCTCCTTCGCGCAACAGGCGAGGAGCAAGGCTCAAAGTCCAGCGGCGTGTTCGGACAGGCGGCGCTTCAGCGGCGCGCAGCGATCGAGCAGGCGCACGCCGGCCCCGCGCGCGGCGACCAGCGCCGGCGACTGCCACGCGTAGATGCGCGCCAGCGCGTCGAAGCCCAGCGCATCCAGCGTGTCGGCACTGCGCCGGCGCCGTGCGTAGCGCCGCAGTACGTGCGCGGCACCGATGTCGCGGCCCGCGCGCGCGTGCCGCAAGCAGGGTGTCGCGCAGTTCGGCCACGTCGCGCAGGCCCAGGTTGACGCCCTGCCCGGCCAGCGGATGCACCGCATGCGCGGCGTCGCCCAGCAACACGAAACGCTCGGCCTGGTAGCGCTCGGCCAGCTGCAGCTTCAGCGGAAACGCCGCGCGCGGCGTACTGGCCGTGATCCGGCCCAGCCGGAAATCGCTGGCCACGCCCAAGCTCGTCGAGAAAGGCCTGATCATCCAGCGCCAGCACACGCTGCGCCTCGGCCTCGGGCAGCGACCATACGATCGAACTGCGCCCGTCGGCCAGCGGCAGCAACGCCAGCGGGCCGCCCGGCAGGAAGCGCTGCCACGCGGTGTTTTCGTGCGGGCGTTCGGTGGCGACGTGCGCCACCACCGCGCGCTGCGCGTAGTCGCGTCCGCGCGTACCGATGCCGGCCAGTTGGCGCAGCGGCGAAGCGGCGCCGTCGGCGGCCACCAGCAGGCCGGCGGACAGCGCTCTCGCCGTCGGCCAGTTCCAGCTGGATGCGATCCTCGCGCGGTTCGAAACCCTTCACCTCGACCGGGCACAGCCGGCGCACGCCGGCCGCTTCCAGCGCATGCCACAAGCGTCCACTGCACCAGGTTGTTCTCGACGATGTAGCCGAGCTGGTCGCGCCCTTCGCTGGCGGCGTCGAAATCGATCGCCGCGCCGCTTTCGGCGTCCCACACATGCATGTGCGCATACGGACCGGCACGCGCCGCGCGGATGGACGTCCAGACGCCCAGCTCATCCAGCAGCGCGATCGACGACGGCGCCAGCCCGACCACGCGCAGATCCACTTCGGCCTGCGCATCCCACGCCGTCGGCGCCCGCGCTTCCAGCAGCGCGGTGGCGAAGCCGGCGCGCGCCAGCGCCAGCGCGGCGGCGGCGCCGACCATGCCGCCGCCGACCACGGCGACGTCCAGCGACGGCGCGCGGCGACGGGCGGCAACTTCCCGGGCGACAGTATTCATGGCAGACGCTCCAGCACCGCACGCGGCGGCTCGCCGCGAAAACCCATGCCGCGTCGCGCCAGCGCGCGTTGCAACGGCGGCAACCGGTCGCAAGCCAGCAACGCCAGCGAGCGCAGCGGCGCCAGCAGCGGCTGCGGCAGGCAGGCCAGCTGCACCAGGCCATGGCTCATCGCCATGGTGCCTTCGCGATCCGGTGCGCGGCGCGCCGCGTAGCGTGCCAGCAGGTCGGCGTCGCCGGGGTCGGCGGCCGCCGCCACCAGCTCGGCCAGGGTCAGCGCATCGCGCAGGCCCAGGTTGAAACCCTGCGCGCCGATCGGATGCACGGTCTGCGCGGCATTGCCGACCAGCACCGCACGCGGCGCGACGAGCTGCGCCGCCGCAACGCGCTGGATCGCATACGGATGGCGCTTGCCGGGCCGGCTCGAGCCGACCCAGGCGCCAGCCAAAACGGCGCTGCGCCAGCGCGATGAAACCGGCGTCGTCCAGCGCGGCCACCGCGTCGGCCTGCGTCGGCAGGCACGGTGAGCACCAGCCCGCAGCGACGTTCGGCCAGCGGCAGCAGCGCGATCGGGCCGTCATCGGCGAAGCGCTCGTAGGCGCGATTGGCGTGATCGCGTTCGGGCGTGACCGTGCAAACGAACAGGGTCTGCCGGTAATCGTGCCGCTCGGTGCCGATGCCCAATTGCGCGCGCACGAACGATTCGGTGCCGTCGGCGCCGACCAGCAGCGACGTGTCGATGCTGCGCACGCCCTCCGACGTCTTGATCTGCGCACGCCAGCCATCGGCCAACGGCTGCAACGCGGACAAGGTGGCCGGGGCCAGCCGGGTCAGCCGGGTGCATTCGTCCAGCCGGCGCAGCAGCGCCGCGCCGAGTTCGCGCGCCGGCAGGGTCCAGCCCAGCGCATCGACGCCCTGCTTGCCCGCATCGATGCGCGCGCTGCCGAACTCGCCGGCACGGCTGACACGGATATGCCGGATCGGCGTGGCGCGTGCCGCGGCATGCCGCCATACGCCGATCGCCTGCAGCCCGTTGACGGTGGCGCGGGCCAGCGCCAGGTTGCGCTCGTCGTAGCTGGGCTGGGCGTCGGCGCGCGGCGCGGCGGTCTCGACCAGGGTGGCGGCCACGCCGGCGGCATCCAGCGCGATGGCCAGACTGGCGCCGACCAGGCCGCCGCCGACGATCAGGACGCCGGAGGCGCTCACGAGAGGGGATGCTGGGACGTTCATGCGCCGATGATACTCGCCTGCGCCCGACATGGCGCGTTGGGCTAGACTAGCGGCCTGTCCAGTCGCCCACACACGGAGTCTCCCATGGCCAAGACGCAGCCCCAACGCATCGGCATCTTCCTGCTGCTCGCCCTGGTGATGGCGGCGACGCGCCTGCATCACTTCAGCGCGTTGCCCGATGCCTCGTGGGGCATGTTTTTCCTCGCCGGTTTCTGGCTGCGCGGCTCCGCCCGCTGGGCGTTTCCGCTGCTGATTGCCGAGGCGGTGCTGGTCGATTTCTTCGTGATCACCGGGCCAGGGCTCGATTTCTGGACCCACTACTGCGTCTCGCCGGCGTACTGGTACGATGCCGGCGTACTTCGGCGCGCTGTGGTTCGGCGGCAGCTGGCTGGCCCGCCATCAGTCGGGCCTGCGCCTGCTCGACGCTGGGCCTGGCGGCAGTCGCGCTGGTGGTCAGTGAAATGCGTCGCTATCTGATCTCCAACGGCAGCTTCTACTGGCTCAGCGACGGCGTGCCGCTGCCGCGCAGCTCCGCCAGCTGGTTCGCCAATCTGGGCGACTGGTACCTGCCGTTCCTCGCCACCACCGCGCTGTATGTCGGCATCGGCGCCGTGCTGCACATCGGCGTGACCCTGCTGGCCGCGCACGCTGGGCAGCTCGCCAGCCCGCGGCCGGCGCTGAACCGACTGATGGGCAACCGCCTCTCGAAGATCTACACGCGCACCGGCGACGACGGCAGCACCGGCCTCGGCGACGGTTCGCGGGTGGGCAAGGATTCGCTGCGGGTCAATGCCTACGGCACGGTGGACGAGCTCAACAGCACGATCGGCATGGTGCTGGCCGCCGACGGCGTCGGCGACGACGTGCGCGAAGCGCTGACCCAGGTGCAGCACGACCTGTTCGACCTCGGCGGCGAGCTGTGCATTCCCGGCATGGCGATGGTCGAGGACGCCGACATCGACCGGCTGGAGCACATCCTCGACGAGCTCAACGAACCGCTGCCGCCACTGAAGGAGTTCATCCTGCCCGGCGGCGGCATGGCTGCGGCCTGCGGCCATCTGGCGCGCACGGTCTGCCGTCGCGCCGAGCGCGAGGTGATCGCGCTGTCGCGGGTGGAAGACATCCGCGGCCAGCCGCAGCGCTATCTCAACCGGCTGTCCGACCTGCTGTTCGTGATCTCGCGCGTGCTGGCGCGCGCCAGCGGCCACGGCGAAGTGCTGTGGCAGCACGAGCGTCGGCGCAAACCCAAGCCCGCCGAATAAGCCACCGCATGCTGCGGCTGTACACCCACCCTGCCTGCCTGCAGCACGACCCCGGCCCGGGGCATGTCGAACGGCCGTCGCGGCTGCACGCGGTGTTGCAGGCGCTGGACCACGACCGTTTCGCCGCGCTCGATCGCATCGAGGCGCCGCAGGCCACCCGCGAACAATTGCTGCGCGTGCACGACGCCGCCCACGTCGCGGAGATCATGGTCGGTGCGCCGCCAGACGCCATGCTCGCCCTGGACCAGGACACCGTGATGGGCCCCGGCTCGACCGAGGCGGCCCTGCGTGCGGCCGGTGCCGTCGTGGCCGCGGTCGATGCGGTGCTCGGCGGTAGCGCACGGCGCGCGTTCTGCGCGGTGCGTCCACCCGGCCATCACGCCACGCGCGAGCGGGCGATGGGCTTCTGCCTGTTCAACAACATCGCGGTGGCCGCTGCTCATGCGCTGGCCGTGCATGGCCTGAAGCGGGTCGCGATCGCCGACTTCGACGTGCATCACGGCAACGGCACCCAGGCCATCTTCGAGCGCGAACCGCGCGTGCTGTTCGCCTCCAGCCATCAGTCACCGCTGTATCCGGACAGCGGCCGCGAGGACGAGCGCGGCGTGGGCAACATCGTCAACGGCACGCTGTCGCCCGGCGCCGGCTCGCACGAATTCCGCGAACTGTGGGACGGCGTGCTGCTGCCGCGACTGCACGCGTTCAAGCCGCAACTGGTGCTGGTTTCGGCGGGTTTCGACGCCCACCGCAACGATCCGCTGGCCGACATCCGGCTGGGTCAGCGAAGACTACGCGTGGATCACCGAACGGCTGGCGACGCTGGCCGACGCGCATGCCGGCGGGCGGCTGGTTTCCACGCTGGAAGGCGGCTACGACCTCGCCGCGCTGGCCGCCAGCACCTGCGCGCATGTCAGCGCCCTGATGGAATGACACGCCTCCATTCGCCACCTCCCACACTGAACGCGGACATCCGCCAGCGAACATCTGCCTGCCGCAGGGAGGGGCTTTCTGCTAGCTTAACGAGCCTTCGAAGCCGGCAGATTTCCCGTGACGCCCAAGTTACCTCCACGCCGCCTGCTGGCGGTCGCCGCTGCACTGGCACTGATCGGCGGCCACGCCGACGCCAGCAATGGCCAGACGCCTCCCGCCACGCCACCACCGGACACCGCCGACCAGGCCTGCCCGCTGGGTTCGTTCCACTGTGCGCCGCGCCCGCTCAACTATGCGATGTGCCGCCCGAACGCCCTGCTGGAGTTCTACGATCCCGGCCTGAGCAAGGATCGCAGCCTGCGCGAAACCAGCCCGACCCAGGTGCAGGCCCAGCACGTGGACAGCTCCAACCAGTCGGTCTACCACCTGTCCGGTGAAGTGAAGCTGCAACGTGCCGACCAGCTGCTGCAGGCCGATCGCATCGACTACAACAACGAGAACACCGACTACGACGCACGCGGCAACGTGCGCTACCAGGAAGCCGGCCAGCTGCTGGCCGCCTCGCACATGCGCGGCAACACCGACGCCAGCCGCGGCATCGCCGACGACGTGCGTTACCAGATGCTCGACGCACGCGGCAACGGCGTGGCCAAACAGGGCCACATGCTGGACGCCCAGCGCGCCCGCTATTCGATGGCCACGTATTCCACCTGCGACGTCGGCCACCATCTGTGGGAGTTCCGCGCCAAATCGATCACCATCGACAAGGCCACCGGCGTGGGCGTGGCGCGCGACGCCACCATGCGACTGGGCAACGTGCCGTTCCTGTACCTGCCGTATTTCACCTTCCCGACCGATGACCGGCGCAAGAGCGGCTTCCTGTATCCGACCATCGGCAACACCAGCCGCTCCGGTTTCGAGGTCAGCACGCCGTACTACCTGAATCTGGCACCGAACTACGACGCCACGCTGGATCCGCGCATCTACAGCGAGCGCGGCGCGATGCTGGCCGGCGAGTTCCGCTACCTGGTGCCGGGCAGCCGTGGCCAGCTCAACCTGGAATACGTGCCCAAAGACCATGGCGAGAACGACGGGCTTGCCGATACCAGGGGCGACTCGCGCTATCTGGTCAATCTTTCCGACAGCACGCAGCTCTGGAAAGGCTGGCAATTCGTGGGTTCATACAACCATGCCTCGGACAGCAGTTACCTGTACGACTACGGCGATGCCCTGTCGCACGCGGCGATCTACACGCTGGCCTCCAATGCCGCCGTCATCGGTGGCGGCAAATGGTGGAACGCTTCGTTCGGTGGCACCATCTACCAGAACGTCAATCCGTTCGTGACCGACAACGGGCTGCCATACAAGCAACTGCCCGTACGCGACCTTCAGCATGAACGTGCCGCTGTCGCGCTGGCTGGAATTCGGCATGGACACCTCGGCGGTGGCATTCCGCAAGACCGGCTTCGTCGAAGGCCAGCGGGAGGATCTCTACCCCTACCTGGCGGCCGACTTCGGCACCTCGGCCTGGTTCGTGCGGCCGCGGCTGGCCTATCGCTACACCGCCTACCAGCTGGACAGCGACTATCAGCACTACGGTTATGGCGGCCTGCTCGGCAGCGGCGCGACCACGCCGTTCGACCAGAAGTCACCGAGCCGTTCGCTGCCGATCGTCAGCGTGGACAGCGGGCTGGTGTTCGACCGCAGCACATCGCTGTTCGGCAGCAGCTACACCCAGACACTCGAGCCGCGGCTGTATTACCTGTACGTGCCTTACCGCAACCAGAACAACCTGCCGCTTTTCGATACCAGCCTGATGTCGTTCGATTACTGGCAGTTGTTCTCGACCAACCAGTTCTCCGGCGGCGACCGCCAGATGGACGCGAACAACCTCACGGCGGCGCTCACCTCCCGCCTGCTCGACGACGGCGGCGTGGAACGGGTGTCGGCCAGCATCGGCCAGATCCGCTACTTGAGCCCGCAACGGGTGCTCGGTACCGATTGGGTCCGCTCGGCCTACGTGGCCCAACTCGACGTGCAGCTCAACGATCGTTGGCGGCTCGAACAGCGCCTACCAGTGGAGCCCGAACACCCGCCTCACCGATATGGCCGCGGTGCAACTGCAGCGCCGATTGCGCACCGACGGCATCGTCAACTTCGCCTACCGCTATCGCCGTGGCCTGCTGGAACAATACAGCGCCTCCGTGGTCTACCCGGTATCCGAACGCTGGCGGCTGGTGGGCGCATGGACCTATTCGGTCAAGGATCGCCAGAGCGTCGATGCGCTGGCCGGCGTGGAGTACGACAGCTGCTGCGTGTCGCTGCGGCTGGTCGCGCGCAGTTACGTGAACCAGGGCTACTACGGTTTCGGCCCGGTTCCGGCAGGCGGCAATATCGACCATCGCGACAACGCCGTCATGTTCGAACTGGTCTTCAAGGGACTGGGCTCCACCGGCGGCCAAATCGATCCGCTGCTGCGCCGTGATATTCTCGGCTATCAATAAACGTACTCGCCACGGCGACCAGGCTTTCCACTGATGAAGCAACCCCTCGCATCCCTTCTGCTCGCGCTCGCGATCGCACTGCCCGCCCACGCCCAGTTGCTGACGCCGACTGCCTCGGCCAGCCAGCCGCTGGATCGCATCGTGGCCGTGGTCAACGATGACGTGATCCTGCAAAGCGAGCTGAATGAGGCGGTGGTCTCCGTGCAGCAGCAATACGCCGGCCACACCGAACAACTGCCGCCGATGAACGTGCTGCAGCAACAGGTGCTCAACCGCCTGGTGCTGATGCGCCTGCAGATCCAGAAGGCGCAGGACCAGGGCATCCACGTCTCCGACGCGGATGTCGACCAGGCGGTCCAGGGCGTCGCCCAGCAGAACAAGCTCACACCCGAACAGTTGCAGCGCAGAAGTCGAGCGCAGCGGCTCCAGCTTCGCCGCGTTCCGCCAGCAGCTCGCCGACCAGATCACCGTGCAGCGCCTGCACCAGAGCGTGGTGCAGGACTCGGTCTCGGTCACCGACAGCGAAATCGACAACCTGCTCAGCAGTCCGACCTACAAGGCCGGTGAAGTGCATCATGGCGCACATCCAGATCAGCATCCCCGGCGGTGCCGATGCGGCCGCCATCCAGGCCAGCCAGGCCAAGGCCGAGCAGACGCTGGCCGCCATTAAGGGCGGCATGGATTTCAACGCCGCTGCGATCCGCTACTCCGACGCACCCGATGCGCTGGACGGCGGCGATCTCGGCTGGCGCCGGATGGACGAAATGCCGCCGGCTTTCGCCGACACCATCGCCTCGATGAAGCCCGGCCAGGTCAGTCCGGCACTGCGTGGCCCGACCGGCTTCCATATCCTCAAGCTGATCGACCAGCGCCAGAGCGAGTCGCAAGATGGTCACCGAACTGCACGCCCGGCAGATCCTGATCAAGCCCAGCGAACTGGTGACGCCGGCGCAGGCCGAACAGAAGGCCCGCGACCTGTACAGCCGCATCGTCGACAAGCACGAGGACTTCGCCACCCTGGCGAAGGAAAATTCCAAGGACGACACCAGCGCGAACATCGGCGGCGACATGGGCTGGTTTCCGCAGCAGGCCTGGGGCCAGGCCATCGCTACCCAGCTCGGGCAGCTGAAGGACAACGAAGTCTCGCAGCCGTTCCAGAGCGACGCCGGCTGGCACATCCTGCAGCGCCTCGGCGAGCGCCAGAGCGACCAGACCGTGCAGATCGAACGCGACCAGGCGCGCCAGGCGATCGGCAACCGCAAGTCCGAGCAGGCCTACGATGACTACCTGCGCGACCTGCGCTCCAACGCCTACGTCGACATCCTGGTCCCCGAGCTGCGCAATGCGGACGGCCAGGCCGCCGCCAACTCGCCGTAAACGTTGGACACCTCGCCACTGCCGCGCCTCGCGCTCACGGCGGGTGAGCCGGCGGGAGTCGGCGCGGAACTGCTGATCCGGCTGGCGGCCACGCCACTGGCCGCCAGCCTCGTTGCCATCACCGACCGTGACCTGCTGAAACGCGCCGCGGCACGTTGCGGCGTGGTCATCGAACTGACCGACGACGACGGCAGCACGCAGACCGAACGCCGCACCGGCACGTTGCGTGTACGCCACCTGCCGCTTGGCATCGACGAAATACCCGGCCAGCCGGACCCCCGCAATGCGCGGCACGTGCTCGACACGCTGGCCGAGGCCGCCGACGGCTGCATGGCCGGCCGCTACGACGCGGTGGTTACCGCGCCGCTGCAGAAATCCTCGATCAACGATGCCGGCATCCGTTTCAGCGGGCACACCGAATTCTTCGCCGCTCGTGCACATGCCGACGTGGTGATGATGCTGGCCAGCCCGGAGTTGCGCGTGGCGCTGGCCACCACGCACCTGCCGCTGGCCGCAGTACCGGCAGCGATAACGCCGGCCACGCTGACCCGCACGCTGCGCATCGTGCACGCCGAACTGCAGCGCAAGTTCGGCATCGCCACCCCGCGCATCGCCGTGCTTGGCCTCAATCCCGCACGCCGGTGAAGGCGGCCATATCGGTCGCGAGGAAATCGACACGCTGATTCCGGTGCTTGATGCCTTGCGCAACGAGGGCATGCACCTGCTTGGCCCACTGCCCGCCGACACCGCCTTCATGCCGGCGCAGCGCGCACATTACGACGCGGTGCTGGCGATGTATCACGACCAGGCCTTGCCGGTACTGAAAAGCGAAGCGTTCGACCGCACCGTGAACCTCACCCTCGGTCTGCCCTTCATCCGTACCTCGGTCGACCACGGCACCGCGCTGGATCTGGCCGGCACCGGTCGGGCCGACCCGGCCAGCCTGATCGCCGCGGCGCGCATGGCACTGGAACTCGTGGCGCGCCGCGCCACTCATCCACCGTCGCCCCGACGGATGGAAGAGCTGGGCGACCGGCCCATTTCGCCGGAAACCCTCATCCCGTGAACGCGCGCCCCAAGAAAAGCTTCGGCCAGCACTTCCTGCACGACCGCCGTTACATCGATCGCATCGTCAGCGCGGTGGCGCCGCATGCGGAAGATTTCGTCATCGAGATCGGCCCGGGCGAAGGCGCGCTGACCCTGCCGCTGCTGGCCGCGGCGGGCAAACTCACCGCGATCGAACTGGACACCGACCTGATCCCCGGCCTGCAGGCGCGCGCCGCCCGCGCGGGCGAGCTGCACATCATCCACGCCGACGTGCTGAAAGTGGACTTCACCGCGCTGGCGCACAGCCACGGCGTGCCGCGGCTGCGCATCGCCGGCAACCTGCCCTACTACATCTCCAGCCCGATCCTGTTCCACTGCGTCGAGCACGTCGCGGCGATCCAGGACATGCATTTCATGCTGCAGAAGGAAGTGGTCGACCGGATGGCCGCCGAACCGGGCAGCAAGGTGTATGGACGGCTATCGGTGATGCTGCAGCTGGCGTGCCGGGTCGAGCCGCTGTTCGACGTGCCGGCCGAAGCATTCCGTCCACCGCCGAAGGTGGAGTCCGCCGTAGTGCGGCTGCTGCCGCTGGCGCCGCACGAACTGCACGATGCACGCCCCGAACATGTCTACGCCGTGGTCAAGGCCGCCTTCGGGCAACGTCGCAAGACGCTTTCCAACGCACTACGGCAATTGCTCGACAGCGACGCGATCCGCCGTGCCGACGTCGATCCCCGCGCCCGCGCCGAGACGCTGGCTCCGGCCGACTTCGTGCGCTTGGCCAAGGTCTACGCCAGCCTCTGATGCAGAAGGTGCATCCCGATCGCTGCGGTCCCGCCCCATTCACGGCGGCAAGCCTTACAATCCGGGCATGACTGAAAAATCTTCCTACACGATCGACGTGCAGGTCGAAACCCGCTTCGTCCCCGACCAATCGAAGCCCGGTGACAATCGCTACGTTTTCGCCTACACCATCACCCTGCGCAACGCTGGCGCGATGCCCGCGCGCCTGCTTACCCGCCGCTGGATGATCACCGACGCCAACGGCAAGGTGGAGGAAGTCACCGGCGACGGCGTGGTCGGCGAACAGCCATGGATGCGCCCGGGCGACGATTTCGAATACACCTCCGGCGCCGTGCTGGAAACCCCGGTCGGCACCATGGGCGGCAGCTACCAGATGCTCGCCGACGACGGCACGGAGTTCGAGGCGCCCATCCCGACCTTCACCCTGTCCATTCCGCGTACGCTGCACTGATGGCGTTGCGCTGACATGGCCACGTACGCTATCGGCGACGTACAGGGCTGCTATCCCGAACTGCAGCGCCTGCTGGAGAAAGCTGCGTTTCGACCCGGCGCAGGACCAGTTGTGGTTCTGCGGCGACCTGGTCAACCGTGGCGGCCAGTCGCTGGACACGTTGCGGCTGATCCACAGCCTGCGCGAGCACTGTGTGATCACCCTGGGCAACCACGACCTCAGCCTGCTGGCGATCGCCCAGCGCCGGCCGGACGCGCAGGCGCGGGTCAACCCCGAGTTGCGCGAAGTGCTGTTCGCCGACGATGCGCCGGTACTGTTCGAATGGTTGCGCTCGCAGAAGCTGATGCATCACGACGAGCAACTCGACTGGACGCATGGTCCACGCCGGCCTGGCGCCGATGTGGACGCTGCGCCAGGCCCTGCGTTGCGCGCAGGATGTCGAACGCGAACTGTCCAGCCCGCGCCATCCGCGACTGCTGCGCAACCTGTTCGGCAACCGGCCCGCCGTGTGGTCGAGCCGGCTGCAGGGACTGGATCGCCAGCGCGCCACCATCAACACGATGACCCGTATGCGCTACTGCGACATCAACGGCCGCATCGACTTCGAGGCCAAGGGCATTCCCGGCACGCAAAAGCCGGGACTGTATCCATGGTTCGAGGTGCCCGGCATGCGTCGCCGTGACACCCGCACGTCTGCGGCCACTGGTCGGCGCTGGGCCGCTTCGCCGGCTATGGCGTACACGCCATCGACACCGGCTGCGTGTGGGGTGGACAGCTCACCGCATTGCGACTGGACGGCGAAGAGCCGCAGTACATCACGGTGCAGGCCGAGCCGCACCGCAAGCGCCCTCCTGGCGTCGAGGATTGACCATGAAAAACCCCGCCGCAGCGGGGTTTTTCATGGCGCTGTCGAGTTGACTCAGGCGAGCTGGCCGTGGCAGTGCTTGTATTTCTTGCCCGAGCCACACGGGCACGGCTCGTTGCGACCGACCTTGGGGCCGTCATGCTGTTGCTGCGCCAGGCCCACGCGGGGCGGCGGCTCTGCCGCACCGCCGAACGCGCCTGCCGGCGGCGCGCCGCCACCGCTCGCCTGCATCTGCTGCTGCAGCCTGGCCGCCAGGCGTTGCTGCTCGGCTTCCATCGCGGCGACTTCCTCCTCGCTGCGAATGCGGATCCGCGCCAGCATCTGGATCACTTCGGCCTTGATCCGGTCGAGCATCTCGGAAAACAGCTTGAACGACTCGCGCTTGAATGCCTGCTTCGGATCCTGCTGTGCATAACCGACCAGGTAGATGCCCTGACGCAGGTAGTCCATGTTGGCCAGGTGATCTTTCCAGGCGTTGTCCACCACGGTCAGCATCACATGCTTTTCCAGCTGGCGCATGGTGTCGCCACCGATCTGCGCTTCCTTCGCCTGGAACAATTCGTTCCACCGCGCCACGCACATGCGCCAGGATCATGCCCGCGTCGATCTCCGACTGCTGCTCGATCCAGTGCTTGAGGTCGAGTGAAAGGCGAGAGCTCGCTTTCCAGCTCGCGATCGAGGCCAGCCAGGTCCCACTGGTCGTCGATGCTGTCGTCCGGTACGTAGGCACGCACCATCGTCTGCACCACGTCCTCGCGGATGTCGGCGACGGTGGCCGCCACATCCTCGCCATCGAGCAATTCGTCGCGCTGACGATAGATCACCTTGCGCTGGTCGTTGGCGACGTCATCGAATTCCAGCAGATGCTTGCGGATGTCGAAGTTGTGCTGCTCGACCTTGCGCTGTGCCTTCTCGATCTGCCGGCTGATCATGCGATCTTCCAGCGCGTCGTCGTCCTTCATGCCGAAGCGCTTCATCCAGCGAACCAGGCCTTCGCCGCCGAAGATGCGCAGCAGGTTGTCTTCCAGCGACAGGTAGAAACGCGATGAACCCGGATCGCCCTGACGACCGGAACGGCCACGCAGCTGGTTGTCGATGCGCCGCGACTCATGCCGCTCGGTACCGATGATGTGCAGGCCGCCGGCGGCGAGCACCTGCTCGTGCAGCTTCTTCCACTCGGCCTTGACGCGCGGCGCGGTCGACCTCGCTGGCGTCTTCCGGCAGCGCAGCCAGTGCCACTTCGAGGCTGCCGCCAAGCACGATGTCGGTACCGCGGCCGGCCATGTTGGTGGCGATCGTGACCTGTCCGGGCGCGCCAGCCTGGGCCACGATTTGCGCTTCGCGCTCATGCTGCTTGGCGTTGAGCACCTCGTGCACCACGCCGGCCTTCTTCAGCAGGTCGGACAGCAGCTCGGACACCTCGATCGAGGTGGTGCCGACCAGCACCGGCTGGCCGCGCTTGTGGCAATCCTTGATGTCCTCGATCACCGAGTTGTACTTCGGCGTCTGCGACAGGAAGATCATGTCCGGGTTGTCCTTGCGGATCATCGGCTTGTGGGTGGGGATCACCACCACCTCCAGGCCGTAGATGCTCTGGAACTCGAACGCCTCGGTGTCGGCCGTACCGGTCATGCCGGCCAGCTTCTTGTACATGCGGAACAGGTTCTGGAACGTCACCGTGGCCAGCGTCTGGTTCTCGCGCTGGATCGGCACGCCTTCCTTCGCCTCGACCGCCTGGTGCAGGCCGTCGGACCAGCGGCGGCCGGCCAGGGTGCGGCCGGTGAATTCGTCGACGATGATCACTTCGCCATCGCGCACGATGTAATCCACGTCGCGCTGATAAATGCCATTGGCGCGCAGCGCGGCGTTGAGGTGATGCACCACCGCCAGGTTCTTGGAGTCGTACAGGCCGCTGTCCTGGTCGATCACGCCGGCCTCGCGCAACAGCTCGTCGGCGTGCTGCATGCCCTCTTCGGACAGGTGCACCTGCTTCTGCTTCTCGTCGACCCAGAAGTCGCCGGCGCCCTCTTCCTCGGTCTGGCGGATCATCCGCGGCACGATCTTGTTCACCGCCAGGTACAGCTGCGGGGAATCCTCGGCCGGGCCGGAGATGATCAGCGGCGTGCGCGCCTCATCGATCAGGATCGAGTCGACTTCGTCGACGATCGCGTAGTGCAGGCCGCGCTGGTAGCGCTGTTCCTTGCTCAACGCCATGTTGTCGCGCAGGTAGTCGAAACCGAATTCGTTGTTGGTGCCGTAGGTGATGTCGGCCGCATAGGCTGCATGCTTGTCGGCGTGATCCATGCCCGGATACACCACGCCCACGTTCAGCCCGAGAAAGCTGTACAGCTTGCCCATCTGGGCCGAGTCGCGCCGGGCCAGGTAATCGTTGACGGTGACCACGTGCACGCCCTTGCCGGCCAGCGCATTGAGGTAGACCGGCAGCGTGCCGACCAGGGTCTTGCCCTCGCCGGTGCGCATCTCGGCGATCTTGCCCTGGTGCAGCACCATGCCGCCGATCATCTGCACGTCGTAGTGGCGCATGCCCAGCACGCGCTTGGCCGCCTCGCGCACCACGGCGAACGCCTCGGGCAGCAGTTTGTCCAGCGACTCGCCCGCGGCGATACGCTGCTTGAACTCGTCGGTCTTGCCACGCAACGCGTCGTCATCCAGCTTTTCGAACTCGGGCTCCAGCGCGTTGATGCGACTGACGCTTCGCGAAAGCTGGCGCAATACGCGCTCGTTGCGGCTACCAAACAGGCTCGTCAGGGCACGATTGAACATCGATCTTCCGGATTGGGGAACAGGATGCCCGCAACAGATGCGGGCCAATCGGGCATCTTACTACATGCCATCGGGGCGCCGCCGCTCAAGACTGCTGCGGTCGGCAGCCGCGGCCCGACCAGCCAGGACCGGCACCATTGCGAATGGCGCCGGCCGGAACCGGATTCAAGGGGCGTACGGCGAACACCGGCGTTAGCGGTGGTTGCGCACGAAGGCCAGCGGATTGACCACGCGGCCGTCGTACCAGACCTCGAAATGCACATGCGATCCGGTCGAGCGACCGGTGGAACCGGCCTGGGCCATCACATCGCCAACCTGCACATGCTGGCCCGGGCGCACGTCCAGCGCGCTGTTGTGCGCATAGCGGGTCATGTAGCCGTTGCCATGGTCGATCTCGACCACCTTGCCGTAACCGCTGCGCTGTCCGGCAAAGGTCACCATGCCTTCGGCCACGGCATGCACCGACGTGCCCAACGGAGTAGCGATATCGATGCCGGTGTGCCGCGCCGAGCGGCCATCGAACGGATCGGGGCGCACCCCGAAATAGGACGAGATATAGCCTTGTACCGGCATCCCGGTGGGTTTCAGGTTCGATTCGATCCGGGCGTCCAGCAGCAGGCTCTGCAGCGCCGACAGCTGCGCCTGCTGCATGTCGAACTGGCCGGCCAGCTGGTTGATGCTGCTGTCCAGCGCAGGCGGCAGGGCGTAGGCGCTGCCACCGGCATCCTCGACGCCACCCACCGCCGGCTGCTGGTCGAAGTTGAACTCGCCTTCGTCGAGCTTGCCGACTTCGGCCAGACGCTCGCCCAGCGCATTCAGGCGGGTCGACTGCGCCTGCAGTTGGCCCAGCTTCATGGCCAGCGCATCCAGGTCACGCTGGGCGTCCTGACGCACGCCGCCCAGCTGGGCATTCTGCTGCTGGATCTGTTGCTGCAGTTCCTGGATCTGGGCCAGTGCCCGGTCGCGCGGGCTGGCTACCAGCAGGGCCAAGGCCACCCCGGCACCCATGACAGCCGAGCACCGCCACCGACATCATCGAAAGCAGCTTCCAGCGCAGGCGCCGATCCGCCAGGTCGAGGGTTTTCGGCAATTTCCTGGCACGTGATACGAGTATGATTTGCATGTCTTTCCCAAATCGAATTCCGGCACCATGCACCGCGCCAGTCCGACCACTTCCCGCCGCCTGCACAACGGGCCGAAGCCCCTCGTCGACTGCGGCTCCTTCGCGACGCTGGCCCGTAAGGCCGACGCGCTGGAAGCGCTGGACCGCGCACTGCGCCAGACGTTGCCATCGCCATTGCGCGAGCAGGTGAGATTCGCCAACCTGCGCAACGACCGCCTCGTCTTTCTGGCGTCTTCACCGGCCTGGGCTTCGCGCCTGCGCTTGATGCAGACACAGATCCTTGCCACCGCACATGCCATCGGCATCTGCGCCAGTTCAGTCACCGTGAAAGTGGCCCCCCAACCACCGGCTGCAACAGCACCGGACCGGTCGAAACCGCTTTCGCCCGCGGCAGCCAGCCCATCTCCGGGCCGCTGCTGCGTCATTCACAGACCCCGAATGGCGGGTACTGTTCCTTGAGCTGGCGTCCCTCGCCGAAACCGCTGATTCCCCTGCTGCCGGACGCTGACTGAAGCCCGTCGCTGCCCGTCAACATTCGGTCGTGAGGGTTTATAGCATGCACTTTGTTAAGAAATAACCCGGCATGTCGTCAGGGCGTGAAGCGCAGCCAGAACAAAGCGTGACGCGCCCCACGAAAAACGGCCATGTCTCGCGACATGGCCTTTCCTTGTTAAGTCCGAGCGAGGAACCGAGCGGTGTTCAGATCGCCTGCGCCGGGTGCGCGTAGGAGATCGGCGAAATGGCCGGATCGTCCTGGTAGCTGACTTCTTCCCATGCCGAGGCATCGGCCATCAGCGTGCGCAACAGCTTGTTGTTGAGTTCGTGGCCCGACTTGTGCGCGTGATAGGCGCCGATCAGGCTGTGGCCGAGCAGGTACAGATCGCCGATCGCGTCGAGGATCTTGTGCTTGACGAACTCGTCCTCGTAACGCAGGCCGTCTTCGTTCAGCACGCGGTAATCGTCCAGCACCACCGCGTTGTCCATCGAACCGCCCAGCGCCAGGTTGTGTTCGCGCAGCATCTCGATGTCGCGCATGAAGCCGAACGTGCGGGCGCGGCTCACTTCCTTGACGAAGGAGGTGGTGGAGAAGTCGATCTCGGCGCGCGAGGTGCGCTTGGCTGATGATCGGGTGGTTGAAGTCGATCGAGAAGCCGACCTTGAAGCCTTCGAACGGCTCGAAGCTGGCCCACTTGTCGCCTTCCTGCACCTTGACCGGCTTCTTGATGCGGATGAAACGCTTGGCCACGTTCTGCTCTTCGATGCCGGCGGACTGCAGCAGGAACACGAACGGGCCGGCGCTGCCGTCCATGATCGGCACTTCCGGCGCGGACAGGTCGACATAGGCGTTGTCGATACCGAGGCCGGCCATCGCCGAAAGCAGATGCTCGACCGTGGAGACGCGGGCGTCGCCATTGACCAGCGTGGTCGACAAGCCGCGTATCGCCGACATTGTCTTCGCCGCGGCGCGAATATCCACCGGCGGATCGAGGTCGGTGCGGCGAAACACGATGCCGGTATTCGGCGCCGCGGGGCGCAAGGTCATGTACACCTTGTCACCGGTGTGCAGGCCCACACCGGTCGCCCGGATGATGTTCTTAAGCGTACGCTGCTTGATCATTGTTGTTGGTACCCGTGTAGGCAGCAGCCAATCAGGGGCGGATGCTAACACAGTTTTAACCTGTGATAAAAGCAAACCGTACCGTACAGTCTGATTAAGCCTTCATGTTTCTTTCATGCTTGTGAACGCCAGGCATCCACTGCCGGTTTTCCCGATCGAATGGCGGGCGACACGCCGCCCCGTGCCTGGGACGGGAATCCGGCACGGGGCAGTGGGCCGGCCAACGCCATCGCGAGGGCCGGTCATGCGTCATCCCGACGCACAGTCTGGTTGCTGCACATTTTGCACCGCCGGTTCGACCGCTATCAGCTCATGTGTCCCCAGGACAGCCCCGCCGGTTGCACGCCGGCGCAAGGCAATGAGGATACTGACCGGGTCTTTGGGCGTTCGTTCAATACTTTCGCATCTCCTCGGGTTCCGCAACCTGCCAGAAGTCAACGCTCGGTCAATCAGCCTGGCGGCGCAGGAACGCCGGAATATCCAGGTAATCAAAACCCGGCTCGGCGTGTTTCGCCGCCGGCGCCGCAGGCTCCGCCCGGTTGTGGCTGTTGACCGCCATTTCCGGCTGCGCATAGTCGACCACTTCGTTGCCGGTGCCGGTACGCAGCACCACCGGGCGCGGGCGCATCTGCACCTGCTGGGTTTCGACCATGCGGATCGGCGGCTGCTGGCGCGAAGCCATCGGCGCGGTTGAGGCCGGTGGCGACCACGGTGACGCGCACGTCGTCCTTCATCTCCGGATCGAGCGAGGTGCCGATCACCACGGTCGCGTCTTCGCTGGCGAAGTCGTGGATGATCCGGCCGATCTCGTCGAACTCGCGCATGGTCAGGTTCGGACCGGCGGTGACGTTGACCAGGATGCCGCAGGCGCCGTTGAGGTTGACGTCCTCCAGCAGCGGGTTCTTGATCGCCGCCTCGGCCGCCGCCTGGGCGCGGTCGTCGCCGCGGGCGGTGCCCGAGCCCATCATCGCCAGGCCCATTTCCGACATCACGGTGCGCACGTCGGCGAAGTCGACGTTGATCAGGCCCGGGGCGGTGATCAGGTCGGCGATGCCCTGCACGGCGCCCTGCAGCACGTCGTTGGCGGCCTTGAACGCGTTGAGCAAGGTGACGTCGCGGCCGAGCACGCTGAGCAGCTTCTCGTTCGGCACGGTGATCAGCGAGTCGACGTGCTGGGACAGGTCCTCGATGCCCTTCAGCGCGACCTGCATGCGCCGGCGGCCCTCGAACGGGAACGGCTTGGTGACCACCGCCACCGTCAGGATGCCCTTCTCCTTGGCCAGCTGCGCCACCACCGGCGCCGCGCCGGTGCCGGTGCCGCCGCCCATGCCGGCGGTGATGAACACCATGTCGGCGCCTTCGAGCATCGCCTCGATGCGCTCGCGATCCTCCAGCGCGGCCTGGCGGCCGACCTCGGGATTCGCGCCGGCGCCGAGGCCCTTGGTCACGTTGCCGCCGAGTTGCAGGTGGGTGCGCGAGCCGCAGCTGGTCATCGCCTGCGCGTCGGTGTTGGCGACGACGAATTCCACGCCTTCGATATTGGCATTGAGCATGTGCGCCACGGCATTGCCGCCGCCGCCGCCTACGCCGATGACCTTGATGACTGCATTGGGTGCGAGTTTATCGATCAGTTCAAACATTTCCCGTCCTCCGTAGAGTTGTTGTCGTTTTAACCATGAAGGGCGACTCCTGTCGGTTCATGGTGGTGGGCGGATATCCCTCCGCCCTGGCGACGCCTCCTGCGTCACCGAAAGCCGTTACTCAAAAATTTCTGGTGAGCCAGTTGCGCAAGGTGCCGACCAGTCCGCTGACACTGCCGCCGACCGGGCTGCCCACGCGCATGCCGCCGGCGCGCGAGCCGTGCAGCAGCAGGCCCACGCCGGTGGCGTGCAGCGGGCTGGAGACCACTTCGCCGAGGCCGTCGATCTGCTGCGGCACGCCGATGCGCACCATCTTGTGGAAGATCTCCTCGGCCAGTTCCAGCGCGCCTTCCATCTTCGAGGCGCCGCCGGTCAGCACCACGCCGGCGGCGACCAGGCTCTCGTAGCCGGAGCGGCGCAGCTGGTCCTGCACCATCTCGAAGATTTCCTCGTAGCGCGCCTGCACGCTCTGCGCGAGCGACTGCCGCGCCAGCCGGCGCGGCGGACGATCGCCCACGCTGGGCACCTGGATGGTTTCCTCGGCATGCGCCAGACCGGTCTGCGCGCACGCGTACTTGATCTTGATCTCCTCCGCGTGCGCGGTCGGCGTGTGCACGCCGTAGGCGATGTCGCTGGTGACCTGATCGCCGCCGACCGGCAGCGAGGCGGTGTAGCGGATCGAGCCCTGCGTGTAGATCGCGATGTCGGTCGTGCCCGCGCCGATGTCGACCAGGCACACGCCCAGCTCGCGCTCGTCGTCGGTCAGCACCGCTTTGCGCGCTGGCCAGCGCCGACGGCACCAGTTCGTCCACGGTGAGGCCGCAGCGCTGGATGCACTTGGTGATGTTCTGCACCGCCGCCGCCGCGCCGGTGACCAGGTGCACGTTCGCTTCCAGCCGCACGCCGCTCATGCCGACCGGATGGCGGATGCCGTCCTGGCCGTCGATCCGGTATTCCTGCGATTCCTTGTAGAGCACCTTGCGATCGGCCGGGATCGCCACCGCGCTGGCCGCCTCCAGCACCTGCTCCAGGTCGCCGGCGGTGACTTCGCGGTCGCGGATCGCCGCGTTGCCGTGCGAGTTGCGGGTTTCCAGATGGCTGCCGGAGATCGACGCGTAGACCGAGCGGATGTCGCAGCCGGCCATCAGCTCGGCCTCCTCCACCGCGCGCTGGATCGAGTGCACGGTCGATTCGATGTCGACCACCGAGCCGCGCTTCATGCCGCGCGACACATGGGTGCCGATGCCGATGACGGTGATCGGTTCGCCCGGCTCGTACTCGCCGACGATCGCCACCACCTTCGAGGTGCCGATATCGAGCCCGACGACCAGTTGCTTGTCGTTGCGCGGTCTTCATGAGCGGGGCGAACCTCCATGCGTTGGCGGCGGCCGTCTGCGGCCAGCGCACGGCGAATCCATTGGTGTAGCGAAGATCGGCATAAGCGAAGCCGTCGGTGTGGCCGGCGATCAGCTGCGGGTAGACATCGAGGAAACGACGCAGCCGGCGCCCGGCGTGACTCGCGATCGCCGATCACGATCTGCGCGCCGTTCGCGGCGCTGACGCTCCAGCTGCCGCGCTCGGTCAGCGCCACCGCCGTTGATCTGCAGCTGCGTGCCGGCGAAGGCCTTGCGCGTTTCCGCGTAGAAACTGACCACTTCGGCCAGCCGCGCGTCCGGGCCACGCAAGTCCGGCAGGACGCCAATGTCGGCCATCGGCGCCGGCGCGTCGAAGACCAGGCCCTGCCGGCTGATCAGCTGCTTGTCGTTCCAGCGCGCGAACGGCTGGCGCTCGTAGACGCGCAGCTGCAACGTGTCCGGCCAGCGCTTGCGCGCCTCGACCGACTCCACCCACGGCAGCGCGGCCACAGCCTTCTGCACTGCATCGAGGTCGAGCGCGAAGAAACCCTTGCCCAGGCGCGGCTGCACCGCCGCGCGGATCTGCTCCGCACTGACGTGCTTGAACTCGGCCTGCACGTCAACTGGGTCACCGGCCAGCGCTCGGCCGCAAACCAGCCGCGCAGCACGCCGACGATCGGCAGCGCGACCAGCGCGATGGCGAGACACCAGGCGACGAGGCGGATGGCTCCTTTCACATGCCCTCCCGGAAACTGGTTTCCAGCACGCGCCAGCACAGTTCCTGGTAGTCGATGCCGGCGGCCTTGGCCGCCTTCGGCACCAGCGAGTGCCAGGTCATGCCCGGCGCGGTGTTCACTTCCAGCAGCCAGTTGCGGCCGTGCGCGATCGCGCATCACGTCGACGCGGCCCCAGCCGGCGCAGCCCGAGTGCGTCGAACGCGCGCAGCGCAAGCGCGCGCAGTTCCGCCTCGGCGTCGCCTTCGAGGCCGGGGCACAGGTACTGCGTGTCCTCGGCGACGTACTTCGCGTTGTAGTCGTAGAACGCGCCCTTCGGCACGATGTGGATCGCTCGGCAGCACCTCGCCGGCCGAGAATGCCGACCGTCAGTTCGTCGCCCTCGATCAGCGTTTCCATCAGCAGGTCGCCGCGGATACTGCGCGGCCAGCTCGACCGCCTGATCCAGATCGCGATTCCTCGAACACGCGGGTGACGCCGACGCTGGAACCTTCGCACGCCGGCTTCACGATCAGCGGGAAACCGACCTGCGCCGCCGCCGCGTGCACATCGGCGCCGCGCGGCAGCGCCACGAATTTCGGCGTCGGCAGACCCGAGCGACTGCCACACCCGCTTGGTGCGGGTCTTGTCCATCGACAGCGCCGAACCGAGCACGCCCGAACCGGTGTACGGCACGCGCAGCGATTCCAGCGCGCCCTGCAGCACGCCGTCTTCGCCACCGCCGTGCTGGCCGTGCAGGATGTTGAACACGCGCGCGAAATGGCCGGCGCGCAGCGCATCGAGCAGCGCCGGAATGCCGTCGACCGCATGCGCATCGACGCCGCGCGCCTGCAGCGCCGCGAGCACGTTGCGGCCGGAATCGAGCGACACCTCGCGCTCGGCCGAGCTGCCGCCCATCACCACGGCGACGCGACCGAACTGGCTGGGATCAGTGATCTTGATGCTCACTTGCTCGTCCTCAGGTTGCCGGCCTGCGCCATCTCCACCGCCGCCGCGCCGATGTCGCCGGCGCCGAGCAGCAGCAGCAGGTCGCCGTCGCGCAGCAGCGGCGGCAGCGTGTCGCTGCAGGTCGCGCGGATGCTCGACCAGCACCGGATCGACCTTGCCGCGCGCACGCACCGCGCGCGCCAGCGCGCGGCCGTCGGCGCCGGCGATCGGCGCTTCGCCGGCCGGATAGACGTCGGTCAGCACCAGCACGTCGGCCTCGGCCAGCACGTTGGCGAAATCGTCGAGCAGATCGCGCGTGCGGCGTGTAGCGATGCGGCTGGAAACGCGACCACCAGCCGCCGCTCCGGCCAGCCGCCGCGCGCGGCCGCGAACACCGCCGCGAGCTCGCGCGGATGATGGCCGTAGTCGTCGACCAGCAGCACGCTGCCCTGGTCGAGCGCGATCTCGCCGCGCCGATGGAAACGCCGGCCGACGCCCTCGAAATTCTCCAGCGCGCGCTGCCATCGCCTCGGCCTCGCACGCCGAGCTGCCAGCCGATCGCGGCACGCGGCCAGCGCGTTCAGCACGTTGTGCCGGCCCGGCAGGTTCAGCTTCACCGGCAACGCCTCGGCGCGCCCCGGCAGCATGCAGGTCGAAATGCATCTCGAAGCCATGCTGGCTCACGTTCGACGGCGCGCACGTCGGCGTCGGCGGTATCGATGCCGTAGGTCATCACGCGGCGCGTGGTGGTCTTGCGCCAGCATCGCCGACTTCCGGATCGTCCACGCACAGCACGGCCAACGCCGTAGAACGGCAGCCGATGCAGGAAATCGGCGAACGCCTTCTTCACCTGCGGCGAAATCGCCGTCGTAGTTCTCCAGATGATCGGCGTCGATGTTGGTGACGACGCGATCACCGGCGACAGCAGCAGGAACGAGCCGTCGGATTCGTCGGCTTCGGCGACCAGATATTGGCCGGTGCCGAGCCGCGCGTTCGCGCCGGCCGCGTTCAGCTGGCCGCCGATCACGAAGGTCGGATCGTAGCCGGCTTCGGCCAGCACGCTGGCGGTGAGGCTGGTGGTCGTGGTCTTGCCGTGCGTGCCGGCGACCGCGATGCCGCGGCGGAAGCGCATCAGCTCGCCGAGCATCTCCGCGCGCGGCATCACCGGAATGCGCGCGCGCGCGCGCCGCGACGCAGTTCCGGGTTGTCCTGGCTGGATCGCGCTCGAGGTCGACCACCACGTCGGCATCGTCGACGTTCTCCGCGGCGTGGCCCGATCGATGCGCGCTGATGCCAAGCCGCTGCAGGCGCTGCGCGGTCGGCGAGTTCGGCCCGGTCCGAACCGGACACCGCATAGCCGAGGTTGTGCAGCACCTCGGCGATGCCGCTCATGCCGACGCCGCCGATGCCGACGAAATGCACGCGGCGGAACGTCCTCATGATGTCGTCGTGCTGCTTGCAGGCGACCGGCGTCATGCGGCCACCTCCAGGCAGGCGTCGCGCGATGCGCTTGCGCCGCGTCGGGCTTGGCCAGCGTGCGCGCGGCCTCGGCCATCGCCAGCAAGCTCGGCGCGATCACCCAGCAACGACTCCAGTCGCTGCGCCAGATCTCTGTACGTTCAGCTCACTCTCCTGCACCAGTCGGCGGCACCGGCCGCCACCAGCACTTCGGCGTTGCGCGTCTGGTGGTCGTCCACCGCATGCGGGAACGGCACCAGCACCGCGCCGCAGTCCCGCCGCGGCCAGCTCGGCCAGGGTCAGCGCGCCGGCGCGGCAGACCACCAGATCGGCCCAGCGCATAAGCTGCCGGCCATGTCGTCGATGAACGGCCACCACCTGCGCCTCGACGCCGGCCTGCGCATACGCCGCGCGCGCTTCGTCGAGACCGCGCGCTGCCGCACTGGTGGCAGCACCTCGGGACGCTGCGCCGCGCGTCAGCGGCGCCAGCGCCTGCGGCAGCGCCAGATTCAGCGCGCGCGCGCCCAGGCTGCCGCCGAGCACCAGCAGGCGCGGCCGGCCTTCGCGGCCGGCCATGCGCTGCGCCGGCGGCGGCAACGCCGCGATCGCGTCGCGCACCGGATTGCCGACCCACTCGGCCTGCGGCAACGCATCGGCGAAACCGGCCAGCACGCGCTTCGCGCAGCGCGGCCAGCATGCGATTGGTGAAGCCGGCCACGCGGTTCTGCTCGTGCACCAGCAGCGGCACGCGCGCAGCAGCCACGCGGCGAGGCCGCCGGGGCCGCCACATAGCCGCCCATCGACAGCACGCTGCGCGGCTTCACCTGGCGCAACACGCGCCAGCGAAGCGAACAGCGCGCGCAGCAACATCAGCGGCGCCAGCAGCCGGGTCGTCGAGGCCCTTGCCGCGCACGCCGCCGACCGCCACCGTGTGCAGCTCGATCCGCTGCTGCCGGCACCACGCTGCGTCTCCATGCCCGCCGACCGCGCCCAGCCAGACCACCGGCACGCCCTGCGCGCGCAGGCACTCGGCCACCGCCAGGCCCGGGAAGATGTGGCCGCCGGTACCGCCGGCCATGATCAGCACGGGCGCCTGCGTCGTCATGCGATCGCCGCCTCGCGCGGCGTCGCCACCGCGTTCGCATCGGCCGCGGCGACAGCCGCCGGCATCCGCGTCGCCATCTGCCGCGCATCCAGCGCGCGGTTGATTTCGTAGGTGGCGCGCAGCAGCACGCCGGCCATCGCGCAGGTCAGCACCATCGACGAGCCGCCGTAGCTGATCAGCGGCAGGGTCAGGCCCTTCGTCGGCAGCGCGCCCAGGTTCACGCCGACCGACACGAGCGCCTGCATCGCCAGCATCAGCGAGACGCCGAACGCGCACGTAGCCGGCGAAGCGCTGGCCCACTTCGACGCCCTCAGGCCGAGGTACAGGCCGCGCCCGACCGCCAGCGCGAACAGGCCGATCACCAGCACGCATGCCGGCCAGGCCGAGCTCCTCGCCGATCACCGCGAAGATGAAATCGGTGTGCGCTTCGGGCAGGTAGGACAGCTTCAGCACGCTGGAGCCCAGGCCCACGCCGGTCCATTCGCCGCGACCGATCGCCATCAGCGACTGGGTCAGCTGGAAACCGTCGTTGAACGGATCCTTCCACGGATCCATGAACGAGGTCAGCCGCTTCATGCGATAGCTCTCGCCGGTGGCCGCGATATACAGCAGCGGCATCAGCGGCAGGCCCATCAGAAACAGGAAGATCGGCCGCGCGCCGCCCAGCCAGACCATCGCGATGGTCACCGCGATCACCAGCGTGGCCGAGCCGAAATCCGGCTGCGCCAGCAGCAGCAGCACGATCACGCCAGCCACCATCACCGGCTTGAACAGGCCGAGGAAGCTCGTCTCCACATTCTCGCGATGACGCACCAGATAGCTCGCGATATACACCACCAGGATCAGCTTCACCGCCTCGACCGACTGGAACGTGGTGACCAGCAGGTTCAGCCAGCGCCGCGCGCCGTTGATGCGCATGCCGAAGTGCGGCACGAACACCGCCAGCAACATCAGGAACGCCAGCGCCAGCAGCGGGAACGCGAACTTCTCCAGCAGCTTCAGCTCGATGCGCATCGCCATGCCAGCCGCGATCAGGCCCATGCCGAGGAACACCAGATGCCTCTTCAGGAAGTAGAACGCACCGATGTGCTGGCTGTCGGCCACCGCGATCGAGCTCGACGTCACCATCACCACGCCGACGCTGGCCAGCCCGATCAGCGCGACCAGCAGCCACAGGTCGAAGCTGCCGCGCGGTCCGGTTCGGCGTTTGGCCTGGGTGGTGTCGAAGTCGAACATCAGCGCACCTTCAACGTGGCAAGACCGATCAGCACCAGCACCACGCAGATGATCCAGAAGCGCACGATCACGCGCGGCTCGGGCCAGCCCTTCAGTTCGAAGTGGTGATGGATCGGCGCCATGCGGAACACGCGCTTGCCGGTGAGCTTGAAGCTGGCCACCTGGATCATCACCGAGGCGGTTTCCATCACGAACACGCCGCCCATGATCAGCAGCACGATTTCCTGGCGCACGATCACCGCCACGCAGCCGAGCGCCGCACCCATCGCCAGCGCGCCGACGTCGCCCATGAACACCTGCGCGGGATACGTGTTGAACCACAGGAAGCCGAGCCCCGCGCCGGCCAGCGCGCCGGCAGAAGATCGCCAGCTCGCCCGCGCCCGGAATCGACGGGATGCCGAGGTATTCGGAGAACACCTTGTTGCCGGCGAGGTAGGCGAACACGCCGAGCGCGCCGGAGACCAGCACGGTCGGCATGATCGCCAGGCCGTCCAGGCCGTCGGTGAGGTTCACCGCGTTGGAAAAGCCGACGATCATGAAATAGGCGATCACCACGAAGAACAGCCCCAGCGGCAGCACCACGTGCTTGAACAGCGGCACGTACAACGCGGTCTCCGCCACCGGCAGGCCTGCCGGCGGCGGCATGCGGCGCGCTGTAATACAGGAACAGCGCCGCGCCGAGACCGAACACCGACTGCCAGAAATATTTCCAGCGGCTGGCCAGCCCGCGGCTGTCCTTCAGCACCAGCTTGCGGTAGTCGTCGTAGAAGCCGATCACGCCGAAGCGTCAGCATCACCGCCAGCACCACCCACACGTAGCGGTTGTGCAGATCGGCCCACAGCAAGGTGGCGACGGTGACCGAGAGCAGGATCATCACGCCGCCCATGGTCGGCGTGCCGGCCTTGACCAGATGCGTCTGCGGACCGTCGCTGCGCACCACCTGGCCGGCCTTCAGCGCGGCCAGCCGGTTGATCAGCCACGGCCCGCACAGCAGCGACATCGCCAGCGCGGTGAGCGCGGCCATGATCGTGCGGAAGGTGATGTACTGGAACAGATGCAGCGCGGTGAAATGCCGTGCCATCCAGTCAGCCAGTTCAAGCAGCATCGGATGCACCCCCTTCGTTGTCGTCCGCATGGCCAGGATGCCCGCCGAGCGCCGCCACCACCTGCTCCATGCCGGCCGAGCGCGAGCCCTTGACCAGACAGGTGACGCCGGCGTGCAGTTGCGTTCGCAGCACGGCGATCAGCGCGGGCTTGTCGTCGAAGTGCTCGCCGCCCGCGCCGAAGGCTTCGACCGTGGCCGCACCCAACGGCCCCACCGCAAACAGCCGGTCGACGCCGCGATCGCGTGCCCGCGCGCCAATGCCGGCATGCAGCGCGCGCGCGTCCGGACCCAGCTCGGCCATGTCGCCCAGCACCAGCCAGCGTTCGCCTTCGGCCAGCAGCAAGGTGTCGATCGCCGCCGCCATCGAGCTGGGGTTGGCGTTGTAGCTGTCGTCGATCAGGACCCAGCCGCCGCCGGTCACTTCGCGGCGCAACCGGCCGGCCACGCCGGGCGCCTGTTCCAGCCCGGCGACGATCGTCTCGAGCGGCACCTCCAGCGCCAGCGCCACCGCCGTGGCGGCCAGCGCGTTGGCGATGTTGTGGCGACCGGGCAGCGGCAGCGCGACCTCGGCATCGCCTTGCGGCGTGCTCAACACGAAGCGAGAACCGTCCACGCGTTGTTCGATGATGTCGGCGCCGACATCGGCCGGTTGATCGAGGCCGAAGCGCAGCATGGCGACGACCGGCAGCCAGCCCGCCGAAGAAACTGGCAAATGCGTCGTCGGCGTTGATGATGGCGATGCCGTCGACCGGCAAGGCCTGGTACAGCGCGCCCTTGGTCTCGGCCACGCCCTCGATGCTGCCCATCCGCGCAAGATGCGCCGGCGCGATGAGCGTGACGAGGCCGATATCGGGCCGTGCAATGGCAGCCAGGTAGGCGATATCGCCTGGCTTGCCGGCGCCCATTTCGAACACCGCGTACTCGGTGTCCCGCGGCATCGCCAGCAGGCTCAGCGGCAGGCCCAGCTCGTTGTTGAAGTTGCCCGCGCTGACATGGGTGCGGCCGTGCCGCGACAGGATCGAGGCGACCAGCGTCTTCACCGTGGTCTTGCCGTTGGAACCGGTGATGCCGACCACGCGCACGTCGCGCTGCGCACGCACCGCGCTGGCCAGGTCGCCCAGCGCCAGCGCGGCATCGTGCACCAGCACCTGCGGCAGCGCGCTGTCGATCCTGCGCGTCACCAGCGCGGCGACCGCGCCGCGGGCGGCGGCTTGCGGCCAGGTAGTCGTGGCCATCCGCATGCTCGCCCTTGATCGCCACGAACAGGTCGCCCGGCTTCAGCTTGCGGGTGTCGATGGCGACGCCAGTCACCTCGACATCCGCGCCGTACAGATGGCCGTGGGTCCACAGAGCGATGGCTTGAAGCCGCATCATCGGCGCGACTCCCGCTGGATCTGTTCCAACGCGGCCCGCGCCACCGCCACGTCGTCGAACGGGTGCTTGCCGGTGGCACCGTCCTGATAGGTTTCGTGTCCCTTGCCGGCGATCAGCACCACGTCGCCGGAGCGCGCCAGTTGCAGGGCATCGGCGATCGCGATGGCGCGGTCGCGCTCGACCGCCATCGCACTCGCCGCGGCCATGCCGGCGACGATCTGCGCCACGATCGCGTCGCCGTCTTCGCCGCGCGGGTTGTCGTCGGTGACGATCGCCACATCGGCCAGCCGCGCCGCGATCGCGCCCATCAGCGGACGCTTGCCGGCGTCGCGCTCGCCGCCGCAGCCGAACACGCAGATCAGCTTGCCGGCGCAATGCGCGCGCAGCGCGGTCAGCGCCTGTTCCAGTGCGTCCGGCGTGTGCGCGTAATCGACCACCACCAGCGGCAGGCCATGCAGGCCACCGAGCCGGCTCATGCGGCCGTTGACCGGCTGCAATTGCGCGACCACCTCGACGATGCGCGCAAACGGTTCGCCCAGCGCGCCGAGGCAGGCCACCACGGCAAGCAGGTTGGCCACATTGAAGCGGCCCAGCAGGTGGCTGCTGATGGTGCGCATGCCCCACGGCGTGCGCAGCTGGAACGTCAGCCCTTCGGCCGAGGTGATGATGTGACTGGCGGCGACTTCGGCCTCGTCATCGTCGGCCATGCTGAAGCGCAGCGTCTGCACGCCGGTCGGCAACTGCGTCGCCAGCGTGCGACCGAACGCGTCGTCGACATTGATCGCCGCGCTGCGCAGGCCTGGCCAGGCGAACAGTTTCGCCTTCGCCGCGCCGTAGGCTTCCATGCTGCCGTGATAATCCAGGTGGTCGCGGGTGAGGTTGGTGAACGCCGCCACTTCGAAATCCACCGCGCCCACGCGTCCTTGTTCCAGCGCGTGCGACGACACTTCCATCGCCACGTGGCTGACCTTGTCATCGCGGAACGCCGCCAGCAGGGCCTGCACGCTGATCGCGTCGGGCGTGGTGCGTTCGCCCTCGTGCAACTGGCCGTGCATACCGGCGCCGAGCGTGCCGATCGAGGCGGCGCGATGACCGAGCAAGGTCAGCGCCTGTGCCAGCAGTTGCACGCAGGATGTCTTGCCGTTGGTGCCGGTGACGCCGACCATGCGCATGGACTCGCTGGGGCGGTCGTAGAAACGCGCGGCGATCTCGCCGACCTGGTCGTGCAACCCGTCGATCCACAGCAGCGGCACGTCCAGCGCCGCCACCTCGGACGGTGCCGGCGCTTCGGCCAGCACCACCTGCGCGCCGCGCTGCACGGCGCTGGCGGCGAACTCGATGCCGTGGCCCCGGGTTCCGCGCAAGGCGAAGAACGCATCGCCACGCTGCACCCGGCGCGAGTCGAGTGCCAGCCCGGACAGCACGATACGGCCGACGCCCGGAATGGCGGCGACCGGCGCGTCGGCGATGCCGAGCAGCAACTGGTCGAGATGGCCGGTGCTCATGGCGCGCCTCCATCGACCGGCGCATCGTCCAGCGGCGCATCGACCGGCCGCTTGCTGCCGACCAGCCCGTCCACATTCTGCAACGGGCCGCCGACATACCAGCGGCCGATGTTGTCCGGCGGCACGTCAAGCAGGCGCAGCGCGCCCTCCATCACGCTTGGCGAAGACCGGTCCGGACACCGTGCCGCCGTAGTAGCTGCCCTTCTTCGGATCGTCGATCACCACCACGCCGACCAGGCGCGGATTCGACGCCGGCACGATGCCGGCAAAGGCCGAGGTGTAATTGTTCTTGGCGTAACTGCCGGCGCTGGCCTTGTGCGCGGTACCGGTCTTGCCGGCCACGCTGTAGTTGGCGATGCGCGCCGGCGTGCCGGTGCTGCCGGGGCCAGTCACGGTTTCCATCATGCGCAACAGTTGCGTCGACACTTCCGGCGAGATGATCTGCTTGCCCGGCTCACCGTTGTCCTTGATGAAGGTGGGGCTGTGCATCAGGCCGCCGTCGGCGATGGTGGCGTAGGCGTTGGCCAGTTGCAGCACGGTCACGTTGAGGCCGTAGCCGTAGCCGAGAATGGCCTTTTCCAGCGGGCGCCAGTCACGGCCGATCCGCAGGTAGCCGGACGCTTCGCCGGGGAAACCGCTTTCGGTGCTGTTGCCGAAACCGAACGCACGGTAGGTGTCGTACATCAGCGAGGTGTCGAGCTGCATCGCGATGTGCGCCGCGCCCACGTTGCTGGACTTGGTGATCACGCCGGTCGGGGTGAGCAGACCGTAATTATGCGTGTCGTGGATGTCGTGGCCCTGGAAGTACCAATGCCCGCCGGTGGTGTCGATGATCGGACTGGTCGGGGTGTACTTGCCGCTGGACAGTGCCGCCGCCATCAGGATGGGCTTCACCGTGGAGCCCGGCTCGAGCACGTCGGTCATCGCCCGGTTGCGGCGCTGGTTCGGCTTGCTGCCGCTGAGCGCGTTCGGGTTGTAGGTCGGCAGGTTGACCATCGCCAGCACTTCGCCGGTCTTGGCGTCGAGCACCACCATCGAGCCGGACTCGGCCTGGAATTTCTCCAGCGTGTTCTTCAGCTCGTTGTAGGCGAGGAACTGGATGCGCCGGTCGATGCTGAGCGTGAGGTTCTGCCCCGGCTTCGGCGCGCGCACCTGCTCGATGTCCTCGACTACGTGGCCCATGCGGTCGCGGATGACCCGCTTGGCGCCAGGCTTGCCGGCGAGCCAGTCGTCATAGGCCAGCTCCAGCCCCTCCTGGCCGCGGTCGTCGATATTGGTGAAGCCGAGCACGTGCGCGGTCACTTCGCCGGAAGGGTAATAGCGCTTGAACTCGCGCTGGCCATTGATGCCGGGAATGCCGAGGTCGAGCACGGCTTGCGCCGCGGCCGGCGCCATCTGTCGGCGCAGATAGACGAACTCGCGTTCGGAACGCTGCGCCAGCTGGGCCTTCAGGCCGCCCGCATCCACGCCCAGCGCCTGCGCCAGCTCGGGAATGCGCTCGTCGCTTTCCAGCACCTCGGACGGGTTGGCCCAGATCGACATCATCGGCGTCGATACCGCCAGCGGCTCGCCGTTGCGGTCGAAGATGGTGCCGCGCGATACCGGAATCGGCATCTCGCGCAGGAAACGTGCATCACCCTGGCGCTGGTAGAACTGCTTGCGCACCACCTGCAGATCGAACGCGCGCGCCACCAGCCCGACGGACACCAGTCCAAGCAGGGCCACGACCACCGTCATGCGCCTGCGCGCGCTCGGCCCGGCGCTGCGACGGCGGCCGGACGGGGAAGGCTTGGCGTGATGGCGCCAGCTCATCAGCGTAGCAACCGTACGTCTTGCGGGCGAGGATCGACCATGCCCAGTTTTTGCCGCGCCTCGTCGTCGATACGACGCGGTTCGGCGTAGGTGGCCTGCTCCAGTTCGAGCTTGCCGTATTCGATGTTCAGCTCGTCGCGCTGGTTCTGCAGCGCGGTCAGGTTGACGAACAGCACGCGGCTTTCATGGCGCGTCCACACCACGCCAAGCGCACTGGCCAGCACGGCAACCAGCAGCGTCAACAGGCACACGGCACCGAGCGTCCTCATGACAACTTCTCCGCCACGCGCAGCACCGCCGAACGCGAGCGCGGGTTCGCCGCCTGTTCGGCATCGGACGGGAACTGCGCCTTGCCGACCGCCTTCAACCGCGCCGGCGCCGCCGCCACGGGCGGACCGCGGCGGCTGTTCTGCACGCGGCCGGACTGGTCGCGGATGAACTGCTTCACCGCGCGATCTTCCAGCGAGTGGAAGCTGATCACCGACAGTCGCCCACCGTGCTTCAGCCGTTCCAGCGCGGCATTCAGCCCCTGCTGCAAGGCATCCAGTTCGCCGTTCACGTGAATCCGCAGCGCCTGGAAACTGCGCGTGGCCGGATGCTTGCCCGGCTCGCGTCGACCGACCACGCGCTCGATCAGCGCAGCCAGCTGGCCGGTGCGGGTGAACGGGGTGGCATCGCGGTCGGCCACGATGGCGCGGGCGATGCGCCGGCTGTGGCGCTCCTCGCCGTAGTTCCACAGCACGTCGGCGATCTCGCGCTCGCTGGCCTGGGCCAGGAAATCGGCAGCGCTCTCGCCCTGCGTGGTGTCCATGCGCATGTCCAGCGGCGCATCGGCCATGAAGCTGAAACCGCGCGCCGCTTCGTCGAGCTGCGGCGAGGACACGCCCAGGTCGAGCAACACGCCGTCGAGGCCGGCGGCGGTCTCATCCCATTCGGCCAGGCTGGAGAAATTCGCATGGCGGATCGCCACCCGCGAATCACCGGCGAACTCCGCCTGCGCGGCGGCGATCGCGCTCGGATCGCGGTCCATCAGCAGCAACCGACCGGCCGGACCCAGGCGCGACAACACGGCGCGAGCGTGACCGCCGCGACCAAACGTGCCATCGAGATAACGCCCGTCAGACTGCACGGACAGACCCTCCACCGCTTCACCCAGCATCACCGGGATGTGCCGCAAAACTTGCTCGGCCATGCCGCACTCCCGCTCCCATCCCTTGTGTGTCGCTGCGCCGGTTACAGGCGCAGTTCGGCCATTTCGTCTGTGATTTCTTCTTCACCGATGGTCTGGCGGATCTTGGCCAGGTGGGCCTGCTCGCTCCACAACTCGAACTTGTTGCCCATGCCCAGCAGCACCGCTTTTTTCTCGATCCCGGCAGCAGCCCGCTGGCTGGCCGGCAACAGGATCCGCGCCGCGCCGTCCGGCTCGACCACGGCCGCCGCACCGACCAGCTTCATCTGCATGTCGCGGTGAGCCGTCTTGACCTTGGACAGGCCGTTCACCTGATCGCGCACCTTTTCCCACTCGGCATGGGGAAACAGCCATAGGCAACCCGGCTCAAACGGGTTGTAGGTGATCACCAGACGGTTGGCGCACTCGCCCACCACCTGTTCCCGATACGTGGTCGGGATGGCCAGGCGGCCCTTGTCGTCTACGGTGATGGCGGTTTCGCCCTGGAACACGATCAGCAGACTCCACTAAAACCCACGATTTCACACTGGAGCCCACGATAGTCTCGCCCTGTGAGACTGTCAAGGTAATTTCGCTTGTGAATCAAGGAGTAAAGGCAGAATACTGACCGTATGTGCAGCATATTCTCAGGAACACCGGCAAGGTGTTTGAAAGCAGGGAATTTTTTATAGAACCCAACGCGCGCAATTGCGCCAGAAATCGCCGAAACCGGCACCACGGCGGCGCTGCCGGATGAATCCCCGTTCACACGGACGCCCTGTTCCCGCGCGACGTGCCGAATCGCGCGGGAAACAGGGGTACACGAAGAGGTGGAGTCGGCCTGTAAGCCGGGTTCTGTACGTCTTGCGACGCGACAGTCATTCCTCTCGGCCAGGCGTCGCCGCCTGGCTCCAGCAACCTACCCGGGAACAACGCGGGCCGCGTTATCGTTCCCCTATTTGGTCTTGCTCCGAGTGGGGTTTACCGTGCCGTACGGCGTTGGCCCCGTACGCGGTGCGCTCTTACCGCACCCTTTCACCCTTACCTGTGCCCTTGCGGGCCATCGGCGGTCTGCTCTCTGTTGCACTGGCCGTCAGCTCACGCTGCCCAGGAGTTACCTGGCACTCTGCCCTGCGGAGCCCGGACTTTCCTCGATGCGCTTGCGCGCGACGCGACTGTCCGGCCGACTCCACCAGCGAGTTTACAGGAACGGGAGGGCGGGAACGGGGAGCGTGCAAGTCGCGGCCGAATGGGTTCGGGTCACGTCCAGGACTTGAAACTTGCGGGCGATGCTCACGCCCTTCCGGCCGGCGCTTTTCCGGGCGCTTCGTTGCCCGTTCTCAAGGCGCGTCCGGCTGCACTTCCGGCGCCGCCAGCCGGAACGTCTCCAGCTCGTTGCAGGCCCGATAGATGCGTTGGATGGTCGGGTAGTCGTCCATCGGCAGCTTCCAGCGCAGCGCGTTGTAGACCTGCGGGATCAGGCAGGCATCGGCCATGCTCGGCGTCTCGCCGTGGCAGTAGCGGCCAGTCGCTGCGCTATCGCCCAGCATCGCCTCGACTGCCTTGAACCCCGCCGCGATCCAGTAGCGCGACCACTCGGCCCGTTGCTCGTCGCTGGCGCCAAACTGAGCCTCGAGTTGCTGCAGTACGCGCAGGTTGCCCAGCGGATGAATGTCGCAACACACCGCCATCGCCAGCGCGCGTACCTGCGCGCGCCCGCGCGCATCGACCGGCAGCAGGGCCGTCTCCAGCTCCGGGTGCATCTCGTCGAGGTACTCCATGATCGCCAACGACTGGGTGATCACACGGTCGCCGTCAAGCAGGCAGGGCACCAATTCCTGGGGATTGAGCGCGAAGTAATCCGGCGCATGCTGTTCGCCCCCATCGCGCACCAGGTGAACTGACCGCGTCTCGTAGCTCAGACCTTTCAGATTCAGCGCGATACGCACGCGATACGCGGCACTTGAACGCCAGTAGCCGTAGAGCACCAGTCCGCCAGCCATGAACCCTCTCCCCTGCATGGATAGTCGTCGTTGTACCACAGTCTGAACCGGGCGCACCGGCGGCCGCAACGCCGTCTTCCTCCGGTTGGTTTGCATCACCTCCCGGCGCACCGGACAATAAGCGGTTGCGGCCTTCGGGCCAATCTCACCCACTACCGGAGTTCCGCCGTGTCCGTCATCCGCATGAGTGACCTCGACCTGCGCGACCAGCGCGTGCTGATTCGCGAAGATCTGAACGTGCCGATCGACGACCACGGCCAGATCACCTCCACCCAGCGCCTCGACGCCGCCTTGCCCACGATCCGGGCCGCGCGCGACGCCGGCGCGAAAGTGATGGTGATGTCGCACCTGGGTCGGCCGAAGGAAGGTCAGTTCGACGCCGAATCCTCGCTGGCGTCGGTGGCGCTGTGGCTGAGCAGCAAGCTGGACCAGCCGGTACGGCTGGTGGCCGACTATCTGGCCAACGGCGTGGAGGTGGCCGCGGGCGAAGTGGTATTGCTGGAAAACTGCCGCATGAACGTCGGCGAGGGCAAGGACGACGACACGCTGGCGAAGAAGTATGCGGCGCTGTGCGACATCTTCGTGATGGACGCGTTCGGTACTGCGCACCGCGCCCAGGCCTCCACCCATGGCGTGATCAAGTACGCCCCGATCGCCGCGGCCGGCCCGCTGCTGAGCGCGGAACTCGATGCGCTGGGCAAGGCGCTGGAGCACCCGGCGCATCCGCTGCTGGCGATCGTGGCCGGCTCCAAGGTATCGACCAAGCTGACCCTGCTGGACAACCTGATCGGCAAGGTCGACCAGCTGATCGTCGGCGGCGGCATCGCCAACACCTTCATCGCCGCGATGGGCCACTCGGTCGGCAACTCGCTGTACGAGCCCGATCTGCTCGACGCCGCGAAGAAAGTGCTGGCCGACGCCAGGCGCCGCGGCGCCGAAGTGCCGATGCCGGTCGACGTGGTGGTGGCGCCGGCGTTCTCCGCGCAGGCCCCGGCCACGGTGAAGCCGGTCGACCAGGTCGACGAGGACGAGATGATTCTGGACATCGGCCCGCAGACCGCCGAACTCTATGCCGCGCTGATCGCCAAGGCCGGCACCGTGGTGTGGAACGGCCCGGTCGGCGTGTTCGAGTTCGACGCGTTCGGCAAGGGCACCGAGACGCTGGCGCGGGCGATCGCCGCGTCGAACGCGTTCTCGATCGCCGGCGGCGGCGACACCCTGGCCGCAGTCGACAAGTACGGCATCGCCGACCAGGTCTCCTACATCTCCACCGGCGGTGGCGCCTTCCTGGAATTCCTCGAAGGCAAGGAGCTGCCAGCGGTCACCGCGTTGAAGGCGCGAGCCGCGAAGTAATGCTCTGCCTGTTCGACCTCGACGGCACCCTGATCGATTCCGAGCACGGCATCACCGCCTGCGTGAAACATGCGCTGGCGCGGCTGGACGTGCCGGCGCCGGCGCACGCGGAACTGCGCCGCTGGATCGGACCGCCGCTGCGGCACAGCTTCGCCCCGCTGCTGGACCACGACGCCGAACGCATCGAGGCCGCGGTGGCGTACTACCACGAGCGCTTCAATACGCTGGGCTGGCGGGAACACGAAATCTATCCGGGCATCGAGGCGCTGATCGAGCGATTGCGCGGCGCCGGCCACCAGCTTGCCGTGGTCACCAGCAAGCCGCACCGCCATGCCGCCCCGATCATCGCCCACCTGCCGTTCGGCGAGGCGTTCCTGCGCCTGTACGGTCCGCACCCGGACAGCGCGCACAGCGAGAAGGCCACGATGATCGCCGAGGCGCTGACGGACTTCGATTGCAAGCCGGCCGACGCCGTGATGATCGGCGACCGTCACTTCGACATCGACGGCGCGGTCGCCAACCGGGTGCGTGGCTTCGGCGTGCTGTGGGGTTTCGGCGGCCGCGCGGAACTGGAGCAGGCGGGGGCTCATGCCATTGCGGCGACGCCGGACGAACTGGCCCGGCTGCTGCTCGCCTGAGTTTGCCGGCGCACAAAAAAGCCGCGGCGTGCCGCGGCTTTTTTTGTGGCTGAAGGAACCCGCGCCTAGCGTACGACGCGCTTCACCGCGTCGACGACGTGGGCCACGGTGAAGCCGAAATGCTCGAACAGCTGCGGCGCGGGAGCCGAGGCGCCGAACGTGGTCATGCCGACCACCTCGCCGTCCAGGCCCACGTACTTGCGCCAGAAGTCGGCGGTGGCCGCTTCCACCGCCACGCGGGCGCGGCACCAGAGCGGCAGCACGCCTTCGCGATACTCCAGCGGCTGCGCGTCGAACACTTCGGTGCACGGCATCGACACCACGCGCACGGCCACGCCCTGCTGCGCCAGCGCGCGCGAGGCTTCCATCGCCAGCTCCACTTCCGAACCGGTGGCGATCAGGATCGCCTGGAACTTCGTGTCCAGCGGATCGGACAGCACGTAACCGCCGCGCAGGATGTCGGCGACCTGCTGCGCGCTACGCTGCTGATGCTTGAGGTTCTGCCGCGAGAAGATCAGGCACGACGGCGCGCCCTTGCGCTCGATCGCCGCCTTCCACGACGCGGCCGACTCCACCGCGTCGCACGGGCGCCACAGCTGGTTGTTCGGGATGTAGCGCAAGGACGGCCATGTGCTCGACCGGCTGGTGGGTCGGGCCGTCCTCGCCCAGGCCGATCGAGTCGTGCGTGTAGACGTGGATCGCATGGGCGGGGATCAGCGCGCTCATGCGCACCGCGTTGCGCGCGTAGTCGGAGAACACCAGGAAGGTGGCGTCGTACGGAATGAAGCCGCCGTGCAGGGCCAGGCCATTGGCGATCGCGGTCATGCCGAACTCGCGCACGCCGTAATAGACGTAGTTGCCCTTGCCGTCCGCACTGTTGCCGGTAGCGGCATCGAGGCTGCCCTTCCACTTGGTGAGGTTGGAGCCGGCCAGGTCGGCCGAACCGCCGATCAGTTCCGGCAGCAGCGGGCCGAACGCATCCAGGCTCATCTGCGAGGCCTTGCGCGAGGCCACTTCCGGGCCTTCGGCCTGCAGCTTCGCGATGTACGCCTGCGACTTCTCGGCCCAATCGGCCGGCAGTTCGCCGGCGAGGCGGCGCTTGAACTCGGCCGCCAGTTCCGGATGCGCGGCAGCGTACTTCGCGAACGCGTCGTTCCAGCCCTGCTCGCGCGGCGACACCCTTGGCCTTGTGATCCCAGCCGGCATAAATCTCGGCGGGAATCTCGAACGGCGCGTGCTGCCAGCCCAGCTGCGCACGGGCGGCGGCGATCTCGTCCTTGCCCAGCGCGCGCGCCGTGACTCTCTTCCTTGCCCTGCTTGTTCGGTGCGCCGAAACCGATGATGGTCTTGGCGCAGATCAGGGTGGGCTTGTCGTGTTGCGCGGTGGCGCTGGCGATGCGCCTGCCTGATCGCCTCGGCATCATGCCCGTCGACGCCGCGGATCACGTTCCAGCCATACGCCTCGAAGCGCGCCGGCGTGTCGTCGGTGAACCAGCCATGCACTTCGCCGTCGATCGAGATGCCGTTGTCGTCGTAGATCGCCACCAGCTTGCCCAGCTGCCAGGTGCCGGCCAGCGAGGCGACTTCGTGCGAGATGCCTTCCATCAGGCAGCCGTCGCCGAGGAAGACGTAGGTGTGGTGATCGACCACGTCATGGCCCGGACGGTTGAAATGCGCCGCCAGCACCTTCTCGGCCAGCGCAAAGCCGACCGCATTGGCCAGACCCTGGCCGAGCGGCCCGGTGGTGGTCTCCACTCCCGGCGTTTCGCTGGCTTCCGGGTGGCCGGCGGTCTTCGAATGCAGCTGGCGGAAGCGCTTCAGCTGATCCATCGGCAGGTCGAAGCCGCTCAGGTGCAGCAGCGCGTACTGCAGCATCGAGCCGTGGCCGTTGGACAGCACGAAACGGTCGCGGTTGAACCACTTCGGGTTGGCCGGATTGAAGCTGCAGGAAGTCGTTCCACAGCACTTCGGCGATGTCGGCCATGCCCATCGGCATGCCCGGATGACCGGATTTGGCCGCTTCCACGGCGTCCATGGCAAGGGCTCGCACGGCATTGGCGAGTTCGCGGCGGGTGGTCATCGGGCAGTCTCCGGAGGGTGCAAAAGCGCCCATTGTCGCCGATATGCGCTCCGCCTGTCGCTCATGGCGGCGGGATTAATAACCGCTTAACCCCAGGCCATACGGTTCAGCGAGCTTCAGCATGGTCCCGCTATCACTACCCCCGCAGAACCATCCCCAGGCGCTGCCCGACCGCGCGTCGTCCCCACGATCCGCGGCCCGGTTCAATAGAAGAGGAGTTCCCCATGAAAAAGACGCTCATTGCCCTCGCCATCGCCTCCGCCGCCCTGTGCACCCTGCCCGCTCTGGCGCAGGACAGCATGTCCGCTCCGGCGACCAGCGACAGCACCGCCCCGACCACCGGCAATTACCAGCCGGGCCAGACCGTCGGCAGCGGCAACTGGTTCATCGACGGCAGCGTGGGTCAGGCCCATGTGAACAAGGGCCCGTACAACGACCACCCGACGACCTATGCCATCACCGGCGGCTACCGCTGGAAGGTGGGTCAGGATCTCGGGCTCGGTGTGGACGCCGGCTACAACGATCTCGGCAATTTCAAGCTGAAGAATGCGTTCAACGACAATCCGGTCAATCTGAAGGACCAGCGCAATGCGCTGCGCGGCTGGACCGCCGGCGTGAATGGCAAGATCAATGTCTGGCAAGGCCTGTATGTCAGCGGGCGCACCGGCGTGTATGGCTGGAAGGGCCACGGCTACGACAACCAGGACATCAACCGGCATAATCTGGACAAGGTCGACTACTACGCCGGTGCCGGCGTGGGCTACGACATCAACAGCCATTTCGGCCTGGGTCTGGCGTACGACTACTACCACGCCAAGAAGGACGGCATCAGCTTGTCCACCGATACGGCGTCGCTGACGGCCGAATATCGCTTCTGATCCCGGATACGGCGAGATGGCGCGTTTCCCCGCCGTCTCGTTCCGGATTAACACCGGCTTAATACTGAACTAATCGGTATTGAATCTTTCGGACCACGACCCATCTATGGGGTCAGGTGTCGCCAACCGACTTGGGCGGCGCACCTCCAGCAGCGGCCATTCCCCCATGGGGCCGACTGCCATGACAACAACTGGAGAAGCTTCCCATGAAAATGAAAAAGACCCTGCTCGCCCTCGCCTTCACCTCCGCCGGCCTGCTGGCCGTTCCCGCCGTGTTCGCGCAGAGCGCGCCGACCCACAACGACGGCTGGTTCATCAATGGCAACGTCGGTCGGACCTCGATCAACCATGGCCCGTACAACGACAACGACACCGGCTACGGCATCAACGGCGGCTACCGCTGGGCGCTGAATCCGGCCGTCGCGCTGGGCGCCGAGGTGGGCTACAACGACCTGGGCAATATCCACGCCGAAGAACATCTTCAACAGCCAGCCGGTCGTCGACCGACGGCAAGTCGCAGCTGCACGGCTGGACCGCCGGCGCGAACGGTCACTTCAACGTCAGCCCGAACTGGTACGTCAGCGCACGCACCGGTCTCTACGGCTGGAAGGGTCACGGCCTGAGCAACGACGTCAACCCGGTCCGCAAGGGCCTGGATGACACCAGCTGGTACGCCGGCGCCGGCGTGGGCTACGACTTCAGCAACAACGTCAGCGTGGGCCTGAACTACGACTACTACGACGCGAAGAAGGATCGCGTGGATCTGAGCACCGACATGGTCTCGGTCAGCGCGGAATACCGCTTCTAAGCCAAAGAGGCAAATTCCGACTTCTCGTCGGGATGTTCACCTACAAGAAAAGGGCGCCTAGGGGCGCTCTTTTCTTTTGTGCGATCTGCGTCACGCTAAAATACGCGGTCGACGCCTTGCGATTCCGACCCGCAAGACCGCGGCAGGAAAGATCGGAAAACACTACAACAGGGATTTCAATGAAAAAGACACTCTTGACGCTGGCCGTACTGGCCGGCGCAACGTTGGCTGCAGCCAGCGTGCAAGCGAAGGATCTCACCGGCGGCTTCGTGAACCTTGGCGCCGGCCGCGTGAGTTACCACGCCACGTTCGACAATTACGACCTCGGCAGCGAACACGGCACGGCCGTCATTCTCAACGCCGGCTACCGCACCCAGTTCATCGGCTTCGAGGCGGGTTACACCGACCTCGGCAGCATCAGCTACCGCGACGCCACCAACCACGCCAAGTTGTCCGGCGACGGCTGGACCGCGGGCATCAACGGGCATTTCAATCCGACCGACGCCTGGTACATCTCCGCCCGCGGCGGAGCCTTCGTATGGAAGTTGCATGCCAAGGCGCAGTCCAGCGACCCGGCCAACCCGTTCAACGAGAAGGCAAGCAAGCAGTCGCTGGGCTGGTATGCCGGCGTGGGCACCGGCTACGACATCAACAAGAGCTGGAGCATCGGCGCCAATTTCGATTACTACAGCATCTCCAAGCAGGGCCTGGACATCGGCAACCGTATCTACACAGTGAGCGCCGAGTATCGCTTCTGAGTTTCATTGCGTTATGCAACGAAAAAGGGCGCCGCAAGGCGCCCTTTTTCGTTGTAGGAGCCCGCTGGCGGGCTCCTGCAACACCGCGTCACATGGGTGAGGCGTCGTCAGCGACGGCGCCACCGGATGATCAGCCGTTCCACTGCCCCAGCGCGGCCAGGCCGTTGTCGCGGGCGCGGGCGTGCACGGTCTTCTGCGCCTCGGCGTAGTTCGCCTTCATGTCCTTCGCCCACAGCTTCAGCGCCGCCTGCTGCATGGCGCGGCCGTAGGAGAACGACAGCGGCCACGGATGCGGGCCGATCTGGTTCATCGCATTCAGATGCGCGGTGGACTGCTCGTCGGTCTGCCCGCCGGAGAGGAACACGATGCCCGGCAGCGAAGCCGGCACGGTGGACTTCAGCACGCGCACGGTGGCTTCGGCGACTTCCTCGACGTCGACCTGCTCTTCCGAGTCCTTGCCCGGGATGACCATGCTGATCTTCAGGATGGTGCCTTCCAGCATCACGTTCTGCTCGTACAGCGCGTTGAACAGGCTGCGCAGCACGGCTTCGTGCACTTCGTAGCTGACTTCGATGCTGTGGTCGCCGTCCATGATCACTTCGGGCTCGACCATCGGCACCAGACCGGCTTCCTGGCACAGCGCGGCATAGCGGGCCAGCACATGGCAGTTCGCCTCGATCGCGGTGGAGCTGGGGTTGTCTTCGCTGATGTTGATCACCGCGCGCCACTTGGCGAACTGCGCGCCGAGCTTGGCGTATTCCTGCAGACGCTCACGCAGGCCGTCCAGCCCCTCGGTGACCACGTCGCCGGGGAAACCGGCCAGCGGCTGCGGGCCCTTGTCGACCTTGATGCCGGGGATGATGCCGAGCCTTCTTCATGACCTGGGTGAACGGCACGCCGTCCTTGGTCGACTGGCGGATCGTCTCGTCGTACAGGATCGCGCCGGAGATGTGCTCGTTCAGCCCCGGCGTGGTCAGCAGCAGCTCGCGGTAGGCGCGACGGTTTTCTTCGGTGTTCTCGATGCCGACGGCCTCGAAGCGCTTCTTGATGGTGTTGGTCGACTCGTCGATGGCGATGATGCCCTTGCCGGGCGCGACCATCGCCAGGGCGATGCTTTCGAGATCTTCAATACTCATGACGACTCCGTGGTGCCGGGGCGTGGCTCGCCCGCACAGGGTTGAAGCCGCCCCGAGCCGAGCGGCACGGTTCAAAACGCTGATTATAGGCCAGATTGGCCGCCGTACGTGCCAGCGCCGGCCCGGGTCAGGCGCGCGTAACCGGGCAACTTGCAGGCGTCCAGCAGCGGCGCCCGCTGGGCCGGATCCTTCGGCGCGTTGAACGGCACGATGTAATAGGTGGAAACCGGCTCGCCGACGCGGTTGGTCAGCGACGGGCCGTAGCGGAAATTGGAGACGGCACTGCGTGCCACCGAGCCGAGATCGCTCTTGGGCACCACCTTGACCACCTGCACGTTCATCGGCACGCCGTCGGAACCGATCGTATAGGTCACCGCCACGCAGCCGGGCTTGTCGAGGTTCAGCCCGCTGTTGGGCGCATCCATCTGCACCTGGGTGTTGAGCAGGATCCAGTAGCGGTACAGATCCTGCTGGTCGATCTTGCGCGTCTGCGCCAGCCAGCGGCGCGACGAAGCCCAGCGCCAACGCCAGCAACAGGCCCTGACGCAACGGGCGGAACATGGTTTTCATGGCGAACTCCTGGGGACGGGAAGGCTCGCGCAAAGTGTAACCGCCCTGCCGGCGACATGAGCGCGGTGACGGCACGGCATCACAGATCGCGCAGGCTCTCGACCATGCCGTCGGCACCGACCGAGAGCAGCTTCAGGGTGTTGGTGCCGCCGCCCTGGCCGACGTGGTCGCCATGGGTGAGCACCACGCGGTCGCCTTCGCTCAGGCGGCCCTTGCGCAAACAGCTGCTGCACCGCGGCGCGCGCGGTGGCCGCCGAGCTCAGGCCCTCGTGCGAGAACGCCACCGGCTGCACGTCGCGCAGCAGCAGCATGCGCCGGCGCGCATCGGCCAGCGGCGACAGCGCATAGATCGGCACCGCCGTGCGATAGCGCGACAGCCACTGCGCGGTGGCGCCGGATTCGGTCAGCGCCACGATCGCACGCACGCCGAGCTCGCCGGCCAGCAGCATCGCCGCCAGCGCGATCGCCTGGTCGGTGCGATCCAGCTGATGGCCGCCGGCGGTCAGGTCTTCCTTCGGCTCGAACTGGCGTTCGGCACCAAGGCAGATCCGGCGCATCGCCGCCACCGCCTTGTCCGGATGCGCACCGGCGGCGGTTTCCTCCGACAGCATCACCGCGTCGGTGCCGTCGATCACCGCGTTGGCCACATCGAGCACCTCGGCGCGGGTCGGGATCGGCGAGCGCACCATCGACTGCAGCATCTGCGTGGCGGTGATCACCGCGCGGTTGCGCTGCACCGACTCGCGGATGATCTTCTTCTGCAGGCCGGGCAGCTCGGCGTCGCCGATCTCCACGCCGAGGTCGCCGCGCGCCACCATCACCACGTCGGAGGCGTCGATGATCTCGCCCAGCACCGGGATCGCATCGGCGCGCTCGATCTTCGCCACCAGCGCCGCGTTGCCGCCGGCTTCGTGCAGCAGGCGGCGCGCCTGGTGCATGTCCTCGGCCGAACGCACGAACGACACCGCGAGGAAATCCGCGCCGATCTCGGCGGCCAGCTTGATGTCGGCCTTGTCCTTGTCCGACAGCGCCGTCACCGAGAGCCCGCCGCCCTGCCGGTTGAGGCCCTTGCGATTGGACAGCTTGCCGCCGATCAGCACCTGGCAACGCACCTCGGCTGCCGGCCACTTCCTGCACGGTCAGCGCGACCAGGCCGTCGTCCAGCAGCAGCACGTCGCCGGCGGCACGTCCTGCGGCAGGCCGTAGTAGCTGACGCCGACGCGGGTGGCATCGCCAGGCGGCGCGTCGGGCGCGGCAATCGAGCACGAACGGCGCGCCATCGACGAGTTCCACCGGGCCATCGGCAAAGGTCTCGATGCGGATCTTCGGCCCCTGCAGGTCGGCCAGGATGCCGACCTCGCGACCGGCCGCCGCCGCCGCGGCGCGCACCGCGTTGGCGCGTGCGCGGTGATCGTCCGGCTGTGCCATGCGAGAGGTTCAGGCGGACCACGTCGACGCCTTCGGCGATCAGCCGTTCGAGCATGCCTGGCGCATCGGTGGCGGGGCCCAGGGTGGCGACGATCTTGGTGCGGCGCAGAGGGTTTTCGTTCATGTGCCGAGGCTAGCAGATGCCGGCCGATGCGCCATCACCCTGCATTCGTATGCAGGCACGCCGCGGCACGTATCGCCAACCGCGTCGCGTCGGCTAGCGCGCCCAGCGCGAGGTTGAGCACCTCGGCGAGCCGGCGGCCGGCCTGGCGCAGGCGCAGCTCGGCCATCGGCAACTCGGCCTTGACGTAGGCCGTCGCCGATCTTGTGCCCGGCCGGATAGAAGCCGGGCTCGGCGGTGATCCGGCAGGACTCCTCGGCCCACTGCGCATACGGGTTGTCCAGCGGCGCGATCGGCGCCGGCAGACGTCACCGGCACCGCCGAATCGAGCGACTGCGCATAGGCCTGCCAGTCGAGGCCGCGGGTGTACAGCATGCCTCGAATCCCACACCTTGTGCAGGTTGCTGCCCTCGCCGTCGAACTGCACCTGATAGGTCGTTGCCGCCCTTGTCGTCGCGATAACCGGCATGCAGCGGCTGGTGGATGTCGCCGACGAAATGCACCACGAACTTCAGCGCCTCGCGCCGGACGGCATCCGGCTGGCTGCGATCGCCCAGCACGCCCACGTAATACTGCAGCCCGGCCACCACGCAACGACCATCGCGGCAATCGCGCGGCGGCACATAGTCGCAGTCGCTGCCACCACGGAAGTTGACGTAGTGCTGGCTGCGCGTCTGCTTCCACAGCGCGGCCCGCGCCGGGTCGTTCTGTATCTGGTCCGGCCAGTTGGCGACGTCGGCCAGCCAGCTGCGTGTGTTCCGGCGCCAGCAGGCGCTCCACCTCGGCCTCGGCGGCCGGGCTCAGATGCCGTTGCGCCAGTTCCGCCACCACGCTGTGGCCCAGCGGCCCCCATGCCTGTGCCGCGGCGCGACCAGCACGAGCATGGTCAGCGCCAAGGCGAGCGAGCGGCGCAACAACGGTCATGACGATCTTCCAGTGCGAAATGGCTCCCAGTCTGCCATAGACCGGCAGCGCTGCCCGGGCGGGCGCCGGCTGCGCGTTCGTTGTAGAATTCGGCGGCGTTGAAACACCGGCACCGCAGCCTGCGTACTGCCCTCGCACCATCCATCGCCCATCAGGAGGACGTTCCCTCATGACCATCAAGGTCGGCATCAACGGCTTCGGCCGCATCGGTCGCAACGTGCTGCGCGCAGCCGTGCAGAACTTCGGCAACGACATCGAGATCGTGGCGATCAACGACCTGCTCGAGCCGGACTACCTCGCCTACATGCTGCAGCTACGACTCGGTGCATGGCCGTTTCGAGGGCGACGTGAAGGTCGAGGACGGCCAACTGGTGGTCAATGGCAAGACGCATCCGCCTGACCCAGGAACGCGACCCGGCCAACCTGAAGTGGAACGAAGTGGACGCCGACGTGGTGCTCGAATCCACCGGCCTGTTCCTGACCAAGGAAGCCGCGCAGAAGCATCTGGATGCCGGCGCGAAGAAGGTGATCCTGTCCGCGCCGTCGAAGGACGACACGCCGATGTTCGTCTACGGCGTCAACGACAAGAAGTACGCCGGCGAAGCGATCATCTCCAACGCCAGCTGCACCACCAACTGCCTGGCGCCGGTGGCCAAGGTGCTCAACGACAAGTGGGGCATCAAGCGCGGCCTGATGACCACCGTGCACGCCGCCACCGCGACGCAGAAGACCGTCGACGGCCCGAGCAACAAGGACTGGCGCGGCGGCCGCGGCATCCTGGAAAACATCATCCCGTCGTCCACCGGCGCGGCGAAGGCCGTCGGCGTGGTGATTCCCGAGCTCAACAAGAAGCTTACCGGCATGAGCTTCCGCGTGCCGACCTCGGACGTGTCCGTGGTCGACCTGACCGTCGAGCTGGAAAAGCCGCGCGACCTACGCGGAGATCTGCGCGGAGATGAAGGCGCAGAGCGAAGGCGCGCTGAAGGGCATCCTCGGCTACACCACGGACAAGGTCGTCGCCACCGACTTCCGCGGCGATGCGCGCACCTCGATCTTCGACGCCGAGGCCGGCATCGCGCTGGACGACACCTTCGTCAAGCTGGTGAGCTGGTACGACAACGAGTGGGGCTACTCGAACAAGTGCCTGGAGATGGTGCGGGTCATGGCGAAGTAAGCCATCGCACCATCCGACACAAAAAAAGCCCGCGGATGCGGGCTTTTTTGTGTGCTGCCGGCGCACCCCGATCGGGATTGGAGCCGCCCTACCGCTTCAGCAGCGGCAGCTTGTCCGGCACGCCGTCCCACTTCGCGGCGTCCTCCATCGCGGCAATCTTGCTGGTCAGCACCGGCCACTCGCGCGCCAGCTCGGCGTTGATCGACATGAAGATCTCCTGCCCGGCCGGCACGTCGAGTTCGGGGAAGATCGCGCCCACCGGGCACTCCTCCACGCACAGCGTGCAGTCGATGCATTCGTCCGGGTCGATCACCAGGAAATTCGGGCCCGCATGGAAGCAGTCCACCGGGCACACTTCGACGCAATCGGTGTGCTTGCAGTTGATGCAGTTTTCGGTGACGACGTGCGTCATCGTGCCTCCTTCCGACCGGTGTCGGCGATGACTACAGTGTCGATGACAGTAGCAGTCGCGGCACTGATCCAGATCAGTGCCGGCCACGCGCCGCCACGCAGAATGCATTCCGAACCCTATCCATCCCCCAGGAGCAACACCATGCGCAAACTGATTGCCATTGCCCTGCTCGGCCTGCTCTCCACCCCGCTGATGGCCGCCGAATGCGCGACCACCATCGAAGGCAACGATGCCATGCAGTTCAACACGAAGACCATCACCGTGCCGAAGACCTGCAAGACCTTCACGGTGACCCTGAAGCACACCGGCAAGCTGCCGGCCACCGCGATGGGCCACAACTGGGTGCTGTCGCACGCCTCCGACGAATCCGGCGTGCTTGCCGACGGCATGAAGGCGGGTGCCGCCAACAGCTACGAGAAGCCGGGTGACGCGCGCATCATCGCGCACACCAAGCTGATCGGCGGCGGCGAGTCCGACACCGCCACGATCAACGTGTCCAAGCTCAAGGCCGGCGAACAGTACGCCTTCTTCTGCACCTTCCCCGGCCACGCCGCGCTGATGAAGGGCACGCTGAGCCTGGGCCAGTAAACTGGCTGCTCCGGCGTCGCCCCCGGCCTGCATGGCCGGGGGCGACGTGTTGTCGTCACATCGCAATCCTGCCGCTTGGTTCCGCATGTCCCGCATGAATCCAGCCAGCGTCATTCGATGAAGCAGCGATCGCCACGCTGGTCGATCACTTCTACGAGAAGGTGCGGCGCGATCCGCAGATCGGCCCGATCTTCAACGCGGCCGTGCACGACTGGGACGAACACAAGCGTCTGCTGACCTCGTTCTGGGCGTCGGTGGCCTTGCGTGCCGGCAGCTATCGCGGCAACCCGATGGGCGCACACCGCCCGCATCCGATCCGCGCCGAGCACTTCGATCGCTGGCTCGCGCTGTGGCGTGAAACCTGCACCGAGGAACTGGACGAAGCCAGCGCCGCGCAGATGCTGGAATACGCCGCAACGCATCGGCCGCAGCCTGAAGCTGGGCCTGGGCCTGCACCCGCAGGCGCGCCGTTCGGCATACCGATCGTCGGCATCGAACGCTGACCTACGCACGACTCGACTGCAGGAGCACCACTGCCCTCCTGCAGTCGAATCGTGCGGGTACCGTCAATTCAGCCAAGTACTTTCAGCGCCGCGTCGTAGTTCGGCTCGTGGCCGATCTCGCCGACCAGTTCGGCGTGCAGCACCTTGTCGTGCTCGTCCAGCACCAGCACCGCACGCGCGGCCAGACCGGCCAGCGGGCCGCTCGGCGATCGCCACGCCGTAGTCGTTGAGGAACTGGCGGCCGCGCATCAGCGACAGGTTGGTCACCCGGTCCAGGCCTTCGGCGCCGCAGAAGCGCGCCTGCGCGAACGGCAGGTCGGCCGAGATGCACAGCACCACGGTGTTGTCGAGCTTGCCGGCCAGTTCGTTGAAGCGGCGCACCGAGGCGGCGCACACGCCGGTATCGACGCTGGGGAAGATGTTCAGCACCTTGCGCTTGCCGGCGTAGCCGGACAACGCCACGTCGGACAGGTCAGCGCCGACCAGGCTGAACGCCGGCGCGGTCGAACCTACCGCGGGAAACTGGCCGTCGACGCTGATCGGCTGACCCTTGAATGTGACATTGGACATCGTGCACCTCGTGTGTGGATGGATGGCTACAAGTAGAACATGGTCTTGGCCAGGAAGACGATGCCGACCATCAGGGCCAGCACGATGCGATGGGTATGCTTGAACCGGCACACATCCATCTTGCCGTGGCGCATCGCCCACATCGCGTTGACGAACACGCCGAGCACGCCGAACGCCAGCAGCACCTTCAGCAGCAGCCAGTTGCCGAAACGCGTGCCGACGCAGTCGAGGCCATCGCAGCGGATGTCGAACAGCATGCCGCCGCTGACGAACAGCAGGATCACCACCACCGGCATGAACCGGCGCACCCGCGCCATCACCGCCTGCTCGATACGCTGCATGGTGGCGATATCGAAATGCTTGTGCAGCGACTCGACCACCAGCACCTCGAACGTCACCGCACCGACGAAGACGATGGCGCAGGCCAGATGCAGCAACACGATCCACGGATACCAGGCAGCCATGCAGATTCTCCCGAAGCTCGCCCGCCAGTCTGCGCGCGGCCGACAAATGCCGCGCTGACATGGATCAAGCGGTGTCGTAGCCGCTGCGGGCTCAGTCGCGGGGTTGCGTGAGCAGGTTCCGGATCGCGTCCACGAACGTCGGATCGAGCTTGCCGATCCGGGTGGTGCGCGCAGCGATGCGGCCGTCCGCATCCAGCAGGATCAGTTCGCTGCTGTGGTTGAACTCGGCGTCGGGCAGCTGCCGGTACTGAAGGCCGAGCACGCCGGAGAGCTGGCGCACTTGCGCCGGCTCGGCGCGCGCCAGGGTCCAGATGCGTGAATCGAGCTTGCGCTTCTGCGCATAGGTGTGCAGCGTGGCCACGTCGTCCCTGACCGGATCGAAACTCACCGCCAGCAGGTCGATCTGCGCGCGGACGGCCGGATCCAGCGCGTTGCGGGTCAACCGCATGCTGTCGATGATCATCGGGCAGACCATCTGGCACGAGGTGTAGAACATCGTCACCAGCTGTGGCCGTCCGCGCCGCTCGGCGAGCAGTCTGCTGCCGGCCATCCTGATCGGTCAGTTGCACCGACAGGTTGTAGACCGAGTCGCCGGGCAGTGGCGTGGCCGCCCACGCGGCACTCCCGCCGAGCAGCAGGAGCGTCGCCAGAACCAGCATCAGGCGTTTCATGTCAGCTTCCTCACTCGGGACTTCGCGCAACGGAAGCCCATGTTGTTGGTGGTGTCGGCAGCCTTCAGCGCGGACAGCATCGCGATGCGCATCAGCACCGCGTAGTTGTCCTTTTCCTGCATGCTGATGGCACCGGCACCGCAGAATTTCAGCAGGTCCGGATCGCCCTGCTCGCGGCTGTCACTGGCCACCATCAAGGCATTGAAGTCATCGACCCATTCCCACACCAGGCCATTGAGATCACGTACGCCGTAGATATTGGGCGCACCGCCCACCACGGGAAATGCCGTGCTGGACGGGCGCGAGTACCAGCCAAGGATGTTCTCGCGCCAGGCCGGATCGGCACGCGCATCGCGGCGGGTGGCATCGGCGGCAGCCGCAAACTCCCACTCGTACCAACTGGGCAGGCGCGCCTGCTCGCTTTCGCAGTAGGCCTGCGCGGCGAACCAGCTGATCCGCGTCACCGGCTGCTCGCGGCAGCACGCCGTCGCCGAGGGTGTCGGCGGCGGCCCAGTGAGTGAGGTAGCGGGCATCGGCGAGGATGCTGGCGACGCGGTCACGCCGCCACTGCGGGTGTTTCTCCACGAACGCGAGGAACTCGGCATTGGTGACCGGCTCCGTGCGCAGGCGGAACGGCGCAACCTGCGCCGCTGCCGCCTTGCCGTCGGCCGGCAACACGCTGGTGAACTTGCCCCCCGGCAAGGCGACGTAGTCCGCCGCCACTGCCGGAAGCGCCAGCATCAGGCCCAAAACTCCCCACCAGGCCAGTGCCAGTCGCGCACGCATCTCAGTGCTCCGACGCCGCTTGGGGCGCGGGTTCGGCGCGCACCTTGGCGACCTCTTCCTTGCTGATCTGGCCGCCCGGGTTGTCCCAGCTGTTCAGCACGTAGGTGAGGATGTTCGCCACCTCGTCGTCGGTCAGCTGGTTCATCGGCGGCATCACCGAGTCGTATTCCTTGCCGTTGACGGTGACCTTGCCGTGCAGACCGTGCAGCACCACCGAAACCGCCCGTTTCGGATCGGCCGCCAGGTAGTCCGACTTGGCCAGCGGCGGGAACACGTTGGCCAGGCCTTCGCCATTCGCCTGGTGGCACACCGAGCAGGTGCCGGTGAACAGCTGCTTGCCCGCCGCGATCTGCTCGTCCTTGGTCAGCTTGCCGGAGGCCCGCGATGCCGCCGCCGTGCTCACCGCCTGCAGGTTCGGCTCGGCACGATCACCCAGGTACACCGAGTCCACTTCCTTGCCCGAGTAGATCGCCTTGTCTTCCGGACCATCCACCTTGAGGATGCCCAGCGCGCCCTTGTTGAACGCGCGGAAGATCGAGTGGTCGACCAGCACGTAGCTGCCCGGCACGTCGGTGTGGAACTCGACCGTGGCCGCACCGCCCGCCGGAATCAGCGTGGTCTGCACGTTGTGCTGCGCCACCGTGCCGCCTTCGGGCTGCACCTTGTCGAAGATCTCGCCGATCAGGTGGAAGCTGGAGATCAGGTTGGGGCCGCCGTTGCCGATGAACAGGCGCACCGTCTCGTTGGTCTTGGCGGTCAGCGCGTTGTCGCCGGTGAGCGCGCCTTCCTTGCCGTTGAACAGCACGTAGGTCGGGTGCTCCTCGATCGCCTTCTCCATGTCGAACGGCTGGTGGCCCTTCTGCCGGTACTTGCCGGTGGTGTAGAAGTCGCCCTGCATCACGTAGTACTCGTGGTCGACCTTCGACAAGCCTTCCGGCGGCTCGACCAGGATCAGGCCGTACATGCCGTTGGCGATGTGCATGCCCACCGGCGCGGTGGCGCAGTGGTACACGTAGATGCCCTGGTTCAGCGCCTTGAAGGTGAACTGCGAGGCGTGCCCCGGCGCGGTGAAGCTCGACGCCGCACCGCCGCCCGGCCCGGTCACGCCGTGCAGGTCGATGTTGTGCGGCATCTTGCTGTCCGGCGCGTTCTTCAGGTGGAACTCCACCGTGTCGCCCTGGCGCACCCGGATGAAGCTGCCCGGCACGGTGCCGCCGAAGGTCCAGAACGTGTAGCTCACGCCCTCGGAGATCGGCATCTCCTTCTCGATCACTTCCAGCTCGACGATCACCTTCGCCGGGTAGTTGCGGTTGACCGGTGGCGGCACGTGCGGCGGGCTGGTCAGCACCGCGTGGATCGGCTCGCCCTGCGGCGGGCCGAAGTCGCCGCGGATGTGTTCGGCCGGCGTGTTGGCAGCCGTCGTGGAATTCGCCCCGGCCGCGGCCTGCGGCTTGTCGGAGCAGGCAGCCAGCGTCAGCAATGCAACGGCAGCGACGATGAGTAGCGGTGAACGTGACATGGCCGATCTCCGTAAGTTCTTGCAGATCCCAGCCTAGGCCATTCCCGGAGTGCGCTACTGACCTGAGTCAACTCGAACCTCTTCGGTACCGCGCTGCGTCACCCTGCCGCGGCTCGCGTCACCCCACTCAACCGCGCTTGCCGTCCGCCCGCGGGGTCAGGTAGATCCACGCCGAGCGCAACACCCACGGCAGGAATGCCAACAGCCAGCCGTAGGCGGCGATCACCAGCCACAGGTAGACATCGCCGCCCAGCTCGGCGCGAATGCGCAGCAAGGCCACTATCTGGAGCAAGCCGAAGCACAGCCACGCCACTGCGCCCATCTGCAGCGGCCGACCGGAATGGCCCTGAGTCACCCGCGTCACCATCGCCACCAGCATCGAGCCGAAGAAGCCGATACCCAGCGCATGCAACGGCGCCCGGCCGAGGATGAGATGCTCGCTGGTCGCGTACACCACGTCCTGTATCGCGTACAGCACGAATGCCACCGGCAGCCATGCGAAGGCCAGATGCAGCACGGCCAGGATGCCCGGGTGCATGGCTTTCCAAGGCCGCCAGGTCAGCGAGTGCCACGCAAACACCAAGGCCAGCGGCACATCGACGAGCCACAACCAGCCGAGTGCGCCACGCCAGTCCAGCAGCAAATGCGCCAGCAGCAATACCCAGACCACCGGCATGCTCCAGTCCGGCCGGATCACCTCGTAGCCTTTCACCATGTTGCCGGTGAAGAACGGCAGCATGCGATGCATCACCGAGAAATAGATCGGCAGCAGCAATCCGAAGGTACCGAGCTTGATCGCCAGCAATGCGCAATCCGCCGGCGCGCCAAACAGATAGGCGAGGAAGATCGCCAGGCCCAGCGCCCCCAGGCTCAACGCCGCCAGGCAGGAACGGGCATGACCCTTGCGTTCGGCCACCGACGCACGCAGGACCCCGGCCAGCGTCCACACGCCGATCAGGTAGCCGACCAGCATCACGGCGATGCCGAGCTTCAGCAGCCACGGCAGGTCGAGCAGGCCCACGTTCGCCAGCACATAGCCGCCGAACACGCTGCCGGCTATCGGCATGTAGCGCGTCCACGGCAGATCGGGCCGGCCCAGCCAGCGCGGGAACGTGGTCAGCAGGAAGCCGAACATGAATAACGGGAACAGGCCGTACTGGATCAGCATGCCGTGCGCCCAGCCGGGCGGAATCGTGGGTTGCGGCCAGCCGCCCAGTCCGAAACGCATCCAGGTCAGCTCGACCGCCCACCAGCCCATGCTCAGCATGACCGCGACGGTGCCTGCCAGGAACAGCGGCCGATGGGGTGCGGAGGCGAGCAAGCGGGCGACACCAGCGGGAGTCACGGGCTCGCTGCCAGTGGATTGCGATTCGGACATGGCATCGGCAGCTTGAATGAGAATGGTTCGCCATGTTGTCACAGCGCCATCGGCGGCAGCCATGACCTGCATCAAACGCGCCAGCGGGCCCCAATAGGGGCCTGAATCCGCTGGCGGGGTCGGCACGTTTGAACCGGGCTGGGTGAGCGTATGCTCGCCCATGCTTTGCCGGGTCACGAAGCGCAGGGGAATCCCATGACCCTTCAGCGTGGGGGCGCTCGCCCCGAGGAAAGCAATCATGAAGCGCATGAGTGTATGGCTGGTACCAGCTATGGCAGTGCTGTGCCTGGGCAGCGTCCAGGCTGCGGCAAAAGACAGTGCGAACATTGTCCGTGACTACACCGACACCGTAGCCCCGTCCGACCAACAGGCCTACGAGGCGGGCATCAAGAGTTACAACCAATGTCTGGCCCAGCACGGCTTCAAGTACACATGGACAAGCTGGGTGCACGAAACCGGCGACGTCTACAGTTATTCGTACGTCACCGATCCGATGACATGGGCAGGCTTCGATGCCATGCACGAGGCCGGCAAGGCTTGCGACGCCACGTTCCGGACGCAGGTGAATCCGCACCTCAAGGGCGAGACCAGTGTCTTCATGCAGGGCGATCCCGAACTCGGCAACTTGCCGGACAACGCGCTCGGCACGCCGGCCCTGATCGAGGTCACCTACTTCAAGCTGAAACCGGGCCAGCGCCAGACGTTCACGGATGCGGCCAAGAAGATCTACGCCGCGGCGAAAAAGTCCAAATGGGAGGGCCGCTCGATCTTGAATGAAGTCATCGACGGCGGCGATGGCGCACCGGATTTCCTGCTGGTGAGCCCCGCCAAGAACTGGGCCGATCTGGGCAAGGAGCTGGATCCGACGTTGTGGAAGATGCTCGAGAACGTCTACGGCAAGGCGGATGCGGATGCCCTGCGCAAAACGCTGCGCGACGCCACCCAGGAAAGTCCGTCGCACGTCGACAGCTACAACGCGGAGCTGAGCTACCGGCGTTCCGGCAAGTAGAACCGCAAGACCCCTCCGGACGGCCTGCCGGGCAGGTCGTCCGGAGGCCACGAAACCACAGCTACCTCAATCCGGCAACAGCGCCTGTCCGATCACGCGCAGCTTGGCCGCATCCAGCAACTCCAGCTCGCGCCCTTCGATCTGGATCAGCTTCTGCGCGCGGAACCGGCTGAGCACGCGGCTGACGGTCTCGGCCGCGAGGCGCAGGTAGTTGGCGATGTCGCCGCGCGACATGCTGAGGTGGAAACGCGTGGCGGAGAAACCGCGCGCGGCATAGCGGCTGGCCAGGTCCAGCAGGAAGGCAGCGACGCGCTCGTCGGCGCTGTGGTCGCCCGCCAGCAGGCTGGCGGTGCCCAGCTCCTTGCTCAACATGCGGAACAGGTGCTGCTGCACGGCAGGGATGCGTGAGGCCAGCGCGCTCATCGCGGGGAACGAGAAGCGGCAGAAGTAGGCCGTGTCCAGCGCCACCGCGTCGCACGGAAAATGCTCGGGGTAGATCGCGTTGAGGCCGATCACCTCGCCCGGCAGGTAGAAACCCAGCACCTGCTCGCGGCCTTCCTTGTCGACCATGCGGGTCTTTACGGTGCCCGCGCGCACGGCGAAGATCGCGCGGAACGGATCGCCGGTGCGGAAAATGTGCTCGCCCGCGCGGAACGGCCCGACATGCTCGACCAGACACTGCAACTCGGCCAGCTCCGGCTTGTCGTAGCCAGCCGCGATGCAGGCGCTGGAAAACGCGCAGGTGCCGCAGAAACGCGTCTCGTCACCGTCGTCGGCAATCGGGCTGGGCGGCTCGGGCAGACGACCTGCCATGGTCTTGGATTGCATGATGTGATGGGGCCGGGTTGGGGCTGCGTTGATCAGATCACGCGTGAATAACGCGGTGCCTGTGCCGCGTCGTCCAGATAAGCGTCGAAGCACATCGCGATGATACGCAACAGCAACCGTCCACGCGAGGTTACCCGGATCTCGCGCGGGCTTTCCAGCACCAGCCCATCGTGCAGCAACGGCAGCAGACGCTGCCGCTCGCGCACGAAGTATTCGTCGAACACCAGCCGATGGCGCGCGCCGAAGGCCTGCTTGTCCAGCACGCCATGGCACATCAGTTCGTTGATCAGCTCGCGCCGGATCACGTCGTCCTCGTCCAGCACCAGCCCCCGCACCACCGGCAGGCGACCGGCGTCCAGCGCCGCGTAGTAACCGATCAGGTCACGCGCGTTCTGGCTGTAATTGTCGCCGATGCGGCCGATCGCGCTGACGCCGAGACCGACGATGTCGCAATCGCCATGCGTCGAGTAGCCCTGGAAATTTCGTTGCAGCGTACCGGCACGCTGCGCCAGCACCAGCTCGTCGCTGGCCTTGGCAAAGTGGTCCATGCCGATGTAGACGTACCCCGCCGCCGACAGTTGTTCCAGCGCGCGACCGAACAGCGCCAGCCGGGTGGCCGCGTCGGGCAGGTCGGCGGCGTCGATCTGCCGCTGCGCCTTGAACATCTCCGGCAGGTGCGCGTAGCCGTACACCGCCACGCGATCGGGATTCAGTTCCACGATCTGGTCCAGCGTGCGGCTGAAGCCGTCCACGCTCTGGAACGGCAGACCGTAGATCAGGTCGACACTGGACGAACGGAACGACGCGTCACGCGCTGCCTCAAGCACCTCGCGGGTCTGCTCGAAGCTCTGGATCCGGTTGACGGCCTTCTGCACCACCGGATCGAAATCCTGGATGCCGACCGAGATCCGGTTGAAGCCCAGCTCGCCCATGGTGCGTATGTAGTCGCCGTCGGCAAAACGCGGGTCGATCTCGATGCCGTACTCGCGATCCGCCTCATGGCTGAAGCTGAAGTGCCGCGCCAGCGACTCCAGCAGCTCGCCCATGTGCGCGGTATCGAGGAAGTTCGGCGTGCCGCCACCGAAGTGCAGCTGGCGCACCGGCCGGTCGCGGTCGAACAGCGGCGCGATCAGCTCGATCTTCGCGGTACAGCCGTTCAAGGTAGCGGTCGGCCTGGCTCACGTCGCGGGTAATCACCCGGTTGCAGCCGCAGTAGAAACACGGGCTCATGCAGAACGGCACGTGCACGTACAACGACAGCGGGCGCGGGATCGGCTCCTCGTTGGAAGCCCGGATCGCCGCGCGCAGTGCCGTCTCGTCGAAGTCGGCCTTGAACTGCGGCGCCGTCGGGTAGCTGGTATAGCGCGGCCCGGCCACGTCGTAGCGGGCAATCAGCGCCGGATCGAATTCGGGAGGAATGATGGGAATGGCCATGACAGCAAGTCTGTCAACCCGGCTGCCCACCTGCCTTGATCCCGGTCAACTCCAGCGCCGACCGCGACGCGACGCCGCAGCTGCCTGGCACACGCCAGCCTGACGGACCTCAGTGCCGGTACGGGGCGATCTGCTGCTCGATCGAACCGAAGATCGAGGCGCCGGAAGCGTCGGTGATGTCGATCTTCAGGCGGTCACCGAACTTCAGGAACGGCGTCGTGGGGTGGCCGTCACGCAGGGTTTCCACCGTGCGCTGCTCGGCCAGGCAGGAGGCGCCCTTGCCGGTGTCCTCGTTCGCGATGGTGCCGGAGCCGACGATGGTGCCGGCGGTCAGCGGGCGGGTCTTCGCCACGTGGGCGACCAGTTCGGCGAAACTGAACTGCATGTCGACGCCGCACTCGGCCTCGCCGAACCATGCGCCGTTCAACCAGGTGCGCATCGGCAGGTGCAGTTTGTCGCCGTGCCAGGCGTCACCGAGCTCATCCGGGGTCACCAGCACCGGCGACAGCGCCGAGCGCGGCTTGCTCTGCAGGAAGCCGAAGCCCTTGGCCAGCTCGCCCGGGATCAGCCCGCGCAGGCTCACGTCGTTGATGAGGCCGACCAGCTGGATGTGTTCGGACGCCTGCGCCGGCGTCACCGCCATCGGCACGTCGTCGGTGACCACCACCACTTCGGCTTCCAGGTCGATGCCGTAATCCTCGCTCGGCACCACCACCGGATCGCGCGGCCCGAGGAAACCGGCGCTGGTCGCCTGGTACATCAGCGGATCGGTGTAGAACGATTTCGGTACCTCGGCGCCGCGCGCACGGCGCACGCGTTCGACGTGCGGCAGGTAGGCCGAGCCGTCGACGAACTCGTACGCGCGCGGCAGCGGCGAGGCCAGCGCGTGGACGTCCAGCGCAAAGGCGCCGACGGCATGGCCGGCATTCAACTCATCGGACAGCGCGTTGAGCCGCGGCGCGGTATTCGACCAGTCGTCCAGCGCCGCCTGCAGCGTCGGCGCAATGCCGACTGCCTTCACCGCGCGGGAGAGATCGCGACTGACCACGACCAGCGTGCCGTCGCGGCCGCCTTCCTTGAGAGATCCGAGTTTCATCGTGCTGCCTTGTGTCAGATGCGTGGAGGGATCGCCGTCACGGCGCGAAGTGCTTGCGGATATCCTGCCAGCATCGGTAGTAGTCGTGCTGCAGTTGCGGCGCGGCCAGCGCCTGCTGCGTGGGGCGGATCACCTTGCGCGTCTCGAACATGAAGGCCATGGTGCCGCCGACCACGTCGGGTTTCGACAGGTCGGCGTTCGATGCCTTCTCGAACGTGGCCGCATCCGGTCCGTGCCCGCTCATGCAGTTGTGCAGCGAGGCACCACCAGGCACGAAGCCCTCGGCCTTGGCGTCGTACACGCCGGTGATCAGGCCCATGAACTCGCTGGCCACGTTGCGGTGGAACCACGGCGGCCGGAACGTGTGCTGCGCCACCAGCCAGCGCGGCGGGAAGATCGCGAAATCCACGTTCGCCGTGCCGACGGTGTCGCTGGGCGAGGTCAGCACGGTGAAGATCGACGGATCGGGATGGTCGAAGCTGATCGAGCCGATCGTGTTGAAGCGACGCAGGTCGTACTTGTACGGCGCGTAGTTGCCATGCCAGCCGACCACGTCCAGCGGCGAGTGGTCGATCTTCGCGCTCCACAGCGCGCCCTGGAACTTCGCCACCAGTTCGAACGCGCCCTCGACGTCTTCATACGCCGCGCACGGCGTGAGGAAATCGCGCGCATTGGCCAGGCAGTTCGAGCCGATCGGGCCCAGGTCCGGCAGGCGCAACAGCGCGCCGAAGTTCTCGCAGACATAGCCGCGCGCCTGGCCATCGGGCAAGTCGACGCGGAAGCGCACGCCGCGCGGGATCACCGCGATCTCCTGCGGCTCGACCTCGATCACGCCCAGCTCGGTAGCCAGCCGCAACCGGCCCTGCTGCGGCACGATCAGCAGCTCGCCGTCGGCATCGTAGAAGAAGCGCCCGTGCATCGAACGGTTGGTCGCATACAGGTGGATACCGATACCCGCCTGCTCGGCCGGGCCACCATTGCCGGCCAGCGTCACCAGGCCGTCGATGAAGTCGGTGGGCTTTTCGGGCAGCGGCAGCGGGTCCCAGCGCAGCTGGTTGGGCGTGGCCGGGGCTTCGTCGAAACGGTTGTGGAAGGTGGCGTGCGCCAGCGGCTGGAACGGCTCGTGCACCGCCGCCGGACGGATCCGGTACAGCCAGCTGCGCCGATTCGTGTGCCGCGGCGCGGTGAACGCGGTGCCGGAGAGCTGCTCCGCGTACAGGCCGTGCGCCACGCGCTGCGGCGAGTTCTGGCCCTGCGGCAAGGTGCCTGGAATGGCCTCGCTGGCGAACTCGTTGCCGAAACCGGATTGATAGCCGTTGCTGACGCTCATCGCCATGGGAACTGCTCCTTACAGGAACCCGCGCTTCATCTGGTCGCGCTCGATCGACTCGAACAGCGCCTGGAAATTGCCCTCGCCAAAACCCTCGTTGCCCTTGCGCTGGATGATCTCGAAGAAGATCGGGCCGATCGCGTTCTGGGTGAAGATCTGCAGCAGCTTGCGCTGCTTGGTTTCCGGATCGGCGTCGATCAGGATCTTGTTCTTCGCCAGCCGCGCCACGTCCTCGCCATGGTTCGGTATGCGCATGTCGATCACCTCGAAATACGCGTCCGGCGTGTCGAGGAATTGCACGCCGGCTTCGCGCATCTTCTCGACCGTGGTGTAGATGTCGTCGGTGAAGCAGGCAATATGCTGGATGCCTTCGCCGTGATACGCATCGAGGTATTCGTTGATCTGGCTCTTCGGGTCGTTGGACTCGTTCAGCGGGATGCGCACGATGCCGTCCGGCGCGGTCATCGCCTTCGACACCAGACCGGTCTTGGCGCCCTTGATGTCGAAGTAGCGGATCTCGCGGAAGTTGAACAGCTTCTCGTAGTAGTCCGACCACTTGGCCATGTTGCCGAAGTAGAGGTTGTGGGTCAGGTGGTCGATGAAGGTCAGGCCGAAGCCGATCGGGTTCGGCTCCGCGCCGGGAATGGGCGCGTAGTCGGCGTCGTAGATGCTGCCGGCGCTGCCGTAGCGGTCGACCAGGTACAGCATGCAGTCGCCGATGCCCTTGATCACCGGCGCGTCGACCGCCTTGCTGGCGGCCTTGTCGCTCACCGCTTCGCCGCCATGGCCGAGCACGGTGGCCAGCACCTCGGCCGCGGGTTTCTTGAAGCGGATCGCGAAGCCGCAGGCACTCGGGCCGTGCTTGGCGGCGAAGTCGGCGGCGAACGAATCGGGATCTTCGTTGAGCAGGAAGTTCACGCCACTCTGCCGATAAACCGTGATCGCGCGCGACTTGTGCTTCAGCACGGCGCTGAAACCCATTCGCTCGAACAGGTCGCGCAGTTCGACGGCGCGACCGGCCGGGGCGGCAAACTCGACGAACTCGAAACCGTCGATCCCCATCGGGTTCTCGAACGTGGTGACCTGCATGCCAAGATTGGGCTGGGCGTTCATGGCGCTCTCCTGTCTGTCGAAGCACGACGGCGGACACGCGAGCGTGCCACCATCAATGGTAATCACACGTTATAGTTTCACATGAAACTATTTGCAAGGATCACTGCCGCAATGTCCGCCAAGCACCGTTCCGCCCCGGCCACGGCCGAGCATGCTCCGCTGCAACTGGAGCGCTTCCTGCCCTATCGGCTGTCGATCCTGTCCAACACGATCAGCCAGGCGATTGCCGACGACTACCAGCGCCGCTACGACCTCTCGGTCACCGAGTGGCGTGTGATGGCGGTGCTGGCCCGTTTCGAGGGCCTGTCTGCGCGCGAGGTGGCCGAACGCACCGCGATGGACAAGGTGGCGGTAAGCCGCGCCTTGGCACGACTGGTCGGGGCCGGACGGGTCAATCGCAGCATCCACGACGGCGACAAGCGCCGTTCGGTGCTCAGCCTCACCGGGGCAGGCTGGGCCATGCACGACGCGGTGGCACCGATGGCGCGGGCACGCGAGCGCGAGGTGCTGGCGAAACTGGACGCGGAAGAACGCGCGTGGCTCACACGGATCCTCGACAAGTTGCAGGGCTGAGGCACGGAGCGAGGTGCCGGCGCCGGATCGATCAGGGTCGCACGTGGTCTTCAACGTGGTTTGAGGCTTGTCTGGCCTGCCCCGCGAAGGCGCCAGCTGGCCGTCGCTTTCGGCACTTTGGGGGCATAATCGCGAAAACGGCACGCGTGGCGCCCCGCTGGCGCCAGCGAAGTTCCAACGGCAATGAACACGGTCGGTCGGGGTCCGTTGACCTGCGCTCCGACAAGGAGCCGAGTGTGCTGCTGCGGATCAACCTGATACTGCTTGCCGCATTCGCGTTCAGCATGCTCGCGATCTCCCTGCTCGTGACGTCGATGCTGCAGGAAAACGCGACGCGCGAGGTGCTTGCCCAGGCCGGTTTGATGCTGGACAGTGCCGCGGCCATTCGCTCCTACACGGAGACCGAGGTGGGTCCGCTGCTCGACGACAAGATGATCAGCGCGTTCCGTCCGCAGAGCGTGCCGTTCTATGCCGCGACGCAGAACTTCCTCAAGCTGCACAAGGAGCACCCCGACTTCGCGTACAAGGAAGCGACGCTCAACCCGACCAATCCACGCGATCGTGCGACCGACTGGGAGGCAGACATTGTGCAACGCTTTCGCAACGACGCGACCTCCAGGGAAGTGACCGGCACACGCGACACCCCGATGGGGAGAACCTTGTTCATGGCGCGCCCGATCCGCGTTGATCCAGGCTGCCTGGGTTGTCACAGCCTGCCTTCGGCTGCCCCGGCGACGATGCTCGCGCGCTATGGCAGCGACAACGGGTTTGGCTGGCAGCCCAATGAAATCGTCGGTGCACAGATCATCTCCGTACCGCTCGCCAGCGCCGAGTCCAACGCCCGCCATATCCGCAGCGGCGTCCTCGCTGCCGTCGCCGCGACGTTCGCCAGCGCGCTGCTGATCATCAACGCCGCACTCTATGTGCTGGTCATTCGCCCGGTGCGCGGGATCGCGCGGATTGCCGACCAGGTGAGCCTGGGCGATGCCCCGGCAGCGGAATTCCCGACGGGCGGCGGGCCTGAGCTCGCGGCGCTCGCCGCCGCCTTCAACCGCATGCGCAGGAGCCTGGAAAAGGCGCTGCGAATGCTGGACGGCTGAGCCGTGGCACACGATATCTTCGTCAGCTACTCACAACCGGACCGCAACTGCGCGTTCTCCGTTGTGCAGCGACTGGAGGCGCGCGGCATCAGCGTGTGGATCGCCCCGCGCGACGTGTCCCCGTCGGCCGACTGGGCCGCCGAAATCATCGATGCGATTTCCGGCGCACGACTCATGCTGCTGGTCTTCTCCGGCAACAGCAACGATTCGGACCAGGTACGGCGCGAGGTCGAGCGTGCCGTGCACAAGCAGTTGCGTATCCTGCCGTTCCGCATCGAAGACGTGCTGCCGTCGAAGAGCCTGGAATACTTCCTCAGCACACAGCACTGGATGGATGCGTTCCCGCCACCGCTCGAGCCGCACATCGACCGTCTGTGCGATTACCTCGATGCGGCCCTCGATGGACGCCCCGCCCACAGCCCGTCGGTCGGGCATCGGCCCACGCCGGACGCCATGCCAGCGGAGGCCACGCACCTGGTCAGCAGCGTCGACGCCGCGCAATTGCGCCTGCTGGAGACCGAACTGGCCCGCTGCATCGGACCGGTGGCCGCTCACCTTGTCCGTCGTGCCGCGAAGGGCGGCGGCGATCTCGATGTGATCGCGCAGCGCCTCGCAGCGGAGATCGACCACGAGCCGGAACGCCGGGCCTTCGTTGAAGCGTGCGGGCGGATCGGCAAGCGCAAATAACAGGCGTGGCCCGGACCTCGGCGCGAGGTTGGGGGACGATGATTTGCGCGTATCCGGACAAGCCGCGGAATGAGCAGACGGGGAACAAGAAACACGCAAGCGCCGGCTTCCGCGCGGTTCTCACTCCCCACCAGTTCCTCACTTCACCCCGTGCATCAACTTGTTGATCAGCGGCGAGATCAGCAGCAACAGCACGCCGGCGCCGGCCAGCAGCCAGAAGCTGAAAGTGAAACCGCTCAACGCCGATGCCGCGGTCATGCCACTGTCGCCGCTGATGCGCCCGGCAAGCAGGCCGGACAGGTTGCCGCCCACCGCCAGCGAAAGGAACCAGCCGCCCATCGCCAGGCCGATCAGCCGCGGTGGCGCCAGCTTGGTCACCATGGACAGCCCGATCGGTGACAGGCACAACTCGCCCACCGTCTGCAGCACGTAGCACAGCACCAGCGGCCAGAAAGGAATCAGCCCGTGGGCATTGAGCAGACGGGACAGCCCGTACATCAGCACCGCAAAACCCAGCCCGTTGAAGACCAGGCCCAGGCCGAACTTGCGCGGGATCGACGGCTCGCTCCGGCGCGCTGCCAGAAAACTCCAGACCACGGTGACAATCGGTGCCAGCACGATGATCGCCAGCGGACTCACCGACTGGAACCAGCCGACCGGGAACATCCAGCCGCCGAACATCTGCCGGTCGACCAGGTTCTCCGCAAGGAAATTGAACGACGTGCCAAGCTGGAAGTAGAACATCCAGAACAGCATGTTGAAGGCGAAGATGATCAGCATCGCCACCACACGATCCACCTGCACCCGGCCATGCCTGACCGCCTCGACCAGCAGCATCACCGCCACGGCGGCGAACAGCACGCCCAGCACCCACGACAGGCCCTTGGTGACGAACGCCAGCAGCAGATAGACCAGCGGCACCGCGACGACCATGCCCAGCAGCACCCACGCCACGCGCATCCGTCCGGCCGCCTCGGGCGCGGGGCGACCCACGCCCTGCAGGCCGCGGCGCCCGAACCAGAACCACAGCAGGCTGAGCAGCATGCCGACGCCGGCAGCGCCGAACACGATCCGGTAGTTCTGCTGCATCGGCGTGTCGGTGAAGTAGCTGGCCATCCAGCCGGTCAGCAGCGGCGCCAGCAACGCGCCGCCGTTGATACCCATGTAAAACAGGGTGAACCCGCGATCGCGACGCGGATCGTCGCGCCCGTACAGCTGCCCGACCATCGAGGAGATGTTCGGCTTGAACAGGCCATTGCCGACGATCACCATCGCCAGCCCGACCAGAAAGATCTCGCGGCTGGGCAGCATCACCGCGAACAGCCCCAGCGCCATCACCAGCGCGCCGAGCAGGATCGCGCGCTGATAGCCGATGATCCGGTCCGCCACGTAGCCGCCAAAGATGCTGGAGGCGTAGATGAGCGCGGTGTACGCACCAAAGATGCTGCTGGCCCAGGCCTGACCGGATGCATCGCCGTGGTAGAAATGCGCCACAATGTACAACGCCAGCGCCCAGCTCACGCTGTAGAACGCGAAACGCTCCCAGAACTCCGTCATGAACAGCATCCACAGCGGGCGCGGATGGCCGAGCATCTGCGGATAGTCCGGCGTGGATGGCGTGCTGGCCGGTGTAGCGGCCATAGGGGATTGGCTCATGCGGTGCTCTCGTCGACATGCCACCCGACGGGCACGGGCGCCAAGATTCGACCCGTCACCCGCTCCGCGTCAAATGTGCCAGACCAGCCGCGGGTGTTGTCGTCGCACCAGCCAAAACAGAACCGGCGGCCGAAGCCGCCGATTCCGTGCAGGTGAAGCTGGCGCAGTCAGCGCACGCCGTGCATCAGCTTGTTGATCAGCGGCGCGATCAGGAACAGCAGCACACCGCCGCCGAGCAGGATCCAGAAACCCATGGTGTAGCCGGACAGCGCCGAGTCCACCGTCATGCCGGCCTCGCCGCTGACATGGCCGGCGAACAGGCCAGCCAGGTTGTTGCCGATCGCGGTGGACAGGAACCAGCCGCCCATGCCCAGGCCGACCAGCCGCACCGGCGCCAGCTTGGTCACCATCGACAGGCCGATCGGCGACAGGCACAGCTCACCGGTGGTCTGCAGCACGTAGCACAGCACCAGCGTCCACAGCGGGATCATGCCGTCGCTGCCGACCAGGCTGGACAGCGCATACATCAGCACCGCGAAACCCAGCGCGTTGCCGATCAGGCCGAGACCGAACTTGCGTGGAATCGACGGCTCGATGCGGCGCTTGTCCAGCCACGCCCATACCAGCGTGATCAGCGGGGCCAGCAGCACGATCGCCACCGGATTGACCGACTGGAACCAGCCGATCGGGAAGGCCCAGCCGCCCAGGTCGCGATCGACGATGTGCTGGGCCAGGAAGTTGAACGAACTGCCGGCCTGCTCGAAGAACATCCAGAACAGCACGTTGAAGACGAAGATGATCAGCATCGCGATCACCCGCTGGATCTGCACCCGGCCGGTGCGGATCGCCTCGACCACCAGCATCACGCCCACACCCAGGAACAGCACCGTCAGCAACCACTGCAGCACCACCGCGCCGGCGCGATCCATCAGCAGATAGACCAGCGGGATCGCCACCAGCACACCCAGCGCGACATACACCACGCGCATCGGGTTGGCGATTTCCGGCGCCGGCATGCCGACCCGGCCGAGCTGGCGGCGGCCAAACCAGAACCACACCAGGCTGATCAGCATGCCCACGCCGGAGGCGGCGAACACCACGTGGAAATTGTCGTGCTGCGGCGTGCCGAAGACGCGCTCGGCCAGGTAGCTGGTGAGGATCGGCGCGATCAGCGCACCGGCATTGATGCCCATGTAGAACAAGGTGAAGCCGCGGTCACGGCGCGAATCGCCCTGCGCGTAGAGCTGGCCGACCATCGAGGAGATATTCGGCTTGAACAGCCCGTTGCCGACAATGATCGTGGCCAGGCCGAGCATGAAGACCTCATGCTGCGGCACCATCACCATGAACAGGCCCGCCGCCATCACCACCGCGCCCAGCAGGATCGAGCGCTGGTAGCCGAGGATCTTGTCGGCGACGTAGCCGCCAAACACCGCGGTGGCATACACCAGCGCCAGATAGGCGCCGTAGGTGCGGCTGGCTGACGCCTGGCCGGCGACGTCGCCGTCGAAGAACTGCGCCACGATGTACAGCGTGAGCGCCCAGCGCATGCCGTAGAACGCAAAGCGCTCCCAGAACTCCGACATGAACAGCATCCACAGCGGGCGCGGATGACCGAGCAGTTGCGGATAGTCGGGTACCGGAGCGGTGTCGCCGGCAGGTGTGGTAGTGCCCATACAGAACCCCTAGTTGAACAAGATGGCCGCAAAATATTACGAGTGGTCAGATGTAACCCGAGGCTTGGCGTCCGTCAAATGCGCTGCAGCACGGCCTCAGCTTCCCAGTATCGTGCGCACGTCCAGCAACTCGGGGAAAAACTCCAGATCCAGCGCCTTCTTCAGGAAGCCCACGCCGGACGAACCGCCAGTGCCGCGACGATGACCGATGATGCGCTCCACCGTCTTCATGTGGCGGAAGCGCCACAGCTGGAAACTCTCCTCCACATCCACCAGTTGCTCGCACATGTGGTATTCCGGCCAGAAATCCGCGCGATCCTCGTAGATGCGCTTGAGCACCGGCAGCAAGCGCCTCGTTGCGCTGGTACGGCTGGGTCCAGTCGCGCTCGCAGCAGCTCAGCCGGCACCGCGTGGCCGCGCCGCGCGAGATAACGCAGGAACTCGTCGTACAGGCTGGGCGCTTCCAGCACCGCGCGCAATTCGGCCTGCGCCGCCGGATCGTGCGCGAACACCTTGAGCATGTCGGCGTTCTTGTTGCCGAGCAGGAATTCGATCTTGCGGTACTGCAGCGACTGGAAGCCGGACGACGGCCCCAGCACGCCGCGAAACTCCAGGTATTCCGACGGCGTCAGCGTCTCCAGCACGGCCCATTGCTCGAACAGCTGGCGCTGCACCTGCTTCACGCGCGCCAGGATCTTCAGGCAGGCATCGACGTCGTCCGCCTGCAGGTGCGCCAGCGCCGCCTTCAGCTCGTGGATCAGCAGCTTCATCCACAACTCGCGACACATGATGCTGCACGATGAACAGCATCTCGTCGTGATGCGGCGGCTGGCTCAGCGGCTGCTGTGCCGACAGCAGCGTGTCCAGGTGCAGATAGCCGCCATAGGTGATCTGGCCGTTGAGGTCGGTCTGGATGCCTGCTTCGAGGTCGCGCTGGTTGTCGCTCATGCTGTTCCGTCACGTTTTCGTGGAAAGCGCATGGTAACGGCTGGGGCCGCGATCGCACCCTGATCCACGACAGGAACCCCCGCCACACGGGTGGTACCAGACCCATCCGTACGCCCCCGAATGCTGCGCTGTACCTTGCAGCGCAACATGCCGGCCTGTTATCAAGCGCGGTCTTGTTCGATCGTTTGTGTGCCTCGGCATCTGCGCTCGTCCAACCCCTTTCCCTCACTCCGGAGCGAGTCGTGACCATCGCCGCCAAGTTTGAAATCGAATACCTGCAATACCTCGATGCCGAGGGCAAGCAGGTCCGTGACGATCTGCCCGCGTTCGCCAAGGACCTCGAGCCAACATGGTCGAGCTGTACAAGCTGATGCTGTCCACCCGCGTGTTCGACGCCAAGTCGATCGCGCTGCAGCGCACCGGCAAGCTGGGCACTTATGCCAGTCTGCCTCGGCCACGAAGCCGCGCACGTCGGCATCGGCAGCGCGATGCAGGCCGGAAGACGTGCTACGCGCCGAGCTACCGCGAATACGGCGCGCAGTTGTACCGCGGCGTGCAGCCGCGCGAGGTGCTACATGTACTGGGGCGGCGACGAGCGCGGCAACGACTACCAGAAAGAACCGGCGCGGCACGACTTCGCCTGGTCGGTGCCGATCGCCACGCAGTGCCTGCATGCGGCCGGCAGCGCGCTGGCGTTCAAGATCCGCGGCGAGAAGCGCGTGGCGGTGTGCACGATCGGCGACGGCGGCTCGTCCAAGGGCGACTTCTACGGCGCGATCAACATCGCCGGCGCGCAGAACCTGCCGCTGGTCGCGGTCATCGTCAACAACCAGTGGGCGATCTCGGTGCCGCGCAAGATCCAGTCCGGCGCACCGACGCTCGCGCAGAAGGGCATCGCCGCCGGCCTGTTCTGCATCCAGGTGGACGGCAACGACATCATCGCGGTGCGCAAGGCGATGGAAGATGCGCTCGAGCGCGCGCGCAGCGGCCAGGGCGGCAGCGTGATCGAGGCGGTCACCTATCGCCTCGGCGATCACACCACCGCCGACGACGCGCGCCGTTACCGCGGCGAGCAGGAAGTGAAGGACGGCTGGGAAAAGGAGCCGATGAAGCGCCTGCGCAACTGGCTGGTGGCCAAGGGCGTGTGGGACGACGCGAAGGAAGAAGCCTGGAAAACCGAGTGCGACGACTGGATGGACAACGAGGTGAATGCCTACCTCGAGACCAAGAGCCAGCCGGTCTCGGCGATGTTCGACTACATCTTCGCCGAAGTCCCCGCCGATCTCGCAAAACAGCGCGACTACGTCCTCTCGCTTGAAAACAAGGCGAATTAAGTCATGGCACAAATCACTCTCATCGAAGCCGTCACCCAGGCGCTCGCCTACGAAATGGCCCACGACGATTCCGTCGTGGTGCTGGGCGAAGACGTCGGCGTCAACGGCGGCGTGTTCCGCGCCACCCAGGGCCTGCAGGAAAAATTCGGCGAGCTGCGCGTGCTCGACACGCCGCTGGACGAAACCACCATCGCCGGCGTCACCGTCGGTCTCGCCGTGCAGGGCATGAAGCCGGTCGCCGAAGCGCAGTTCGAGGGCTTCATCTATCCGATGATGGAGCAGATCGCCTGCCACGCCGCACGCATGCGCAACCGCACCCGCGGCCGCCTCACCGTGCCGGCCGTGTTGCGCGCGCCATGGGGCGGCGGCATCCGCGCGCCGGAGCATCATTCCGAGGCGAACGAGCACCTGTTCACCAACATCCCCGGCCTGCGCGTGGTGATGCCGTCGTCGCCCGGCACGCGCCTACGGCCTGCTGCTCGCCGCGATCCGCGATCCCGGATCCGGTGATGTTCTTCGAGCCCAAGCGCATCTACCGCCAGTACAAGGAAGAGGTGCCGGACGACGGCGAGGCGCTGCCGCTGGACGTGTGCTTCGTGCTGCGCGACGGCACCGACGTGACCCTGGTGAGCTGGGGCGCGCAGGTGAAGGAAGCGCTGGAAGCGGCCGACGAACTGGCCAGCCAGGGCATCAGCGCCGAAGTGATCGACGTCGCCACGCTGACCCCGCTGGACTTCGACACCATCGCCGAATCGGTGCAGAAGACCGGCCGCTGCGTGATCGTGCACGAAGCGCCGAAGACCGCCGGTTTCGGCGCCGAGATCGCCGCGCGCGCTGGCCGAGGAGTGCATGTACGACCTGCTCGCGCCGGTCGAGCGCGTCACCGGTTTCGACACGCACATCCCGCTGTTCCGACTGGAAATGAAATACCTGCCGAGCGTGGAGCGCGTCGTCGACGCGGCGAAGCGCACGCTGGCGGCAAGCTGATCTGGCCGCGGGAACCGGGAACAGGAAACGGGGAACGTGAAGTCCCCGCGAACCTGGCCCGCTCCCCGTTCCCTGTTCCCCGTTCCCGGATGAAATCCCATGGCTGATATCAAGACGTTCTACCTGCCCGACCTCGGCGAAGGCCTGCCCGACGCGACCGTCGTCGAGTGGCACGTGAAGGTGGGCGACAACATCAAGCTCGACGCGCCGCTGTGCTCGATGGAAACCGCCAAGGCGGTGGTCGACGTGCCGTCGCCGTACACCGGCAAGGTCACCAAGCTGCACGGCGCGCCCGGCGACATCATCGAAACCGGCGCCGCACTGGCCGAATTCGAGCCGGACCCGAATGCGAAGCAGCGCGCCGAGGCCGAGTCCACCGGCCACCACCACGGCCCGAAGAAAAGCGTGGGCAGCCCCGCACGCGGACGACGGCCAGAAGGTGGTCGCCTCCGACGAAGGCGGCGAAGTCGAGACCGGCGGCACGGACCGCGAAGACGAAGGCACCGTGGTCGGCGCGATGGTCAGCGGCAACCACCGTGCACGTCGAACAGGCCGCCAGCATCGGCGGCGTGAAAGCCGTGCCTGCGGTGCGTGCGCTGGCGAAGAAACTCAAGGTCGACCTGAGCCGCGTGCGCCCGAGCGGCGCCGATGGCGTGGTCACCATGAAGGACGTCAAGGACGCCGCGGCGAGCGGATCGGCCGCACTCGGTGCTGCCCCGGCGCGCGGCGTGCCGGCTTCCGCCGGCCGTCACCTCGCGCCCGAACTGCCGCAGCCCGAACCGCAGCGCGGTCCCGTGTCGCTCGCCGGCAAGCCGGTGCGAACCGCACCGCCGTCGCAGACGGCCAGCGGTCAGCCGGAGCAGCTGAAGGGCGTGCGTCGCAACATGGCCCGCGTGATGGCCGACGCGCACGCCCAGGTGGTGCCGACCACCCTGGTCGACGACGCCGACCTGCACGCCTGGATCGGCAAGCAGGACATCACCGCGCGCCTGATCCGCGCCATCGTGTTCGCCTGCAAGACCGTGCCGGCACTGAACGCCTGGTTCGACGGCAAGAACCTCACCCGCACCCTGCATCCGCATGTCGACATCGGCATCGCGGTGGACACCGACGACGGCCTGTTCGTGCCGGCGCTGCGCAACGCCGACGTGCTCGACGCGGCCGGCGTGCGTGCCGCGATCAAGCGCCTGCGCACGCAGGTCGAGGATCGCACGCATCCCGGCCTCGGAGCTGTCCGGCTACACCATCAGCCTGTCCAACTTCGGCATGTTCGCCGGCCGCTACGCCACGCCGGTGGTGGTGCCGCCGACCGTCGCCATCGTCGGCGCCGGCAAGCTCAGCCACGACGTGGTGGCGGTGATCGGCGGCATCGAAGTCGCACCGCCGCATGCCGCTCAGTCCTGACCTTCGACCATCGCGCCGCCACCGGCGGCGAAGCGGCGCGCTTCCTCAAGGCGATGCTGGACGATCTGGCGTTGCCGAACTGAGTTAGCGACAGCCGCACAAACAGACAGGGCGCCTTCGGGCGCCCTGTCTGTTTGTGCGGGAGGGCGCACGAATGAGGGAACGCTCAGTAATCGCGCACGTCCAGCAGCATGCAGCAGCGCGCGCTGTAGTCGCCGGCGGCTGGCCACGCGGCACTGGCCAGGGCCTGGGTTCCGGCGGCCCATGGCTCGTTGTCCAGCAACACCTCGCAGCGCCACGGTCGCCATCCGCTGCGTGATGCTGCACCAGGCGCAGCCAGTGCAACTCCGGGGTCAGCACGTCGCGTTTCAATGCCGCCTCGATCAGGGCCGGCACCTGTTCCAGCATGTCCATATCGGTGATGTCCACGCCGCGCAGCGTGAACGGGCCGATGAACACGTCCCAGGTACGCAAGCCGATGTCCCAGGCGACGATCTGCATGCGGCGGTCGTCGGTGATGTACCAGCAACCGGCCAGCAGCACGTGGAAGGCGTTCTGCTCGAAGGCACGCAAGGCATCGCGGCAACCGGTGCCACCGCCGCCGATGCCGGCGAAACTTTCCTCGATGCGACGCTCCTCGCTCAGCACCACGTCCACGTCGAGGCGGCCCGGCTCACCGGCCGCGCCTTCATGCCACTCGGCGCGGATTGCCGGAAAATCGCCGTCGGTGACCAGCCAGCCGTCCTCGTCGGCATCCAGTTCGACGCCGTGCCGCTCGAACAGCTGCAGCAGGTATTTCTGTAGTGCCGCGCTGTCCATCGTCATTCCCGGTTGTCCGCATGTTGCGTCGATGGCAACTCGCGCCAGGTGAGGTACAGGCGCAGGTCGAATTCGCGTTGATGGTAGTCCGGCAGCATGTACTGGCACAGCTGGTAGAACGCCTTGTTGTGATCGGTTTCTTTCAGGTGCGCCAGCTCGTGCACCACGATCATCTGCAGGAACTCCGGTGCAGCGGCCTTGAACAGGCTGGCCACGCGGATCTCCTTCTTCGCCTTGAGCCTGCCGCCCTGCACGCGCGAGATCGCGGTGTGCAGGCCCAGCGCGTTGCGCACCACGTCGAGCTTGCGTCGTAAAGCACCTTGTCGATGCCCGGCGCGTTGCTGCAGATGCTGCTGCTTCAGCGCGTTGGTGTAGGCGTACAGCGCCTTGTCGCTCTGCACCGTCATGGCGGCCCGGATAGCGCTTGGCCAGGTGTTCGCCGAGGCGCTCCTGCGCGATCAACTCGCGCACCTTGTCCTGCATGGCGACGGGATAAGCCTGGAGGTATTTGAGCGGAAACATGCGTGTATTCTCGCATCGCATGCCTGCACACGTATCGACCATCCGATGGGAGGCCCCCATGCATCACAGCCGACTCTGCACCATCGTCATCGACTGCCACGGCGACGAACTCGCGCCGCTTGCCGATTTCTGGAGCCAGGCGCTGGGCAAGCCGATCGCCAGTGTCGACCAGGACGGCGACGGCAAGTACGCGGAACTGCAGACGGCCGCAGACGAGCCGATCATCCTGCTGCAGAAGGTGGACCATCCCAGCCGCGTGCACCTGGACATCGAGACCGACGACCTCGAAGCCGAAGTGGCGCGACTGGAACGGCTGGGTGCGCGCCGCATCGCGTTCGTGCGCGAGCGCTGGTGGGTGCTGGAGGCGCCGAGCGGCCACCGCTTCTGCGTGGTACAGCCGCAGCGCGGAGACGTTCGGGCCGCACCTCAACCGCTGGGACTGAGCCTCAGCAGCCTGTCGGGCTTTGGTGGTCGAGGCGAAAATCTGTCCTCGCACAGACAGATTCGCAACCCGGCCAACCAAAGCCCGACAGGCTGCTAGATGTCGAAACGGTAGCTCAGCTTCACCAACAGCTGCTCGTCGTCGCGCAGCGCAAAGCTGTTGCGCAGCGCGTCGGTGGTGGTGCCGGCGAACTCGTCCTGGGCATAGCCGCCGCGTCCATACACCACGTAGAGATAGGACAGCGGTGCCAGCTCGTAGCGGTAGCGGATCTGCAGGCCCAGGTTGCGCACGCTGAAGTCGTCGACCGGCTCGCCGCTGGCGACGGCCCGACCATTGACGCCAACGCGATAGCCGCCACGTGCGCGTGCATCCAGTCCGATCGCCTGCAGTTTCAGGCGCAGTTCCTGGCGGCTGTCGATGCTCCAGTCGAAGCCGGCGTCGAGCAGCAGCGTGTGCTGGTCGAAGCGGCCGACCAGGTTGTCGTGCTGCCACACCAGCCAGTCCGGCGTGTGTTCGTAGTACGGACCGGCATACACGCTGAAAGCGTCGCTGATGAAATAGGTGGGAATGAACTTGACGTTGTAGCCAATCTGGCGGTTGCCGCCGAGACCGCCGGTGATGGCCTCCGCATCCAGCTTGAACGCCCAGTCGCCGTGGCGCGGGCTGACGCGCTCGTAGACCAGGTCCAGCGAAGGCGGCAGGAACAGCGCCCCATTGCCGCGGGTGAGCAGGTCGTCCCAGCCCGCGCTGTTGACGTTGAGCTGCACGATTTCGTTGGCACCGTTGCGCAGGTTGCTGTTGCGGCTGAGGCGCAGCTGGCGGCGCAGGCGCAGGCCATGGTCATTGTCCAGCCCGTCGATGCGGAAGCGCCAATCGTGCGAATTGTAGGCGGAATCGGCCGGCAGCGCCGTGTTGCGCTTGCGCACTTCCCAGTGGCCGTAATTGAAATTGTTGCGCTCCAGATAGCCGAAATCGTTGATCTGCAGCTGGTCGCCGAAATGCATGCCCAGCCACTGCTGGCGCCAGCCGTCGCCCATCTCGTAATCAGCGACGATGGTGCCTCCGCTGTCGCGCGTGTGCGTGCCCGACTGCAGGATGTCGCTGCCAACCACGTTGGTGGCAATGGTCAGCTGCGGCGTGGGCCGCCAGTGATGATCGACGCCGAGCACGGTGGCCTCGCGATCCAGCCATGGGCGATCGACGCGGGTCAGCAGCATGCCCAGACTCTGGTCGCCAAAATCGTGGGTCAGTCGCGCGGCGCCGAAGAATCGTCCGGCCTCGCCGTCCTCGTCGGCGGCCAGCACGCCGTAACTGGTGGTGCCGAAACTGCCGTTGAGCTTCACCGCCGCGTTGATGTCGGCGGCGCCGTGGCCATCATCGGACGGCCCACCGACACGCCGCGTGTAGACCAGCTGGCTGTAGTCGTCGAGCAGGCTGAAGTCGAAGATGCCCTGGTTCTCGGTGAAGAACGGCCGCTTGTCGCTGACGTAGGTTTCGGTGGCGCTGAAGTTGACCACCAGGTCGTCGCTCTCGACCTGGCCGAAATCCGGATTCAGCGCCGCAGTCAGCTGGAACTGGCCGTTCGGCTTCCACAGCAGGTCGGCGCCTTCCTGGAAATGGCTGCGTCCGCGCACGTTGTCGTACAGGCCGGACACGTACGGCGTCACCGCCAGCAACGACTGGCTGTATGACGGCACCTCGACCGGGCTGAAGTCGGACAGGAAGCGCGGACGCATGAAGCTGGCCACCGGCCACGACGCGCGCTCGCCGGTCGAGCCGGTCACGCGGTCGAGATAGAGGCCGAGCGTGCGCTTGCCATCGCGCGCGGTGTGCATCGGCGCGATGTACCACGGGATCAGTATCTCGACCGACCAGCCTTCGGCATCCTCGCTCACCGCGTGCAGCCAGTTGCCGTCCCAGTCCTTGTTGAACCGGTTTTCGTTGGTCAGTACGGCATCGTTGATGCCGCCGGTCGAGCTGACCACGAAGTCGTAGCCGGTGCGCCCGTCGCCGTTGAAGTCGACCATCACGTTGACCCGATCGACCTGATCCTCGAAGTCGCGCTGTACGCGCTGCCGCGTGCGCGGCACGTCGGCGGGCTGCAGTCGCAGCGGAACGCCACGGCGAGGCCTTTCGGCGTGGCCAGGATCCATGCCTCGGTCGGCAGCGAACCGGGCTTGCCATTGAGCGGCTGGGTCTGCCGGAAATCGGTGATGTGCCGCGCGCCTTTCCACTCGTTCGCGTCGATGTGGCCGTCGATGTCGACCGCCAGCGCGGGCGCCGCTATGGCGGCCAGGATCAGGTACAGCAAGCATGCCATGCGCATGTCGAACACTTTCCATGAGGATGCCGCGCGGGGTGGCGCGTGGGGAGCGAGGGAATCGCCACGACGGCTAGATGCGCAGCATGCCGCGCGCGTTTAATTACTTCGACGGCCACAAGTCACATCGTGACTCATGGCAGGTGTCCCTCACCTTCGCCTGGTGGGTATCTCGTGCGCCGACGGCGTGGCGGCGGCGACGCGGTGATCAACGTCGGCGTTGCCACAGGAGATGGCGCAGCAACATCGCCAGCAACAGCACGGCGGTGAACGCGCCATAGCCGTACAGCGCGGGCAACACCTGTTGCCAGATCGCGCCACTGGCGCGACCGAAACCGTCGACCGTGGGCAGCTCGGCCCTGTCGAAAGCGATCACCGCACACTGCACCGCGGCGATCGCCGCCAGCAGGAGCATGGTGAAATCGAAAATGCGCCGTGCCGACGTGCGCGGCAGGCTCTTCGGATAGGCCCAGTAGCCCCAGCACAGGATCAGCAACCAGGGTGCAAGCAGCAGGATGGCGAGATAACGCATCGGTCGATCACTCGAAAGTTGGGGTGTCGTGCTTCATTCCTGCGCGGCGAGCTGGTCCAGCGCCTCACGCAATTGCGCCAGCGCGGCGTCGCGTGCCGGTTCGTCGCGATAGTCGGGCGTGCTGGCCACCGCTTCGCCACCCAGCTCCAGGCTCATGCCCAGCGCCTGGACCTGCAGTACGGCCGCGCCGGCACCCAGCGCCTTGATCTGCTTCTGCAGCGCACCGGCCGCTTTCGGGTCGGCGAACGGCTTCGACAGCAGCAGCTCCTCGCCATCGGCGGAGAACAGGCGAAAGCGGAAGCTGCCATCGGCGTCGCGGAAACTGGCGAAGCGCGGCAGCTTGCCCTGCTTCGGCACGGCCTTCGAACGGGCCGCCGGCGCGGGCGCGGTGGTCATCGCGCGCAGGCCAAGCACTTCACGCAACGCGGCAAGCTTTGGGGTCGCGATCGCGCGCGCCTTCTGCGCGCCCTGCCGGAGAGTCGTCTCGATGGCAGCCGGGTCGGCCATCAGCGCCTCGTAGCGTTCGCGCATCGGCGCCACGTCCGCTTCGATGCGCTCATACAGCACCTGCTTCGCCTCGCCCCAGCCGAGTGCCGTCCTGCAGGGCCTGGCGGAACGCCGCGGTCTCGGCTGCGCTGGCGAACGCGCGGAAGATGGTGAACAGCGCGCAGTCGTCCGGCGTCCTTCGGCTCGCCGGGCGCTCGCGAGTCGGTGACGATGCGCATGATCGCCTCGCGCAACTGCTTCTTGCCGCCGGCAAACAGCGGAATCGTGTTGTCGTAGCTCTTGGACATCTTGCGGCCATCCAGGCCCGGCAGCGTGGCCACCTGCTCCTCGATCAACGCTTCCGGCAACACGAAGAACTCATGCCCGTGCAGATGATTGAAGCGTTGGCCGAGATCGCGCGCCATCTCGATGTGCTGGATCTGGTCGCGTCCCACCGGCACCAGGTTCGCGTCGAACGCCAGGATGTCCGCCGCCATCAGCACCGGGTACATGTACAGGCCGGCGGTGATGCCGGCATCGGCGTCCTCGCCCGCCGCGGCGTTCTTGTCCACCGCCGCCTTGTACGCGTGGGCGCGGTTGAGCATGCCCTTCGAGGCGATGCAGGTGAGGAACCAGGTCAGCTCGGGGATTTCCGGAACATCCGACTGCCGATAGAACGTGACACGCTGCGGGTCCAGGCCGGCGGCCAGCCAGGTGGCAGCGATCTCCAGCCGCGAACGCTCGATCCGCGCCGCGTCGTCGCTCTTGATCAGCGCGTGGTAGTCGGCCATGAAGTAGAACGCATCCACGTCGTCGCGCCGGCTGGCCTCGACGGCCGGGCGGATCGCGCCCACGTAATTGCCCAGGTGCGGGGTGCCGGTGGTGGTGATGCCGGTGAGGACTCGGGTGTTCATGCTGCGTCGCGCAAGTAAAACGCCAGTCTACGACATCCCGTTGAACAGCTCGACCAGCCGACCACGATCATGCGGGGAACCAGCTGGTGAGCAGGGGAGCGGTTATCGGCAAGAACGGCGAGACCTGCCTCAAGCCCACGTCGAGGCGGTAGCGAACCGGCGCCATCCCCAAGGCTCGCGCCTTGCTGCCTCAGCGGAGCAGCGTGGATTTGCCGAACAGCGACTCGACCAGATCCACCGCCAGCCTGCCGGTGGCGTTGCGCTTGTCGAACGCCGGGTTCAGCTCGACGATGTCGAGCGAAGCCATGCGGCCGGCATCGGCGATCATCTCCATGCACAGCTGGGCCTCACGGTAATTCGGGCCACCGCGCACCGTGGTGCCGACACCCGGCGCGATGCTGGGGTCGAGAAAATCGACATCGAAACTCACGTGCAGGTGCGTGTTCTCGTCCATGTCCGCCAACGCTTCTTCCATCACGCGCTTCATGCCGACCTCGTCGATATGGCGCATGTCGTGAACCCGCATGTTCGCAGCGCGAACCAGTTTCTTTTCGCCCTCGTCGACCGAACGGATGCCGACGTAACGGAACACGTCCGGCGTGGTCGCCGGCGCGTTGCCGCCGAGTCCGGTGAGCGCGTCCGGGCCGACCGCCGCACAGGCATGCCACCGGCATGCCGTGGATGTTGCCGGTGGGGGTTTCCTGCGCCGTATTGAAATCGGTATGCGCATCCAGCCACAGCACGCGAAGCTGTTTGCCCTCGTCATGGCAGTGACGCGCCACCGCAGAGATCGACCCAATGGCCAGGCAATGGTCGCCGCCAAGCATGATCGGCAATCGCCCGGCCTGAAGCTCCTGATGAACAGCCGTATAGACGGCCGTATTCCAGGCCACCACTTCATCCAGGTGGCGATAGCCATGCTCGGGCGGCAACCACGGATTGAGCGGCCCCTGCAGGTTGCCGCGATCGATCACCCTGAGTCCGAGACGCTCCAGCCTCGCCGCGAGGCCGGCCACGCGCAGCGCCTCCGGCCCCATCGCGGCGCCGCGATGGCCAGCGCCGATATCGGTCGGCACACCGATCAACGAAACAGTCTGTTTGCTCATCATCCGCAGCTACCCGTCTTGCATCGCAGCAGGCACGACAGGCCAGAGCCCTTGCGCGCTGCCGGTTTCGGTACGACGGCCAGTGACAGGCGGCTTCATGCCACGCCCCGAACAAATCACTGCCATCCTGTGACAAAGACACCCACGATCTGGCTGGTCATGGATCGCAGCCAGTCTACCGGAATGCCACCACTCACGCCGAAAAACGCACTCGTCCGACACGCTTACCGGCACGCAGATTCTGCACCGGATAGGCGTTGCCGTAACGGCAAACCATGACGGAATACGGGAGTTTCGCGGCACTACTTCGCCAGATGGGACCGGATCACGACGTCCCGCTCAGTGCGGCGCGTTCGCCTTGTAGTTGCAACTGCCGGTACGCACGCCAGCGTAGGTCATGTCGACGGCCATGCTCTGGCCGCCCACGGTGCTGTTCGCGTGGAGGCTGCCGTTGATGTTGCCGCCCGGAAGCAGTTCGAAGCGCGCATCGCCGGTCATCGTCGGCGGATTGCCACCGCAGGCCACACGATAACTGACGACGTTGCCTACCTTGCGATAGTCGCTGACGGCGCAGTCGTTCTGCTGTTGCAGCATCGCGCGCATGTCGGGATCGCTGGACATGCACACGTTCTGCGTGACCTTCTGCGCGGGCATGCTCGCCGCGCCCGGCAGCTGCATCTTCATGGTGATGTCCACCTGCACCATGTTGCCGCCTTCCGGCTGCGCCCATGCCGGCGCGGCCAGCAAGGTGAACAGGCACATGCTGCAGATACGAACGATCGACAGACCAGGCACGGCACTTCTCCATTTTGCAGTCAGCTTCGCAGCACAACCCGCACGGCTGCCTGGACCGCATCCGCAGTCCACCAAACGACGAAGGAGCCGAGCTACCCGCTTACTGGATTTCTTCCTGGCGATTTCGCGCCAGCTCATCTTCGCGGCGCGACCGTGCACCCGGGCGCCACGACACCAAATCGCGGTCGCGAGGCACCGGGAGATCAACTCCCGCGTCTTGTACGACCTTGCCAGACAGCATCCCTGCAAACAGCGACACTCCACGCCAGAAGGCGGAATGTGCGGACAACGTTTGCATTTCAATCACCCCGAAACTGCCCCTGCGCAGCTACAGGTCGATCCTAGCAAGCTTTCACGCCACCTGCACAAGAATTTGACATATCAATCGCTCTGGCAGGCCTTGGCAAAAGCGAGCGGGCTCCGGGGCAGCGGATCTGCCGGGCGCTTTCGCCCGACACGCTCATACATGGCGGGGCTGTGCCGCGTGCCAGCCGATCCGGCGTGGCGACAACGGGAGCCGTTCGAACGATACCGATTCAGGCCCCAGCATCGCCGATTCCCCGTATTGCACGAGGCTGATGATGAAGTCCGCACAGGCCATCGCCACACTGACCGACCGCCCGGAACTGACATGTTCTTCGCGGGCCAACCCACGGGCCAAGCGGAGGGCATGCGCGAAACCCAGCCTGTCGTAAAGCACCGCCACGTCACTGCAGATGCACCACAAACCGTGGTTGCTTTCCTTGATCGTCAAGACAACGGACATCGCGGCATCCTCAGACAAAAGTCGACCGGATCACCATCGACGCCTCCCCAAGGACGCATGACTAGTGGCTACCGATGTTTCCGAGTCTGCCCGGCACCGCCCAGTCCGTATGTCGGCGAACGCCTAGGGTAAACGTGCGCCAACACCCCATGCCGAGCGATCGTCAATCAACAACAGGCAGCGGGCCGACAGATGGGGCTGATCAGCCCGCGCGCGCTAGACTTTGCTGTTCCGGATGTGGCACATGCCCGTATCGGGCCAGGATCACCGGCTGCGAATACTCGCCCCGATCCACATCTGCCGCCTGCGCGTAGATCAGTACGCCCTCGCTGACGCCCGCCAGCATCCGGCCTCGCGTCAGCGCCAACTGCTCCAGTCCATGCAGGATTGGCTTGTCGGCGACCAGGTCGCCGCCCACCTCATGAAAACCCTGAACCACGTACAGCGTGCCCATGCCCACCTCGCGTGCGCATCCAGGATTCCTGCCAGCGAGCGTGGACAAATCAAAGTGGAAGACGCGCGACGATGGTGTTAAGTGCGTGTAGCCATTCAGGCGAGTCAACCCATCGGCGCTTGGGCCACCGAAACACGCGGTCACCAGTGAGCGATGCCGGCACCAGGAGTCGAACCCGGGACCTACTGATTACAAATCAGTTGCTCTACCAACTGAGCTATGCCGGCGAAGGTGGGGGATTCTAGCAGGCCCCGGCGCAGCGCGTCTGGAGCCTGCGCGTGATCTCCAAAAGGTGGGGGCCGTAGACCGGAAGCTGTTGCCGCGCAGGCTCTAGAAGCAGCCGGTGCTATGCGAGCCGATGCCGCTGACGCGCACGTGGCTGCGCCAATCGAAGTTGCCGTCGGCGACTACCAGATCCAGCCAGTACTCGGGCACGCTCTCGCTGCGTTCGGTCATGCGGGCGGAGAAACCGGCGGCGGTGACTTCATCGCGGCGCTTGCGTGCATTCGCGGGGTCCTTGAACAGGCCTAGCGAGATAGTGTTGGGCTGGTCGCCGGAGCTGACCACGAAGTAATCGCTGATGTTGCGCGCGGCAAGCCGGCGAGCCACCTCCAGCGCCTGCGCACGGCTGCCCGCGGCGGGCAGGTACACCCACCAGCCGCTGGTCTGGCTGGCCTGTTCCTGGCGCGAGCGCATGCGCGTGGCCTGCGCTGACAACGCCTGGCGAGCATTGCGCAAGTCCTGCGGGGTAGCGAAAGGCCCCAGCGCGAGGCAGCTGTAACTGAGGTTGCGCGGCGGCGCCGCCACGCCGGGTTCGACTGCCGCGGCGGCAACGGAAGCGGCCGGTGCCGGTGCCGCTTCCGGCAATTCGGACAACAACCGCAACTCCGCCACGCCCGGATCGCTGGGGCTGCCGCCACGGATGTATGGCTGCCCCAGCAGCAGCCAGGCGCCTACCGCGATATTGAGCGCACTCAGCAAGACGAATAGCAGACGCAGGAACATCGAATCCCCATTACCCGGCAATTGTGGCCATTCTAAACGGAGGTTGCCGGCATCACTGCGCGTTGGCCCACACGCCCAGGCCAAGCAGCACGCCGTCCTGCTCCAGTCGTACAGGCAACGACAACAGCGGCAGCAGGCTCTGCGCGTCACCACCGCCGAGGATCAGCTCCGGCGCCACGCCAAGCCGGGGCGCGGCGCGCAGCGCGAAGCGTTCGATCAGCGCGGCGGCGGCCTGCCAGCAGCCTGAAGCCACGGCGTCGGCGGTGTTGTCGGCGAGATCCAGGATCTGGCCAGGTCGTTCCGGTCGTACCTGCGCCGTCGCACCCAGCAGCGACTGCCGCATCAGCTGCGGGCCCGGCGCGATCAGTCCGCCCAGGTGCTGTCCGTCGACCGCCAGCGCATCGAGCGTGAGCGCGGTGCCCACACTGGCCAGCACGCATGGCGCATGGCCATGGGCATGCGCTGCGACCATCGCCAGGAAGCGATCCACGCCAAGCCGTTGCGGCTCGGCATAGGCGTTGCGCACGCCGCAGGCGCTGGCCGGGGTGCGCAGCCAGTCCGGGACGCGCGCGAACAGGCGTTCCGCCACAGTTGCCACTTGCGTTTCGCGGGCGGTGTCGACGACCGAGGCGGCGAGTATCCGTGCCGGCGGCGGCAACCCGGCCCAGGCGGCGGCCAGCACGTCCGAGGTGTCCTCGCGCCAGTCCACCGCGCCGCGCGCCAGCCAGCCTTCCGTCTGCGCCTGCAGCACCCACTTCAGTCGCGTATTGCCCAGATCAAGCAGCAGCCTCATGCGCGCCGCACCGTGACGTCGGCGCTGTCGATCCGCCGCACGCTGCCATCCACCTGGCGCACCAGCAGCGCACCCTGCGCATCGACACCGGCCCCAATGCCCTCGAATGCACCCAGCGCACCGCTCAGTTGCAGCGGCTGGTCGCGCAAAAGGTCGTGCGCCGCATAGTCGTCGCTGAATGCGGCAAAGCCTTGGCGCTCGAACTGGCGCAAGCCCTCCGCCAGCGCCGTGATCAGCGCCGCCGCGGCGCGATTGCGATCCGGTGGCGTACCGCCGGCCAGGCTGGCCAGGTCGCAGGCCGGCTGACCGGCCTGATCGTGCAGGGCGGCAGTCAGCCGCAGGTTGAGGCCAATGCCGATGACCGCCGCGCACGGCCCCTGGTATTCGCCGCTCAGCTCGACCAGGATGCCGCCCAGCTTGCCGCCCGGTCGGCCATCGGCGACGGCCAGCACGTCGTTCGGCCATTTCAGCCCGGCCCCCGCGATGCCCAGGTGCTGCAGTGCGCGCAGCACGATCACGCCAAGTGCCAGCGACAATCCGGTCAGGCTGGCGAACCCCGAGTCGAAACGCTTGAGGCAGGACAGATACAGGTTCAGCCCCGGCGGCGACAGCCACTGGCGCCCGCGCCGACCGCGACCGGCGCTCTGGGTTTCGGCCAGCACCATGCTGAGGTCGCCGGCGGCGGCGCCGCGGCGCTGCAGTTCGCTGGAGGTGGAGTCCAGTTCCCAATGCACGTCCAGCGCGCCCAGCGAACGCGCCAGCGGCACCGGCAGGGCGGCGCGGATGCGTTTTGCGTCGAGCATTGCAAGGGCCACGGCAGGCAATAGCCGGCCTGCCCGCGCGTCTCGATCGGCACGCCGCGGCTACGCAAACCTTCGACCTGCTTCCAGATCGCGGCCCGGGTCACCCCGGTCTGCGCGGCCAGTCCCGCTCCGGACAACGGCTTGCCCTCGGCAAGCATGGCCAGCAACTGTGCCGGCTGCATCAGCAGACCCCGGCCACGGTGGCGACAGCTGGCCGGCGGTGCCGGGGCGACAGGAGGCGTGGCTGGATGGACATCGGCCGATTTTAGCCCGGCCGACCGTCTTGCGGGTGGCAGCACTGGCATGCTGGCGGGGTTTCTGAGACGATCCATGTCTTGTTTGCGGGTCAGGGAGTTCGATTGCCATGCGTGCCTCTCATTGGCTTATCGGTTGCGCCTTGTGCATCGCCGGAATCGGCGCTGCCGGTGCTTCCAGCCTGGATACCCACAGCCTGGACGCCCAGGACATGGACAGCTCCACGCACGCCTCGCTTGACGGCACCAGCGCATCGGGCAGCAACGGTGGCGACGCCCTGGGGCTGAACCACGACTGCCCGCAAAACAGCGGAATGGGCACTTCCGACAACACCTCCGGCACGAGCACCGATCACTCCGGCGGCGCCTCTTCCGCGCCGACGCCCAACCGCCGGCCACATCTGGGCTGGCAATCGTTGCTGCCTGGGTCGATCCAGTAAGCGCTCGGCGCCATGCCGGGATCCTGGTGGCAATCACTGCGGGAGCGTTTTGAACCCGCGCCGATTGCCGACACGCTGTGGCGGCGCGCCCTGGCCGGCTGCCCGCTGGCGCGCCGGCTGGACCCCGAACGGCAACACCAACTGCGCCGGCTTTCCGCGCTGTTCCTCGCACGCAAGCGCTTCCATGCACTGGCCGGAGCCGTGCTGGACGACTACTGGCGACTGCTGATCGCAATGCAGGCCTGCCTGCCCGCGCTGCAACAGGGTGCGGTCAGCCTGCGCGGCTGGCGCGAGGTGCTGATCTACCCGGGCGAGTTCAAGGTGCGCCGCAGCCATCACGATGACCGCACCGGCGTGGTTACCGAGGGCGACGAGATCCGCATCGGCGAGGCGTGGGAACGCGGACCGCTGGTGTTGTCGCTGGCCGACGTGCAACTGGACCTGGAACAGCCATGGGACGGCTACAACGTGGTCGTGCACGAGATGGCGCACAAGCTGGACATGCTCGACGGCCCACCCGATGGCGTGCCGCCGCTGGTGGACATCCCGCGGCGGCGCTGGATCCGGCAGTTCCAGCTGGCCTACGACCGCCTGGCCGGCATGCCGCGAACATGGCTGCGACAGCCCGATCGATCACTACGCCACCGAAAGCGCCGCCGAATATTTTGCCGTGGTCAGCGAAATGCACTACTCGCAGCCCGCGCTGTTGCGCGAGGCGGAACCGACGATCGCCGAGCTGCTGGAAAGCTTCTATGGCCGTTCGCCGGCCGAAGGTTGCGAGCCGGCTGGCCTCTGCCGCGCACGCTGAGAAACGCGAGGCTCAGCTCGCCGCCAGCCTCACGCTGAAACGCGCACCACCGAATTCCGGCGAACGATCGACCACCAGTTCGCCCTGATAGGCATGCACGATGTCCTGCACGATCGACAGGCCGATGCCGTGGCCCTGCACCCGCTCGTCGCCGCGCACGCCGCGCTGCAGCACTTTCTCGATCTTGTCCTCGGCAATGCCGGGGCCATCGTCTTCCACGCTCAGCCACAGGCCTGGCCGCTTGCGGCCGGGCTGCGGCTGCATCTTCACCACCAGCAGCACGCGGTGGCCGGCCCACTTGAATGCGTTCTCCAGCAGGTTGCCCATCAGTTCCAGCAGGTCGCCCTGCTCGCCGTAGAACACCGCGCCGTCTTCGATGTCGAATTCGCACAGCACGTTCTTGGCCGCGTAGACCTTCTCCAGGCCTTGCACCAGATCTTCGGCATGACCGGCCATCGGCACCGCGCTGGCGAAGGTCTGCCGACCGGAGGTGGCCGCGCGCGACAGCTGGTAGGCGACCAGCTCGTTCATCCGCCGCACCTGGTCGAGCACGCTGCTGCGCCGCGCCGCCTCGTCGCCCGTCGTCGGCGATTCCAGTTGCGAACGGATCACCGCCAGCGGCGTCTTCAGGCTGTGCGCCAGGTCGGCCAGGGTGTGCCGGTAACGCGTGCGCTGTTCGCGCTCGTTGGTGATGAACGCATTGATGCGCTCGGTCAGGCCGGTCAGCTCCAGCGGGTACTGGCTGTCCAGCTGCTCGCTGTCGCCGCGCTCGACCCGGCTCATGTCGCTGGCCACCTTGCGCAGCGGAGTCAGGCTCCAGCGCAGCAGCAGCAACTGCAGCACGATCAGCATCACGCCGAGGATCGACAGCCAGATCACCAGCGTGTGGCGGAACACCGCGCTCTCGCCTTCGAGCTGGTCCTCGGTCTGCGCCACCATCACGGTGAGCCGCACGGACTTCTTGTCCAGCGTGTCGAACGCCACGCCGTAGCTGTAGTAGTACAGCCGGCCCATGCGTGTGTCGATCGGGCCGACGAACTGGCTCTGGCCCGGCTCCAGCGGCTTCAGGAAAGCGAAATCGCGGCCGATCGCCGACGACGATTCCCAGCGGTAACCGTTATCGCCCAGCGCCACCGCGTACAGGCCCGACCCCGGTTGCGAGAAATTTGGGATTGGGCGCCGTGTCCGGCGGCAACAGCTTGCCGTACCGGTTGACGTCGGTATTGGTGATGTACGCGATCGCGAAGTTTTCGAGCCGGTCGTGCAGCGCCCGCAGCGCGCGCGCCTGATTGGTCTGCGTCAGGGTCAGCCCGACCAGACCGAGGAACCCGGCCAGCACGAAACTGGTGGCGATCGCCGCACGCGCCGCCAGCGACAGCGGGCGATGCGGCGGCCTCAGCTCACTCGTCGTCGCCGTCGGTGCGCGGGATGGCAAAGCGGTATCCGCGTCCACGTACCGTCTCGATGGGTTTGAGGGTGCCTTCCGGATCGAGCTTGCGGCGCAACCGGCCGATGAACACTTCGAGCACGTTGGAGTCGCGGTCGAAATCCTGCTGGTAGATGTGCTCGGTGAGGTCGGCCTTGGAGACCAGCTCGCCGGCGTGCAGCATCAGGTATTCCAGCACCTTGTATTCGTAACTGGTGAGGTCGACCAGCTTGCCTTCCACCGTCACCGTCTGCGCGGTGGTGTCCAGCTTGATCATGCCGCAGGCCAGGATCGGCTTCGACCAGCCGCTGGCGCGGCGCACCAGCGCGTTGATGCGCGCCAGCAGTTCCTCGACGTGGAAGGGTTTCACCAGGTAATCGTCGGCGCCGTACTTCAGCCCTTCGACCTTGTCCTGCCAGCTGCCGCGCGCGGTCAGGATCAGGATCGGATAGCGCTGGCCGTGCTCGCGCAGCGCCTTGACCAGCTCCATGCCGGACATCTTGGGCAGGCCCAGGTCGATGATCGCCAGATCGAACGGCACTTCGCGGCCGAGGTAGATGCCCTCCTCGCCATCCTGCGCCGCATCGACGGCAAAGCCGTCCCGTTTCAGGCGTGCCGCCAGCGTCTCGCGCAACGGCGCCTCGTCCTCCACCAACAGGATGCGCATCAGCGTTTCTCCTTGCGGCCCGCGTTCTTCGCGGGCGGGTTCTTGATTGACTGGGTCGATGACGAATTCTTGCCCGGCTCGGAAGAAACCGCCATCACCTTCACATGACCGTCCGGCGTGAGCACCTTGATGCGGTATTCCAGCCGCCGCCCGATCCGACGCGACTCGGCCGACAGCACCTTGCCGCCCGTATCCTGCTGCACCGTGAGCACCGCCTGATCCAGCGTCACCGCCGGTGCCGATTGCGCCACGGCCAGCCCGGCCGCGCCCACGAACAGCGATACCAACAGAGCCAGCATGAAGTATTTGTGCGTTGTCATGCGTGAAGTTCCCGCCTGGCAGCTGCCGAAACGTCCAGCGTAGGCAATCAGGCCTGAATACTGACCGGACGGGCGGCGACTGTCACGCCGCCACCGCGCACGGCGCCATCGCCTGCTCCAGCAGGGTCCAGCCCGCTCCCGGCAAATGCGCGCCCTCGCTGAGCGTGCGACGGAACGCCCGCGCGCCCGGCTCGCCCTGATACAACCCGAGCAGATGCCGGCTGATGTGCTTCAGCGCCGTGCCGCGCGCCAGCTCGGCCTCGACGTACGGCCGCAGGTGCTGCAGCACGCTTTCGCGCGTGGGCAGCGGCTCGCCGTACAAGGCGTGTTCGATCTGCGCCAGCAGGTACGGGTCGTGATACGCCGCACGGCCCAGCATCACCCCGTCCAGCTGCGCCAGGTGCGTCTGCACCTGTGCGACCGTGGTGATGCCGCCGTTGATCACCACGGCCAGCTGCGGAAACTCGCGCTTGAGCCGGTACACCCGCGCGTAGTCCAGCGGCGGCACCTCGCGGTTCTCCTTCGGCGACAGGCCCTTGAGCCAGGCCTTGCGCGCATGTACCACCAGCACTTCGACGCCCGCTTCCAGCATCAGTTCGGTGAAATGCTGCAGATCGGCGTAATCGTCCTGGTCGTCCACCCCGATACGGCACTTCACCGTCACCGGGATGCTGACCGCCTCGCGCATCGCCTTGACGCACTCGGCCACCAGCGCCGGCTCGTGCATCAGGCAGGCGCCGAAGCGGCCCGATTGCACCCGGTCCGACGGGCAGCCCACGTTGAGGTTGATCTCGTCGTAGCCGGCCTCGGCGCCCAAACGCGCCGCCTGCGGCCAGCTCGCGCGGATCGCTGCCGCCGAGTTGCAGCGCCAGCGGATGCTCCTGCTGGCTGTGTTCGAGCAGGCGCAGCTGTTTCCCGCGCACCAGCGCCGCGCTGGTCACCATCTCCGTATACAGCCGCGCACGCGGCGTCAGCAGCCGGTGGAAGTAGCGGCAGTGGCGGTCGGTCCAGTCCATCATCGGGGCGACAGACAGACGCCAGGGTGATACGCAGGCGGAGTCGTTCATGCGCCTAGTGTAAAGGCAGCGCGTTGCATACCGAGGGTGGATTGCCGGGCTGGCCGCGGGCTGGCCGCGCCCCGTTCGCGAGCCCGTCGGCGACCGGGGATGCGGAAACTCGCGCGCAGCGGGCGCCAGTCATGCGAATGGATGACGCCGGTTACGCGTCCTCAAGTAGCCTTCGACTCGTCCGATGGTTCCTTCCCTGCCTTCCCGGCCACTTGCCGGCTCCATCGCTCGCGTGCGGAACCGAGAACGTCCTGCATCTCGGAGAAAATGGTCTCGACGACCTTCGGGTCGTGATCCTCCGCGGTGCTGAACTCGAGTTTGCGCTTGAGATCCTTGAGCGCGTAGTAGAGCGTCCTTTCGTGGATCCATAACTCGCCGGGCTTGCGCAAACCCTCGATGGAGGTAGCCAGGCCGGCGACCGCCGTGGTCAATACGATGGCGACGTTGCTTGACGTCTGCAGTCCGGGCGCGGCAAGCGCCAGCCCGGCCAGTACCGTCGACAGCGCAGTCAGTGAAAAGGCCAGGTAACGCAGTTTCCGGTGCAGCCGCTTGTGCCCTTTCGACTCCTTGTCGAACCAGTCGATGTGGGTTGCCAGCTGCATCGCAAGACATTCTTTCTTTTCCATCGTCCAAACCCCGCTAGTGGCTATTGCTTCGAGGATGTCCTGGTCGGTTGAACCGGAAACGGGCTTTTTCGGCAAGTCGGACATGGGTGATCGCCGTGGCTCCTGTCCTGGACGCTCAGCCGCCCGCCGGCACGGGCCGCTGCACCGTCAACCGCAGCCGCCCCTTGAAACCTTTCTGCGAAGAAAGCGGAATCAGGTAGCCTTCCGGCTCGGGCTCCACCAGGGTGCCGAGCCCCTCGCTGGATTGCTCGTCGGCGAGCACGTAGCGCACGTTCCAGCCATCGCCGCTGCGCGTCGCCCGGACCACCACGGTGTCGCGGAACAGGTATTCGCCCTCGACGTGCTTGTCCAGCCACAGCTTGTTGTCGATGGTGTAGCCGGTGGTCGACACGGTCAGCTCCACGCTGAACACGACGGTATTGCCGGAGGTGATCTTGCTGGTATCGAGGAAGGCCGAGAACAGCACCGGCGAACGCGGCGCCGCCAGCCCGGCGTTGTCCGGCCGCAGCAGTTCATCGAAGCTGCGCAGGATCGCGCTGAAGGTATCCCGGCGACGCTCGCTCAAGCGGTAGCTGTTGGTGCCGCGCGGGGCCACGGTGGCCTCGAAGTAGTACGAAGCCCGCACCTGTTTGCCATCGTCCTTCGCCTTCTGCACCGAGGCCGGCAGCGGCAGCGCGTCCACCTCCAGCGCGCCGTCCACGCGCATGTCGCCGAACAGGAAGCGCACCAGGTTCTGGTAGCCCTCTTCGGAGTTGACCACGCCGTACACGCCGCTGTGGCTGCGGTAGGCGAACGCGCGCGGCGCTTCGCTCACGGTGGCGTTCTCGATCTTCACCAGGCCGTCGCTCATCTCGCCGGCCAGCTTGCGCGAGATGCCGAGCGCCGCCTCGTAGTCGCGGTGATTGGTGCCGACGAAGCAGAAGAAACGCTGCGGATCGAACTTGCCGTCCAGCGTATCCACCCGCTCCGGCGTGCCCTTCAGGCCGAGGTAGCCGGCCATGTTCTTGCGGTTGAAGTTGTTCATGTCCCACAGGCCGAGCACCGCCGGCACGTTCATGCCGGCCATCTCGATGCCGTTGTGCGGCGTGGCGTAGGTGAACACCTTGTCGACCATGGCGCGGTCCGCGCCGGTACTGATCTTGTCGTTTTGCAGGAAGCTGCGGCACACCAGCCCGCCCATCGAGTGGGCGACCAGGTACACACGGAACGCCTTTTTCCGCGCCGCATCGGTGCCGCAAACCTGGTCGCGCAGTTTGCGGATCAGGTCGCGCAGGCCGGTGGCGGCTTCGACGATCGACAGCACCTTGCCGTCGCCCAGGTCGGTGTCGGCCGTTTCGTAGTAGCGGTAGATGACCACGCTGCGCGCCGGCAGCTCGCCGTCGATCTCGCTGCCGTCAGAGTAGACGTCGCGGTAACCGTAATCCTTCATCAACCGCACCAGCGGCGATTCGAACACGTGGCGCCGCACGGTGCCGTCCCAGGCCTGGCGCAGCTTGGTGGAGCCGAGATTGAAGCCCATGTACGGCGTGGCAACGGTATCGGCAATCTCGTTCGCCGTCATCGCATAGCCGCGGACGTAGATGAGCGGAAAATACGGAGCAGTCAGCGGATCCATGAACAGTTTCCTTGGCGACGATTGAGGCAGGAAGGGTGCCGGGGCTGAGGCCCGCTCAGGGAGGATTGCCGGGCTTCGCCGGCTTGGCGCGCGCCCGCTTGCGTTTGGCGCTGCCGGCCACCGCCTTGGACTTGGCGGCACCGAGCGCGGGTGCGCTGAGCAGGTCGTGTCCGGGCGTGCCCGGCGCGGCCTTGGATGAGGCGCGCAGCAACTCGCACAGGCTGTCGAAGCGGCAGCAGCATTCCTCGTAGCCGCCGTTGTCGCCGGTGACGCCAAGCACCGCCTGGTGATGCCGTCCGCGCGGCGGCAGGGCGGCGGGCGAGCCGTTCACCGACGGCCAGTCGAGCTGGCCGTTGCCGGCCACCCGCGCGGGGATCAGCCAGTAGTCGCCGGTGGCGTACACGCCGCCCGGCTCGAAGGTGATCTGGATGCTGTCCTCCAGCACGATCGGCGCACCCTCGGCCACGGCCAGCACGCCTTGCGTGTTCACCGCCTCGCGCTGTTCCCAGCGGCGCAGCAGCGGATGCCGGCGCGGATCGTCGTCCAGCGGCCACGGCAGGATGTTCTTCGGCACGTTCAAGGTGACGCTGCAGCTCGCCGTGTCGATGGCGATCACCTGCAGCAGCGGATAGGCGCGCTGCCCCAGCGTGTAGCGGTCGTCGATCAGCTCGACCCAGTCGTTCGCCGCCAGCCCGAGCCGGGCATCGCGACCGAGCCGGGCCAGGGTCACGGTCAGTTGCGCGCTGCCATCGTCCGCCGTCGCGCCGAGGTCGCTGCGTGTGACCGGGAACACCACCGAACCGTTCTCGCGCGACCACTTGAAACTGGCCGTGCCGGCCGGCCCGCCCTGGTGGATCTCGACCCGGTACAGCTGGTTCTCCATGCCGCGGTAGCGCGCGTCGGCGGCGATCACGCAGGGGTCGTCGTCGGCCTCGTGCGGACCCAGCTCGGCGCGCAGCCGTGGCAAGGCGTACGCAGCGCGCGCGCCGAGCAACTGGCGCAGCAGCACGCAGGGCGAGGCGTTGGCCTGGCCGCCGCTGTCGAGGCCCTTGCGCAACTGCGCCACCTCGGCGAGCTGTTGCTTGATCGGCAGCGACGTCGGCCGGACTGCCGGCGGCGCTCTGGCGCGTCTTCAGCGCCGTGGTGACGTCGTCGAGTTGTTGCTGCGCCCGCGGCTGGTCGAACAGGCGCACCTGCCACACCACTTGCGCGCGCGAGGCGGTATCGACGCCGTCCAGCGCCACATCGGCGATGCGCGGCGCTTCCACCGCGCACAGATGCCGCTCCCACACGTCCAGCCACAGCGCGAAGCCCGCCGGCGGATTCTCGAAACCGCTCTTGCCATCGGCCACGCCGTAGTCGGGCGTGGGCGCGTTCGGTTGCTGGGTCAGCGTGCACGCAGCCTCGTTCACGCACAGGATGCCGTCGACGTAGAAGTGTCCCGGCGCCAGCTGCCAGTCGGTCAGCGGCAGCGGCTTGCTGCTGCCGTCCGCATTGGTCGTGGTGCCGGTGATGGCGAAGCCGGTGCCCGCCGCCCAGCACGGACCGACCAGGTCGCGCACCAGGGTGCGCAGCAGGTGCAGCTGGATGTGCGCCTGCTCGTTCCAGTCCGCCTCCAGCAGCACGCGGCCTTGCTGCTGGAACACCTGGCTGTAATGCAGGGTCGGATCGAAGCTGACGCGTGCGAAGTCGCCTTTCATGGTCGATCTCCTAATTCGCGAAAAGAATGCCGGCGTCCGTGCCCGCCGGAACGTATTCGGTCAGCCGCGCCGCGAGGTTCGCCTCGCGCTGCGGTTCGTACAGGTCGTGGTAGACGCCCATCGCCGAACGGTCGGATGCGCCGCGGCGGATTTCCGCGCAGCAGCCGTCGGCCAGGCGCAGGTAGTGCGGCGAGCCGTAGCGCCGGCTGCGGAACTGCGGCACCACGCGCAGCCGCTCGTGCGCACGCTGTGCCGCGGCGCCACCGCAGCCAGCGCCAGGTCGGGCTGGCAATGGAAGCGCCGCGGCGTGCGCGAGCCGTCGGCCACGTAGCAGAAGCGCACGCAGCCCTGCTGCCGACGCAGCACGCGCAGCGGGCTGGCGAAGATCGAGTCCTCGGCCAGCGCGATGCCGTGCGCCTGCACCGCGCCGATCACCGTGCAGCGACGGAAGCTGGCCTCGACATACGCCACCGCCTCGTCCGGCGCACCCAGCGCCACGCGCTCGGCGCCGGTGGCGTCGAGGATGCTGTCGCACAGTTCCAGCGTCGGCGGTTCGCCGCGCCGCTCGGGGCTGATCACGGCGATCGCGCCGAGGATGCTGTGCTCGACGCGCAGCGCGGCACGCGTGCCGTCGAGGGTGACGCTGGGCTCGCCCGGGCGCTTCGGATCGCAGTCGCACTGCAGCGCCCAGCCCGGCACCAGGGTGCAGTGGCGGATCAGCAGCTCGCACAAGTCGTCGTCCGCGGCGGCCTCGTCGCCCGGCCCGTGCACCTCGATGCCGCGACCCACGATCAGCAGGCCGTCCAGCAGCACGCGGCTGCCGGCGCGGCCGCCGATGCCGAGCGCGTCCGGCTGGCTGGCGCGCACGTCGAGCAGGCGCAGCACCGGCCGCGTGCGTTCGGCCGCGCGCAGCTGGATCGCCTCGCCAGCGTCCAGCTGCAGGTCGATGCTGCCCTCGTACACGCCGCTCTCGGCCAGCTCGATGCACCAGCGCGCGCAACGTCGGCGCGGCCGCCTTCGCCTGCGCCCACGCCGCCAGCGCCGTCGGCGATGCTGCCGAAGTGGCCGGCTGGCCAGCTGGCGTTCGCCGCCCGATCCGGCAGCGCCGCATGCACCACGTAGCGCGTGGCGCCTTCCAGCTCCGGCGTGGTCCGCGCGTATTCGCCGCCGCCGAGATCGGCGGCGAAGCCGTACTGATACGACACCCACACGCCGCGCTTCGGCCGCTGGTTGGCCGGAAACAGCAGGCGGCCGCGTTCGGGATCGATCGCCACGCGCCCGCGCTTCACCTGCCCGCGCCAGCCGGACAGATCGGCCGGGATCAGCGCCTCGCGCGGCACCGGCGTTCCCTGCCCTTTCGCCGGCCAGTCCGGCGCCCACATCTGCACGCTGCGACCGTCGCCATAGAGTTCCGCCGACACGCTGGCGTAATCGGCCTGCGGGCCGCGCTCGGCGAAACGCCAGCGGCGCAACGGCAGCGGCAGGTTGCGCTCGTCGGCGATGTGGGTGGGCTCGGTTTCCTCGACCGGGCGCTGGAACAGCGGCGTGTCGTTGCCGAGCACGCTGAAGCTGAAGCAGTGCGGGCCGCGTTCCTCGATGCAGTACGCCGGCGTGCAGGTCACCGGATAACTGCGCAGGCGACAGGCGAACACGCCGACCGCGGGAATGTTGTAGCGGCCGCGCCGATGAGCGCTGCCCATGCGCCGCACGTCGACGCTGTGCGCGAACGGATCGAACGCGCCGTTCGCCCAGCCGATGCCGTTGCAGCCGCCCGGGATCGCGCAGGTCGGCGGTGCCGCCGCGATGCGGATGCTGGTGATCGAGATGCTGCATCCAGCCGAGCCGGCGGTAGAACTCCACCGCGCGCGCCGGCCAGCCGGCCGCGTCGCGGGACAGATCCTCCAGCAGCGACAGCGTGCCCTTGCGCCGGCGCGCGTCGATCGTGTTGGCCACATCGGCACGCGGCGCCAGCACGCGGCCGAGCCCGGCGCTGCAGCGGCCGTCTGCCGTCCAGCGCGGCCGCCTCCGGCAACAAGGCGTAGCCGAGCAGGTCGCCGATGTACGGCACCACCCAGTCGTCGCAGGTCTCGATGAACCAGTTGTCGTACAGCCGCGCGATGTCCTGCTCCAGCACGTTGGCCTGGGTCGCCAGCACGCGCAGCAAATCGCGCAGCGGATAGCCCTGCTCCGCGTCGCGCATGCGATAGACCACCGGCAGCAGGTCGTACAGCCGATCCGGTTGCGCACTCATGGCGTGGCCTCCTGCAGCAGCAAGCGTGTCGGGGACGTTCGGCGGCAGATAGGCCAGCTGCGCCGGGCGCAGCGTGCCGGCGTCGTCGTAGCGGGCAGGCAGCACCCGCACGCGCGGCGGCACCGTGGTGGCGGTCGACGGTCGCCTGGCGTGGTGCAGCGACGAACCGTCGCCATTCTTGCCGTTGCCGCCGCAGCGCCGAAGCCGGCCAGCAGGGTCGTCTCGTCGAGGCTGCCGAACGCGTCCACGTCGACCCACGCCACGCCGCGCACCGCCTGCATGCAGGCGACCAGCTCGCTGAGGTAGACGCTCTGCGCCAGCGCGCGCCGCTCGAAGCCGAACGCATCGAGCAGCGCCGCGCGCACGGCCGGCTCGACCGATTCCCACGCGAAGTCCGGCAGCAGCCCCACCTTCGCGCTCACGGTCAGCGCCAGCAGCTCGCGCACGTCCAGGCGCACCGGCAGCGACGGATCGCCGTACCGCTGCAGCGCCTGCAGCAGGTTGCGGTAGAGGTCGGAGGTCGGGTCGATCGGCGCATCGGCGGCACCGGCGATGGTCACCTGCACCAGGTTGCCCGAGCTTGATGCGCCGCCGCCTTGCCGACGCCGCCGAACGTGCGCGCGAAGTCGGCGTAGTCCGGCACCGAGACCAGCCGGTCCAGCGCCAGCACCGCCAGCGGCACGTTGCGGCGCGCCTGGTCGCGCGTCTCCGCGTCGGCGCCGCCGGAGGCGCGCAGCGGGTTGATCACGTCCTTGACGCCGAGCGGCCGGGTCGCCAGCAGGCTGACCTGTCCGGCGCGCACGTTGCCCGGCGTGCCGATGCCGTTGCGGTAGGTCGCCATGACGTTCTCGACGCCGGTGGGCAGGCGCGCGCCGTGCACGCCGTCGCCGAACACGCACGCGTGGTCTTGCCGTCGTCGTCGGTGGCGGTGACGAAGCTGCGGTCGGCCGCGCCGACGAAGGCGAGGTTGCGCGTCTCGTGCCATTGCAGGTCGTTGACGCGCAGCGTCGAGCGTGCTCTGCACGCCATCCACGGTGGCCGCGGAAACGTAGGTCAGCGGCGGCTGCTTCAGCACGAACGCCTGCATCGGCAAGGCGCCGTTGCCGCTGCCGAGCACCTCGCGGCGCGTCTCGCCGTGGGTGGCACGCACCACGTTGGCGTGCACCGTGCACGCTGTCGCGCTGCGTAGCTGTAGGCCAGGCCGGCATTGGCGAACACCAGCGTGCTGTGCACCGTGTCGCCCGGCAGGTTCGCATCGGCGCCCTGCTCCACCGCGGCCAGCATCACCAGCTCGGCGGCAGTCCACCGCATCGGTGCCCGGCACGTCGCTGCGCCGGCCTTCGACGATCACCCAGCGGCCGGCCTTGAGGCCGTCGACGGCGGTATCGAGGGTGAGCCGGGTGGCGCTGTCGCCCGTGGCGCGCGGCGCACTGTCGATCGGCGAGCGCGCCGACTTCGTCCGCGATCGTCAGCTCGGCCAGCGGCAAGCGTTCGCTCTGCGCATGCACCTGGGTACGCCGCAAGACCGCCATGCTGGGCACCTGCCACACGACTGACTCGCTATCCGCCGATGAATCATCCAGCGTGATCTCGGTGGTCTTGCCGCTGATGCCGTAGCTCGACTGCGCGGATGCACCTGCGCGCTCCGCACGCGCGCCACCGTGGGCACGTCGCCTGGCGGGTCGATGACCAGATAACTGCCCGCCGTCACGCCGTCATGGCCATTGTCCAGCCGCACCACATCCGCCTCTTCGTCGAGCGGAAGCTCGCTGGTGGTGACCTTCGAGGTGGAACCGCCATGACCATCCGGCGTCTGCGTGATGGCGATGCTCTGCGGCGCGTTGTGGCCGAACAGCGCCGCAGCCACGCGCAACGCATACACGCCGCTCAGCGCCGGCGAAGGTTCGCCCTGCGGCACGCTGGTCCAGGCGCGGTAGAAGGTATCGACCAGCCGCGGCGCGAATTTCAGCAGCAATTGCGGCCGCGTGTCGCTGGCCGTGCCCAGTGCCGTGGCAACGCTCCGCTGCAGGCGGAAACGGCTGGCCGGCTGCGGCGGCGGGCTGCAGCGTCAAGGCACCGAACAGCGCACCGAAGCCAACCGTCGGCGCCGGGACGCCGGGACTGCCGCCACCAAACGCCTTGACCACGGCCAGCAGGAAATCCTTTGCCGCCTGCGGGCCGCTGGCAAGGGAGCCAATCTCCAGGCCGAAGCCACCGAGGAACCTGTTGATGCTTCCGCACATCACCGGCGCCGAGCAGCACTCCCCGATAGATCTTTTCGATCTTGCCGCGCAATGGCGCGCTGCTCGACAACGCGGCGATCGCCACGCTCGCCGCGGCAACGATCTGCTCCTTCAACGCGCCAAGCGGTTGCAGCAGTACCTTGCTGCGCCCGCTCTGCTGCTGCACCTCGACCGACTGCACCAGGCGGATCGCCGGTACGCCAGCGGGCAAGTCGCCGAACAGGAACAGCAGGCGATCGTTCGGCTTGAGGTTGCTGGTGGTGCCGGCGAGCCACAGCTCGGCGAGGCCGGCGACGTTGTCGAGCGTGATGTTCTGCGGCCGGGTCGACCGCGGCTTGAGCGCGTTCCACTCGAAGCGCGCATCCAGCGGCTCGGCGGTCTCGAAGGTCTGCATCTGCTCGCCGGGCGCCGGCACCGACTGCGCGCGCGCGCCGGCGGGAATCGTCACCGGCGGCGAATCCTTCTCGACGGTATAGGCGAGATAGACGCTGGCGGCGACGCCGGGGCGCAGGCGGTAGTCGACCAGCCGCGCCAGCTCCAGCACCGAGCGCCGCTCGGTGGCGGTGCGCAGGTAGCCTTCGTTGGCGATGCGCTCGGTGGTAGAAGCTGAGCACGTCGGCGCCGACCGCCCAGGCATCGAGCAGGGCCATCGCCGGATCGTCGGCCTCGCGCGTGCGCAGCCCGGCCAGCGCCGGCAGCGCGGCGTCGCTGAGATCGTTCTGCATGGTGGCGCGGAAATCCGCGTACGTGCCCACGCGATAGCTCAGGCTGTCCAGGCCCGGCCGGTTGTACAGCGGCAACGGCGTGCCGGCGATCGCGCCGCAACCGCAGGCGCAGGCGTGCTTGCCACAGGCGCTACAGCAGCTCATCGGCCACCTCCCATCGTTGAAGCTGATGCTGCCGTGGTCGGGATGATCCGGATCGTTGTCGACCTGCGCGATCTCGCGCGCGGCCAGGTGCAGCACGCCGTCGTCGGGTACGCCGTCGTCGCCGATCTCGGCGCGGGCCAGCGTGGTGACTTCGACGTGGGCCACGCCGGTGATCGACTGCGCCTCGGCCAGCAGCGCGCTGACGAATACCGGCGCGCCCAGCTTCAGCCGGTCCGGATGGAAGAAGCCGGGCGTGCCGTCGCGGCGCAGGCCGGCGCCGAAGCGGTCGCGCAGCTCGGCCTCGACGTGGGCGACGAGAAAGTCCGGCAGCACGCAGACGAACAGCGCGATGCGCAACGGCACGTAGCGGGCCGCATGCACCTCGACGTCGTGGCCGATGCGGCGATAGCGTTCCAGTTGCGCCTTGATCCGCCGCGCCAGTCCGGCCGGCAGGTTCTCGCGGCCCAGCGGGTCGACCATCACGTCGGCGGCGTACCAGCTGCCGCTCCACTCCAGCGCGGCGGCAGCGCCCTGCAGTTCCGGCGCGCGCGCGGCGAACATCGCGTAGTCGTCGGCAACGATCGCGCGCAGCGGTTCGGCGCGAAACGCGCCCGGCGCATACAGCTTCACCTCGGCCAGGCTTTCCGGCGCAGTGCCGCCGCTGGCCGGCAGCGGGTTGCGCGGCACCAGGTCGGCCGACAGCACGCCCGACTTCAGCGCCAGCCACACGATGCTGTCGCGCCCGACGTTGCCGGCCGGGCCGTTGCCGATGCGCGAGGCGGCGCGGAAGAAATCGCCAGCCTGCGGTTGCGCACCCAGCACGCCGTCGCCGAAGCGCAGGTGCGCGGCGCCGTCGTCGTCGATCTCGACCACGAAGTGGCGGTCGTCCGGACCGCTGGCCAGCAGGTCCTGGCGCGGTTGCCAGTGCCAGCGCGGATCGGGCGTGCCGGCGACCAGCACGTCGGCCAGCGCGCCGCCGTATACGCTCAACTGCGGCAGCGCGTGCCGCGGATCGCGCGCCAGCAGCTTGCATACCGGCGCGTGCGGCGGCAACGGTTCGGCCCAGGTCAGCGGCGTATCCGGCAGCACGTGGCCGGTGTCGAACGGCGGGCGGCGCACGTCCGGCACCGCGCCGTCGCAATGACAGCAGCCGTATTGCGTGTCGCCCGGCACCAGCCAGCAATCCTCGGTCAGCGTGCCGCAGCGCGTGCACGCGTCCGGCATCGCGGCGAGCGCGGCGGCGAGTCCCGGGTAGTCGCCATCGCTGCCGGTCGGCGCGCAGATGGCGGTCGACGTGCACTGGCCGCGCACGTGTTCGCCATGATCGACCAGCAACACGTTGCCGCGCGCCAGGCTGACGTCGTGCAGCCACGCGCAGTCGGGCGATGGCGTGCGCACCGACAGGCACAGGTCGAACGGCAGCGCGTCGCAAGGCATCCCACGCCACTTCCAGCAACAGCGTGCCGTCGAGCGGGTCGACGGACGTCTGGACGGCCGTCAGCCGCACCGCATGCCGATGCGCGGGATCGGCGTCGGCGGGATTGCCGGTCTGCGGCCCCAGCACTTCCTCGAAGATCAGCAGGTCGCCGACCGCGAGCTTCAGCGCCCGCTGCGTTGCGGCGGCAGCCACGGCAACCGGTGCGGGATCGTTCGCTGCCGCGGGTGCCGAGGGCGGTGCCGATGCAGCCGGTGGCGTCGTCGGGGGCGGCGGCGCATCGACCAGCGTCGCCCGCGTACTGCCACGCGGCAGACAGCACATCTCGTCGCCCCAGGTGTGCAGGCGGATCGCGCTGTGCGCGGCGACCACGTTCAACGTGGCGGCGCCGTCCAGCGGCATCGGCTCGAAGATCAGCGCTCCCTGGGCCCGCGCTGCGTCGAGCTGGTTGCGCGTCGATGATGCCCGGCGGCGGATTCGCCTGCCCCGGCGGCGGCACCAGCAACAGCAGGTTGTCGAGGTCCAGGCTCAGGTCGCTGCTCGATGCCAGCGTGACGAAGGCGCGCGCATTGCAGCCTTCGTGCATGCGGTAGTCGACCAGCCGCGCATGCCGGCGCACCGAGATGCGCCGGCGCGCGGTGCCGAGATAGGCCTCGGTGGCGACCGCGTCCTGGTAGTAGCTGAGGTAGTCGGCGGTGTACGCCAGCGTCTCGACCAGCGCGATGCCGAGGTCCGGCACGTGGCGCTCCTGCCATGCCGGCATGTCCAGCGCGATGCGGTCGAGGAACAGCTGGCGGAAGCTGGCGTAGTCCTTGGCGAGATAGTTGATCTCCGGCGCAGGCGGCGGTGCTGGCACGCATGGCGCCTCGTCGGCGCAGTCCAGCGCTTTCGCGCAATCCAGGCGGAAATGCAGCGTGGCGCAGGCATAGCGCGGATCGAAACCGGGGTACGCCTGCCAGCTGGCCGGATCGCCTGCCCGATGCGGCATCCACGAGGCACAGGCAGTACGCGGTGTGGTCGCCTTCGCGGTCGAGCACCACGCGCAGGCAGGCGTCGTCGTGCATGCTCCGGTTCCAGCTCGGGGTTGACGCTGAGCACGCGCAGGCCGGTGATGCGGTCGCCGCCGCTGATCCGCACGTTGGCGACGCCGAGACCTTGCGGGATGTCGCCGAACAGGTGCACGCACAGGCTCACGCCGTCGTCGCCGACCTCGACGTAGTCGATGCCGTTGAGCGTGCCGGCCAGCCGCAATTTTTCGCGCCGCGCCGGCACGCTGCAGGCCGGCAGCGGCGCGCAGCCGATCGTGCCGAGGCTGCATCGGGCGTGCTCGCGCGGTTCATGGCAGGCTCCGCACGAAGCTGTCGCTGCGCGTGTCGCCGCTGGCGCGCACGGTGTAGCTGAGGTCGACGCGCAGGGTGGCGTCCTCGCTGCTGACTTCGAGCGCGCCGACGTCGATCACGTCGCCGAGCCAGCGCTGCAGCGCCGCCTGCAGGGTGAACTGCAGCGCGGCGGCCAGCTCCGGGCTGTTCGGCGCGAACACCAGCTGCAGCAGGCCGCTGCCGAAGTCCGGCCGGTTCACGCGCTCGCCCGGACTGGTGAACAGCAGCTGCTCGATCATGTCGCGCACGTGCTCGTCGTCGCCGGTTTCCGCGCTGCGGCCGCGGTTGTCGAAGTGGAACGGGTAGTCGATGTTCATCATGACGTCCTCACATCGCGGTGACGCGCGTCTGGCTGGCGACGATCAGCAGCGGCGTGCCGGTCGGCGCGCAGATCGCCTGGCTGTCGAGCAGCAGCAGCGGCTGCCCGTTGGAAGTCACCCGGGTCGCGGCGGTGACGAACTGCGCGCTGACGCACGGCCCGTTCGCCCCCGGTGGCGGCGGCAGCGCGCAGCCGGCGACCAGCCACGGCGCGGCGATCGTCACGCTGGGCTGGCCGCTGACGCGTGACGCGCGGATTCGGCGCGGTGGCCTGCGCCTGCCCGCCGTGCGAGCAGAGCACGCTGGCGCCGACATGGATGAGGAAGCCCGGCATCGCACATCTCCCTAGGTCACGACCAGCGCGCCGTTGTTGACCGTCACCGTCGGCCCGGCCAGCACGATGGTGGCGCCCTGGCCGTTGGAGATCGTGATGCCGAGCTCGTTGATCAGGATCATCGCGCCGGTGACGCTCTTCAGCAGGATGCCGCCGGTCGGCCCGGGCAGGTCGCTGATCGCGATCGCGTTCTGCAGGCCCGACTGCAGCACCACGCTCGGGCTGGCCGGATTGCCGGCCAGCGCCAGCGCCGGCACTTCCGCCGCCACGCCCCAGAAGCCGCCGACCCAGATCGGATAATCCGGGTCGCCCTGCTCGAACTCGATCCACACGCCGGCGCCGATCTGCGGCACCACGTACACGCCACTCTGCTTGCCGGCGATCGGCACGCACGGCATCGCCCAGCTCGACGGGATCAGCCCGGACACGTCCGGCACCATCGCCTGGATGCGCCCGCGCTGTTCGGGATCCACGTTCTGGATCACCGTGCCGCGGTACTTGCCGAAGAACTTGCTCATGGCAGCACCAGCGGCACGGTGGAGATCAGTCCCTTGCGCGACAGCTGGAAACTCTGCTTGTACTCGCCGCGCTTGATCGTGTGGCGCACCTGGGTGACGTAGTGCAGGCCGTCGAACGCGGGGCCGACGCCGCGCACGCCGACCAGCTGGCGCGACTTCAGCACGCGGCCGTAGCGCACCACGTCGAGACTGCCCTTGCCGGTGACGGTGTCGGCCGATTTCGCCGCCTCGGCCATGCCCAGCAGCAGCGCGCGCTGCGGCGAATACTTCGCGGTCTCGGGCAAGGGGCGGAACTGCTGCGGCGGCGGATCGATCAGGCCCAGCGGCGGATTGAGCGGCCCGATGTCCGGGATCGGAATCGGCAGCGGCACCTTGGTCTGCTCGTTCTGGATGTAGACCACCGGCAGCTGGCGCGCGTTGCCGTCGTAGCTGAAGCTGAGTTCGTCGACGTTGCTGGCCGCATCCATGTCCGCGTTCAACGCCGGCTGCGGCACGCCCACCTTGATCTTCGGCCCCCAGTACGCGGTGCTCATGCCGGGCAGCGGGCCGGGGTCGAGGTAGAACACGTAGCCGACGCGCTCGGCCAGCGTGCGGATGTATTCCAGGTCGCTGCCTTGCTGGGTCGGGATGCGGTTGGTCGGGATCGGCACGTCGAGCGCGATGCTGGGGATCACCAGCGGCACGATGCCGAGGAAGGCGTACTTGGCCAGCAGCAGCGCCACGATCGCCTCGGCCGGCATCGCCGGATACGGCAGGCCCGGCAGGCCGGAGAATTCCAGCTTGGTCATCACCGCGGTGAGGTCGTCGCCGGTGACCTGCAAGCGTGGTATGCCGCTGGTCCGCGCCCGGCAGCACTTCGGTGCGGGTCACCACGCCGTCGATCAGCACCTGCGGCATGCCGTTCACGGTGACCACCACGATCACCCGCAACAGCGGCACCACGCCGCCGCCCGAGAGCAGGAACAGCGTGTGCAGCGGTGACTGCACGCTCAGCGTGAATTGCAGGGTGAATGCGCCGGCTGCCTCGTCGGGCGCGCTCACCTCGACCTGGGTCAGCGCGTCCAGCACGAGCTGCGGCACCGGCACCGGCACCACCGGCCCGACCAACAGCGTCAGGTGCACGCCCTCAAGCATGCGGCACCCCCGGGATGCCTTCGGGCAAGGTGATGCGCAGCTGCCTTCCGATCGTCCCGGTCAGTTCCTCCGGGCGCAGCGCGCGATTTGCGTCGCACAGCCGCCAGAATTGTTCCGGATCGCCCAGGTACTTCGCCGCGATGTTGTCCAGCCGCTCGCCCTGCACTACGCGATGCCACTGCAGCAGCGCGAAGTTTTCCGGCGCTGGCACGAAGCGGCGCTTCAGGTACGTCACCATGGTGCCATCGGCGCGCACCAGGCTCGTGGTGGGCGTCAGGGCGTAGCGGCTGGTGGGCGGGAAATTCGAGGTCATGGAGGCTTCTCCGTCGCGGGCGTGTCGATCGCATCGGTTGCGTCAGGCGTACACCGCCTCGCCGCTATCCCTTCTGGATCGCAGCTCGGCCAGCATCTGCTGTTCGCTTTCGTCCGCCGCCCAGGCGGGCCTCAACTGGAAGTGCGGCTGGTCGACGATGGTCTTCCAGTTGCCGCCCCATTCCAGGCCCAGGTCCATGCCCAACGCGCCGACGGCCTTGTACTTCGGGGACTCCGGCAGGTACCGGTTCCCCTCGAACACGCCGATGTCGAACGCGATGCCGAAGTTGTGGTTCGAGTAACCGGCCCGGGCATTGGTCACCTTCTTTCCCGGAGCCGTGCGCCCCTGGGCATACAGCGCCGCCTGCTCCTCGTAGGTGCGCAAGCCGCTGATCACGCGGATGGTGATCCCGGCAGCCGCCGCTTTCTGCACCAGCGCACGCGCGATCGGGCGCAGCTCCGGCAGCAGCGTGGCGATCACCTTTTCACTGCGATCGTCCACCGGCGAAATGGCTTCGGACGGCTTCATCTGATCGATCTTCTTGCCGACCAGCCGCGCATAGATCGCGCCCCAGGTTTGCGGGCCGGCCTTGCCATCCACCTCCACGCCGAGGGCCTGCTGTACGGCGGCAATCATTTCCTCGATACGCATGTCGCTCTCCGATGTGTTCGCGATGCCCGGCTTTTCACGGGCACAAGTACGATCCCGGCGCCCCGCTCACGGCACGCCGCTCAAGCCGAGCGCGGACAGCTGGCCGCCGGCACCGCCGGCCAGGCGCTCCTTCTGTTGCAGGTAGCTCATGAACAGGCTGGCGGCCTTGTGGCCGGACGGCACGTCGTTCACCGACAGCACGCGCAAGCCGAGGCTGACCTTGGCGCGAATCGGATTCAGCGCCGTGTCGAACGCCTCCTCGGTGATGCTGAATTCGGTGATGCGCACCGGCAGGATGCGCGACTTGCTCCACACGAACAGCGCCAGCGGCGTCTCCATCGGCACGATCTCCAGCGTGCCGATCTGCGCCAGCAGGTCGTTCGCGCGCAGCTGGCCGCTGCTCGGATAGACCATCGTCTCCAGCGCCGCCAGCTGCGGCGAAAATGCCGGACTGCGTGACGCCGCCGTTCTGCTCCGGAAACTCCAGCTGGTCGGTGGCGTCGATCTCCGCCTCCAGTTTCAACGTCTCCACCGGCGGCCCCTTCAGGCGCAGCACCTCGGAACGATCGCCGCCATCCGCACTGACGGCCTGCACCTGCAGCGAGCGGGTCAGCGAGTCGGGGTTGTACTGCAGCGCGATCACCCGCAGCACCGCCGAGCTGGCGGCATCGATCAGCACGATGCCGCCCTTGAGGATGCGCGGGGAGCCGGGGAAGGCGCTCATGGGTGGCTGCCCGTCCTGGCCGCGCGCAGCACGGCGGGGTTGATCCGGATGTTCGGGTCGATCCGGCGGGCCGCGTCGACGTTCGCCTGCGCTTTCTGCGGCTGGCCCAGCACCACGTAGGCCTTGGCCAGCGCTGCGTGCGACGCCGCAGGCAACACCGCGCCGGTCGACTGGAGTTGCTTGGCGATCTCGGCAATCTGATGCTGGCGCGCACTGTCCACCGGCGCTGTCGCGCCTGGTGTCGAAGCTGATGCCGGAGCTGGCGTGGCTGCGACGCTGCCGGTGCCGGCCGGCGCCGCCATCGCCACCGAGGTGCTTGCGGCGGGCGGCGGCGCAGCGATCGGCGCGTTCGTCTGCACCTGGTTCAACTTCGCGGTGAGTACCGGCACCAGGGTGGCCTGCACCTGCGCCGAGGGTTTTTCACGCAGCACCGATTGCGCCAGCCGATAGGCCTTGTCCACCTCGCCGATCGCGCGGTAGCCGTCCGACACCTGCGCCTGAAGCTGCGGATTGCCGGCGGAGCGCTGCTCCAGATTGCCGAGCGCCTGCTCGGCCTGCTGCTTCTGCACCGGATCGGCCGGCGCCTGCGGCTGCGTGCGGATGCGGTCCAGCTCCACCGTGTCCTGACTGAACTTCACCGCCTGGATGCCGGGGAAGCCCATCAGCACGATCGCGAGCACGATCAGCGCCATCGCCATCTTGAAGTCGCGTCGCTGCACGATCATCACGGTGATCGCCGCCAGCGCGAACACGAACAGGATGAGGCCGCAAAGCAGCATCAGTTTTTCGTAGCCGTACAAGCCATCGAATACGTTCATGGCATGCCTCGGACCAGCGCGTCGCTGTCATGGGGTGGCAGGTACTGGGCAAGGAGGCTCGACATCACTCATCCCTCACGGTCGGTGCCTGCGGCGTGTGTTCGCGCAGGTTGCCCACCGCCTTGGTGCACATCCGCAGGAAGGTGGAATTCGACAGGCGATTCCAGTACGGAATCGGCGGATTTGCCGAGACGTACTGGTCGCCTTGCTTGACGATGACCTCCACCTTCGGCCACCAGCCCGGCTTCGGCCCCTTGAACAGGTAGTCGAGCACCTGATCCCGCGGCACCGGCGGCCCGCCGTAATAGCCCCAGGTATCGTTGGCCGCCTGGACCTCGCCGAGCATTTTCTGCTTCTCGTCGTCGGCAAGTCCGTCGTAGGCGCGTCGGCTCTCCACACCGAACGTCACCGACGTCGACTGCGGCTTGCATCCTTCGCCCAGCCCGGAGGCCGTCGGCGCCTTGCCGCCGCGCGCGAGGTTGTCGGTGATGGTCTGCTCGAACGCCGCCGTCACCTGGCAACCGTAGAGCACCACGCGATTCGGGCCGAACTGATCGCGCCATCCAACGAACGCGCTGTCGCCGCCGAACAACGATTTGATGGCGGCCTCGTCGTAGAACACCGCGTTCTTCTGCCAATCCGGCGGCGCCTGCGCACCGAGCCGGTTCTCCGAAGCGTGGATCGCGAGCACCAGCGTCCAGGGCTTGTCGACCCTGCGCTGCATCAGCCGGGTCTTCGCGGCGGCCAGATCGGACACCAGCACGCCTCCGCCCAGATCGAGCCCCGAGTCGCGCACCACGACGTGGAAATAGGCTGTAGCCGGATCAGGCGTCACCGGCGCGGGTTGCTGTTTCGCGGCGTCATCCTTCGGCTTGTCCTTTTTTTCATCGCGCTGCAGCGAAAGGCGATCCGCGCCACCCTGCTGCACCACGTGGGTCAGTTCATGTGCCATCAAGCGCCTCCCCGTTGCCGTGCCAGGCGCGAATTGATTGCTCCCGAACACGACATGGTTGCCGACCGTGTAGGCATTGGCGGCCACCTCGTGCGCGGAACGCGCGGCGGCCTCGTCCGAATGCACGCGCACACCGCTGAAGTCGTGACCGAACTGCTGCTCCATGTCCCCGCGCAAGGCAGCGTCGAGCGGCCGGCCGCCCCGCGCCAGCGTCTCTTCGACGCTGGCCGGTGCCGTCATGTCGGAGCCATGCGCATCGACCGACGGCAGGGGACGACCGCTGCCCCGCACAACCCGGGGCGCACCCGCATGCGAGGCATTCGCGACCACGCGCTCGGCGATGAGGTCAGCTTCACGCTCCTGCGGATCGTCGCTGGTGCCGATGCTGAGCTGGCGTTGCAATGCCTGATGCTTCTTCGCGCAATCCGGGCATTCCCCGCCGCCCGGAACATGCGTGCCGCACGCGCACTTCCGCTGCAACACGCGAGGCCGGGGTGTCGACGCCTGCAGGGCGGACGCCGGGTCATGCGCAGCGAAGATGGCTGGCGAACCCGTTTTCATTCCGGCCCCCACGTGCTCAACGCTTCGCCGGCAAACCCCGAATAGGAATCGCCATTGTGGATCGCCTCCTCCGTGCTCAGCGCGCAACCGCTGCTGCGGCTGCAATAGCCCTTGTCGAACGTCCACTGCAGGGCATGGCTGATTTCGTGCAGTATGGTTTCGGGAAGGTCGGTTTCCGGAAGCACGTTCGTCGTGAACGCGGAATCGCAGATCAGCAGGCTGCCGACGTGGCCGCCGGTGATGAGCGGCACGACGCCCGTGAATCCTTCCGTGCCACTGTGGCAATCGCCCTCGGAAACGACGGACTGCCCCATGATCGTCTGGGTCTTGTCGCGATCATCGGCGGTCTCGCAACGCAAGGTAAGATCCGGATTCCAGTCGCGCTGGAGCAATCGGTAGGTCCGCCGGATCTCGCCCTTCGAAGCGAGCGCATCCGTGCCGAAATACTTGACGAGCAACTGCGCTTCGGGCGTTCCCGGCTTCATCCGGTCGATCAGGGCGATGGCCTTGTCCACCATCATCTTCGCGAAACGGAATGCAAGCGCGAGCTTGTGCCGCTTGTCGGCATCGGGGCAATCTTTCGTACCGACATCCGGCGTCGGCGTCGCCGGCACCTCGTTCGCTTCCGCCGACAGGTCGGCGACGTAGTTGGTCAGCTTGAACAGTACGCTGCGGTTGAGCGTGCGGTCGACCGGTGTGGCGTTGTCGCGAACGCAATCCCCGGCGACGGCGCCTTCGACCGAATCGATCTGCGGCTTCACCGGGGCCGGCAGCGCATCGAACACACTCTGCGCGCGCTGTTTGCGCAACGGACTGTTGCGCTTCTCCTCGCCTTCGCAATCGGTGAGTCCGATCAGCTCCCAGTGCGACTTGTTCTTCGCAATGCGTGCGAGGAATTGCTTCCAGAATATCGTTTTCGCCAGATTCGGCTTGAGCGCCGCCTTGCCGATATCGAAATTCGCCACCAGCGCCCCACTGACATTCTCCACGGCGTCGCGGTAGTCGAGGAACAGCATGTCGCCAACCCGTGCCCGCCGCACCTCGTCGGCCTCGCGCGGCGGGCATTGCTCGCCCGACAGCCGCGGCGGGGTGCAATTCACGAAGCGCCGCAGAGGCCCATCGCCCGAGCCCTGCTGCAGGACGTGCGTCAGTTCGTGCGCGAGCAGGCGCGCCCCTGCCTTCGTCGTCGGCGAATAAGACCCCTCCGCGAAAACGATGTGGCTTCCGGCCGTGTACGCCTGCGCATCCATGTCGCGTGCCGACAGCGAAGCGGCGGCATCCGTGTGGATGCGCACCCGGGAGAAATCGTGGCCGAAGCGTCGCTCCATGCCATCGCGTGCGGCGGCATCGAGAGGCATGCCGGGGGTCGCCAGCGCTCGTTCGGCGCTTGCCGGCGCCGTGTCTCGTGCCCCCCCACCCGACGAGGACGCACGTTGTACGCGCAACGGCACGTTCCCGCCGAACGTCGGCGTCGTCACGACCATGTCTGCAACACGATCCGCTTCGACTTCGAGCGGATCGTTGCTCGCGCCGATCGCCAGCTTGCGTTGCAGGCCACGGTGCTTCGCTGCGCACTGTGCGCATTCGGCATGACCGTGGCCGTGCGCGCCACAGGCGCACTTGCGCTGCAGCAGCGTGCCATGGGTGAGCGAGGCTGCTGCCGGTTTCGCTGCGAGGCTGGCGCTGCGCTCAGCCATGCCGGCCTCCGGCGCGCGTGGCCGGCTTCTTCGCCGCCTTCGGTTTCGCCTTGCGCAACCCGGCGAGGAAGGCGTCGAGCTTGCCGGCATCGAGTGCGCGCTTCTTCTTCGCGGTGTCGATCGCGTCGATGATCGCGTACGCCTCGTCGCAGTACTTCGCCAGGAAGGCCCAGCTCATCTGCTGCTTGCGGCCCCAGGTGACGCAGACCGGGCCGCTCTTCGTGTAGCCGGGTACGTAGACATAGTGGCCGTTGTGCGGGTTCGGCTGGCCGGCCTTGCCGCCCACCACGGCCCATGGCTTGCCGGCGTAAAACTGGGTCAGTGCCGCATTGGGCAGGGTAAAGCCGAGGCCCACGCCGATGTCCATGAACACCGCGCGCTTGACCTCGCTGCGCTTGGCCTCGTCGATCTGCGCGAACGCCTTGATCCTGTAGCGCCGCTTCGCGGCGAGCCAGCCCTGCTTGCGCCATTCCTTCAGCGAATCGAGCACGACCAGGCCGCTGTCGACGCCGCCGGTCTGGTCGAAGTATTCGTGCAGCACATCGCTGTCGCTGATCTTGATCAGCTTGTTCTGCTCGGCCTTCTCGAAGCGCAGGGTCTGGTGCGCGCGGCCAGCGATCACGCAATCGCTGTACTCGTCGTTGCCGAACATCGGCGTGGGGATGCCGTGATGCGCCACGTCGAAGTCGTACTCGGCCGGCAGCGCCGGTGGCGCCTTCAACAGCGCGGCAAACATCAGGTTGCGCTCATCGCGTTTGGCCTTCCGTTTGCCGAAACGCACGATGCCGTCGGGTCGGGGTTTGGGGATCGCTGTCATGTCAATGCTCCTTGCCCGCGCCGCGGGGGGCGGGCGTAATGCCGAGGCCGTGCTGCACCGCCGTGGCGATGCGCATGCCGAGACGGTCGTGCGGGAGGCTGGCCGGCGGCAGCGTCACCGGCGGCAGCGCGGCGATCGCGCCGAGGCCGCGCAGCGTGTCGACGGCACCGGGCTGCGCCAGCCTTAGCGCCAGTTCGCGCTCGAGCGCCACGCGCACGCTGCCGGCACGTTCGCCGCCGAGCACGGCCTCGTCAATCACCAGCCGCTCGATGTGCAACACGATGCTCATGGCTTGCCCCCGGCGCTTTCCAGCCAGCGGAAGTCGGCTTCGTTGACCGGCTTGTCGATCTTGCGGTATTCGGCACGGGCGGCATCGAGCAGCAGCGGCATGCCGATCCGCACGCCGGCTTTCGCGGCCAGGAAGGCGGCGTTGAGTGCGATGCCCTGGATGCTGCCGCCGGTGAGTGGAAGCCGCGCCAGGCGGTCGAAGTCCAGCGCGCCCACCGCCGCCTGCGCGGGAAACACCGAGGCCCAGATTGCGCGGCGTTCGGCCACGCCCGGGAACGGGAAGTTGATGACGAAGCGCAGCCGGCGCAGGAACGCGGTGTCGAGCGCGCCTTTCATGTTGGTGGCCAGGATCGCCAGCCCGCGGAACGACTCCAGCCGCTGCAGCAGGTAGTTCACTTCGATGTTGGCGTAGCGATCGTGGCTGTCCTTCACTTCGCTGCGCTTGCCGAACAGCGCGTCGGCCTCGTCGAAGAACAGGATCGCGCCGCCGTCCTCCGCCGCGTCGAACAGCTTGCGCAGGTTCTTCTCGGTCTCGCCGATGTACTTGCTGACCACCGCCGACAGGTCGATGCGGTACAGCGACAGGCCCAATTCCTGCGCCAGTACTTCCGCCGCCATGGTCTTGCCGGTGCCGCTTTCGCCGGTGAACAGCGCGCTGATCGACAGCCCGCGGTTCATCCGCTGGCGAAAGCCCCAGTCGTCGTAGACGGTGCTGCGCTGCGCGACCTGGTCGGCGATCTGGCGCAGCAGGGCCTTCTCGCTGTCCGGCAGCTTGAGGTCGTCCCAGCCGGCCTTCGGTTCGATGCGCTGCGCCAACTGATCCAGCGCCGGCCGGATGTGCGCCAACGCACCCTGCCACAACGCCGGTGGAAGCGCGGCGGGTTTGTCTTCCACCGCGGCCAGCGCGCTGTGCGCGATCTGCTCGATCCGGCCCAGGTTGAAATCGAAGTGGCCGGCCAGCTGCTGCGGCTGTGTGCCGGCGGCGTCGCCGAGCAGGCGCTGCCACAGCGAACGCTGCTCGACCGCGTTGGGTTTGGCCACGTCGATGCTCAGTGCATGGGTTGCCGCGCTCGCCCACGGCTCGCGCGCATCGACAAAGGTGAGCCCGCCGGCACGCGCCAGGAAGCGTTTGACCAACGCCGCGGTGGCGTCGCCACGCTCGACGTCGGCCGCGTCGAGATACAGCGCCAGCGGCAACAGCTGGCTTTCGCGCTGCCACAACCGGCTCAGGGTTTCCTGTTCGGCGATGGCAGCGGGCAGCAGCTCGGCTGACAGCCGGTACGCCTGCGCGCCGAACGCGGCAGCGATGGTCTGTGCGATCGCCTGCTTGCTCACGCTGTCGCTGCCGAGCAGTTGCACCACGGGCAGCGGCTCGCCCGGCGGTACATGGCGCAGGCCGTCCAGCAGTTGGTCCGCGACCGCCTGCTGCGAAGGCGGCAGCGTGGCCGGCGCCAGCGCGATGAGCAGCGGCGTCAGCCGGTCGTCCAGATAATTCATGCCCTTGACGAAGTTCACCACGCGCTCGTCGGCACTCAGCGCCGCGCCGATCAGCGGCTGCGCGCCAGGCTGGTGGATCTCGAGCAATCGCCAGTAGCGCAGCGGCCGCTGCGGCGACAGCGCATCCCAGCTCGGTGCATCCAGCACGGCGAACGCCAGTGCGAAAGTGGGGTACGGCCGTGCCGGATCGTGCTGGGCCTGCGCGCACAGCGCAGGGAAGCGCGTATCCAGCTCCATGCCGATGCACAGCAGCAGCAGGTCGCGCTCGAATGCGGACAGGCCGAGCCGGCTTGCGAGCAGATTCAACGCCGGGGTGTGATTCGCCTCGTCGCTGCTTGCGCTGGCAGGCGCTGCCGCCGCGGCGGCGACGTTGGCGTCGGCATCCGGTACCACCGCCACGATGGGCGGCGCCGCAGGTTGATCGCCGGCGAGGGCATGGTCGGTCTGTGTCGGCGCGGCCGTCCGCGAGGTCTTGAACATCCGCGCCAGCCACGAAGGCTTCGGCGCAGCGGACGCGCTGACCGCCGGCGCGGATTCCATCAACGCCGTTGCCGGGGCAGCCGGTGGTGGGGCGGATGCGTCATGCCGCTGCCCCGCCCGCTCCAGCCGTGCGCGCAGCTCCGCCAGCGCGGCAGCGAGGAACCGGTCGTTCGCTTCCAGCCATGGTGCGTAGTCGTTCATGTCACGACCACCTGCTGGTTGGCGGCGAACGCGGGCACGCTGCCGCTGAAGTCGACCGGGATGCTGTCGGCGCCATCGACGCGCAGGCGCACGGTGTACGTACCCGCCGCCATGCCGGTGAGCTGAAAGGTGAGCGCGGTGGGTAGCTGGGTATCGGCCGGGTTGCTGATGCTGGCCGGCGCCAGCAGGCGGTCGCCGAACAGCAGGAACACGCGCTGGCCGTCGCGCAGGCGCGGCGTGCAGGTGAGGTTCAAGGCGAAGTCGCCGGCCGCGGCGGCGAGCGAACCCAGCGTAATGACCGGCGCCAGCGCCAGCGGCAATTCGTTGCTGAGCAGCGGCGGCAGGCCCGGCGGCTGCACCAGCAAGGCCACGGTGTAGATGCCCGGCGCCCAGCGCGCGGCGGCACTCGTGTCTTCGGCGGGATCGGCGAGATGCACGCGCAGGCTGCCGGCTTCGCCGGCCTGTGGCGCGACGTCGATCGGTGCGTCGAGGCGCAGGCTGCTGAAGCGGGCCACGGCATGTTGCGTGCCGAGTTGGCGTCCGCCCAGCACGATGTCCTCGCCCAGTCGCACCGCCGCCTGCGCGTGCGGCAAGGTCAACGCATCCAGCACCGCGGCGGCGGACGCGGTGGCGATCACGCCGCGATCCTGCGGGCCGCGCCGCAGCACCGGCAGCGGCGCGCGCATCGCCGCCTGGCTGTCGATCAGCACCACCGCCGCTTCGTACGCGGCGGAGGTGCGGTAGTTGGTCTGGAACGCGGTCCACAGTTTCGACAGCTCGTCCACACTCTGCGGCAGCGGCGTCACTCGCACGCGCTCGATCTGCTCGGCGAGATCGTTGTCCGGCAGCGCGTTGCGGATGTCGTTGCCGTCAAGCACGCCACGGTCGTGCAGCGTGCTCATCGCCGCGGCGAGCACGCGATGGCTGATCGCGTCGTTGTCGTTTTCGCCGCGACCCCACGCGGTGAGCACGTAGTGCAGGTTCAGCGCCAGCGGCGGCGGTGCGGTCTCGCCGGGGCGCACCTGGCCGGGCAGGTCGAGGTTGCGCCAGGCGGCATTGGCGACCACCTGGTACAGGAACAGGTTGAGCTGCGCCTTGCTGATGCCCTTGCGCGCCACGTCAGGCGGCTGCAGGGTCACTTCCAGGTCGCTCAGGTCCGCATCCAGCGCGGGCATCTGCGCCAGCAACAGGTTGCGCAGGGTGCGCGTGGTCGCGGCGATCGCCAGCACGTTGCTCATGGCGGCGCCTTGCCGCGCTGGCGCAGGTAGTCGTCGAGGCTGGCCGGCTGCGGGCCATCGCGACGACGCGGTAGTGCGGCGGCGACCGGCGCGGCGCGCACTTCGAGCCGGCCGATGCTGACGTGGACCACCGGCTCACCCGCTGCGCCGGCCTGGCCTTCGGCTCGCGCCGCCGCGGCCCGCGCGACGACAGCGCGCCCGGATCGTGCGGGCGCCGTGAGTGTCGCGGCAAACACCGGCGCAGGTGCGGGCAACAAGGCGCCGTTCGACGCTGGCGTCCGCGCCGTTTCCAACCGATCCGGCGCAACACGCGTCCGCCGCGGAGGTACCGGCAGTGGCTGCGCGGGCATAGTCGGACGCGCCGACACGGATGGCGCTGCCGGACGGTCGACGGCAGGAGCGAAGGCCCGCGCGCCGACGGTCGACGGTGCCAATGCGTGCTGCGCTGCGCTCGCGGCAACGCTTGCCGACATCGCCGCCACCACGTGTTCGACGGGCGCGACGGGCGCTGCAGCCGGCTGCGCCGACGGGCTCGCGGGCGTGGCACTTGTCGGCGCCTCGACCGGCACCGCGTGAACTGCGGGTGCCGCCTCGCGCCGGTCTGGCGGCGCCTCGCCCGCATCGGCCGGCGGCATGATCGGCGAAAGCTGCAGCGGCTCGAACAGCGACGGCAGCCGCGGCGCCAGCGTGGTTTCGCTGCCGATCGCGCGTGCGGCCAGCCGGTCGAGGAAATCGCTCATGGCGCGCACAGCTCCAGGTAGGCCTGGCGGCGGCGCGGGCTCAGGGCGAGGATGTCGGCCTCGGCCCAGTGGTACGTTGCGGCCAGCGTGTCCACCTCGCGCAGCATGTGCAGCGCCCAGGCGTGCAGCTCCTGCCACAGGAAGCGCGCGATATCGAACAGCGGCTGCCAGTCGTGATCGCAGTCCGGGCAACGGAAGGCCAGTTGCAGGTCGGCCTGCGGATCGGCTTGCGCCATCGCCTGCGCCAGCTCCGCCTGCAGCTCGTGCGGCAGGCTGCACGGCTCGCGCGATTCGCCGCCACGCTGCGCGACGAGCACGCAACGTTCGAGCAGCAGCCCGCGCGCCGCCCCGGCATCGCCGCAGCTCTCCAGCGCCAGCAGGTCGTTGCTGTCGGGCAGACGGAACTGCACGCGAATGCCGTGCGAGGCATGTTCCAGCGTGGAGGCGGCGGCTTCCGCATTCGGCAACCGCAGGTCATCGCAGCGGAACGTGGCCTCGACCGTGGCCGCGCATTGCGGGCACGTCGCCACCGCATCGATCGCGGCACCGAACAGGCGCTCGCGCAACTCGAGCAGCAGCGCATCGCGCCGGCCCAGCGGCAAGGCCGCCTGCGTTTCGGCGGAGTATTCGTCGCAGCTGCAGCCGAGCAGCAACAGTCCCCGTGCCGCGGCGGACGGGTCGCCCCCGCGTTCCCAGACCTGCAGCAGCTGCGCGGGTGTGGGCGTGTGCATGGCGCTCAGCCGGCGGGGACGGTGAAGCTTGGCTCGGCCGGCTCCGGCACGCCGACGTCGCGCTCCCAACCCTCGTTCTCGAGCTTCAGGTGCTGGATCGCCACCGCATTCGCGTTCGCGTCCAGGTCCGGCATCGCCTGGTACTCCGAGACCCAGCAGCGATACAGCTTGTACGCCAGCGCGAGCTGGCCGGCCTCGTTGTAGACCTCGAGGATCAGGTCCTTGCGGAAATCCTTCAGCGAGACTTCCGCGCCGAGCCCGGCGCCGAAGTTCCACACCTTGTTCGCCCACTTCTCGAACTCGGTATCGTGGGTGACGCCGCGCTCGATGGTGATCGCCTCGTACTCGGTGCGCCCGGGCGACTTGCGCGTGCTGCTGGGGTCGCCGCCCTCGCGGTGCTTGACCACCTCGGTGGTGCGCTTCAGGCCCGACACCTTGCTGACGCCGGCCACGTAGCGGCCGTCCCATTTCACCCGGAACTTGAAGTTCTTGTACGGATCGAAGCGCTGCGCATTGACGCTGAACTGAGCCATGGATGTGTCCTCAGGTCTGGATCTGGCCGGCCATCTGCTGCAGCTGGATGACCACGAACTCGGCGGGCTTGAGCGGCGCGAAGCCGACCACGATGTTGACGATGCCGAGGTTGATGTCGTTCTGCGTGGTGGTTTCCTTGTCGCACTTCACGAAGTAGGCGTCGCTCGGCGTCTTGCCCTGGAACGCGCCCTGGCGGAACAGGTTCTGCATGAAGGCGCCCACGTTGAGGCGGATCTGCGACCACAGCGGCTCGTCGTTCGGCTCGAATACCACCCACTGGGTGCCGCGGAACAGGCTTTCCTCGATGTACAGCGCGAGCCGCCGCACCGGCACGTATTTGTATTCGTCGGCGAGCAGGTCGGCGCCGCGCAGCGTGCGCGAACCCCACACCACCGGGCCGACCAGCGGGAAGCTGCGCAGGCAATTCACGCCGAGCGGATTGAGCATGCCGTTCTCGGCATCGTTGAGCGCCACGGTGAGCCCCTGCACGCCGTTCAGCGCCGCGTCGATGCCGGCCGGCGCCTTCCATACGCCGCGTTGCGTATCGGTGCGCGCCATCACCCCGGCGACGATGCCGCAGGGCACGAAGGTGTCGAGCTGGCCCTGGCGTTTCGGGTCCGACTCGATCACCCGCGGGAAGTACAGCGCGGCGTTGCGCGCGGCCGTGCCGCCGAGCCCGAAGGCGGCGAGCACGGCCGGGGTAATCGCGCCGGCGCTGCCCCAGTCGTTCGGCGCATCGACGATCAGCAGTGCGCGCCGCTCCACGCAGAGCGCCAGCGCTTTCTGGTAGACCGCCACGGATGTGTTGCCTCCACGCAGATCCGGCGGAATGCACAGCAGGTTGAACAGGTCAGCCCTCTTCAGCGCGTAGATGCCGGTCTTGGCGTTCTCGTCGCCCAGGTAGGCCGTGTCGTCCAGCGCGGCGCTGTCGACGGCCTGATCGGCGGTGACGACGCCGGTGGAGGACTTGTCCTGCTCCCACACGGTCTTGCCGGCGTCCGCGTCGAGGTGGGCGGCCGGCACGGCGGTGGCCGGCAGGACCAGCGACGACGCCACGCGCAGCAGCGACGAGCCGGACTTCAGCACGCGGTCGGCCCGCCGCGGGCTCTCTTTCACGCTGAGGTTGAGGAAGCTCTCCTGGGTGCCGCTGGCCATGTCGCGCACGGTCAGATTGAACAGGTCGCCGGCCACCAGCCCGAAGCTGCTGGCGATATCGGCGGACACGTTGCTGTCGATGCGCGCGCGCAACTGGTTGCCCCAGCTGCCGGCGGAGGCGGCCTCCAGCGGCAGGTTCGCGATCGTGATCGCGGCCTTCGCCGGCTTGCCGTCGGTGCCCTTGTGCAGCCGCACGATCGCCGCCTGCGCGCCGCCGTTGACGTAGAAATCGCGTACGGCGTAGCCCATCGGATAGGCCGGATCGAGGCTGCCGAAGTTGCGCTCGAAATCGCCATAGCTGTTGATGACCACCGGGCTTTCCGCATCGGCATCGATCGGCCCGCGCGCGGCGCGGCCGACAAAGGCGGTGATCGAGGTGGCGACCCCGGTGATGGTGCGGACGCCACTGGGAATTTCCTCGATGTAGACGCCCGGATAGGTGAGCGCAGATGGCATGGGATCGGTCCTCCGTCTTGAAAACCCGTGGCGCCGTCAGTGCGGCGGCTTCGTGTGCCGGTTCAGCGCATACAGCACCTCGCCGTCGGGCAACTCGTCGCGATGCAGCAGCCCCTCGGCCACCAGCCGGCTCAGCACATGCTCGATGCGCAGGCAGCCGCTTTCATAACGCTGCAGCGGCAGCCACCAGTTGACGATGCCGCGCAGGGTGTCCGCCGCCTGCGGATGGGAGTGCAGATACGCGAGTACCGAACGCTCGATCTCCATCTCGCCTTCGCCGGCCGTGCTTTTGCCCTGATGTTTCGTCATGGGACTCTTCTGCACACATGCTTGTGGCGAGGCAACATGCATGCCACCGGGGAACGCCCACCGGATGAGGCGCCGGCGGGGTTTGCGGCATCCGATCCGCGGCCGGCCGGGTCAGCGAATGACCCGCTTCAGCGGCGCAGTGGGAGCGATTGCACCCGGACCAGCCGCCGCTGTTTCACGTGCGGATCAGTGCGACCGGAACTGCTTGGTCTCGATGCCGTGCTTGAGCAGCAGCTTGCCGAGCTGGCGGCGCTCGGTGCCGGACAGGCGGGCGGCAGCGCTGACGTTGCCGCCCGCCTGTTGCATCAACCGGGTGAGGTAGTCGTGCTCGAACTTGCGGATCGCGTGCAGCTTGGCGGCGCTGAAGCCGAGATCCGGCTCGTTCGCGCGACGCCGCGGCGTCGACGCGGTGCCGGCGAATGCCGGCTCCGCGGCCAGCAGTTCGGCCGCGCCGATGACGTTGCCTTCAGTGCATATGTAGGCACGCAAGGCGACGTTCTCCAGTTCGCGCACATTGCCCGGCCAGGCATACCCGAGCAGCGCCTGCATCGCATCGGCACCCCAGCTTTTGTCCGGGCCGCGCAGGCGTACCGCCACGAGCCGGATGAAATGAGCGGCAAGTTCGGCCACGTCCCCGTCGCGCTCGCGCAACGGCGGCAGTCGCAGATGCAGCGCATTGAGCCGGTAGTGCAGGTCGCGGCGGAAGCGTCCGGATGCCACCTGCTGTTCCAGGCCGGCATTGGTGGCAGCGATGATGCGCGCGTCCGACACCCGCGCCGCGCCACCGCCGACCGGGCGGTACTCGTTATCCTGCAGGAAGCGCAGCAAGGTCACCTGGCCCTTGTCCGAGAGCGCATCGACCTCATCGAGGAACAGCGTGCCGCCGCGCGCATGGTCGATCAGGCCGGGCTGGGCGGCCCTGGCGTCGGTGAAGGCGCCGCGGTCGTGCCCGAACAGCTCGTTCTCGATCAGGCTGTCGGGAATCGCGCCGCAGTTGACCGGCACGAACGGATGGTCGCGGCGCGCGCTGGCGTAATGGATCTCGCGCGCCGCCAGCTCCTTGCCGGTGCCGGTCTCACCCTCGATCAATACCTGCACGTCGCAGCTGGCGTAGCGCTGCAACTGCGCCCGCACTGCCTGGATTGCCGTGGATTGGCCGAGCATGACCGGCATCGCCCACCCCGAAGTCACCAACAAGAAACCTGGCACGCCAGTCTCGGCGTGCAGCGGAATCCCCCTGGCACCATCGTGATCCGGTCCGTAGCGCGCCGGATCATCGGCGACGCTGCAGTATGCGCAGTTTCGGTGCTGCAGTCCAAACGACGTTTCTGTTGTAGGACTTGGCCACAGACGGGGCCAGTACACCGCCTTATGCGCGTCAGGAACGGCTACCGGTCACAAAATCGACGCTTTGCCCCTGCGCCCCCACCGGGTCGATGGCGCGGCATGGCGTCGCAGATCCGCGTACCGTCGCACCCATTGCCGCGCGGGCACGGGCGCGATTGCGCCCGCTCGCGTATCCTTAGGGACACCGTCGCCGCGTTCATTCCGGCGCTCGCAAGGCACCGCGGCCATGACCGCCCTCCCCGCGAGTCCCCACTCCGGCCTGCCGGATGATCCGGCGTGCGACTCCTCCTGACACCGCAACACGCGAGACGACCGACATGGTGGCAATGGCAACCGAGCACGTGATCGACGTGCAGCACTGGAACGACAACCTGTTCTCCTTCCGCACCACGCGCGACCCCGGCTTTCGCTTCGACAGCGGCCAGTTCGTGATGATCGGGCTGGAAACGGACGGCCGCCCGCTGATGCGCGCCTACTCGATCGCCAGCGCCAGCTGGGAGGAGCACCTTGAGTTCTTCTCGATCAAGGTGCCCAGCGGCCCGCTGACCTCGCGCCTGCAGCACCTCAAGCCCGGCGACCCGCTGATCGTCACGCGCAAGCCCACCGGCACCCTCGTGCTGACCGACCTCAAGCCCGGCAAGCATTTGTACCTGCTCGGCACCGGCACCGGGCTGGCGCCGTTCATGAGCATCATCCGCGACCCGGACACCTACCAGCGCTTCGACAAGATCGTGCTGGCCCACGGCGTGCGCCGGGTCGAGGACCTGGCCTATGCCGACTACCTGGAAAACCGGCTGCCGCAACACGAATACCTCGGCGAGCTGGTGCGCGAGAAGCTGATCTACTACCCCACCGTGACGCGCGAGCCGTTCCGCCACCATGGCCGCATCACCGACGCGATCGTCGACGGCGCGATGAGCGCGGCGACCGGCCTGCCGCCGCTGAATCCGGCGACCGACCGCGTGATGCTGTGCGGCAGCCCGGCGATGCTGGACGACCTGAGCGCCTTGCTCGACGGCCGCGGCTTCCAGGCCTCGCCGCGCACGCGCGAACCCGGCGACTACGTGATCGAGCGGGCGTTCGTGGAAAAGTAACCGCGCTCAATCGCGCACGCGCCCGTTGCCTTCGTTGTCCCAGTAGCCGAACACGCGCCGCGCGATCAGCTTGTACAAGCGCTTGCCGGTGGCGCGCCACAGTCGCGAATGCGGCGCCGGCGTGGCCAGGATCGCGTGCTGGCGCACGCTCAGGGCCGCAGGGCAGTACGTGCGCTTGTGCTTGAGCAGGTGGCGCAGGTCCTCGCGCGCCAGCAGCCGGAACAACCGGCCACGACGGCCGCGGGTCCAGGCGAGCTGGAAATCCACCAGCGCCGGCCGACCATCGGCGCGTACCAGCCAGTTGGGCTCCTTGGCCGAGTCGTTGTGCACGATACCGTGCCGATGCAGGCGCGCCAGCAGGCGCAGCGCATCGCGGTAGTAGGGCGGCTGCCGCGGCTGCGCCTGCTGCATCGGTGCACCGTCGATGTAGCTGCGCAGCAGTTCGTGACCGTCCCAGCCCAGCAACGCGGGAACGCCGTCGACCGCGGCCAGCCGGGTCAACGCACGTGCCTCGCGCGCTGCCGCGCGGCGGGCGAATCCACGCGTCCACCAGCGCGCGGCGCGGATGTCGCGGCGGATCATGCGTACGCCATCGCGCTCGACGATTTCGATGCGGCCGAGTTCATCGGCCTTGAGCAGAATCGGGGCAGTGGTATCCACGTGTATTCCAGTCGGCGCGAACGACGCGCCGTTGCATGCCATATTGTCCCAACCGGGCACGCTTTTGCGACGGCGCCGACGGAGCCCCATTGATGGACATCGCGCTGTACGTACTCGCCGCACTGCTGATCGTCGGCGGCCTGGCCGGTGCCGTGTTGCCGGCCCTGCCCGGCATCCCGATGCTGTTCGGCGGCATCTGGCTGGTGGCTGCGGTGGACAACTATCAGCACCTGGGCCTGTGGTGGCTGCTGATCATCGGCGTGCTCGGCGGTGTCGGCGTGACGGTCGACTTCGTCGCCAGCACGCTGGGCGCCAAACGGGTCGGTGCCAGCAAGCTGGCCTTGTGGGGCGCCGCCCTGGGCACCCTGGTGGGCATGTTCTTCGGCATTCCCGGCCTGCTGTTCGGGCCGTTCCTGGGCGCGCTGGCCGGCGAGCTGGCCTCCGGCACCAGCGTGCTGCGTTCGACCCACGTCGGCGTCGGCACCTGGCTCGGCCTGCTGTTCGGCACCCTGGTGAAGCTGGTGATCTCGTTCGTGATGGTCGGCTTGTTCGGCGTCGCCATGCTGTTCGGTTGAGCGCGGGGAAATTCAGCGGCGCGACCTGGGCAACGCCGCCGCCGCACTCTTTGCCAGCCAGCTGGCAAGCTGCACGGTGTCGCGGCTGAGCGCAGCCGGCAGCACGATGTAGTGCCGGCTCGGTGCCGCACCGGGTTTGGCGATCAGGCGCGCGGTGCCGGCGTGTTGCAGCAGCACGGCCTGGTCGGACGGCGCCAGTTTCAGCGCCAGCCCGGCGGGGGTCAGCCACGCACAGGGCTGCTCGTCGAGATAGGCCATCAGGCCACCGAACATCGGCTTGAAACGCAGATCGTGCGGCTTGCCCAGGTGGATCGCCGCGTCTTCGAGTTCGCGGCGCAGGGCTTCGAGCGCGGCCGGCATGCTCATGCCGGTGCGTCGGGAATCACGTACAGCAGCACGGCGAGGAAGTGCAGCACGCTGCCTGCCAGCACGAACACGTGCCACAGCGCGTGGTGGTAGGGCAGCCCTCGCCACAGGTAGAACGGCACACCCAGCGTATAGGCCAGGCCGCCGGCCAGCAGCAGCGCGGTGCCGCCGCTCTGCAGGTGCTCGCTGAGCGGTTTGAACGCGATCATGCCGATCCATCCCATGCCCACGTACAACAGCACGGCCAGCCTGCGGTAGCGCCCGAGCAGGCCCAGCTCCAGTGCGCTGCCCAGCAAGGCCAGCGTCCACACCGCGGCGAACAGGCTCCAGCCCCACACGCCGGGCAGCGCGATCAGGGTGAACGGGGTATAGGTGCCGGCGATCAGCACGTAGATCGCGATGTGATCCAACGCGCGCAGCGCCGGCTTGGCCGACACCACGGAAACCGAGTGGTACAGGGTCGAGGCGGTGTACAGCAACACCAGCGACGCACCGAACACGGCGCAGGCCACCACCGTCAGCGCATTGCCATGCAGCGCCGCGAACGCCACCAGCGTGGCCAGTCCGGCGATGCTGAGGACGATGCCGACACCGTGGATGACACTGCTGGCGAGTTCGTCGGCAAAGCTGTAGCGCGGCAGCAGTGCGGCGGATGTGGCGGGCATGGTCGACTCCTGCTTGGGTCGGCGCCGGCAGCGCCTCGGCGTACCTTAGCCGGGGCGCCGGGGCTTGCCTACTGTGGCATGCGGCCACGTCGCGACCGCCGCGCCAGGCTGCGAACGCGTTCGCTATTCGATGATGAACGCGCCGAACGCCACGCCGAGGTTCCAGCCCTCGCCCTTGCCGCTGAGCGCCAGCGAGACATTGCCCTTGGTCAGCACCTGGGCCGCGGCCGATTTCTCGGCGCCGGCATGCGCCTCGGCGTTGGCGTAATGCCCGAGCACCTCGCGCACGTTGCTGACGCCCGTGAACTTGCCCACGCCATGGCTGATCTTGGTCTTGCCGAAGGTCAGGCCACCGCCCTTGGCGCGCAGTTTCACGTGCAGGCTCTGACCGTTGCTGCAACGGACCGTGCCGCTGCCGCTGGCGGTCTTGTAGAACACCGACCAGCCGGCCAACTGGAAAGTCATCTTGCAGGAGAGGTCGGCGGCCCGCGCCGGCGTACCGGCCAGCAAGCCGGCGCACACCAGCGCCAGCACAACCGTTCCCTTGATCAGATTCATCGTCGTTCCTCACCGTGTACGGCCCGGCGCCGAACGGTGATTGTTGCAGGACTGCGGCACCAGCGGCGAGCGCCGTGTGAAACGCGTTCACCCGCCATCCACCCCCGGTCATCGCCGGGTTGGCGACACTGCCGCGACGGGCGCCATCCACCCCCTTCCGGCCACCCGCATTCCGCCCCGCCTCCCCGCGGGGTTCTTGTCCGTAGCCACCTGCCTCCGCCTGCAGGCCTGGCCTTTCGGCGTATGGCCGTCCAGCCGTCCACTTGCACCGATTCGCCGGACAGGCATACGCTGCAGGCGCGGCAGCACGATCCCCCTGCCTGTGCAGCGTGACCGCCGCAACAACCCCACCGTTGTCAGGAGGTCGCCCATGTCGTCCGCTAGCCTGGCCGTATCCCGTCACGCCCACCCCGACCGTGCACGCATCGCCGCCCTCAGCGCCGCGATCGCACTCAACCTTGCCGTCATCATGATCGCCGCGCGGCCCAACGCTCCGGCACCCTTCGCGTTGCACAAGATGGATCCGACACAGCTGATCCGCCTGATCGAACCCCCACCGCCGGTGCCGCCACCGCCGCCGGTCGAAGTGGTGCCGCTGCCGCATCCACCGGTCGCACCGCTCGTCCGCGTGCAGCCCGTGCCGGTCGGCCCGCCGGTGGCCTTGCCCAGTGTCGAAGGCAACGTCGCCGCACCGCCGGTCAGCATGCCGAGCCTGCTGCCCGGCAGCGTCGCCCCCGGCACCGCGACGGCACCGATCGAAGCCAGCCTCGCCTATCGCTCGGCGCCGCTGCACTTCCCCACTCGTGCCTTGCAGCAGCGCATGCAGGGCACGGTGCTGCTGCGGGTGCTGGTGGACGAGTCCGGCAAGCCGGTGCAGGTGGCGGTGGAACGCAGCAGCGGCCACGGCCTGCTCGACCGCAGCGCCACCGAGCAGGTATTGGCCGGCTGGCTGTTCCAACCCGCCATGCTCAACGGCCAGGCGGTGCGTGCCTGGGCACGCGTGCCGGTGACGTTCAGCCTGCGCGAATGACCGGTTCGCGGCGAAGGGCCCGGTCGGCGACCAGCCCTCTCGCCGCGCCCCGCAGACCTGCACGCAAGCTGGCGCCGACCATCGCCAGCTTACGTGTCTTTAACGATATGCGTGATCCACTGGCGCCCATTCACCCTGCCAGGTTCCACGCATGGGCAAGCACCAGCACACCTTGAAAACCCTGCGCGCGATCGCGCTTGAACATGCCGCCAGCGCGCAGCCCGACCTCGCCTCGATGGCACGTGACCTCGGTCGCGTGGTGCATCAGGACGCCACCGCGCTGGCCGCCCGGCTGGCATCGTTGCGCAGCCGCAAGCTCGGTTTCGAGCGCTGGCTGCTGGCCGAGCGCAGCAAGCCGCCGATCAGCGTGCTGGTGCTGGCGTGGCCACCCAACCACCTCACCCCGGTGCACGACCACGCCGGCTTGTGGGGACTGGAAATGACCCTGGTGGGCGCACTGGAAGTGCAGTCGTACACGCGTGACGCGAGCACCGGCGACCTGCGCCTGCACGGCCGCGACTGGCTCGGCCCGGGCGACGGCACCTGGTTTGACGGCGACCGCAACCATGCGCACCGCTGCCGCAACCTGTCGCGATTCGACACCGCGCTCTCGCTGCACGTTTACGGCGGCGATCTGGCGGAGTATTTCGCCTACGAACAGGCCGGGCCCGCGGGGCAGTGGAGTACGCAGCCGCGACGCAGCATCATCGCCGGCCGCCTGCACGGCTGACCGGCAGCTCTTCACCCACCAAGGAATCCCATGTTTCGACGGGTCGCCATCATCGGCGGCGGTGCCGCGGCCGCCACGCTGCTCAGCGAATTGCTGGAGCGCGAATCATCGCAACCGCTGCAGCTGGACTGGTTCACCGGCGGCGGCCGTCCGGTGCGCGGGGTCGCGTACGGCACCGCCTCGGCGCGCCACCTGCTGAACGTGCGCGCCGCCTCGATGAGCATGTTCGCCGGCAGGCCGCGTGGCTTTCTCGACTTCGTGCAACGCGACGACCCGGCGATCAACGGCACCGATTTCCTGCCGCGGCGCCGCTACGGCGACTACCTCGAGGCCGAAGTGGAACGGGCGCTGCAGCGCGCCAAGGTGCATGGCCATCACGTCAACATCATCCCCTTCGCGGTCGACGCGCTGGTACCCGAGCAGAACGGCGTCACCGTGATCCACGGCGAGGAAAGCCTCCCGGCCGACGCCGCCGTGCTGGCGCTGGGCGCGTTGCCACCCCGGCCACTGGCCGGAGTCAGTACCGCGGCACTGGACAGCGGCCACTACGTGGTCGACCCATGGCAGCTGCTGGCCAACCTGAGCGAGCTGCCCGCGCCACCGCGCAAGGTGGTGCTGATCGGGCTCGGGCTGACTGCGGTCGACATGTTGCTGGAGTTGTCCGCCCAATGGCCGCAGACCGAATTCATCGCGGTCTCGCGCCACGGCCTGTTTCCCGAAGCGCATCTGCATGCAGCCGCGACGCCCGCCGATGACGGCGCCGAACTGGTCGGGGCCATGCGTGACGCACCGGAGATCCGGCACTGGATGCGCCTGCTGCGCGAGGCGATCGCGCAGGAAGGCACCGAATGGCGTGCCGTCGTCGACAGCCTGCGCCCGAACCTGCCCGGGTTGTGGGCCGAACTGTCCACCGAACAGCGTTCGCGCTTCCTGCGCCACGCGCGCTGGGCGTGGGAGCGCGTGCGCCATCGCATGCCGCCGCAAGTGCACGAAGCGATCAGCGCACTCGAACACTCCGGCCGCCTGCACCGCCAGCGCGGCCGCGTGCGCAGCGTGGATGTCGCCGGGGCCGGGCTGCAACTGCAGGTGGAGCACGCAGGCAAGAGCTGGCTGCTGGATGCGGACATGGTGATCCAGACCGTCGGCCTGGATACCGACGTGCGCCGCAGCAGCCACCGGCTGATCAGCCAGTTGCTCACCAATGCGCACATCGCCGCCGATCCGTTCGGCCTGGGCGTGCAGGCCAATCCGGACGGCCAGTTGCAACATGGCGACGCGTACTGGCCGAACCTGTTCGCAATCGGCAGCCTGCTGCGCGGCACCTTGTGGGAGTCCACCGCCATGCCGGAAATCCGCCAGCAGGCACGCCACCTGGCCGACCGCTTGCTGAGCGACTGAGCCACAATGCCCCGATGAGCGCCAGCGCCATCACCGCCTGCATCGTCCTGCTGCACTTGCTGGGCCTGTTCGCGGCGATGCACGCCATCATGCACATGCGTACGCCGCAGGGCGCGATCGGCTGGGCGCTGGGCCTGATATTGCTGCCGTACGCGACCTTGCTGCCCTACCTGTACCTGGGTTCCAGCCGCTTCCTCGGCTACCGCATCAACCCCAGGCCATTGGCGCACACGGCGGCCATGCCGGATGACGCACACGCGATCGAGCCGGCCTGCGCGCGCTACGCGGCGATCAGCGCGCTGCAGGGCCGGCCATTTCGCGGTGGCCACCAACTGCGCCTGCTGATCGATGGCGCGGTCGCATTCGATGTGATGCTGGCGGCGATGGCCGCGGCCGAGCACTGCCTGCTGGTGCAGTTCTTCATCATCCGCGACGACACGCTGGGCCGCCGCCTGCAACAGGTGCTGCTCGAACGTGCCGCGGCCGGCGTGCGCGTGTGCGTGCTGTTCGACGGCATCGGCAGCCACGCGCTGCCGCGGCGCTACGTCGAGACCTTGCGCGCCGGCGGCGTGGCGATCCATCGCTTCGCCACGCACCGCTGGCGCAACCGCTTCCAGCTGAACTTCCGCAACCACCGCAAGATCCTGGTGGTGGACGGCGCGCGCGCCTTCGTCGGCGGGCTCAACGTGGGCGACGAATACCTGGGCCTGAAGCCGCCGCTGTCGCCGTGGCGCGATACCCAGCTGGAACTGCGCGGCCCCGCCGTGGCCGACCTGCAGCAACTGTTCGCCGAAGACTGGCAGTGGATCACCGGCGTTGCGCTGCCGCCGCCACCCGCGCGGCCGGGGGCCGGGCATGCCAGCGCACTGATCGTGGCCAGCGGCCCGGCCGACCCGCAGGAAACCGGCTCGCTGTTCTTCGCCGCCGCGATCAACGCCGCGCGCCAGCGCGTGTGGTTGAGCACACCCTACTTCGTGCCCGACCACGCCGTGCGCGCCGCGCTGCAACTGGCCGTGCTGCGCGGCGTCGACGTGCGCGTGCTGATCCCGGCGCGGCCGGATCACCACACCGTCTTCCTCGCTTCCACCCTGCATGCCTACCGCGCCGTGCGCGCCGGCATCCGGGTGTTCCGCTACCAGCCGGGATTCCTGCATCAGAAGGCGCTGCTGATCGATCGCGACACCGCAGCGATCGGCAGCCTGAACCTGGACAGCCGCTCGTTCCGGCTCAACTTCGAAGTGGCCGCCCTCGCCGTCGATCACGCCTTCGCCGCCGACGTGGCGGCGATGCTGGGCGAAGACTTCAGCCACGCCCGCGCCATCGACGAGCACGAATACCGTGGCGCACCGTTCCTGCGCCGGGTTGGCATGCACGTGGCGCGGCTGTTCGATCCGTTGCTGTAGGGCGCGTCCGGCTAATTGCGTCCGCCGAAGCGGCGACGCCAGTCGCCGCTGCACAATGCCCAGCCCACGTAGATGCCCACGGCGATGCCGAGCAGTTCGCACAGCGCGCGCAGACCAATGCTGTCCGGGTCATGCACCTGGGCCAGCTTCACCTTGAGCAACTGCAGCGATTGCACCTGGCCGTAATTGAAATAGAACAGGTTCCACAAGTCGCCGCTGGCGGTCAGCACCGTTGCCAGCAGGAAAGTCCAGCCGATCTGCGGGCCGTAGCCCCAACCGTTACGCCGGCCGAGCCAGTGGAACACCAGGAACAGCAGCACGGCCGCTGCCGTGGAAATCAGCCCGGCCTGGAGGCCACCGATGACTCCGTAGCCCATCCATGTCTGGTCGTACTGCATCGCCTGCCCCTGATTCGTGTTGCCGCCGCATGGCGCATTATGGGTCATGGCCGCGGTTCGCGGCCCGCACGCTAGACTGGCCGGGTCTTCCCCGCGCCTCCACGCCATGAGCCAGTCTCCCTCAACCCACGCCGCGCTGATCCTGGTCGACGTGCAGCCCGACTTCATGCCCGGCGGCAGCCTGGCCTGCCACGAAGGCGACCTGATCGTGCCGGGCATCGACGCCCTGCTGCGCGAGCGCCGCTTTCGCCACGTGGTGGCCACGCAGGACTGGCATCCGCGCGGGCACGTCTCGTTCGCCGGCTCGCACCCCGGCCGCGCGCCGTTCGAGCAGATCACGCTGTACGGCCAGCCGCAGACGCTGTGGCCGGAGCATTGCGTGCAGGGCACCGCGGGCGCGGCGCTGCACCCGGGTATCGACTGGTCGGCGCTGGACGCGGTGATCCGCAAGGGCAGCGACAGCGCTGTGGATTCCTACAGCGGCTTCCGCGAAAACCATGGCCCGCATGGCGCGCGGCCCAGTACCGGCCTGGCCGGCTGGCTGCGCGAGCGCGGCGTGGATGAGGTGTTCGTGTGCGGGCTGGCGCGCGACGTGTGCGTGCTGTGGACCGCACAGGACGCCGTCGAACTCGGCTTTCGCGCGAACCTGCTTTGGGATCTCAGTCGCCCGGTGACACCGGAAAGCGACGAAGCCACCCGTGTCGCGTTGCAGGCGAAGGACATCGCCATCGCCGACTCAAGGAGCTTCGGGTAGGTTGGGGTGAGCGCAGCGAACCCCAACGTGGCGGCAACGTGGTGTTGGGGCTCGCTGCGCTCACCCCAACCTGCGACGCTTGATCTTCGTCTTCGCCAGGATAACGGGCAACGTCCGATCAGGCTTCGTCTTCGCCGGTCGCGCGCACCTGCGGCGTGCCGTCCTCGTCGATGTCCACCTGCAACGTGATCGGCCGGCAACACACCTGGCAATCCTCGATATAGTTCTGGCTGGCGAGCGAGGCGTCGAGCAGGATCTCGATCGGTTCGCCGCAATACGGGCAGTCGATGCGGTATGGCGTGAGCATGGGCGTATCCCGACGGGTGGGCACCCCAGTACAGCACAGCGCCGTAGCGACGACGATGCGACGCTCACGTCTTGCGCAGCGACCACGCTTGCGGCAGGCCGATCCAGAACAGCCCGTCGCGCGCGCAGCGCGGGGCCAGCTTCAGCAATTCGTTGTCCTTGCTGACCAGCCAGCGCGCCCCCGCGGCCTGCGCGAGTTCCAGAAACTTCTGGTCGTCCGGGTCGGCGCAGCGCGGCAGCGGCACGTCGAGCGATGCGGTGGCCAGTTCGTCCGGCAGGCAGCGCACCAGCGCATCGAAGGCGGCCTCGATCCCGGGCCGCGCCTCGCCGCTGATCGGTACCTGCGGGTACTGCAGCACGCGCAGCCATTCGGCGCGGCAGTCGGCCCGCGTCACGGCCTCGATCCTGCCCTCGCGCATCGCCACGTGCAGCGCGGCGGATTGCGCGTCGTGGAACAGGAAGATGTCCAGGCACACGTTGGTATCCAGCACCACGCGCGGCACGCTCGGAAGTTCGGCAGTCATCGCACCATGATGAGGCAAGCGGGCCACGCGATACACTGCACGCTTTCCGATCGGGATGCGACCATGGCCGAACGCGAGTTCGACAACTACCTTGCCCGCTCCGGCGCCACGCTGGAAGGCTCGCGCTATTCCGCCTGGCTGGCGGTCACTCCGCGCCGCCACGGTTTTCCGGTGTACTACGCGATCTGCGAGAACCGCAGCTTCCGCGACAAGGCCCTCGCCGAGGTCGCTGCCGCCAAGGCACTGGCCGACATGCTGGGACTGGAAGACGACGGCACGCCGATCTTCCCCGAAGGCTACACCGGCTTCGACGACGACGCGCCGCCTGCCGCACCGTAACGCGCCCTCCCGGCGGCATCGTTTTCGCCGCCTCGACATCACGCCAGCACATCCCTGATCGCGCTCGCCTCGCGATCCCTGCCGGCCACACCGCCCGGTTCGGGGTGGTGGCCGGCACCCCCTCCAGGCCATCCGCGGCACTGCGCCGCCCGCACGAACCGACGCCGGCCTCGTCGCCGGGCACAGTTCCGCGCCCATCAACGGCCAGCCCATCGCGCTCAACGGCGTTCAATGGATTATGTTTGGACGTCTTTACGTCTTTACTTCCATACAACAAATTGAACTACACTGCGCAGCGGCCCTTGCCAGAGCCGTCACGATACCTCGCACCGTCCGCCTTTACCCCGACCACCGTGCCTCCAGGAGCACTTGATGAAGATCGAGACACTCGCCGTCCATGCCGGGTATTCGCCCGACCCCACCACCCGCTCCTCGGCGGTGCCGATCTACCAGACCGTCGCCTATGCGTTCGACAACGCCCAGCACGGCGCCGACCTGTTCGACCTCAAGGTGCCCGGCAACATCTACACCCGCATCATGAATCCGACCCAGGATGTGCTGGAGCAGCGAGTTGCCGCGCTGGAAGGCGGCATTGCAGCGCTGGCGCTCGCCTCCGGCATGGCGGCGGTGACCTACGCGATCCAGACCATCGCCGAAGCCGGCGACAACATCGTCTCGGCCGCCACCGTCTACGGCGGCACCTACAACCTGTTCGCCCACACGTTTCCGCAGCAGGGGCTGGAGGTGCGCTTTGCCGACGCGCGCAAGCCGGAATCCTTTGCCCCGCTGATCGATGCGCGCACCAAGGCGATCTTCTGCGAGTCGATCGGCAATCCGCTGGGCAACGTCAGCGACATCGCGGCACTGGCCGACATCGCGCACGCGCACGGCATCCCGCTGATCGTCGACAACACCGTGCCCAGCCCGTACCTGTGCCGCCCGATCGAGCATGGCGCCGACATCGTGGTGCAGGCGCTGACCAAGTACCTCGGCGGGCACGGCAACAGCATCGGCGGCGCCATCGTCGACAGCGGCAAGTTTCCCTGGGCCGAGCACAAGCAGCGTTTCCGCCGCCTCAACGAGCCGGACGTGTCCTATCACGGCGTGGTCTATACCGAGGCGCTGGGTGCCGCCGCCTATATCGGGCGGGCCCGGGTGGTGCCGTTGCGCAATACCGGTGCAGCGATCTCGCCGATGAATGCGTTCCTGATCCTGCAGGGCATCAGCACGCTGGGACTGCGGATGGAGCGCATCTGCGACAACGCGCTGGCGATCGCGCAGCATCTGCAGCGCCATGCCAAGGTGTCCTGGGTGAAATATGCCGGCCTGGCCGACCACCCGGATCATGCGCTGGCACAGAAGTACATGGGCGGCAGGGCGTCCGGCATCCTGTCGTTCGGCGTCAAGGGCCGCGCCGGCGAGGATCAGCGCGTGGCGGGTGCGCGGGTACTGGATGCACTGAAGTTATTCACGCGACTGGTGAATATCGGCGACACCAAGTCGCTGGCCACCCATCCGGCCTCGACCACGCATCGGCAGCTGGACGCCGGCGAACTGGCCAAGGCCGGCGTCAGCGAGGACATGCTGCGGTTGTCGATCGGCATCGAGCACATCGACGACCTGCTCGCCGATCTGGATCAGGCGCTGGCCGCTGCCTGACGCGACCACAACCACTACGAGAAGGGCCGGCTGGCGCCGGCCCTTCTCGCGTCACCGGCCGGCACCTCCATCGCGCAAGCGCATGCCCGATTCACTTTGCCGCCAGCACGGCCAATTGCGCCACCGCAGTGGCAATCGCCGCCGGCGCATCCACCGTGAGCACGTGCGGTTCATCGGCGCCGAGGCCGTTCTCCAGTTCGTGCGCCCAGGTCACGTGGTATGGCAGGTGCACGCCCCAGCCGCCCAGGCGCACCACCGGCTCGATGTCCGAACGCAGCGAGTTGCCGACCATCGCGAACTGCGCCGGCTGCAGCGCGAACTCGCCGAGCACGCGCTGGTAGGTGGCGGCGTTCTTCTCCGACACGATCTCGATGCGGCGAAACAGGTCGGCCAGCCCGGATTCGGCCACCTTCTTCTCCTGGTGGAACAGGTCGCCCTTGGTGATCAGCACCACTTCATACTTCGCGGCCACCGCCTCGACCGCTGCGCGGATGCCGGGCAGCAGTTCCACCGGATGCTGCAGCACGGTCTTGCCCAGCTCCACCAGGCGATGGATGTCGGCGGCGCTGATGCGGCCGTCGCTGATCGCGATCGCGGTTTCCACCATCGACAGGGCCATGCCCTTGGCGCCGTAGCCGAACAGCTTGAGGTTGCGCTGTTCGGTGGCCAGCATGCTGTCGTGCACGTGCTGGTCGCCGAGATCCACGTAGCGCCCCATGATCGCGGCGAACGCCTCGCCGGCCGCGCGGTAATAGCCCTCGCTGTGCCACAGCGTGTCGTCGCCGTCGAAACCGATCAATTGCAGCATGGTTCGTTCCGCTCTCTGTGTTCAGCCTCTCAGCCCACGTCGCTGCCCAGGCGCAGGTTGATGTGCAGCGCCGTGGCCAGTTCGCGCATCGGCTCGTTGTCGCGGGTCAGGGTGATCCAGCCGGCGCAGGCATCGTCGGCGGTTTCCCACGACCACACCGTGTAGCCGAATTCGGCGAGGCGGTCGTAGGCGATGCCGAGCAGGGTGCCTGCATCGGTGTCGTCGAAGAAGTCGTCATCGTCCGGGTCGCCGTTCCAGTCGATCGACAGGTTCCAGCGCGCGCTCAGCTCGTCCAGCGCCTGCACCAGCGCGCGCAGGTCGTGCTCGTCGACCATGAAGCCGGAGTGCCAGTCGATCACCCGGCCGATCAGCTCGACCGGCTCCGCGTCTTCGGCCTCCGCCGCGGCCTCGCGGTAACCCGCGAACTGCTGCAGCGCGGTCTCCTCGTCGCCGGGATTGATCAGCAGCAGCAACTGCCAGACCTTCGCCTCGACCGAGTCGTCCTCCTCGTCGAAGTCCGGGCCGGCATCGAAATCGTCGTCGTCGCGCATGCTCACGCGCCCACCCGCCGCCTGACCGCATCGATGTCGCGCACCGGGCGGATCTCGATCGCGCCGGTGCGCGCCCACGGGAACTCCGCGGCGATCCGCACCGCCTCGTCCATGTCGGCGGCCTCGATCAGGTTGAAGCCGCCCAGGTATTCCTTGGTTTCGGCGAACGGCCCGTCGACGACGGTGGCCCGGTTGTTGCGCACGCGCAGCGTGCGGGCCGTGGCCGGCGCCTCCAGCTGCTGCGAATCGTGCAGATGGCCCTGCTCGTGCAACTCGTCCGCGTGCATGAAACAACCATGCATCAGGGTGTCGAACTCGCCTGCCGGCAACGCATCCAGCAAGGCGTCGTCGCAGTAGATCATCACGAGAAATTTCATGGCGTCCTCGGCGGGGAAAGGTTCACGGAACCATGGGGAAGCGGTGCGAACGTGGATAATGCCGCACATGACCACCGTGCACGATACCCCCGGCGCATTCTCCTGCCATCCGATCGCGTTCGTGCGCTCGCCGTACGCGCGGCGCATCGACGCGCCGCACCAGTCCACCGTGGTCGCCGGCACCGAGACGCAGGCGGCGGCGGAGGCCACCATCGAGTTCGTGGAAGGCTTTCCCGCCGCGGCCTGGCGCGATCTCGCCGGCTTCGAGCGGATCTGGCTGGTGTTCGCCTTCCATCGCAGCGAGGGCTGGAAGGCCGAGGTGCGTCCGCCGCGCGGCGGCGGCAAGCGCAGTGTGCTGGCGACGCGCTCGCCGCACCGGCCGAACGCGATCGGCCTGTCCGCGGTGGAACTGGTGGCAGTGGAGGAAGGCGCGCTGCGCGTGCGCGGAATGGATCTGCTCGACGGCACGCCGATCCTCGACATCAAGCCGTACGTGCCGTACGCGGATGCGTTCCCCGCCGCGCGCGCCGGCTGGATCGACGCGATCGACGCGGCGCAGGGCCGGCATTCCGCGCCGGGGCCGCGCAAGCCGCGCTCGCCGCGGCCGCGCTGCTCGGACGACGACGTCAACGCATCATGAGCAGCTGCCGCAGCAGGTGCTGCCGCCACTGACGTGGATCTGCCGCGGCTCGGACACGCGGCTGGCCTCGTAGCCCGCCTCGTGCAAGGCGGTGATGACCTGGCCGGAGGTCAATGACGCCGCCACGTCGATCTGCCCGGCCGCGGGATCGCCGGTGACCTGCGCGTTGGCGTCATGGGCACGCAGGATGGCGGCGATGGCGCCGGTGTCGCCGGCAAAATCCTTCACTTGGAACAGCATCGGTACAGTCTCCAGGGCTACGGGGCGGCACATCCGCCGCCGGCGATGATGGCGGCCGTTCCGCCCGGGCGCCCTGACCGGGATCAGGGCAATCGCAGCCGGTGAGACCTGCGCCCGGCAAACTGCCCAGGCCGGTGCGGATCGCTCCATCGCCGGCACCCGATGCATTGGCAGTGGATCGGTTCAAACCTTGGCCGCGTCCGGCACTGCGCCGGCGCGGCCTTTTTTCGCTTCAGGGCGGCGGCGGTGACCACGGCGACACGCGCGGGCGATCCAGGGCGACGAGCAGCGGCGGGTCGCGCTGGTAGACGTCGGGGCGGAAGCCGACCCGGCCGTCTTCGCGCAGGTCCACCGTCCAGTACGCCAGCAGCAGCGGCACCGGCTTGCGCAGCATCACGGTCTGCGTCTTCAGCGTGTCGATCGCGCGGTCGATGCCCGCGCGATCCCAGCGCGGATCGTCCAGCAGCAGCTCGGCCAGTTCGCGCGGACGCTCCACCCGGATGCAGCCGGAGCTGTTCGCGCGCTGCTCGCCGGCGAACAGCTCCTGGTGCGGCGTGTCGTGCAGGTAGACCGCGTAATCGTTGGGGAAGCGGATCACCAGCCGGCCCAGCGAATTGCCCGGGCCGGCATCCTGGCGCAGCACGATGCCGCGCGGGTTGGCCCAGTTCACGCTGGCCGGCGACAGCTCGCGGCCCTGGCCGTCCAGCACGCGGATGCGGTTGGCGGCGAGGTAGCCCGGATTCTTGCGCACCTTCGGCAGGATGTCGTTCTTCAGGATGGTCGGCGGCACCGTCCAGGTCGGGTTGAGCGTGAGGTAGGTGATCGTCGACTTGAACACCGGCGTGCTGCGGTACGGCTTGCCCACCTGCACGCGCGAACGCCACACCGGCTTGCCGTCCCGGTAGTAGGCGACCTGGTAACCGGCGATGTCGACCACCACGAATTCGCCCTGCAACTGATGCAGCAGCCAGCGCGCGCGCTCCATGTTTGCCCGCAGCTGCTCGATGCGCGCCGCGACCGGCACGTTCAACGCGGCCAGCGTGGCCCTGCCCAGGTGGCCGTCCGCGGCCAGGTATTGTTCGCGCTGGAAGAGCTTCAGCGCCGCCTCCAGCGCCGGGTCGTACAGGTCGTCCGCATCGTCCCCGACCGGAACGCCGGCCGGTTGCAGCCGCCGGCGCAGCGCCGGCACGCGCGGATCGCGGCTGCCCGGCTTCAACGTGGCGCCGTCCGCGATCAGCGACCAGCCGCCCTGCGCCGCCACCCCGCGCAGCTTCGCCAGCGCCGTGCGCAGCTGGCCGTACAGCGGATGCTGCGGCCGTGCCCGCGCGAACAGCTCGCCGAGCGTGCCCTGCGCCAGCGCCTCGCGCACCGCCTCGAGGCCTTGCACCCGGTCGAGCGGACGCGGGTCGAAGTTCCAGTGCGTGTCCAGCCTGGCTGGGTCGATCTTGCCGCGATACAGGTCCGTCAGCGCGGCCAGGCAGGCATCGGTGGCCAGCAGGTCGAATTGCGCGCGCTGCTGCGGCGTGGCCTGCGGATCGGTGAGCACGCTGCGCCGGCGCTGCAGTTCGCCCAACGCATAGTCTTCCGGCTCGAGGCCGTCGCCGGCCATGTCGCGCAGCGCGACCAGCAGCTGGTCGAGGTCGCCCGGGCGCGCCCATGCCGGCGCGAACCGGGTCTGCTCGTAGAACACCGCCACCGCGTCGCCGGGCGTCTTGGCGACATCGGCGTCGGCATGCGTGCCACGCCACTGCTCGACCCGCTCACGGATCTGCTCGGCCACCGATCCCAGCGGCGGCTCGAGCGCGGACGGCTGCGCATGCACCGCCGTTCCCAACAACAGGCCCAGCATGGCAATGCCGCGAGCGGCACGGGAAAATTTGGGCGACACGACACGACCCTGTGCAAAGGGATGGCAGCCAGTCATAGCACAGCGACGCGTCGACGCATGCGCACGCGGCGTCCGGTCGCACCGGACAGGTTCTTAACAGGTGACTGCTAGGATCGGCAGCCGCATGCCCGATCCGATCCACGTCGAACCGTTCCGATGAATCAACTGCTGCGCCACATCGCCACCCTGACGCTGGCCTTTACCGGCTGCCTCGCCGTGGCGCATGCCGCACCCTCATCGTTGCAGGCCGCGCTCAGCAAACTCGCGCCGCACGCGGACCCGAAAGTCATCGGCCTCGCGCTCGCCGCCACCGAGTGCGCCGCCGCGCAGGGCCAGCCGCCGTCCGACCGGCTGGCGGTGATCGACTACTCGAAGCCCTCGACCGAGCCACGGTTGTGGGTGTTCGACCTGGCCAAACGCAAGCTGCTGTACCACGAGCTGGTGGCGCACGGGCGCAACACCGGGGAGAACCTGGCGACGCAATTCTCGAACACGCCGGAGAGCCTGCAATCCAGCCTGGGCCTGTTCCGCACACTGGGCACCTACGCCGGCCGCAACGGCTACTCATTGCGCATGGAAGGCCTCGAACCGGGCATCAACGACCACGCGCTGGCACGCGCGCTGGTGATCCACGGCGCGTCCTACGTCAACCCCGCCCTTGCCCATCAACAGGGCCGCATCGGCCGCAGCCATGGTTGCCCCGCCGTGCGCAGCGCGATCGCGCGACCGTTGATCGACACGCTCAAGGGCGGTCAGTACGTGTTTTCCTACTACCCCGATCCGCGCTGGCTGAACGCTTCGCCGTACCTCAAGTGCGACAGCGCGCGCGTGATGAGCGCCAGCATCAACGCACCCTGAGCCGCCGGGTGCCATCGGCGACGCACCCTGCGTTACCCTCGCGGCATCACCGCTCTCCCGGAGGCCTTGCATGAAAGCCTTACTGTGGCTGCTCCCGCTCGCCCTGGCCGCGTGCACGCCGACTCCGGCGCCACCCGCCGCGCCAGCCGCTTCGGCAACGGCCGCTGCGGCCGCCAGCAAGGTCGACGGGACCACGTCCAGCACGATGCTGGCGCGCCATCACTGGCAGCTGCACGACGCCGTCGACGGTCACAACCGGCGTATGGATCTGTTGTTCGGCCAGCCGGACAAGCCGCTGCAGCTCGACTTCACCGCCGACCGGCTCAACGTGCGCAACGCCTGCAACGGCATCGGCGCCAACTACAAGATCGTCGACGGCCACCTGGTCAGCACGCCGCTGATGCAGACCATGATGGCTTGCGCCGACCCCACCCTGGTGCAACGCGAGACCACCATCAAGGCCGTGCTGCAGAACCGGCCTGCGCTGATCGTGTCCGGCAGCGACGACGCGCCGCTACTCACCCTGACCACGGCCGACGGCCAGACCCTGACCTTCGCCGGCCAGGTCACCGCCGAGACGCGTCATCGCGACCCTGGCGCGACGGTGTTCCTGGAAGTGGCGCCGCAGCCGGCGCCCTGCCGGCAGCCGCTCAAGCCGGACACCAGCTGCCTGCAGGTGCGCGAGCGCCACTACGACCCGAATGGCCTGCCCGTCGGCGAACCCGGTCCGTGGCAGTTGCTGCAGCAGGACATCGAGGGCTACACGCACGAACCGGGCGTGCGCAAGGTGCTGCGCCTGAAACGCTACACGCTGCAGCCACCACCGGCCGATGCGCCGTCCACTGCCTACGTGCTGGACATGGTGGTGGAGAGCGAGACCGTCAAAGCAGCGCAGCCCTGACCCGCATCGGGGCGTCCCCCGCCGTTCGGCGCGTTGCCGCAACAGCGAGCACGTTTCAGATGATTCCGCCGTTGGCGCGCAGCACCTGGCCGTTGACCCAGCCACCGTCCGGGCCGGCGAGGAATGCCACCACGCCGGCGATGTCCCGTGGCTGGCCCAGCCGTTCCAGCGGTGCCAGCTTCGCCAGCCGCTCGACCAGCTCCGGCGACTTGCCGTCGAGAAACAAACCGGTGGCGGTGGGTCCGGGCGCGACCGCGTTGACCGTGATGCCGCGGCCACGCAGCTCCTTCGCCAGCACGCCGGTCATTGCCTCGACGCCGGCCTTGGTAGCGGCATACACGCCGTAGCCAGGCTGCAGCAGGCCAACCACGCTGGAGGAAACATTGATGATGCGGCCGCCAGCGCGCAGCCGGGTGGCGGCCTCGCGCATGGTGTTGAAACTGCCCTTGAGGTTCACCGCGATGTGCCGGTCGAACAGCGTGTCGTCGGCCTCGGCGAAGGTCGCCAGCTGCATGATGCCGGCGTTGTTGACCAGCACGTCGACGCCGCCGAAGGCGGCTTCGGCCGCGTCGAACAGCTGCCGCACCGCGACGGGATTGCCGACGTCCGCCTGCGCGACCAGCGCGCGACCGCCGGCCGCGTCGATGTCGCGCGCCAGCGCCTCGGCCGCCGCCGCGTCGCCGGCGTAATTGATCACCACCGTGAAACCGTCGCCGGCCAGCCGCCCGGCCACCGCCGCCCCGATGCCGCGCGAGGCACCGGTGACGATCGCCACCTTGTCCTTGTTCGCACTCATGCTGGTTCTCCTGGGCCGAAACGTTCGGCCGTAGCTCAAAGTTATGATTGGCGCCGCCCTGGGCCTGATCCAGGTGCCGCGCTGCCACTCGAACGCGACCTGGCCGAACGCAGCCTGGTCCAGGTCCTGCCCGATCACCCGCCCACGCCCTCGCCGGTGTCGCTGCTGTACCCGCCCAGCCGCCAGCTGTCGCCGCGCGTGCGGCTGTTCGTGGAGTGGCTGGTGCAGGCGTTCGCGCCACGGTGACGCGGTCGATCCTGGCCTGCTGGCGTGGGATGGCGCCCGTTGTTGCAGCACGCGCCCTGCGCGTAAGCTGGCGCGGGGGAAACACCGTCGAACACAGGTCATCAGACACAAGGGGAGTGCTTATGGGATACGCGCGCAAGGCAGCTCTGTCCACCGCCATCATGCTGGCCCTGGCCAGCGTCGGCTCCATCTCACCGGTTCAAGCGCAAGACGCCGAACCGTCCACCGCCGCCCCGACCGACCAGGCGCCCGACCAGGCCAAGGCCACCAAGCTCGAGGCCATCACCGTACTCGGCTCGCGCCGCGTCAGCAGTTCGGAGACCGACACACCGGTGCCGGTCGACGTGATCCCGATGCAGAAACTGGCCGAGCAGAGCCCGCAGTTCGACATCGCGCAGAACCTGCAATACGCCGTACCTTCATTCACCTCGACCCGGCAGACCGGCGCCGACAATGCCGACCTGGTCGACTCGGCCGCACTGCGCGGGCTGGGCTCGGATCAGACCCTGGTGCTGGAAAACGGCAAGCGCCGCCACAGCGTCGCCCTGGTCAACCTGTTCGGTGCGCGCAACCGCGGCAACACCGGCACCGACCTCAACGCGATCCCGATGCTGGCGGTGGAGCGCATCGAGGTACTGCGTGACGGCGCCGCGGCGCAGTACGGCTCCGACGCGATCGCCGGCGTGATGAACATCGTGCTGAAGAAACGGCGCGGCTGCGAATCGGTGGCGGGCTACGGCCAGTACAGCCGCGGCGACGGCAAGAACTATCTGGCGTCCGCCTACTGCGGTTTCGCCGTGGGCAACGACGGCACCATCGCGCTCACGGCCGAATGGCAGAAACGCGGCCGCTCGGACCGCTCCGAACCGGACAACCCGCGCACCATCGGCGACACCAAGGTCGACAACCGCACGCTGTACATCAACGGCGACCTGCCGTTCGCCGAGTCGGCGCACTTCTACTTCACCGGCGGCGCGCAGAACCGCGCCGCCTCGTCCGCCGCGTTCGCGCGCGGCGGCATCGGTTCGGACGACATCCCCTCGCGCAACTCGGCGGCGATGTACCCGGACGGCTACGTGCCGTTCATCAACGGCGACATCAAGGACCGCTACGCCATCGTCGGCGCCTGGAACAACTTCGGCGACTGGCGGGTCGACCTGTCGCAGACCTACGGCCACAACGAACTGCGCAACGAAATCAGCAACACGATGAACGCGTCGATCGCCAACCTCGACCTGCTCACCGGCGGCGACGGCGTCAGCCCGAACCGCTTCGACGCCGGCGGCTTCGCGTTCCGCCAGGAAACCACCAACCTCGACGCCTCGCGTTTCTACGACGGCATCCTGCAGGGCCTCAACGTGGCGTTCGGCGCGGAGTACCGGCGCGAGAACTACCAGATCTTCGCCGGCGAACCGGGCTCGTACATCGACGCCGATGGCGCCGGTGGCGGCAGCGCCGGCAGCCAGGGCTTCCCCGGTTTCCAGCCCGGCGACGCCGTCGACAAGAGTCGCCACAGCTACGCGCTGTACGCCGACGTGGAGACCGACTGGACCGAGCACTTCCTCACCGACGCCGCGGTGCGTTACGAGAACTACAGCGACTTCGGCTCCACCCTCACCGGCAAGCTGTCCGCCGCCTACCGCGTCAGCGAGCCGCTGCTGCTGCGCGGCTCGGCCTCGACCGGTTTCCGTGCACCGTCGCTGCAACAGCGCTGGTTCTCCTCGACCTTCACCGATTTCGTCAGCGGCCAGCCGGTCGACGTGGTACTGGCGCCAAACGGCGGGGCGATCGCGAACGCGGCCGGGATCCCGCCGCTGACCGAGGAGAAGTCCACCAGCTACACGCTGGGCTTCACCTGGACGCCGCTGGACAACCTGTCGCTCACCCTCGACGGCTACCGCATCGACATCCGCAACCGCATCGTGCTGAGCGGCCGCTTCGACACCACCGATCCGAACATCGGTGCCACCCTGCAACAGATGGGCGTGGGCGAGGCGCAGTTCTTCGTCAACTCGGTCGACACCCGCACCCAGGGCGTGGATCTCACCGCCAGCCATCGCGTCGAGCTGGCCGGCGGCATCTTCAGCACCAACCTCGGCTTCAACCGCAACTTCACCCAGGTGCAGCGCATCCATGCGCCCGCATCGATGGCCGGCCGCGAGGACGTACTGCTGTCCGACCGCGAACGGCTGTTCCTCGAGGACGGCGCGCCGGGCTCCAAGGCGATCCTCGGCTTCAACTTCGCCCGCGGCGCGTGGGAGGCGGACTGGAAGTTCATCTACTTCGGCCCGATGACGCTGGGCACGTTCTCCGGCCCGCCGGTGCCGAACCAGCATTACGCCGACAAGACCTCTGCCGACGCCAGCGTCACCTACCACTTCAACGACGCGATCAAGCTCACCGTGGGCGGCGCCAACATCTTCAACAAGTACCCCAGCACGCAGAACGCCGACGAAACCGACAATGGCTTCAAGTACGAAGCCGTGCAGTTCGGCCTCAACGGCGCCGCCTGGTTTGCGCGGGTCGCCGTGAAGTTCTGATCCGGATGTCCGGTACGCCGCGCGATTGCGCGGCGTACCGGCAGGCGCCGCGAGGCCGCGTCGTCCGCGCAGCGGGCATAATGCCGGGTTGCCCCGCCGTGATCAGTTGTCCCCATGCATATCGGTATCGACTTCGGCACCAGCTATTCGGCTGCCGCGGCCATCATTGACGACGCGTTGCAACTGGTGCGCTTCGGCGACGCCGAGCAGTTCCGCACGGCAGTGTTCTTCCCCGAACTGGTGCCGGATCCGGGCGACTTCGCGCTGACGCCCGCACTGGAAGCGCAACTGGACACGCAATGGCGCCTGGCGCGAACCCGTCAGCGCCAGCTCGTCACCGCAGCAGCAGCGCGCGGGCAGGCCGCGCCACCGCGCAGCGACGATGAGCTGCGCCGCGAGGCCTTGCGCGTGGTGCGCCGGCAATGGATGGAAGCACAGGCCCGCGAAGCCACCGCCTCGGTCGCCAGCTTCCAGCACGCGCTGTTCGGCGATGAAGCGGTGGAAGGTTATCTGGACAGTGGTGGCGGCAACCTCATCGAGTCGCCGAAGTCGATGTTCGGCTACCGGCTCGATCCGCAGGTGCGCAAGGTGATCGTGCACATCGCCACGCACATCCTCGAACACATCCGGCTCACCGCCAGCCGCCAGTTCGGCGTGCCGGTGCGCGGCGCGGTGATCGGCCGGCCGGTGGAGTTCCGCAGCTCGATGGGCGCGCAAGGCTCGCTGCAGGCCATCGAAATCCTGCGCGAAGCCGCCGCGGTGGCCGGCTTCGACAGCGTGAGCTTTCTGGAGGAACCGGCCGCCGCCGCGATGCACTACCACCGCAGCCTGCCGCAGCGGCAGTACGCACTGGTCGTCGACATCGGCGGCGGCACCACCGACGTGGCGCATGCCGAACTCGGCGGCGACGTAGCTCCGCGCATCGCACGCAGCTGGGGCCTGCCCAAGGGCGGCACCGATCTCGACGTGAGCGTGAGCCTGCACAGCTTCATGCCGCTGCTGGGCAAGGACCGGATCAGCATGCCGGCACACCGCTACGTGGATGCCGCCAGCGTGCACAACCTGCCCAGGCAGCGCGAGTTCCGCCAGCAGGATTACCGCCTCGTCGACGAGCCGTGGGGCGCGCGCCTGCGTTCGCTGCAGGAACCCGGCGCCACCACCCGCCTCAACCGGGTCGCCGAGCGCAGCAAAATCATCTTGAGCGCCTCGCCGCAGCATCGCGCCGAGCTGGACTTCATCGAACCCGGCCTGGCGGTGGAGCTCGACGACGCGTGCTTCCGCGACGCCATCACCCCCTTTCTCGACCAGCTTGAACGCACCCTGGCCAGCGTGCGCGGCGAGCTCGACGAATTGCCCGCCAGCATCTTCCTGACCGGCGGCACCTCACGCTCGGCCCAGGTCGGCGCGCGCGTGCGCGCGTGCTTCCCGGAAGTGCCGCTGGTGCAGGGCGACCCCTCGCTCGGCGTGGTGTCGGGCCTGGCGGTGGCAGCACGCGAGGCCGATCGCTGAACGCGGTTGACCCACCCGGTTAGGTGCGATTAACACGGCATCAAGTATATTGGCGGCCTGTCGTGAGACACAGTTCCCACCGCATGCCCGGGTCCCCTCCCGCGTCATGCACCAAGATGGAATCCCCCCGAAAACCCGCAGATCCCCCTCTGCGGGTTTTTTTATGCGCGGCCGCCGCGCGCTTGCCACGCTGGCGCGGCCCGTCATCACGCATCGTCGCGCGTTTCCGGCAGGCGCAGGATGAACACGATCACCGGCACGGCCACGCCCGCCAGCGCCCACGGCAACCAGGGGTGATTGCGCAGCAGCCAGACCGACACGGTCATCGACAACACGATCAGCGCGACCGCGCTCAACTTGGCCCGCCGCGGTATCGTGCGTTCGCGCTCCCAGCGCGCGATCACCGGCCCCAGCCGCGGCCGCGACAGCAACCAGCGATGCCAGCGCGGCGACGCGCGCGACCAGCAGGCAGCCGTCACCAGCAGGAACGGCACGGTCGGCAGCAGCGGCAGCAGCATGCCGACCACGGCCAGCGCCAGCGACAGCGCGCCGGCCACGATCAGCAGCCACCGCACGATGCGGGCTCGGTGTGGTTCCGATGCGGCTGGACGCGGCGTGGACAAGAAGCGGACTCGTGAATAGATGCCGGCCGACTCTAGCGCATGCCGATGGAATGGATCACCAGGACCAAGAGATCTTGATCGGCACGCCGCCAGGCGGGCTGCCTATGACGGGCGGCTCCAGCCGATCTCGCGCATGCCAGCCTCGTCCGCCAACCGGCCCGGCCGTGCTGCGGCGGGCCGGCGCTATACTCGCCGAGGCTGGGGAGCGGAGCCATGCGGTGGAAGAATTCTTCGCACGACTGAAAGAACACAAGCTGGTGCAATGGCTGCTGGGCTATGCGGCGGTGGCCGTAGCTTTGATACCCGTGCTGGATATCGTTGCGGCGCAGTTTGGTTGGCCGGAGAGTTTGCGTCGCGGTATTACGCTGGTGCTGATCATGGGTTTCTTCGTGGTGCTGGTGCTGGCCTGGTATCACGGTGAGCGCGGGGCCCAGAAAATGCCGCGCTCGGAGAAGTTGACTTTGGTGGGGTTGATTGTCGTGAGTGGTGTGCTGTTGTGGCGCTTGGCGCCGCCTGCGCAGCAAGCCATGGCGGTGGACAGCAGCGCGGCAAATACCGTTGACGCCAAGGCCATTGCCGCCAGGCCCCCGGCGAAAAATTCGATCGCCGTGATGCCGTTTGCCGACCTCAGCGTAGCGCAGGACCAGGCACTGTTCTCCGAAGGCATGGCCGAGGAAATCCTCAACGCGCTTACCCGGATCAAGAGCCTGCGCGTGCTCGGTCGTAGTTCGTCATTCCAGTTCCAGGGCAAGGACATCCCACCGCAAACAGTTGGCCAGCAACTCGGTGTGGCCCATGTGTTGACTGGCTCGGTGCGCAAGCAGGGCAATGAACTGCGCATCACGGTGGAGTTGGTGCGCACCAGTGACGGCGTGCAGCAGTGGTCGAACCAGTACGACGGCAACCTGGCCGACGTGTTCAAGCTGCAGGACGCCTGCGCACGAGACGTGGCCAGCGAGCTGGATATCACCCTCAGCGATGCGGGTGCCCGGCGTCTGGTCGACAAGGTGACCGACAATTCGCAGGCCTATGCGAAGTTCATCGAGGCGCAGGAACTGGTGACGAAACGGGTGGGTGACAGCCTGCCGCGAGCGATCGCCCTGCTGGATGAAGCGACCGGGCTGGACCCGCGTTTCGCACGTGCCTGGTCGACGCTGGCCGTGGCCTACGCCGTGCTTCCCCAATACAGCAACGCCGACTGGCAGACGGGCTGGCTGGCATCTGATCAAGCAGCACAGCGCGCGCTCGCGCTCAATCCGAATGATGCGGATGCTTACGCCGCCCTGAGCTATAACCAATTCTCGCAGCGGCACTACAGCTCCATGGTGGAACCGATGCAGCGCGCGCTGGAACTGGCTCCAGAGAATTCCGCAGTGAGTTACTGGGCGGCGAACGAGCTGGCCGCAATGGGCCGTAGCCGCGATGCCGAAACACGGCTTGATTCCGCGCTGGCCAACGACCCCGCCAACCCCCTGTTGTTGTTCTACAAGAGCATGCTTCGCTGGCGCGAAGGCGATCAAGCGGGCGCACTCGATTTCATCCACCGTAGCGGGACGGCCGACTCTCCATTCGGCGAACTGATGCTCGGGTATTACGATGCGGCTCACGGTGACAAAGAGGGAGCCAAGCGGAACTTCGCAAGTTCCGCCGCCCGCATGGGCTCAAAAATCCCTGAGCAGGAATTGGTGGTGATCTATCTCGGCACGTTTGGCACCGTCAGCCAAAAACAAATGGCGCTGAAGATCGTCGGTGCGCACACGGACGATGAGTGGGCACCCACCTTACTGTTGCAACTGGGCGCAGCGGGGCGCTCGTTCGACCTGTACGAGCACGGCCATAGCGGCTTGTCCGATGCCTACCTCAACTGGTTGTGGCAGCCGGAGCCGTGGTCGCGCAAGGCACGTCAGGATGTCGCCTTCCAGGGCTTCGCCAAGCGGCTGGGCATGGTCGACTACTGGAAGCGCAACGGCTGGCCGGACCTTTGCAAGCCGGCCCCAAGCGCAGGCGAGAACGCATTCACGTGCCAATAATACCGATCCTGCCTCCTTGCCGAACTCAAGCGAAGCCATCTGTGCTCAGGGCCCCCTTCATCACGCGGGCCGGCCAGCACGACCCGCACTTCGCAACCTTGCGCACGCGGGCCGGTTTACCACTCCCGGGCCGACGGTTCCCGCGGCAGCCGGTTCGAGCCAGCAGTGAGCGACGCGGACTCGGCCAAACGAGTGCCTCGAACGCCGTGGCACATCACGAGCAGCGCTGCGTAAGCGAGATTCCCATGCCGGAATCGGCGCCGTTACACGCACGGCGAACGTCAGCTATGGGGCGACTTGATTGAAACGTCGACTGACGGGTTGTGGCCGCTAACAGTCCCTCGCAATAGAATCAGTAGCTCCATCGGCTGATCATTCCAAATCGGTGGCGGTGGTCGGTCCGCTCCGGTTCCGTGATCCATTCATCCCGGCGCTCGCGCTCTAACGCATGCCGACGCGCCGGTACGTACTGTCCTTACGGCGGCCTACTGCTGCATCAGCTGATCGACGCGCTCGCCCATGACCTGGCCCAGGCATTCGGCATTCGGCATTCGCGCCGCAGGCATCGCGACCCTGAACATTCGACCTGCGCCTGTTTCACCGCGCCGGCGCCGCCCCACGCATCGCACAAAAAAAGCCGCCAGGATCGCTCCGGGCGGCTTCGTTTCGAACGGACGGTTCCGGATCAGTCGACCGCGGCGTCCAGCCCGCGCCGCTTGAGCAGCGGTTCGATCTTCGGCTCCTGGCCGGTGAAGTCGCGGAACAGTTGCAGCGCGTCCTTGCTGCCGCCCTGCGACAGCAGGGTGGCGCGGAAGCGATCGCCGTTGGCGCGGGTCAGGCCGCCGTTGGCCTTGATCCATTCCACCGTGTTCGCGTCCAGCACTTCGGACCAGATGTAGGCGTAATAGCCGGCCGCATAGCCGCCCATGATGTGGCTGAAGTACGGCGTGCGGTAACGCGGCGGCACCGCCGTGTAATCCGTGCCATTGGCCTTCAATGCAGCAGCCTCGAACGCCATCACGCCGTTGGCCTCGGGGATCTTGTCGGCGCCAACCTGGTGCCAGCTCTGGTCGAGCATCGCCGAACCCAGGTACTCGGTGGTGGCGAAGCCCTGGTTGAACTTGGAGCTGGCCAGCACCTTGTCGAGCAGTTCCTTCGGCATCGGCGCACCGGTCTGGTAGTGCTTGGCGTAGTTCGCCAGCACGCTCGGCCAGTCGGACCACATCTCGTTGACCTGCGACGGGAACTCGACGAAATCGCGCGGCACGCTGGTGCCGCTGAAGTACGGGTACTTCACGTCCGAGAACATGCCGTGCAACGCATGGCCGAACTCGTGGAACATGGTGGTCACCTCGTCCCAGGTCAGCAGGGTCGGGCCGCTGGCCGGCTTGGTGATGTTGAGGTGGTTGGCCACGACCGGCAGGTTGCCGGTCAGCGCGGACTGCTCGACGTAGGAGTTCATCCACGCACCGCCGCGCTTGGACGGCCGCGCATACATGTCAGCCAGGAAGATCGCCAGCTGGCTGCCGTCGGCGTTGTACACGTCGTACACCAGCACGTCCGGGTTGTAGACCGGCAGGTCGGTGCGCTGCTTGAAGCTGAGGCCGTAGAGCTGGCCGGCGGCGTAGAACACGCCGTTCTCCAGCACGTTCTTCATCTCCAGATAGGGTTTCAGCTGGCTCTCGTCGAAGTTGTATTTCTCGGCGCGCACCTTTTCGGTGTAATACGCCCAGTCCCACGCTTCGAGCTTGAACGTCGGCTCGCCCTTCGCCTTCTGCTCCTTGTCGATCATCGCCTGCAACGCCGCGCCTTCGCGCTTCGCATTGGCCACCGCCGGCGGGGCCAGTTGGTCCAGCATGGCGTCGACCGCTTCCGGCGTCTTCGCGGTTTCGTCGGCCAGCACATAGGCGGCGTAGGTCGGGTAGCCCAGCATCTGCGCCTTCTTCGCGCGCAGCTTCAGCACCTGCGACACGATCGCGGTGTTGTCGTACGCATTGCCGCGGGCGCCGCGAGCGACCGACGCCTGGTGCAACCGCTCACGCACGGCACGACTGTGCAACTGCGCCTCCGGCGGCTGGCCGGTGGTGTTGAGCAGCGCGATCACGTACTTCCCGTCCAGGTCCTTCGCCTTCGCGGCAGCGGCCGCGGCGCCGATCTGTTCCTCGGTGAGGCCGGCCAGCTCTTCCTTCGTATCGACCACCACGGCGGAGTCGTTGACCTCGGCCAGCACGTTCTGGCTGAACTGGGTGCCCAGCTTGGCCAGCTCGCCGTTGATCTCCTTCAGCTGCGTCTTGTCGGCATCGGACAACTTGGCGCCGGCGCGCACGAAATTGGTGTGGTAGCGCTCGATCAGGCGCACGCCCTCGGCGTCCAGGCCCAGCTGGTCGCGCGTGTCGTGCAATTTCTGGATGCGCTCGAACAGCTGCGGGTTCAGCGCGATCGCGTCGCGATGCGCGGCCAGCTTCGGCGCGTACTCGGCCTGGATCGCCTTGCGCGCATCATTGGTGTCCACGCCAACCAGGCTGAAGAACACGGTCGTGGCGCGGTTGAGCACCTGCCCGGACTTCTCCAGCGCGATGATCGTGTTGTCGAAACTGGGCGCCTCGGCATTGCCGGCGATCGCCTCGGCTTCGCGCAGGTGCTCGGCCATGCCGCGATCGAAGGCCGGCGCGAAATGACTGTCCTTGATCTTGTCGAACTGCGGGTAGTGCAACGGCAGCGTGCTTTCCGCGAAGAACGGGTTGCTGGCATCGAACGCCTTCGCATCGCCCTGTTTGGCGGTGGCGGCGGACTCGCTCTTGCCCGCACCGGTATCGGTACAGGCGGCCATGGAACCGGACAAGGCAATGGCCAGGGCCAGCGCGACGGGATGCTTCATGGGTGGATTCTCGACGTGGGACAAACCCCGATCGTACCCAATGCACACCGCGACCACCCATGACTAAAGGCATGCGCGGCGCATCAACGCACCAGCGTGGGCGTCACCGTGTTCGCGTTGGCCAACTGCACCGACCCCGGCGTGATCTTCAGCATCGCGCCCATCACCAGCGTGCAAACGACGAAGCAAAGGACGAACAAGCCGGCCAGGATGTGGGATTCGAATTTCATGATGTGTCTCCGATAGCGAATGGAATGCCCTGCAATGCAGATAGAGCAATCGCCGTGCCACGCCGTCGAAAGCGCACAAGTCGCTGTTTTTGCTGGTACCCAGCCCGGAAACGGCAGCGCGCTCGGTTGTCCGCGGACGCTCGCTGCGCCGAACCCGGACAGCGGACGGACGGCTGCTTACGCCGACAGCCACGCCCGCATCGCCGCGGTCACCGCGGCAGGCTGTTCCATCGGGCTCATGTGGCCGCTGTCCTCGACCACGACCCGCTGCGCCTGCGGCATCAGTGCCGCCATCTCCGCGTGCAGCGCCGGTGGCGTGAGTACATCGTGCCGGCCGCACAACACCAGCACCGGGCAGGTCAGCCCGCGCAACACCGCCGCGCCGTCCGCGCGCAGCATCGCGTTCTGCCGCACGAACACGTCGCGCCCCTGGCGCAAGGTCATCGCGTTGATCCGCTGTGCCAGCACCGTGTCGTGCAGGCGCTCCGCCGCCACAAAGCTGGGCAGCAGGCGCTCGGTCATGCCGCGGAATTCACCCGGCAGGCTGACCGAGCGGTTGGCCGAGCGCCGCTGCGCGATACGCGCCGGCGTATCGGCGCGGAACGAGGTATCGAGCAAGGCCAGCCGCTCGATCCGCTGCGCTGCCTGGCGGGCGATCTCCTGCGCGACATAACCACCGAACGAGAAACCGGCCAGCGCGAAACGCGGCGGCGCCGTCGCCAGCACCTGCCGCGCCAGCTCGGCGATGCTGTCGCCGTGGCCCAGATCGGCCACCGCGCAACGGGCAATATCGGCCAGCCCGGTCACCTGGTCGCGCCACAAATCCTCGTCGCACAGGAATCCGGGAAGCAGCAGCAACGGCGGCCGAGGGTCAGTCACGGGCATGGGGGCAGGCAAAGGAAGGGAGGGACATTATCGACGACATCGCATGCCGTGCCCTGCACTGCCGAACCGACGCAGGGGATCAGGTCGCGTCGGTCCACGTCGCTTGGATATCGCTTTTCACCAGGTCATCGAGCGCTTCCGGTGCCACGCCTTGCATGTCGAACATGCGACCGTGCCGCATGCCGGCGTAATCGCCATCGCGGCGAAACGTCGCCGTCCAGATGACGCGGCCGGCACTCGCCAGCTCGTAATCAGCTTCGTAGGTAAACCCGTTCTTCGTCTTGCCGGAGACCGTGGTCATGGCGTGGTCCTTCTGGCTTGATCGTCCTGGCAGCATAGCCCTTTGCTGTCGCCACGAGGCGGCGGACGCCGGCAACGCCCGATCTCAGCCGATGCCGAGGTTGGCCAGCGGCGTGTCGCCCGCGGCAACATCGAGCGCCTGCAGCGAGACCGTCTTGCGCCCGCCATGGATTTGCTGGCGGCCGACTTCGCGAAAACCCAGCCTGGCGTGGAAGCGCTCCGACGCCGGGTTGGGCGGCTCGATATCGAACTCGCAGGTGATCCACGGCACCGCGTCGCGCACCGCCTGCGCGTAGAGCTCGCGATAGAGCCGGCTGCCGGCGCCGCGCGCCTGCGTGCTGCCGGCCACCACGATGCGATCGACATACAGGAAGCGCGGATAGCGCTGCGCAAACCAGCGGTAGTTCGGACTGTCGTAGTCCGCGCCCTCGCGAAACGCGAGCAGGAACGCCGCGACCGCGCCATCGTGCTCGAGCACCCGATGCAGCGCCGCCTGCGCATGCAATCGCGCCAGCCGCGCGCCGTCGAGCGGGCTGAGCACGTCCACGAACGCTTCGTTGAGCGCAAGGATGGCCGGGAAGTCGGCGGGCGTGGCGTCGCGCAGCGTTCCGGCTTGATCCATCCGAGGCCGTCCGCTCACGCCGGGTACTCCGCCATCAGCGTGGACAAGTCGGTGCTGCCGACGTCGATGCCGAACTGGCTGAACAAGGTGGTGGCCTGGCCGCGGTGATGGGTCTGGTGGTTGAACACGTGGCGCAACACCAGCCCGGACAATTTGGTGTGCGACTCGCCGGCGCTGTTCACATAGTGCAGCGGGCGGGCATACAGCTCGTCGGTGGCTTCGCGGGTGAAGTCGATGATCGCCGCGTCCATCGCCTCGCGTCCGCTGCGCAGCTGCGCCAGGTCGGGAAACGTGATGGCGCGGACCAGCTCGGGCAGTGGCACGGCGCGGACGTAGTCGAGCGAAGCCAACTCGGGAAAGGCTGCCGCGAAGCGCTTCAACCAGTGCGTATCGGCGGCCAGGATGTGCTCCAGCGTGGCGGCGATCGAGCCGAAGAACGCACCGCGGTCCGCGTGCCACTGCGCTCCGTCCAGTCGCGCGGCGGCCGCGTAGAGTCGCGCATTCATCCACTGGTTGTAGCGGGCCATCAGCTCGAAATCGAGCTTGAGCGACATGCCCGTTGCCGGCTCAGCCTGCACCGTGCGCCAGCGCGAAATCGATCGCCGCGCACACCGCCGCCACCTGCGCGGCGTTGCACTGCTCGGGCGTGGCGCGCGGGCTGTCGGGATAGACCTCGGTGGTGGTCTTGTACGGCGCGCGGGTGACGCCGGCGCACAGGCCGAGCGAGGTCAGCGCGTATTCGATGACGCCGGGCGAGACCACCGGCGAGCCGATGATCTCGCCGTGTTCGTCAGCCGGCGCGATGTGGGTGACTTTCGCCACCGCCGCGATGATCGCCTGCTGGAACGCCGGCTGCGGGTGCGCGCTGTCGTCGACCAGGTAGAAGCCGTCCGGAATCTCGCCCGGCTCGCACGGCTTGCCGTCACGCGCGGCCAACGCCGGGCGGAACTCGCTCTCGTCGCTGTCGGTGGTTTCGTGCAGGTCGATGTGCATCAGCACGCGATCGCGAAACGGCGCGACCAGCCGCATCAACGCCGCCGACTCCCGCGCCGGGCTGTCCTCGCGGAACGAGCGGTTCGGGTCCAGCGCATCCGGGTTCCAGCGATGGATGCGCTCGTAGGCCCACGGGCTGATGCACGGCGCCACGACCAGGTTGATCCGTCCCGCATAGCGCTGCGCCTCCCGCTCGACGAACTGCAGCGCGCCATGCACGCCGCTGGTCTCGTAGCCGTGCACGCCGCCGGTCACCAGCATGAGGGGCAGTTCGTCACGCCAATCGCGGCTCCGGATCGCCAGCAGCGGGTAGCTGCCGGCGGCATAGTCCAGCCGGCCGTACTCCGACACGTCGAAGCGCGCGCGCAGGGTCTCGATCACGCTCAGCACATCCGCTTCGTAGCTGCGCTGCACGGTCTGTCGCGACAGCCAGGCGGCGACTTCCTCCGCCCCCCAGGGACGTCCGGGTGTGCCGATCGGATAGGGGGCCTTCGTCATCACGTCGCTCGCTTTGCATTGGCATCAAGCCTGCGATTTTAGCACCGCCGGGCCTGCCTACTTGGCCACGCGGTCAGACACTTCCAGAATGTCCGTCAGCGGTTTGCCCTGGACCGCGCCGAGGGAAATGTGCAGCAGATGCGCGATCGTCGGCGCAATGTCGACATTCGGGAACGCCGGGATTTCACCTCGGGGCCGAATGCCGAAGCCCGCCGCGATGAAGATGCCCTGCATGAGGGGATCCGAGTTGGGGTAGCCGTGGGCGCCGATTTCCCCGGTCGGTGTCACGTAGTCTCCCGTGTCGCCCTTCTTGAAGGCGTAGCCGTCTGCCGCGTAGAGCAGCAGATCGGGCGCCTGATCGCTCTGTGCCGGCGTCGGCCAGCCGGCTTTCGCCGCCTCGGCGGGCGCCAGCACCGAGCGGATGCCGGGCTTGCCCGCGAAGAGCAGCTTCAGTGCCTTGATCGAAGCCTTCGTGGCGTGCTGCTGGAAGACCAGGGCGAAACCGTCATCCGGCACGCAGAAACTGGGCTGGCTCGCCGAGGCGGCCTGCAGGCCGGCCTGCCTGAGCAGGACGTTGGGGTGCAATAGCTGGTGCACGCTGCGCTGACCGTGGTCGGAGACGACGATGAAGGTCGTGCGGTCGAGTTCGCCGGCGGCGCGCACCGCGTCGACGACGTCCTTTACGCGGTCATCGAGGAAGGCGATGGTGTTGCGCCCCGAGTCGTTGCCGAAGCCCGTCTCGTGCTCGATGTTGTCGAGCGCCAGCAAGTGCAGCAACAGCAGGTCGGGGTGATGCTTGCGGATGATGTCGATCGCCGCGTGGGTGTAGATGCGATCGCGCCACGCCTGGGATGACTCGCCGAAGTGCGCGAGCTGGTCATGGGTGACGATGCCCTGTTCCACGAGATCCCGCTCGATGGCGCCGCCGGGATCGGGGTGTTCGGCGAATTGCCAGTCGATGCTCGATGCGCCTTCGATGGCGACCCAGTCCACCTGCGCCGTGGTGAGGCCCGCCTGGTGCGCGGCGTCGTACACGGTGGGGACGGCGACCAGCCGCGACTTCGGTGCCCCCATGTCGATCCCGGGTAACGTCGCGGTGCGCTGGTTGACGATGAGCCCGTTGACCAGCACGTGATGCCGGCTCGCGTCGACGCCGGTGACCATGGCGGTGTGGTTCGGCCAGGTGACGGTGGGGTTGATCGGCTGCATGGAAACCGCATGGACGCCGCGCCGCATCAACGCATGCAGCGTGGGCGCGGGCAGCCGCGGCTCATGCAGGCTGGCCGCCGCGAAGGCGTCCAGGCTGATGACGATGACCTTCGGCCTCGGCGTGGCGGGCGCCGCCTGTGCGCAAAGCGGAAGCGAGACGCTGCCTGCAAGGAGCAACGCCGCGGCCACGACGTTGCGAAGCAAATGGGAGGTTGGGCACATCATGCGATCCCGTCGATGAAGAAAAGGCACCTGCCGGAACGCAGGCATCACTCGATCATTTGGCGCTCACCGCTCGTCCCGCTCGTGGCTGGGGTAGCGGGCGTCTTTTTGACCGGCGATGAATCAATCGGAGCTGAATCAATCGGAGCTGGGCGCGTCGTATCCACGGGCTCGCCCGTCTGCTCCGGGTTCCACACGAAAGTCGCCACGCTCTGCGCCGGCAACGTGTAGTGGAAACGGGTCTGCTCCTGCCTCACGGAGACGCGGCGCGCCTCCGCATGGCTGTTGACCATCACCAGGACGATCGATCCGTCGGAAACATTCTGGAAGGCCACATTGTTGATTTCCGCGTCGGTTTCGCTGGACCCCACCCGCACGGCGCCGGGCAGGACGAACCGGCTGAAGTGGGCGAACGCGTAGTACTCATCGTTGCGGCTCACCTCGCCCGTGCGCGAGTCGATCGTGACCACGCCCTTGCAGAGGTCGCACCCGCCGAAGTGCGGACCATGCTGCTCGTCGAGTGCCAGGTTCCAGTACACGACACCACGCGCCCACTGCCTGAGCCCGGCGAGCAGCAGGTCGCGCGTGAACCACATCAGCTCGCCATTGCGCGCGGACTCCCAGTCGCCGCCCGAGCACTCGGTGATGTAGACATCCTTCCCGGGATGCGCTCGATGCACCTGGCTCTGCGCGTACGGGCTGCCGCTGTAGCAGTGCCAGGCAATGCCATCGATATAGCGCGCGGCATCGGGATCGGCCAGCACGTCCAGGGGTTGCCCGGGCGCGTCCCAGTTGTGATCCCAGCCAAGAATGCGTGTTCCTGGCTTGCGCCCTGCCAACGCCGGGCCGAGGTACCGCGCGATGAGGCGCGCGCGCGTGGCCGCGGGCACTTCCATGCCCGGGTAAGTCACCGGCACAAAGCCCGGCTCGTTCTGCACCGTAAGCGCAAAGATGGGGATGCCGTAGCCGCGGTAGGTGTCGAGGTACTTGACGAGATAGTCCGCGTACGCGCTTTCGAACTGCGGCAGCAGCTCCCCGCCAATCAGGTTGGCGCTGGTCTTCATCCACGCCGGCGCGCTCCATGGCGACGCAATGATGCGCAGCTGCGGGTTGACGGTCAGGACCTCGCGGACGGTCGGTATCACGTCGCGCACATTGGAGGCGACATTGAAATGCAGCAATTGCGGGTCGACCTCGCCGACGGGAAGATCATCCAGGGTGTAATGCTGCAGCGAGAAATCCGAGGCGCCGATGGTCAGGCGCGTCATGTTCAGATTGAGGTTGGGCGGCGGGCCGAACAGTTCCTGCAACAGCGCGCCACGCTGCCGCTCATCCAGCTTGTTCTGGATCAACCACGCCGACGAGTCCGTCAAGGCTGCGCCGAAGCCGACGATGGATTGATATTTCCTGCGGATGTCGACGACCACATCGGCAGGTGACGGCTCGTCGGCGCTCATTTCAATATCGGGCTGCCGCACCAGGCGCAGCCGGCGATCCGCCGTGCTCAGCCACACCCTGGCGGCGGGCATCATCGGATGCACCGTCGAGGTCACCTTGGACTCCACCGCAGGATGCTTGCGACGCGACGCCTGCAAGGCCGCCAATGCGAGCAAGGTAATCAAAACGACAGATGCAATGGCCATCCAGCCGGAAACACCGTTGCGCTCATCCATGGTACGTACCAAGCCCGCCGCCCGCGTCGCAGTTCACTGGCGACAACCCCAGCCTCACCGGGCGTCCAGGCTTGTGCATGGGAGATCGGCGCGTTCAGCCGGCGTACCCGCGACGATTTTCACGTCGGCAAACGCGGCGGAAAACGGCGGCGATGCCAGCACGCCGAACGGCACATCGATGTGCGAGAGGTCGGCGCCGGCCTTGCTGAAGCACGCCAGTGGAATCGACACGGTGTGGCGGGCGCCGTTCGCATAGCTGGCGAAAGTGTGCGCCAGGTCGACACTTCCCGTGCAGCGGTCGCCACAGCCCATGTACACCTTCACCGGCCCCTTGGCGGGCGTGGCGATCACCACATCGAACTGCAAGGCCGCGTGGGTGGCTGCCAGCGGCATCAGGTTCCTGGGTTGAGGGCTCCGCGCAAAGAAGCGGCCGGCACCGAGCCAGGTGACGGACTTGGCGTCCTGCTGGGTGTTGACTTGGACCGTGCGCAAACGCAGCACCGGATGGTCTGCCGGCCATTCGGTGACGGCGTTCAGATCGGCGCCGATGTCATGCGCGGGATGCTGCGGGTTCGCGTCGGCCAGGTAGAGCGAGAACGGCGGCACGGCAAGCGTGTGAAACACCGACAGCACCGACGCGTCGGCGCACGCGTCGACGGCGGGATAGGTGGGCAGCGCGGCCATCGCGTGCTTGCCGGAAAAGCGCAGCCCGTAGCCGGGCGCGAACAGCCAGCGCGTCGCCCTGGCACGGCTGCCGCCCGCGTCGGGACAGGGAACACCCGGCCACGGCATGGCGAGCGTTCCGCTGAAATCGTAGGGACCCGCGCCGGAAGGTCCTGCAACCAGCACGTCGGCCACACCGGCGCCTTCGGTGCCGGGCAACCAGGCGGCCACGAAGGCGTCGGAGAGATTGAGCAGATTGTTGACGTAGAGCGGGCGCCCCGCCACGAACACGACGACGACGGGCTTGTGGCCCTTGGCCACCGTCTGCAGGACGGCCAGGTCCTCCGGATGGCGATCGCTATGCCGCAGCGTGGCCGACGGCATGATGTCGCCCATGGTCTCGGCGTACGGCGTCTCGCCAATCACGGCCACGACGACATCGAAGGGTTTCAGATCCACGCCTTGTGCCGTTTCGCTGTAAGTGACATTCGCCGCGCCAGCGGCCTGGCGCAGCCCGGCCAGGATCGTTTCGCCGTGGGGGAAGTCGGCATTGCCGTTGTCCGTGCCCTGCCAGGTCAACGACCAGCCGCCGGTCTGGTTGGACAGGCTGTCGGCACTCTTGCCCACCACCAGGATCTTCGACCCCGGCTTCAAGGGCAGCACGCCGTGATTGTTCTTCAACAGGACCAGCGATTCGCGCACGGCGCGCCGCGCCAGCGCGCGGCTCTGCAATGACCCGGCGTCGCCCGCCCCTGCCCGTTGCGAAGGCCGCGTGCCGAACAGGCCCATGCGCAACTTGGCGCGAACGATCCGGCTGACGGCGTCGTCGATGCGCGCCATCGGGATCTCGCCGTGCTCGACCTGGCGGGTGGTGTTCGCGATGAAGGCCTGCCAGTCATCGGGCACCATCACCATGTCGATGCCGGCATTGATCGCCTGCGGGCAACTGGCATTGGTGCAGCCCGGCAACTGGCCGATGGCATTCCAGTCGGAAACGACAAAGCCCTGGAAGCCCATCCTGTCCTTCAGTGCACCCGTCAACAGGGCACGCGCCCCCGACATTTTCCCGTAGTTGACGCCGGCGGCCACATCATCCCAGCTGCTGTAGGACGCCATCACGCTCTGCACCCCGGCTTCGAGCGCACCGAAATATCCCGAGCCGTGCACGTTGATCATGTCGTTCTGGCTGACCTTGGCGTTGCCCTGGTCCGTGCCGTTCTGCGTCGCGCCATCACCGATGAAATGCTTGGCCGTCGCCATCACGTTGTGGTCGCCAAAGTCGCCCTGCAGCCCGGTCACATAGGCGCGCGCATACGCGCGCACCAGCGGACCCTCGCTGGAAAAACTTTCGTAGGTGCGGCCCCAGCGGGCATTCTGTGCCACGGCGAGGGTCGGCGCGAACACCCATTGGACGCCGGTGGCGCGTACCGCCCTGGCAGTTGCCGTGCCGATGGCTTCGATCAAGGCCGGGTCGTGCGCCGCACCCAGGCCGATGTTGTGCGGGAACAGCGTGGCCCCGAAGACATTGTTGTTCCCGTGCACCGCATCGATGCCCCAGATGATCGGCACCTTGATCGCCGCGTCGGTCGCCATCGACGCATCGTAGTAACGGTCGGACAGCGCCAGCCAATCCCCGATCCCGGCGCGCTTGTTTCCACCGGGCCAGGAGCCGCCGCCATTGAGTACCGAGCCGATGTGGTATTTCGTCACCTGCGCCGGCGTGATCGACTTGATCTCGGCCTGCGTCATCTGACCGATCTTCTGCGCGAGACTCATGCTCGCCACGATTTTTCGCACGCGCGCTTCCAGCGCGGGATCGGTGGTCAGCCGGCTGTCGATCGCCGGCCAGTCCGCATAGTGGGTCGGCGCCGGCACGCGATCGCTGAAGGATGCTGCCACCGGAGATCGCATGTCTTTCGCCGTTGCCGCGTCAGTTGCCAGTGCGCCGCCCCCGCAGTCGACTGTGGCCAGAACTGCACACATCAACCACCACCATCCGGTACGCACCATCGGGAGCCTCGCTTGCTTGGAGCATTCGCCTGACGTCGTGCAGGCATGTGATTCGACCGAGGCACGCGGACGGCGCTGACGTCCACTCCCCTGGCGCACATGCTACTGCGGCACACGCCTTCCGATGAATGAAGCAGCGTGCACGGCGTCACACCCGACGAGACGAGGCGCCGCGGTGCGGCGCCGCATGGGCCACAAATCGTGGTTGAAACCAGACAGCACGCTGCATCCCGAGTGTCGTATTCCAGCGAACGGGCAAGATGCCTTGAGCCGGTGCGGGTGACGCCCCTTCAAAGCTCCCCGGCGCCCTTGCGCAGCCAGAGATCGATCAGGGATTTCTCGTAGCGCAGCGAATCCTGATTCACCGGCGAACTGCGGCCGAGAAAAGCCGCGTCGCGCAGCTTGCGGCTGCCCTCACGCAGCACCTTGCCATCGGCACCGTACAAGGTGAAGCCCAGGTCGATGCGCGGTGGATAGATGTCCTTGATGATGCGTACGTCGTTGAAGTCGGGGCCGCGCCAGGGCTCGTATTCGCCGGCGCGGTCCACGTCGGTCACCTCGACCTCCAGCCGCTGGCCGGGCGCCAGCACGCGCGAGGCGCGTTGGGCGATGTAGATCCTGAGCGGCTCCAGGTAGGCATCGGCTTTGATCATGTGCAACCCGAAACTGCGCCTTGCTTCGGTGAAGTGCTGGGGATCCTTGTAGCGAACGCTGACGTTGTCGGGCGGCGTCGCCGCCCATGCGGTCACCGAGGTAACGGCCAGGCAGACGAGGCACAGCAGGCGGAACAGCGGGGAGGCATTCATGGCGGATCTCCCGAGGCGGACCAGGCCGCCTGGCGCGGCAGTGGAGCAGCAAGGGTCAGTATACGTCCGACCCGGAAGGCGGGTCAGGCGCTGCCGTCTCCGCGACGAATCCCGGCAGCTGCGCGAGGACGTCGCGGCTTCCGGCACGGAGAACGGCTAGCGTTGCGGGCCCTCCAGCGTGACCGACGGCCTATCGACCGTGCGGGCATACGCCGACAGAATGTCACTTGGCATTTCAAGGGATCGCGAATCATGACTGCCGGACCGATACTGATCCTCGCAGCCTCGGCGCTGATGATCGTTGCGGCGCCATTGGTGTTGGGGATGGCCGGCGCCGTATCCGCTCGCCGTACACATGGCGACCATGCAGCCATCGCCGGAAGCTGGCGGTTCACGGCGGCGTCGACGCTGCTCTACGTGCTCGCGTTCAACCTGACGTTCTTCATCCAGGAACTGTTCCTGGTGCTCCCCAAGGCACTCACGCCGGGCCTGCGCCCAACCCTGTACCACAACAACCACAGCTGGGAAGGCACGAATCCGCTTGCCGGCCTGTTCCAGGGGACCGGTGCGCTGGCGATCCTGGCCGTCGGCCTGTTCTGCCTGTGGGTGCTCAGGCGACCGCAGGAACGATCGAACGGCGCCCGGTTGTTCCTGTACTGGATGGCGTACTGCGGCTGTTTCATGGCGCTGCCGCAAGTCGTCGTCGGGTCGCTGAGCCCGGGCAGCGACGTCGGCATGGCGATGAGCTACCTGCACTTCGGCGAAACCGCACGCATCGGTGCAGGCCTGCTCGCGCTGGGCCTGATGCCGGTCATCGCGTTGCAACTGCGGCGTCCGGCGCTCGAACTCGCCCATGTACGCGGGCACATCGAGGGCCTTGGCTCCCGCACGCTTTTCATGTTCCGCGTCGTGACGCTGCCGGCGCTGCTCGCAACGGCGCTGGTCATCCCGTTCCGCGTCCCGCGCGAACTCGTCGAGGTCCTCGTCGTGCCCTTGCTGGTGCTCCTTTCCGGCATCCCCTGGATCCAGGCGGGGGCTTGGCGCATGCGCAAGGTCAGGGCCAACGAAATCTCAAACGTCCCATCGCTCGCCTACCTGTGCGCCACCGCCATGGGGTTGCTGCTGCTCTTCCAGCTCGTTCTCAGGCCGGGCATCCGCTTCTACTGAAAACGGACAGGGCGCTGATCCGGTGTGCGATGGCCTGCCATCGTGTCGGAGGTACCAGGGACTCCGGATCTGCGAGCGCCCGTTTGCACACGAGAAAGTGGCCCTGGCCGGCTAGCTCCTCCAACCCGCCCAGCCCATTCGAAAAGCGCACCCTGTTCCCTTCGATTCCCTTGGCTTGTCAGCTACCAGCTTCAACGGTGACGACGTGCGCCTGGATCTTGCCGTCGACCCTGCCCCGCCCGAAGCGCCGGGCGATGGCTTCCGCGGCGACCTCGGTGGCGGCACCGAGCCGGGCGGCATCGCGAGTTTCGATCTCGTTCCGCAGCGGGGTGCCTTGGCAGTAAGCCACGGCGACCGTCCGGGGAGACTCGGCGCGGCTGCGCGCCGCCACGGTGTCGATCCGCGGCGCGCGGGTGAAACCGCCTTTGGCCAGATCCTGTGCGATCTGCTCGCGGTCGTGATAACCGTGCGGCGTGCGCGCCATGAAGCGCGGTGGGTCCCACGGAAAGACGGATGCCAACGCGGTGGTGACGACGTCGGCGAATTCGTTTTCCCCGAGCCGGTCCCACACGCTGAAAATGAAGACGCCACCTTTTGCGAGCACCCGGCGCGCCTCGGCGAACGCCCTGGGCTTGTCCGGAAAGAACATGGCGCCGAACTGGCACACGACGGCGTCGAACGTCGCATCCTCGAACGGCAACTGCAGCGCGTCCGCCTGGCGCCATTCGACGGCGCGACCGGTGCCCACGACGCAGGCACGATCGAGCATCGCCTGATTCAAATCCGTAGCGACGATCGCGCAGCTTTCCGGCAGTGCCGCGGCCATCGCACGCGTGGCCACGCCGGTACCGGCGGCGACTTCCAGCAGCCGGGAAAGACGCCTCGGCTTTAGCCGGCTCACCAAATCGTCCGCGTACGGCGCGAAGATCAGCGGCACCATATGCGTGTCGTAAAGCTCCGGCACGGAACCCGCGAACACCTCGTCGGCATGCTGGCCACTCATGGCGCCACCTCCTCCGAATGCCTGCCCTGACTCGACCTGCTAGCGCGGCGCGACCAAGCGCTGATGCAGTTCGGGCAGCATCATCGCCGCGGCGGACCCGTACCAGGCGTGGTATTCGGCGATCATCTCGCCCTGCGCGACGGCCGGATCGGTGGCGGTGAGCTGGCGCGCCTGTTCCACGTCGTCGACCGCCAGCAGGAACAGCCCACGCCAGTCGCCGTTGTGCTCGCCGAACGGGCCGGCCAGCACCAGCTTTCCTGCCTCCGCCAACCGCGCGATGTTGGCGAAATGCCCGGCGAACATCGCGTCCCGCGCCTTGCCCTTGGGCATCGGCTTGGGGCCGGTGCGCAGGATCACCAGGACATACGAGCGCATGCCGTTTTCATCCGCACCAAGGCGTTTGGCCAGCGCATCGTCATAGGCCGCCTTGTCTGCGGGAGCGGCAGCGCCCGCTTGCGCCTGTGCCTGCGCCAGCGCAACCGGACCAAGGCCGAACACGACCAGCAGCAGTGCAAGCATGGAGCGTTTCATGGCAATTCTTCCGATGAGCGGTAGTGGTGTCGCAGCCTACTCGAGCACCGCAGGCCGGGCCAGCCAGTCGCCGGGCGTGGCACCCAGGGGTGCGCAGCCGGACCTGGCGCACGTGCCGAACGGAAACGGGCAAGCCTGACATCACCATGGAAAATGTTTCCGACACCTCTGTTCCGAGGTCATATTCCAGCGGACGGTCCTGCCCCGATTCGGGTGCAAGTGCACCCCGCCTCTGTTCTGTGACGTTTACGGCGCATAGCAGGCCGATTGCATCGCAGCCTTTGAGCCCATGTCGGCGGCTTTGTGCAACCAGCGCGCCGCTTCCTGCTTGTCCGGGCGAATACCGCGGCCCTCGCAGTAGGCTTGACCAAGCCTGAGGTACGCGGCGGGATCGTCGACATCCAGCGAAGCGGCTTTCAGATTGAGTTCCAGCGCCTTGGCATCGTCGCGAGGCACGCCTTTGCCCAAGCCATACAGTGCCGCCAGATCTGCCAGACCCGATGGATCATCCTGATCGGCTGCCAACCGGTACCAATGTGCCGCCTTCGCCAGATCCTGCGGATAGACCTCTCCGAACTGGTACATGGTACCGACCATGTCCTGTCCGTCAGCGTTGCCGCAGTCAGCCGCACGCCGATACCAGACAGCTCCCTCGGCCCAGTCCTTGGCAACACCCTCCCCACCGATGTACATCGAGCCCAGGTACAGGTAGGCCTCCACGCTTCCCTGAGCCGCTGCACGCCGCAGCCACTTCAGCGCCTCGACGCTGTCCTGCTCGCCACCTTGGCCAAAATGATAGAGATGGCCGAGACGAAGCTCCGCCAGCATGCTGCCCTGACTGGCCGCCTTCTCCGCCCAGTGGCGCGCCTGCGCCACGTCCTTGGGCACACCCAACCCCATGAAGTACGCAAAGCTGAGATTGTTCTGCGCATTCGCGTCGCCACGCATACGCCATCGATCGGTCATGGATGCGAATTCGCCACGCTTGAGCGCGTCGATCTCAGCCTGATCGACGAGGATCCACTGAATGTCCTCCGGCCGCTCGCAAGCCAGCGCCACCGGCGGAGTAGCCGGCCTTCGTACCGGACCGCAGCCCGCCATGCCCAGCACAGTCAGTACTCCCCCAAGAACCCATCGATACATGGCCCTGACTCGTCAATGAAGGCAGCTGGAAACGGGGGCGGGGTCGACTTCCTGAAGATTCTTTCCGGCCTTGCTCCAGTGTCGAAAGTGCACTCTGCCCCCTGCTTTCAGAACCGGATGAATTTCTCCAGCTTGAAGCGAGTCCACTCCTTCGCCCTCGGGCTGGCTTCCTTGTAAGAAAACCAGACCATGCTCTCCCATCCACGGTACTCCGCGCGAACGTCGATGCCACTGAAAGTCCTGGGAATGGTAAAGCCGGGATCGGTGACCTTGGTATTCCGTTCCGCTGTGGCATCCAGAATGGAGTGGACAGCGGTTTTGTTGTTGAATTCGCGCTTGAACGTCTCCTTGATGTTCTTGACCGAACGCCACTGCGCCTTGGCGACGGCAAAATGCTGGGCGGAGGGACCCACCACATACCAGTACATGACCTCGCTACCCCCCATATCCCGCAGCGACGCGAAGGTGCTGGCGATGTCGTCTTTCGTCGCACCGGGACTGACATGGGTGCAGAGAATGCCGCTCTCGGTCCAACCGGCAATCGCAAAGCATTGTGCGATGCCTGGGTAGATGCAGGTTTGAGACGCTTTGCCCACCGTGTATTCGGAGAGCGACTGGTCCGCTTTGGGGTCAAGGGTCTTGATCGCCATGGAGGCTCCTTTGAGTGCAAGTGATCACAGGACAACAAGGGCAAACCGGGTCGGCGTCGACTTTCCAGCGAGCCGCTTCGACATTGGAACTACCACGGCTTCAACGTCGCCCAGCCACAGGAGGCAGCCACATCACTTTACGCAGCCATCGATCTGCATTCCACGACGGCGTGTTGATCGCGCTGGCGGGCGCAGGCGGTAAATGGTGTTTGGCTTCGAACCAGCAACCCTGAAAGGTCGCGACCGTCGGCACCCGTGTAGACGCAGAGGCGCATACGGACCGAGCCATCAATGGGGTGGGCCTTGAGCCCGAGACTCTGTGCAACGCGCCGCGCACCTGGACGGAATCCGCGATCAGCGATGAATGTGCGGCAAGCAAGCAACAAGGGCCGCTGACGCGGCCCTCACCAAAACGGAGACAGGCGCGATCTTGGCGCCGCATGAAACACAGCGGCTGGTAGTCAGCAACACGCGCCGCTCGACTACGGACGGCGACATGGCGATACCTTTGTTCTTTTGGTCACAGCGTTACCCGGCCCGCGATGCACGTGGTCACCGCACCGCCGATCCACAGGTCCGTGCCGTCCTGCACCACATGCACCCGCCCCTCGCGCCCCAGCGCCGTACCCTGACTGGCGACGTACATCGGCGGCGCGATGCCGCTGCCGATCAGCCATTGCGCGAGGCCTGCATTCAGGCTGCCGGTCACCGGATCCTCGTAGCCCGCAGCCGTGAAAGCACGCACCTCGAATTGCGCGTCCTGCCCGTCCTTTTCGCCATCCCACGGCGCCACCACGCCGACGCGCATCCCGGCGATGGCCGGGTAATCCGGGCGTAGTGCCAGCACCGCGTCGCGGGAACGCAGCAGCACAGCCAGCCAGCCCGGCCCGTTGTCGACCCAGTTCGCGTCGACCAGCGCATCCGGCGCCACACGAAGTCCCTCGACGACGCGTGCAAGGATCGCGGGCTCCAGCGGCCCCGTGCGGCGCAGCGGTGGCGCAGCGAACGCGAGCCGGCCCGACTCACGGCGCAGCCGAACGAGGCCCGCCGCGCACTCCTGGATGATCTCCCCACCTCTGGGCCCGCCACCCGACGCGAGCCAGACGTGACAGGTGCCCAGCGTGGGATGACCGGCAAACGGCAGCTCCTGCGTGGGAGTGAAGATGCGAACCCGATAGTCCGCCTCCGGCACCCGCGGCTGCAGCAGAAACGTCGTTTCGCTGAGGTTGGTCCAACGGGCGAAGGCGGCCATCTGCACGTCATCCAACACATCGGCACCGACCACCACGGCCAGCGGATTGCCGCCCAGGGGCCGCGACGAAAACACGTCCACCTGCTGAAACAAGAAATCAGTCAATCGTTCATCCCCCAACTTCACCGAAGAACGCGGCCATCTCACTCCGGATGCGTCCGATCCAGGTCGACGCCGGCGTTCGCGACCTGCAGACCCGGATTCTGAAGCTCCGCATCGAGGTTGGAAATCCCCAGGTCCGGCTTCCGAGGTTCGCGTCGAGGCGGGGAATGCCCCGGTCGACGTTGCAGATGTCCTTGCCGAAGTTCGGCGCGTCGTTGCCGGGCTCGCGAGCCTGCCAGACTGCATTGTTGGTACAGGATCCTAGTTCCTGCCCTCGGCGCTGCTGCGACTGAGCGCGACGGCGCGGCTCATGGCCCGTCGCGCGTGGCGCTCCTCGCCCAGCTGCTGGTAGACGCGGGCCAGCCCGAAGTAGAAACGCGAGTCGCCGTCGTACAGGCGGATGGCCCGCCGGTAGTGCTGCACGGCACCCGCGTAATCGCCGCGCTTCTCATCTTCCTCGGCCTGCAGGAACTGGAAGTAGGGATCTTGCGCCTGGATCCTTTCGATACGCCGCGCATAGATGACGCGGCGCGCCTCGTCGCCGTTGGCCCGGTACAGCACCACCAGATTGAGCAGCGCACCCGCATTGTTCGGTTCGAGCGCCAGCGCCTTCAGATAGTCGCGTTCGGCCGCTCGCGGGTCGCCTTGGCGCAGATGCAGCACGCCGGCATTGGCCCAGGCACCGGCATAACGCGGGGCCAGTTGCAACGCCATGGTCATGTACGGCGCGGCCGCCGCGGGCGTGGCGCCGGCAAGCAGTTCGGCGGCGCGGTTGTTGTAGTAGAGCGCCAGCAGGCGCTGGTCGGAAATCGGCTCGGGTGGGTCGCGCGACATCACCTGATCCCGCGCCACGTCCACCGTGAAGCGCGTGTGACCGATGCTGATTCCCGCGTTGGCGTGGTTGAACCGGTAGATGATGTCGTCGTCCACGCGCCAGGCCACGATGTTGTCGAGCTCCTGCCCGTAGGCCTGCAGGCCCGACTCGCGTGCCAGCGCCACGGTCAGCAGGGTGAAGGTCAGGCAGTTGGCCTGGCGTGTGCGGTAGGCCTGTTCGACGGTCAACGTGGCCTCGTCCGAATACGTCATGCCCAGGCCCGACTTCTGGAACAGGAAGCCCACCAGCCGTTCCAGTCGCGACCTGCCGGAACCACCCGCATCGATGACCTGTTGCTGCAGTTGCGCACGCAACTCCGGCGGCACCGCCATGACCTGCTCCGGGCGCGGCATCGGCGACACGGCCGGGGTGACTGGCGCCGCCGCGGGGACCGGCGCCACCGACGTGACCGCTGCAGGCATGGCAACCCACCATGCCAGGATTGCCGCATACGCCCAGGTCACCATGCCGAAACCCTCCACGCCGGAGGCGGGAACGTTTACCGAGGCCAGTTTAGTCCCCTTCGCGGGCACCGGATCAGTCCGGCCACGGGCAAGCCGGCCTCAAGCGGGCGGCGAAATGGTGACGCCTTTTCCGCTTGCCTGACTTGCTTCGTCCCGGCTTCGCTACGATGTCTTCGGCGGCATCGACGGGGCAGGTGCCGATACGGCATCCGTCTCCGTGGAGCAGGTGAGGAACGCGAGGTGGGCTTCGTATCGCTCGAGCACGTCGTCAATCACCTGCTGCTTGGTGAGCCCCATCAGGTCATAGCCGCCCGAACCGGTCTGCGTGAACACCTCAAGCGCGGTAGTAGACGTCGGTCTCGCGCGCCATCCTGCCGCTGAACATCGGCACCGGCGCCTCGACGATGGCGACCTGGTAGTGGAAGACATGCAGCGCATCCATCGTCACCCGCAGCAGCGGCTCTTCGATGCCACTCGCGCCGGTCACGGCGCCTCGCTCGACCTCGTAGCCCTGCTTGCGGAACTCGGCGGCGACCTCGTCAAGCGCCGGCGCGCACCGTGCGATCGAGGAAGCTGGGTGACCTCCCGCCGCGACGGGAACGCAAGCAGCCGCCCAAGCCGCTGCTTCCACGACCGCTCCGGCACGTGGCCGCCACTCGGGGCGATGGACCGCCTTCGCAGCACCTGACCCTCGCGCTCGGCCCGCTCCATGCGCAGTGCCTTGTAGAAGGACGCCATCACCAGATAGGCGATGACTGTCACCGGCAGCGCGAAGATGAGCGTCGCGTACTCCATGGTCATCACGCCACCGGCGAGCAGCATCGCCACGGTGAGCAGCGCCGTGAGCACGGCCCAGAAGATGCGCAGCCACTTCGGTCCGTCCTGCGACGGATCCGGGATCGAGACCGAGAAGTTCGACATCACCATCGCGCCCGAATTTGCGCTGGTGAGGTAGAACAGCAACCCCGAGAAGCGTCGCCAGGCCGATCAGGAAGATCGCGCCCGGGAACATTTCCAGCAGTGCGTACCAGCCCCGCTCCGGGCTCTGGACCGCCAGGTCGGCGAACGCCGTGTTGCCCCGCAGCACTTCGTACAGCGCCGAGTTGCCGAAAAACGAGACGATGATGAAGTCGCACAGCACCGGTACGGTGATCGCCGCGATCACGAACTCGCGCAGCGTGCGCCCGCGCGAAATGCGGGCGAGGAAAACGCCGACAAAGGGTGCCCACGCGAGCCAGAACGCCCAGAAGAACAGCGTCCATCCGCCCATCCACTCGGCGCTGCCGGGCTCGTAGGCAAAGGTCTGCAGCGTGCGTGCGGGGAAGCGTGACCAGGAACCGGCCGATGTTCTCGACCAGGGCGTTCAGGAGGAACGCCGTCTGTCCGGCGATGAGGATGAAGACCATCATCGCCACGGCGCTCCAGAGGTTCAGCTCGGAGATCCAGCGGATGCCGCGGTCGACGCCCGAGGTGGTGGCCGCGATGGTCAGGACCACCGCGCCGATGACCAGCGCGATCTGCAGCGCCAAGGCCCTGCTCCAGGCCGAAGAGCAGCGAGAAGCCGACGCTCAGCAGCACCACGCCGATGCCCATCGACGTGGCGACGCCGAACACGGTGCCGACCAGCGCGATGATGCTGATGCCGTCGCCCAGGGGGCCGCGCACGCGCTTGCCGAGCAGCGGGTAGAGCGCCGCCCGGATCGAAAGCGGCATGCCCCAGCGGTAGGCGAAATAGCCCATCGCCATGCCAAGCAGCGCATACACCGCCCAGCCGGCGATGCCGTAGTGGAACATCGTCCAGACCACCGCATCCTGCATCGCAGCGGGCGTGCCGCCCTCGCCGGAGGGCGGATGCAGGTACTGCACGACGGGGCCGGTGACCGAGAAGAAAAGCATGTCGATCCCGACGCCCGCGGCGAACAGCATCGCCACCCAGGTCGCGAGCTTGTACTGCGGCCGCGAGTGGTCGGGGCCGAGCCGCACCTCGCCTTCCTTGGAGAACGCGACCCAGAGCACGAAACCGATCACCAGCGTCATCGTGAGCACGTAGTACCAGCCGAGGTTCGTGGCGATCCAGTCGACGGCCACCATCATCGCCGTGCGCGCGACCATCGGGCATGGCGATGGCCCAGACCGAGAACGCGAGGATCACCAGCCGACGAAATCACCAGCACGCTCCAGTTGATGCGGGCCGTGCGGTCCTCGATCAGTTCCTGGGCGCCCTTGCTGAGGTCGCTGCGCGACACCGGCGCCTCGTCGTCGTCCGGACGCTCATGACCGGGCGTTGCGTGCCGCCGAATCGGCTGCGCTCGAGCGGCGCTGGCGGCGTGGCACGCTTCCCGTCCGGCGCTTGCCTGCCAGGCTGCGCGGCTTCCGGGGGGCCGTCGCCGGGTGGCTCGATCGCCATGCGTTAATCCTTCCAGTCAGCCGAAGCTGCCGATTCTAGGTATCGGGGTGCTTTCACCAAGTGAACACCATCCGCTGCCCTGTCTCGTCATGTCGGTGCATGGGCCCCTCGCCATGACAGCCGACTCGCGCGGTTGCGGGCGTCACAAAGCGGGGCAGAGCCGCCTTTCTTCAGCAACGCTCTGCCGCCACGGCCCACGTAACTCCACAAGGGGCGCCGACCCGGTCAACTCCTAATTGCCCCTGACATCCTGGGTCGAGTGCAGATCCAGCGAGCCCGGGGTCGTGTTCACCAACGGCACGAAATTGTCGTCCTGTGTCACTTCGCGTTTGCGGTGGATGAAGCGATAGAACGCATACGCGGCCAGCATGCCGTCGAGCACCGCGAACCAGACAAACAGCAGTTGCGGGCTCACCAGGCTCATGAGGGCGCCAGCCAGCAGCGGTCCGACCGCCGAGCCGATGCCGTTGACCAGCAGCACCGTGCTGGATGCCGACAAAAGCTCGTCGCGGTGCACGTAGTCGACCAGGTGCGCCACGGCAATCGGATACAACGTGAAGCTCATGCCGCCGAAGGCGAATATCACCACCATCGCCGCCGCACCACCGGCGCTCGGCAAGAACAAGTTGATGAGCGCCGCCAGCGCCGCGACGGCACTGATCAGCGAAAGCGCAAGACGGCGATCGATGCGATCGGAGAATCGACCCAAGGGCCATTGCAACACCACGCCGCCCGCAATGGCGACGCTCATGTACGTGCCGATGCCTCCAACGCCCAGACCACGCGCCGCTGCGTACACCGGCAACAGCCCCCAGAACGCGCCCAGCGCCAGACCGGAGAGGAGCGCACTGACCAGCGCGGTAGGCGCCAGCCGGAACAGGCGTCTGATCTGCACCTGGGGTACCGAGCGAATGTGGGGTTGCGGCTGGCGGGTCGCCACCACCGGCAGGCTGGCGGCGCAAAGCAGGATCGCCACGACACAGAACAGCACGAAGCCCTCGCCGCGAATGCGCAGGAACTGCTGCGCCGCGGCGCTGGCGCCGAGATTCACCATCATGTAGATCGCGAACACCGAGCTGCGATGGGCCGGCTCGGCGGAAGCGTTCAGCCAGCTTTCGATGATCGCGTACAAGCCGACCAGCATCAGCCCCTGCAGCATGCGCAGTACGAACCACACGCCATACGCCGGATCGAGCGCCTGCACCAACACCACCAAGGTCACCAGCGCCGTGCAAAACGCGAAGGTGCGGATGTGGCCGATGCGGTGGGTGAGCCGTGGGATCGTATAGGTGCCGACCAGGAACCCGGCGTAATAGGCCGACGTCAGCACACCGATCATGGCCACTGAAAAACCGAGCGCCCGTCCCTCCAGCGCGATATGCGTGTGGAGCAAACCGACGCCCATCAACAGGAACACGGTGCTAAGCAGCAGCGGCGCCGAGGTGCGAATACTGGTCAGCATGGGCAGGCAGCCAACGAAAGCACCATTCTACCGCCGGGGCTTGCGTGGCTCCGCAAGGAAAAACAAAGGCAAAACAAAGGGGCTAGTTCATTTACCGCACGCGGATTAATGCACCTGGCCTTCTATCTGGTATGGATAAACAGCACCGTTGCCTCTTAACAACGCTGTCGCGTTGGCTGCACGACTGCGGGCACATGGTGGCCCCGGGCTCGATCCAGGAGTTCGCGGAGCAACCACATGATTCTTCCTCTGGACAAAGAAGAGTGCCGCATGCTGAGCCAACTCTGCAATGAGGCGTGGGTATGGAATCGCCACTATGACTTCGACGTCAGCCTTCGACTGCAGCGAAGAGGCCTTGCCCAGCTGTCGCTGTTAGGCCAGTGGTGCCCGACACAGACCGGGCGGTTGAAGGCGGCAACCATGTGACTGGGACCAAAACGAAGGCAAAGGGGTCAAGTTCATCTACCGCACGCGGATTAATGAACTTGACCCCCTTATTTCCCCTGGATGTCGGAACTGGCGGTGCTTCGAGACAACCGGTCTTCGCGTCCACTCCGCTGCGAGGATGCGCTGTGCCGGCATCGGGCCATCAGCGACATCCAGTGGCGGCCCGGGAGCGACGAGGTGTTGTTCAAGGTGACTGAGTATCGCAAGGGGCGTGCCGTGCCCAGTCGATCTACGGGTGGGACGTCGTCACGGGTGCAGTCCGGCCCATCGTGTTGTCGGACGGAATCGCCAGCGGAGGCCAGCGCCATTGGGTTGACCCCGTTCAAGGTGTCCGTCAAACCCGGGCATCTCACCGACGCCCCGCGTCCGACGCGAAGGACCGAATGGAGCCTGCGCGTGGAGTCGTCGGGTGAAAGCCAATGCACGAATGACGGCTCGCAAGCACCGGCAGGCTGGCGGCACAAAACAGGACCGCCACTACTTCGACGATCGCAGGCGACAGAGGGCCTGCCTGGCCAGCAGGCCAGCGTCCATGGACCCTCATGTTCTGTGACGCATGTCACACACGACGACGTGCAAGCGTGCCATTTCACAGGCGGCCATAAAGGGCAATTCGAAATAACCACTGTGACGGGCCGAAAATCCGATCCTTTGCGCGACGCCAAATCCTTGCACCATCCCGCTCGGGAGGCATCCGCAGACAGGGAGTTCAGCTATGGATGCGATCCACTCCAAGAGTGTATTCGTGTACGGACAGGTCCGATGCGCACTGCGCACAGGACGCTACGCACCCGGGCAGCGGATTGACCCGGCCGGGCTCGCCACAGAGTTCAAAACCAGTCCCACACCAGTTCGATTCGCCCTGTACCGTCTGGTCGGCGAGGGCCTGGTCGTCGATCATGCTCGCGACGGGCTGCACATCCCGTTGCTCACCGAAGTCACCATGCGCGACCTCTATGACTGGATGGAACGCCTGTTGCTGATGGCATGCGATATCGGTGCATCACCGGCGGCCCGGAAGACAGAGCCGTTGGAGCTTGCATCCGCTGACGACGATCTGGTCAAGCTGACGTGGCAACTGTTCGACGCGATCGCCCGCGCAACAGCCCACGGGTCCCTGCACCATGCTGTGAAGCAAGCCAACGACCGGCTGGCGCCGATACGCCGGGCCGCGCAAGGATTGCTCGAGCACAGCTTCGAAGAGCTTTCGGAGCTGAACCGGCATTGGCGGGCACACGACATTCCATCCCTGAAGTCCGCGCTGCGCGACTATCACGAGCGCCGCAAGCAGCTCGTTCCGTGCATCGTGGCCTTGCTGAGCGAAGGCAGCGGCTACCTTCGCTAGGAAGCCTCTGGTTTTCCAGTTATGCCGAAACTGCAAAGCGACCTCTGGACTCCGGCGCCCTACGCGCGCGGGAATGACGGCGAAGCAAGTCGATCGGACTTTCCCTGGCGCGCGTCAGTCGAAGAAGCATCGACGCTGAATCCGACATTGCGGGACGAGCATCACGCTCCCGGATTAATCACCGGATGACAGCGCAATAATCATTTGAAAATCAAATTTTCCGACTTCTACGCTGCCTGCGTCATGGGATCGCCATGACGTGACAGCAGGAGAAATGAGATGAACACGAACGAAAACATCCGCAACGACACATCGGAAGAGGTCATCGAGTTGGGCGTCGCCAGCATCGAGACGAAGGGCCTCTTTGGCACCGGAGAGCCGATGGGCATCGGCGCCCCGGTGCTTCCGGGCATTTCCGAAGAGTAAGCGACACCAGGGGCGCGCATCGCAAGCGCGCCCCTGACTTGGGAGGCGGCAATGCCATACCGACTGCGAGAAAACCTGTCGTTTTGCGAGGTCGGCGGCCAGGTTGTCTTCTTGGACACAGCCCGCGATCGATACTTCCGGCTGCCCGAATCCATGAAGCACGCGTTTGTGGCCTTCCTCGACGATGGAGATGGCAAAGGCGCTGCGATTGGCCCGCTTGTTGGGCAAAATATTCTGGTAGAAACGCCAATAGTCCAACACCAGCGTCCCTCATCTCCCCACATTCGCCCGCGCCGTAGTGCCCTGGAACAACATCCCGCGGCTAGCAAGATGGAGATGTGGGCGCTCCTGGAAGTCCTTGCGACTGTTCATGCGACATGGCGTCACCTGCGCAAACGCAGATTCAAGGCCATTCTTGATGATGTCGTTGCGTATCGGACAAGGAGCGCAGACCCCAACATCACCTGCAGCCACCCCTCAACCGAGCCCGAGATCATCAAGGCTGCCACCCAGTTCAACAGTGCACGTCGTTACGTGCCCATCGAAACATCCTGTCTTCTCGATTCCTTGTCGTTGCTCAGCTTTCTGTCGCGCCGCCACTTATGGGTAAACATCGTCTTCGGAGTCGCCCTCAATCCGTTTTCAGCGCATTGCTGGGTACAGGCCGATGATGTGGCGCTCAATGAAACTGTCTCGGATGCGAACGTCTACACACCCATCAGGGTGATCTGACGATGGCTCACTTCATCATTCTTGTAGACGATCGCGATCATGCGACGGAAAACAGCCCTCTGCCCATCCCAGACGCTGCGCTGCGTGCAATTGGAATGGATCTACGATTCCGCTCCAACACGGTTAGGGTATTTGCCTCACCTGACGCACGCATACTGCCTATTCCCGGACACGGACTGATCATCGGTCATGTTTTCTCCCGCGCCGGTCGACTCCTGGACAGCCTGGAACTCACTCATCCTGAGCAATCGCTCACCCCGCATCTTCTTGAAAACTTCTGGGGCGAATATCTCGCCATCGACTTTTCCGGTGGATCCACGCACGCCTTTGGTGTCCTTCGCGATCCGTCCGGCGGCATACCGTGCCTGTATGCATTCGCTGACAGAGCGGGCTTCATCACTTCGGACATAGCGACTGCGGCCAACTTGGGGCTCTACAACAGTCAAGTCGACTGGACCACCATTGCCCACGGGCTTTGCTTTCCCTATCTCCGTACCGAACGCACCGCGCTGCTAGGCATCAGCGAGCTCCTTCCGGGCAATCTTCTAACTTTCGAAAATGGCCACCCATCTGTGCGGGTCGCTTGGTCGCCTTGGCGCTTTCTGGAGAAGGGGATTCGTCATCGCGATTTACGCGCCGCGGCCAAGGAAGTGCGAGGCGCTGTCTCAACCGCTGTCAGGGCACTGGCAGCGCTGGATCGCGAGATTGTCCTGGAGCTTTCGGGTGGGCTCGATTCCTCGATCGTCGCGGCGGCGCTCCGGGGTACAGCGGCGCGGGTGGCCTATTGCACCTTGGTGATTCCGGGCGGCGGCGTCGACGAACGCCAGTATGCGGTACTGATGACGAACTCTGCGGGCGAGGAGCTCAAGGTGGTGGAGGTTAGGGCCGAGGACGCCCGCTTCTGCTTTCCTGCAAATTCGCAATCTGCAGTACCTTCAATCGGCATCCTGCAAAACTCAGTCAATGAAGTATGGACCTCCGCTGGCACGAAGCTCGGTGCGCAAAGTTTCTTCTCTGGTGGCGGTGGCGACTCCGTATTCTGCTACCTGAAGAACGCCATCCCGGCAGTGGATGCCTATATGGAACGAGGAATCGTCGCCTGCCTCACCGCGATCGGCGATCTTTCCAAGCTTCATCAGTGCACATTCTGGAAGGCCGGAAGGCTTACCCTGAAAAAGTTGGCTCAAAAAAGAAGGCAGACATGGAAGCTCGATTCCTCGTTCATCAACGCATCCAAAATCTTGAAGTGCCCCGAGCGACACCCATGGTTGGAAATTCCCATGCACACGTTGCCCGGCGACTGCCAGAAGGTATTCGAACTCATTGGAACCCAGATATTCAGAGACGCCGCGCCACGTGGCGAACAGCGCCCCATGCGCCTCCCCCTGCTATCCCAGCCTGTCGTGGAAGCCTGCCTGAAGGTTCCGACGTGGATGTGGATAGCAGGCGGTCAGAATCGAGCTGTCGCCAGGACGGCATTTGCCGACGTATTGCCGGATGAGATCCTCAACCGGCGCAGCAAGGGCACCTACACCGGCTACATGTCGGCCATCTATACGCGGAACAAGGTGAAGATGCGTCAATTCCTCAAGGACGGGCAACTGACGTCGCACGACCTCCTCGATTGGCATGCCCTGGACGCATTCTTCGATGCTGAGCTTGCCCCTCGCGATCTGTCATTCGTACGCATCTTCGATCTGTGCATGGTCGAGAACTGGATACAGGGCTGCGACCCGCGCCAATAGCGAGGCGTTTTGTACGCTCGCCCCTCATTTTGCGCCACACCTTGTATTGATCAGCCTTGGCGGGAATGGGATCTTCGTAGCCCTGCAGCCAAAACCGAAACCAGTCGAGATTACGCACATTGACCGCAAGCTTGTGCCGTGGCTGAAACTTGACGTGTGTCTCATCCGGAAACACGTAGATATCTCCTTGAAGTCTCCGCACCAGTGGCAGCGCGTACTCCAGGGAGGGGCGATACTCCTGCTCCGCCATCTGGAAAAGTATAGGAATGTGGATCTTGTCAAGACTGTATGTTGGCGAAATGGTTCGCCAACGTTTCGGTGTCTCTTCTGGCGCACCCAATTCCCACATCTTTTTGAGTCCAGACCGGAAAGCAACTCTCAGGCTGTTGAAAAGGTAATACGTCTGATCGGTCACCGGCGTACTGACCGAGGCTGCAGCAAGCACGTTCGAATGGATTGCCGTCCAGAGCGTCACTTCGCTTCCATAACTCAGCCCTCCCATGCCCACTCTGCTCGGGTCAATGCGCCCAGCCGCAGCCAGGTACTTCACAACGCTCTCGACCGCTAGCCGTCCTTGGTCAACTCGCTGGACAAAGTCGTAACGAAATTCGGGTATCGCGTTGATGCAAAGTGCAGAAATTCCATGCTCGGCCAGTGATTCCAGGGGCCACTCATTACCCACCCCGCCTCGCAGGAAGCCATCACAGCTATAAAAGTTGACGAACAACGGCGGTGGCTTGTCGGCATCGATGTTGCGCGCCTCGAACAGGAAGCCCGTGAACTCGCGGCCCAGCTTATCCTTCCACCGGATCAGTCTCGACGGTACCGTTGAGGCGATATCCTCCGCCAACTTCCTGTTGGGATCGAAGAGCACGCTTCGCTCATCGGTAGACAAGTCGACCATGTCCAAGTGCGGGGGGCGATCCGCCTCGGCGGCGACACAGACGAGCGTGGCTGAAGACACAGCGCAAGGAACACCCCGGTAGCGCTCGCTCCCTCCGCTCAGTAGTCCATCCGCCACTACAATCGGGCGCACTTTGCCCGTAACCACGTTCCAGCCGAAGATCGATTGCGCCTGTCCTCTTCCATAGTCGATGACGCTGAAGAGAACCTCATCCGACCCAGGTCTCCACTGAATATCACTGATCGACTTCTTCGTACACAACTCAGCCAAACACTTCACTGGTGAGGCGGAACGCTTGCCAGACAACATGGAGAGCTCGACATCGGGCTTCTGACTGAGGCCTTGCCCATCGCCGGTGCGAGTCAGCAATGCAACCCGGCCATCGTCACGATTGAGCGCGAAGTTAAAGGGATGCGGCAAGGTGCTGGACAGGTCCGCGATCTGCAGCGAGGACGCTGGAATGTCCGAAGAAGGCAGATCACGGGTGGTCATCGTCGTGAGATCGATCACCTTCCAGTGATCCGGCACTTCGGCCAGCAACGGTCCGGTCGAATACCAATCCCCCAGGAACCTCTGCGTCGAGGGCCGCCCCTCGACTCGACTCGAGCGCAGCAGCCCGGCGGAAATCACCACCTTGTCGTCAATATGCACACCCGCGTCATATTGGGCCTGTTCTGCTGCAAGCACCTGTTCGCGAGTGTCACCTACGCTGTACTTCAGTGACTGACCATCTTTGCTCAATGCAAAGTTGCGTACGTCAGCCAGATCGTCCGTCAACAACTGCGTGCCGGAGCCGTCCGCTGCTGCACGCCAGACGGCGATTCTTCCTTTCAGATGGGCGCGGAAGTAGATCCATCGGCTGTCCGGCGACCAAATCACCGGGGAAGCCAGCACCACGCCATTTACATACTCGCGCAAAGGAACACCGCCGTCCGCCACGGGGTGCGGAAGCGAGTGCCGCTTCAAGCGCTGTACGTACCACGAGGTGTCATACGTGTTGCGCTCGACCGACGTTTTCACGGCGCGGAACGCTACGTACCGTCCATCGGGCGAGATCACTGGATTGCCCAGGTCAGTCACCTCCACCAGGCGCCGCGGCGAGATCGTTTCTGCAGACGACGTCGCCGCGACAACCACGCCAAACACCAACGCAAGTGCCGAAGCCCAACGCGTGTAGTGCCTCGTGGTAGATGGCTTCGAGCGCATGCGTGTCGTCACAGTCCTTAACAGGGCGGCCGGTTGATGAAGAAATTTCATGCCCCCTCCCCTACCAGTGCTTGGAAACCGAGACGCTGACAAAGCGTCCGATCGCCGAATAGTTGGTGGCGTCGTACGGCACATACGTCGCCGCCGCCGCGGTATATAGCGGCGGCGCGCGATTCAGCAGGTTCTGCACCGACAAGCCGAGCGTCAGCCCCGAAAAGGCGCCAGCACGCTCACCGCCGTCGTAATTGATCGCGGCATCCACTGTGGTGAACGACGCAGTCTTCTCCGTCCTCGACGCGAAGCGATTGATTACGCCGCTGGTGTAGTTGACAAAGCCCGACGCGCTGAAACCTCCCGATGCCCACACTGCACCGACACGGCCATTGAACCTGGCCGGATTGAAGACCGTACCTGCGAGCGCTTGTTCTGGCTGTCCGGCGCTTGTCGTCTGTGCACTGTCGAGCCAACTGGCCGATCCGCGCATCGCCAACTGATCGTCGCCAAGATCAAAGCGGTACGAACCAGACAGATCGAGCCCCTTGACCCGTTGCCGTGCCGCGTTCACGTACTGGTCGCGGATGATCGCCACCACATTGCCTGGGTCATAGGCGGCGCCCGATAGGTTGTAGAACTTGCTGTCGTAGACCGCGAGAAGGGCCTGTATCTGTTCGAGCGTCGGCGACTGATCCACAAAGCCCGCATAGGCCGGGTCGCTCAACGCCTGCTGGTAGTTGACCGGTTCGACCACCCGGTCGGTGTAGTCGATGTCGAACCAGGTCAGTTCGGCCTCCAGCCCCGGCAGCGCTGCTGGATGCAGGGCCAGCGAGGCAGTCCACGTGCGTGCCCGCTCGGCACGCAGTTCGGCGTTTCCACCATAGGACATCAACACAGTGGCATCGTCGGGACGGCCGCTCGCACCCACCGTAGAGGCGCTCCACAAATAGGCATCCTTGCGCCCGTAGCGCTGTAGCATCGTCGGTGCCTTGAACGATTTTCCCCAAGAGGCCTTGAGCGTGAGGTCGGTGGCGGGGTCGTAGATCACCCCTAGCTTCGGTGTGGTCACCCGGCCAAAACTTTCGTAGTCCTCGCCGCGCACCGCGGCCGTGAATTCCAGGCGATGCACGCCCGGCACGCCTGAGGAAGGCGAGACGAACGGAAGATCGAGCTCGGCGTAAGCGAACCGTACGCTTTCGTCGCCACCGTAGGGGCTGCCGGAAATCTTTGGAACGTCGTGGAAGCCATACTTCCGCGCCCCAGTCCCGACTGCCAAACGCGCTTCCCCTCCCCCAAGCGGGAAAAGCGGGCCTTCGGCGCCGATCTCGTAGGAATGACTTTTGTTGTAGAAGTACTCTCGGGCGACCTGAAGGCTCCCCGCCGCCGACACGAAATGGCTCGCATAGAACGTATCGTCCGTGCCATACGCCCCACTCAATGTGAGGGACCAGTCATTGCGAAGGTTGAACGCGATGCTGGGCGACACCAGCATGATCGAGTTGTCCGGGCTGTAGTGATAGTAGGCGTTCGCCTGAGCGGCGGCGTAGCTCGTCATGTCGCGCTTCGTCTTGAGCGCATCGAGCCTCACTTCGGCCACGTCGCCCATCGACTGGTGCACGCTGACAAGGCCACTGCGTGAATCGCTGCCACCGTAGATCGTATACGGCTCGAACAGATAACTGGTGTAACTGCGCTGGCGCGCATAGATGGGATCGACATCGGCATCCTTGAAGATCGCGATCAGCCCACCGCTGGCCCACGTGGTGCCGGCGGTCGCGGTGTACTCGCGCGTAGCCAGCCCGCCATCGGTCGTGCCACCGTAGCGCGTTCCGAGGGTCACACCGTCGAAGTCGGACTTGAGGATCACGTTGGCCACACCGCCCACCGCATCCGAGCCGTAGATGGCCGACGCACCGTCTGGAATGATCTCCAGACGCTCGACGGCCTCCACGGGAATGGCGCTGATATCCACCGCCTGGGAAAATCCGTCATAAGCTAGGCGGCGTCCGTTGAGCAGCGTCAACGATGCGTCTGCGCCCAGCCCACGCAAGTTCAAAGCGGAACCGCCGGAGAGATTCTGGTTGCCAACGCCACTCGCGACACCGATCACTCCGGGATTCTGTCCGCCATTGAAGTTCTGCGGCACGCTGCGGATCACCTCGCCGAGATCGGTGAAGCCCTCCTGCTGGATCTGCTCGCTGCCGATGGTGATCACCGGCGAGGGCGTGCTGCCACCGCGGATGCGTGTGCCGGTGACGGTCACGGTCTGCAGGTTGGTGGCCGCTGGGGCCGCGGATTTGTCGGTCGATTTTTTCGGCTGCGTCTTGGCCGGTGCCTTGGTCACGGGCGCCCTACCCTGCGTGACCGTGTCTGTCGTGGTGTCCTGGGCCGTGGCCCACTCGCCGGTGCCGGTGACGGCCACGAGCAAGGCGATGGAAATGGCGTTGCGTAGTGTGCGTGTCTTCATGCTGCGTCCTTTGCATTCCCCTGATTGGCGCCTTGCTGGTCGCTGCTTGATCACAGGCTCGGATCGCGCTTCTCAGCGCTTGCAAACCTGCCGCCAGCTAAGCCGCCATGTCTCTGTCTTCACCCCTCACTGGCTTCGGCTGAATTGCATTTGCGCCGAATCACCAGCAAAAAGCCCCATAGCTACGATAAACGTAGCTTCGTTAACACTACGTTTTACGTAGTATCAATGTCAAGCGCCCACCGGGAAGCTGCTGCGTATCGAGACTGATATGCGCTTATGACCGAGAAGTGCCCGGCAACCATCTACGGCCGTCGCCTACGCGAGGCACGAAACAGCTATGGCTTCTCTCAGGCGGAGCTGGGGATAGCGGCGAGACTTGATCAGTCAGTCGCGAGCAGCCGCGTCAGCCGCTACGAGACGGGCGAGCACGAGGTGAAACTTGGGCTGCAGAAATTGTTCGCCAAGGCCTTGGCACTGCCTTTGAAATACTTCTACATCGAGGACGACGAGGAAGCGCGACTAGTCGCGGAAGCTTCGCGCAGCGATAAGCCGATCAAGCTGAAAGAAGCGGTCAAGAGAAAGATGAAGGGAAAGTAGATCCCCCGGCGGGAGCGGACCCTCGCCATCCTCCTGGCTCTCGACCCCTGCGTAAACGACGTGCTTGAGAAGTGCGGCCGCCGTGCAATCGGCTGCCATCATGTCCACTTGTCCACACGCGCACCTGGACCTCTCAGCTCGCCAAACGCTTACTACGTTTACCGTAGTATCGCATATGCGCGCGTATCTGGAAGCTTCCACACATGGAAGTTCAAGACGCACGCGACCGTGGTTGAGAAGGGACCACTCCCTGTGTACAGCCGTAGGCTGCGCGAAGCACGCGAAGCCTACGGCATTTCACAGCGCGCCCTGGGTATCGAAGCTGGATTAGACGAATTCGTCGCCAGCACGCGGGTCAACCGCTATGAAACGGGTGTGCACCAGCCCGACTTGCAGACCCTGCAGCGCCTCGCAGCAATCCTCAAGCTACCAGTAGCCTACTTTTATGCCGAAGATGACGAACTTGCGCAGTTGATTGCCAATTTCAAAGGGCGAAACAAGAGTAAGCGCTGATCGGAAGCTGCCAAGTACCCGAACACGGGAAGCGGTGAGCTACTAGAAGATGCCAGCTCGTCCGCTCCCAACCTCTTTTGGTCGAGCGCAGCAACGTCCGACCCCACCGGTTGCAAGCGCCTGCAGAACACCGATCCTGCCGCTGATATCCACGACGACCAAGCTGCGGGAACATGGCAGTCACGGACGAGCATATCGACATGGATAGTCCCCTCTGCCCGGCCTACTGATGCGATAACTTCAGCCGCAGCGATGCAGAACTGGCTAACGCAGTGCGCATCATGGACAGCACGGCAGTGGGCCTTGTCGGGCTTTATCTGACCACATGTCGATTCGAATCCCGAAACCGGGACGGAGGGGGTTAAATGCCACCGTACCCTCCGCTTAACTTCCTCCGTCCCGGTTTCCATATGACATGCCACCCCGTGACTTCCGCGGCCTGGCTGGCTTGCCCGAAAACCGGGCGCCAGGCCGGCAAGCCCTCGCCGCCATCACGCCGTGAGTGGCAGGGCTCAACGCTTGCTGATTGCCGGACTCGCTACCCCAAGGAACTAGGGCGTGCGCCAAAATGCCCAACGCTCGCCGATGGTTTCTCTAGTCTTGGGCTCGAATTGGTCGTCTGTCAGTACTTTCGGTAAAGCTCAATCCGGAGATGGCTCGCACGCTTGAGGCCCCGGTTCGTGAGCAGATCCCGACCTTGGCAACTCGATTAAGCGGCGTGGAAGAAACCCCGGATCAGGTCTTGCTTTGCCACATTACTCAGCGTAGCCCGCGTCTATGCCTGCCCTCTTCGTACTGAAAACCATCAGTGAGCGCTTCGGTTTGCACTACGCCACGGTGAGTCACACCCGGCATCCTCCGCCACAGAAATTGTCCCTGACACCTTTTCCACCTTTTCCATGGACGGGATGCGCGATGACCGATGACCGATGAGTGCTTAACTTCCCCCGTCCCGGTTTCCTCTCCTGTGCGCACGCTCTCTGGCATATGATGTGGCATCACAAGCCACCAAGCTGAATGATGAGCGCCCAGCTAGGAAATAAGGTAAAGGAACAAATTGGCATCAACAGAGTTCGGATCGTGGTTCAGAATCTCTGGTGTTGCGGATGGCAACAGTATGGGGCGGAGAACGATGACGCCGTTGATGGCGTTATCTTGATGCGTCGTGGCGAAAAAAAACCCACCGACACTGGTGGCGTTGTATATGTTCAAGTCAAATGCGGCGGTGACGGGTATCGAGAGGATCAAAAGCAATACCCTGACCATATTGGAGTAGCAATCGGAAAAGAATACATAGAGAAGCACCGGAGCCGCTGGGCTCGCGTCCCCGGCCCGATGGTTCTGGTGTTTGTAGACGATACGATCAACAGAGAAAACCCGCCGGCATGGTGGGTAAATCTAAGAGATCCGAAATGCATATCCCCTACCAATGGGGGAATCATATTGGTGCCGAAGACGCAGGAATTCAAACACCATGTAAAGAGCGAATTTCATCGTCTTTGTGGACCTGGCGGGGTTGATCGACTTCTACCCACATTCAGCCTGTCTCGCAAGGAACTGCTGATCCCGAAGTTGGGGAAAAATGAGTCATTACGCAACGACGCGTGGAATTTCTATAAGTCGTGGAGAGATACAGAAGAGCTGCGTATCTCGCCATGCCTTGGACAAATACTAATTAATCGTGTTGGCTGGAAGCATATGACGCGTCAATGGCGCGCTTCTGAGCGAATTGTTCAGTCTTGGTCACTTCTAGGAGTCGCTCAACAAATGGTGATGAGATGTGAGGACTATTACAATCTAGGGCATGCCAAGCACACAACATTTGTTGACGGCAATACGCACGTGATTGACTATTTGGGATTACGCGCAAACATCGCGTTTCCGCACCGCGACGGATGTGTTGCGCAAGTAGTATTGAAACGATCCAGGCTGCTTTGCCCGAAATACGCAGGGCAAGAGCGGCAAAAAATATGGTTCTATTCGATCTACGAAATGCGCCGCGGACGTAGCCAAGCATAAGAGATGTTAGGAGCGCAGCCGCGGATCACAACCGGAAATGGCTTGAGCGAAAAATCCTAATAAGATGATACGCCGTTGATCTTCAAAGGCTATGGGGCTAGCTGCGCAACGATAAGATAGTCTCAGCGAAGGTCGGCTGCAACCCTCAGCGCATTTTTCCGGAAACTGAAACCACCCTTTCGCCCGTATCCGAAATCGGCGGCAAGGACCACTCCAGAAGGTAAGGAGCTACTCGCCATATTGGGCCAAAAAAGATGGCAGGCGCCGGCCTTTTTCGCAACGCAGACTCTAAACACTCACCCGCACTTCGAATACCCACAATTCAAACAAGTCTGGCACCCATCCATCAGCACCAGCGCCTGCGTATTGCACTTCTGGCACAGCGTCGCGCCCGGCGGGAAGCCGGAGGGTTCCGAGCATCGCCGGACGCTCGCCCCGGCCCTCGCCCGCCCCGGCGGGAGAGGGGGATTTGGTCACGTCAGAGTTTTTTTTTGCGCCGGCCTGCTCGTAGGCCGCGCGCTTCTCGGCGATCAGCTTGCGCGTCGCCTCGTCCATCTCCGGATCGTGGATCAGGCCGATGTTCTTCATGTGCTGTTCCACCACCGAGCCGATCTCGGCGACGATGCTGGACATGTAGACGCCGCCGGCCTTGAAGTAGCCGCCGCGGGGGTCGAACACGGCCTTCAGTTCTTCCACGAGGAAGGTGACGTCGCCGCCCTTGCGGAACACGGCGGACATGATGCGGGTGAGCGCCACGATCCACTGGAAGTGGTCCATGTTCTTCGAGTTGATGAAGATCTCGAACGGGCGGCGCAGCTCGTGCTTGGTGCCGGCGTTGAGCACGATGTCGTTGATGGTGACGTACAGCGCGTGCTCGAACAGCGGCGACTTGATCTTGAAGGTGGAGCCGACCAGGGTTTCCGGGCGCTCGACGCTTTCGTGCATCTGGATCACTTCGGCCGTCGGCGGCTCTTTCGAGCGCGGCGGCGGTGACCGGGGTGGCGGCAACCTTGTCTTCGGGTTTGACCACGTTGTAGCCCGTGATCTTCTTGTCGATCTTGATCGCCATGGTGTTCGCTTCTTTCTTGAGTGTTGGTGCCGGTGCGGACGCGGCGTGCGGCGTGGATCATCCGGCCCGGCGCGAGGCCGGGCCGGATGCGGTGCTGCTTACTTCCGTTTTGCAGCGGCCTTCTTGGCGGCAGGCTTGCGCGCTGCCGACTTGACGCTCGCTTTCTTGCTGGCAGTGGACCTCTTGGCCGTCTTGGCGACGGCTTTCTTGCTGGCGGACTTCTTGGCTGCCGCCTTTTTCGGTGCGGCCTTCTTGCTGGCCGGCTTCTTGCTGCTGACCTTCTTTGCGACCTTGGCGGCTTTCTTCTTCACCACCTTGGCGACTTTCTTCGCGACCTTCTTCACCGCCTTCTTGGCGGCGCCGGCCTTCTTGACGACTTTCTTTGCTGCCTTCTTGACGGCTTTCTTCGCGGCGGCCTTCTTCACCGCCACTTTCTTCGCCGCCTTCTTGACCGCCTTCTTCACGGCCTTCTTGGCGGCAGCTTTCTTCGGCGCTGCCTTTTTCGCAGCAGCCTTCTTGGGCGCGGCTTTCTTGGCAGCGGCCTTCTTCGGCGCGGCCTTCTTCGCGCTTTCGCGACGCCGGCCTTCTTCGGCGCAGCCTTCTTCGCGGCAGCCTTCTTCGGCGCAGCCTTCTTGGCCGCGGCCTTCTTCGGCGCGGCCTTCTTCTTCGCTGCCGGCTTCTTCTTCGCCGGTGCGGGTACCGCGGCAACCGGTGCAGCCGGCGGCACGTCCGGCAGAACCGGCAGCACGACGGCGGGTGCGTCGGCGGCAACCGGCTGCGTCGTTGTTGTTCACTTCAACTTCGTTATCGATGGACATGCTCGTGTTCCCCTCCGGTGGACCGCTTGAGTTGCCGCACGCCAGGTGACGTGCGACGCGTTCAGAACTTGCCGTAGTAGCCTTCCTTCAAGGCATCGAAGAGGTTGGCGGCGGAGTGCATTTCGCCGTCGTACTCCATCTGCTCATTGCCTTTCAGTTCGACAACGCTACCGTCCTCCAGCTCGAAGCGGTAGAGGGTGCTTTCAAGATCGGAATCCTTGACCAGCACGCCCTGGAAAGCGGCCGGGTTGAAGCGGAACGTGGTGCATCCTTTCAGGCCCTGTTTGTAGGCGTAGAGGTAGATGTCCTTGAAGTCTTCGTAGGGGTAATCGGTGGGCACGTTGGCGGTCTTGGAGATCGACGAGTCGATCCATTTCTGCGAGGCGGCCTGGATGTCGACGTGCTCTTTCGGGCTGATGTCGTCGGCGGCGACGAAGTAGTCCGGCAGCTTGTTGGCGGCCTCGTCGGTGGACGCCTTGGCGTCGGCATTGATCAGCGCGCGATAGGCGAGCAGCTCGAAGCTGAGCACCTCGACCTTTTCCTTGGACTTCTTGCCTTCGCGGATCACGTTGCGCGAATAGCTGTGCGCGAAGCTGGGCTCGATGCCGTTGCTGGCGTTGTTGGCCAGCGCACAGCGAGATCGTGCCGGTGGGCGCGATCGAGCTGTGGTGGGTGAAGCGCGCGCCGGTTTCGGCCAGCTCGGCGACCAGGTTCGGCGCCACGCTGGCGATGCGCTGCATGTAGCGCGAGTACTTCGCGTGCAGCACGCGGCCGGGGATGGTGTCGCCGACCTTGTAGCCGTCGTTGACCATTTCCGGGCGCTTGCGCAGCATGTCGCCGGTGACGGTGAAGTCGCGCAGCAGGATCGGCGCCGCGCCTTTTTCCTTGGCCAGCTCCAGCGCGACTTCCCAGCCGGCCACGGCCATCTCGCGCGAGACGTCCTCGGTGAACGCGCACCGCGTCGGCGCTGCCGTAGCGCATGCTTGAGCATGGTCACGGTGGAGCCGAGGCCGAGGAAGCCCATGCCGTGGCGGCGCTTGCCCATGATCTCGTCGCGCTGCTGCTCCAGCGGCAGGCCGTTGATCTCGACCACGTTGTCGAGCATGCGCGTGAACACCTTGCACCACCTCGCGGTATTCGTCCCAGTCGAAGCGCGCCTTCGGGCCGAACGGATCGCGCACGAAGGTGGTCAGGTTGACCGAGCCGAGCAGGCACGAGCCGTACGGCGGCAGCGGCTGTTCGCCGCACGGATTGGTCGCGCGGATGTGCTCGCACCACCAGTTGTTGTTCATCTCGTTGACCTTGTCGATCAGGATGAAACCGGGCTCGGCGTAGTCGTACGTCGAGACCATGATCATGTCCCACAGATGCCGCGCGCGGATGTGGCTGTAGATCTTGCAGGCGACCAGGCCGTCTTCGCGGTCGACGTAGTTCTCGTGCGTCGGCCATTCGCGCCAGACCACCTTGGTCGGATCGTCGAGGTCGATCTCGTCCTTTTCCTTGACGTGCACCGGGAACACCAGCGGCCAGTCCTGGTCGTGCTCGACCGCTTCCATGAAGCCGTCGGTGATCAGCAGGCTGAGGTTGAACTGGCGCAGGCGGCCGTCCTCGCGCTTGGCGCGGATGAATTCCTTGACGTCCGGGTGGCTGATGTCGAACGTGCCCATCTGCGCGCCGCGACGGCCGCCGGCGGAGGACACGGTGAAGCACATCTTGTCGTAGATATCCATGAACGACAGCGGGCCCGACTGGTGTACGCGCCGGCGCCGGACACGTACGCGCCGCGCGGGCGCAGCGTGGAGAATTCGTAGCCGATGCCGCAGCCGGCCTTCAGCGTGAGGCCGGCCTCGTGCACCTTCTCCAGGATGTCGTCCATCGAATCGTGGATGGTGCCGGACACGGTGCAGTTGATCGTGCGAGGTGGCCGGCTTGTGCGCCAGCGCGCCGGCGTTGGAGGTGATGCGGCCGGCCGGGATCGCCCCGCGGCGCAGCGCCCACAGGAAACGCTCGTACCAGTGGCCGCGCAGCTCGTCGCTGGTTTCCACGTCGGACAGCGCACGCGCCACGCGCTGGTAGGTGTCGTCGATGGTGGCGTCGACCGGCTCGCCGGACTTGGCCTTCAGGCGGTATTTCTTGTCCCAGATGTCGTAGGACGCCGGTTGCAGTGGGATGTCCACGACGGCATCACGACCTGTGGCTGAATTGTGGCTGGCGCACGCACTGTGCTCATCGGCTTCCTGACCTCTCGCTGCGGCCTTGCGGCCGGCGTTGTTTTTTATTTGATATGACGATGTTGTTCACGCTACGTGGGCGCTGGATGGGCCGGGAGGGTTGCCCTCCAGCCCGTGCGCCCACTGTTTCCCGCCGACAACGACTCCCCCTCAAGAGTGCGAAGGTCGACACCAGCACTGGTTAAAGGGCCGGCGCGCGAACACAAGATGTTGTGGTTGCTACCGGATAGGCAAGTTAACCCTGACGTCGCGCGATGTAAAGTCCCCACGGCAGCATTCGGCCGTATGGAACCGTGGCGCCGCGTCCCGGTCGAACCAGCGCCGCTTTCACCGTCATCGAGGAGGACATCATGTTGCAGCCGCCCACCCGCCTTGCGCACTGGCTGACCGGCTTGCTGGCCGCGGCCATCATCGCCATCGGCACCGCTGCCGGGCCAGCTGCGCGCCGCCACCCTGCCCGCCGCGATCGACGGCCAGCCAATGCCGTCGCTGGCGCCGATGCTGGAGCGGGTGACGCCGGCGGTGGTGAACATCTCCACCAAGACCCGCGTGCAGGTGCGCGATCCGTATTTCGACGACCCGATGGTGCGCCAGTTCTTCGGCCTGCCGACCGCGCCGCGCGAGCGCGTCGAGCAGAGCCTGGGCTCGGGCGTGATCGTGGATGCGGCCAAGGGCTACGTGCTGACCAACAACCACGTGGTCGGCGGCGCCGACGACATCAGCGGTGACGTTGCAGGACGGGCGCACGTTCAAGGCCAAGCGTGATCGGCACCGATCCGGACACCGACGTGGCGGTGGTGCAGATTCCCGGCGCAGAACCTGCGCGGCGCTGCCGCTGGCCGATTCGTCCAAGCTGCAGCGTGGGCGATTACGTGGTGGCGGTCGGCGATCCGTTCGGGCTCGGCCAGACCGTGACCGCCGGCATCGTCTCGGCACTGGGCCGCTCCGGGCTGGGCCGGAATTCGTCGGGCATGGGCGGCTACCAGAACTTCATCCAGACCGACGCCTCGATCAATCCCGGCAACTCCGGCGGCGCGCTGGTCAACCTGCGCGGCGAGCTGGTCGGCATCAACACGATGATCTTCTCGCCGTCGGGCGGCAACGTCGGCATCGGCTTTGCGATCCCCAGCGACCTCACCAGCGAGGTGATGGCGCCAGTTGCTGGCGCACGGCAAGGTGCAGCGCGGCAGCCTCGGCGTGCAGACCCAGGCGATCACGCCGCGCATCGCGCAGATGCTGAAGCTGAAGGACAGCAACGGCGTGGTGGTCACCGGCGTGCGCGACGGCTCGGCCGCCGAACACGCCGGCCTGCAAGCCGGGCGACGTGCTGACCGCGCTCAACGGCAAGCCGCTGCGCAGCGTGCAGGAACTGCACAACGCCGAAGGCCTGCTGCCGCTGGGCAGCACGCTGCAACTGGGCGTGCTGCGCGACGGCAAGGCGCGCGAGGTCAACGCCACGCTCAGCGCGGAAAAGCTGGCCAGCATCGACGGCGGCCAGCTCGATCCGCGCCTGGCCGGCGTGCGCTTCAGCGAACTGGGCCAGGAGCAGCGCAGCCAGGGCTGGTACGGCGCGGCGGTCAGCGCGGTGCAGCCGGGCAGCCGGGCCGCACGCGCCGGCCTGGGCAGCCGACGACGTGGTGATCGGCATGGGCAACCAGCGCATCACCAGCCTGCGCACGCTGCGCGGGCTGGCCGGCGTGAAGCCGCGCCAGCTGGTGCTGGTGGTCGCCGATGCCGACGGCATGCGCTACGTGGTGATCAACTGACCCGTTCAGGCAAAAGCGTGGCCGGGATCGCCTTCGGGTCGTGTCCCGGCGCACACCTCGGGCCGCTGCCCTCGTGCAAATGCATGAAAGTGCTTGATGTTTTGCGTCCGGGTCGATGAAATAGCCACGCCGCATTCACTCCACGTGTGCCCGCCAGGCGGCATACTCCGCGCCATCTCATCACTCCATTCATCCCCCGGGGCTCCTCACCACCATGTCCGTCCGCATTACCCGCCTGCTGTCCGTCGCCCTGATCGGGGCCTGCCTTGCCACGCCTGCGCTCGCCAAGACATCGTCCAAGCCCAAGGCCGCCAGCGCGGCGAAGAAGCCAGCCTGATCTGGCGCGGCGACGTCGCCACCGCGAACGGCGTGGTCAACGAAGTGGCGAAGGCGTGGGAGAAGGCGCGGCCACGGCCGCATCGAGCTGCAGCCGTTCAATACCGCCTCGGGCATCGACGCGGTCGCCAACGGCAGCGCCGACCTCGCCGGCAGCGCGCGCCGGCAGCGACGGCAGCGCGCAGAACGCCGGGCCTCACCTTCACCCCGGTGGCGCTGGGACGCGCTGGTGATCATCACCCAGTCGTCCAACCCGATCAGCAGCCTCACGCTGAAGCAGGTGCACGACATCTACTACGGCAAGATCCACAACTGGAGCGAAGTCGGCGGCCGCAACGCGCCGATCGACGTGTACGCGGTGGCCAGCCCCGGCGACGGCGTGGAATACAGCCTGCGCAGCCTGCTGTTCGGCCGCGGCAACCAGCCGGTCGCCGCGCCGCGCCTGTACGTCAACACGCGCAAGCTCGAAGAAGGCGTCGCGCTGAACCCGAACGGCCTGGGCGTGGCCACGCTGTCCGGCATCAGCGGCAACGCCAAGATCAAGGCGATCCCGATCAACGGCAAGGCGGCGAACGTCGCCAACATCGCCGATGGCAGCTATCCGCTGTTCACCCCGCTGTACCTGGTGACCAACCCGAACAGCCCGAAGGCGGCCGAGGCGCAGGCCTTCGTCGACTTCCTGCAGACCGAGCCGGGCAAGGCGCGCTGCGCAAGCATGCGGTGCTGCCGTACCAGGACGGCGGCGCGCTGGTCGCGATGGACAGCGCGCGGCGCAGCGGCATCCTCGCCGAAGTCGGCGCCCGCCCGGTCCGCCAGCGCCACACCGGTGTCGGCACCGGGCGCGACCTATGCCGCCCGCGCGGCCATCGCGCCGACCTCGCCCGATACGGCTGGCGGCCAAGCTCGCGCTGGAACAGCGCCGCGCCGACCAGCAGGACACCGCCCGCCTGACCAAGGTGCAGGGCAGCGTGAGCGACGTCACCGTCAGCAGCGTGGCGCACGCCAATGGCAGCGCCACCACGGTCAGCCAGAACGAAGGCCGGGACTTCGGCAAGGTCAGCGCCAGCACCAGCCAGGCCACCACCACGTACAAGGTGGTCAAGGGCGACACGCTGTCGACGATCGCCAAGCGGCACGCCGTCGAGGTGGCCCAGCTGCGCGAGTGGAACCACCTGAAGGGCGACCAGATCAAGCTCGGCCAGGTGCTGCGCATCAGCAACCAGCTGAGCCGCGCCGGCGTGCGGATACTCGCGCTGACGCTGGATCTGGACGACACGCTGTGGCCGGTGCTGCCGGCGCTGGAACGCGCCGACCAGGCGGTCGACGCCTGGTTGCGGCAGCACCATCCCGAGGTCGCGCGCGCATGGCCGATCGCCGCCATGCGCGAGCTGCGCGACGCAGGTCGCCGCCGAGCGGCTCGATCTGGCGCATGACTTCACCACCCAGCGCCAGCTCACCCTGCAGCAGGCGTTCGCCGCCTGCGGCATCGACGCCGCGCCGATCGACGCGTTGTGGGAAATCTACTTCGCCGCGCGCAACCGCGTGGAGCTGTATCCCGGACAGCCTGCCCGCGCTGCGAGCGGATCACCGCGCGCTGGCCGCTGGCCAGCCTGACCAACGGCAACGCCGACCTGCAGCGCATCGGCCTCCACACCCATTTCGCCCACCACGTCTGCGCCCGCGACAGCGGCGTGGCCAAGCCCGACCCGCGCATCTTCCTGGCCGCCGCCGAGCGACTGGGCGTGGCGCCCGCGCAGATCCTGCACGTCGGCGACGATCCGGCGATGGACATGGTCGGCGCGCGCGACGCCGGCCTGCGCACCGCGTGGATCAATCGCGACGGCCAGCCCTGGCCGAGCGAACTGGGCGCGCCGCCCGAACTGGACCTGCGCGACATGACCGCCCTGGCCGACTGGCTGGAAGCACGACCTTTGGTCCGATAGGCAAGCTGCGGTCAATGCGCGCATCATGGTGCGATTTACCGCCACGTGGCCGCCCCGCGGGCGCCACCGCAAGCCAGAAGGATCCCGCATGTCCGCCCTGATCGAACGCCAGTCCGGCAACCGCCACAGCATCGCCATCGAGACCACCGACGCCGCGCACTACGCCGCAACGCCGGCGCCGGCTCACCGCGGCGCAGCGCCGCTGGCTGGGCGACAGCGGTTTCGCGGCGGCGCCGGGCACGTTCGCGCTGCTGCCCGATGCCGGCCGGCAAGCTGGTGCGCGTGCTGGCCGGCGTCGATCCGCACGATCCGCTGGCCGCGCTGGCCGCGCTGCCGTGCAGCCTGCCCGAGGCGACCTACCACCTGGCCGCCGAAAGCGTGCTGGCCGATCCGCTGCAGGCCGCCCTGGGCTGGGCGCTGGGCGCCTACCAGTTCAACCGCTACCGCCAGCCGAAACGCGCACCGGCGCAGCTGGCCGTAGCCGCCGCCGAACTGCAGCAGCTGGCGCCGCTGGTCGAAGCCACCACGCTGGTGCGCGACCTGGTCAACACGCCGACCGAAGACATGGGCCCGGAGCAGCTCGGCGACGCCGTCCAGCAGCTCGGCAAGACGCACAAGGCGAAGGTGCGCGAATGGGTCGGCGACGAGTTGCTGAAGGCCAACTTCCCGACCATCCACGCCGTCGGTCGCGCCAGCCATCGCGCGCCGCGGCTGGTCGAACTGAGCTGGGGCAAGCAAGGACGATCCGCAACTGGTGCGTGGTCGGCAAGGGCGTGTGCTTCGACACCGGCGGCCTCGACCTGAAACCCGCCGACGGCATGCGCTGGATGAAGAAGGACATGGGCGGCGCCGCGCACGCGATCGCGCTGGCCGGGCTGGTGATGCAGGCGAAGCTGCCGGTGCGGCTGACCCTGCTGATGCCCGCGGTGGAGAACGCGGTGGCCGGCAACGCGTTGCGTCCGGGCGAAGTGATCACCACCCGCGCCGGCCACACGCGTGGAGATCGACAACACCGACGCCGAAGGCCGCCTGGTGCTGTGCGACGCGCTGGCCTACGCCGCCGAGCAGCAGCCCGACCTGATCGCTCGACTTCGCCACCCTCACCGGCGCCGCCCGCGTGGCGCTGGGCCCGGACCTGCCGGCGCTGTTCGCCAACGACGATGCCGCTGCCGACCGCCGTGCTGGCCGCCGGCCGCCGCGTCGCCGATCCGCTGTGGCGGCTGCCGTTGTGGCGGCCGTACCGCGCGCATGCTCGATTCCTACCTGGCCGACTTCGCCAACGCCGGCCCGTCGCGCCACGCCGGCGCGATCACCGCGGCGCTGTACCTGGAGCGCTTCGTGCCGGACGCGCACGCCGTGGCTGCATCTGGATACCTACGCCTGGAACGACGCCGATCGCCCGGGCCGCCCGCGCGGCGGCGAGGCGATGGGCCTGCGCGCGATGTTCGCGTTCCTGCAGCAGCGCTACGGCGGCTGAAACCTGGGGTCATGGAAGCGTGACTTTTGGCGTTGTCATGCTGACGGGAAACGCCGCATCCTGCGGTGTTCCCATCCGTCGGAGCCATCCATGCCTTTTCGCCTGCATTTGCTCGCCTTCGGCGTGGCGCTCGGCCTCAGTGCCTGCGCCAGCGTACCGATCGCCAAAAGCGGCTCGACCGCACCTACTGCGCTGACCCTGAATTCCGGCGGCGTGATGCCGGCCGAGCAGGCGCGCGTGCACTTCGATCACGCCGAGCTGCATTTCACCGTGGATGCGGCGCGGCAGAGCATCGACGCCAGCGCCACGCTGAGCTTCACCGCGAAGTCGGCCATCGACTCGTTATTGCTGGACCTGGATCGCAACCTGCCGATCAGCGCGATCGAACTGGACGGCCAAACGCTCGCGGCCAGCGCCTGGCACAATCCGGACGGCCGCTTGCGCATCCAGCTGCCGACCGCGCTCGCCGCAGGCGGCAAGGTGAGCGTGACGGTGCGCTACGGCGGCAAGCCGCACGTGGCGAAGAATGCGCCATGGGACGGCGGCTTCGTCTGGAGCCACACCGCCGACGGCCAGCCCTGGGTCGCCAGCGCGGTCCAGGGCGAAGGCTGCGACCTGTTCTGGCCGTGCATCGACCAGCCGCAGGGCGAACCGGATCTGGTCGATACCTACGTCACCGTGCCGAAGGCGCTGGCCGCGCCCGGCAACGGCGTGCTGATCGGTATCACCGAGGAGGGCGATCGGCATACGTATCACTGGCGCATCAAGCAGCCGGACACCTACGCGATCGCGATCAACATCGGCCCGTTCAAGCTGCTCAAGGCGGACTACGCCAGCCGCTACGGCAACACCATCCCGATGGAGCTCTGGTACCTGCCCGAGCACGAGGCGCGGCGCCAAGGCACTGTTCGCCGAGTTCCCGCGCATGCTGGATTTCTTCGAGCAGCAGATCGGCCCGTATCCCTTCGGCGACGAAAAGATGGGCGTGGTGGAAACCCCGCACATGGGCATGGAGCACCAGACCCTCAACGCCTACGGCAACGGTTATCCGCAGAAGCGAGTACGGCTTCGACAGCCTGCTGCAGCACGAGTTTGCGCACGAGTGGTTCGGCAACCAGCTGACCAACGCCGACTGGGACGACATGTGGCTGCACGAGGGTTTCGGCACCTACATGCAGCCGCTTTTCAGCCAGTACCTCAATGGCGACATGGATTACTTCAGCTGGCTGCACCGGCTGCGCCTGATGGTGCACAACCGCCACCCGATCGTGTCCGGCAGCAGCAAGACCGAGGAACAGGTCTACGACGAAGCGACCGGACCCGGCCAGGACATCTACAACAAGGGCGCGCTGATGCTGCATTCGCTGCGGCAGCTGATCGGCGACCGGGACTTCTTCGACAGCATCCGCCAGCTGGTCTATGGACGGCCCGATCCGAAGCCGGGCAACTTCAGCCCGCGCTACGCAAGCACCGACGATTACCTCGCGATCGTCGACCAGGTGACCGGCCGCAAGCTGCGACTGGTTCTTCGACGTCTACCTGCGCGATGCCGCGCTGCCGCGCCTGGACGTGCAGCGCGACGGCGACACGCTCAAGCTGCGCTGGGTGACCGAGCACGGCAAGCCGTTCCCGATGCCGATGGACGTGCAGGTCGGCGACACCGTGCACACCTTGCCGATGAGCGATGGCAGCGGCCAGTTGCAGGTGCCGGCCGGCAGCCTGCTGATCGTCGACCCGCGCTCGAAGGTGTTGCGCGAGTTGCCGCACGTCGAGGCGTACCAGGAGTGGATGAAGCAGCAGCGCGAACAGAGGCAGGCGAAGGGCAAGCGCTGACCAGCCGACCGCGCGGGCGACGCCGGATCAGGTTCAAAAAAGCAGCGCTGCGACGCTGCTTTTTTGTGACTGCGGGCTTTTCGGCCTAGCACATTGACGTTAAAAAATCATTGTCACCGGGCCACCCGGCGTGTGATGCTCTGTTCGCTTCTTTTGCGGCAGCTGACGTGTCGGGGCGAGCCACCCCGGCTAATCGGCGACCGCGAGGGAGCCAGCGCTCGCGCGTGGGGCGCAACTGGCGTCATGACAGGAGTACCGGGCCAGGTTCTTGTTTAGGGGGTAACGCAAAATCCACCACCGAGGAGACCACATGAAATACGGCATGAATCATTTCTCACTGGCCGTTCGCCTCGCGTTGGCCGTGGGGTTCATCACCACGGCCGGCCTGGTCCAGGCCCAGCAGACTTCCGGTGATGCGGCGAACACGGCGCAGCAGCAGACCAAGCCGGAAACCAGCAAGGCCAAGACCCTGGAGGCCGTCGTCGTCACCGGCTCGCTGATCCGGCGTGTCGACATCGAGACGGCCAGCCCGGTGGTGACGCTGGACCGCGCGACCATCACCAACTCGGGCAAACCCGTACTGGGCGATGTGCTGCAGCAGATGCCCAGCATTTCCGGCAATGCCACCAATCCCTCGAACAACAGCAACGGCGGCGGTGTGGCCAGCCCGTTGCTGGAAGCCGGCGACGGCGCATCGCGCGTCTCGCTGCGCGGCCTGGGCATCAACCGCACGCTGGTTCTGGTCAACGGCCAGCGCATGGCCAATGCCGATCTCAACCTGATCCCGCCGGACATGATCGAGCGGGTCGACGTGCTGGCCGAAGGCGCCTCCACGGTGTACGGCTCCGATGCCATCGGCGGCGTCGTCAATTTCATCCTGCGCAAGGATTTCAAGGGCGTCCAGTTCAGCCTGAACGACGGCATCTCCAGCCACGGCGACGCCCAGCGCCGCGGCTTCAACCTGAGCGCGGGCGCCACCGGCGAGAACTTCAACATCGTCGGCGGCCTCGATTACAACAAGTACGACGCGGTGCTCGGCGCCCGGCGCGAAGTTTTCCGACCACGCAGCTGTACCTGTCGAGCGGCTCGGTCGTAGCGGCCGGTTCCAGCTCGATCCCGACCGGCCGCATCCAGGTGCCCGGCGTCGATCGCCAACCAGTACGGTTGCACGCATCGAACTCGACGCGGCACCGCCAACGTGACCTGGCGCAGGGCGACGGATCGACCCTGGGCGACTATCGCTGCTCGACGGCGCCTCGGATACCTACAACTACGCCGCGCTACAACTACATCCAGACCGCGCAGAAACGCACCAACGGCTTTGTGCTCGGCAACTACAAGCTGACCGACAACCTGACGCGCCTTCGTCGACGCGTTCTACAACCGCACGAGTCCAGCGGTCAGGATGCCCCGTCGCCAGTCGGCATCCGGCGACGGCCTGATCATCTCCTCCAGCAATCCGATCAATCCGTTCGGCGTCACCTTCGGCCAGAACACCGTCCCGGGCGACCCGAACAGCGGCTACGGCTTCCAGACCCGCCTCACCGGGGCCGGCACGCGCGTGCACACGTACTGCACCGACACCGGCCAGATCAACGCGGGCCTGCGCGGCAATTTCGGCGAGGACAGCAGCTGGAGCTGGGATGCATCCGTCAACTACGGCCATACCAAGCGCGACCAGCGCGACACCAACGAGGTGGACATCGCCGGCTCTGCAGGCGGCCGTCGACGGTGGCGCGAACATCTTCAACCAGGCCGACCCGACGCGTCGGTAGCTGCTGAGGAGCGGGCGTGAAAACGCCGATCTACGTCATGACCAAGTCGACCAAGCAGGCCCAGTTCGATGCCGGCGGCGAACTTGTGGGATTTGCCGGCCGGCGCCGATCCAGCTTGTCCGCCGGCGCCTTGTATCGCAAGCAGTTCATGAATTACACCGGTGAGCTCCGAACGCCGTCCTCGATCCGGTGACAACCACGCTGCCAGATCCTGCAGGAAGCCTGCGGCTCGCCCGGGCGCGGCAGCTTCAACGTCAAGGAGATCTATGCCGAGACGCTGATCCCGCTGCTGTCCGACCAGCCATGGGCCTATTCGCTGAACCTCGATCTGGGCATCCGCACGTCCGACTACAGCACCACCGGCACGACCACCAACAAGAAGATCGCGATCGAGTGGCGGCCGATCGCCGACCTGCTGGTGCGCGGCACGATCTCCCAGGTATTCCGCGCGCCCAACCTCAATGAACTTTACGACGGCCGCACGCTGCGTCCAACCGAATTTGAACGATCCCTGCGTCCACCTCACGCGCGGCCGCAGCTCGCGCAGCATCCGGCGGCCTGCCAGTTCGTTCCGCCGGACTGGGCCGGCAACTCGACCGCGCAGGTCAACACGTTCTACTCCGGCGCCGCCACGGTGGGTCCGACGCTGAAGCCGGAACAGGGCAAGTCGATCAATATCGGACTGGTATACGACCCCGACTGGTTGCCCGGCTTATCCACCAGCGTCGACTTCTGGCACATCTACCTGTCCGACACGCTGACGGCGATCCAGGCGCGCAACACGGTAGTCAATTCCTGCTTCAACAACAACGCAGTCCGTATTGCGCGTTCATCCACCGCAAGGACAACACCAGCAGGCAGCCCGGCCAGGTGTTTCTGATCAACACCCCGGTGGTCAACCTGGGCAACCTGAGCACCACCGGCATCGACTACACGCTGAACTACCGGATCCCGCATTTCGACCTGGGCGGCTGGATCCCGGCAATTTCCGGGCCGGCCTCGCCACCACCTACACCTCGACGTACAAGAACAACGCCACGCCCGGCGAGCCGGGCGCCGAGACGATCGACTACGCCGGCACCTTCAGCCAGCAATTCGGCAACATCTCGCGCTGGCGCGGCACGGTCACGCTCAATTGGGACAAGGGCAACTGGAACGCGCAATGGCAGATCGCGCTACATCAACCACCTGACCGCGCTCAACGCCGACGCCGCCATCGCCGGCGTGAACATCCCGATGGCATCGGTGCTCTACCACTCGATCCAGCTGGGCTATGCGGTGCCGTCGATCCACACCCGGTTCGACGTCGGCGTGGACAATCTCAGCGACAAGGCTGCCACCGCGGGTTTACCAGAACAGCGGACGAACTACAACGTGGACACGTCCACGTACGACGTGCTCGGGCGCTATTACTGGGCGCGGGCCACGGTGAAGTTCTGATCGGCTCGAGCACCGCAACAGCTGCGTGCATCGCAAATGCAGGAGGGCCGCGAGATATCTTCGCGGCCCCTCTTGCATAATGGCGGCCAGGAAAGACTCGATCGGAGAAGGCATGTCCAGCACCACGAACGGTCTCGCCACGCCATGACCGACGCCTGGCACGCCGGCGACATGGAGCGGGTGATCGCCCTCGGCGCGCAGGCGGACAGACCGATGCGAAGCGAAACCGTCGATGCTGCTGGCTGGGGCTGGCCCAGCAGGCCAGCGCGCCGATACGGGCAGGCGGCTGGCGACGTTCGTCGACGTTGTCGCGGCTGCGGCCGCGAGGTTTCCGCCTACTGGAACAACCTGGCGCGTCGCCTGTCGGCAGGAGGGCGACATGGCGGCATCCGAGCAGGCGTTGATGACGGCACTCTCGCTGGCGCCGGACGATGCGCGAGGTGCATTACAACCTCGGCCTGCTCCATATCCAGCAACGGCACTGGGTGCTGGCGCGGCAGAGCCCTGATGGATGCGGTGCAGTCTCGCACCCGCACTTCATCGAGGCGCGGCGTGCAGGCTGCGCACGCCTGCTACGTCTGTGGCGACGCACGACGGCCAAGAGGCGATGCTGGCCGACGCCGCCGACTGGCCGGCCCAACCGGGCGAACAGGCCCTGGTCCTGGCCGCCATGCTGTCGGCCCAGGGCGAACTCGACGGCCGCGCTGGGCACGCTGGCGACACGCGCGGCATGCCCGACGAGACCGGCGGCCGGGATGATGCGGCTGCGCATCGCCGCGCAGCGGGCGGCACTGTACGAACGAAGCAACCAGCTCGAACAGCGCACGCCACGAGTTGCGGCAATTGCCGCTGGGCATGCTCGACGCAACTGCCGGCGGAAGCGGCGCGAGGCCCGCGCCGAAGGCTGGAGCGCCCACGCCGCACTGGCCATGCGCGCAGGCGCGACTGCCGCCGGCCGCCGCGCTGTACCGCCGGGTGCTCGCGCTCGCCCTGACGACGACCAGCAGCCGCGCCAGCGCCGCGTTTGGGCTGGCTACCGCCAGCGACCGGATGGGCCGGCTACGACGAGGCGTGGCAGGCCGCTGCAGACCGCGCATGCGGCGCAACTGGCCATCGCGCGGGACGTGGTGCCGGAGCTGCTGGCAGCCGGACAGTGAACCCTTGCAGATGAGCGATCGCGCTGGTTGACCGCGCCGCCTATGCAGGGCTGGAAACCGTGCCCGCCTCGCCCGACGCCGCAGAGCCCGGTTTTCGTGGTCGGCTTTCCCCGCTCCGGCACGACCTTGCTGGAACAGATGCTCGATGCCCATCCGGATTTCCGGTCGATGGACGAGCGCGCCTACATCCATGAGCTGATCGAGGGCATGGAGCTGGCCGGCCAGCACTATCCCGGACGACCTGGCGAGCCTGAGCGCAGAGCGAGGCCGGCGCAACTGCGCGCTGTCTATTTCCGCCGGGTCGCGTGAGGTACGTGCCCGACCTCGGCGAGCGTCGGCTGGTGGACAAGAATCCGCTCAACATGCTGTGCCTGCCGATGATCATGCGGTTGTTTCCGCACGCGCGCATCATCCTGTGCCTGCGCCACCCCTGCGACGTGCTGCTGAGCTGCTACATGCAGCCGTTCCGCTCGCCCGCCTTCATGGTGCTGTGCTCGTCGCTGCAGCGTCTGGCGGAGGGCTACGTGCAGCGCCTTCGAGCAATGGCAGCAGCACGTCGAGGTGTTCGCGCCGCAGGTGCTGGAGTGGCGCTACGAATCGGTGGTCAGCCGCTTCGACGCCAGCGTCGCGCGCCTCGGCGAATTTCTCGAGATCGGCGACGCCTCACCGATGGCGCGCTTTGCCGAACACGCCCGGGGCAAGCGGTTCATCAGCACACCGAGCTACGCGCAGGTCACCCAAGGCATCAACCGCAAGGCGGTCGGTCGCTGGCACGCCTATCGCGAGCAGTTCGAGCCCGTGCTGCCGATACTGCGCCCCGTGATGGAGCGCCTCGGCTACACGCGACTGATCCCGTCCGGCGACGGCGGCTGACGATCCCGCGTATGATGTTGACGTGAGTGTTCCCCGTGGTTGACTGAGCCATGGGACGCCGACCTTCGCTCATCGCGCGACGAATGACCGCGCGATGAGCGCAACGGCGCCAGCGACTTGAGACGCTGGACGCGCAGCCGGACGAGCCGGGCTGCCTGGGTACAACAGGGTATCGGCGCAGACTGGCGGCGGGTGATTTCGACGCGGCGCGTCAGCAGCTTCACGCACGGGCTCGCGCTGGCGCACCGCGGATGTTCGTCGCACGCCTGCAGCTGGGCATCGCGCAGGAACAACTGGGACAGTCGCGCGAGGCGCTGGGAGACCTACTTCGTGGCCATCGAGAGCGCGCGGGCGATGGGGCGCTGGCAGGACGACGCCACCACCGCACCGGGCCTGCGCGACACGGTGAAACACGCCGTGAACTACGTCAACGAGGGTCGGCGTCAACTGTTTCACGACGCGCTGGAGCCGCTGCGCGAGCGCTACGGCAGCGACGAACTGGTGCGGGTGGAGCGCAGCCTGGCGATCTACCTTCTCGAGCAGCCGGCGAATATTCCCGACCCGCGACAGAACCCGAAGTTTCTGTATTTTCCCGACATCGCCAGCCAGCCGTACTACCCGCGCAGGCATTTCCCTGGCTGGAAGCGCTGGAAGCGGCAACCGATGCCGTGCGTGACGAACTGCGTACGGTGCTGTCGCAAGAACGTTCGCTCGAGCCGTTCCTGGGCGAGGCCTCGGCACAGGCAACGCGGGGCATGCTGCGTTCATCGGGCGATCTGGATCCGGCCTGGGACGCCTATTTCTTCTATCGCCATGGTCGGCGTCATGACGAACATTGCGCGTGCTGCCCGCAGACCACCGCCCTGCTCGACGCCTTGCCGCTGGTGCGTATCCGCGACCACGCACCGGAAACACTGTTCTCGGTGTTGAGCCAGGGCACGCACATCCTGCCGCACACCGGCGTCACCAACACGCGCCTGGTGACCCACCTGCCGCTGATCGTTCCGCCGGATTGCGCCATCCGCGTGGGTGGCGAAGAGCACGTCTGGCAGGAGGGTCGGTGCGTGACGTTCGACGACACCTGGGAGCATGAAGCGTGGAATCGCAGCGACCGGACGCGTGTGGTCATGATCCTGGACAGCTGGCATCCCGACCTCAGCGAGGCGGAACGTGCGGCGGTGACCGACTTGGTCGGGGCGATCGGCGATTTCAATCAGTCTTGCGAGATACTCGTCCGCAATCTCCGGATGCAGGTGCTACGGCCGGACATGAAAAAGGCAGCGCTCGTCGCGCTGCCATTTGCCGCTTTGGCCTGCATGCCGTCAGTGCGTCCGGCGGGCACCGGTTTTGCCGGCGCCGAGTGGCGGTGCATCGACAGGCCGCGACGTCGGCCAGTCGGCCGAACTTGCCGCCGTACGGCAACACTTCGCTGGCCAGCTTCGGATCGGCCTTGATCAGGCCGATCGCGTCGAACAGGATGTGCGCGGTTTCGTTGAGCTGCACGTCCTTGGCCTTCTTCGCCTCCTTCTCCTGCTTCAGCTCGCTCTTCAGGCTGCGCTCGTTCGGCGTTGAGGCCGTCGTCGAGCGGCTCTGCTCGTCGTCCAGCGCGGCATCGGTGCCATCGATGGCCTTGTGCCGCGCGCGGAAGTCGGCCTGGATCGCATCCTGCTGCTTGCGCTCGGCTTCGCGGGCGGCGAAGTTCAGCGAGATCGAGGTCTTCGCGCGCATGGTGCGGTACTGCGTCAATTCGTCGAGCATCAGCTTCCACGCCGGCGACTGCGCCACGCGCGCGTCGTGCATCTTCTGCAACTGCGGCAGGTAGGCATCGAGGTTCGCCACCATCTGATAGTCGGCCGGCGCGATCTGGGTCCACGTCAGCGCGTTGTCGTAGGTCGATTCGCCGAAGTCCTTGTCGTCGCCGTTCTGCGGGAAGCTCGATGTCCGGCGTCACGCCCGCAGCTGGGTGGAGCCGCCGTTGATGCGGAAGAATTGCGCGATGGTCATCTTCAGCTCGCCGTAGCTCGCGGCTTCTCGTTGTCGCTGGGCGCGAAGCGGTCGAGATCGACCAGGTTCTGCACGGTGCCCTTGCCGAAGGTCGGCTCGCCGATGATCAGGCCGCGGCTGATAGTCCTGGATCGCGGCGGCGAAAATCTCCGACGCCGACGCGGATGCCGCGATTGACCAGCACCGCCAGCGGGCCGTTCCAGGCCATGCCCGGACTCGTCGTCGCCCTGCGCCTCGACCTGGCCGCGCGCGTTGCGCACCTGCACCACCGGGCCCTTGTCGATGAACAGGCCGGTGAGATCGAGTTGGCTTCGGCCAGCGAGCCGCCGCCGTTGTTGCGCAGGTCGACGATCACGCCCTCGACGCTCTGCGTCCTTCAGCTCGCCGAGCAGCTTGGCGACGTCGCGCGTGGCGCTCTTGAAGTCCTTGTCGCCGCGCGCGGCGCGCATCGAAGTCCTGAGTAGAACGTCGGCAGCGTCGATCACGCCGATCTTGCGCGGTGACGTCGCCGTCCTTGATCTCGATGATCTACTTCTTCGCCGCCTGCTCCTCGATGCTGACCTTCTTGCGCACCAGCGCGATCGATCTCGTGCTTGCCGTCCGGGCCGGCATCGGCCGGCAGGATCTCCAGCCGCACGGTGGTGTCCTTCTTGCCGCGGATCAGGTTGACGACGTCGTCCAGGCGCCAGCCGATCACGTCGACGATCGGGCCGTTGTCGCCCTGGCCGACGCCGACGATGCGGTCGCCGACCTTGACCTTGCCCGACTTGCGCGGCCGGGCCGCCCGGCACGATTTCGCGGATCGCGGTGTAGTCGTCGTCGCGCCTGCAGCACCGCGCCGATGCCTTCCAGCGACAGCTTCATCGCGATGTCGAAATTCTCCGCCGCGCGCGGGCCGAGGTAATTCGGTGTGCGGGTCGATGGTATCGGCGTACGCGTTCATGAAGGTCTGGAACACGTCCTCGCTGTTGAGCTGCCTGACGCGCTCGAGATAGTTGGCGTAGCGCTTGTCGAGCGTCTTGCGGATGTCGTTGTCGTCCTTGCCGGCCAGCTTCAGGCGCAGCCAGTCGTTCATTGATGCGCTTGCGCCACAGGTCGTCGAGCTCGGCCTGGTCCTTCGGCCAGCGGCGTTGCTCGCGGTCGAACGTGTAGTTCTCGTCGGCGGAGAAGTCGAAGCCCTGCTTGAGCAGGCCGCGCGCATAGGTCATGCGCTCGACCGACGCGCTGCTCGTAGAGATTGAAGATCGCGAACGGCGCGGTCAGGTCCTGGTTCTAGATCGCGTCGTCGAGCTTGGTCTTCAGCGGCGCGAACTTGTCCATGTCGGCCTGGGTGAAGAACACCTTCTCGCTGTCGAGCACTTGAAGTAGGCGCGTGATAGATCTGCGCCGACATCGCATCGTCGAGCGGCTGCGCGCTCGTAGTGGAAGCGGGTCAGGAAGCGCGCCGACAGCTGCGCGGCCTGCGCCTCGGTCGCGGCGTGGGCGGCGAGCGGCCAGGTGGCCGCCTTGCGCGCGCTTGCCGGCGCCAAGATCGGCAGCGGACTGCGCCAGTGCGCAAGTGGCGGTGAAGGCAAGCAGCAGGACCAGCGCGGGACGGAATTTCATGGAGGTTCTCAGGCTGACTCGGTGACACCGGCTGCATGGGCCAGCAGGTCGGCGTGGTAGGACGAACGCACCAGCGGCCCGGAGGCGACGTGATGGAAACCCATCGCCTCACCGGCTTCGCGCAGCGCCTCGAATTCTTCGGGAGTCCAGTAACGCATCACCGGATGGTGGTGCGGCGTCGGCTGCAGGTACTGGCCGATGGTGATCATCTCGACGTCATGGGCGCGTAGATCGCGCATCGTCTCGAGCACCTGCTCCAACGTTTCGCCGAGGCCCAGCATGATGCCGGACTTGGTCGGCACCTCCGGGTGCTGCGCCTTGAAGCGCTTGAGCAGGTCCAGCGACCAGTGGTAGTCGGCGCCCGGACGCACTTCGCGGTACAGGTGCGGCACGGTTTCCAGGTTGTGGTTGAACACGTCCGGCGGAAAGTCCTTCGAGCACTTCCAGCGCGCGCTCCATGCGGCCCTTGCCGCGGAAATCGGGCGTGAGGATCTCGATGCGGATGTTCGGGCTGGCGTGGCGCGCGGCGCGGATGCAGGCGGCGAAGTGCTCGGCGCCGCCGTCGCGCAGGTCGTCGCGGTCGACCGAGGTGATCACCACGTACTTCAGGCGCATGTCGCGGATCGTCTCGGCCAGCCGCGCCGGCTCCAGCGGATCGGGCGCCACCGGGCGGCCATGCGCCACGTCGCAGAACGAGCAGCGGCGGGTGCAGACCTCGCCGAGGATCATGAAGGTGGCGGTGCCCTTGCTGAAGCATTCGTGGATGTTCGGGCAGGACGCTTCCTCGCAGACCGTGACCAGCGAGTTCTCGCGCAGGCGCGCCTTCAGCTGCTGCACGGCGTTGCCTTGCGGCAGGCGCACGCGGATCCACGACGGCTTGCGCAGGGTCGGGCACGCTGGTGTCGAAACCGGCGCGGTTCAGCGCGATCTTGTCGTTGCCGAGCTGCTTTTCGACCGCCGGCGCAGCGCTGACGACGGTGATCGGGATGATCCTGGAGGGGGAAGTGGCGGTTTCGCTCATGTGGACAGCTCAGACCGCTGCGCGAGCGGGGAGTTCGGGTAAGACGGGGGCTGCTGGCTCGGCGACAAAGCCGAACTGGCGGCAGAATTCCTGCACCAGCACGTCCTCGACCGTGGCCAATGCGACGGACCGCCCAAGTCTAGCAGCTGCGTGACCGCCAAACCCTTGTAACCGCAAGGATTGATGCGGTGGAACGGCTCCAGGTCCATGGCCACATTGAAGGCCAGCCCGTGGAAGCTGCAGCCGCGGCGCACGCGCAAGCCGAGCGCGGCGACCTTGGCGTCGGCCACGTAGACGCCCGGCGCGCCCTCGCGCCGCACCGCCATGCATGTTCCAGTGCGCCAGCGTGTCGATCAGCGCCTGCTCGATCCGGTGGACCAGCTCGCGCACGCCGACGCCGACCCGGCGCAGGTCGATCAGCGGATAAGCCACGATCTGGCCCGGCCCGTGATAGGTCACCTGGCCGCCGCGATCGACCGGCATCACCGGAATGTCGCCCGGCGCCAGCACGTGCTCCATCTTGCCGGCCTGGCCCAGGGTGAACACCGGGTCGTGCTCCAGCAGCCACAGCTCGTCGGGCGTATCGGCGGTGCGGTTGTCGGTGAACGCACTCATCGCCCTCCAGGTGGCCGCGTAAGGCTGGCGGCCGAGGCGGCGGATTTTCAGCGGCAACGACATGACGGGAACCTTGGAAACGGGATGAACGGGAAACGGGAATCGGGAACGCGGAAACGGGACACGGGAAACGATGTTGAGGCGTTGCGCAGGTAGTCAAGGGCGCGAGGCAACACGGGCGTCAGCCGAGCGGAAACCGGCGTTCTCCGCTCCGTGTTTCCGCACTTCACAACGTGTACCGGATATCCGGACTCGCGCGCAGCGCCTGGTGTGCCGCCTCGTACTGCTCGCGGGTATCGCAGCGGAAGCTCACCGTGACCGAGACGAAATTGCCGCCGCCGGAGTGCCGGTGCCGCACGGTCTCGTGCAGCACGTGCAGGCCGGCGCGCTCCAGCAGCTGCGGCACGTGGGTCGGCAGGTTCGCGCTGGCGCTGCCGACCGCGGTGATCTCGAACTCGCCGGGGAACTGGAAGCCCTTGCCTTCCTGCTTCGCCTTGCTGAAGTCGACCGGCTGCATTACTTCGCGCCCGCACCCTTGGCCGGAGCGGCCGCCTCGGCCTTCTTGTCGCTGTGGAACCACAGCAGGATGCTGTCCCACAGGCGCGAGAAGAAGCCGCCTTGCGGCGCATCGTCGAGCGCGATCAGCGGCACGTTCTGCACCGGCTTGCCGTCGAGCGTGATGCGCAGGGTGCCGACCTGCTGGCCCTTGGTGAACGGCGCGATCAGCGTGGCGGGCATGTCCATGGTGGCCTTGAGCTGGTCGTACTGGCCGCGCTTGACGGTGACCAGCACATCCTCGGCAACACCCAGCGGCAGCTGGCTGCGTCGCACCCTTCCACAGCCGCGGCGTGGCCAGCGGCTTGCTGGCGTCGTACAGCTTGTGCGTCTCGTAGAAGCGGAAACCGTAGTTGAGCAGGGCCATCGCCGAATCGGCGCGCGCCTTCTCGCTGCTGGCGCCCATCACGATCGCGATCATGCGCTGATCGCCCTGCTTCGCCGAAGCGGCAAGGCAGTAACCGGCGCCCGAGGTGTGGCCGGTCTTGATGCCGTCCACGCTGGGGTCGCGCCACAGCAGCGTGTTGCGGTTGTGCTGCTTGATGCCGTTCCACTCGAACTCCTTGATCGCGGAGATCGCGTAGTCCTCGGGGAAGTCGTGGATCAGCGCGCGCGACAGGATCGCGATGTCGTGCGCGGTGGTGTAGTGGTTCTCGATCGGATAGCCCGACGCATTCTGGAAGTTGCGAATTGACCATGCCGAGCTGCTTGGCGTACGCGTTCATCAAGCCGGCGAACGCCTGCTCGGAGCCGGCGGTGTGTTCGGCCAGCGCGATCGCGGCGTCGTTGCCGGACTGGATGATCATGCCGTACAGCAGGTCCTTCAGCGGCACCTGGCTGTTGAGCTTGAGGAAGCTGGTGGAGCCGTCGGTGCCGGCGCCGCCGCCGCGCCAGGCGTTCTCGCTGATGGTGACCGGATCGGTCATGTGGATCTTGCCGTTGGCGACTTCGGCCGAGACCACGTAGTCGGTCATCACCTTGGTGATCGAGGCCGGCTCGACGCGCAGGTCGGGCTCCTTGCTGGCGAGGATCTGGCCGGTGGCGTAGTCCATCAGCACCCAGCTCTTGCCATCGACGTCCGGCGGCGGCGGCACCGGCGCGTCCGGCACCACCGGGCGCGGCACCGGCGACGGGCGCGGTGGCGTCTGGGCGATGGCAACGCCGACCAGCAGCGTGGCGGCGGCGAACGGGAGCATGGCGCGGCGGAAAAAATTCATCGTTTTGTTCAGTCCGGTTTCTGGACGTCGGCGGACGGCGCCGACGTGATGGAAGAGATGTGCAAACCTGCTCAGTCTACCGCGACCTGAGGCCGCGGCAGACCCATGCCTTCGATCCGGGCGCTGACCTGGTCGGCGCGATCCACGCTGACCAGCGGTCCGACCCGCACGCGACGCACGCTGGCGACCATTGACTCAGCACCTGGTTCGACCTGCACCGCGCCCAGGCTGGCCTGGCGCAGACGCTGGGCCAGCCGCTCGGCGTTGTCGGCATCGGCAAACGCGCCCACCTGCAGGTAAATCCCCGGATGTCCGCTTGTGACCACAACCGGCGGCGGCAGTTCCGGCGCCGGGTGTCCGGGGTCGATCCCGCGCACCTCGACCAGGCCGGTGCCCTTGGGCCAGATGCCGATCTTCACCGCGGCCGCGTAGGACAGATCGATCAGCCGGTTCTCGTGGAACGGGCCGCGATCGTTGACGCGCACGACCACGCTCTTGCCGTTCTCCAGGTTGGTCACGCGCGCGTAGCTGGGCAGCGGCAGCGTGTTGTGGCGGCGCTGAACGCGTACATGTCGTAGGTTTCCAGGCTGGAGGTCTTGTAGCCGTGGAACTTGTTGCCGTAGAACGAGGCGATGCCGCGCTCGTCGTAACCGCGCGCGCTGGGCAGCACGCGATAGCTGCGCCCGAGCACGGTGTACGGCGACTTGTTGCCGTACAGCGAACGCGGTTCGGCCTTCGGCACCGGCTCGACCAGCTTGCTGACGTCGAGCGGCGGCGGCACGCTGTCCTTGCCGTCGCGATAGCGGCTGACTCTGCGGCTGGCTGATGTCGTCGTGGACGGCGTCGCCGCCGCGGCGAGCGCGCGGACTGCCGGCGCTGTCCTGCCGGCTGCTGCCATGCGGACGGCTTGGTCTTGTGGCCGCCGCAGCCGGCCAGCAGCAGGGCCGCCGCCAGCAGTGGCCGCCGCGCACATCGCCCTCATCGCGCCGCTATCCGCCTGGCCCACGCCGGCGAGCGATCGCCTGCGCCAGCTGGTCCACCGCCATCGCGTACAGCGGGCTGCGGTTGTAGCGGGTGATCACGTAGAAATTCTGGAACGTGAACCAGTACTCGGGACCGTTCGCGCCTTCCAGCGTCTGCAGGCTGGTGGGTTCGCGCCGGCGACAGTGACTGCAGCGGCGCATAGCCCCACGCCTCCAGCTGCTCCAGCGGCCATTGCGGCTTGGCGTCCTTCACCGTGATCGGCTTGGCCGCCGCGTCCGGCTGCGCGCGCGCCGCGACCGGGCCGCCGCTGACCCAGCCGTGCTTCGACGAAGTAGTTCGCCACGCTGGCGAAGATGTCCGGCAGCGAATTCTGCAGATCGATGTGGCCGTCCTGATCCGCGTCCACGCGCGAAATCGCGGATGCTGGTGGGCATGAACTGGCCCCAGCCCTGCGCGCCGGCGTAGGAGCCGGTGAGCGTGTCGAGCGGGCCGGCCAGGTGGTTGTCCGGCATGCTCAGCAGTTCCTTCAGCTGCTCGCGGAAGAACTTCGCCCGCGGCGGGTAGTACAGGCCCAGCGTGACCAGCGCGTCGAGCACCTTGTACTTGCCGGTGTTGCGGCCGTAGCTGGTCTCCACGCCGACGATCGCCACGATGTACTCGCGGCGCCACGCCGTACTGCTTGCCGATCTGCTCCAGCAGCGCGCGGTGCTCGCGATAGAACGCGACGCCGTCGTCGATGCGCTTGTCGGTGAGGAAGATCGGCCGGTAATCCTTCCACGGCTTGCGCCTCGGCCGGGCGGCTGATCGCATCGAGAATGCTCTGCTGCATTTTCGCGCCGTCGAGCAGCGCGTTCAGCGCCTGCGGGCTCTTGCCGGTCTCGCGCGCCACCTCGCGTACCAGCTCGGCCTGGCCGGGGTGCGTCGTCGCCAGGGCCGGGGTCAGCGCGCCCATCCACAGCAGGCCGAGGATGGCGAGGAAACGGGCCGGGTGCGGCGCAGGCGTGGCTGTCATGTTGTGGCTTCACTCACAGAAATAGCGATGTCATCGAAAGCCTAACACGCACGCGAGCGCAACTCGGGGCGCCACGATGCCGATGCGCCGACCATGTTCAGATGTGCATCTTGCGATTGGCGTGGATCGACATCAGCACGCCGAAACCGGCCAGCAGCGACACCGCCGAGGTGCCGCCGTAACTGATCAGCGGCAGCGGCACGCCGACCACCGGCAGCATGCCGGCGATCATGCCGCCGTTGACGAACACGTAGACGAAGAAGCTCATGCCGATCGCGCCGGCGAGCAGGCGCGAATAGGTGTCGCGCGCTTCCATCGCGATCCACAGGCAGCGCCCGATGATGAACGCGTACAGCGCGATCAGCGCGATCACGCCGACCAGGCCGAACTCCTCGGAGAACACCGCGAAGATGAAGTCGGTGGTGTGCTCGGGCAGGAAATCCAGCCGCGACTGCGTGCCGTGCTGCCAGCCCTTGCCGAAGATGCCGCCGGAGCCGACCGCGATCTGCGACTGGATGATGTGCCAGCCGTTGCCGAGCGGATCGGATTCCGGATTGAGCAGGGTCAGCACGCGATCGCGCTGATACTGGTGCAGGAAATGCCAGCCGACCGGGATCATCCCGCCGACCGCGCCGACCAGCAGGCCGATGCGCCACCACGCCATGCCGGACAGGAACAGCGCGAACGCGCCGGCCGCGGCCACCAGCACGCGCGGTGCCGAGATCGGGCTGTTCGGCGATCAGCCCGGCCGGAATCGCGATCAGCAGGCCGACCATCACGATGTCCTTCCAGCCCGGCGGCAGCTGGCGCGGATGCAGATACCAGGCGACCATCATCGGCATCGTCAGCTTCAGCAGCTCGGACGGCTGGAAGCGCATGAAGCCCAGATCCAGCCAGCGGATCGCGCCACGCCCTTCGCCCAGCACCGCCACCACCACCAGCAACGCGGTGCTGCCGGCGTACAGCCACGGCGTCCAGCTGCGCAGCACCGCCGGCGGGATGCGCGACACCAGCAGCAGCAGCGCGCCGCCCAGCACGAAGCGGCCGGCCTGGCCACCGACCAGGGCAAGGCTGCCGTCGCCGGCGCTGTACAGCGTGACCAGTCCGATCAGCGCCAGCACGAACAGGCCGCAGCGCCAGCGGCAGGTCGATGCGCGGACGGGTCAGGATGCGGCGGATGAATCGGCGCCAGCGCGCGTAGGCCGTCCCGATCATGGCATCGCTCCGGTGGATGCCTGCGCCGGCAGATCCTCGCTCGCGTCATCGGAATTCGCCGCGGGCACCGGCGCCGCAGGCGCGGTCGACGTGGGCAGGCGCTGGCTGCCCGGGAGCACGCCACCCTGTCCGGCCAGCCAGGTATCGAGGATCTTGCGCACGATCGGGCCGGCCGCCGTGCGCGCCCCAGGCGCCGGATTCGAGGATCACCGCCACCGCGATCTGCGGGTTGTCGGCCGGCGCGTAAGCGACGAACCAGGCGCGATGGCGCGTGGCCAGATACGCCGTGTTGCGGTTGGTCTCGTAGGCATCGGAGGTGCGCGAAAAGCGTTCGGCGGTGCCGCTCTTGCCGGCCATCAGATAGGGAAACCCCACGCCGAGCTGGCGGCCGGTGCCTCTGGGGCCGTAGATCACCATCTGCATGCCTTGGTTGACCGCATCCCAGTCGGCCGGGTTGCGGATCAGCGACGGCCCGCTGGGCGGATTGGCCAGCGGCTGCGGCCGGGCGTTGGCGGCGCCTTGCGTGGCCAGCACCAGGCGCGGTGCATACGGCACGCCGTGGCCGGCGAACGTGGCGATCGCGTGCGCCAGCTGCAGCGGCGTGACCGCCCAGTAGCCCTGGCCGATGCCGGCGATCACGGTCTCGCCGGGATACCACGGCTCCTTGTAATTGGCCGCCTTCCATTCGCGCGAGGGCAGCACGCCGGACGACTCGCCGATCAGATCGATGCCGGTCGGCCGGCCGAAGCCGAACTTGCCCATGTAGCTGCTGAAGCCGGTCGATGCCCATGTCCAGCGCGAGCTTGTAGAAATAGGTGTTGACCGACAGCTCGATCGCCCGCACCAGGTTGACCGTGCCGACGCCGCCACGCTGGTCGTCGCGATAGCCGCGCGCCTGGCCGGGAATGTAGAACACGCCGGTGGACAGCACGGTGTCCTCGGGCTTGCGCAGGCCCGACTCCAGCCCGGCCAGACCCACCAGCGGCTTCACCGTCGAGCCGGGCGGATACACGCCGCGCAGCGCGCGGTTGTAGCAGCGGCTTGTCCGGATCGTTGGTCAGCGCGCTGTAGTCGGCCTGGCTGATGCCGTTGACGAACAGGTTGGGATCGAAGGTCGGCACGCTGACCATCGCCAGCACCTGGCCATTGCGCGGATCGATCGCCACCGCCGCGCCCGGGCGGCCGGCGAACGCGGCCTCGGCGGCTTTCTGCAGACGCGCATCGATGCTCAGGTACAGGTTCTTGCCCGGCGTCGGCGCGTGCGTTTCCAGCACGCGCTGGGTGCGCCCGTCGGCATTCACCTCGACCAGCTCGTAACCCGGCGTGCCGTGCAGCACGTCTTCGTAGGAACGCTCGATGCCGCTGCGGCCGACATGGCTGGTGCCCTTGTAACGCACCGGATCGAGCCGGGCCTGGTCGTCGGCATCGATGCGTCCGACATAGCCGACCACGTGCGCGAACATCCCGCCCAGCGGATAGCGCCGGGTCAGGTAGGGCACCACGTCCACGCCGGGGAAACGCCAGCGATTCACCGCGAAGCGGTCGATCTCGTCCTCGGTCAGGTGCATCTTCAGCGGCACGCTCTCGAAGCGACGGCTCTGCTTGAGCTGCTTGCGGAACGCCTCCAGGTCGTCGTGCTCCAGCGGCACGACCTCGCCCAGCTGTTCCAGCAGCGCCGGCATGTCCTTGACCTGCTCGGGCACCACTTCCAGCCGGAACGCGGGCACGTTGTCGGCCAGCAGCACGCCATTGCGGTCGTAGATCAGTCCGCGCGCCGGCGGGATCGCGCGCGGCTTGACCCGGTTGTGCCTGCGAGCGGGTGACGAACTCGTCGTGGTGCATCACCTGCAGGAACACGAAGCGGCTCAGCAGCAGGCACAGGCACAGCACGATCAGCACGAAGCCGGCCAGCGCGCGGCGGCGGAACAGCATGCTTTCGCCGCGCGGGTCCTTGATCGATCGCCTGGGCTTCATGTCACTGGTTCATGTCTCATTGAATCCGCAAGCGCGCGCGCAGATCGTCGAGCAGCAGGAACAGGAACGGCCACAGCGCGGCCCCCACGAACGGCGAGATCCACCAGCTCGCCGGCGGCAACGAGGCGCCGGCCAGCACGCGCACGATCAGCAGCAGGATGCGGTCGTTCAGCAGCAGCGCCAGCACCGCCAGCGCCTGCTGCCACATCGGGAAGAAACGCAGCCGCGAGCGAAAGCGCAGCGCGATGAACACCAGCGCGCACAGGCGCAGCGCCTGCTCGCCCAGCACCACGCCGTTGAGCAGATCCGCCGCCAGACCGACCAGGAAGGCCAGCCCCAGGGTGACCCGCTCCTCCGACTCCAGCGACCAGTACAGCAGGAACAGCGCCGGCCAGTACGGCTTGAACGGCTCCAGCACGCCGGGCAGCGGCACCAGCATGGAGACCAGGGCGAACACCAGCGTGCCGACAAACCACCACAGGCTCAGGCGCTGCCTGTTCATCGCACCACCCCGCCGGCCGTCGGCAGCGTCGCTACCGTGCCCGCTGCGGCAGGACGCAGGCGGACCCATCGGCGTCGCCGAGCGGCGGCGGGCCGCTCGGCTCGGCCAGGTCATGCAGCAGCAGCACGTCTTCGCTGCGATCGAGATCCGCCGCCGGTTGCGCCTGTCGCCACCAGGAACATGCCGGTCGACGCCGGTGCCACCGAACGCACCTCGCCGACCGGGAAGCCCGGCGGGAAACGTCCGCCAAGACCGGAAGTCAGCAGCTTGTCGCCGGCATGCACGTCGGCGGCCAGCGGAATGTTGGGCAGGCTGAGCTGATCGCCTTCGCGCGAGCCGTAGGCCACCGTGCGCAAGCCGGTGCGTTCGATCACCACCGGAATCGCATGCGCGGGATCGGTGATCAGCATCACCACGGAGGTGGTCGGCAGCACTTCCTTGACCTGGCCCATGACGCCGTGCGCATCGATCACCGGCTGGCCCGGCCTGACGCCGTCGCGGGCGCCCATGTTCAAGGTGAGCTGGTAGCGATAGGCACCCATGTCCACGCCGATCACCCGCGCCAGCTGCACGTTAAGCTCCAGGCTGTGCTGGGTGTCGAGCAATTCCTTCAGGCGCTGGTTCTGTTCGGCCACCGCGGCCATCCGGTTCAACTTGGCATTGGCCAGCAGCAGGTCTTCGCGCAGGCGCTGGTTCTGTTCGGTCAAGCGCTGGCGATCGGCGAAGGCCACGCTCATCGTGCGCACGCCTGCCGCGGGCAATCCGGCCAGCCGGTACACCGGCTCGACGACGGCAGACGCCGTGTAACGCACGCGCCACAGCCAGCCGTTGCGATGGTCGAGCACCATCAGGACCATGGCCAGCGCGAGATAGACGATCAGCCGCAGCGTGCCCGCGGCATTGCCGGCGAACAGCGGCGAGGATTCGTCGCGCGTGCGCGCCATGGCGGCGCCTTATTCAGGCGCGAAGAAGTCGCTGCCGTGCTGATCGATCAGCTCCAGCGCCTTGCCGCCACCACGCGCCACGCAGGTCAGCGGATCGTCCGCCACCTGCACATGCAGGCCGGTCTCTTCGGAGATCAGCCGATCCAGATCGCGCAGCAGCGCGCCGCCACCGGTCAGCACGATGCCGCGCTCGGCAACGTCGGAGCACAATTCCGGCGGCGTCTGTTCCAGCGCCGACTTCACCGCCGCCACGATGCCGGCCAGCGGCTCGTGCAGCGCTTCGAGAATCTCGTTGGAGTTGATCGTGAACATGCGCGGCACGCCCTCGGCGAGGTTGCGGCCGGAGATCTCGATCTCCTTGACTTCGCTCTGCGGGAACGCGCAACCGATCTCCAGCTTGATCCGCTCGGCGGTGGATTCGCCGATCAGGGTGCCGTGGTTGCGCCGCACGTAGTTGATGATCGCCTCGTCGAAGCGATCGCCACCGACGCGCACCGACTGCGAGTAGACGATGCCATTGAGCGAGATCACCGCGACTTCGGAAGTGCCGCCGCCGATATCCAGCACCATCGCGCCGCGCGCCTCGTGCACCGGGATGCCGGCGCCGATCGCGGCGGCCATCGGCTCCTCGATCAGGAACACGTCACGCGCACCGGCGCCTTCGGCCGATTCCTTGATCGCGCGGCGCTCGACCTGGGTCGAACCGCACGGCACGCAGACCAGCACGCGCGGGCTCGGGCGCAGGAAGCGCGACTTGTGCACCTGCTTGATGAAGTGCTGCAGCATCGCCTCGGTCATGGTGAAGTCGGCGATCACGCCGTCCTTCATCGGCCGCACCGTGGCGATGTTGCCCGGCGTGCGGCCGAGCATGCGCTTGGCGTCGCCGCCGACCGCCGCGATCGTGCGCGGGCCGCCGGGGCCACGATCCTGGCGAATCGCCACCACCGAGGGCTCGTTCAGCACGATGCCCTGCCCACGCACATAGATCAGCGTGTTGGCCGTGCCGAGGTCGATGGAGATGTCGTTGGAAAAGATCCCGCGAAACTTCTTGAACATGGGTCCGCCGTGGCTCGGCTTGGCTAAAAAGTAAGCTGGCCAGTCTAGTCAGCGTGGCTTGCATGCGCAAGGACAATGACGTTAAGAAATCCTTCTACAAACACAGTCATAAGTCCGTTTCCTGCGTTTCGAAGTGAGCTGGAATCACCCGCGGAAAGTCGCCAACGCGGACAGATGCGGTACCATCCTCGTCTTTGACCGGCTTCACCGGCACGGCCCGCAGGGGTTGTCCAGCGGTGCGGCCTCAACCATCCTGCCTGGGAAGTCCCGCCTATCATGTCTGCCGTCATCTGCGGATCGCTGGCCTACGACACCATCATGGTGTTCCAGGACCAGTTCAAGAACCACATCCTGCCCGACCAGATGCACATCCTGAACGTGTCGTTCCTGGTGCCGCGGATGCGTCGCGAGTTCGGTGGCTGCGCCGGCAACATCGCCTACAACCTCAAGCTGCTCGGCGGCGATCCGCTGCCGGTGGCTGCGGTCGGCCAGGATTTCGCGCCGTATCGCCTGCACATGGAGCAGTGCGGCATCTGCCTCGACAGCGTGCGGGTGTTCGACGAACAGTTCACTCCGCAGTGCTTCATCACCACCGATCTGGACAACAACCAGATCACCGCCTTCCATCCCGGCGCGATGTCCAGTGCGCAGGAAAACCACGTGCGCGACATCCCGCAGATCGATTTCGCCATCGTCGCGCCCGACGGCCGCGAGGCGATGCTGCAGCACGTGGACGAATTCGCCGAGCGCGGCGTGCCGTTCATTTTCGATCCGGGCCAGGCGATGCCGCTGTTCAGCGGCGACGAATTCCGCTCGATGATCGGCAAGTCGACCTACGTGATCGTCAACGACTACGAGTCGCAACTGCTGCAGGCCCGCACCGGCTGGAGCGCCGACGAGATCGCCGCGAAGGTCACGGCGTACATCGTGACCCAGGGCCCACGCGGCTCGATCATCCACGTCGGCAGCGAGACCCATCACATTCCGCCTGCACGCGAGCGCCAGATCGTGGACCCCACCGGCTGCGGCGATGCGTATCGCGCCGGCCTGATCTTCGGCATCATGCGCGGCAAGGACTGGCCGACGGTGGGCCGCATGGCCTCGCTGATGGGCGCATTGAAAGTGGCGCACCCGGGCACGCAGAACCAGCGCTTCAGCTACGCCGAATTCGCCGCCGAATTCCTCGACCAATTCGGTTACGCACTGGACTGACACCAGCCAGCGCAGGCTGAAACCGACGAAGCTTCCCCGTCATGCTGCGGGCCTCGCTCGTTCAGTCCACGCGAAAACCGATCGTGGCCTGCACGGCATCCCGCCAGCCCTTATACAGACGCTCGCGCGAGGGCTGGTCCATCACCGGCTGGAAACGCCGGTCGAGCTGCCACAACCCGGCGAGCTGCGCCCGACTCTCCCAGAACCCCACCGCCAGTCCGGCCAGATAAGCCGCTCCCAGCGCGGTGGTCTCGGCGATCTTCGGACGCAGTACCGGCACGCCGAGCATGTCACTCTGGAACTGCGCCATGAAATCGTTGGCGATTGCGCCACCGTCGGCGCGCAACTCCTTCAACGGGATGCCGGCATCGGCCTCCATCGCGGCGAGCACATCGCGCGACTGATAGGCCATCGACTCCAGCGCAGCGCGCACCACGTGTTCCTTGCGTGTACCGCGCGACAGGCCAAAGATCGCGCCGCGCACATCGCTGCGCCAGTACGGAGCACCCAGGCCCACGAAGGCCGGCACCAGATACACGCCTTCGCTGGAGTCCACGCTCTCGGCGCAGGCTTGAGAGTCGCTGGCGCATTCGAGCATGTGCAAACCGTCACGCAGCCACTGCACTACCGAGCCGGCTACGAAGATGCTGCCTTCCAGCGCATACTCGACGACGCCATCCAGCTCCCATGCGATCGTGGTCAGCAACCCATGCCGTGAGGGCACCGCCCGCGCCCCGGTGTTCATCAACATGAAACAGCCGGTGCCATAGGTATTCTTGGCCATGCCAGGGTCGAAGCACGCCTGGCCGAACAATGCAGCCTGCTGATCACCGGCCACGCCACCGATCGGCACACCCGCCGGCAAACCCGGCATCGCTGCCGTATGGCCGTACACCTCGCTGCACGAACGTACTCGCGGCAACATGCTGCGTGGAATAGCCAGCATGCGCAGCAGTTCGTCATCCCACTGCCGCGCGTGGATGTCGAACAGCAGCGTTCGCGCGGCATTGCTGACGTCGGTGACATGCAACTTGCGGCCACTGAGATTCCAGATCAGCCAGCTGTCGATCGTGCCGAACAGCAGATCGCCACGCTCTGCCCGGGCACGCGCGCCGGCGACATGATCGAGGATCCAGCGAATCTTGCTGCCGGAAAAATATGCATCGATCAGCAGCCCGGTTTTCTCGCGCACCAGTGCCGCGTAACCATCCGCTTCCAGCTGTTCGCAGATCGCAAGGCTTTGCCGCGACTGCCACACGATCGCGTTGTAGACCGCCTTACCGGTATGCCGATCCCACACCACGGCGGTCTCGCGCTGGTTGGTGATGCCAATCCCCGCCAGCTCACTGGCTTCGATCGCGACCGCCGCAAGCGCCTCGGTCACTGACTCCAATACGCTGGCGAGAATCTCCTGCGGATCATGCTCCACCCAACCCGGCTGCGGGAAAATCTGGCGGAACTCGCGCTGGGCCGCCCCGACCACACTGCCGGCCCGATCGAACAACATCGCCCGCGAGCTGGTGGTGCCCTGGTCTATCGCCAGAATGTAACGTCGACGCACGGAACTTCCTTTGCCCGGATGCTTCGCGAAGAGTAGCAACAGGCCGCCACGGCGGGGAGCGTCAAGCCAATTCGTCGCTCAATACGTCATTGGCAACGCGCCTCCGTGGACTGGGCCACCTTGTCGGCACGGGGGAGCACCATTACCGACACCACGCAGCCTGATGCAAAAGGATTTGCCACATGAGCATCTCGCCACCCTACCGTCGTCAGTGGGTGCGATGCTCAAGGCGAGAGCCTCCCCGGATGGGGCTTTTCAGAATAAGACCCCTGGTGGTGATCGGTGGGTGGCGGCCGGCTGGGATGGCCACCACGGCAACGGCGCAAAAAGCGATAAACCCCCACCGTGTCCGGTGAGGGTTTTCGGGATAGCGCTCTGGACGGTGTCTTGTGCCGGGTGGCAAGGTCGCCGCAGCGGTCTCGTGATGCCCATAAAGGCGAAGCCCCTGGCGGTGACCTGTTGCGGGTCGCGACCTGCGATCGCAGCGGCAACAACGCCCAAAGAAAAACCCCCACCGTTGCCGGTGAGGGTGTTTCAGGATAAAGCCCCTGGCGGTGACCTGTTGCGGGTCGCGACCTGCGGTCGCAGCAGCAACAACGCCCAAAGAAAAACCCCCACCGTTGCCGGTGAGGGTGTTTCAGGATAAAGCCCCTGGCGGTGACCTGTTGCGGGTCGCGACCTGCGGTCGCAGCGGCAACAACGCCCAAAGAAAAACCCCCACCGTTGCCGGTGAGGGTGTTTCAGGATAAAGCCCCTGGCGGTGACCTACTCTTGCATGGCAAAGCCACACTACCATCGGCGCATGCGCGTTTCACTTCTGAGTTCGGGATGGGATCAGGTGGTACCACGCCGCTATGGCCGCCAGGGAAGGGGTGGAAGCAGCGCATTGAGCGCCGGCTTCACAGGTCCTTCTTGAAGAGTCCGCCAAGGATGGCGGATTTTGCTCTTCGTGAAAAGGAATCTCGCGTCGAATAAATCGTAAACGAGTGACAAGCGTCGAGGTGAATTCGAATCAGACAAGCTTCAAGGAGACCGCTCTTTCGAGGAGTCCAGCCAGGGATGGCTGGGCTTTTCGCAGAGGGATCTGCAAACAAAGCGTCTTGGGGTTATATGGTCAAGCCTCACGGCTCATTAGTATCAGTTAGCTCCATGCATTGCTGCACTTCCACACCTGACCTATCAACCACCTAGTCTTGATGGTGCCTTAAGGAGAGTCAAGCTCTCGGGAGATCTCATCTTGGGGCGTGCTTCCCGCTTAGATGCTTTCAGCGGTTATCACTTCCGTTCGTAGCTACCGGGCAATGCCATGGGCATGACAACCCGAACACCAGCGGAACGTCCACTCCGGTCCTCTCGTACTAGGAGCAGCCCCCCTCAAATCTCCAACGCCCACGACAGATAGGGACCGAACTGTCTCACGACGTTCTGAACCCAGCTCGCGTACCACTTTAAATGGCGAACAGCCATACCCTTGGGACCGGCTACAGCCCCAGGATGTGATGAGCCGACATCGAGGTGCCAAACACCGCCGTCGATATGAACTCTTGGGCGGTATCAGCCTGTTATCCCCGGAGTACCTTTTATCCGTTGAGCGATGGCCCTTCCATACAGAACCACCGGATCACTAAGACCTACTTTCGTACCTGCTTGATCCGTCGATCTCGCAGTCAAGCACGCTTATGCCTTTGCACACAGTGCGCGATGTCCGACCGCGCTGAGCGTACCTTCGTGCTCCTCCGTTACTCTTTGGGAGGAGACCGCCCCAGTCAAACTACCCACCATACACGGTCCCTGACCCGGATTACGGGCCGAGGTTAGAACGTCAAGCACTTCAGGGTGGTATTTCAAGGATGGCTCCATGCAAACTGGCGTCTGCACTTCAAAGCCTCCCACCTATCCTACACAGAAGAACTCAACGTTCAGTGTAAAGCTATAGTAAAGGTTCACGGGGTCTTTCCGTCTTGCCGCGGGAACGCTGCATCTTCACAGCGAATTCAATTTCACTGAGTCTCGGGTGGAGACAGCGCCGCTGTCGTTACGCCATTCGTGCAGGTCGGAACTTACCCGACAAGGAATTTCGCTACCTTAGGACCGTTATAGTTACGGCCGCCGTTTACTGGGGCTTCGATCAAGAGCTTCGCCTTGCGGCTGACCCCATCAATTAACCTTCCAGCACCGGGCAGGCGTCACACCCTATACGTCCACTTTCGTGTTTGCAGAGTGCTGTGTTTTTGATAAACAGTCGCAGCGGCCAGGTTACTGCGACCCATCAACGCTCAGTCACGCACGTGACCACGCCGATGGGCGCACCTTCTCCCGAAGTTACGGTGCCATTTTGCCTAGTTCCTTCACCCGAGTTCTCTCAAGCGCCTTGGGATTCTCACCCTGCCTACCAGTGTCGGTTTACGGTACGGTTTTTCTACAGCTGAAGCTTAGTGGCTTTTCCTGGAAGCGTGGTATCAGTCACTTCGTCCAAAAGGACTCGTCTCGGTGCTCGGCATAAAGGGTCCCGGATTTGCCTAAGACCCATGCCTACCGCCTTTCCCCCGGACAACCAACGCCGGGTAGACCTAACCTTCTCCGTCCCCACATCGCACTGTAGAAAAGTGCAGGAATATTAACCTGCTTCCCATCGACTACGCATTTCTGCCTCGCCTTAGGGGCCGACTCACCCTGCGCCGATGAACGTTGCGCGAGGAAACCTTGGGCTTTCGGCGTGGGGGCTTTTCACCCCCATTATCGTTACTCATGTCAGCATTCGCACTTCCGATACCTCCAGCAGACTTTACAATCCACCTTCACAGGCTTACGGAACGCTCCTCTACCGCGTACACATAAATGTGCACACCCCGAGCTTCGGTGCATAGCTTAGCCCCGTTAAATCTTCCGCGCAGACCGACTCGACCAGTGAGCTATTACGCTTTCTTTAAAGGATGGCTGCTTCTAAGCCAACCTCCTGGCTGTCTATGCCTTTCCACATCGTTTTCCACTTAGCTATGACTTTGGGACCTTAGCTGCGGGTCTGGGTTGTTTCCCTTTTCACGACGGACGTTAGCACCCGCCGTGTGTCTCCCGGATAGTCTGTCCTGGTATTCGGAGTTTGCCATGGTTTGGTAAGTCGCGATGACCCCCTAGCCATAACAGTGCTCTACCCCCAGGAAGATTCGTCCGAGGCGCTACCTAAATAGCTTTCGAGGAGAACCAGCTATCTCCGAGTTTGTTTAGCCTTTCACTCCTATCCTCAGCTCATCCCCATCTATTGCAACAGATGTGGGTTCGGTCCTCCAGTGCGTGTTACCGCACCTTCAACCTGGCCAAGGATAGATCACTCGGTTTCGGGTCTACTGCCAGAGACTATGCGCCCTATTCAGACTCGATTTCTCTTCGCCTCCCCTATACGGTTAAGCTTGCCACAGACAGTAAGTCGCTGACCCATTATACAAAAGGTACGCAGTCACCCTTGCGGGCTTCCACTGCTTGTACGTATACGGTTTCAGGGTCTATTTCACTCCCCTCTCCGGGGTTCTTTTCGCCTTTCCCTCACGGTACTAGTTCGCTATCGGTCAGTCAGTAGTATTTAGCCTTGGAGGATGGTCCCCCCATGTTCAGACAAGGTTTCACGTGCCCCGCCTTACTCAATTTCACACAAAATGCCTTTTCGTCGACTGGGCTATCACCATCTATGGCCGGGCTTTCCATCCCGTTTGACTAAAACATAATGTGCTTTTGGGCTAGTCCCCGTTCGCTCGTCGCTACTCAGGGAATCTCGGTTGATTTCTTTTCCTCCGGGTACTTAGATATTTCAGTTCCCCGGGTTCGCCCTGCATGGCTATGTATTCACCATGCAGTACTCCTTGCGGAGTGGGTTTCCCCATTCGGACATTGCCGGATCAAAGCTTGTTGCCAGCTCCCCGACACTTTTCGCAGGCTGCCACGTCCTTCATCGCCTCTGACTGCCAAGGCATCCACCGTATACGCTTAGTCGCTTGACCATATAACCCCAAGTCGCCTCGGGGCAGCACCCTCCTCAGGTGCAGCCAAGTTACTTCGTTTTCGTGCCTTAACACTTGTCTCGGTTCGGTTCGAACCAAGACGCTTGTCACTCGTTTACTTGTTTTCAAAGAACATCACACCGGCCTCAATGCCGGATGATTTCAAATCTTTTGTGTGCTGATACTTTACGCGGCGCTTGTCCATGGTGGAGCCTGTCGGGATCGAACCGACGACCCCCTGCTTGCAAAGCAGGTGCTCTCCCAGCTGAGCTAAGGCCCCAAGGTACCTTGGAATAATGGTGGGTCTGGGTGGACTCGAACCACCGGCCTCACCCTTATCAGGGGTGCGCTCTAACCACCTGAGCTACAGACCCATGAGGATCGAATCCCAGAACCCGCGCCAAGCGACCTGATAGCCAGTTCGAAGCGGCTGTTGATGAAGAGTCCGTCCACGGATGGACGGTCTTGATCTACGCTCTTCGCGACAGGATGTCGCGTAAAGTACAGGTGTCTTGTGTGGACGTCTTGCGTGAAGACTCACGCCGTCATTTCTTGAAAGGAGGTGATCCAGCCGCACCTTCCGATACGGCTACCTTGTTACGACTTCACCCCAGTCATGGACCACTCCGTGGGCGTCGTCCTCCTTGCGGTTAGACTAACGCCTTCTGGAGCAACCCACTCCCATGGTGTGACGGGCGGTGTGTACAAGGCCCGGGAACGTATTCACCGCGGCATAGCTGATCCGCGATTACTAGCGATTCCGACTTCACGGAGTCGAGTTGCAGACTCCGATCCGGACTGGGATCGGCTTTCTGGGATTGGCTCCACCTCGCGGTATTGCAACCCTCTGTACCGACCATTGTAGTACGTGTGTAGCCCTGGCCGTAAGGGCCATGATGACTTGACGTCATCCCCACCTTCCTCCGGTTTGTCACCGGCAGTCTCCTTAGAGTTCCCACCATTACGTGCTGGCAACTAAGGACAAGGGTTGCGCTCGTTGCGGGACTTAACCCAACATCTCACGACACGAGCTGACGACAGCCATGCAGCACCTGTGTTCCGATTCCCGAAGGCACTCCTGCATCTCTGCAGGATTCCGGACATGTCAAGGCCAGGTAAGGTTCTTCGCGTTGCATCGAATTAAACCACATACTCCACCGCTTGTGCGGGCCCCCGTCAATTCCTTTGAGTTTCAGTCTTGCGACCGTACTCCCCAGGCGGCGAACTTAACGCGTTAGCTTCGACACTGATCTCCGAGTTGAGACCAACATCCAGTTCGCATCGTTTAGGGCGTGGACTACCAGGGTATCTAATCCTGTTTGCTCCCCACGCTTTCGTGCTTCAGCGTCAGTGTTGTCCCAGATGGCCGCCTTCGCCACTGATGTTCCTCCCGATCTCTACGCATTTCACCGCTACACCGGGAATTCCACCATCCTCTGACACACTCTAGCTGCCCAGTATCCATCGCCATTCCCAGGTTGAGCCCGGGGATTTCACGACAGACTTAAACAACCGCCTACGCACCCTTTACGCCCAGTAATTCCGATTAACGCTTGCACCCTTCGTATTACCGCGGCTGCTGGCACGAAGTTAGCCGGTGCTTATTCCTCAGGTACCGTCAGCCCCATAGGTTATTAACCCGTGGTATTTCGTTCCTGATAAAAGTGCTTTACAACCCGAAGGCCTTCTTCACACACGCGGCATTGCTGGATCAGGCTTGCGCCCATTGTCCAATATTCCCCACTGCTGCCTCCCGTAGGAGTCTGGGCCGTGTCTCAGTCCCAGTGTGGCTGATCATCCTCTCAGACCAGCTAGCGATCGTCGCCTTGGTAGGCCATTACCCTACCAACTAGCTAATCGCACATCGGTCCGTCCAACCGCGCGAGGCCCGAAGGTCCCCCGCTTTCTCCCGTAGGACGTATGCGGTATTAGTCCCGGTTTCCCGAGGTTATCCCCCACGTCTGGGTAGGTCCCGATGCATTACTCACCCGTCCGCCACTCGCCACCCACAGTATTGCTACTGCTGTGCTGCCGTTCGACTTGCATGTGTTAGGCATGCCGCCAGCGTTCAATCTGAGCCAGGATCAAACTCTTCACTTAAGTTTTCGACAACTCGTCCTGAAGACTGACCATCTATCTTTCCGAAGCGTCTGTTCCCAACCAATCAAAACTCATTACTGACTTTTTACTTGGTGGGACGCTTGCATTGCTTGGACAGGTCGTAACCCTCCAGCACAAGACGTCCACACAATTCACCTGCGCACACTGTCAAAGATCGTTCGCTTGCATCCCGTTTCCGGTTTGCGCCCCAAGACGTTTCGTCCTAGGTGAGCCGCCCATTCTACATCGCTTTTCGTGACCGTCAACACCCTCGTCGAAGAAAATTTTCAGCGGAAAATGTTGCAGAAACCTTCGCAAAAAGGCGCTTCATCGAAGGGGCGAGAATCATAGCGCCGAGCCAGCCATCTGGGAAGGGGCGTGCGCACTTTTCTCGCGAAACGTATCTGGATAGGGGCGCTACACTCCCAAGAAACACCTCATCGCCAGGAGTACTCACGATGAACCGATGGCTTGCCCCGATAGTGCTTCTGCTGGTCAGCTGCTCCGGCACTGCCACCACACAAGGCGCAACTGCAGCAGTCGAGTTGCACGGACAGCGCATTCAGGTGGAACTCGCCACCGATGACGCCAGCCGGCAGCATGGCTTGATGATGCGCACCGAGCTGGCGGCCGATCACGGCATGCTGTTCGTGTTTCCTCACAGCGGCCCGCAGGCGTTCTGGATGAAGAACACGCTGATCCCGCTGGACATCCTGTATTTCGACACGGATCGCCGACTGGTCTCGATGCAACTGGACGTGCCGCCATGCAAGGCGGATCCCTGTCCGACCTATCCGAGCGAGGCTCCTGCGCTCTACGTACTGGAGCTGTCGGCCGGCACGGCGCAACGCATGGGTGTGCACCGGGGCGACGAACTGAAGGTCATGGGCGATATCGGGGTGGTGCGCTGAACGGCAGCGTCGAGCATGCCGACCCGATAGGGAATCAGATCTTCGGGACGCAGCTTCGCCAGTGCGTCCCAGTCGTCTTCGAACGGAATGAATTGCTGCATGGGATGCTCCCTGGAATGACGCGCCACGCGATCGGGCGCAGGAACATCAGAGCAGAACGCCCGGTCAATACGCTGACAGAATCGGGCGGCCGAAGGGCAGAAGCGGCTCTCAGTCGATCTCGATCATCTCGAAGTCATCCTTGGTGGTACCGCAGTCCGGACAGGTCCAGGCATCGGGCACATCTTCCCAGCGGGTACCCGCGGGAATTCCTTCATCAGGCACGCCTACGGCTTCGTCGTAGATATAGCCGCAAACGACGCACATCCATTTGCGCAGGGCAGCGGTTTCGGTGGAACTCTGGCTCATGGCTCGACTTCTTCGGATCACAAGGGAATAGCGCATTCTCGCAACTCGTCCGGCAATGCGAAAGCATTCGCTCCTGCGCACCACGTGTGAGATCGCGATTTGCTGAGACAAAGCACCGCGCCCGACATCGCGCGGGTGGCGGTCGGCGGGATCACACCGGACAATGGAAGCTCGGCCGCTGACGTGCGCGATGCCGCGCAACGCTTCGCCAATTTGTACATCTACGAACGGGAACCTGCACGATGACCAACCACGAACTTTTCCAGCGCGCACTGAAACTGATGCCCGGTGGCGTGAACTCGCCGGTGCGCGCGTTCAAGTCGGTCGGAGGCGAACCATTCTTCACCGCGCGCGCGGACGGCGCCTATCTGTGGGACGTGGAAGGCACGCGCTATATCGACTACGTCGGCTCATGGGGCCCGATGATCGTCGGCCACAACCACTCCGCAGTACGCGAGGCGGTCGAGCGCGCGGTGAAGAACGGTCTGTCGTTCGGCACGCCGTGCGCGGCCGAGGTGACCATGGCCGAGACGATCACCCGGCTGATTCCGTCGGTCGAGATGGTGCGCATGGTCAACTCCGGCACCGAGGCCACGATGTCGGCGATCCGTCTCGCGCGCGGCGCCACCGGCCGCAGCAAGATCGCGAAGTTCGAGGGCTGCTATCACGGCCACGGCGACAGTTTCCTGGTGAAGGCCGGCTCCGGCGCGCTGACCTTCGGCGTGCCGACCTCGCCAGGCGTGCCGAAGGCGAATGCCGATCTCACACTGACCCTGCCCTACAACGACCTCGACGCGGCGCAGGCGCTGTTTGCCGAGCACGGCGACGAAATCGCCGGTCTGATCATCGAGCCGGTCGCCGGCAACATGAACTGCATCCCGCCGGTCGATGGCTATCTGCAAGGTCTGCGCGAGTTGTGCACGCAGCACGGCACGCTGCTGATCTTCGACGAAGTGATGACCGGCTTCCGCGTGGCGCTCGGCGGTGCGCAGGCGCATTACGGAGTGACGCCGGACCTGACCACGTTCGGCAAGATCATCGGCGGTGGCATGCCGGTGGGCGCCTATGGCGGCCGTCGCGACTTGATGGAGCAGATCGCGCCGAGCGGACCGATCTACCAGGCCGGCACGCTCTGCGGCAATCCGGTGGCGATGGCGGCGGGCCTGGCGATGCTGGAGTTGATCCAGGCGCCCGGTTTCCACGACCAGCTCGCCGCCCGCACGCGCCTGCTTTGCGACGGTCTGCAATCAGTGGCCGACGGCGCCGGCGTGGCGTTCAGCACCAACCGCGTCGGCGGCATGTTCGGCCTGTTTTTCAGCGCCGAAAAAGTACATAGCTACGCACAGGCCGTGGCGGCGGATACGGCGCTGTTCAACCGCTTCTTCCACGGCATGCTGAAGCGCGGCGTGTACCTGGCGCCTTCAGCGTTCGAAGCCGGCTTCATGTCCAGCGCGCATGGCGACCAGGACATCGCCGACACGCTGGAAGCTGCGCGCGGCGCCTTGCGCGACGCGAAGCGCTGATTCACCAACTACCGCTGTTCGGCATCGACGCCCAAGGCTCGCGCGGCGGCAAACGACCTTCCTGCAACAGCTCGATCGAGATCAGGTCGGGCGAGCGCACGAAGGCCATGTGGCCATCGCGCGGCGGGCGATGGATGGTGTAGCCCATCGCCTGCAGGTGCGCGCAAGTGGCATAGATGTCCTCGACGCGGAATGCCAGATGGCCGAAATTGCGCGCGGAGCCGTAGTCTTCCTGCGAACCCCAGTTGTGGGTCAGCTCGACTTCCGCATCGGGATTGTCCGGCGCGGACAGGTAAACCAGCGTGAACTTGCCTTCGGGTACGTCGGTGCGGCGCACTTCACGCAAGCCGAGCCCCTCGCAGTAGAAACGCAGCGACGCGTCGAGGTCACGCACGCGAACCATGCAGTGCAAGTATTTCATCGGAGACTCCTGATCACCCGGCTACGGCTCCTGGCCGGCGGCCGCAAAATCGCTCAATGCCGCATGCAGACGGGCAATGCCTTCGGCCAGTTCCTCGTCGGTGATGGTCAGCGGCGGCACGAATCGCAGCACATCCGGCCCGGCCTGCAACAACAGCAAACCATGCGCAGCAGCATGATCGAGGATCGCTCCCGCCCTGCCCTTGTGCGCATCGACCAGCACCGCGCCGATCATCAGCCCGCGGCCACGCACCTCGGCAAACAGTTTCAGCTCGTGGTTGATCCGCGCCAGCCCGGCGCGCAGATCATTCGCCTGCCGCTCCACGTTCATCAGCACCACCGGCGAGGACAGCTTGGCCAGCGCCACGCGAGCCACCGCCGCGGCCATCGGATTGCCGCCGAAGGTGGTGCCGTGCGCACCGTACTGCATCACCTCGGCCACCTTCGGTCCGGCCAGCATCGCGCCGATCGGGAAGCCGCCACCGAGTGCCTTGGCCAACGTCACGATGTCGGGCACGACGTGGTCGTGAACGTGCGCGAAAAGTGTGCCGGTGCGCCCCATGCCGCACTGGATCTCGTCCAGCACCAGCAGCGCATCGTGCCGGTCGCACAACTCACGCACGCGCGTGAGGAAACCCGGCGCCGCAGGCAGCACGCCACCCTCGCCCTGAACCGGTTCCAGCATCACCGCAGCAATGTCGCCGGCAGCAAATGCCGCCTCCAGCGCCACGGCATCGTTGAAGTCGAGGTAGCGAAAGCCCGCCGGCAGCGGCTCGTAGCCTTGCTGGTACTTCGGCTGCGCGGTGGCGGTGACCGTGGCCAGCGTGCGGCCGTGGAACGAACCCTTGAACGTGATGATGGTTCGCCGTTCCGGTGCGCGCCCTTGCGCTGCCGCCCACTTGCGTACCAGCTTGATCGCCGCCTCGTTCGCCTCGGCGCCGGAGTTGCACAGGAACACGCGCTCGGCAAAGCCCGAAGCGTGCACCAGCTCCTCGGCCAGCCGCAGCGGCGGCTCGGTGTAGAACACATTGCTGCTGTGCCACAGCTTGTTTGCCTGCGCGGTCAGCGCCACGAGCAGGTCCGGATCCTGGTGACCGAGCGCGTTCACCGCGATGCCGGCACCGAAATCCACGTAGTCGCGTCCCTCAGTATCCCACACGCGCGCACCCCTGCCGTGGTCGAGTATCAGCTCGCGCGGCTGATACACCGGTAGCCAGTAGCGTTTGCCGAGTTCGATCAGGGCAGAGGCTTGTTCATGCATGGTTGTTCTCGAGTTGGCGGCGCAGGCCGCCGGATGGACGACGGGCGTTGGGTGGCGCGCATCGTAGAGCCACGCCGCGGTTTCGCACAATCGGAGGCGATGTAACGCTGGCCTACGGCCTGTATCAGCCACGTTACAGGCGGACGCAATGCAGCTGTGGCGCACTCTGGCGCCGGTCATCAGGTTCGGCATGGTTTTGCACTGTATCCGCGGCGACACAGCTGCAACGTGCCCCGAATCGGCGCTGATCCCGGCAATCGCGCCATGACGGGCTTTGTGGCCCATGGCACGCGGTTTGCTCCCTGTCTGGGGATCAACCGGGGAAACGCCAATGTATCCGAGCTACCGCCGCCGGCCCATCGACTGCATCGCCTTGATGCTGGGCTCGCTGTTGCTGGCGGCCGGGGCCTTCGCCGGCGACGCCCACCAGGCGGTGAAGCCCAAGCTCGGTGCCAATGGCAGCAACGACCACCCAGCGTCTCCGGCAACGGCGTCAGCACCGGCGGTGCGGCGAGCAGCAGACAACCGCGCAAGCGGTAACGAGGGCGGTAGCCCGGCAATCCTGTAGCCGGGCACCAACGGAACCCCCCCGACCCGTCCCCTGCGGGCCGGGGGGACTTCCTTCGCCAGATGGCGCTCCCGCAGGAACGATGATGCGACATGCCTACGCCATGACGGTGTGCAAGCACGGAGCGGCATGAAGCAGGCCCGGCGATGTCAGCTTCGCCGACGTGCTGCCGAACGGCGCGCTAGCCACGATTCTGTATGGCCCCTACCACCTGAACGTCGACGAGACCCAGATGGCCCAAAGAACGGGCGTGGCCCATGCGATGAGCCAGCACATCCCACCCAGGCGACGATGCTGGACGTCAGGTTGAGGCCGGATGCACCGGCTTATGCCGGCGCCTTCTAGATTCCCTATATGTTCTGAGAGGTCGCCCGCGGTTCGCGCTCAGGGCTGCCGGCTAACGGCACCGCGGAGCTGGACGCGGAACGGTAACGCCGGCCGTCCAGTTCGAGCTTGTGCTTCTTGCACAGGCGATACACAGTGACCCGTGAAACGTTCAGCCTCCGCGCGCACTCGCTGATGTTGTAGCGACTCTCGCGCAGGCAATTCAGCACCGCTTCGCGCTCCGCCGACACACGGGTCAGGCCGAGGCTGGCGCCGGGAGAAGGCATGACCGGCGCGGCCTGCAGATCCAGGTCGGCCGCGCTGATCAGACTGCTTTCGGTCACGACCGCGGCGCGCTGCACGCGGTTCAGCAACTCGCGCACGTTGCCGCGCCAGGCGAACTCGCGCATGGCGCGCCGCGCGCCGCTGCTGAACCCGCGGGCGCGGCCGTGATGCTGCGAACGGAATGCATCGAGAAAGTGCTGGGCAAGCAATTCGACATCGCCCTCGCGCTCGCGCAACGGCGGCATGTGCAGGCGCAGCACGTTGAGCCGGTAGTACAGATCCTCGCGAAAACGACCTTGGGCCACCGCCAGCTCCAGATCCACGTGGGTGGCAGCCAGCACCCGCACGTCCAGCTTGACCGGCTGGCTGGAACCTACCCGCACCAGCATGCCTTCCTGCAGCAGGCGCAGCAGGCTGGTCTGCGCGTCCAGCGGCAGGTCACCGATCTCGTCCAGGAACACCGTGCCGCCGGCCGCCGATTCGAAATGGCCGATACGCCGCACATTCGCCCCGGTGAAGGCGCCACGTTCATGGCCAAACAATTCCGACTGCACCAGGTTCGGCGGCAGTGCGCCGCAATTGATGGCGACAAACGGTTGCTTGCAGCGATTCGACAACTCATGCAGGGCACGGGCCGCAACTTCCTTGCCACTGCCGGTCTCGCCGGTGATCAGCACCGGCAGGGCGACCGGCGCATATTTGTACAGGCTGCTCACGACCGCCCGCATCGTGGCGCTCTGTGCGCCAACGAGACCCGGGATATCGGGCCGCTCGATCGTCGGTGCCCAGCCCTCGCCAATCCTCGCCAGGGTGTCGAGCAATCGGGTCATGTCGAGCGGCGCGGTGAAAAAGTCGACGCTGGTCCGCAGAATACGTTCCACCTCAGGTACCCCGACGGCGGTATCGCGGGAAACCAGGGCAAACCACGGCAGCCAGGGATGGACGGCCATCGTCTGCGCCATGTTCTGCACCATCGGCGAGTCGCTGTGGCGCAGGTCGGCCATGGCCACCACCACGTCGCGCCGGCGCATGCCTACGCCATCCTGCAGTAGTGCATCAGCTACCCGGGTGTGCCAACCCGCCTGCGCCAGAACGCAACATTCTTCATCCGTCGGCTGACCAAACCAGACCACGCAACGCCTGGGTCCCTGATTGTCCGTCATGGCACCAACCCCCTGTCCGCGCAACCGCGGTTGCCTGTCCGGGACAACGGCCATGGCCAAGGCGAGAGTCCCGGCACCACCTTGTGGTCGGCAATCCCTCGCCCGACGTACTTTAATTTGTGACGTATATCGCATGAATATACGCGCCGAAAAACACCCATATGTGAAGAAACCAAACACTTTCGTCGGTCCCAACCTTGCAGGGGAATCCGGCGCGGCCTGATGTCATTCAGTGACCAAGGCGGTGTAGGGGTTGCCGCATATGGCGAGCCGCCAGACAGATCAGTCCAGGAACAGATCCGGCAGCAGGGCCGCACCGGGCTGCACGGCGTAGCCGGCGAAGTCGCTCGCCCCGGTTTCGCGCAGGATCTCCTCGTCGATCGCGAAATGCCCGGTGTAATCGCGTGCCGGGCGGGTCAGGATGGCGTGCGCGGCGTCGGCCACGATCTCCGGCTTGCGGCAGTGCTCGACCTTCACACCGTCGATCATGCCGATCGCCGCGGTAGCGATCACCGTGCGCGGCCACAGTGCGTTCACCGCGATGCCCAGCGGTGCGAACTCCGGGCTCATGCCCAGCACGCACAGGCTCATGCCGTACTTGGCGATGGTGTAGGCGGTGTGCGGCGCGAACCATTTCGGGTCGAGATTCGGCGGCGGCGACAGCATCAACACATGCGGGTTGGCCGCCTGTTTCAGGTACGGGAGGCAGGCCTGGGTGACCAGAAAAGTGCCGCGGGTATTGACTTGATGCATCAGGTCGAAGCGTTTCATCGGCGTGCCTTCGGTGCCAGCCAGCCAGATCGCGCTGGCATTGTTGACCACGATGTCGATACCGCCAAAATGTTCGGCTGCCTGGGCGGCAGCGGCCACCACCTGGCCTTCGTCGCGGATATCCACCTGCAGCGCCAGCGCCTTGCCGCCGGCCGCCTCGACCGCTGCCGCCGCGGTGTGGATGGTGCCGGGCAGCCGCGGATTCGGCACGCCACTCTTCGCCGCGATCACGATGTTCGCACCGTCACGGGCGGCGCGCAGCGCGATCGCCAGGCCGATGCCGCGCGAGGCGCCACTGATGAACAAGGTCTTGCCAGCAAGGTCGGCCACGGCGTCACTCCGTCGAAAAACGCCAGTGTAAACGTGCCCGCGCGGACTCAGGGCTTCTGGAAGCGCGGCAAGATATCGCGTAGTTCGGCCAGTCGTTGCACCGGATCACTCAGTTCGAGCATGCGCTGCTGCTCGCCGGGATCCAGCGGCAGCAATTCGGCCAGCCGCAAGCCCAGCCAGCAGGCATCGTCGTAAGCGCTGCGCGGAGCATGCCGCCAATGCGGCGCCATCGTCTCGACCAGCCGTTCGAGAATGCTCTGCAGCAGGGCAAACTCCACCGGCACGGGCTGTTCCGGTTCGTCCGGCCAGATTTCCACCTCGCCACGCAGCAGGCCGTCGGCGCGGATCCGGCTACGCGCGACACGAAAGCGCGGGCCACCCACGGCAACGATGCCGAGCAGGCCATCCTCGTCGCGGTGGAAATCCTTGATCCGCGCAACGGTGCCAATCGCCGCCGGCACGGCCGGCGCACCGACTTCCTGCCCGTCGAGGATCAGGCAGACCCCGAAACCGGTGTCGTAGCGCGTGCACTCCCGCACCAGATCCAGATAGCGCGGCTCGAAGATGCGCAGTTGCAGCTCGCCGCCGGGGAACAACACGGAGGCAAGCGGAAACAGCGGCATTTCGATGAGCGGCGACAGGGCAGCCATGCTGCGAGTGTAACCAGAGCCGGCGATCCGGTCAGTGGCCGCTGTCACGACGCGCGCTCAAGCGCGCTGCAGACTTTCCACGAAGCGCCGCGGCGCTGCCTCGAAGCCACCGTTGGACATGAAAATTACCTGGTCGCCGGGCCGCACCTGGGCACGCAACGCCTCGATCAATACATCGACGGTCGGCACCGCGCTGCCGCGCCCACCCAGCGCCGCGGTGACGCGGCCGGGATCCCACGGCAGTTCGGGGCGATGCAGGAACACCACCGCGTCGGCATCGGCCAGCGACGGCGCCAGCGCCTCCGCGTGCGCGCCCTGGCGCATCGAATTGGAACGCGGCTCCAGCGCCACCAGGATGCGCGCGTTGCCGACCTTCGCGCGCAGTCCGGCCAGGGTCGTGGCGATCGCGGTGGGGTGATGGGCGAAGTCGTCATAGACGCGCACGCCATTCACTTCGCCGACCAGCTCCATGCGCCGTTTGACACTCTCGAAGCTGGCGAAGGCGTCCAGCAACGCGTACGGATCGGCCCCCGCGGCCGTGGCTGCGGCCAGCGCGGCCAGCGCGTTCATCACGCTGTGGTTGCCCAGCAGCGACCAGTGCACTTCGCCGATCAACTGCCCCGCGTGATGCACGGTGAAGGCCGAACCATCCGCCGAAACCAGCGCGGCCTGCCAGTCGCCGCGGCCGATGCCGAAAGTTTCCACCGGCGTCCAGCAGCCCATCGCCAGTACTTCGGCCAGGCGCTCGTCGTGCGCATTGACGATCAGCCGGCCATTGCCCGGCACGGTACGCACCAGATGATGGAACTGGCGCTGGATCGCAGCCACGTCGGGGAAGATGTCCGCGTGGTCGTATTCGAGGTTGTTGAGGATCGCGATGCGCGGACGGTAGTGCACGAATTTCGAGCGCTTGTCGAAGAACGCGGTGTCGTACTCATCGGCTTCGATCACGAACGGCTTGCCCTGCCCGAGCCGTGCCGACACGCCGAAATTTCCCGGCACGCCGCCGACCAGAAAGCCCGGCGCGAGGTGCGCCTGCGCGCTGGAGGCATGCTCGAGCAGATGCGCCAGCAAACTGGTCGTGGTGGTCTTGCCGTGGGTGCCGGCCACCGCCAGCACGTCGCGATCGGCAAGCACCGTCTCGCCCAGCCACTGCGGGCCGGAAATGTAGCGCAGCCGCGCATCAAGCATGTACTCGACGGCCGAGTTGCCGCGGGTCATCGCGTTGCCGACGACGACAAGGTCCGGGGCCGGCTGCAGGTGTCCGGCCGCGTAGCCGCGCATCAGGCCGATGCCGAGTGCCTCCAGTTGGGTGCTCATCGGCGGATACACGTTGGCGTCGGAACCTTCGACCGTGTGGCCCAGCTCGCGCGCCAGTGCGGCGACACCGCCCATGAAGGTGCCACAGATGCCGAGGATATGCAGGCGCATGGTGAGACGGTTTCCTGGAAACCCGCTCCGCAGGAGCGGGAGAGGCTCAGCCGTTGGCGGCTGCGGACTCGTGCTGCAGCGCGCGCTTGACCCGCGCAGTGACTTCGCCCAGTTCGCCGACGCCGTCGACCACCTGCAGCTTGCCGCGGCGGGCGTAAAAATCCGCCACGGGTGCGGTCTGCTCGGCGTAGATCGCCAGGCGCTTGCGCACGGTGTCGGGGTTGTCGTCGGCGCGGCCCTCGGCCTTGAAGCGGATTTCGCAGCGACCGACGATCACTTCGTTCGACACGTCCAGCTTCACCACGGCGTCCAGCGGCTGACCGAGCTTGGTCAGCAGGTGATCGAGTGCATCGGCCTGGGCCAGGTTGCGCGGGTAGCCGTCGAGGATGAAGCCGGCTTTTGCGTCGTCCTGTGCCAGCCGCTCCTCCAGCATGCCGAGCAGGATGTCGTCGGAAACCAGTTGGCCGGCATCCATCACCGCCTTGGCCTTGAGTCCCATCGCGGTGCCCGCGGCGACCGCGGCGCGCAGCATGTCGCCAGTCGAGATATGCGGTACGCCCAGCGCCGTCTTCAACCGGGTTGCCTGGGTACCTTTGCCCGAGCCGGGCGCACCAAGTAGGACGAGTCGCATAATGCTCCACAAGTTCGGCGGGCTGCCGCACACTGCAACAGCTCGCCCGATACACGGAATTGTGCGTCAAATTAGCCGCTGCACCGGGTGCCGTCAAACAGAGACCTTCGTCGTATTAGGCCAAGTACCTGTTGCAGAAAAAGATTTGCCGACGATCGTCACCACCTTACCCGCTGCCTGATCGAGGATCCCATGAGCCCGAACCGCCGTCCGCCCGCCATTGCCGGCAATCTGCTGTACGCCCAGTCCGGTGGCGTCACCGCGGTGATCAACGCCACCGCCGCCGGCGTGATCGAAGCCGCCCGCAGCAAGGGCGTGAAGGTGTACGCCGCACGCAACGGCATTCTCGGCGCGCTGCGCGAGGAGCTGATCGACACCTCGAAGGAATCGGCCAGCGCGATCGCCGCACTGCGCCATACCCCCGGCGGCGCGTTCGGCTCGTGCCGTTACAAGCTGAAGTCGCTGGACGAGAACCGCGCCGAGTACGAGCGGCTGATCGACGTGTTTCGCGCCCACGACATCCGCTGGTTCCTCTACAACGGCGGCAACGACTCGGCCGACACCGCCCTGAAGCTGTCGCAGATCGGCAAGACGATGGGCTACGACATCCGCTGCATCGGCGTACCGAAGACGGTGGACAACGACCTGGCCGTCACCGACTGCTGCCCCGGCTTCGGCTCGGTGGCGAAATACATCGCGATCTCCACCCTGGAGGCCAGCCTCGACGTGGCCTCGATGGCCGAGACCTCGACCAAGGTGTTCATCCTCGAAGTGATGGGCCGCCACGCCGGCTGGATCGCCGCCGCCGCCGGCCTGGCCGGCGAAGGCGCGGATGCGCCACCGCACATCATCCTGTTCCCGGAGAACGCGTTCGACGAGACCGCATTCCTGGCGAAAGTGAAAGCCACCGTCGAGCGCGTGGGCTGGTGCACCGTGGTGGCCTCCGAAGGCGTGCGCAACGCGGCCGGCCAGTTCCTCGCCGAGGCCGGCACGCGCGATGCGTTCGGCCATTCGCAACTCGGTGGCGTGGCGCCAGTGCTGGCGGCGCTGGTGAAGGAGAAGCTTGGCTACAAATACCACTGGGCACTGCCGGACTACCTGCAACGCTCGGCGCGGCACGCTGCTTCGAAGGTCGACGCAGAGCAGGCGTACGCCGTGGGCAAGGCCGCGGTCGACTACGCGCTGGCCGGGATGAATGCGGTGATGCCGGTGATCGTGCGCACCTCCGATGCGCCGTACCGCTGGAAGATCGAGCCGGCGCTGCTGGCGAAGATCGCCAACCGCGAAAAGAAGATGCCGAAGAATTTCATGAGCCGCGACGGCTTCGGTATCACCGCTGCCGCGCGGCGCTACCTCGCACCGCTGATCCGCGGCGAAGCGCCGCTGCCGTACGGCAGCGATGGCCTGCCGCGCTATGTGCGGCTGAAGAATGTGGCTGTGGCAAACAAGCTGGCGGCGTTCCGGCGCTGAGTCCAGGCGTTTGCGTGACGAGCTTCACTGTACTGAGTGTTGCCTGAAGCCCGCTTGCCGGGATCGGGTTGCGTTCAGCCGAAGCTTCTTACGATTCATCCTGCCCGGGTCGATCGCCGCGCCGTTGCGGCCACGACCCTCCACGGGAGGAGACCCTCGATGAAACTCATCAGCCGCCTGCTCATAGCCGTTGCCCTGCTCACCACCGGCAGCTTCGCGCTGGCCGCGCCGGGACCCGGCGATCATGGCCGGCATGGTCAGAACCACGATCGCGGGCACAACCGCGGATACGATCGTGGCCACGACCATCGCGGCCGCGACCACCGTCGCCATGACGACCGCCGCTACAGCTACGACCGTGGCTACCGCCACGCTCCCCCGCGTTATTACCCGGCCCGGCACCATCGCTGGGAACGCGGCCATCGCTACTACGGCCCGACCTACGTGGTGCGCGACTACGGCCATTACCGCCTGCGTCAGCCACCGCGCGGCTACCACTGGGTACGCGCGAACAATGATTACCTGCTGGTCGCCATCGCCACCGGCATCATCCTGGACATGGCGCTGCAATAAGTTCGCGCCGACGTGAATGAATCAGGGCCATGCATTCGTGCATGGCCCTTTTCTTTGCCGGACGGCGCTGCGCCGCACAACAGCCCGCGCCGCAACGTCTGCCTATACTCCCCGTGACCGCCCGTTCCGGACGGCCACTTACAACCCATGGGGAGGCTCCGATGCTGCAGCAGTATGGCTGGTGGATCGTCGTTGCGTGTGCGGTGGTGGCGGTTTTGTATGGCGCGTTTTCCGCGCGCTGGATCCTGGCGCAATCGCCGGGCAACGAGCGGATGCAGGAAATTGCGGCGGCGATCCAGGAAGGCGCACGCGCCTACCTCAACCGGCAGTACGCCACCATCGGCATGGTCGGCGTGGTGCTGCTGCTGCTGATCGGCTTTTTCCTGAGCTGGCCGACCGCGATCGGCTTCCTGCTCGGCGCGGTGCTGTCGGGGGCGGCCGGCTACATCGGCATGAACGTCTCGGTGCGCGCCAACGTGCGCACCGCCGAGGCGGCCCGCGGTGGCTTGAGCAAGGCGATGGACGTGGCGTTCCGCGGCGGCGCGATCACCGGCATGCTGGTGGTCGGCCTGGCCTTGCTCGGCGTGGCCGGTTACTGGCTGGTGCTCGATCGCATGGGCATCACCGGTGAGCCGGCGCTGCACGCGCTGGTGGGTTTCGCCTTCGGCAGCTCGCTGATCTCGATCTTCGCGCGACTTGGCGGCGGCATCTTCACCAAGGGCGCCGACGTGGGCGCCGACCTGGTCGGCAAGGTCGAGGCCGGCATTCCCGAAGATGATCCGCGCAACCCGGCGGTGATCGCCGACAACGTGGGCGACAACGTGGGCGACTGCGCCGGCATGGCCGCCGACCTGTTCGAGACCTATGCGGTGACCGTGATCGCCACCATGCTGCTGGGCAGCCTGATGATCAGCGAGGTGGGTGCCAACGCGGTGCTGTATCCGCTGCTGCTCGGCGCCGTGTCGATCATCGCCTCGATCATCGGCACGCTGTTCGTCAAGGTGAAGCAAGGCGGCTCGATCATGGGCGCGCTGTACAAGGGCGTGATCGTCTCGGCGGTGCTCGCCGCGGCGGCGTTCTATCCGATCACCACCCAGCTGATGCCGGACTTCAGCCACGGCGCGCTGAACCTGTGGGGCTGCACCCTGATCGGACTGGCGCTGACCGGCGCGATCGTGTGGATCACCGAGTACTACACCGGCACCCAGTACGCGCCGGTGCAGCATATCGCTGCCGCCTCCACCACCGGTCACGGCACCAACATCATCGCCGGCCTCGGCGTGTCGATGAAGTCCACCGCGTGGCCGGTGCTCGCCGTGTGTGCCGCGATCTGGGGTGCGTTCGCGCTGGGTGGCCTGTACGGCATCGCGATCGCCGCCACGGCGATGCTGTCGATGGCCGGCATGATCGTGGCGCTGGATGCCTACGGCCCGATCACCGACAACGCCGGTGGCATCGCCGAGATGGCCGACCTGCCGCCGGAAGTGCGCGGCGTCACCGATCCGCTGGATGCGGTCGGCAACACCACCAAGGCGGTGACCAAGGGCTACGCGATCGGCTCGGCGGCGCTGGCGGCACTGGTGCTGTTCGCCGACTACACGCACAACCTCAGTCAGCACTTCAGCGGCTCCGTCGTCAACTTCGACCTGTCGAACCATTATGGTGATCATCGGCCTGCTGATCGGCGGCCTGATTCCGTACCTGTTCGGCGCGATGGCGATGGAGGCCGTCGGGCGTGCCGCCGGTGCGGTGGTGGTCGAGGTGCGCCGCCAGTTCCGTGACATCCCGGGCATCATGGCCGGCACCGCCAAGCCCGAATACTCGCGCGCGGTGGACATGCTGACCAAGTCGGCCATCCGCGAAATGATCGTGCCGTCGCTGCTGCCGGTACTGGTGCCGGTACTGGTGATCTTCGGCTTCAAATGGCTTGGCGGCCCCGAAGCCGGCGCGCAGGCGCTCGGCGGCGTGCTGATCGGCACCATCGTCACCGGCCTGTTCGTGGCGATCTCGATGACCACCGGCGGCGGCGCGTGGGACAACGCGAAGAAGTACATCGAGGACGGCCATCACGGCGGCAAGGGTTCCGAGGCGCACAAGGCCGCGGTCACCGGCGACACCGTCGGCGACCCGTACAAGGACACCGCCGGTCCCGCGGTGAACCCGTTGATCAAGATCATCAACATCGTGGCGCTGCTGCTGATCCCGCTTCTCTGAACCACGCGATCCGTTACGGCAAGAATCCCGCCTGCATGGCGGGATTCCTGTTTCAGGCCGGCGCATTCAAGCCGGCGCGGACCAAGCCACCCTGACTTTAGTCACGGGCCATCACCTTCTCGCGGGGCTACGCTCGACCGGATGCGGGCCATGTCCGCCACGTTCATTTCGCACACAAGAGGCACATGATGAAATCGTTCTGGCTGATGCTGGCACTCGGCGTCACACTGACGGGCATGAACGATGCCCTTGCCCGCAACAACCCCTCCGCCGCAGCACCCGTGGCCGGCCCGGCCGCCGACGATCCCTTCCTGTGGCTGGAGGACATCCACGGTGCCCGCGCGCTGGACTGGGTCAAGCAACAGAACGCGGTGACGACGAAGCAGTTCGTCGACAACGCCGGGTTCGCCAGTACCCGCGACGGCATCCTGGAAGTGCTCGATTCGGAAGCGCGCATCCCCTACGTCAGTCGCATGGGCGACTACCTGTACAACTTCTGGCGCGACAAGGCGCACCCGCGCGGTATCTGGCGACGCACCACGCTGGCCGAGTACCGCAAGGCCGCGCCGCAGTGGGAGCTGCTGCTGGACATCGACGCACTGAACAAGGCCGAGGACAAGCGCTGGGTGTTCAAGGGCGCGCAGTGCCTGAAGCCCGCTTTCGAGCGCTGCCTGGTCTCGCTGTCGCCGGATGGCGGCGACGCGACCGTGGTGCGCGAGTTCGAGATTCCCCGCAAGGCGTTCGTGAAGGATGGTTTCGCGTTGCCGGTGGCGAAAACCCAGGCGGGCTGGATCGACGAGAACACCATCTACGTCGGCACCGATTTCGGGCCGGGTTCGATGACCGAGTCCAGCTACCCGCGCATCGTGAAGGAATGGAAGCGCGGCACGCCGCTGGCGGCAGCCACCACGGTGCACGAAGGCAAGCCGACCGACCTCGCGGTCAGCGCACACCACGACCGCACGCCGGGTTATGAGCGCGACTTCGTTTCCGTCGCCAAGGATTTCTATCACAGCGAGTTGTACCAGCGCCGCGGCAACAAGCTGATCCGCGTCGAGGTGCCAGACGACGCCAATGCCGACGCCCATCGCGAATGGCTGCTGGTGCAAACCCGTTCGCCGTGGACTGTCGGCGGCACCACCTTCCCTTCCGGCGCGCTGCTGGCGGCGAAATTCGATGACTTCATGGCTGGCAAGCGCCACTTCACCGTGTTGTTCCAGCCCGACGCACGCACCTCGCTGGATTCCTACAGCTGGACCAGGAACCACCTGATCCTCAACCTGATGGATGACGTCAAGAGCCGGCTGGAAGTGCTCACCCCGCCGCGGATGGCCACGCCCGATGGCGAGTGGAAGCGCACGGCAATGCCGGGCGCACCGGCGATGAGCACGATCAACGTGGTCGACACCGACCCCGACCACAACGACGAATACTGGCTCGACGTCACCAGCTTCCTTGCCCCGTCGTCGCTGCAGCGCGGCGTGCTGGACAGCACCCCGGCCGAGACGATCAAGCAGGCACCGGCATTTTTCGACGCCACGAAGTTCGCGGTCAGCCAGCACTTCGTGCAGTCGAAGGACGGCACCCGCGTGCCCTACTTCGAGATCGCCCCGCGGGGCATCAAGCTGGACGGCAGCAACCGCACCCTGCTGTACGGCTACGGCGGCTTCGAGGTTTCGCTGCAGCCGTCCTACAGCGGCAGCGTCGGCCGCGCCTGGCTGGAACGCGGCGGCGTCTACGTGATCGCCAACATCCGCGGCGGCGGCGAGTACGGCCCGCAGTGGCACCAGGCCGCGCTGAAGGCGAACCGCCCGCGCGCGTACGAGGACTTCGCCGCGGTGGCCGAAGACCTGATCAGGCGCGGCGTCACCTCGGCGAAGCACCTGGGCGCCGAAGGCGGCAGCAACGGCGGCCTGCTGATGGGCAACATGCTCACGATGTATCCGCAGCTGTTCGGCGCGATCGCCTGCGAAGTGCCGCTGCTGGACATGAAGCGCTACATCCACCTGTCCGCCGGCGCTTCGTGGATGGCCGAATATGGCAATCCCGACACCGACGACTGGAACTTCATCCAGACCTTCTCGCCGTACCAGAGCGTGGAGAAGGGCGGCCGCTACCCGCCGGTGCTGTTCTACACCGCCACCAGCGACGACCGCGTCGGTCCGGTGCAGGCGCGCAAGATGGCCGCACGGATGCAGGCGCAAGGCCACCCGGACGTGTGGTTCTACGAGAACCTCGAAGGCGGCCACGGTGCCGGCGCGGACAACCAGCAATCCGCCCACATGCACGCGATGGCGTACGACTTTTTGTGGGATCAGTTGAAATAGGCCGCTACCCGCTTTGCATGCATACACGTGAGCCGGCATTTGCCGGCTCACGTCATTCGGACGCCCCGCGGGCGTCGCGTGAAGTAAGCTTTCCGGCTCACCGACCAACGCATCCACACGCCGCCATGCACCCACGCACCACCATCAGCCCCGAACTGCGCGAATGGATCCTCGCCACCACGCGCGCCGGGCACGGCGTGCCTGAGGTACTGCAGCTGATGAAGGACAACGGTTACGACCCCCGACAGAGCCGCAGCATCGTGGCCGAGGTGCTGAAGCTGCCGCTGGCGACGCTGCATGCCAGCACCGCCAGGACGGCGGCGCGTGGGCTGCGCACGAAACATCCCGAAGCGCCTGAAGTGTGCATCGACGGACACGTCGTGGGTGTCTCGCTCAGCGTCGATACGCCGACGGTGCGGGTGCTGGAGAACGTCCTCAGCGAGCAGGAATGCGACGAGCTGATCGAACTGGCGCGGCCGCGGCTGCAGCGCGCGCTCACCGTGGATAGCGATGGTAGCCAGCGAGTCGACCAGCGGCGTACCAGCGAGGGCATGTTCTTCAGCCTGGGCGAAGTGCCGCTGGTCGACCGCATCGAGCAGCGCCTGGCCACGCTGCTGGAAATTCCGGTGAGCCATGGCGAAGGCCTGCAGGTGCTGCACTACTTGCCGGGCCAGGAATACGAGCCGCACTTCGACTGGTTCGATCCGGAACAGCCCGGCTACGCGGCGATCACCGCGGCGGGCGGCCAACGCATCGCCAGCGTGGTGATGTACCTGAATACCCCCGCGCAGGGCGGCGGCACCGCATTCCCGGAGCTCGGACTGACCGTTACCGCACGACGTGGCGCGGCCGTCTATTTCGCCTACGAGGGCGGCGACCTCAGCTCGCTGCACGCCGGCCTGCCGGTGCAGAAGGGCGAGAAGTGGATCGCCACCAAGTGGCTGCGCGAACGGCCCTACAAGACGCCGCGCAAGGCCTGAGCACGGCCAGCCGGCACCTTCGTTGCTGCGCCGCAACAGCGTTTGGCGTATCCTTGCAAGCCAATTTTCCCCTTCGCATCCAAGGACATCCCATGGGTCTGCATCTCGTCTCCGCCGGCCGCAACGTGCCGGAAGAAATCAACGTCATCATCGAAATCCCCAAGGATGCCGAGCCGGTCAAGTACGAAGTGGAGAAGGAAAGCGGTGCAATCTTCGTCGACCGCATCCTGTCCACGCCGATGCGCTACCCGTGCAACTACGGCTACGTGCCGCGCACGCTGGGCGGTGACGGTGACCCGCTGGACGCGGTGGTGATCCTGCCGCTGCCGCTGGCGGTCGGTTCGGTGATCCGCTGCCACCCGGTCGGCATGCTGAAGATGACCGACGAGGCTGGCAGCGACGAGAAGCTGGTGGTGATCCCGTCGCCCAAGGTGTTCCCGGGCTATGCGCACATCAACGACATGAAGGGCGTCTCGCCGCACTGGCTGGAACGCATCGGCCACTTCTTCGAGCATTACAAGGATCTGGAGAAGGGCAAGTGGGTGAAGGTCGAAGGCTGGGTCGGCGCCGAGGAGGCGAAGGCCGAGATCCTGGCCGGCTTCCAGCGTTACCAGGACGCCATCAGCGGCTGAACCCGCCGGCCGCGGACTTCGCGCGGAAGACGTGGCTGCAGCACCAGACAAGCCCCGCTTCGGCGGGGTTTGTCGTTCATGCGCTCAACCGCGCCGCAGCAACTCGCGCAGGTCGATCAGCGCCGCGTTCGCGCGCGACACGTAGTTCGCCATCACCAGCGAGTGGTTGGCGAAGAAGCCGAACGGCGAGCCGTTGAGCACCATCGGGCTGTGCAGCGGGCGCTGCGCCTCCTCCAGTTCGCGGATCACCTGTTCCAGGCTGACGTCGGCGTGCTTGGTACGCAGGATCGGACCGAAGTCCCGCTGGAACGCCTTGAGTTGCTCCAGCAAGGTCGAGGTGTAGCCGCGCGCCTCGTAGAAGTTGTCGTCGATCTTCGTCCACGGCGTCTTCACCATCCGGCCGCCATCGGGCGCACGTACCGAACTGGCGCTGGCCGGGTCCGATGCGTCGACGTCGCCGACGCGGATCTGCCCCACGCTGGCCGACAGCCGCTGCGACAGCGAGCCCAGTCGCGACGAGGCCAACTGCAGGTAATCGGCCAGGTTGTCGGCGCGGGCATAGAAGTGCGCATTGCTGGTTTCGCTGTCGCCGAGGCGATTCAAATAGCCGTCCAGACGCTTGATCGCCTTGCGATACTGGCTCTCCGAACTGGGCAGCAACCAGCGATCGTTCGGGCTGTTGAGCAGCGGGTCGGCCTCGGCCAGGTCCTTGTCTTCGGTCGACTGTGTCTGCGAGCGGCTGAAGTCGTTGCGCAGCGCGCGCACCAGATCGCGCGAGGCGGTCAGCGAACCGAATTCCCAGTTCGGCTGGTTGTCCATGAACACGCCCGGCGGCAACTTGTCGTTGCTGAGGTAGCCGCCGCGCTTGTCGAGCAGGGTGCGCACCGAAGTGATCAGCGTGACCGTGGTGGTGGCGCCAGTGCTGACTGGCCGCTTCAATTCCTGCATCTGCGCCTGGGTCACCGCCACCGGATCGAACAGCGGCGGCTCGCTGTCCCACCACCACATCAGCGCCGCCACGCACAGCACCAGCAACGCGAGCAAGGCCAGGATGGCGCGGATGAGGCCGTGCCGAGCCGGGTTCGAAGTGTCCTGGGTCTGCATGGGCGACTCCTGCGTGGGCAACGAACGGGGGACCAAGCTTACAACGCTGCCGGTCACCCGCCGTGAACCCATGACGCGGCAGAATCCCATGGGGCCATGATAAGCCACTGTAGCGAACAGCCCGACCGGTTCGACACACTGGCGACGCTCCATCGCCCTATCCTTGTCACCGCCTATTGGAACGAGTATTGGAACAGGACATTCGCCGAACGCCCATTGCCGTCGGCGCAAGCCCGTTCCCCTGCTTCCGGAGTTGCCATATGAAAGCCGTCGCCCTCACCCGCTACCTGCCGATCGACGACCCGCAGTCGCTGCTCGACATCGAACTGCCGCAGCCGGCGCCCGGCGCGCACGACCTGCTGGTGCGCGTGGAGGCGGTCTCGGTGAATCCGGTCGACACCAAGGTCCGCTCGCCCAAGCCGCAAGTGGAAGCCCAGCCAAAGGTGCTCGGCTACGACGCCGCGGGTGTCGTCGAAGCCATCGGCGACTCGGTCGACGGCTTCCTGCCGGGCGAGCGCGTGTATTACGCCGGCGATGTCACCCGGCCGGGCAGCAACGCACAGTTCCAGCTGGTCGACGCACGCCTGGTCGGCCATGCGCCGCAGTCGATCGACCTGGCCGAGGCCGCGGCGCTGCCGCTGACGGCGATCACTGCCTGGGAACTGCTGTTCCAGCGCATGCCGTTCGACAGCGAGCGCGGCGGTGAAGGCAAGTCGCTGCTGATCATCGGCGGCGCCGGTGGGGTGGGTTCGATCGCGATCCAGCTGGCGCGACGCGCCGGCTTCACCGTGATCGCCACCGCCTCGCGTTCCGAAACCACCGACTGGTGCCGCGCGATGGGCGCGCACCATGTGATCAACCATCGCTACCCGCTGGGGCCGCAGCTGGAAGCACTGGGTTTCGGCCAGGTCGACGCCGTGCTCAACCTCGCCGACACCGACCGCTACTGGGACGCGATCGGCCAGCTGCTGGCGCCGCAAGGCCACGTCGGCCTGATCGTGGAGCCGGCCGGCGCACTGAAGATCGGCGATCCGTACAAGGCCAAGGCCATCGGCATCCACTGGGAAATGATGTTTGCGCGGCCGCGTTTCAAAACCGCCGACCAGGCCGAACAAGGCCGTATTCTCGAGCGCGTGGCCGCGCTGATCGACGCGGGCGAACTGCGCAGCACGCAAACCGAAATGCTGGCGCCGATCAACGCGGCGAACCTGCGCGAGGCGCATCGCCGGCTGGAATCGGGCACGACGATCGGCAAACTGGTGCTCGCCGGCTGGTGAGGCACCACGCTGGACGGGTACGCCACGCGCCGTCCAACGAGGATCAGGCGAGCTTGCCTGCCGGAGCGCGGCTTGGCCGGCTCGCCTTTCTTGCCCAGTTGCTCCAGCAGCGTGTTCATGTCCTCGGCGTGTTCTTCCTCCATCGCCAGGATGCCTTCCAGCATGCGGCGCGGTGGTCGGGTCATCGGCGCCGATGTAAGTCGATCATCTCCCGATAGCTGTCGATCGCGATGCGCTCGGCGACCAGGTCCTCCTTGATCATGTCGACCAGATCCTCGCCTTCGACGTAGTCGGAATGGCTGCGGCTGAGCAGGCCTTCCGGCGACAGGTTCGGCTTGCCGTCGAGCTGGGTGATGCGCTCGGCGATCTGGTCGGCATGGCCCTGTTCTTCGTTGGCGTGTTCGAAGGAACTCGGCCTTGATCGCCTGCGAGTTGATGCCCGAGGCCATGTAGTAGTGGTACTTGTAGCGCAGCACGCAGACCAGCTCGGTCGCCAGTGCGTGGTTGAGCAGCTTGATCACCGTTTCGCGGTCAGCGCTGTAGCCCGCCGTCATCGCGCCCTTGTCGATGTCCTTGCGCGCACGCTTGCGGATGTTCTTGATGTCGCTGACGAACGGCTTGGTCTTGGCCATGTCTGGCTCCTGCGGACGGGAGGTGGAAAGGCACCGACTGACATGCGATGCCGTCGAAACCCGAACAGCCTAGGAACGCGCATGAAAAAGCCAGGTGAAGAGGACTTCACCTGGCCCGGTTCGACCGCGGCAATTCAGCGCGGCAGGTAGGCGCGCAGGAACATCTCGACGCCGGCTCGCGCCGTCGCCTCGATTTCCTCGACGTAGCTCTCGGGGCATTCGGTGCAACCGAACATCTGGCGCATCATCAGGTTGCCCTTGATCAAGGTGAGAAATTGCACGCTGGCCCGCGGCACGTCGTCGATGTCGAGCTGGCCGGCGTCAACCGCCTGTTGCAGCAGCCGTTCCATCAGGTCATGCGTACGCGCTGCGCCCTCTTCCCAGATCAGCTTGCCGTAACGCGGATTGCCCTGGCGGCAGTCGCTGAGGATGGCGCGGAAAGTGCCGACGGTTTCGGCGTTGCAATCGAGATGGGCATGGGTCAGCGCCACCCGCAGCAGCGTCTCGCGAATATCCACCTTCGGATCGAAGAGATAGGTTTCTTCCGGAAGCAGGTCCTGGATGCGCGAACGGATCACTTCGCGGAACAGGTTGTCCTTGTCGCCGAAATGGCTGTACACGGTGAGCTTGGACACGCCGGCGTCGGCCGCGATCGCATCCATGCTGGTTCCTGCAAACGCATTGCGGATGAACAGTGTCTTGGCCGCCGCCAGGATCGCCGCACGCTTCTCCATGTCCTTCGGACGACCGGGACCCTGGGGTTTGATTGGCGCGCTGGTATTCATGCCTCCACCTTCACAAACGGAATTTCTCCCTTTATTATACGCATCGGTTCAATTATTTTCCAGAGGCGACCCGACCCGACGGTTCCGGCGTCGCTCGAGCGGGACCCAGGAACGGGTGACGCCCGTCAACTCGCCCGCGATGACTTCCGGCACTTAGTAGGCACGCGCTCAACCGGCAGGCTTGTCGCTGTCGGAGCGCGTCATTGTAGGACCCGGCGGTAACGCTTATCCTTTTTGACCTTTTTCGAATCCGTAACGGGACACAGTCAGATGGCGATGAACATCGAGCAGGCGCGGCTGAACATGGTGGAAAACCAGGTGCGCCCGTGGGAAGTGCTGGACGGCCGCGTGCTGGACGTGATCAGCCGCGTGCGCCGCGAGGATTTCGTCGCCGCCGAGCACCGCCAGCTGGCGTTCGCCGACCTGTGCCTGCCGCTGGGCCACGGCGAAGTGATGATGAAGCCGGTGGTGGAAGGCCGCGTGCTGCAGGCGCTGGAGCTGCTGCCGACCGATCACGTGCTGGAAATCGGCACCGGTTCGGGCTTTCTCACCGCCTGCCTGGCCACGTTGTCGGCGCAGGTGACCAGCGTGGACATCCATGCCGATTTCACCGCCGCGGCCGCCCGGCGCCTGCAGGCGGCGGGCATTGCCAACACCAGCCTGGCCACCGGCGAGGCGGTCAACGCATGGCAGCCGGAAGGCTCGTTCGACGTGCTGGTGGTGACTGGCGCAGTGGCGGCGACTGCCGTCGCGCTGGCTGGCCTGGCTCAAGCCCGGCGCCCGCGCGCTGATCGTGCGTGGCCAGTCGCCGGCGCAGCAGGTCACCTTGCTGACCCATGAAGGCGCCGGCCGCTATCGCGAAGAAATCCTGTTCGAAACCGACCTGCCCTACCTGACTCACGCCGAGCCGCCACCGCGGTTCGTCTTCTGATTTCGCCCCCGAATCCGATCCCCACGAGGCATCTCATGCGTTTGAAGTTGCTCACTCTTGCACTGGCCCTGGCCGCCATTTCGCTGCCCAGCCACGGCGAGGATCTGCTTGATGCCTACCGCGAAGCGCGCGCCAATGATCCGGTGCTGTCGCAGGCCGACGCCAGCCGGCTGGTCACTGGCGAAGGCGTGAGCCAGGCGCGCGCGCTGCTGCTGCCGCAGGTTCGGACGCCAGCAGAACAATGAGCCTGCAACCAGATCCAACGGTGGGCAACCAGATCGGCCACAGCCGTACCGCGCAGCATCAACGGCACGCTCAGCCAGACCGTGCTCGACTTCAGCAAGTACGCCAACCTCAAGGCTGCGCACTCGGCCGCGGATGCGCAGGACGAGCTGTACCAGGCCGCAGCACAGGAATCTGTACGTGCGCGTGGCCGCGGCGTACTTCGGCGTGCTGACCAGCGAGGACGAGCTGACCTACGCCAAGGCCAACGAGGACGCGTTCCGGCAGCAGTACGAGCAGTCCGACCAGCGCTTCAAGGTCGGCCTCTCGGCGATCACCGATGTCTACCAGGCCAAGGCTTATTACGAGGCGGCCAAGTCGCAGACCATCGCCGCGCAGAACGCGCTCAACGATGCGCGCGAGGCGCTCACCCAGATCACCGGCAAGCCGACCGGCGAACTGAAGAAGTTGCGCGACGACCTGCCGATGCAGCCGCCGGCTCCGGCCGACCAGGACAGCTGGGTCAAGCAGGCGCTGCAGACCAATCCCAACCTGCTTGCGCAGCAGAAAAACGTGGACACGGCCGAGCACAACATCAGCGCGGCCCGCGCCGGCCATCTGCCCACGATCACCGCCGGCGTCAACTACGGCAAAGGGCGCCGGCTGGTCGGAAAGCGGCGCCGGCCGCTATCGCGACCCGGCCTCGACCACGATCGGGCTGACCCTGAACGTGCCGATCTTCTCCGGCGGCGCGACCCAGTCGCTGGTGCGCCAGTCGATCTACCAGCGCGATGTCGCGACGGACGCGATGGAGATCCAGCGCCGCCAGGTGGTGCGCGACTACGCTCAACTACTACCGTTCGGTGATCGCCGGCATCGCCCAGGTCGAATCGGCCAAGGCCTCGGTGGACTCCGGCCGCAAGGCGCTCGAGGCGACCCGCGCCGGCTTCGAGGTCGGCACCCAGACGATGACCAACGTGCTGCTGGCGATCCAGACCCTGACCTCGTCCGAGAGCAGCTACTCGCAGGCCCGTCACCAGTTCATCCTGAACAAGCTGCTGCTGAAGCAGACCGCCGGCACGGCCGACCTCAAGGACATCGAGGAAATCAACGCACTGCTGCAGTAAACCGTCGCGCGTCATACAGCAGAACGGCCGGGTCGCACCCGGCCGTTCTACTTTGCGCATGTCGCGCAGCAGTTACTCCTGCAGCAGCGCATCGATCAGCTGCATGACCCGCCGCACCGCTCCGCGCTCACGCTCGAAAACCTGCTGGGCGGCCTGACCCATGCGTTCGCGCCTGGGTGCATCAAGCAGCAAATGCAGCACGTCCGGGCCCAGTTGAGCCGTATCCGCCACGCGCTCGGCACCGCCCTCCTCGATCAGGCTGCCGGTGATTTCCTCGAAGTTGAACGTGTGCGGCCCCACCAGCACGGGTACCGACAGCGCCGCCGGCTCCAGCACGTTGTGTCCCCCGATCGGCACCAGGCTGCCGCCGACGAAGGCCACATCGGCGGCCGCGAAGAACGGCATCAATTGGCCCATCGCATCGATAACGAACACCTGGTGCGACGGCGACGGCACACCATCGACGCTGCGCGTGGCTACCGTGAAACCCAGACTGCGCACCGAATGCTCGACCAGACGGAACCGCTCCGGATGACGCGGCGCAAGCAACAGCAGCGCATCGGGCAATCGCTTCAGCACCTGCAGGTGCGCCTCGAGCACGGCCAGCTCCTCGCCCTCGTGCGTGCTGGCGGCCATCCACACCGGCCGCCGCGGCCCCCAGTGCTCGCGCATGGCCGCAGCCAACGGCCACTGCGCCGTCCGGTATCGGCATGTCGAACTTCATGTTGCCGGTGACCAGGATCTGTTGCGGGTCGGCCCCGAGCAGGCGGTAACGCGCGGCATCCGTGCGCGACTGCGCTGCGATCAGCCGCACGCAGCGCAGCGCAGAGCGCAGCAAGCCGCGCATCGGCTGCGTAGCCGCGCAGCGAGCGTTCGGACAATCGCGCGTTGACGATCATCAGCGGGATGCCGCGCTTGCGGCAGGCGAAATACAGGTTCGGCCAGATCTCGGTTTCCACGATCAGCGCCAGCCGTGGCCGGATCTTCTTCAGGAAACGGCTCACCGCAGTACGGCAGGTCATACGGCAGATAGACATGGAACACGCTGTCGCCGAACAACTGGTGCACCCGCGCGGTGCCGGTCGGGCGTGACCGTGGTGATCACCAGCGGGGCGTTCGGGTAGTCCCGGCGCAGCGCCTTGATCAACGGCTCGGCCGCATTCACTTCGCCGACCGACACCGCATGCACCCACAGGCTGCCGCTGAAGCCGGGCGGATCGAAGAAGCCGAACCGCTCCGGCCAGCGCCGATGATAGGGTCGCGAGCGCACGCCACGCGCCATCAGCCGCAGCACCAGCAGCGGCGTCACCAGAAACATCGCGAGGGTGTAGAGATAGCGCAACGTCAATGCCCGTCGGTCCAACGCGGCAGTATACGAGAGCGGACGGAGCGGCAACGGCGGAAGGGATTGAAGCATGCGACACGCTGCCGCCCGCCCCGCCGTTCACGCTTCCCCGCCTCCATTACAATGCGCACGATGTCCGGCATGCCCCGTCCCACCTTCACCCGTTCGCTGCTCGCGCCGCGCCATTGGCTGGCGTGGCTGGGCGTGGGCGCGATCTGGCTGATCGCGCGGCTGCCGCAGCGCGCGCTGATGTGGCTGGGTCGGCAGCTCGGCGCGCTGCTGCTGCGCGATTCCCTCCGCGCGACGGCACATCGCCGCGGCGCAACATCGCACTGTGCTTTCCCGAACTCGATGCCGCCGCACGTGCCGCGCTGGTCGATGCGAACCTGCGCGACATCGGCCTGATGCTGGTCGAGTTCGCGCTGGGCTGGATGGGCAGCGACCGGCGCATGGCCAGCATCCCGACCCGCATCGAAGGGCTGGAGCACCTCGAGGCGGCGCGCGCGCGGGGCAAGGGCGTGCTGCTGGTCGGCGGGCACTTCTCGCACCTGGAGCTGTGCGCGCGGCTGGTCTCGCAGCGCATCCGCATCGCCGGCATGTACCGCCGGATGGATTCGGCCGTGTTCGAGTGGGTGGTGCTGCGCGCGCGACTGGACTACGCCGATGCAATGTTCGAGAAGGACGACATCCGCGGCACCGTGAAGTACCTGCGCGGCGGCGGCACGCTGTGGTACGCGCCGGACCAGGACATGCGCAGCAAGGACACCGTGTTCGTGCCGTTCTTCGGCGTTCCGGCGGCCACCATCACCGCCACCCATCACCTGGCGCGGATGTCCGGCGCGGTGGTGATCCCGTTCTTTCACCGCCGCCTGCCTGACGGCCAGGGCTACGCGCTGCGCCTCGGTGCACCGCTGGAAAATTTCCCGGGCACCGATGTGACGGACGACACCGCCCGCGTCAACGCCTGCATCGAGCAGATGGTGCGCGAGGCGCCCGAGCAGTACCTGTGGGTGCACAAGCGCTTCAAGACCCGCCCACCCGGCGCGCCGGCGATCTACTGATTCGTCCGACAGCCGGGTGAAAGCCTGGTCCGCCGAAAATTGCGCCACTTTCGGGACCCGGGCCGACCCCTCGGCCCGTTTCCGCACCCGAGTGGCGGCTTTGCGCAAACATTCCGATCCCCGGAGAGCACCGGGTCTTCCAGGCCAGCGGCACGAGCGGGCCGGAGAGGACCCGCGCGATGGTTCGCCACTCCCTTGCACCGCACCGGCAAAGGAGTTGGAAAAGTGAGCGACGCCGCTTCGCAGGGAACACCCGCCCTGCCCATCCTCATGTACCACAACATCGCGCGCGCGCCGCGCGACCTGCGCGTGTACCGCAGCCTGTTCGTGAGCCCGGCCGCCTTCGCGCGGCAGATGTGGCTGCTACGCCGATTCGGTTACACCGGGCTATCCATGTCGGCCGCGATGCCGTACCTGCAGGGCGAACGTACCGGCCGCATCGCCATCATCACGCTGGACGACGGCTACATGGACAACCTCGACGCCTTGCCCGTCCTGCAGCGCTACGGCTTCAGCGCCACCTGCTACGTCGTCAGCGGCAGCATCGGGCGATACAACCAGTGGGATGCCGGGCGGCTGGGCATACGCAAGCCGCTGATGTCGGCGGAGCAACTGCGCGACTGGCACCGCGGCGGCATGGAAATCGGTGCGCACAGCCGCAGCCATCCCCGCCTGACGCAATGCGATGACGCGCAACTGCACGATGAGATCCACGGCAGCAAGGCCGCGCTGGAGGATCGCCTCGGCGCGCCCGTCACGCAGTTCTGCTACCCGTATGGCGACGCCGACGAGCGCGTGGCCGGCAGGGTGCGCGAAGCCGGCTTCGCCGCCGCAACCACGACCCGGCGCGGCCGGGCCTTCGTCGGCATGGACCTGTGGCAACTGCCGCGGGTGCAGGTGGCGCGCCACCACCTGCTGCCGCAATTCGCCATGCGGGTGCTGTCGCGCTATGAGGATCGTCGCGCATGAAGCTGCTCTTTGTCGGCACCAACCCCGAGAACACCGGAGCCGCCAGCCACTTCGTCGCATTGGCGCAAGCCATGGCCGCAGCCGGGCATCAGATCGGTGCGGCGGTCTTTCCCGAGGGCCCGATCTGGCAAGGGCTGGCCCGCTCCGATGTCCATCGGTACAAGGCGAAATTCTGCAACGTATTTGATCTGCGCGGCTATGTCGCCGTCATCAAGGCAGTGCGACAGCTGAAGCCGGACTGGCTGGTGGGAAATTTCGGCAAGGAATACTGGCCACTGATCCTGATCGGACGGCTGCTGCACGTGCCGGTCGCACTGTTCCGGCACCGCACGCCGCCGATGAAACGTCTTTCCGCCTATTTGATCCCGCGCCTCGCGCAACGCTTCCTCACCGTCTCGGAACATGCCCGCCAAGCCTACCTGGATCGAGGCGTCCCGGGTCCTCTGGTGCGGGTGCTCTACAACCCCGTCAACATGGAATTGTGCCGGCCCGATCCGTGCCGGCGCAGCGAGATCCTGCGCTCGCTCGGCTTGGACGAGGAGGCGATCGTGCTCGGCTACAGCGGCCGCATGCACAACGGCAAAGGTATCTTCCCGCTGTTTGAAGCCGTCAGCGCGGCCATGGTGGATCAGCCGCGGCTGCATTGCCTGTGGCTGGGCGACGGTCCGGATGCGCGGGGGCTGCGCGAGCGTGCCGCCGCGGATCCGACCGCGAACCGGCATCACTTCCTGGGCTGGGTCCCTGACGTCCACTCTTATTACAGCGCGCTCTCCATGCTCGCCTTCCCGTCGACCGCCATGGAAACCTTTGGCCGGGTCTCGGTCGAGGCACAGGCCGCCGGTGTTCCCGTGCTGGGCAGCGACATCGGTGGGATTCCCGAGACACTCGAGGCCGGCGTGACCGGCCTGCTGCTGCCGCCGGGTGAGGTGGTGGCGTGGCGCGACGCGATCCTGAGGTTATGCGATCCATCTCTGCTGGCGTCGATGGGCGCGGCCGCACGCGACTACGTGCAACAGCATTTCAGCATGCAGGTGATCGCCGATCAGTTCCTGCAGATACTGGCCGGCAGCTGAGCCCTGGAGCCGTTCAATCCCGCGGCCGCCGCCGCTCGTACAGCTTGGCGTATTTCAGGAACGCGTAGAACGCGTGGATGCGCGCCGCGATGAAACCGGCCCAGCCGGAGCGCCAGTGCCCGCGCAGCACGTAGTAGCGCAGGAACGCCACCGTCGGATACGCCACCATGCGCAGCCGCAGCCAGTCGACCTTGCGTTCGGCCAGGTCGGCCAGTTGCAGGCCTGAATAGCGATTCGCCTTGGCCACGCGCCCGGCGATATCGGGTTCGCCGTGATGGTCGATGACCACGTCGAGCACGCCCACCCGGCCTTCCACCAGCACCTCTTCGTGCACTTCGTGGTCGCTCATGTGTGCGCGCTGCCGGTCGAACAGGCGCACATAGTGATTGAGACGGCTCCTCCCGGATTGCCAGCGCCAGAACTGCCACTCGCGCCGCCACAGCTGGTAGCCCGCGCAGGTCGGCGCCAGCAACGCTCGTTGCAACGCCGCCGCGGCGGCGCTGTCGAGCGACTCGTCGGAATCCAGCAGCAGCACCCAGCGATGGCTGGCCAGATCGATCGCCGCCTGCTTCTGCGCGCTGTAGCCGGCGAAAGGCTGGGTGTGGATGCGCGCGCCGTAGTGCGCGGCAATCGCGGTGGTGGCGTCGGTCGAGCCCGAATCCAGCACCACGATCTCGTCGGCCCAGCCCACGCCGCGCAGGCAGGCGTCGAGCGTGCCGGCGCTGTTGAACGTGGTCACCACGACCGACAGCGGTTCACGTGTACTCATCATCACCCTGCACATACAACGCCGCACACCACAACCCGAGCAACCAGGCGAACAGCAAGCCCCACCAGGCCGAATAGAACGCCAGATGGGTATTCAACGGAAACAACATCGCACCCAGCGCCAGCGTGACCGGAAACGCCCGCGCCCGCGCCGCCGCCCCGACCCGTCGCCACGCACGCCACGCCAGCGCCAACGCGGCCAGCCACAGCAGCAGGCCGATCGCGCCGGTCTCGCTGAGCACTTCCAGCACCAGTTGATGCGCATGACAGGCGCCCTCGCCGACGCCACAGGCCTCTGTGGATACCACGAAGAAATCATTGGCCGGCGCGTAATGCGGGTAGGCGTAACGATAGCCGCGCACACCCACGCCATTGAAAGGATGCGCTTCGATCATGCGCACGCTGGTGCGCCAGATATCGAGCCGGCCGCTGAGCGCGGTATCGATCGACTGAGGGGTGCCGTCGAACGCCTGCAGGGTGCGTTCCATCCGTTCGTGGAAGCGCGCGGAGGTATTCCAGGCGACACCGCCGGCCAGCGCCAGCAGCAATATCGCGAGCGCACCGACGCCGGCAAAGCGCAATGGCGAGCGGGTTTCGCGCCAGGCAAAGCCCAGCGCCACCAAGGCGTAACACAGCCAGGCCGCGCGCGAACCGGCCAGCAGCACCGGCCCGAGTATCGACACGAAGGCAACCAGCAGACCAGGCAAGCCCCAGCGCCGCCGCGCCGCCCACAACGCAAACGGCGACAGCACCGCCAGGGTCGGGCCCAGCTTGAGATTGTCGGCGCCGAAAATGCCGGAAACGCGCTGGGCCTCGGCGTGGCCGCCCAGGCTCCAGCCGGTCAACGCCTGCAGCCACGCATCGGCACACCACAGCGCCAGCACCAGGGCAATGGCCACATACAGTGCCTGCAGCTTGTGTTCGCGCCGGATCGCGAAACAGGCGTACAGGCCGAGCGGCACATAGCGCAGCAGCGCGGCCACGGTGCTCCAGCTCTTGCCGGGCATCACCGCGTCGATGGCGGACAGCAATGCGGCAACCACGTAGGCCGCCAGCATCCACAGCAACAGACGCGCGCCGGCGTGTTGCTGCAGCGCCTGCGGGTCCCGCGCAAACAGCATGATCACGCCGAGCAGGCACAGGAACGTACCCAGCTCCGAACTGCGCCCGAACGGCAACAATGCGATGACCAGCCAGAACGGCAGCAACGGCGAACGCAGGGCGGCCTTGAGTGAGGTGCCGAAAGAAGTCATGGACGGACCGGAACGGAGGCGGTCACGCATTGTAGGCGAGCGCGAACGCTCGCGGACCCGACGCAGGCTCTAGCCGCCCGCCACTTCGTCGTACAGGGCCAGGGTGGCCTGCTGCATGTCGATCAGGCGGTAGCTCTGCAGCGGCGAAATCGGCGGCGCCACCCGCAGCAGCTCGGCCGCGCGTTCGACCAGCCGCTCGCGATCGCCCGGCGGCACCCGGCCGGCCGGATACAGTTCGGCCAGCAACTCGCCGACACCGCCATGCGCATAGCCGAGCACCGGACGGCACAACGACAACGCCTCGATCACGGTGCGCCCGAACGACTCGGGTTTGTTCGACAACTGCAGGATCAGCGCCGAGACTGCGTAGATGTCGCGGACATCCGCGCGCGGCGGGGTCAGCACCACCTGCGACGTCACCCCGCGCAGCCGGATCAGTTCCCGCAATTCGGCCACGTAAGCCTCGCGGCCGGGCTCGATCACGCCCAACAGCAGCAGGCGCGCCTCGATGCCGCGACGCTTCAGGTCGGCCAGCAACTCGATCGCATCGTGATGCCCCTTCAACCGCGTGCCGCGCCCCGGCAAGGTCAGCAGCGGCGCACCGGTCAGCGCCGGGAATTCGGCGAAGAAAGCCTTCGTCCAGGCGTCGTCCGGGCGATGCCCGTACGGAAATGCGACCGGGTCGATCCCGCGCGGAATCACCCGCACCCGCCCCGGCTCCAGCCAGCGGTAATGACTCAGTACGTAATCGCGCAAAGTCTGCGAGACCGCCACCACGCGCTCGCCGCGCAGCAGGATCGCGCTGTAGCGTCCGGGCGAATTGAGGCCGTGCACGGTGGTGACGAAATGCGGTTGCGGCGTCATTCCCTTCATCGCCCACCAGCCCATCCAGGCGGGCAGCCGCGAACGGGCATGCACGATGTCCGGTTTCAGCTCACGCAGCACCCGCCGCAAGGCCCCGAGCCGGGTCAATGTACGCAGCGACTTGCGCCCCAGGTCCAGCGTGATGTGCTCGCTGCCTTCGGCCAGCAGCTGTTCGACCAGCCGCCCGCCGGCCGAGATGACCACCGAGCGGTGGCCGGCCTGGACCAGTGCCTGCGCGATCTCCAGCGCCGAACGCTCCGCACCGCCGGAATGCAGCGCAGGGATCAGTTGGACCACAGTCAACAGCTTGGCGGGCACGGCAATGCTGGACATGAGCTCGGGACTGGAGGCTTTCATTCTCTGAGGGCAAGCAAAAACAATGCCGCCAGCAATAGCGGTGGGGCCGGTTGATCAGTCGCGCAGCACGTAGCGCGCGCCACAGTAGGCACAGACTGACTCGCCACCGTCGTCGACGATCGGCAGATAGACCTTCGGATGCGAGTCCCACAGGGTCATGCCGGGCATCGGGCAGGACAACGGCAGGTCGGCGCGCGTCACTTCGTAACGATTTTCGGCATTTGCCGGCACCAGGGGCACCGTCGTGGAAAGAGGGGCTGACATCATGGGCTCCAGACTGGACAGCAGACCGCAAATGGTAGCAGGCTGCAGGCTGCTGTCGGGGCAGCAAGGGGAGAACAGCCGCGGCATACAGCCGGCTTCCAGGCTGCAACGATTGTCATGCAGTGAGCACACCACGCCCTCGACCCGTCGCCGCTGAGCGTCGGGCCAACCGCAATGTAGGAGCTGACCATGGATTTCGGAAAGATCATTGAACGTGTCAAGGCCATCCTGACCACACCCAGGACCGAATGGCCGATCGCCGCCGCCGAACCGGCTACGGTGCAAGGCCTGTATACCGGCTATATCGCCATCGTCGCTGCCTTGCCGATCGTCGCCGGCTTCATCAAGGGCAGCCTGATCGGCACCACCCTGTTCGGCATCACCGTTCGCACACCCATCGGCATGGGCATCGTGGGCATGCTGCTGCAGTACGCGCTGGTTCTGGCCATCGTCTACGTCGTGGCGTTGATCATCAACGCGCTGGCACCGACCTTCGGCGGCCAGAAGGACATGACGCAGGCACTGAAGACCGTGGCCTACGCCTGGACCGCCAGCTGGGTCGCCGGCATCGCGGTGATCGTGCCGTGGCTGGGCTGGCTGATCGCGATCGCCGGCGCCGTATACGCGATCTACCTGCTCTACCTGGGCCTGCCGCATACCATGAAATGCCCGCCGGAGAGGGCCGGTGGCTACACCGCGATCAGCGTGATCATCGCCATCGTGCTGAGCTGGGTCGTCGGCGCGATCATCGCCGGCGTGATCGGCACCGCCGCGATGACCGGCGCAGCGATGAGCGGCGTGCACATCAGCGGCAGCAACGGCGACAGCGTCACCATCGACGGCAACAGCACGCTCGGCAAACTTGCCGCGATGGGCCAGCGCGCCGAACAGGCCAGCAAGGCCATGGAGGCCGCGCAGAAATCCGGCGACAGCAAGGCGCAATCCGAGGCGATGGGCAAGATGATGGGCGCGATGACCGGCACCGACGGCAACGTCGAGGCGCTGGCGCCGGACCAGATCAAGGCGTTCCTGCCCGACACCGTAGGCAACCTCAAGCGCACCAGCCTGTCGGCCCAGCGCAACGCGGCGATGGGCATGCAGGTCTCCGAAGCCAGCGCCGACTATTCGGCCGACAACGGCCAGCACATCACGCTGGAAGTTTCCGATACCGGTGGTGCCAAAGGCCTGATGTCACTGGCCGCGTCGATGGCACCGGAAGAAGAGAAGCAGACCGAACACGGTTACGAGAAGACCTACAGCAGCAACGGCAACCTGGTCCACGAAGCCTGGGATACCCAGTCGAATTACGGCGAATACAGCGTGGTGGTCGGCAAGCGCTTCACGGTGAAAGCGAACGGCAACGTCGGCAGCATCGACCAGCTGAAGCAGGCAGTCGGCAGCATCGACCTGGGCAAGCTGGAGTCGCTGAAGGACGCCGGCGTGAAATCGAACTGAGGCGGTTCCTCACGGGCACAAAAAAACCGCGCCATGACGGCGCGGTTTTTTTCATCGGCAGGGCGAGACTTACTTGTCCGCTTTCTTCGGTACCGAACCTTCGGTGGTGATGCGGATGGAGAGCTCGTCGCTGACGTTCGGCACGTAGGTGGCAACGCCGAAATCCGAACGCTTGATGCTGGCGGTGGCGTCGAAGCCGATCGACGGCGCCTTGGTCATCGGATGCGGGCCGACCTTGTTCAGCGTGGCGTCCAGCACTACCGGCCTGGTCATGCCGTGCACGGTGAGATCACCTGTCACCTTGAACTTGTTGCCACCCAGCGACTCGACGGCAGTGCTCTTGAACGTCACCGTCGGGTACTTGCCGGCATCGAGGAAGTCCGGCTTCTTCAGATGTTCATCCAGCGCCGGCACATGGCTGTCGAGGTTGGCCAGCGGCAGGGTCACTTCCACGCTGGAGTTGGCCGGGTGCTGCTCGTCGAACACCAGGGTGCCCTCGCCCAGGCCGAAGTTGGCCGTGGGGTTGGAGTAGCCGAAGTGATTCCAGCTGAACAGCACCATGGTGTGGCCCGGGTCGAGCTTGTAGGTGACTGGCGCAGCCTGCACCGACACGGCAGCGCCGAGCAGACCGGCAAGCGCAAGATATTTCAATGCACGCATGGAAAATGACTCCTTGGATAGGGGTAGTAAGCAGGTCTCGGATGGTTTCAGGCGATCGTGCAGGCTTCGTCGAACGCCAGACGGGGACTGCGCGCAAACAGGTTGCGGCTGGCATCGCCGTAACCCAGGCTGATCAGGAAATTCGACTTGATCGACGTGCCGGCGAAGAACGCCGCATCCACGCCCGCATTGTCGAAACCGGACATCGGGCCGCAATCCAGCCCGATCGCGCGGGCCGCCATCAGCACATACGCCCCTTGCAAGGTTGCATTGCGGAATGCGGTGGTATCGATCAGTGGCTGGTTGCCGACGAACCAGCTGCGCGCATCGGTGTGCGGAAACAGCCGTGGCAGCTGTTCGTAGAACTCATGGTCGACGCCGATGATCGCGGTGACCGGAGCCTCCATGGTCTTGGCACGGTTGCCCTCGGACAGGAACGGCTCCAGCTTCGCCTTCGCCGCCTTCGACTTCACGAACACCACCCGCATCGGCGAGGAGTTCGCGCTGGTCGGCCCGAACTTGGCCAGGTCATAGAGCTGCTGCAGTTGCTCATCGCTCACGTCCTTCGGCAGCCACGCATTGTAGGTGCGGGCGCTGCGGAACAATTGCTCAAGACTGGCCTCGGAAAGCAACTCGCTCATCGGTATCCTCTGTTGAAAGGCGCGCCGGCTGCGGCGCTATCCTGCAAGTGTATAGGTGGTCACATGCGAACAGTCCACCGCTGGGGAGAACGTAGAGTGTTCATTTGGGAAACAATCGCGCCGTGCCTGCCCCGACGCTGAAGCTGCACGGCGCATGCTGGGTGATCACCGACTCGGCCGCCGGCAACCAGCGCCAGGCACTGGCGCTGGCCGAACACCTGCAGATGCCGCTGCGCCATCTGGTTTTGCGGCCGCGACCGCCGTGGTCATGGCTGGCGCCGCGGCTGCCGTTGGGCGGCCGGCGGCTGGCCCTGCCTGCGCGCCAGCGTCAGCTGTTCGCGCCACCGTGGCCGCAGGTGGCGATCGGCTGCGGCCGCGCGGCCGCGTTGTTCACCCGCCTGCTGCGCCCGCTGTCCGAGGGACAGTGCTACACCGTGCAGATTCTGGACCCGCGCATCGACCCCACATACTGGGACACCGTGGTGTCGCCCCGGCACGACCGGCTCGATGGTCCCAACGTGCTGCGTCCACTCGGCTCGCTGAATTCGATCGACGACGAATGGCTGGCCGACGGTCGCGACGCCTGCCCGCAGTTCGCCGAACTGCCGCAACCACGGGTCGGCGTGCTGCTGGGCGGGTCGCGCCAGGGCATCACGCTGGATGTCGCTTACGCCCGGGAACTGATCGCGCACCTGCTCGAACGCCAGCGCCGCGAAGGCGGCAGCTTGCTGGTACTGGGTTCGCGACGCACCTCGACCGCGCTGGTCGACGTCTTCCGACGCGAACTGAAAGGCGTACCCGGACTGGTCTGGGCCGGCTCCGACGATGGTCGCAACCCCTACCCGGGTGTACTCGGCTGGGCCGACCGGCTGGTCGTCACGCCCGACTCGGTGAACATGCTTTCGGAAGCCTGCGCGGTCGGCTGCCCGGTGCAGACCTTCTTCACCGCGCCATTGCCGGCGAAAATCGCGCGCTTCCATCAGGCCCTGCGCGAAGCCGGGCGGCTGCACGACCTGGACGAGTCGGCGCCGCCAGGGCCGATGCCACCACTGCGCGAAACCGCCAGCCTCGCCGCCGAACTGCGCACGCGGATCGCCGCGCGGCAGTCCGGCCTGTTCGATGGCGGCGCTGATTGACGACGACCATCCTCGAACTGGCGTGATTTTCGTACGTCGCGATGCCCGTCAACCACTCCTGGTCGCCAGGATTCCACCGCAAGCGGCAAGTCTCCGCCACGGACATGACGAGGCGATCGCCCGATGGGTCGCCACGGCCCCAGGCGCACGAACGAATCAGAATGCGAACCCCAGCGCATCGGTGACCTCGCGCACGCTACCGCACAGTTGTTCCAGCTCCGCGTCGCGCGGCGCAACGCGCGGGCGCAGGTCGAGCGTGCAGGCCAGTGCGCGCTGCAGCAGGTCGGCATGGGCGACGGCCAGGATCGCGGCCTGGTTGCTGTCGAGCAGGCCGGCGGCGCGGCAGGCCTCGATCAGGCCGGCATTCGCGGTGAGGCCGAGCAGGGCCGGTTCGTCGACCGCATGCGCCAGCACCAATCCCTGCAACGCGAATTCGATATCGAGCAGTCCGCCGAGACCCTGCTTCAGGTCGAGCTGACCCTCGTCGGAACGGTCACGTTGGGTGCGCCAGCGCTGGCGCATGCTGGCCACGTCGGCCAGCACGGTGGCGCGTTCACGCGGCACTGCCAGGATGTTGCGCCGCGCCCCGGCCAGTTCGGCATTGAGCGCCGCATCACCGGCCACCGTCCGTGCGCGCAGCAGCGCCTGATGTTCCCAGGTCCACGCACGGCTTTGCTGGTACGCCACGAACGCGTCCAGGCTGCTGACCAGCAGCCCCTTGGAGCCGTCCGGGCGTAGCCGCGTGTCGACTTCATACAGCCGGCCACCGCGGGTCAGGATGGTGAGCCAGTTCATCACCCGCTGGGCAAGGCGCTGGTACCAGCGCGAACCCTCGATCGGCCGCGCGCCGTCGCTCATCGCCTGCGCACGGCGCCCGTCGTAGACGAAGACCAGATCCAGATCGGAAGCGAAGCCGAGCTCCTCGCCACCAAGGCTGCCGTAGCCCAGCACGGAAAAGCCCGAGCCTTCGCCGGGCAGGCGGCCGTGCTGCGCCACCAGCTCACGCTCGGCCAGTGCCAGCACCGCAGCGACCACCGATTCGGCCAGTGCGGCCAGCCGGCGCGCGGTGGCGACGGCGTCGGCGCGACCGTCGTTGAAGGCCAGGCCGAGCCGAAACGCGGTGGATGCCTTGAACTCGTTGATCCGGTCGAGCTCGGCCTCGGCCTCACGCTCCTCCAGCGTGTTCAGTACGCGGGCGATCTCGGCGGTGATGTCGGCGCGCTTGAACGGCAATTGGTCGATACGCGGGTCAAGCACGTCGTCCAGCAGCAACGGCTGGGCGATCACGCATTCGGCCAGGAACGCACTGTCGGCGAACAGCCGCACCAGTCGCCGCCGCGCCGCCGGCTGTTCTTCCAGCAGGGCCAGGTAGGACGAGCGTCGCGCCACCGTCTGCATCAGCCGGCACAAGCGCAGCAGGCTCGGCACCGGTGCCGCGGTGGCGCGGGCCGCCTCGAACAGTTGCGGCATCAAGTGATCGAGCCGTTCGCGCGAACGCGCCGACATCGCGCGCACCGCTGCGGCCTGCGGCAGTTTCAGCAACGCGTCGGCCAGCTCGGCGCCGGGCAAAAAGCCGGAAACTTCCAACGTGCCGGCATCCAGCGATTCGTCGCAGGCACGCTGCCACAACACCAGGTCGGCCGCCGGTACGCGCGCGGCGCGACCGCCCTGCGGCATCAGCACGGCGGCGAATTCCTCGCTGACGACGGCGCGCTGTTTCGCCAGCGCCGCGTGCAGGCTGTCCCAGTCGGGATAGTCCAGGCTCAGTGCGATGCGCTCGCGGCTCAGCGCGTCGGCGGGGATGTCGTGGGTCTGCGCGTCGCGCAGCATTTGCACGCGGTTCTCGACCCGGCGCAGCAGCGCATATGCCTCCCGCAGCGAGCGCGCACGCGCGGCGTTGACATGGCCGCGCGCCGCGCAGGCGGTCAGCGCCGGCAACAGCCCGCGCACGCGCATCGACGGCTCGCGGCCGCCGCGGATCAATTGGGTCAACTGCACGATGAACTCGATCTCGCGAATGCCGCCGGGGCCGAGCTTGAGGTTGTCGGCCAGATCCTTGCGCGCCACTTCGGCGTCGATCAGCGACTTCATCTCGCGCAGTCCGGCGAACGCGGTGTAGTCGAGGTATTTGCGGTAGACGAACGGACGCAGCAGTTCCTGCAGCTGCTTGCCGGCATTGCGATCGCCGGCGATCGGGCGCGCCTTGATCCAGGCGTAACGCTCCCAGTCGCGCCCTTCGCTCTGGTAGTACTGCTCCATCGCCGCGAACGAGAGCGCCAGCCGGCCCGCGTTGCCGAACGGGCGCAGGCGCAGGTCGACCCGGGCGCAGATGCCGTCCATGGTCGGCTCGTTCAGCAGGCGCACCAGCTGGCGGCCGAGCCGGATGAAATACTCGCTGTTGTCGAGCGGGCGCGGGCCGTCGGTCTGGCCGGCTTGCGGATAGGCGAACACCAGGTCGATGTCGGAGGAGAAATTCAACTCGCTGCCGCCGAGCTTGCCGAAGCCGATCACCAGCAGCCGCTGCAAGGCGCCGTCATGATTGCGGCTGTGGCCGTAGCGCGCTGCCAGCGCGCGTTCGGACCAGGCCAGCGCGACGTCCAGCAGCACTTCGTACAGCACGCTGGTGGCAGACAGGGTTTCCGGCAACTCGTCCAGCCCGTTGACGTCGCGGAACACCAGCCGCAAGGCCTCGGCATGGCGGAAGCGGCGCAGTGCGACCATGCAGGCGGCTTCGTCGTCGGGCAGTTTCAGCGCATCGATGCGCGCGCTGGCGTCGCTGCCCGAACGCAGCCGTTCCAGCCCCGCCGGCGCCAGCAACTGTGGCTGGCGGCACCAGACATCGAACGCGAAATCGCTGGCAAGCAAGGTGCGGCGGATGCGTTCCGCCACGCCGGCATCGTCGTGCAGCGGTACGCCGGCGGCACGGCAGCGGGAGGCCAGCTCGGCATAGCGGTCGTCGATCAGTGCGCGCAGCGCAGCGGACTCGGGCGGGATCATTCAGCCATTGTGCCGCATGCCGGGCGAGCACGGTCGCTGCACGGCGGGAATCGTGACCGGTGCTTGAACATGCTGCGAGCAAGCCTGAAACTTGCCGGTCACCCGCACCCGCTGTTCATCTGAATCCGATTACATTGGCACGTCCATACCATGACAGTGACCGCATGACGGCCATGCCTCAGAATTCCACCCACTCACCCGCACGTTGGCGCACCATCGCCCCGCGCGTCGTGCTGGTGTTGTTGCTGGCGCTGGCCTTTGCCTTGCTGACCGGCTTGCTGGACGGCGGCGTGGGAGTGACTCCGCTGCGCGTGCTCGATCAGGCGCGCTACCCGCTGGCCAACGCCTTGCCGGGGTTGCTGCTGGCCGGCGTGCTGCTGGCGATCAGTCGGCGTGCGCTGCTGTCATTCGGGCTGGCGTTCCTGCTGCAGGGACTGCTCTACGCCGTCAACATACTGAAGATGGCCAACCTCGGCACGCCACTGCTGCCGGACGATTTCCGCATCGTCGGGCAATTGCACAAGGGGGGCATGCACCTGCTGTCCGGCTACCTGCCGCACAGTCCGTGGCCGTACCTCGGCCTGCTCGCGGCCGTGGCCCTGGTCGTGGTGGCGTGGCGACTGGAGCCGCCGCTGTTTCCGCGCCGCACCCGCGGCGGACGCCTGTTCGGCGGCATCGTGCTGGCGTCGGCATTGAGCACCATGCTGGTCGGGCTGCCTGCTTGGGCAAGGCTCTACAACGCGAAGACGCTGTGGCTGGAACCGTGGTCGGCGATCTCGACCACCACCCACTCCGGCCTGGTCAGCTCGCTGATGCTGTTCCACCTGCAGTACGGCAAGGGCGATCCCAAGCCGGACCGCGCCACGGCCGCGCAACTGATCGAACGCTCCAGGCCGGCCATGCTGCAGTCCATGCAGGCTGCAGCGGCCACCGAACTGCCCGACATCGTGGTGGTGCAGAGCGAGTCGTTCTTCGACCCCACCATCATGCGCGGCTACGAGCACAGCAACTTCGCGCCGAACCTGCGCCGGCTCGCTGCGCACGGCACCAGCGGCAAGCTGCACGTACCGACCTTCGGCGGCGGCACCATCCGCACCGAATTCGAATTCCTCACCGGCCTGTCGCTGCGCTATTTCGACAACCTGCAGTTTCCCTACCTGCAGATGAGCCACAAGGCACTGCCGGGCCTGGTGCGCACGCTCAACCGGCACGGCTACGACACCTTGGCACTGCACGGCAACGACCCGGCGTTCTGGAACCGCACCACCGCGTTCAAGGCGATCGGCTTCGACCATTTCGTGTCGCAGTCGTCGTTCCCGCCCGGCGCGCCGAACGACGGCAAGTACATGGCCGACAGCGCGATGACCGACGAGATCATGACCCTGCTGAAGGACAACGGCCCGCCGCAGTTCATCTTCGCCATCAGCATCGAGGCGCACGGCCCGTACGACGTCGACCCCACCCACGTCGCCGAGCGCGACGCGATCCCGGTGCCCGCGGGCATCGAAGGCCGCGACAAGCTGGAACTGCAGACCTACCTGTACCACTTGAAACATGCCGACGCCGAACTCGGCCGGCTGGTGAAGCTGCTGGCCAGGCGCCAGCGTCCCAGCGTGGTGCTGTTCTACGGCGACCACCTGCCCGCACTCAGCAACAGCTACCAGACCGCCGGCTTCGTCGATGGCGGCGACATGCTGAGCCAGGCCGGCGTGTGGCTGCTGGTTGATCCGAAGCACCCGGGCAAGCGCAGCACCGTGGACACCGCCTCGTGGCTGCTGCCGGCCAAACTGCTGGCCCACGTGGGCATCCACGACGACCCGTATTTCGCGCTGACCGATCTGGTCGGCCCGCAACTGGCCACGCTCACTGAAGCTCCCGGCGCCCCTCCCCTTCCCGAGGGCGACGAACAGAAGCAGCTCGACCACGCGATGGCCAGCGTCAACCAGCTGCGCATGAGCGGCAAACTGGATGGACTGCTGCCGAAGCCCATGCCGCTGCCCGTCAATGGCATTGCCCACGACGGCCCGCCTCCGGCAACACCATCGGCCGCCGCCGTATTGGCCCGCTGAAACGATGCGGATTCCCGCCGGTGCTGGCGCGAACGTGGATGCCGACGCCAGCGCGAACGGCCACTGAAAAATCGGCGTCATGTCAAAAGAAAAACCCCGCCGAGGCGGGGTTTTTCGTGAGGCAACGAGGTGAAGCGGGACTTAGAAGTCCATGCCGCCCATGCCACCCATGCCGCCGCCCATGCCACCGCCATGGCTGTGGCCTTCGTCCTTCTTCGGCAGTTCGGCAATGATCGCTTCGGTGGTGATCGCCAGACCGGCGACCGACGAGGCGTGCTGCAACGCAGTGCGGGTCACCTTGGTCGGATCCAGGATGCCCATCGCCACCATGTCACCGAACTCGCCGGTGGCAGCGTTGTAGCCGAAGTTGCCCTTGCCTTCCTTGACCTTGTTGAGGATCACGGACGGCTCTTCGCCGGCGTTGGCGACGATCGCACGCAGCGGCGCTTCCAGCGCGCGGCGGGTGATCGCGATGCCCAGGTCCTGGTCGGTGTTGTCGCCCTTCAGGCCTTCGACGGCCTTCAGTGCGCGGATCAGCGCCACGCCGCCGCCGGGGACCACGCCTTCTTCGACCGCTGCGCGCGTGGCGTGCAGGGCGTCTTCGACGCGGGCCTTCTTTTCCTTCATCTCGATCTCGGTGCCGGCACCGACCTTGATCACCGCAACACCGCCGGCCAGCTTGGCCACGCGCTCCTGCAGCTTCTCCTTGTCGTAGTCCGACGAGGTCTCCTCGATCTGCGCCTTGACCTGCGCGATGCGCGACTGGATCTTCTCCGCTTCGCCGGCACCGTCGATGATCGTGGTGTTTTCCTTGGTGATGACGATGCGCTTGGCGCGACCCAGATCGGCGATCGTGGTCTTCTCCAGCGACAGGCCGACTTCCTCGGACACGACCTGGCCGTTGGTGAGGATCGCGATGTCTTCCAGGATCGCCTTGCGACGGTCACCGAAGCCCGGCGCCTTGACGGCGGCGACCTTGACGATGCCGCGGATGGTGTTGACCACCAGGGTGGCCAGCGCCTCGCCCTCGACTTCCTCGGCGACGATCAGCAGCGGCTTGCCCGCCTTGGCGACGGCTTCCAGCACCGGCAGCAGCTCGCGCACGTTCGACACTTTCTTGTCGTGGATCAGGATGTACGGGTCGTCCAGCTCGACCTGCTGGCTCTGCTGGTTGTTGATGAAGTACGGCGACAGGTAGCCGCGATCGAACTGCATGCCCTCGACCACGTCCAGCTCGTTCTCCAGACCCGAACCTTCCTCGACCGTGATCACGCCTTCCTTGCCGACTTTCTTCATCGCGGTGGCGATGATGTCGCCGATGTTGGCGTCGGAGTTGGCCGAGATCGTGCCGACCTGCGCGATTTCCTTGTCGTTCGCGGTCGGGTTGGACATCTTCTTCAGCTCACCGACGGCAGCCGCAACGGCCTTGTCGATGCCGCGCTTCAGGTCCATCGGGTTGATCCCGGCGGCCACGGCCTTGAGGCCTTCCTGGATGAACGCCTGCGCCAGCACGGTCGCGGTGGTGGTGCCGTCACCGGCGACGTCGGAGGTCTTGGAAGCGGCTTCCTTGACGATCTGCGCGCCGAGGTTCTCGTACTTGTCGGCCAGTTCGATCTCCTTGGCGACGGACACGCCGTCCTTGGTGATCGTCGGCGCGCCGAAGCTCTTCTCGAGCACGACGTTGCGGCCCTTCGGGCCCAGGGTGACCTTGACTGCGTTGGCCAGGGTGTTCACACCCTTGAGCATGCGGGCGCGGGCGTCTTCGCCGAATCGGACTTCTTTAGCTGCCATAAAATTTTTGCCTCAAAAATTTTGAATAAGAATGGGGTTTGTCGTTGCGAAAGTGCTGCGGGAAGGAGCCGAAGGCGACTGGCGTGCGCGGTTTTTTCTTTTCGCGCTCGTTTGCCTAAGCCCCAACCCATCAGCCTTCGATCACGGCCACGATGTCGTCTTCCTTCAGGAACACCAGATCTTCGCCGTCGATCTTGATTTCCTGGCCGGCGTACTTGCCGAACAGCACGGTGTCGCCAGCCTTCAGCGACATCGGGCGCACCTTGCCATCGGCCATGATCAGGCCGGTGCCGGCGGCGACGACCTTGCCGCGGGTCGGCTTTTCGGTGGCGCTGTCGGGGATAACGATGCCACCGGCGGAGACGCGCTCTTCTTCGAGACGCTTGACGATGACGCGATCATGCAACGGACGCAGTGTGCTCATGAATGACTCCAGCTGACGATTGAAATGACACAAGTGAGATGGGACAAGGCTTTCAGGATCCCCAACCAGCGATCTTGTTAGCACTCACGTTAAGCGAGTGCCAATTTTACGGGTATGCAACCCCGCTGCAAGCGCTTTTTGAACCGGGGATAACAACTCTAATTGGGCGGACCATGGTGGGTTTCAAGGGCCGACCGGCATCCGGCACCAGGAAGCGGCGACGGACCCGATGCGTTCACCCCTGCAAAAGCCGACTCGCGCGGGGTAGGCTGGCTGTCATGTCCGAAACCGTCCTGCTCTGCCTATTGCAGCTGCCCCGACGCGGCCAGCGCCCGCGCCATCGCCGAAGCGCTGGTCGGCGAGCGGCTGGCTGCCTGCGTCAACCGCCTGCCGGGCATGCGTTCCACCTATCGCTGGCAGGGCGCGGTAGCTACCGACAACGAGGAGTTGCTGCTGATCAAGACCACCGCCGGCTGCTTCGAGACATTGAAGGCCCGCCTGCTCGAACTGCACCCCTACGAGTTGCCCGAACTGGTCGCGCTTCCGCTGGAACAAGGCTACGTGGCCTACCTGGACTGGGTGCGCGCGAACGCCACAGGCTGAAGCAGGAGCCTGTCGCAGCGACTAGGCCATAATGCGGATCTGCGTCTTTCCCGAGAATCGCGATGCGTGTGTTGTCTGCCGGCCGCAAGGCCGTTCGTCTGCTGGTATGGCTTGGCCTGCTGTTCGGCACCCTGCCGCTGTTCGCACAGGGCACCGAAGACCTGCTGCCGGTCACCGAGGCGTACAAGCTCAGCGCCGACACGTCCACCCCGGGCGTACTGAAGCTGCACTGGACGATCGCGCCGGACTACTACCTCTACCGTGGCCGCATGAAGTTCAAGGGCGGCGACGGGGTGGTCCTGGGCGAGGCGCAGCTGCCGGACGGCGAGAAGTTTCACGACGAATACCTCGGCGATGTGGAGACGTACCACCACGGCGTCGACGCCAGCATCCCGTACACGCGTCGCCGCCGGCGCTACCCGCCTGAAGCTGAGCGTGCAGTATCAAGGCTGCCACGAGGTCGATCCGAAGATCTGCTATCCGCCGCATACCGAGCAGCTCGACCTGCCACTGCCGGCCGGCGGTGTCGCTCCGGCAGCACCGGCCGCCGGCTCGCTCGGCGCGGCGCTCGGCCAGCTCGGCGGCAACAAGAATGAGGCCGTGGCGACAGGCATGGTCGGCGCCCCGCTGCCGGCCGAACAGGCCTTCCGCTTCGAGGCACTGGCGCAGAACCCGCACCAGTTGCTGCTGCGCTGGACGATGCCGAAGGGTTATTACCTGTACCGCGACCAGACCACGCTGAAGCTCAAGGATGCGGCCGGCCTCGGCCTGAAACCGGCCTGGCCGGCCGGTACGGCGCACCACGACGAACATTTCGGCGACGTCACCGTATATTTCGATCAGGTCGAGCTGCCGGTGGCGGTCGAAGGTGACCTCGGCAATGCCACCCAGTTGACGCTGCTTGCCAGTTTCCAGGGCTGCCAGGACGGCGGCCTGTGCTACCCGCTGATGACCCGCAGCGTGAGCCTCGATCTCGCCAGTGGCGCCGCCGTCACCGCGCGGACCATCGACACCGCACCCGAGCTGCCCCCGGCCGGCGCCGGCGCTGCGCCGCTGCAGGTCAGCCTGATCGCCGCCCTGCTGCTGGCGCTGGGCGGCGGCCTGATACTGAACCTGATGCCGTGCGTGCTGCCGGTGCTGTCGATCAAGGCGGTCAGCGTGCTGGAAAGCGGCGAGAACCGCGCCACCGCGCGTCGCCACGCACTGTTCTACACGGCCGGCGTGTTGTGCAGTTTCGCCGCGCTGGGGCTGGGTATCCTTGCCCTGCGCAGCGCCGGCCATGCGCTGGGCTGGGGCTCGCAGCTGCAGCAACCGCTGCTGGTCGGCGCGCTGGCCTGCGTGATGCTGGCGGTCGGCCTGTCGATGTCCGGCGTGGTGCAGTTCGGCGCCTCGCTGGGCAATACCGGCGCGACGCTGGCGTCGCGTTCCGGTCCGGCCGGCGATTTCTTCACCGGTGTACTCGCGGTGGTGGTGGCCAGCCCGTGCACCGCGCCATTCATGGGCAGCGCGCTGGCGTATGCGTTCGCCGCGCCAATGCTGTCGGCGCTGCTGGTGTTTGTCGCGCTGGGAGTGGGGTTGGCGCTGCCGTTCCTGGCGATCGGTTTCGTTCCTGCACTGGCGCGCCTGTTGCCGAAGCCCGGACGCTGGATGGAAACCCTGAAGCAGGTGCTGGCGTTCCCGATGTATCTCACCGCGGCGTGGCTGGTATGGGTACTGGCGAACCAGCGCGGCGCCGATGCGGTCGGCCTGGTGCTGGTGGCGATGGTGCTGCTGGCCATGACGCTGTGGTGGTTCGAACGCAGCCGCTCGCGCGGTGCAGTCAGCAAGCTGGCGGTGGCCGTACTGGCGATCGCCACCGTGATGCCGCTGTACCTGCTCGCCAAGGTACCGCCGCCGCCGACCAGTGCCATCGCCGAGGAAGGTGTGGTGGCCTACAGCCCGGAAAAACTCGCCGAGCTGCGTGCCGCCAACACCCCCGTGTTCGTCGACATGACGGCCGACTGGTGCGTCACCTGCAAGGCGAACGAGCACACCGTGCTCGATACGAAGGCCTTCCGCGACCTGCTCCAGCGCACCGGCGCGGTCTACATGAAAGGTGACTGGACTGACGTCAACCCGACCATCAGCGCCTTCCTGCAGCAGTACAACTCGCCTGGCGTTCCGTTGTACGTAGTGTTCCCGAAGAACGGCGGCCCGGGTCGCCAGCTGTCGACCGTGCTGACCCCCTCGCTGGTCGAGCGTGCGCTGACGGAAGCGGCGCGCTGATGCTCAGCCGCAGCAACTGGCTGATCCTCGGCCTGGCCGTGCTGGCCGCCGTGCTCGGCGGCTATCTGCAACAGCGCAGCCAGCCGCCGGCAACGGCGACGCCGGCGGCCATCGGCCAGCCGCTGCCGGCGCTCAGCCTGCCCGACCTCGATGGCACGCCGCATGACCTGAGCGAATATCGCGGGCGCCGTGTGCTGCTGAATTTCTGGGCCAGCTGGTGCGTACCATGCCTGAAAGAGATGCCGGCGCTGGCGGAGGCACAGGCGAAGTTCGGCGAAAACGCACCGATCGTGATCGGAATAGCGATGGATGAACCAGATCGCGTTCGCGCGTTTTTGGCTGCACATCCCGTGAATTACCCGATCTTGATCGGCCAGACGAAATCACCCAGCACCTCGATCCAAGTGGGTAATACCCGCCAGGTTCTTCCTTTTAGCGTACTGATCGACGCTGATGGGCGCATCTTGGCTAACCACGCCGGGCCTTTGTCGAGCGCGCAGCTGACTGGATGGCTGACGCCGGCACCGAAATAGTCCGGGCATGGGTCGGACATACGCTAACGCACGGAAACCCGCACTTCTCCGTCAAACATCGTCGATCTGCAGCGAACTGGACAATAAGCCGGACTGCGCGCACACTGCGCCGGATTCCGGGTCACCGGACGCTGGCGGGACGATTCGTGGCTAAGATCCTGGTCCTGCACGGACCCAACCTCAACTTGCTGGGCGTCCGCGAACCGGAGATCTACGGTCACGAGACGCTGGCGGACATCAACCGGCAACTGGCCGAGCGCGCGCAGGCGGCCGGGCATGAGCTGGTCTGGTTCCAGTCCAACGCCGAGCACGAACTGATCGGGCGCATCCACCAAGGCCGCGACGACCAGACCGCGATGATCCTGTGCAATGCCGGTGCATTCACCCATACCAGCATTGCGTTGCGCGACGCCTTCGCCTCGGTGGCGATTCCGTTCATCGAGGTGCATCTGTCCAACGTGTTCGCGCGCGAACCGTTCCGCCACCACTCCTACCTGTCCGACATCGCGCTTGGCGTGATCTGCGGCTTCGGCGGTGACAGCTACCGGCTGGCACTGGACGCGGCGCTGCAGCGATTGCGCCTCGCCCGCCACGGCCTGACGAAGCCGGCCGCACGCTTACCCCATTCACTCCCGGCCACCCGCAGTGGCATGACTGACCAAAGGCTGATCCGATGGATTTGCGCAAAATCAAGAAACTGATCGACTTGCTCGAGGAATCCAACCTCGCCGAACTGGAAATCAAGGAGGGCGAGGAAGTGGTGCGCCTGTCGCGCGTGCCCAAGAGCGCCGCGCCGGTTGCCGTCGCGCCGGTCGCGGCCGCGCCTGCTCCGTTGGCTGTCGCCCCGGTCGCGGCTGCCGTCGAGGTGCCGGCCGCGGATGCGCTGCCCGCCGGACATGTGGTGAAGGCACCGATGGTCGGCACCTTCTACGCCTCGGCCACGCCGGGCACGCCGGCCTTCGTCAAGGTCGGCCAGCAGGTCAAGGCCGGCGAGACGCTGGGCATCATCGAGGCGATGAAGATGTTCAACCAGATCGAAGCCGACGTGGCCGGCACCGTGCAGGCGATCCTGGTCGAGAACGGCCAGCCGGTGGAATTCGACGAACCGATGTTCGTGATTGCGTGATGATCGAGCGGGAACGGGGAACGGGCAACGGGGAACGAAAAAACCAAGAGCTGCGACATCGCGCTTTTGATCTGACCGTCCCCCGTTGCCCGTTTCCTGTCCCCCGCTCTTTGGAGCTCCCATGCTAGAAAAAGTCGTCATCGCCAACCGCGGCGAAATCGCCCTGCGCGTGTTGCGCGCCTGCCACAGTCTGGGCATCAAGACCGTGGCGGTGCACTCCACCGTGGACCGCAACCTGAAGCACGTCGGCCTCGCCGACGAGTCGATCTGCATCGGCCCCGGGCCGTCGGCCGACAGCTACCTCAACATCCCGCGCATCATCGCCGCGGCGGAAATCACCGACGCCCAGGCGATCCACCCGGGCTACGGCTTTCTGTCCGAACGCGCCGATTTCGCCGAGCAGGTCGAGCAGTCCGGCTTCATCTTCATCGGCCCGACCGCCGACGTGATCCGCCTGATGGGCGACAAGGTCGAGGCGATCCGCGCGATGAAGGCCGCCGGCGTGCCGTGCGTGCCCGGTTCCGGCGGCCCGCTCGGCGAGGACGTCGACACCAACATCAAGATCGCCCGCGAGATCGGCTACCCGGTGATCATCAAGGCCGCTGGCGGCGGCGGCGGCCGCGGCATGCGCGTGGTGCGCACCGAGGCGCACCTGGGCAACTCGATCGTGATGACCAAGCAGGAAGCCAAGGCGGCTTTCGGCAACGACGTGGTGTACATGGAGAAATTCCTGGAGAACCCGCGTCACGTGGAAATCCAGGTGCTTGCCGACGGCCAGGGCAACGCGATCCATCTGGGCGAGCGCGACTGCTCGATGCAGCGCCGCCACCAGAAGGTGGTGGAGGAGGCGCCCGCTCCCGGGCATCACGCCCGGAACTGCGCGCGGAGATCGGCAAGGTCTGCGTCGATGCCTGCCTGCGCATCGGCTACCGCGGCGCCGGCACCTTCGAGTTCCTGTTCGAGAACGGCCGCTTCTACTTCATCGAAATGAACACCCGCATCCAGGTCGAGCATCCGGTGACCGAGTTCATCACCGGCGTCGACCTGGTGCGCGAGCAGTTGCTGATCGCCGGCGGCGAGAAGCTGTCGATCCGGCAGGAAGACATCAAGATCACCGGCCACGCGATCGAGTGCCGCATCAACGCCGAGGATCCGGACAACTTCATGCCCAGCCCCGGCACCGTGAAGCGCTTCGAGGCGCCGGGCGGCCCCGGCGTGCGCGTGGACACCCACCTGTACGACGGCTACCGCATCCCGCCGAACTACGATTCGATGATCGGCAAGCTGATCGTGCACGGGCCCGACCGCGCCACCGCGATCGCGCGCATGCGCCTGGCGCTGGCCGAGACGGTGATCGAGGGCGTCAAGTGCAACATTCCGCTGCAGCAGCGGATCATGGCCGACGTCGGTTTCCAGCACGGTGGACAGAACATCCACTATCTCGAAAAGCGCATGGCCGAGCAGAAGGAAAAGAACGCCGTAGCGAGTGGCGAGTCGTGAGATAGCCACACCCACCTTGCCGCTCGCCCCCACCTTCCGTCACTCGCGCCTCGCCCATGCCCTTTCTCGAACTCTCCCTGATCGTCCGCACCGAACAGCAACCCGGCGCGGAAGAGGCGCTGGACGACCTCGGCGCGCTGTCGATCACCCTGCAGGACGCCAACGCGGAAACGCCGGACGAGCAGGCGATCTTCGAGCCCGGCGTGGGCGAGCTGCCGCTGTGGCCGACGATCACGCTGAACGCGCTGTTCGACGAACACACCGACCGGCGCGGCCTCAGTGCCGCGCTGGGCGAATTGCTGCCATGGCTGGAGCCGGAACAACTGCGTTTCGACGACGTCCCCGACCAGGACTGGGAGCGCGCATGGATGGATCAGTTCAAGCCGATGCCGTTCGGCCGGCGACTGTGGATCTACCCGTGGAACATCGAGCCGCCGGCCGATGACGCATTGGTGGTGGTGCGACTCGATCCCGGCCTCGCCTTCGGCAGCGGCACGCATCCCACCACCGCACTGTGCCTGGAATGGCTGGACGGCCTCGATCTTGCCGGCAAGACCGTCACCGACTACGGCTGCGGCTCCGGCATCCTGGCGATCGCCGCGCTGAAGCTCGGCGCGGCCAGCGCGGTCGGCGTGGACAACGATCCGCAGGCACTCACCGCGTCGGCCGACAACGCCGAACGCAACGGCGTGGCCGATCGTCTCGCGCTGTTCCTGCCACGGGACACCGCCGCAGGAGCGGCCGACGTATTCATCGCCAACATCCTCGCCGGCCCGCTCGGCGAACTGGCGCCGACCTTCGCCGCCGCCGCGAAACCCGGCGCCCCGTTCGCGATCTCCGGCATCCTCGCTCGGCCAGCAGGACGAACTGCTGCAGCGCTATGCCGAATGGTTCGACGAACTGCGCGTGGACACCCGCGAGGACTGGGTGCGCATCAGCGGGCGTCGCGCGCTGAGTACGCCAACGGCCAGTCCGCGGTCGGCCTGCTAAGCTTGGGCGACACCGATCCAAAGCGGCCTGCATGTACACACAATGTCCCGAATGCCTGTCCGTGTTTTCGCTGGACGCGCAGACGCTAGCAAGGCCCACGGCCACGTCGTGTGCGGGCATTGCAACGCCAGCTTCGACAGCCTCGCCACACTGACCGATCAACTGCCGCCCGAACCCTTCGTCGAGATGCCGTTGAACGAACCGGCGCTGGAACCGCCGTGTGTCGACCTGGTGGTTTACCGCCCGCGACCCGAGCCGCCGGTGGTGGTGGTCGACGACGAGTCGGCGCCCGCCGACCGCCGGCGACAGCCAGGATTTCTCGCAACTGGTGTTCACACCGCGCTTCGCACGCGAACAGCGATCGCAACAGCCGGAGCGATCCGCCAAACGTCGGCACCGCCCATCGCGCTCCTCCGGCGAACGGCACTGGCCATGGGTGGTCGCGTGCCTGCTGCTCACGCTGCTGCTCGGCGTGCAACTGGGATGGGCCAAGCGCGACGAGCTGATCCGCAATGCCGTCGTGGGTGGTTGGCTGCGCAGCAGCTGCGCCGTGCTCGGCTGCGAACTTCCGTTGGTCGCTGCACCGCAACAGCTGCACCTGCTGGCCAGCAACGTGCAGGCACATCCCAGCGTCGCCGACGCGCTGATGATCAGTGCCAGCGTGCGCAACGACGCCGCGTTCGCGACAGCCCTACCCGGTACTGACGATCACCTTGTCGAACGCGCAGGGCCAACGCATTGCCATGCGCCGGCTGCAGCCACGCGAGTACCTCGACGACAGTGCGATTCTGCGTCGCGGACTATCGCCTGGTGCCAGTGCCGTACTGCTGCTGGAGGTCCAGGATCCGGGCGACCAGGCCGTGGCGTTTGAATTCGGTTTCGAATAAGTCGGCCACCGGTACTTAAAATTATCCGTCCGCGCGGGTAGACTCGACCCCTCGCGCCAGACATGCCGCCCGGCATGCGATACACACCGCGACCTGCAACATCAGTCATAACCATGAGCAGCGGCCCATGCGGCCGTCGCTTCGTACGCGAGGAAGATGTCCGTGAATGCTGTAAGACTGCCTGCTGCCGAGGCCGCGAAACAGACCTCGTCACAGGGTGCCGAGCTCCAAAGTGCACTGAGCGAATGCGTCACCCGCACGGTACGTCGTTATCTCGCCGACATCGGCGACACCGAGTGCGCCGAAGGCCTGCACGCACTGGTGCTGCGCGAAGTCGAAGTGCCGCTGCTGCGTGAAGTGCTGGCCTTCCACGATGGCAACCAGAGCCGCGCTGCCGTCGCGCTCGGCATCAACCGCGCCACCTTGCGCAAGAAGCTGGCTGCGCACGGTCTGCTGTAAGTCGCACGTGCAAGCCGTCCATCATCCGGACGGCTATAATGATCGGCTTTCCCGTTATGGAAACCCGCTCATGTCCGCTCCCCAGCTCGTCCCGGTCCGTCGTGCCCTGCTCAGTGTTTCCGACAAGAGCGGCCTGATCGATCTGGGCCGACGCCTCGCCGCGAAGGGTATCGAGCTGCTCTCCACCGGTGGCAGCGCGAAGGCGCTGCGCGAGGCGGGCATCGCGGTCACCGACGTCAGCGACGTCACCGGCTTTCCCGAGATCATGGACGGCCGCGTCAAGACCCTGCACCCGAAAGTCCACGGCGGCCTGCTCGGCCGGCGCGGTACCGACGACGCGGTGATGAGCCGAACTCGGCATCGCGCCGATCGACCTGCTGGTGCTGAACCTTTATCCGTTCGAGGCCACCGTGGCCAAGCCCGGCTGCACGCTCGAAGACGCCATCGAGAACATCGACATCGGCGGCCCGGCGATGCTGCGTTCGGCGGCGAAGAACTGGAACGACGTGGGCGTGCTCACCTCGCCCGAGCAATACGCGGACGCGCTGGCCGAGATCGAACAGCACGGCGGCCTGAGCCGCGCCACGCGCTTCAAGCTGGCCGTGGCCGCGTTCAATCGCGTGGCCAATTACGGCGGCGCGATCAGCGATTACCTGTCCGGCCTCGAACTCAACGACTACGCACGATGCCATCGCCGGCCATGCCGCGTTCCCCGGCGCAGGTCAACGGCCGCTTCGTCAAGCTGATGGATCTGCGCTACGGCGAGAACCCGCACCAGCAGGCGGCGTTCTACAGCGACCTGTATCCGGCACCGGGCACGCTCGCGACCTTCCGCCAGCTGCAGGGCAAGGAACTCTCGTTCAACAACATCGCCGACGCCGACGCCGCGTGGGAGTGCGTGCGCAGCTTCGTCAAACCGGCCTGCGTGATCGTCAAGCACGCCAACCCCTGCGGCGTGGCGGTGAGCCTGGATGGCATCGGCAAGGCCTACGACCTGGCCTTCCAGACCGATCCCACCTCGGCGTTCGGCGGCATCATCGCGTTCAACCGCGAGGTGGATGGCGCCACCGCGCGCGCCATCGTCGAGCGCCAGTTCGTCGAAGTGGTGCTGGCTCCGGGTTATGCGGACGACGCGCTGAAGGCGTTCCACAAGAAAGGCAACGTGCGCGTGCTGGTGATTCCGCTGCCGGCTGACGGCGCACTGCACGCAGGCGCATCCCGGCAACAGTTCCAAGCGGGTCGGTTCGGGCCTGCTGATCCAGACCGCCGACACCGGCATGATCAGCGCCGCCGACCTGAAAGTCGTCACGCGCAAGCGCACCGACCGAGGCGCAGATCCACGACCTGATCTTCGCCTGGAAGGTGGCCAAGTTCGTCAAGTCCAACGCCATCGTCTACGCGCGCGATCGCCAGACCATCGGCATCGGCGCCGGCCAGATGAGCCGCGTCTACAGCGCGAAGATCGCCGGCATCAAGGCGGCCGACGAGAAGCTCGAAGTGCGCGGCTCGGTGATGGCCTCGGACGCGTTCTTCCCGTTCCGCGACGGCATCGACGCGGCCGCCGCGGCGGGCATCAGCGCAGTGATCCAGCCCGGCGGCTCGATGCGTGACGCCGAAGTGATCGCCGCCGCCGACGAGCACGACATGGCGATGGTGTTCACCGGGATGCGCCACTTCCGGCATTGAGTCCCGGCCCGCGACGGCGCACGCTGGCATCCGGGGCTGCGATGCGGAGGCTGCCATGCATTACGAGCTGTATTACTGGACCGGATCCAGGGTCGCGGCGAATTCGTGCGATTGGCGCTGGAGGATGCCGGCGCCAGCTATGCCGACGTGGCGCGCGACGAGGGCGACGACGCGATCATGCGTTTTCTCGATGGCGTCCACGAAAGCCCGTTGCCGTTCGCGCCGCCCTTCCTCAAGGCGGGCCGGCTGGTCATCGCGCAAACCGCGAACATCCTGCAGTACCTCGGCCCGCCGCTTGGGCCTGGTGCCCGAGGCCGAGGGGCGGCGGCTGTACGCGCACCAGCTGCAACTGACCATCAGCGACCTGGTCGCCGAGGTGCACGACGCCCACCACCCGATCGCCAGCAGCCTGTACTACGAGGACCAGCGCACCGAGGCAACGCGTCGCGCCGCGGATCTGCGCGAGACGCGGCTGCCGAAGTACCTGGACTATTTCGAGCAGGTCCTGGAACGCGGCGGCGGCCTGCATGCGTTGCGCGAGCACTCCTACGTCGATCTGTCGCTGTTCCAGCTGATGAGCGGTCTGGACTACGCGTTTCCGCGCGCCATGCAGCGCATCGGGCGCGAGCTGCCGCTGCTGCGCGCGCTGAAGCAGCGGGTGGCCGAGCGACCGCGCCTCGCCGCGTATCTGGCATCACCGCGGCGGCTGCCGTTCAACGAGGCCGGCATTTTCCGTCATTACCCGGAGCTGGACGATCCGGCCTGATGCGGATCGAAACAGCGCGAACCCGGAATCCAGCCACCTGATTTTCACGCCGCCCGATGTCGATCCGGCATCGATGACGCCAGTCAGCACGTGACTCAGGGATTGCCGGTGTCCCGCGGCGTTTCGCCCGCCTCCGCCGCCGGTCGGCTCTTGCCCCACTCCAGCACCTTGTACATCACCGGCCCACCGGCTTCATGCCGTGCTCGTCGACCAGCCGGCCTTGGGGATCGACCATGTAGGTCTGCGCGATGCCGCTCTTCGGGGTCACCACCACCATGTAGACCCGGCCGTTGCGGCTGTATTCCTGGATCTGTTGTCGCCCTGCTGGTGCACCCTGACCTCCGGCAGCGACGCGTCGCGATCGGCGCGGGCCTGGCCGTCGTCCCGCATGGCCGGCAAGGCCTGCGGCTTCAGGTCCAGCGAACGCCCGTCGTGCGGCGTGGCGGCAGGCTTCGGCGCCGACCTGGCCGGCTTGGCCGGCGGCGCCACGGCTTTCACGCCGGGATCGTGGATGCCTGGGCGGTGGCGGTACGCTGGTCGATGGCGTGGACTGCGCCTGCACATCCGACATCAGCACATTCGACGCGAACAGGACACTGGCGGCAACCAGCAGGGCAGCGGTTTTCATGGCGGCAACCTCGATCGGGGAGCCGAGCATAACAGCGCCCTCGCCGGGCTTTCGTGAAGCGCGACGTTTCGCCGTGCATGCGAGAATGGGACATGCCCAAACTCATCCTGATCGACGGCTCCTCCTACCTCTATCGCGCGTTCCACGCCCTGCCGCCGCTGAGCAATGCCCAAGGCGAGCCTACCGGTGCGCTGTTCGGCGTGGTCAACATGCTGCGCGCCACGCTGAACGCGAAGCCCGACTACCTGGCCTTCGTCAGCGACGCGCCCGGCCCGACCTTCCGCGACGCGCTGTACGACCAGTACAAGGCGAATCGCCCGCCGATGCCGGACGACCTGCGCGCGCAGGTCGAGCCGATGCTGGCGATCGTCGGCGCGCTGGGTTTCCCGATCCTGCGCGTGCGCGGCGTCGAGGCCGACGACGTGATCGGCACGCTCGCTCTGCAGGCACAGGCGCTCGGCATCGAGGTGGAGGTTTCCACCGGCGACAAGGACATGGCGCAGCTGGTCGGCCCGCACGTCACCCTGGTCAACACCATGAGCAACACGGTGATGGACAGCGCCGGCGTGATGGAGAAGTTCGGCGTGCGGCCGGAGCAGATCATCGACTTCCTCAGCGCTCACCGGCGACACCATCGACAACATGCCCGGCGTGCCCAAGTGCGGCCCGAAGACCGCCGCGAAATGGCTGGCCGAATACGACACGCTGGACGGCGTGATCGCCAACGCCGACAAGGTCGGCGGCAAGATCGGCGAAAGCCTGCGCGCGGCGCTGCCGCAGCTGCCGTTGTCGCGCGAGCTGGTGACGATCAAGACCGACGTGGCGCTGGAGTTCGGCCCCACCGAACTGGCCCGGCGCGAAGCCGATACCGCGCTGCTGCGCGAGCTGTACACGCGCTACGAGTTCAAGGCCGCGCTGAAGGACCTCGATGCCGCCGGGCCGGGATTCGGGATGACCAGCCTTGCGGCTGCGGAAAGCCGGGATTCGGCGATTCGGAACACCGCCCGCCACGGCGCGCGTCGTTACCGCCGATGCGCCAGCGGCGGCGCTGTCGACTCCCGGCGAATACGAGCTGATCACCACCCAGTCGGCCTTCGATGCCTGGCTGGAAAAGCTGCGCCACGCCGAACTGATCGCCTTCGACACCGAGACCACCAGCATCGACGCGATGCGTGCGGACATCGTCGGCATCAGTTTTGCGGTGGAGGCGGGCAAGGCCTGCTACATCCCGCTCGGCCACGATTACCCCGGCGCACCGGCAGCAACTCGACCGCGACGCCGTGCTCGCTGCGCTCAAGCCGATCCTCGAGGACGCGACGCGCCCCAAGCTCGGCCAGCACGCGAAGTACGACATCAACATCCTGTCGAACTACGGCATCGTGGTGCAGGGCCTGAAGCACGACTCGATGCTGGAGTCCTACGTGTGGAACGCCACCGCCACGCGCCACGACATGGACTCGCTGGCGAAAAAATATCTCGGCTACGAGACGGTCAAGTACGAACAGGTCGCCGGCAAGGGCGCGAAGCAGATCTCGTTCTCGCAGGTCGATCTGGACACCGCCTGCCGCTACGCCGCCGAGGATTCGGACATCACCCTGCGCCTGCACCGGGCGCTGTGGCCCAAGCTCGAAAGCGTGCCGGCCCTGCGCAAGGTCTACGAGGACATCGAGATTCCGCTGGTGCCCGTGCTGGCCGCGATGGAGCAGCGCGGCGTGCTGATCGACGGCGACGAGCTGCGCCGGCAAAGCCAGCAGCTGGGCAAGCGCATGCTGGAGTTGCAGCGGCAGTCATACGCACTGGCCGGGCGCGAGTTCAACCTCGATTCGCCGAAACAATTGCAGGCGGTGCTGTTCGACGAACTCGGCCTGCAGGCGAAACTGAAGACGCCGACCGGCCAGCCGTCGACCAACGAGGAAGCGCTGGAAGCGATCGCCGATACCCATGAACTGCCGCGGCTGATCCTCGACTATCGCGGCCTGGCCAAGCTGCGCTGCACCTACACCGACAAGCTGTCCGGCATCGTCAATCCGCGCACCGGCCGCGTGCACACCAGTTACCACCAGGGTTCGGTGGCGACCGGGCGGATCTCCTCGTCCGACCCGAACCTGCAGAACATCCCGGTGCGCACCGAGGAAGGCCGGCGCATCCGCCAGGCCTTCGTCGCGCCGCCGGGCTGGCGGGTGCTGGCGGCGGACTATTCGCAGATCGAGCTGCGCATCATGGCGCACCTGTCCGGCGACGAAGGCCTGTTGCGCGCGTTCCATTCCGGCGGCGACGTGCATCGCGCCACCGCGGCGGAGGTGTTCGGCGTGGCGCCGGAAGACATCACCACCAACCAGCGCCGCGCCGCCAAGGCGATCAACTTCGGCCTGATGTACGGCATGAGCGCGTTCGGCCTGGCGCGCCAGCTCGGCGTCGACCGCGGCGAAGCCAGCGACTACATGGGACGCTACTTCTCGCGCTATCCCGGCGTACGTGCCTTCATGGACGCCACCCGCGAGCAGGCACATCGCGACGGCTACGTCGAAACCATCTTCGGCCGTCGGCTGTATCTCGAAAATCTCACCTCGCGCAACGCCGGCCTGCGCCAGGGCGCCGAGCGCGCCGCGGTGAACGCGCCGATGCAGGGCAGCGCGGCGGACATCATCAAGCGCGCGATGATCGCCGTGGCGGCCTGGCTACGGCACCGCGACGACGCCCACATGCTGATGCAGGTGCACGACGAACTGGTGTTCGAGGTGCGCGCCGATGCGGTCGAGGAAGTGCGCGCCGCCGTGATCGAGCGGATGTCCGGCGCGGCGGAACTGGCGGTGCCGCTGCTGGTCGATGTAGGCGTGGGCGCGAACTGGGATGAGGCGCACTGAGGCGAATCATCTGCGCGTTAATGTTTCATCAAATGAACCCGCCATAAATTTTCTTCGCGACCCTTGAAACTTTTCACCTGCGCCCGCATCAAACACTTCGGATGCACGCAACGGCATCCACGGCGGACTCACCTCCCTGAGCCGCCACAGGCACGAACCTCTCCCCTGGGTCTTCGTGCCTGTCCCCGCCCCGGAGGCTCCCCCTAGCCTCCGGGGCTTTTTTTGTCCGCCTGTCCGGCCTGTACATTCCGTGCACACCGGCGCACGGCATACTCGTCGCACACTCACCAAGGGGGAACACCATGCGCACAGGGCTGATCATCGTCGGCATCATCCTCATAGCCGTGGGCATCTGGGTCGTCGCTGGCCATGCCTTCTATCAGGACACCGACACCCTGCTGCAGGTCGGCTCGGCCAAGATCACCGCCACCCATGACAAGGGTGTGCCGCAGTGGATCGGCATTGCCGGGATCGTGGTTGGCGCCCTGCTGGCGCTCGGCGGCTTCATGCAGAAGCGCTGATCCGCCGTCCCGTGCTCGCCGAAAACCGCCGCTTTCGCGGCGGTTTTCGTTTGCGCCCACTACAATGCGTGCGATGGATGTCTCGTACCTGATCGACCCGCTCAACGATGCCCAGCGCGAAGCCGTCTGCGCCCCGCCCGGCCACTACCTGGTGCTTGCCGGCGCCGGCTCGGGCAAGACCCGCGTGCTGACCCACCGCATCGGCTGGCTGACCCAGGCCGAGCGCGTGCCGCCGTGGGCGATTCTCGCCGTCACCTTCACCAACAAGGCCGCCGGCGAAATGCGCGCGCGGCTGGCGGCCCTGATCCCCGGCGGCACCCAGGGCCTCACCGTGGGCACCTTCCACGGCATCGCGCACCGGTTGCTGCGCCGGCACTGGCGCGAGGCGGGCCTGCCCGAAACGTTCCAGATCCTCGACTCCGACGACCAGCTGCGGCTGGTCAAGCGCGTGGTCGCCGGGCTGGGCCTGGACGATGCGAAGTATCCGCCGCGCCAGGCCTGCTGGCAGATCAACAGCTGGAAGGACGAGGGCAAGCGGCCGGATGGCATCGAGCATCGCGACCATCCGGTCACGCATACCTTCGTCAACATCTACAAGGCCTACGAAGACGCCTGCCGCCGCGCCGGCCTGGTCGACTTCGGCGAACTGCTGCTGCGCGCGCACGAGCTGTGGCTGAAGAACCCCGCCGTGCTGGAGCATTACCAGCAGCGCTGGCGGCACCTGCTGATCGACGAATTCCAGGACACCAACACGCTGCAGTACGCATGGATCCGCGTGCTCGCCGGCGCCACCGGGAAAGTCTTCGCGGTCGGCGACGACGACCAGTCGATCTACGGCTGGCGCGGTGCCAAGGTGGAGAACATGGCGCAGTTCCTGCGCGACTTCCCCGGCGCACGCACGATCAAGCTGGAACAGAACTACCGCTCCACCTCGACCATCCTGAAGGCCGCCAACAGCGTGATCCAGCGCAACGGCAGCCGCCTCGGCAAGCAGTTGTGGACGGCCGGCGACGACGGCGAACGCATCGCGCTGTACGCCGCCTACAACGAGCAGGACGAGGCGCGCTTCGTGATCGAGCGCATCCGCGAATACATCGACGAGCACGGTCAGGCGAAGGATTGCGCGATCCTGTATCGCTCGAACGCGCAGTCGCGCAACTTCGAGGAACAGCTGGTCCAGCGCAGGATCGGCTACCGGGTCTACGGCGGCCAGCGCTTCTTCGAGCGCGCCGAGGTGAAGGACGCGCTGGCCTATCTGCGCCTCACCGCCAACCGGCACGACGATGCCGCCTTCGAGCGCGCGGTGAACACGCCGCCACGCGGCATCGGTGACCGCACCCTCGACGTGCTTCGCAGGCGCGCCCGCAGCGAGAACCTTTCGATGTGGGAAGCGGCACTCGGCGAGCTGATCGGCGGCAGCGAGCTGGCCGGGCGCGCGAAGAACGCGGTGAAGGCGTTCCTGGCGCTGATCGACAAGATGGCGGGGGCATTCGCGGGAACGGCGAACGGGGAACAGGGAACGGAAGGAGCGGTTCCCGGCGAACCGGATGCGGCGAAACCGGCTTCTGCTCTTGTTCCCCGCTCCCCGTTCCGCGCTCCCCTGACCCTCGCCGAACAGATCGATCACGCCATCACCCACACCGGCCTGCGCGATTTCTACGAGAAGGACAGCCGCGGCAACGCCGAGACGCGGGTGGAGAATCTGGACGAACTGATCAACGTGGCCAGCCGTTTCGAGCGCACGCCGGAAGACATCGACGCCGGGCTGAGCGAACTGTCGGCCTTCCTGTCGAATGCCGCGCTGGAAGCGGGCGAAAACCAGGGCGAGGCAAGGCGACGACTGCGTGCAGCTGATGACGCTGCACTCGGCCAAGGGCCTGGAATTCCCGGTGGTGTTCCTGGTTGGCATGGAGGAAGGCCTGTTCCCCAGCCAGCGCTCGGTCGACGATGAAGGCCGGCTGGAAGAGGAACGCCGGCTCGCCTACGTCGGCATCACCCGCGCCCGCGAAAAACTCGTCGTCACCCATGCCGAATCGCGTCGCATGCACGGCACCGAGATGCTGGCGCGGCCTTCGCGCTTCCTCGGCGAAATGCCGGCCGAACTGATCGACGAAGTGCGCCCGCGCGTGCACGTCACCCGCCCGCTGTACGCCGGGCGGCCGCACGAGATCTCGCCATCACTGGAGGAATCGCTGCCGGTGAAGCTCGGCCAGCGCGTCAGCCACCCCAGCTTCGGCGAAGGCGTGGTGCTCAGCGCCGAAGGCAGCGGCGCGCACACGCGACTGCAGGTGAATTTCGAAAGCGCCGGCAGCAAGTGGCTGGTGGCGGCGTACGCGAACCTGACAGCGCTGTAGCCGAACATCCGGCGTCGGCGTCGCCGTAAGTTGGGGTGAGCGCAGCGAACCCCAACATCGAGGAATGCGGCGGTGCGAAGATGCTGGGGTTCGCTGCGCTCACCCCAACCTACGGGCACTACTCCCGCAACCTCGGCACGCCGTGGGCGTCGCGTTCCTCGATCGCAATGGGGTGCGTGTCGGGCTGCGCGGCGCTGGCGGTCGGTGCCAGCGGCGTGACCGCGTCGCCGCGGACAAAGGCCAAGGCATTGCGATAGCAACGCTGGGCCTGCTGGGGGTCGCCGTGGCCGACGAACGCATCGCCGAGGGCCTCCCACGCGGCAGCGGATGGCACCAGGGCCAGCGAGCGTTGCAGGTGCTGCTTCGCCTTGCCCCACAGCTGCAGCCGCACGCACATGCGACCGAGCGTGAGCAGCAGGTTGGCGTCGTTCGGATGGGCGTCGAGCCAGCCTTCGGCGCGGCGCAGGCGCGCTTCGATGTCGTCGCCGGCCAGGGTGCCGTAGGTTTCGATCAGCAGCGGCGACCATTCGCGGCGCAAGCGCGGATTCCACTTCGTCCATCGCCGGCAGGGTCAGGCCGAAGGATGCCGCGCGGCGGGCATAGGCATCGATTACCCGTGGCACCCGGCGTTGCGCTTTCGGCAAGGACGACCACAGCGCGTTCAGGCTGGCGCCGTCGGCGGCGGCATGGAGGGTGGCGATCAGCACCTGCGCTTCCAGCGCCGCATAGGCACGGCTGCCCAATGCGCCACTTTTCTGCAGCGGCGCCAGCGCGTCGCGGGCGTGGCGGACATCGCCGCTCGCCAACGCCGCCTGCGCCAGTTCATGCCAGCCACCCGGGGTCAAGCTGCCCTTGTCGGCTTCCGGCGTCAGCAGTGCCAACGCTTCGGCCAGCTTGCCCTCGCGCCGCAACGCGCGGGCGCGCAGCACACGGGCGGCCTGCGGCACGGACTGCGCCGCCTGATCCAGCGCCTCCAGTGCGCGAGCATGCTCGCCACGGCGCGAGGCGGCTTCGGCCGAGGCCAGCAGGGCCGGACCGCGCAGCGTGTCCAGCCGCGAGGCGCGATTGAGGTCGCGCTCGGCGTCGCCGTGGCGGCCTTCCATCAAGGCCACCAGGCCTTCACCCAGGCGTTGCTGACTGAGCCGTCGATGCCGCCGCGAAAACGCGCCGAAGGGCCAGCGCAACAGGTGCCACAGCAGGGTGAGCAACGGCCCACGCCACGAGCAGGATCACCACCGCCGCGACTACCGTGGTCTCCACCTTCCAGCCGCGCAGGCGCAGCAGCACGTAGCCGGGATCCGCCGCCACCCAGTGCCAGCCGAACGCGGCCAGTGCGGCGACGACCACCAGCAGGCCGATGCCGTACCAGAGCCTCATGGCCGAGCCCCGTCCGCCGGCGCCACCGCCGGTGCGGCGGTGTCCGTCGCCGGCGTGAGCGCATGCACGGCGCGCAGGTTGCGCAGTTCGGACAGGGCGGCGCCGAGCTGCACCGGCGCATTCGCCGGCAGTTGGCTGGCGAGTTGCTGCAGCGTCGCGCGGGCTTGTTTTACCGCCGGTGCGTTGCCATCGAACTGGCTGACCAGCGCGGCATCCACCCGCTGCAGCGCCGCGGAGTATTCCTTGCCGTCGTAGGCCAACAGTGCAGCCTGCGCCTGGGCCAGGTCGAGTGCGGCCAGTTCACGTGCGAAGCGCGCATCCGCCACCATCAGCGGCGCGCCGTTGTCACGCTGCACGCTGACCACACCGGCCAGTGCGCGGCCGATGCGCGACCACGCATCGGTGGCCGGCGCCTTGTCGCTGTCGAGCGGCTTCAGCGGCAACGCCGCCAGGCTGCCGCGTAATGCCGTCAGCTGCTGCAGGGCGCCGGGCTGGCCGGCCGGCTGGCTTTTCACCAGTGCCTCGCGTTCGGCGTTGATGCTCTGGCGCAAGCCGCTGAACGCTCCGTCGTTGACTGCGGCCAGGGTCTGGTCGGCCATCGCGTACGCGGCCGCCGCACCCTGCGCATCGTTGAACAGCGTGTAGCGTTCGCCGGCCATGCGCAGCAGCGATTCGGTTTCGTCCAGAAGCATGCCGTTGCGGCCGGACAGGCTCTTCTCGGCGAGTTTGGCCACGGCGTCTTCGAGGTGGCGCGTGCGCTCGGCCTGGCCGAGCAGTTCCTCGCGCAGCGACCGGTTGACCTGGGCGGCATCGTCCAGCCGCTGGTTCAGGCTGCTGCGCTGGCCATCCAGCGTGGTCAGCGTGGATTCCAGCGTCTCCACGCGCTGCTGCAGGCTGGCAACACTCTGGCTGTCGGCAGCGCTGCCCCGTTCCTGCTGCCACTGGCGCCAGCCGGTATAGCCCGACGCCAGCAGCGCCAGCAACGCCAGCAGCACCGCCAGCGCCAAGCTGCCGCCAGCGCGCGGGCGTGGAGCCGGCGCAGGCCGTGAAGCACGTATCGGCGGATCGACCCGTAACGCGTCGGTCGCGCGGGTGTCGGAACCGGCGCCCTCGGGCGCGGTGGACTCGTTCGGCTTGTCTACGTTGCTCATGCGCGCATGCTAACAGCCCATACGGCCGCGTTCGTAGCATGCCCGCGTGAAGATGCTCAGCCGGTGGCGGTCGCCGCGTCGAGCAGATCGGCCGAGAACGCCGAGGCGGCGATCACGATGTGCGTGAAGCCCGCGCTGCGGGCGGCCGTCGCCAGTCGCTCGCTGCTGACCACCGCCGTCGCCGCGCACAGCCGCGTCCACGCCGGCAGCGGTAGCGTCTGCTGGAGGTTGTGCAGCGCCTCGGCGCTGGACAGCAGCACCTGCGCCGAGGTCGGCAAGCGCAGCAGCGCATCGACGTGGCGCCGGTCCAGCCGCGGCGGCACGCGCCGGTAGACATGCAGCTCGCGCAATTGCGCGCCGCGCGCGGCGAGCTGTTCGCGCAGCACGCCACGCCCGCCCGGCGCGCCGATCAGGGCCACCCGGCGACCATGCAGCTCCGCCAGCGCGGGGTGTTCAAGCAGACCTTCGCTGTCTTGCTGACGTGGCGCCAGCGGCTCGGCGACGCCGTGTCGACGCAGCGCCAGCGCCGTGCCCCGGCCAACGGCCAGCACCGTCGCCGCGGTGCGCAACGGCAGCAGCGCGGCGGCGTAGCGCACCGCGGCCGGACTGGTGAAAACCAGCAATTCGTCGCACAGCGCCAGGTGCAGGGCGTCGCGCGCGGCCGCTGCATCCGCCGCCGGGCGCAGGGCCAGGCCCGGCAGCAGCAGCGGTACGCCGCCGAGCGCACGCACGCGTCGCGCCAGCGCCGCGGCGGTGCCGGCCGGGCGCGTGATCACCACGATCCGGCCGTGCAGATTGTCGTGCATGGGTGCGTCGCATCCGGTCACTGTCGTGGCTCCAGTGTAGCGGTGCCGTAAACTGGGGGGTCTCCCTTTCCCACGGATTCCCCGACGACGTGAGCACAACCGACGACGTAACACTGCATGCACAGGAACTGATCCAGTTCATCCGCGACGAAATCCCGCTGGCGCATGCGATGGATCTGCAACTGGCGGCTTGCGACGACGACAGCCTCAGCCTGCGCGCGCCGCTGGCGCCCAACGTCAACGACAAGGGCTGCGCCTTCGGCGGCAGCCTGGTCAGCCTGATGACCTTGAGCGGCTGGGCACTGGTGGAACTGGCGTTGCGCCGGCGCGGCCACGACTGCGACGTGTTCGTGGCCGAATCCAGCGTGCGCTACCTCTCGCCGCTGTGGCAGGACTTCCACAGCGAGGCGCGCCTGGATACCAGCGCCGACTGGGCCACGTTCTTCAACACGCTGACCACGCGCGGCAGAGCCCGCATCAGCGTTGCCTGCGTGGTGCCCGGTGAGGAAGGCCGACCAGCAGCCACCCTGAGCGCGCGTTTCGTCGCCAAACGCCGCAGCTGACTCGCGCCTTTTCTGCTTTGAGGCAGAATGGGCGGGTATTCACGGGGAGAAACCAAGCATGCGCCGCATCCTGAACATCGCCGTCGTGCTGTGCGTACTGTTGCTGGCCGGCTGCGCCACCAAGACCCGCAGCGACGCATTGACCACTACGCTCAACGCGTATGGCAGCACGCTGCGCTGGGGCGATTTCCAGAGCGCCGCGCAATTCATCGAACCTGCGCAGCGTGCCGCCCACCCGCTGAACCCGCTGGACCTGGCGCGCTACCAGCAGGTGCGCGTGAGCGAGTACGACAACGGCGCCGGCCCGGTGCCGACCGGCGACTTCGACGTGCAGCAGACGGTGCTGATCAACCTGGTCAATATCCACACGCAGTCCGAACGCAGCATCGTCGACCACCAGACCTGGCACTACGACGAAAAGACCAAGCACTGGTGGCTGACCAGCGGGTTGCCGGACATCACCCAGAACTGAACACCCGCGTGCATCGGCGCTGGCCGCGACATGCCCGTATAATCGGCGGTTTACCCGAGTTGGTGCGCTCAAGGCACCTGTGGACTGACGATGAACGATTTCCTGCACAAGCTGCCCGAATTTATCGGCAACCATGTGGCCTTGTCGGCCCTGTTCGTGGTCCTGCTGCTGGCGTTGATCGTCATGCAGGTCAGCACCCTTTTCAGCAAGGTGAAGGAACTGAGCCCCAGCGGCCTGACCCAGCTGATCAACCGCGAGAGCCCGCTGCTGATCGATCTGTCGGCGATCGCCGAGTTCGAGAAGATGCACGTACCCGGCGCCAGGCACGTGGCCATGAGCCAGTTCGACCCGGAGAACAAGGACCTGGCCAAGGCCAGGGAATTGCCGGTGGTGGTGATGGACAAGGACGGCCGCGGCAACTCGGTCAAGGCCGCGCAGCGTCTGGTCAAGGCCGGCTTCGGCAAGGTGCACACCCTGGGTGGCGGCGTGCTGGCCTGGCAGGCGGCACAGTTGCCGGTAGCCAAAGGCAACAAATAGCACGCGTTGGCCGCCGCGCCGCTTCTGCGGCGCCATCCCCACGGAGAACCGTCAGCGATCGCGGATGCCGGCGCGACCGGCGATGATCTGCGCCAGCACGTCCGGCGCGTATTCGAACGAGTCGTAGTACAGGCGGTCTTCCGGCAAGCCGGCATCGAGAAACAGCGGCAGCGCCACGTCGACCATCGCCGGGGGGCCGCTCATGTACAGGTCGTGGCCGGACAGATCGGGCTGATCCGCCAGCACCGCATCGTGCACCAGCCCGCTGCGCAGGCCGGTCGTCTGGGTCGGGTCGGACACCACCGCGTGGAAATGCAGATTCGGCCGCTCGCGCGCCCACTGCTCGGCCAGCGCACGCAGATACAGGTCAGCCTCGCTGCGTGCGCCCCAGTACAGCTGGATCGACCGGCGCGTACCCAGCGCGATGAAATGCTCGACGATCGCCTTGACCGGCGCGAAACCGGTGCCACCGGCCATGAAGATCATCGGCCGCTCGGAATCCTCGCGCGGGACAAACGTGCCCAGCGGCCCCTCGATGCGCAACCGCTCGCCCACCTTCAGGTGATCGCTGACCCACGAGGTGAAACCGCCACCGGCCACGTGCCGCACGTGCAGTTCGATCATGCCGTCGGCCTGCGGACCGTTGGCGATCGAGAACGGCCGCCGCTTGCCGTCGTCCAGCAGCACGTCCACATACTGGCCGCTGCAGGCGCCTGAGCGGACGTTCGCCCGGCGCCGGCAGCAGACGCAGCCCGATCACCTCGTCGGCCAGCCGCCACTTCTCGGTCACCACCACGTCGAGCTGGCGCCGCGCGATGTCTTCCACCGAGGTGACCTCGCGCGCCTGCAGCAGCAGGTCGCTGCGCGGCACCGCCTGGCACAGCAGCACGGCGTGTTTCGCCAGTGCACCTGCATCCAGCGCCAGCGGCGGGTTGCGCGGATAGTCGCACTGGCCATCCAGCAGGATCGCCTTGCAACTGCCGCAAACCCCGGCCCGGCACGAATACGGCAGGGCCACGCCGGCGCGCTGCGCAGCTTCCAGCACGGTTTCGCCGGGGGTCACCGAAAACCGGCGGCCGGATGTCTTGAGAGTGACGGTGAACAAGAAAGAAGTCCGATGCGATCCTGCCAAGGCCAGCGGAATGCCTTCCGTGACCGCGTGGTACCCGCCATTGTCGCGGCGATGCCCGCGGACAACAATGCGGGCTTGTCATGCAGGAATCAACGATGAGCCTCTGGAAACAGCCCGCCGACCTCGCCCGCCTCAACGGCTGGAGCACCAATACCATGATGGAGACGCTGGGCATCCGCATCACCGCGATCGGCGATGACTGGCTGCAAGGCACCATGCCGGTCGACCATCGCACCCACCAGCCCTACGGCCTGCTGCACGGCGGCGCCTCGGTGGCGCTGGCCGAAACGCTGGGCAGCACCGCGGCGATGCTGACGCTGGATCCGGACAAGGAACTGGCGGTCGGCCTGGACATCAACGCCAACCATATCCGCGGCGTGCGCAGCGGCATCGTCACCGGCACCGCGAGGATGCTGCACATCGGGCGCACCACCCAGGTGTGGGAGATCCGCATCGAAAGCGAGGACGGCGCGCTGGTATGCATCTCGCGCATCACCATGGCGGTGATCGCAGCGCGCGGCGCGGGCACGCGTTGAACGACACGCCGTACGCCAACCTCACGCCCGACCTCGTACTCGACGCGGTGAGCGCCTGCGGGCTGTGGCCCGACGGCCGCCTGCTGGCGCTGAACAGCTACGAGAACCGGGTGTGGCAGGTGGGGCTGGAACGGCGGAGCGGAGCCGGCGGCACCGGTGATCGCGAAGTTCTATCGGCCCGGCCGCTGGAGCGACGCGGCGATCGCCGAGGAACACGCGTTCGCGCAGGAGCTGGCCGACGCCGAGCTGCCGGTGGTGGCGCCGCTGATCTTCGGCGGCCACACCCTGTTGCACCATGGCGGCTTCCGCTACGCACTCACCCCTCGCCGCGGCGGTCGCGCGCCGGAGCTGGAAGCGATCGATCAACTGCAATGGCTGGGCCGGCTGATCGCGCGCATGCACGTGGTCGGCGCCCGCGCGCCGTTCGTCCATCGCGGCAAACTCGATCGCGACACGATGGTGCAGCAGCCGACGCGTGCGGTGCTCGACTCGTCGCTGCTGCCCCACTCGCTGCAGACGAATTACTCGCGCCGCGGCGACGCGACTGGATGGCGCCATCGCTGACCGGCTGGAAGCGGTCGGCCCGGTGCGCCAGCTGCGCCTGCACGGCGATTGCCACCCCGGCAACGTGCTGTGGACCGACGCCGGCCCGCACTTCGTCGACTTCGACGACGCGCGCAGCGGCCCGGCGGTGCAGGATCTGTGGATGCTCGCCAACGACGAGCGCGCGCTGGAAGCCGTGCTCGACGGCTACCGGCAGTTCCGCGATTTCGACGACGGCGAACTGGCCCTGATCCCCGCCCTGCGCGCGATGCGCCAGCTGCACTACGCCGGCTGGATCGCCGCGCGCTGGCACGACCCGGCTTTCCCCGCCGCCTTCCCGTTCGCTGCCGAATCGCGCTGGTGGGAACAGCACGTCGCCGACCTGCACGAGCTGGCCGACGCGCTCGAATAGACTCGGCGCGAGCAAAAACCGAGCCCCCGTAGGAGCCCGCTCGCGGGCGATGCTTTCCCGAATCCCGAATCCCGCCGGAAAAGTATCGCCCGCGAGCGGGCTCTACCCGTTCTAGTCCGGGTCTGATATCCGCAAGAACTTTCATCCGTGCGCCCAAGCAGGCATGCTTGACCGGATACCCCGTACGAGCATGCCCATGAAACGATCCAGGACCGCCGCCCTGCTGCTGATGAGCACGGCCCCGTTGCTGCTGACCGCCTGCGACCGCAGCGAAAGCGCGTCGCGCGAAGGGCTGTACACCTCGGTCGAGGCCTGCGTGGCGCAGACCAATGACAGCAACACCTGCGGCCAGGCCTTCGCCAAGGCCGAGCAGGAAGCCGTGGCCACTGCGCCGCGCTTCGCCAACCGCGAGGAATGCGAGGCGAGCTACGGCAAGGAAAAATGCGCCGAACGCAGCGATGGCAGCAACCACTCGTTCTTCGGCCCGCTGATGACCGGCTTCTTCCTGTCGCAGATGATGCGCAACGGCGTGGCCGCGAACGGCTTCAACAGCGCGCCGGCGTTCCGTGACCGCGACGGCGGCTGGCAGCGCCCGGCGGCCGGCGCACCGACCGGCGGCATCTACCGCGGCGGCGCGGGCACGGCGATGGTGCCGATCAACGCCACGCCGAACCGCGCGGTCACCAGCAGCCGCTCCGGCTTCGGCAGATCCGGCAGCAGCCGCGGCATCGGCGGCTGATGCGCCGGGTCGTCACGGCCGAGCGCCCCGACTGGCGCGCCAAGGCCGCCGACTGCGGCTTCGGTTTCCACACCATCGACGATGCGCCGTACTGGGACGAGTCCGCGTATTACGCATTCAGCCTGCGCGAGATCGAGGACGACATCGAATCGCCCACCGAAGAGCTGCACGCGATGGCGCTGGACATGGTCGACCGCATCGTCGGCGACGAGCAGCACTTGCGTCAGCTGGCGATACCCGAGCCGTACTGGGACTGGATCGCGCAGAGCTGGCGCGAGCGTCAGCCGCACCTGTACGGACGCATGGATTTCGCCTACGACGGTCACGCTCCGGCCAAGCTCTACGAGCTGAACTACGACACGCCGACCTCGCTGTTCGAGGCCGCGTTCTTCCAGTGGCAATGGCTGGAAGACCAGCTCGCGCGCGGCCAACTGCCGGCCGGCAGCGACCAGTTCAATTCGATCTACGAAGCGCTGGTGGAAGCGTTCGGCACGATCGCGCGCCGCATCGCGCGACCGTTCCATTTCTCCGCCGTGCGTGACTCGGCCGAGGACCAGGGCACCGTGGCCTACCTGCGCGACTGCGCGCTGCAGGCCGGCATCGACTGCGGCACGCTGGCGATCGAGGACATCGGCATCTCCGAAGACGGCCGCTTCACCGACCTCGACGACAACGTGATCGGCTGCCTGTTCAAGCTGTACCCGCTGGAAGACATGTTCCGCGAGTCGTTCGGCCAGCATCTGCCGCGCTCCGGCCTGCAGCTGATCGAGCCGCCGTGGAAGGCGCTGCTCAGCAACAAGGGCATCCTGCCGCTGCTGTGGGACGCCCATCGCGGCCACCCCAACCTGCTGCCGGCCGAGTTCGACGCTGGCGGCGAGCTGCCGCGCGGCTGGGTGCGCAAGCCGCTGCACTCGCGCGAAGGCGCCAACATCGCGATGCATCTGGACGACGGCCGTGAGCTGCGCACCGATGGCCCGTATGCACGGCCCGTGCATCCGCCAGGCCTGCCATCCGCTGACCGCCTTCGACGGCCACTATCCGCTGGTCGGCAGCTGGGTGGTCGGCGACCGCGCCTGCGGCATCGGCATCCGCGAGGACCGTTCGCTGGTGACCCAGGACAGCGCCCGCTTCGTGCCGCACGTGATCGTCGAGGAAGCGCGTGGCGTGCTGATGGCCTAAGCTTTCGTCTTTTCGGACGAGGCTACCCGTGCGCAATCTTCTGTTCCGCCTGATCGGCATCTTCGAAGTCGCCGGCGGCTTCTACGGCGTGGTGGTGATGCTGCGCCGACTGCTGCCGCTGGGCTCGACCCACGACAGCCTGCTCGCGCTGATCGGACTGGCCCTGTTCGGTTTCGTGCTGGTCGCCGGCGTGCTGCTGCTGGAAGGCAGCGAGAACGGCGTGCGCTTTTCGCGCTGGGCGCAGCTGTTGCAGCTGCCGTTGATCGCCACTGCCGGTATTCAGCTATGCGCTGCACAGCGGCGCCTTCGTGAACATCTTCGCCACGCTGCAGGCGTGCCGCGGCTGGGCCTGGACTGGCACTTCGGCACGCAGGGCTTCGTGCTGGCAGTGGCTGGCCCGTCCGTGTCGCGTCTGGGCATCAACCTGCTGGCGCTGCTTTCCTGGCTGGTCCTGCGCCTGCGCTGACACCGCTGCGGACCGTAGCTGCGGCCCGGGGAGAAGCCCGGCCACCAGCTATCATGGGCGGATGAATATTCCTGCCGCGCTGCCCGTCATCCGCCTGAAATCCGATCGCAACCCCGGCCATCCGTGGGTGTGGTCGGCGCAGATCTACAAGCCGGAATCGAAACTGCCGCCGGGCAGCGTGGTCGAGGTGCAGGACGCGAAGGGCCGCTTCGTCGGCCGCGCATTCTGGAACGGCCACGCGCGCATCGCACTGCGCCTGCTCGACACGCATCCGGATACCGCGATCGACGCGGAATGGATCGCCGCGCGCATCGCCCGTGCCGTGCAACTGCGCCGCGACTGGCTGCAGCTCGACCAGGTCAGCGACGCCTGGCGCGTGGTGCACAGCGAGGGTGACGATCTGTCCGGCCTGATCGTGGACCGCTACGCCGACATCCTCGTCATCGAATACTTCGCCGCCGGCATGTGGCGTTTCCGCGAGGCGATCCACGCCGCCCTGCTGACGCATTTCCCCGGCGCGCAGTTGTACTGGTTCGCCGAGTCGCACGTGCAGAAGCAGGAATCGTTCGACTGCCGCAGCCCCGACGTGCCGGAAGCATTCGAGGTGCACGAGCACGGCCTGCGCTTCCACGCCGCGCCGGGCTCCGGCCACAAGACCGGCTTCTTCGCCGACCAGCGCGACAACCGCCAGCGCTTCGCCGAACTGGCGAAAGGCCGCCGCGTGCTCGACCTGTGCTGCAACGCCGGCGGCTTCGCCGTGCACGCGATGGCGGCCGGCGCGCGCGAAGCGGTCGGCGTGGATCTCGATGCCGGCATCCTGGACGTCGCCCGCGCCAACGCCGCCGCCAACAACGTGGCCGTGACGTTCGAGCAGTCCGACATCTTCGACTGGGTGCGCGCGGCGGTGGCGCGCGGCGAGCGCTACGACGCGGTGATCCTCGACCCGGCCAAGCTCACCCGCGACCGCAGCAAGGTGATGGACGCGCTGAAGAAATACTTCGCGATGAACCGCATGGCGCTGGACATCATCCCGCCCGGCGGCCTGCTGCTGACGTGTTCATGCACCGGCCTGGTCGGCGAAGGCGAGTTCCTGGAGATGCTGCGCCGGGTGGCGCTCAACGCCGGCCGCGAGATCCAGGTGCTGGAAGTGCGCGGTGCCGGCGCCGACCACCCGTTCCGCACCGACGTGCCGGAAGGGCGCTATCTGAAGGCGGTGTTCTGCCGCGTGGATTGAACCCGCGCGGCCGGAGGTAGGTTGGGGTAAGCGCAGCGAACCCCAACGTCACGGCGAGCATGTTGGGGTTCGCTGCGCTCACCCCAACCTACGCGGCTTCGCTACGCGGCAGCCGCCCGCGCAGCGACGCGGCGTCGAAGGGGCCGGCCTCGGCCATCAACTCGCGCGCGGCATCCACCTGATCCCACACGTTCCACAACAGCACGCCACGCACGCGGCCGGCGTCGAGGTAATACACCACGCCTTCGCGGTTCGGCTCGCGCCAGTCCTCGACCACCTCCAGTCGCGTATCCAGCAGGCCGACCGCTTCATAGCCGAGATCGAACAGATCGGAATAGAAGAACGGCAGCGTGGTGTAAGCCTCCTCGACCCCGGCCATCGCGCGGCCGGCGAGCCGGCCCATGCTGATCGCCGCGTCTTCATGCTCGACGCGAAGACGTCGATCCAGCGCCGCGCTGCGGAAGTTCGCCACGTCGCCGGCGGCCCAGATGTCGGCGTCGCTGCTGCGCAGGTGGGCGTCGACCACGATGCCGTCGTCGACCGTGAGGCCGGCCTGCTCGGCCAGTGCGGTGTCGGGCGTCACGCCGAGGCCGGCCACCGCCGCCTCCACGCGCAGCAGGCTGCCGTCAGACAACACCAACTCCACACCGCCGTCGGTGGGGTTGCTGCCCTCCACACGCACGCCGCTGCGCACTTTCACGCCGCGGCTGCGGTAGTAGTCGTCGAGATAGTGCGCCAGGCCAGCGGGATAGCGCCCCGCGCCGATCGTCTCGCCAGGAAACAGCAAGGTCACCTTGCAGCCGAGGCTGCACAGCGACGCTGCCAGCTCGCAGCCGATGAAGCCGCCGCCGATCACCGCGATGAAGGCGCCGGGCTGCGCGTAACGCCGCAAGGCTTGGTAATCGTCCAGCGTGCGGAAATGGATGATCCGCTCGTCACCCTCGAACGGCAGCCGCCGCGGCGTGGCGCCGGTGGCCAGCAGCAGGCGGCGGTAGCGGTAGGTATCGCCGTGATTATCTCGCGCGGTGCGCGCCACCCGGTCCAGCGATTCGATGCGGCGGCCCAGGTGCAAGGTCGCGCCGCTTTGCGCGGTGGCCAGGTCGATGTCGGCCACCGACTTGTCGCCCTTCCACAGCGCCTTCGACAGCGGCGGCCGTTGATACGGCGGCGGTGTCTCGGCGCCGACGATGCCGACGTTCGCCGCGGCATCGACCTCGCGAATCGCCTTGGCGGCCGCGTCGGCGGCCATACCGGCGCCGATGATCAGGTAGTCGTGAACATGTTCCATGACGCTCTCCCAAGCCGACGTATCGGCCCATGATGCACCGCCCTGGCAGCGGCAACGTGAAATCCAGGCGCAGCCGATGAGACCGCCCGACGTACACTGGATGCATCGACCCGGGAAAACGTTCCATGCCACTCAATGAAATCCTGCTGATCGCCCTCGTCATCCTCGCCGCGCTGGTGCTGCTGTTGCAGGTAGCGGCGCTGCTGCGAGGCCGCGGCGACCCCGGCCTCGGCGCAAAGCTGGACGCATTGAAGGACGACAGCGCGCGCGTCGAGCGCACCTTGCGCGAGGAGCAGCGCGCCGGCCGCGAGGAACTGCAGCAGGGCTTCGACCGTTTCCGCGGCCACCTCGGCGAGCAGCTCGGGGGCATGTCGCAGCAGCAGGCCGAGCGCATCGACGGCTTCGGCCAGCGCCTGGCCGCGCTCACCGACGGCACCAGCCAAGGCCTGCAGACGCTGGCACAGCAGCTCACCGAGGACGCGCGCAAGAGCCGCGCGGAAACCACGCTCGCCCTCAACCATTTCGGCGAGCAACAGCAACAGCGCTTCGCCGCGCTCAGCGCCGAGCACGAGAAACGCATGGGCGAAGTGCGTGCCACGCTTGAGGCCAAGCTCGGCGCGATCCAGATGGACAACGCGGCCAAGCTGGAACAGATGCGTGCCACCGTGGACGAGAAACTGCATGCCACCCTGGAAACCCGCCTGGGCGAGTCGTTCAAGCTGGTTTCCGATCGGCTGGAAGCGGTGCAGCGCGGCCTTGGCGAAATGCAGAGCCTGGCCACCGGTGTGGGTGATCTCAAGCGCGTGCTCGGTAACGTCAAGACGCGCGGTGTACTGGGTGAAACCCAGCTCGGAGCGCTGCTCGAACAGCTTCTGACGCCTGACCAGTACGCAGTCAACGTGGCCGTGGTGCCCAACTCCGACGCGCGGGTGGAATACGCCATCCACATGCCCAACGGCGTCGATGGTGCCCCGCTGTGGTTGCCGATCGACGCCAAGTTTCCGCTCGAGGACTACCAGCGCCTGCAGGAGGCGCAGGAAAACGCCAACGCCACCGCCGCCGTGGACGCCGCCAACGCGCTGGAGCGGCGCGTGCGCGAGGAGGCCAAGCGCATCCGCAGCAAGTACGTGGCACCGCCGCACACGGTGGATTTCGCCATCCTGTTCCTGCCCACCGAAGGCTTGTTCGCCGAAGTGCTGCGGCGACCCGGCCTGTTCGAGTCGCTGCAGCGCGACCACCACATCACCGTCGCCGGGCCGACCACGCTGGCGGCGATCCTGACCAGCCTCAAGGCCGGCTTCCGCACATTGGCGATCGAGAAACGCAGCAGCGAGGTATGGCAGCTGCTGGGCGCGGTCAAGACCGAGTTCGGCAAGTTCGGCATGGTGCTGGACAAGATCAAGAAAAACCTCGACCAGGCCAGCAATCAAATCGACGCGACAGGCGTGCGCACCCGTGCGATCGAACGCAAACTGCGCGGCGTGGAAACCGCGCCGGGCGAAGTCGTCCAGCAGTTGCTGGGTGACGACGTGCCCACGCTGGACGACAGCGACGACCCGGAAGCTTGAGTGTCCCACCATGCCCGCGCCCGCGCGGGCTTGACGCTGCCGTTAAACTGACCCGATCCGTAACCCCCAAGGCATCCGCATGAGCGAACAGCGCAATCCAGACGACGTCAGCCAGACCCAGGCCGAAGAGGCCGTGCGCACTCTGCTGCGCTGGGCCGGCGAGGATCCGGCGCGCGAAGGCCTGCTGGACACGCCCAAGCGCGTGGCCGAGGCGTACCGCGACTGGTTCTCCGGCTACGAATCCGACCCGGGCGACTACCTGCGCCGCACCTTCAAGGAAGTGGCCGGCTACGACGAGATGGTGGTGCTGCGCGACATCGAGTTCGAAAGCCATTGCGAACACCACATGGCGCCGATCATCGGCCGCGCCCACGTCGGCTACATGCCGACCAACCGCGTGGTCGGCATCAGCAAGCTGGCGCGAGTGGTCGACGGCTTCGCCCGGCGTTTCCAGGTGCAGGAGAAACTCACCGCGCAAATCGCCCAGTGCATCCAGGACACCCTGCGACCGGCCGGCGTGGCGGTGGTGATCGACGCCAGCCACGAGTGCATGACCACCCGCGGCGTGCACAAGCGCGGCGTGTCGATGGTGACCAGCCAGATGCTCGGCACGTTCCGCGACGACGCGCGCACGCGCGCGGAATTCCTGCAGTTCATCGGCATCCACGGCAGCAGCCGCTGAACGTGCGGCTTGCCGCTGCCGCGGCCCTGCTGTTTGCATCGGCGACGACGCTGGCCCAGGACAGTCGCGCGGAATACCTGCAGCGCTTCGACATCGACGGCGACGCTCGGGTCAGCGCGGCGGAATACGTGGCCTACATGAGCCAGGGCTTCCGCCACATGGACAGCAACGGCGACGGCATCATCGGCACGGATGAACTACCCGGCGGCCGCGGCCAGCCGATCACGCTGCAGGAAAACCAGGACAACCTGCGCCGGCAGTTCCGCAAGCTCGACCGCAACCGCGACGGCTACCTCAACGCCCGGGAACTGACCGCACCGCCGCGCCCACGCGGCCCGCGCTAAGTCCGATCGCCACCTCCGAGCCGTAGGGAGCGACGACCCCGTGCGCCAGACGTTCCTGCGCACGACGCTGCGCCGCATCGGCTTCAGGCCGAGATCGCCAGCTTCTCGGAGCGGTACAGCTGGATGGTCACCAGCATCGCCAACAGTGCCGCCGCCAGACTGCCGGCCAGGCACAGCCCGACCTGCTCCGCGCCGACGCCGTCGCCGCGCAGCAGCTGCATGATGCCGAGGTTCTGACCGAGCAGCGGGTATGGCATACATCCACGCCTGCGCCTTGATCGGCATGAACGACAGCAGCGCACTGGGAATGATCGGGATCAGCATCAGCAGCGAGATATAGGTCTGCGCCTCGCGATAGCTCTTGGCGAACGCCGCCACCATCGACTGCAACACCGACAGCAGCAGCACCAGCGGCAGACATCAGCAACAGCACGTAGGTGGCGAAGTGCAGGCCCAGGTCAAGCTCCATGCCGAGCTTCTCGGTGGGCACGAACTGTCCCACCACGGCGAAGGCCAGCAAGGTGATCAGCAGGCTGGCGGTGGAGAACGCGCAGATCGCCGCGAGCTTGCCGCACAGGATCTTCCAGCGCGCCACCGGGTTGGCGAACAGCGGCTCCAGCGATTGCCGTTCGCGCTCGCCGGCGGTGAGGTCGATCGCCAGGTACATGCCGCCCATGAAGATGGTGATCACGAAGAAGTACGGCAGCATCGCGAACATCAACACCGCACGCGACTGCGGCGTGGCCTGGTCGCGCTTGGCCACCTGCAGCGGCCACGCCACGCCGGGCGACATCCCGCGCGCGACCAGCCGCATCGCGCCCTGCTGTCGCGCATAGCCCTCGACCAGCTGGCTGACCCGCTCCACCGACGTGTTCGCGTCGCGCTGCGAGGAGTCGTAGAACAATTCCACCTGCACCGGCTCGCCCTTGCGCCAGGCCTTGCCGTAACTGGAGTCGATGCGCAGCACCACATCGGCATCCTGCTTGCGCACGGTCTGCTCGGGATCGGCCACCGCCGGTCCCGGCACCACGCCGCCGGCTCTCAGCGCGTCGAGCAGGTTCGGCGCGTACTCGGCACCGAGTCACCGGCACCGGCAGCGGCTTCTCGGCCTTGTCCAGTTCGCGGTTGAGGGTGACGTTGATCAGCATCACGAACATCAGCGGCCCCAGCAACGGGCCGGTGAGGAACGCGCTGATCAGGGTGCGGCGATCGCGCAGGTTCTCCCTCACCTCTTTCAGGAAGACGGTGAGGAACGCACTGCCGCGGCGGATTGTCGTGGTCACGTCGCTCATGCGGCGAGGCCCTCTTCGCTGCCGATGATCTTCACGAAGGCATCCTCCAGGTTGTTCTCGCCGGTCTGCGCGCGCAGCGCGTCCGGCGATTCGTCGGCCACCACGCGGCCATGCGCGATCACCACGATGCGGTCGCACAAGCGCGGCGACCTCCTGCATGATGTGGCTGGAAAACAGCACGCAGCGGCCCTCGCTCCTTCAGCCGCGTCATGAACTGGCGCATCGCGCGCGTGGCCATCACGTCGAGGCCGTTGGTCGGCTCGTCGAGGATCACGTTGCGCGGGTCGTGCACCAGCGCGCGGGCAATCGCGGTCTTCACCCGCTGGCCCTGCGAAAAACCTTCGGTGCGGCGATCGGCGATGTCGCCCATCTCGAGCGCCTTGACCAGCGCCTCGCGCCGGCTCGCCAGCAAGTCTTCCGGCAAACCGTGCAGACGGCCGAAATAGTCGATGTTCTCGCGCGCGGTCAGGCGCTTGTACAGTCCGCGCGCATCCGGCAGCACGCCGAGCTGGCGGCGTACGCCGAGCGGATCGACCGCCGCGTCGATGCCGTCCACCAGCACCTGGCCGCGATCGGGCGCCATCAGCGTGTACAGCATGCGCAGCGTGGTGGTCTTGCCGGCGCCGTTGGGGCCGAGCAGGCCGGTGATTTCGCCGTCGCGCGCGGTGAAACTGACGCCATCGACGGCCTTCACCGCGCCGAACGCCTTGTGCAGATCCCTGACTTCGATCATGGCGTGGCTCCGTTGAAGTCGATGAAGATCGGCGTGGCTTGCAGGCGGTCGAGGCAGCCGGCGTCCAGCGTCTTCGGATCGGGCTTCTCGACGAAATGCTGGATCAGCTGCGGCGTGCAGCCGGCCGCCATGACGCTGTGCGCCTGGCCCTTGAGCGATGAGCACGCGCGCGTTCGGCAAGCCCTTGGCCACTTCCTCGGCGTAGCGCGGCGGCGTCACCGGATCGTACTGGCCGGCCAGCAGCAGGACCGGCTTGTCGGTCTTCAGCGGCGCATGGAAATCGGCCGGACGCGTGCCCTTCGGCCACACCGAGCAGACCGCCTTCAGCGCATCGACCATGCGCGTGCCCAGGATGGTCTCGGCGTCCTGCGGGCGCGACGCTGAGCAGGTCGGCATCCTCGCTGCAGATCACCGAATACTGCATGCCGCTGCCCATCAGCTCGGACAGTTCGCCGGACAGCAGCTTGGCCTGGCCCAGCAGCGGGCCGACGTCGCCGCGGGCGGCCGCGTCGATCGACAGCGGCAGCAGCGCGGCGGTGGCCGGCGTGTACGCGAACATGCGCACCACGCTGGCCAGCGAATCCTCGTCCAGCATCCGCTTCACCGTCCGGTAGCTCTGCGGATCGCGGAAGCTGACTTCATGCGGGTTCGCGCGCAGCGCATCGCGCAGCTGATAAAGGGTCTGATCCGGATCGCCGAACTTCTGCTTGCACGCCGGCTCGGCAGTGCAGCGGGCGAACTGCGCCTTCAGTGCGTCGTCAAGGTTGCGCGCGAAATCCTCGCCCAGCGCCAGCGAATTCGGCACCGCGCTGTCCAGCACCACGCTGCGCACCGCCTCGCGGAAAACGCATCAGGTACTGCTGCGCCATCCGCGTGCCGTACGACACGCCGAACAGGTCGAACTGCGGCGAACCGAGCGCCTTGCGCACGTCTTCCAGATCCTGCGCGGCGATCGTGGTGGTGTAGTAGCGCGGGTCGGCGCGATCGGCCAGCTGCTTCAGGCACGCGCTGGCGGCGGCACGCAGCTTGCCGGCATCGAACGTGCTGTCGTCCGGCGTGGTCGCGGCGGCGGACTCCTTGCAGTTGAGCGCATTGGAGCCGCCGGTGCCGCGCTGGTCCAGCAGCAGCACATGCCGATGCGCCAGCAACGGCCTCAGCACCGCCGCCACCGCGCCGGCCGAATCGGTCGCCGCCTGGCCGGGGCCGCCGGCAAGAAACACCAACACGTCCGGGCTCGCCACCTGGGCGCGCGACCGCAGCACCGCCAGCTTCAGCTTGATCGTGCGGCTGTGCGAGTCGGCGCGGTTTTCCGGCACCGGGAAGTCGGCGCACCATGCCGCCGTGCTGAGCCCGCTGTTCGGCTGGGTCAAGTTCGCACGCGGTCAGCGTGAGCGAGCCCAGCTGCCAGCGTGCCGGCTTCGCGGGCGGCTGCGGCGCAGCCGTTGCCGTTGCCGTGCCGTTGCCGTTGCCGTTGCCGCGGCGGCCGGTGCCTGTTGCTTGCCGTGAAACTGGTTCCATGCCAGAAAACCCAAGCCTGCGACCACCGCACCGATGCGGATCGCGGTTCGTCCACTCAATGCCATGCCCTACTCCTCACCGGGTATAAAAATCGATTCAATCGGATGACCAAACAGTTTCGCGATCTTGAACGCCAGCGGCAGGCTGGGATCGTACTTGCCGGTCTCGATCGCGTTGACCGTCTGCCGCGATACATCCAGCCGCTCGGCCAGATCCGCCTGCGACCAGCTGTGTTCGCCGCGCAGTTCGCGTACGTGGTTATTCATGGGCGCGGTATCGCCATGCCACGAAGCACTTCGCCAGGCCAAAAGAAGCGAACAGGCAGGGCAGCACCCAGATCGCGACAGCATCGGACCCGATTTTCCAGTCGACTGCACTCGTCAGCAGACCGAAACTGAAGAAGCCAAATCCGGTCGTCGTCGAAGCGATCGCGATGGCTTCCAGATCGATACGACGCTCCAGCTCATCCTGATCCCGGATGACCCGCACGATGGCACGGATCACCAGCGCGATGGGCATCAGCGGCAGCAACGCCAGCACGACTTTCAGGAACAGGCTTTCTGTTCTGGGGACGAGCGCGCCGTAAAGCATGATCAGCGCGACATAGGCGAACATCGCGGGAATGAATTCGCGCAGGTAGCGCTTGTGCACGGCGCGCAGTGTCATGAATTCCGATCCTCCCCGTCACGACAGGCCAATCGACGTGCGACACCCAGGCCCATGCCGGCGATCACCAAGGCGCCTGTCGCTCCGCAAAGAAGACCACGGCGGATGTCGTCCAGTGACGACCAGCGGAAAGCCGCCACCACAACGAGCAATACCGCCACCCACAGGCACCGCTGGTATATCGGCATGCCCTTCTCGTCCTCGCAAGAGAGCGACATGCCATAGCGCCGTCCCACCCAGCCTCGCGCGAGGCTGTAGCTGAGCATCAATACCGGGAACACCCAGATCAGGATGTCGCCTTCGATCGGCAGCACCTTGCCCGCCGCCAGAAAGCCGCCGACCAGGCTCAACACACCCACCACGGCTGTGGCCACGCCCAGCGCCAGCAGATGAGTGCGTTGCTCCAGCTCGTCGCTGTCGCGAACAAGCCGCGCCATCAGTCCGATCACATAAAGCATCGGCACCACCGGTGCCATCGAAATCAACCATTTCAGCGGCAGCGACTGCGCGGTGCGCACCATCGGCCAAACCAGCAGCATCAGGCCCACATACACCACCATCGCGATCATCAGGTTGCGCTGATATCGCTTGTACCCAAGACGAGCCATGATCTGAACCTCAAAGGGATTTCAAAAAGCTGTCGATCGCCTGCTGGAACTTCGCCGGCTGGTCCAGCATCACGAAGTGCCGCGACGGCGAGATCGATACCACCTTCGCGTTCGGCGCATCGGCCAGCAGGCTCTGGTAGTACGCCGTCTTCTGCGCCTCGCTCATGATCATCGGCGGCTGGCTGAAGTCGGGCGCGTGGTACGGCGAGATCTCCAGGATCGGCACGTTCGCATGCTTCAGTCCCGGGCGCCCGTCGAACGCCAGATCCTCCGCCATGTACTGGGCGCTGGCCTTGATGTCGCTGCGTGCATTCATCGGCGCGTAATGCGCGGCGAGCTGCGGATCGATCACGCCGATACTCTGCATGTAACCCAGCGACTGCGCCTGGAACTGCGCCGGCGTCACCGCTGCCATCTGCTGCTGCATCTGCGCCGCCATCGCCTTGCGCTGCTCCGCAGTCACCCGCTCCATGCCGGGGAAGATCGGCAAACCGTCCACCGCCACCACACCCGAGATCAACGCAGGGTGCTCACTGGCAAAGCGCAGTGCCAGCGTGCCGCCAAGGCTGTGCCCGACCAGCAGCGGCTTGTCGATCTTGTGCTGCTCGATCAGCAGCAGCAGCGACGCATCCGCGCGATCGAACAGATTGCCGCCGTCGGCGGGCGCCGGCACGCCGTCGAACCCGGCCAGCGTCAGCGCGTACACCACGTGATTTTTCTGCAAGTGCTCGATGGTTCCTTGCCACACCCACGGCCCGCCCTGCAGTCCGGGAATCAGGATCACCGCGCGGCCGCGGTCGCCATGGCGTTCCACTTTCAAGGTGCCGACCGTGGCTGTTGCAGCCTGCAGCGGCATGGCGCCGCCGACGACCAGCAGCAGGCCCAGCAACGGGGAAATCATTCGACGGGACCACACACGCATGGCGACTCTCCGGAGGCTCAAGATGTCAAGCAACCTTGACAAATTGCAGCCTAGGGAATGCCCCGGCATGTGTCAAGCACACTTTACAAAAAAGAAAATTTTGGTTTCCAGAACATGAAAAACATGTGAGATACCACTTAAGAAAAAGTGACACAGTTCGCATTTCGTGGTGTCATATTTTGTCAGGGAAGATCGGCAGACCACGCGAAACCTTTAGCCCGCTTCAAATTCCACGCCTTTGCGATCGGCCCCATACCTCAGGTAATCGTTTACTCGCCTGGCTTGGCATGCGGGTTGCTTATCTTGCATCGGCCACGACGGAATCCGCGGCAGACACTCCGTCCGGGGGGACTCCATGAAACCGTTCTGCAAGACGCGCCGGGTTGCACCGCAAGCAGCCAGCTCAAGCTAGCTGCCCACCTCAACCAGCAACGCAAATCAGTACCAACCCAACACTCACGAAGGAAAACTGCAATGAACAAGACCCTGCTTTCCACCGCGCTGGTCGCCGTCGTGGCCGCCATCGGTTTCGCCCCGACTGCCCAGGCTGCCGGCGGCACCATCAACATCACCGGCAAGGTGCTCTCCGATACCTGCGTCGTCGCCGTCAACGGCGGAGCCACCGTGGTCCTGCCGGTCGTCATGACGAGCACGCTGAATACGGTAGGCGCTGTCGCCGGCGCCACCAATTTCAACGTCGGCCTGACGGGCTGCGATGCCAACACCACCAGCGCAACGATGGGGTTCAGCGGCGGCAACATCAACGCCAGCACGGGCAACCTCGACAACGCGGCGCCCAGCGGTTCCAACGTCCAGGTCCAGCTGCTGAACGGCGGAACCCCGGTCAATACCGCCAACAACACCAATGCCCCGGTGATCGCGGTTGCCTCCGGCTCGGGTTCCGTCACCCTCAAGGCTCAGTACGTTGCGGCTTCAGCGGCGGCCACTGCCGGTCTCGTCTCGTCGACCGTCAGCTTCACCCTGACCTACCTGTAAGCGGGAATCGTCGCGCTGCGGTCAGGAAACCCTGGCCGCAGCGATCCTCCTGCCGATCGCCGCGGCCTTGATCCGAACCGGAGTACCTCGATGAAAAGCCTGCTCTGCGCCCTCGGCGCGGCCTTGATAGCGCTTTCCGCTGCCATTGGTGCCGCCAACGCCAGCGTGGTGATTGCGGGTACCCGCGTGGTATTCCCGGCGGCGAACGGCGAGGTCACCGTACGTTTGAACAACAACGGCGGACAGCCGGCCCTGGTCGAAGCATGGATCGACAGCGGCAACCCCAACTCCACCCCCGATACCTCGAATGTGCCGTTTCTGACCACGCCGCCCCTGGTCCGCATGAATGCGGGCAAGGGCCAGAGCCTGCGCATCGTCTACACAGGGCAGCCGTTGCCGAATGATCGCGAGTCATTGTTCTGGCTGAACGTGCTCGAGATTCCGCCCAAGCCCACGGCCAAGCCAGGCGAGGAGCAGAACACGCTGCAGTTCGCCGTGCGTTCGCGGCTCAAGCTTTTCTTCCGCCCGGCCAGCCTGGCCGGCGATCCGCTCACCGCTGCCAAGCAGGTCAGCTGGTCCGTCGTCGTCGACGGCGCCGGCTATGCGCTGGAGGTGCGCAACCCCACCCCGTACCACATCACTTTCAGCAAGCTGTCGCTGAGCGTGGGCAGCGTGGCGTACGCACCCGACAACGGCATGGTGGCGCCGCTGTCCTCGCTGCGCCTGCCGGTCAAGAATCTCGACCATGCGCCGGCAGCCGGCACCGTGGTGGACTACACCATCGTCAATGATTTCGGTGCCGCAGCGTCCTACAAAGGCACGATCGCCCAGTGAAGCCAGCGCGCGCCAGCGCTGCGGTTGCTGCAACGCGTGAGCCCGCCGGCCGCCGCGCGCTGCTGTCGGCACTGATCGGCTTGGCGCTGTGCGGCTGGGGTGGTCGGATCATGGCGGCGGCCGCCGGTCCGAATGCGGATACCAGCGCACCCGCTGTCGATGCCATGGGCGCCAGTTTCGACCGCAGCATGCTTTCCGGCGCAGGCCAGAACACCACCGATCTGTCCCGCTTCGAGCGCGGCAACTTCGTGCCCTCGGGCAGCTACAGCGTCGACCTCTATCTCAATGACAGCCCCACCGGCCGTACCGACGTGCGTTTCGCTGCACCGTCGGCCGATGCCAGCGCCACGCCTTGCGTCAACCAGTCACTGCTGAACATGTTGGGGCTGCATCCGGACAAGCTGTCGGTGCAGATCACGGCCGACCTGGCCGACGACAGCGTCTGCGTCGACATCGCCAGCGTGATTCCCGGCGCCAGCATGGCGTTCGACATGGGCGATCTGCGTCTGGACACCAGCGTCCCGCAGGCCTATCTGGGGCAGATGGCGCGCGGCTATGTCGACCCGAAGTACTGGGACTCCGGCGTGAACGCTGGCCTGCTCAACTACAACTTCAACAGCTACCACACCAGCAGCCAGGGCCTCTCGCAGACATCATCGTACCTCGGGTTGAATGCGGGACTGAACCTGGGCCGCTGGCACGTGCGCCACAATTCCGCGCTGAACTGGCAGTCGGGCATCGCCGGGGCGCGGTCCACCCACCACTGGCAGAACATCGCCACCTACGCGCAGCGCGACTTGCCGGGGCTGCATGCACAGCTGACCATTGGCGATTCCTGGACCAGCGGCGAGATCTTCGACAGCATCGGCCTGCGCGGCGTGCAACTCGCCACCGACGACCGCATGCTGCCGCAATCGCTGCGCGGCTACGCGCCCACGGTGCGCGGCGTGGCTGACAGCAACGCCAAGGTCACCGTGCGCCAGAACGGCATGGTGATCTTCCAGACCACGGTGGCGCCCGGCCCGTTCACCATCGACGACCTCTACGCGACCGGCTACGGCGGCGACCTCGAAGTCAGCGTGTCCGAAGCGAACGGCCGCGTGCACACCTTCTCGGTGCCGTACGCCTCGGTGCCGCAGCTGCTGCGCCCCGGCGTCACCCGTTTCAGCGTGGCCGCCGGCCAGCTGCGCGACGAGTCGATCGGGCACAAGCCGGACGTGATGCAGGCCACGATGCAGCGGGGCTTCACCAACATACTGACCGGCTATGCCGGTGTGGCGGGCTCGCAAGGCTATGCGGCAGTGTTGCTGGGCAGCGCGCTGAACACGCGTTACGGCGCGCTCGCCATGGACATCACTGCCGCGCACACGCGCATCCCGGGCATGGACGCGATGTCCGGCCAGAGCGTGCGCCTGAGCTACAGCAAGACGATGGCACAGACCGGCACCACGCTGACCGTGGCCGCTTACCGCTACTCCACCAGCGGTTACTTCACCATGGGCGATGCCGTGCGCGCACGCGACTATGCGCGCCGCGGCCTGCCTGTGTTTGCCTCTGGCCGCCCCATCTATCCGCTGACGATCAACGGGGTCCCCGTGTCGGATCTGCTCACGCCGGCACAGCAGGCCGCGCTCGCCGGCAACGATTACCGCGACTACCTGATCCCGACCGGCGTGGACCGCCAGCGCAACAATTTCAGCCTCACCCTCAGCCAGCGACTGGGCGCGCGCGGTGGCTCGCTCTACGTCAACGGGTCGGCACGCGACTACTGGAACCGCAACAGCACCGACACGCAGTTCCAGGTCGGCTACAACAACTCGTTCGGCCGGGTGAGCTACAACCTCTCGGCCAGCCGCGAGCGTGACCTGTTCGGGCGCAGCGACAATCGCTACATGGCCAATGTCACGATTCCGCTGGGCAACGGTTCGCATACCCCCATCCTCACCGGCAGCCTCACCCGCGACAGCAACGGCGGCACGCAGGAGCAGGCCACGCTCAGTGGCAGCGCCGGCGCCGATGACCGCTTCTACTACGGCGCCACCGCCACGCACGACAGCGGCAGCGACACCACGGGCACGGGCAGTACCGGCAGCATCAACGCGGGCTACAGCGGCACGCATGCGCAGCTCAACGCCGGATTCGGCGCGGGCAGCGGCTACTCGCAGGCGTCACTGAATGTGGCGGGCGGTATCGTCGCGCATCCGGGCGGTGTCACCTTCGGCCAGTCGCTGGGCGACACCGTGGCCATCGTGCAGGCGCTCGACGCTGCGGGCGCGCGCATCGGCAATGCGGTCGGCGTGCGCATCGACCACGCCGGCTATGCGCTGGTGCCGTACGTCACCCCGTATGTCCTCAATACGGTCGACATCGACCCCGCCGGCCTGCCGCTGGACGTGCAACTGGACAACACCAGCACCCAGGTGGTGCCACGCGCCGGGGCCGTGGTGATGGTGAAGTTCAAGAGCAAGACCGGCCGCGCGCTGATCGCACGCATCCGCATGTCCGATGGCAACCCGGCACCGTTCGGGGCAGAGGTGTTCGATGCCACGGGCGACGCGTTGGGTGTGGTCGGACAGGCCGGCCTAACGTTGCTGCGCGGTGTCGGCCCGAGCGACAGGCTCAACGTCCAGTGGAATGATGAGCAAGGCACGGCGCATGCTTGCGCATTCCCATACACGCTGCCCAAGCCCGGCAAGGCCACGACAGCGTATCAGCAGATCCAGGCCACGTGCGTCGCGGACAATACCGCAGCACAACCGCAGAAGAAGGGTGGGGCATGACCGACAGTGCAACCTGTTGTGGTAGATGGATCCAGATTCATTTCGTGCCGATGCGCTGGTGCTTCATGCCCTATTTGCGCGCGCTGATCGGCCTGTTGCTCCTATGGTTGCTGGGGTGGGTGCCTGTTACCCACGCGGAAGCCGTGGAGTGCACTGGGCCGGGTAACTTGACCATCAGCAACTTCGGCACGATTACCGTTCCGGCGAACACACCTGCCGGCACACCTGTAGGCAACCCGCGGAGTGTATTGGCTCAATTTTCCTGCACCAAAATACAGGGAGGGGCGCAAAGCGTCACGTTCACTGCAACTAGCCTTGCGACTCTGGACGCTTCCGATAATCCAGCCGGGGGCGTCATCACCTTCCAGACCAGTGTGACAGGCATCGCCCTGCAACTGACGCCCATCAATCCCAGCATCACCAGTCACACGGGCAGTGGTTTTATCGCCGGCTCCATCCCTGCTACCCCCATGCCCGGCTCGTTCCAACAGAGCTATTCCGTGCAACTGGTGAAGACCATACCAGGTGCAGTCACGGCAGGCCCTCTGAACAGCATCACTCTGATCGGCAGCTTCACCGCCGCCGCAAACAATGACGCAAATATCTCGCGCTTAAATGCAAGCAGCGTGACACTCATTGCCGGCACCATGATCGCGTTGGGCGGTTGCAATATCTTGAATGTCCCGGTGACATTGCCCGCAGTCTTTACATCGCAATTGGGCAGTATTGGAGCAACCGCCGGTACGACGCCCGTGCAGCTCAACCTCACCGGCTGCCCTGCTAGTACCGCGATCTCGATCTCGTTCTCCGGCACGTCCGCCACGATCAGCGGAACGCCATCGAGCACCGTGCTCGCCTCCAGCGGCTCCGCACAAAACGTTGGCGTGCAACTGCTGGGCAACGGCGGCTCGCCCACGCCGGTGGACATTACGGGCGGCGTGAAAACGGCATTGGGAACCACCACGTCATCAGGCAGCCTGAGCGCTACTTATTACGCGCAGTATTACGCCACTGGCACGGCTGGCCCCGGCAACGTCAATGCCACGGCGGTCTACACCCTGACTTATCCCTGAGTGGATTGCCGTTCAATCGTAGGTGTGGACGACAACCTTTGCCGCGGCATCGCCGTCGGCGGCACGCGGGGCATAGCTGGCGAAATAGTCGAGCAGGCGGTCGTGGCTTCGGTTCGCCATTGCCAGATCGATCACTTCGCGGGTGTAGGTGCGGCCGGCATCGGTGGCCGTGCGGCCGCAAACCAGGCGCTGCATAGCGGCTCCGACGGCAACATGCACGACGGATCCAAGTTCCGCCGTTGCGCAAGTCGGCTCGACCACCGCGCCGGAAAACACGATATGACCGGTCGCGGCCCGTGCAGTCGGCATGCCTACAAGCATGACCATTGCACAACCTGTCAACCAGATACCGAGCGGGACTGTCATTCCATTCACCTCTTGAGGCGCCCCGGCCATTACGGGGTTCCTTAAGGGGCTATCGGCGCTCTCCGCCTGAGCTTTACCGGCTTGAACCAGCTTATGCCGGGAAATGTGATGCACATCACACTAAATGGCACATCAGGAACCGGACTTCGCCACAGCCACTTGGCCAGCCCTCTCGTTTACCCCTCCTGCCGTGAGCCGTGCGTGAGAAACATGCGCAAGAACAAAAACACCTTGGCTTGCCGCCAATGGCGTGGTTGCCGAGCCAAGAGTCATATCGGCGCGAAAACGGCAACCTTGATATCAGCGTGACGAGATGTATTTCTCGCGCCGGATCTGCGGCACCGGCAGGCCGAATTCCTTCAAGCGCGGCGAACGCCGGCATCGACCATGTTCGGATTGCCGCACAGGTAGGCGATGTCGCGCATCCGCGTGCGGGCCGAGTTCGCCCAGCACGTGCTGCACGTGGCCGCTGCGGTCGGTCGGCCGCGGCGAACGGCGCGCGGCTTCGCGGCTGAGGCAGCCGTGGAAAATGAAGCCGGGGTGGGTTTGCGCGAACGCCTCGAACTCCTCGCCGTAGAGCAGCTCGGCTTCGTTGCGCGCGCCGTACACCAGCACCACTTCGCGATCGCCCGTGGCGAGCAGCTTCTCGATCTGCGGCAGCATCGCGCGGTACGGCGTGACGCCGGTGCCGGTGGCGAGCAGCAGGTAACGCGGATTGGCTGTCGGCGTCCATGCAGGCAGAAGCGGCCGTACGGGCCGCTGGCGTCGATGACGCCGCCCATCGGCAGCTCGCCGAGCAGCTTGGTGGCGGCGCCGCCTTCGACGTAGCTCACCGCGATCTCGATGCGCTGCACCGGCGAGCTGCCGTCGCCGATGGTCGCCACCGAATAGCTGCGCTTGGTCGCGCGTGCCGTCGTCGTAGTGGAAATGGACCTGCAGGAACTGGCCCGGCACGAACGCCAGCGGCTGGCCGTCGACGCGCTCGAACGCCAGGTGGCGCACCGAGGGCGCGAGCATGTGGCTGTCGACGAGGCGGAGCTGGAAGTGTTCGGCCATGAAAGGTTTCCGGAAACAGAGTGTGTCGTCCGGCAGGGCCGGCGGCGGAGCATAGCCCGCTATAATAAGGGCTAACTCTCTCGGTGCAGCCCATGTCCCCGCAGCATCCCGCTACAACCCCGGCTCTGGTCGTCGACAATCTGCGCAAGACCTACGGCAATGGCGTCGAGGCCCTGAAAGGCATCAGCCTGACCGTGCAGCCCGGCGATTTTTTCGCCCTGCTCGGCCCAACGGCGCCGGCAAGTCCACCCTGATCGGCATTCTGTCCTCGCTGGTGAACTCCACCGCGCGGCGACGCGCAGGTGTTCGGCGTGTCGGTCAACAAGGATCGCAGCGCGGCGATGCGGCTGATCGGCCTGGTGCCGCAGGAAATCAACTTCAACCAGTTCGAGAAGCCGTTCGACATCTGCGTCAACCAGGCCGGCTTCTACGGCATCCCGCGCAAGATCGCCGCCGAACGCGCGGAGAAATACCTCAAGCGAGCTGCGCCTGTGGGACAAGGCGCAGATGCAGGCGCGCACGCTGTCCGGCGGCATGAAGCGGCGCCTGATGATCGCCCGCGCGATGATGAACGAGCCGAGGCTGCTGATCCTCGACGAGCCGACCGCCGGCGTCGACATCGAGATCCGCCGCTCGATGTGGAAGTTCGTCAGCGCGATCAACGCGGCCGGCACCACGGTGATCCTGACCACGCATTACCTGGAGGAAGCCGAGTCAGCTGTGCCGCAACATCGCGATCATCGACCACGGCACGCATCATCGAGAACACCAGCATGAAGCGCCTGCTGGCGACGCTGGACGTGGAAACCTTCGTGCTGGACGTCGACCGGCATGCCGGCACGAGCTGCCGAGCCTGCCCGGCGTCACCCTGCGCCGCCGTCGACGAACACACGCTCGAGGCCGAAATGTCCCGCTCGCACGACCTCAATTCGCTGTTCGCCGCAGCTTTCCGCGCACGGCATCATGGTGACCTCGATGCGCAACAAGACCAATCGGCTGGAGGAGCTGTTCGTGCGGCTCGGTCGAAGAGCCGGCCGCAACGGCACGGCCGCGCAAGGAGCAGGCCGCATGAGCAACGCCGCCGCCAACCTCGTCGCACTGAACACCCTCATCCGCCGCGAGATCGTGCGCATCATGCGCATCTGGACGCAGACGCTGATTCCGCCGGCGATCACCATGACGCTGTACTTCGTGATCTTCGGCAAGCTGATCGGCAGCCGCATCGGCAGCATCGAGGGCGGCTTCAGCTACATGCAATACATCGTGCCCGGCCTGGTGATGATGAGCATCATCACCAACAGCTACGGCAACATCTCCAGCTCGTTCTTCGGCGCCAAGTTCAGCCGCGCGGTGGAGGAGATGCTGGTGTCGCCGATGCCGAACTGGGTGATCCTGCTCGGCTACGTCGCCGGGCGCGGTGGTGCGCGGGCTGGTCGTCGGCGTGCTGGTGCTGCTGATCGCGCTGTTCTTCACCGATCTGCACGTGATGCACCCGCTGATCACGTTCGCCTCGGTGCTGCTGGGCGCCACGATCTTCTCGCTGGCCGGCTTCATCAACGCGGTCTACGCGAAGAAATTCGACGACATCGCACTGGTGCCGACCTTCATCCTGACCCCGCTGACCTACCTCGGCGGCGTGTTCTATTCGATCAACATGCTGGGCGAACCGTGGCAGGCGATCTCGCGCGCCAACCCGATCCTGTACATGGTCAACGCGTTCCGCTTCGGCGTGCTCGGCATCAGCGACGTGCACGTGGGCTCGGCGTTCGTGGTGATGATCGGCTTCGTGATCGCGCTGTCGATCGTGGCGCTGCAGCTGCTCAAGCGCGGCGTCGGCCTGCGCTCGTAAGCCATGCGCGTCAACAAGTACATCAGCGAAGCCGGACTGTGCTCGCGCCGCGAGGCGGACGAGCTGCTGCTCGCCGGCCGCGTCAGCATCAACGGCGAAGTCGTCACTACCGGCGCCAAGGCGCTGGACGGCGACGAGGTGCGCGTGGATGGCGAGATCGTGCGCGCGCGCATCCTTGCGGCCACGCCGGCGGCGAAGAAGGCGATCTACATCGCGTTGAACAAGCCGGTCGGCATCACCTGCACCACCGACCACGGCGTCGACGGCAACATCGTGGACTTCATCGACCACCCGCAGCGGATCTTTCCGATCGGGCGGCTGGACAAGGATTCCGAAGGGCTGATCCTGCTGACCAGCAACGGCGACATCGTCAACGAGATCCTGCGCGCGGAAAACCACCACGAGAAGGAATACCTGGTCGGCGTGAACAAGGCGGTCACCGACGAATTCCTCGCCGGCATGGCCAAGGGCGTGCGCATCCACGGGCAGATGACGAAGCCCTGCCGCACCCGCCGCATCGCGAAGTTCGGCTTCTCGATCGTGCTGACCCAGGGCCTGAACCGGCAGATCCGCCTGATGGCCGCCGCGTTCGGCTACCGCGTGACCCAGCTGCGCCGCGTGCGCATCGACAACGTGAAGCTGGCTCACCTGAAGGTCGGCCAGTGGCGCAACCTCACCGAAGCGGAATTGAAGGGCCTGCTGCCCGGACGCACGCAGTGGTGAGCGCGCGTCTAGGCGGCGGGCAGGCTCTGCAGATCCCAGCGCGGCCGCACCTGCACGGTTCCGTCCTGGTGCTGGCCGCTGGCCAGGCGGATCGCACCGGCCAGCGCGATCATCGCGCCGTTGTCGGTGCAGAAGTCCAGCCGCGGGAAATACACCTGGAAGCCGTCTTTCGCCCCAGCCGCAGCCAGTTCGCTGCGCAATTTCCGGTTCGCCCCCACGCCGCCGGCGATCACCAGCCGTCGCGCACCACTGGCCTCGAGCGCGCGGCGACACTTGATGATCAGCGTGTCGACGATCGCCTCCTCGAACGCGCGGGCGACGTCGGCGCGAGTCTGCTCGCTCTGATCGGAGTGCTGCCAGGCCAGCAGCACCTGGGTCTTCAGGCCGGAGAAGCTGAAATCCAGACCCGGCCGGTCGGTCATCGGACGGGAGAAGCGGAACACGCCAGCGCGGCCCTGCTCGGCCAGTTTTGCCAGCGCCGGGCCGCCGGGGTACGGCAGGCCCATCATCTTGGCGGTCTTGTCGAACGCCTCGCCGGCGGCATCGTCCAGCGTGTCGCCCAGGATCGTGTACTGGCCGATCGCCTTCACCTCGACCAGCATGGAATGCCCGCCGGAGACCAGCAACGCCACGAACGGCGGCTCCGGCGGGTTTTCCTCCAGCAGCGGGGCCAGCAGGTGGCCTTCCATGTGATGCACCCCGATCGCCGGCACGCCCAGCGCCCAGGCCAGCGCGCGCCCGACCGAGGCACCGACCAGCAGCGCACCGACCAGGCCGGGGCCGGCGGTATAGGCCACCCCGCCCAGGTCCTGCACGGTCAGCCCGGCCTGGGCCAGCGCCTCGCGGATCAGCGGCAGCAGCTTGCGCACATGGTCGCGGCTGGCCAGTTCCGGCACCACGCCGCCGTAATCGGCGTGCAGCTTGATCTGGCTGTACAGCGTGTGTGCCAGCAGGCCGCGGCCCGGCGCCTCCGGCTCCCAGCGCAGCAGGGCCACGCCGGTTTCGTCGCAGGAGGATTCGATGCCCAGTACCGGGCCGGTGACCGGCTTGTTCACCGGCTTTGAAAATTCTGTGATATCCACGGTATAATTCGCGGCTCGCCCTATTTGACAGTCCCGTACAAGCGGGCAGATTACCACTCGGAGTTTCCATGCCCAACGTAAAAGTTCGCGAGAACGAGCCGTTCGAGATTGCACTGCGTCGTTTCAAGCGTACCTGCGAGAAGGCCGGCGTGCTGGCTGAAACGCGCAAGCGTGAGTTCTACGAAAAGCCGACCCAGGAGCGCAAGCGCAAGCGCGCTGCCGCGGTGAAGCGTCACCTGCGCCGCCTGTCGCGTGACGTCTCGCGCAAAGTCCGCCTGTACTGAGTTTCCCCGCCCATCGCCACGCGATGGGTCACGACGCGCGTAACGGAAACACGGTTGGCGCGGGTTCTCGCAGCCACCGCAAGCACTCGGATCCGACATTGGCCGGTGTTGTCGCAGGACAACGCCGGCTTTGTCGTTTCCGTAGAATCGACATTTCCATCTCCCGAGGACCCACGCCATGACCCTCAAGCAGCAACTCACCGAAGACATGAAGACCGCCATGCGCGGCGGCGACAAGGACCGGCTGGGCGTGATCCGGCTGATGCTGGCGGCGATCAAGCAGCATGAAGTGGACGATCGCGTCGAGCAGACCGACGCCATGGTGACTGGCCACCCTGGAGAAGATGATGAAGCAGCGCAAGGATTCGGTCAGCCAGTTCGACGCCGCCGGCCGCGACGACCTGGCTGCGATCGAGCGCGCCGAGATGGCGGTGATCGAGACCTACCTGCCGGCCAAGCTGAACGAGGCCGAGATCGACGCGTTGATCGACGCCGCGATCGGCGAAACCGGCGCCAGCTCCCCGCGCGACATGGGCAAGGTGGTAGCCGCGGTGAAGGAAAAGGCCGCCGGCCGCGCCGACATGGCCGTGGTCTCGGGCAAGATCAAGGCACGCCTCGCCGGCTGAGGCTTCAGGCCGCGCGTACGCTCAGCACCAGCGCCCAGCAGCACCAGCAAGCCGGCGATGACTGCGAACGCGATGACGCGGCGACGGCGACGCAGGCGCTGCCAGTTCGCCCGATCCAGGAAATAACGCCCCTCGCCCGGGCAGCGCAGTACCGCCCGGCCGACCAGATGATGCCAGGCCATGCCCGGGCTTCAGTCCCAGCTCCTCCGCGCGGCGCGCCTGCGCGGCACTGGTCGCCCCGGCATGCTCGAACGCGCGCACCAGCGCGCGCTGTTTGATCATCATTATTGCGCTGATCACCATGCTGTCGTTCCCCTCGATGTCGCCGCGCAGCTTGCCCGCTGTTGCCGTGGCTGGCAAACCGGCCATGCATCGCGTTCACGGCCGTCCCGTTACAAATCGCCCGTGACTCGCCCGGCCAGCCGCCGCGCGAGCGATTCATCACGGCAGGAGAAACACATGCTGAAGTGGGCCATCATTTTCGCCATCGTCTCATTGATCACCGGCTGGCTCGGTTTCGGCGGCGTTTCCGGCGCCACCGCCACCATCGCCAAGATGCTGTTTGCGTGCTTCGTGATCCTGTTCCTGCTGGCCGTACTGGCCGTGATCGGCGTCTTCCACATTCTTTGACGACAGCCGCGCCAGCTGACCGCCGTGCGCCCCAGCCGACGGCCCTCGCGGCAACCGACTAAACTAGTCGGCCTATGCGTGGCCTGATCCCCGACAGCTTCATCGATGAACTGCTTGCCCGCGTCGACATCGTCGACGTGATCGAGCGGCGGGTGCCGCTGAAGAAGGCCGGGCGCGAGTGGACGGCATGCTGTCCGTTCCACAACGAGCGCTCGCCGTCGTTCTACGTCAGCCCGGCCAAGCAGTTCTTCCATTGCTTCGGCTGCGGCGCGCACGGCAGTGCGGTGAAGTTCCTGATGGATTACGAGCGGCTGGAGTTTCCGGACGCCGTGGAGGAACTGGCGCAGACCGTGGGCCTGACCGTGCCCCGCGAAGGTGGCCGCGAGGCCGCACCGCGCGAGGACAAGACCGATCTCTACGCGTTGCTCGACGCGGCCACCAGCTGGTACGAGGGCGAGCTGCCGCGCAGCGCCGACGCGCAGGCCTACTGCAAGAAGCGCGGGCTGGACGCGGAGACGATCCGGCGCTTCCGTCTCGGTTGGGCACCGGCCGGTTACGACGGCGTGATCAAGTCGCTCGGCAACAGCCCGCGCCGGATGGAGCTGCTGAACGAAGCCGGCATGGTCGCCAGCAACGAGCGCGGCAACAAGTACGACCGCTTCCGCGAGCGGCTGATGTTCCCGATCCTCGACCGCCGCGGCCGCGTGATCGCGTTCGGCGGAAGAATCATTGAAAAGTCCGGCGATGGATCGCCGGTTCTTGATGCGCGCGCGCAGGACGCGCGCAAAAGTGACGGTCCGAAATACCTCAACTCGCCGGAGACCCCGCTGTTCCACAAGGGCCGCGAGCTGTTCGCGCTGTGGCAGGTGAAGCAGGCCAACGCGAACCTGCTGCGCATCGTGGTGGTCGAGGGCTACATGGACGTGATCGCGCTGCACCAGGCCGGGCTGCCGATCGCGGTGGCCACGCTGGGCACGGCGACCACGCCGGAGCACACCGAGGTGTTGTTCCGCGCCGCACCCGACGTGGTGTTCTGTTTCGACGGCGACCGTGCCGGCCGCGCTGCCGCGTGGAAGGCGCTGGAGTCCGCGCTGCCGCGCCTGCGCGACGGGCGCCAGGCGTACTTCCTGTTCCTCCCCGACGGCGAAGATCCTGATTCGCTGGTGCGCAAGGAAGGCAAGGACGGCTTCGAAAAGCGCATCAAGGAAGCGATGCCGCTGTCGGATTATTTCTTCAACGAACTGTCGCACGACGTCGACATGGCCAGCCTCGATGGCCGTGCCCGCCTGGCCGAACGCGCCCGCCCGCTGATCGCGAAACTGCCCGACGGCGCGTTCCGCGACCTGATGGCGCAGGAACTGGAAAAGCGCAGCGGCGCGCGCGCCATGTTGCAGGCCGATCCGGCCAGCCACCGTGCCGTGCAGCGACCCACCGCGGTGCAGCGCAGCCTGGTGCGCAGCGCGATCTCGCTGCTGCTGGCGCAGCCGGGCATGGCCGACGAGGTGGAAAAACCTTACCGTTTCCTGCGCCTGGACAAGCCGGGGGTGGAGTTGCTGGCCGAACTGCTCGACCTCGCGCGTTCGCGCCCCGGCATCAATCCGGCAATGCTGGTGGAACATTTCGCCGAGCGCGCCCGGAATACCCTTCGTTGCAGAAGCTGATGGCGGCGCTGTCGGTCGGCGAGCCGGAAAGCCAGCGCACCGAGTTTTTCGACGCGCTCGCCCGCATGGAAGACCAGGCCATCACCCAGCGCCGCGACGCGCTGACCGCGAAGAGCCGCGAGAACAAGCTGGACTCCGCCGAAAAGGCGGAGTTGCGCGAGTTGCTGGCCGCCCGGGCGCGACCACCCGTCACCTCGGCCTGACTGCGATGATCTGCCACATGTCGACGGATGCCCCGCTTGACCTTGTCACGCCGGCCATCGACGACAATCCGACTGTGGGATCATGTCCGGCTGCGACCCGGCGGGTTCCGCCTGACGTGCAAGGATATTGATGGATCTGTTGCAGCAATTGACCACGATCTTCGCCGAGAACGGCTATGCCGCCGTGTTCATCGCGCTGATGATCTGCGGCGCCGGCCTGCCCCTGCCGGAAGACATCACCCTGGTCGCCGGCGGCGTGATCGCCGGGCTCGGCTACGCGAACGTGCACGCGATGGTGGCGCTGGCGATGTTCGGCGTGCTGCTCGGCGATTCGGCGATCTTCATGCTCGGCCACCATTACGGCGCGCGCATCCTGCAGTGGCGTTTCGTGGCGCGCGTACTGACACCCGTCGCGCTACGCCAAGGTGCAGGAAAAATTCGACCAGTACGGCAACCGCATGCTGTTCTTCGCGCGCTTCCTGCCCGGCATGCGCACCACCGTCTACCTCACCGCCGGCACCACCCACCGGGTGTCGTTCCTGCGCTTCCTGCTGATCGACACGCTGGCCGCGCTGATCAGCGTGCCGTTCTGGGTCTACCTGGGTTATTTCGGCGCCGACAACCACGAGTGGCTGGTGAAGTGGATGCACCGCGGCCAGAGCAGCCTGTGGGTGCTGGTGGGGATCCTCGTGCTGGTGATCCTGGTGCTGTGGTGGCGGCGCAAACATCGCGATCGCTGCCGGCTGGACTGAGTCCCGGCATGTCGCTGCGCCGCTTCCGCCCGGACAATTTCACCCTCGCCCTGCTCGCCACCGTGGTGCTGGCCTCGCTGCTGCCGTGCCGCGGCGAGACGGCGCGGTTATTCGACGGCATCACCGACGCGGCCATCGCGCTGCTGTTCTTCCTGCACGGCGCCAAGCTGCCGCGCACCGCGATCGTGCAAGGGCTGACCCACTGGCGACTGCACCTGCTCGTGTTTGCCGGCACCTTCGTGCTGTTTCCGCTGCTGGGGCTGGCGTTGCAGCCACTCGGGCACGCCGTGCTGACGCCGGAACTGTATCTGGGCCTCCTGTTCGTGTGCACGCTGCCGTCGACGGTGCAGTCGTCGATCGCATTCACCTCGATTGCCGGCGGCAATGTCTCCGCCGCGGTGGTCAGCGCATCGATGTCGAACCTGATCGGCATCGTGCTGACCCCGCTGCTGGTCGGCCTGCTGCTGGCCAGCCACGGCGCCGGCGCGTCGTGGCAGGGCGTGCTGGACATCGTGCTGCAATTGCTGCTGCCGTTCGTGCTGGGCCATGTCGCGCGACGCTGGATCGGCAGCTTCGTCGACCGCCACAAGCCGCTGCTCGGTTACACCGACCAGGGCACCATCCTGCTGGTGGTCTACACCGCCTTCAGTGCCGCGGTGGTCGAAGGTCTGTGGCGCGACACGCCCGTCTCCGCCCTGCTTTCCACCCTGGCGGCATGCGCACTGCTGCTGGCGCTGGTGATGCCCACGCTGACCTGGACTGCGCGCCGGCTCGGCTTCTCGCGCGAGGACGAGATCACGATCGTCTTCTGCGGTTCCAAGAAGAGCATGGCCAGCGGCATCCCGATGGCGAAGATCCTGTTCGCCGGCCAGCTCGGCGGCCTCGGCGCGCTGGTATTGCCGCTGATGATCTTCCACCAGTTGCAACTGATGGTGTGCGCGGTGGTGGCGCAACGCTACGCAGCGCGCGGTGCGCACCTCGTTGCCACAGGCGATCGCGAGGCTGATTGAGGCGTGGGCTGCTCTTGTCGTCGCTGTCGACAAGAACTCATGGCTTCAACGCCCTGAACGGCAAAAGTCGACATCGAGCATGCCGACCCCGCTTATTCCCCGCGCAACCACCGCGCCGCATCCATCGCGTAGTACGTCAGGATCGCATCGGCACCGGCGCGCTTGAACGCCGTCAGCGACTCCAGCACCACCGCCTTCTCGTCCAGCCATCCATTCTGCGAGGCCGCCTTCAGCATCGCGTACTCGCCGCTGACCTGGTAGACGAAGGTGGGTACGCCGAACGTGTCCTTGACCCGGCGCAGCACGTCGAGATACGGCAGGCCGGGCTTGACCATCACCACGTCGGCGCCTTCCTGGATATCCAGCTCGACTTCGCGCAGCGCTTCGTCGCTGTTGCCCACGTCCATCTGGTAGGTGTGCTTGTTGCCCTTGCCGAGGTTCGCCGACGAGCCGACCGCGTCGCGGAACGGGCCGTAGAACGCCGAGGCGTATTTCGCCGAATAGGCGAGGATGCGCGTGTGGATGTGGCCGGCGTCTTCCAGTGCTTCGCGGATGGATCCGATGCGGCCGTCCATCATGTCCGACGGCGCCACGAAATCCATGCCGGCCTCGGCCTGCGCCAGCGACATCCTGATCAGCGCCTCGACGGTGGGCTCGTTCATCACGTAGCCGCTGTCGTCGATCAGGCCGTCCTGGCCGTGGGTGGTGTACGGGTCGAGCGCGACGTCGCCGATCAGGCCCAGCTCGGGGTACTTCGCCTTCAGCGCGCGGGTGGCGCGGTGCATCAGGTTGTCGGGATTCCATGCTTCGCGCGCGTCCAGCGTCTTCGCGCCCGCGTCCGGCGACGGGAACAGCGCCAGCGCGGGAATGCCCAGGCGCACGCATTCGCCGGCCAGCTTCAGCAACTCGTCGATGGACAGCCGATCCACGCCCGGCATCGACGGCACCGCTTCACGCTGGCCTTCGCCCTCGATCACGAACGCCACCATGATCAGGTCGCTGGGCAGCAAGGTGTGCTCGCGCATCAGTGCGCGGGAGAAGGCGTCGTGGCGCATGCGGCGCATGCGGGTGGCGGGAAAGCTCATGGCGAATACTCTTGGGGCGTATCGGGGCATTTTACGCCGCGGCGCGAGGCAGCCGTCGTGGCCAGACACTTTGCCACGGTTCCGTCCGCCAGCCAGCCGTCGGGTCGCGGCACATTCTGCGCCGTACGGTCGGCAAAACGCTGGACTAACCGGCGGGACGTCGGCAGGCTTGTCGCTTCACGTCGTCGGGAAGTTACATGAGCCAGTCCAGCAGTGCCCCCACCTTGCTCGTCGATCTTGGTGGCACCAACGTCCGCTTCGGAGTGGCCGATCCAACGCAGGACAAGCCGTTGCTCGGCGACAGCATCCGGCGCTATCGCGTGGCCGAGCACGACTCGCTGGTCGCCACCGCGAAGCAGTACCTCGCCGACACCGGCCTGGAAGTGCGTCGCGCCATCGTGGCCGCGGCCGGTCGCATCGTCGATGGCGAGACGGTCAAGGTCACCAACAATCCCTGGGCGATCTCGGCGCGGCAGACGGCCCGCGCACTCGACCTGGAATACGTGCACCTGGTCAACGATTTCGCCGCGCAGAGCATGGCGGTGACCTTGCTGCAGGGTAACGACCTGGTCGACGTGGGCACGGTGCCGCGGCCCGTGGTCGGCGCCGAGAACGAACAGACCTTCGCCATCGTGGGGCCGGGCACCGGCCTCGGCGTCGGCGGCCTGCTGGTGCGCGGCGGCCACTGCAGCGTGCTGCAGACCGAAGGCGGCCACGCCGGCTTTGCCGCGCACACGCCGGAAGACATCGCGATCCTCGACTACCTCAACCACAAGTACGGGCGCGTTTCCAACGAACGGCTGATCTGCGGCCAGGGCCTGGTGAATCTGTACGACGCGATCTGCCACATGGTCGGCGCCCAGCCCGAGGACCTGAAACCGGAAGACATCACCGCCCGCGCCAAGGACGGCAGTTGCCCGCTGTGCACGCGCACGGTGGAAACCTTCGCCGGCATCTTCGGCAGCGTCGCCGGTGACCTGGTGCTCACGCTCGGCGCCTGGAACGGCGTCTACCTCACCGGCGGGCTGATCCCGATCCTGCTGCCGTGGCTGGAACGCGGCCGCTTCCGCGAGCGCTTCGACGCCAAGGGCCGCTTCCGCGACATCATGGAAAAAGTGCCGACCCAGGCGATCATGAATCCCGAACCGGGCCTGCTCGGCGCCGCCGCGCTGGCGGTGCTGGAGTCGGGGCGGCCGCTGCTGCGACGTGGTTGAAACCAGGAGAAACTGCATGCCCCGCCACGGCACCGCCTTCCTGTTCGACCTCGACGGCACCCTGATCGACAGCGTCTATCAGCATGTGCTGGCGTGGAAGGAAGCGCTGGACAAGGAAGGCGTGGCGCTGTCGGTGTGGCAGATCCATCGCAAGATCGGCATGAGCGGCGGGCTGTTCACCAACATCCTGCTGCGCGAGACCGGGCTGGAGATCACGCCGGAGCGGCTGGCACGGTTGCGCGAATGGCATGCCCAGGCGTTCAACCGACAGCACGCGCAAGGCTCGGTGCGGCCGCTGCCCGGCGCGCGTGAGCTGCTGGACCACCTTACCGCGCAGGACATTCCGTGGGCGATCGCCACGAGCGGCCGGATGGAAACCGCTGCGCCGAACCTCGAAGCGCTCGGCGTCGATCCGTCGAAAGTGCCGGTGGTGACGCGCGATCAGGTACTCCATGCCAAACCGGATCCCGATCTGTTTCTGGCCGCCGCTGCGCGACTCGGCGCGGACATCCACCAGTCACTGGTGATCGGTGACAGCGTGTGGGACATGCTGGCCGCGCAGCGTGCCCGCGCACTCGGCGTCGGCCTGCTCTCCGGTGGCTACGGCATGGCGGAACTGCAACTGTCCGGCGCATTCCGCGTCTACGACGATCCGGCCGACCTGCTGCGCCACATCGACGAGATCGCGGCACGCGACTGAGCGCACGGCCCGCTGAATCGCGCGCCTCGATTCTCATGAAAAGTTAATCCCCCGCATACGCGCAAGGCGCTAGGCTCCGAACCCATCCGCCATGGAGTCGCTCATGCGCCGATTCATCGCCTGCCTGCCCCTCGCCGTGCTGGTCGCCGCTTGTTCGCCCACACCTGCTCCATCACAAGCCGGCCCCGCGCAGACCGCACCAGCCAATGCCACCCTGGGTTCCGCTGAATGGTATGCGTGGGTCGACGAGTCGCTGGGCATCAGCGACGACGACCACGGCCCGGACCACGGTTCGGACGAATGGAACCGCGCGGTGCAGAACAAGCTGGGCCAGGAGGCGCCGCAGTCGAAACCCGGTTCGCCGGAATGGCAGCAGTCGGTGGACGCACTGCTGCGCACGCGCCTGCCGCCGTCGACCTGAGCGCCCGTGAAAAAAATCGCCCACCTGCGGCGACCGCCCTGCCTACCGACCGATTGACGTTCCATGCCAGACTGTTCGGGCCGGCCCCGATGTGAGGCGGCGTGGCTCGGGGGGAGCTCATGTACATCGGTTGGGCACTGGCGGGACTGGTGTTGTTCATGGTCGTCGGCATGATCGACGGCTCGGGTTCCGGCAGCCACCTGTACGGCATGCTGACCGGCGTACTGCTGGGCCTGCTCTGGGCGCGACAGAAAGACCTGCGCAGCGAACTGGACAAGACCCGCGCGCGGCTCGACCGGGCGCTGGCGCAACGCGTCGCGACGTCGGCGCGGCCTTCCGAACCACTACCGGCTGACGCGCCGGCAGCGACGCTGCAGGAAACCCGCTACGACGCCGCGTATTCCGACGCGCCGACGCCAGCCGTGCCGCCACCGCTGACGCAGCCCATTCCAAGCGCCGCACCGCGACCACGCGCCGCCACGCCGGCGCGCCCGGACCAACCCGCGCAGCCGGATCTGGCGACAGTGGCGATAGCGCGCATCAAGAGCTGGTTCACCGAAGGCAACGTGCCGGTGAAGATCGGCATGCTGGTGTTGTTCGCCGGCGTGGCGGCCTTGTTGAAATACGCCTCGGACGCCGGGATGCTGCGCGTGCCGATCGGCCTGCGCCTGAGCCTGGTGGCGCTGGCGGCGATCATCGCGCTGCTGGTGGGCTGGCGTCAGCGTGACGAGCGGCGGGTGTTTGCGCTGTCGCTGCAGGGCGGCGCGATCGGCGTGTTGCTGATCACCGTGTTCGCCGCGTTCCGCCTGTACGCGTTGCTGCCGCCGGCGGCGGCGTTCGTGCTGCTGGTGGTGCTGGTCGCCGGCGTCGGCTTGCTGGCGGTGTTGCAGGAAGCGCTCGCGCTGGCGGTGCTCGGCTTGCTCGCCGGCTTCCTCGCGCCGATCCTCACCTCGACCGGCCACGGCAGTCACGTCGCGCTGTTCAGCTATTACGCCGTGCTCAACCTGGCCATTCTCGGCATCGCGTGGAAGCGTTCGTGGCGGGTGCTCAACCTGCTCGGTTTCGTGGCCACGTTCGGCATCGGCAGCGCCTGGGGCGTGCTGCAGTACCGGCCGGAACTGTTCGCCAGCACGGAACCCTTCCTGATCCTGAATTTCCTGTTCTATCTGGCGATTCCGCTGCTGTACCTGCACCGCGCCGCGCCGGATCAACGCAAGCTGATCGACGGCTGCCTGCTGTTCGGCAATCCGCTGATCAGCCTGTTGCTGCAGGCGGCCCTGCTGCAATGGCGCGGCCAGCCGCTGGCGTTTTCCGCGCTGGCGGCGGCGATCATCTACGTGGCGGTGGCATGGAGCATCCGCGGGCGCGACAACTTCGGGATCCTGCGCGACGCCTGGGCCGTGCTGGCCATCGCGTTCGCCACCCTGGCGGTGCCGCTGGCACTCAGCGCGAGCCTGACCGGCAGCGTCTTTGCGCTGGAAGGCGCCGGCCTGATCTGGCTCGGCTTGCGTCAGCAGCGCCGGCTGGCGCGCTGGAGCGGCGTGGCCTTGCAACTGGCGGCGGCGCTGGCGCTGGTGATCGGGCGCAGCGACAGCGCGCCGATGCTCGCCACGGCGTGGCTCGATCGTGACTTCATCGGCGCCCTGATCCTGGTGGCCGCGGCATTCGTCAGCACGACGTTCTACGCGCGGCTGGGCACGGACGCGATGCTGCAACGCTGGACCGCGGTACTGCTGTACGGGTGGGGGCTGTGCTGGTGGCTCGGCGCCAGCTGGAGCGAAATCGACCGCCATGTCGGTACATCGGGCGAAGCCGCGGCGGCGATGGGCCTGCTCGCGCTTACCGGTTGGGCCGCCGCCGAAGCGGCACGGCGACGACCGCGCTTCGAGCTGGGTACCGTGGTGGCGTGGACGGCGCCGATTCTGCTCGCCGCGATCCTGCCGCTGGTGTTGCGGCAGCTGCTGGATGGGCAGCCGCCGTTGTGGGGCTGGAACCTGCTGGCGACCCTGGCCGCGGCAGCGCTGGGCTGGCGCACGCTGCAGTGCCTGCGCGGCTGGCCGCGGCCGGCCATGCTGACCCAGCTCGGCTGGCTGTGGCGCTGGGTGCTGGTGGCCAGCGCCACGATCAAGGTGCTGTTGCAGGGCACGCCGGGGATATCCGGCGCCTGGATGCTGCTGCTGGTCCTGCTGCCACTGTGCGCGCTGGCGGCGCTGGCACTGGTCCGGCCGCACTGGATCGCGCCGCCGCTGGTCGAACTGCTGCCGAAGCTGCGCCCGCCCTTGCTCGGCTCGGTATTGTTCGTGCTGGGCCTGTACTGGATGGCCGGGTTGTTCATGGCCGGCGACACCGCGCCGATGACGTACCTGCCGCTGCTCAATCCACTGGAGCTGCTGCTGATCCTCATCACCTTGCTGGTCGCGCGCTGGCTGGGCGATGGCACGACAGCGGCAGCACTGCGCCGGGGCCGGCCGATGGTGCTGGGCGTTCTCGGCATGGCCGTAGTCACCAGTGCCACGTTGCGTGCCGTGCACCAGCTCGGTCACGTGCCGTGGAACGACGCCCTGTTCGATTCGAGCCTGGCGCAGATGTCGCTCACCGTGGTGTGGAGCGTGTTCGGCCTGCTGGCCTGGGTGTGGGGTTCGCGGCGCGGCCAGCGGCTGGTCTGGCTGGCCGGCGCGGTGACCATGGGCGTGGTGCTGGCCAAGTTGCTGCTGGTCGATCGCAGTCATCTGGGCAACCTGTTCGGGATTGCCTCGTTCATTGCCTACGGCCTGCTTTGCACAGTCATCGGCTATCTGGCACCGGCGCCGCCGCGCCTGCCCTCGACGTCCACCGAGGAGGCCGCCGATGCGTCTTGATGCCTTGTTGCCGAAGCGGCGTGCATGGCTGCTGTGCCTGCTGCTGCCGCTCACGGCCGGCGCCGGCACGCCAACCGATTACGCGTATCGCTATACGCTGGATACCGCGGGCAGCAGCGCGGCCTGGCGGGTCGAGCTGACGCCGGCGGTGTACGCGGCGTCCACGCCCGCAGCCAATCTGCGCGACCTGGTGGTGGTCAATGCGCAGGGGCAGGAGGTGCCGTTCGCGCCCCTGCCCGCGGCGCCGCCGCGGTCGCATCCGTTTGCGCTGCGCGCAACCCTGCTGCCGCTGCCGCCCGGCAGTGCAGGCAACGGCACCGGCGTGCGCGTGCAACGCAACAGCAACGGCGACATCGTGATCGAGCAGCCGGACACGCCAGCGGCACCGACCCGGCCAGGCCAATGGCTGGTCGACGCCCAGCGCCAAGTGAGCCTGGACCGCATCGAGATCGACCCGGCCGCCCTGCCGGTCGACTCGCGCTTCCATCTCTCGGTACAGGCCAGCAACGACCTGCAGGCATGGAGCGCGCGCAGCCAGGACACCGAAATCGTCAGCGTGAAACGCGGCGGCGACGCGGTGGAACAGCACACGATCGCGCTGAACGGCGACACCCCGGCACGCTACTACCGGCTGAGCCTTCGCCAGAACGATGTCGCGCCGTGGGACAGCGCGCAGACGCCACAGGTGGAACTTCGCGGCAGCTATGCCGACCCGCTCGCCGAACGCATGGCTGCACGCCACTGGCTGACCTTGCCGGCCGCGCCGGCGGCGCCCGTCACCAGCGGCGGCGTCGATTACGACTACACCCTGCCCGCGGCCTTGCCGGTGGAGGCGGTGCGGGTCGTGCTCGGCGGCGACAACACGGTGGCGCGATTCAGCCTGCGCGACCACGACGAAGGCAACGGACGGATGCTGGCCACGATCACCGCGGTGCGCATCGGCACCGGCGCGGATGAAGACCCGGCCACCGCATTCGCGACGACGCGCGTGCAACACCTGCGCCTGCACACCGACACTCCGCTGTCCCAGCCGCCGTCGCTGCAGGTGGCATGGCGACCGGATGTGTTCGTGTTCCTGGCTGAAGGCAGCGGCCCGTACAGCCTGCTCGTCGGCAGCCATGCCGCACGACGCGGCGACTATCCACTGGAGGCCGCACTGGAGCGACTGCGTCCGCGCGACGCCGGCGCCGACTGGCAGCCCCCGCTGGCCACGTTGGGCGCAGTCAGCGACGCCGGTGGCGCCGCGGCCCTGCTCGCGCCACAGCCACCGTTCGACTGGACCCGCCTGCTGTTGTGGCTGGTGCTGATCGGCGGCGCGCTGGCCGTGGCCGGCATGGCCTGGAGCTTGCTGCGACAGTCACGGCGCGAGGACGATACGCACTGATCGCCGATCGCGCCGACGCGCATCCGCGCGCGATCCCTCCACCATGAATCAGGCTAGGGAAATCAGGCCGGCGCCAGCAGCGAGTCGAGATCGACCTGATCGAAGCTGAGCTTCTCGCGGCTGCCGCCGCCTTCGAGCACCGCCGCGGCCAGTTCGGCCTTGCGCTCCTTCAGCTCCTCGATGCGCTCTTCCACCGTGCCCGAGGTGATCAGGCGGAACACGAACACCGGCTTGTCCTGGCCGATGCGGTGCGCGCGGTCGTGAGCCTGCGCCTCGGCGGCGGGATTCCACCACGGGTCGTAGTGGATCACGGTGTCGGCCGCGGTGAGGTTCAGGCCGACGCCGCCGGCTTTCAGCGAGAGCAGGAACAGCGGCACCTCGCCGTTCTGGAAACGCTGCACCGGCTCGGCGCGGTCGCGCGTGTCGCCGGTCAGGGTGACGTAGCGGATGCGCCGGCGATCCAGCTCGGCCGCGATCAGTTTCAGCATGCCGGTGAACTGCGAGAACAGCAGCACCTTGCGCCCCTCGTCGAGCAGCGCCGGCAGCATGTCCATCAGCAGTTCGAACTTGGCCGATTCGTGCACGCCGCGCGCCGCTTCCAGTTTCACCAGCCGCGGGTCGCAGCAGACCTGGCGCAACTTGAGCAGCGCGTCGAGCACCACGATGCCGGAATGCGCGATGCCGCGCTGCGCGATCACTTCGCGCAGTTCCTCGGCCAGCGACAGGCGCAGGCCTTCGTAGAGTTCGCGCTGGCGCCCTTCCAGCACCACGCGACGGGTGATCTCGGTCTTCGGCGGCAATTCCTTCGCCACCTGCGCCTTGGTCCGGCGCAGGATGAACGGCGCCAGCCGCAGGTTCAGCCGCTGCTGGCATTCCTCGTCGTGCTGCTTCTCGATCGGCACGCGGTAGTAGCGGCGAAACGCGCCCTCGTCGCCGAGCAGGCCGGGCACCGCCAGATCAATCTGCGACCACAGCTCGCCCAGGTGGTTTTCCAGCGGCGTGCCGGTGAGGCAGACGTAGCGCGGCGTGCGCAGGCTGAGCAGCGCGCGGCGTGCCTGCGTGCGCGGGTTCTTCACCTGCTGCGCCTCGTCCAGCACGATCAGCGCGAACGGTTGCTTGCGCAGCGCGACCACGTCGCGCGGCAGCAGCGCGTAGCTGGTCAGCACGATGTCCTGCGCGCCGAGCTGGGCGAATTCCTCGGCGCGCTGCGGGCCGTGCAGGGTCAGTACGTGCAGCATCGGCGCGAAGCGCGCGATCTCGGACTGCCAGTTCGGGATCAGGCTGGTCGGCACCACGATCAGCGCCGGCTGGGTCAGCGCGCCGCCCTGTTTCAGCGACATCAGGTGGGTGATCAGTTGCAGCGTCTTGCCCAGGCCCATGTCGTCGGCGAGCACGCCGCCGACGCCGGCTTCGGCCAGCGCGTTCAACCAGCGCAGACCTTCGCGCTGGTACGGCCGCAGTTCCACCGTGAGTCCGTCGGGCACGGCATCGCTGGCGCGCGCGGCGGCATCGCGCAGGCGTGCGGCGAAACCGAGCAGTGGCTCGGCCGCTTCCAGCCTGCTGCCGCCGGGCATGGCCGCGACCAACTCCTCCAGACGGCCGGCCTGCACCCGCGGCAGATGCAGCTTCTGGCGCGGCTTTTCCAGATATTCGGCCAGCGGCGCCAGCAGGCCGCGCAGTTCCTTCAGCCGCACCGGCACGCGCCGGCGCGCATCGACCGGCGCGTACCACACCGCGTCTTCCGGCTCGTTCGGCGCGGGGCTGAGATTCAACTGATGCTCGGCCAGCGCCTGCGCCACGGCGGGCAGCAGGTTGTGCCGCTGGCCATCCAGCTCGATGCCGATTTCCAGATCGAAGGCGTGATCGTCGGCGTCTTCCACCGCCTGGCCGTACCAGCGCACCGGGCCTTCCAGTACCTCGAACGGGAAACTCGGCGCGTACTCGACCTGGAAATTTTCCGCCTCGAGCTTGGGCCGCAACGCCAGCCAGCGCGCCGGCGTGTTGACCTCCAGCGCACCGGCGTAACCGGTGCCGGGGAACAGCCAGGCATCCTCGGGCAGGGTTTCGGCCACGTCCCACGGCAGGCCTTCGGTATCCACGCCGGGGGTGAGGCCGGCGCGCTCGAGCTGCTCCATCGCGCTGAGTTCCTCGGCGCGGCGGCGGATGATCTCGACCAGCTGGCCGTTGCGCACGCGGCGCACCATCGGCTCGCCGCCACGGCCAGGCAGGCGCTCGCCGGCGTAGTCGAAGGCCAGCCGCGCATAGCCCAGCGGCGGCGTGCCGGCGGCCAGCCGCGCATGGCGGGTCAGCGCGTGCAGGATCAGCACGGGTTTTGGCGCCAGTTCCGAGCGACGCACCTCGCCGAACACCTGCGGCAACGGCACCCGCGTGGCCAGCCGGCTGCCGGCCAGGCGGTTGCGCAGGCGGCGGCCGTGCTCGTGCTTCAGCGGCGGCAGTTCCAGCCAGCGGGTTTCTTCGGCAGCGGCGTCGAACAGGCCCACGGTGGCGCGCTCGGCATCGAGGTACCACAGACTTTCGACGCGCAACAGGCGCTGGCTGATGCGGCAGCATCGGCAGCAGGCGCTGGCTGCCGTCCGGCTCCATCTGCCAGTGCCAGTTGAGCTGGTGCGACTTGCCGCGCGACAGGCGCAGACCGGCCAGACCGCCGAGGAAGCACGGCGCGGTATCGAGAATTTCGGCCAGCAGGGCATCGCCGACGTGGCCGCCAAGGCGCGCATAGCTGCGGCCCTTGCGCACGCTCTGCGGCAAACCCAGCATGGTCGCGGCCAGCCGCTGCTCGTGCGGCTGCAGCGGCGACAGTGCGAGGTGGCGACTGTCCAGCGGCACCGGCCGCGCGTAGCGGCCGTGCTCGGCCACCGCCAGCAGCACCGGCGCCGCGTCGAGCCGGGCGAACGCGGCGCCCTCTTCGGGCATCACTTCCAGGAAGAAACCCGAGCACACCGTGATCGTCGACCACGGTCGGTTTCGGCGCAGCCAGCAATCGTCGCCAAGCCTGCGGCAAGGCTTCATCGTCGCCGGACGATGCGATGGCGACTGGCTGTTTCTCGTCCGATGACGGTATGCGCATGCGGTCCGTGGCGGCAGCCAAAACATTGAGCTTAGCAGCGCAGAGGCGATTGCGACCGTGAAAGTGCACCCGGGTCAAAGCGGCCCGGACGCCTTACGGGCGGCGCATCACGCAGGGCTGGTCACGAACGGGCTCAGTCGTTGCCGAACAGGCCGTGCGGATATTCCGGCTTCTGCTCGCGCGCCATCAGCGCCTTGAGCCCGTCGACCGGAGTGACCTCGCCATGCAGCACGGCGCGCACGCCGGCGCTGATCGGCAGGTCCAGGCCATGCTTGTCGGCCAGCCGCGCCACTTCGTCGGCGGTGAGGATGCTCTCCACCACCTGGCCGATCCGGCGCACCGCCTCGTCGATCGCCACGCCCTGACCCAGCGCCAGGCCGAGCCGGCGGTTGCGCGACAGATCGCCGGTGCAGGTCAGCACCAGGTCGCCCAGGCCGGACAGGCCGATCAGCGTCTCCGGCCGCGCGCCCAGCGCCACGCCCAGGCGCAGCATCTCGTTCATGCCGCGGGTGATCAGGCCGGCGCGGGCGTTCAGGCCCAGCTGCATGCCGTCGGCGATGCCGGTGGCGACCGCCAGCACGTTCTTCATCGCGCCGCCCAGTTCGGCGCCGAGCACGTCGCCGCCGGAATACGCGCGCAGGTTCGGCGCATGCAGCAGCGTGGCCAGCTGCTGCGCGAACGCCGCGTCGTCCGAATGCACGGTGACCGCACTGGGCAGGCCGGCCGCGACTTCCTTCGCGAACGACGGACCGGTGACCACCGCCGCCGCGTGGCCGGGCAGCCGTTCGGCCACCAGTTCATGCAGGAAGCGGCCGGTGCCCGGCTCGAAGCCCTTGGTCGCCCAGGCGATCGCGGTGCCGGCGTCCAGCAGCGGCGCCAGTTCGGCCAGCATGCTCGGCGAACGCGTGGCTGGGCACCACGATCAGCACGATGCCGGCACCGCGCACGGCGGCGGCCAGATCGGCCTCGTAGCCCAGCTCCGCCGGCAGCTCGATGTCGGGCAGGTAGCGCTGGTTGCAGCGGCTTGCCGCCATGCGCCGCCAGCGCCTCGCGGTCGCGCCCCCACAACGTGGTCGGCACGCCGTTGCGCGCGGTCAGCGCGGCCAGCGCCGTGCCCCAGGAGCCGGCCCCGAGAACGGTCAGCTTCGGGTTTTCGGCCATGAATGCGGCTCAGCTGTTCAGCGTGGCCGGGGCTTCGTCACCGCCCAGCGCACGGCGCTGCTGCTCGGCGAACAGCGCATCGAAATTGATCGGCTGCAGCAGGAACGGCGGGAAGCCACCCTCCAGCACCAGCGAGGAAATCACCTGGCGCGCATACGGGAACAGCAGGTTCGGGCAGTAGCTGCCGATGATCCCGGCATGGTCCATCTCGTTGAAACCGGCGATGCCGAACAGGCCGGCCTGCTCCACTTCCGCCAGATAGGCGGTGCGCTGGCCGATGGTGCAGGTCAGGGTGAGGCTGAGCACCACTTCGTACAGGTTGTTGCCCAGATCGGTGGCCTTCTGACCCAGGTTCAGCTGCACCTGCGGCTGGTCCTGCTCGTCGATTTCCTGGAAGATCTGCGGCGCATTCGGCGCCTCGAAGGACACGTCCTTCACATAGATCTTCTGCATCATCAGCTGCGGCTGACTGGCCTGGCCGTTGGCCTGGTCGTTGGTGATCTCTTGCGCCATCGGGAGTTCCTCGAGTCTGGGTCGTGTGTATAAAAGAGGCCGATTGTTCCATACATCCCTGCGGCGCGCACGCCGAAAGACCGTCGCGAAACCCGGGAAGATTGCGCATAGCCTTGTTTTCCTGCGAGAATACGCGGCTCGCCTCTGTCGACCCGGTGTTTCCGGGCGGTCCGCCACGCGGTACGGACCTCACGATCATGCGTTGCGACAACCTCCAGCATCGCGTGGCGCATGGCGCCGCTGGGCCGATCACACCCTGGCCAACGGGTGTCAGATCAAATAATTACGGAGGTCGTCATGGCCCGTGTATGTCAAGTCACCGGTAAGGGTGTGCAGAGCGGCAACAACGTCTCGCACGCCAACAACCGTACCCGTCGCCGCTGGTTGCCGAACCTGCATGAGCGTCGTTTCTGGGTGGCCAGCGAGAATCGCTGGATCAAGCTGCGCGTTTCCAACAACGCCCTGCGCACCATCGACAAGAATGGCATCGAGGCCGTGATTGCCGAGATGCGCGCCCGCGGCGACAAGGTCTGAGGAATAAATCATGGCTAACAAATCCCAAGACAAGATCCGCCTGATCTCCTCGGCCGGCACCGGCCACTTCTACACCACGCAGAAGAACAAGAAGAACACGCCGGAAAAGTTCGAGTTCAAGAAGTACGATCCGGTCGTGCGCAAGCACGTGATCTACAAGGAAGGCAAGATCAAGTGACCAAATGGCCCACGCGCGCAGCGCGTGGCTAGCCATTTGGTCATCCCTGCGAAGGCAGGGATCGCACATGCTCCCGCATCTGCGATATCGACACGTCAAAAGAAAACCCGCCTCGTGGCGGGTTTTCTTTTGCCCGGGCGCTTGCCCGCATCCCAGCCGCCCCGCATCATCGCCGGATGACCATCCCCGCCCTGTTCCCCGCCCTGCTCGGCGACGACGCCTGGCAGCGATTGCCGTACGCCGTGCAGGCCATGCACGGCTATGCGCCGCAGCTGCGTGCGAATGGCATGGCTGATGTCACCGGCGCCGGCCATCTACCTGCACGCTGGTTGCGCCGCCTGCTCGGCCTGCCAGCACCCGGCCCGTCGCAGGCACTGACGTTGACCATCGAGCGCCAAGGCACGCGTGAGGTGTGGACTCGCCGCTTCAGCCAGCCGCTGCATGCAGTCGGTACTCGATCGCCGCGCCGGCTCGCCGCTGCTGTACGAGCGACTGGGCCCGGCCACGCTGGGTTTCGCGCTGCGCCACGACGGCGACGCGATCGACTGGCAACTGTGCAGCCTGCACGTGCTCGGCCTGCCGCTGCCGCGCGCGATGCATGGCAAGGTGCTTTCGCGCAGCGGCATGCCGCGACGGTCGCTACCACTTCAGCGTCGACGTGCGACTGCCGCTGCTGGGGCAGCTGATCGGCTACCAGGGCTGGCTGGAGCCGTTGCCGGATGGAGCGCTGAATACCCCGTCCCCGGTGATCGTGTTCGACGGCGTCTGCCTGCTGTGCAGCCGCTGGGTGCGCTTCCTGTTGAAGCACGACCGTGCGGCGCGCTACCACTTCGCCTCGATGCAATCGGACAGCGGCCGTGCGCTGCTGCTGGACGCACGGGCTGGATCCGGATTCGCCGCTGTCCTTCCTGCTGGTGGAGGACGGTCGCGGACATACCGACACCGACGCCATCGTGCAAATCCTGCATGGCCTGGGACACCGCCGCTGGCGCTGGCTCGGCCATGCGTTGCGCCTGCTGCCGCGCTGGCTGCGTGACCCCGCCTACCGTTTCGTGGCGCGTCACCGCTACCGGCATCTTCGGGCAAAGCCGCCGTTGTTTCCTGCCGACGCCGGAACAGCGCGCGCGCTTCATGTCGTAAGCGTTTCCAGCCGGGTCTCGATCGCAAAACCGTCGAGCGCAGCCAGTGCCTCGTCCAGCGTGAACAGGCCCATGCATGGCAGCGCCCCACGTGCGGACAAGCTGCCATCGGCCAGCATGCGCGCCAGCACCACGGCGGGCGTGGCCGGAATCTGCGGGCCGTGGCCGGCGGCGGCGCTCAGCGACCAGCGCAGTCGCAACGGTCGACCCTGCGCGTCGCGACCGCCCAGCTCCACCACCATGCCGCCCACATCGCTGCCGGCGGCGAGAAACCACTCGCTGACCCGGCGCAGCCGCGAGGCATGCCGGGTGAGGTCGCGGATCACGCCCAGCCGCACCAGCCACGCCGCGGCCAGCGTGCCGAAGTGCAGCCGCTTCAGTTCCAGCCCGGCGCGGAACGTCACTTCGCGCACATCCGGATAGCGCGCCGGGAACAATTCCAGATCCGGCACATCGCACAGACCGACCCAGCGCCGCCCGAACGGAAACGCCTGGTGGCGCGTCAGCATCCAGCCGTGGCCCTGTTGCCAGCGCCCGTCGCGCCACAGTTGCACCGGGCGTCCGCAGTAACCCAGGATCGCCGCCACCGTGGCATCGCCACGCGGCGAGCGATTGCCCGGACTGATCGCGTGCTCGATGCTTTCCAGCACGGCGAAGCGTGGCAGCAAGGCATCCACCACCGCGCTGCTGAACGCCGGCACGGTGGACGCACCGCTGACCAACAGTCGGCCAGCAGCCCGGGCACGGCCGTCCAGACGGCCAATTCCGCTGACGAAATCGCGACCGTCGGCAAGATCGACGTAGTCGCTGCCGCAGGCCAGGCAGGCTTCGGCCACGCGGTAGTCCTGCGCCTGGAACGGCCCGGCCGCATGGATCACCAGTTGTGGCTGCAGCGCCGCCAGCGCCGTGGCCAGATCCGCGCCAGCCACATCGAGCGTGGCCAGTTGCACCGAGCGATCACCCAGCGTGTCGCGCAACGCCACCAGGCTGGCCCGACCTCGGCCGGCCAGGGTCAGGTGGAAGCGCGGGTCGCCGCGCCAGTTGCCCGGCGATGCGCGAACCGAACACGCCACCGGCACCGATCAGCACTACGCGCAAGGCCATCCGCTTCCCCTCGTTGAAACCCCCGAAAAACAAAACCCGCCGGATGGCGGGTTTTGCTGGAACGGCATCGCTGCGATCAGGCGCTTGCGACGCTATAGCCCTTGAGCCGCTGGGCGAAGTCCTGCAGCGCACGGATGCCGCTTTCCTCGGCCTCGTGGATCCACTGCTGCAGACCCTTCAGCGCCTGCTCGGCGCCACGCTGCTCCATCAGTGCCGCCAGGCGGTTGCGGAACTCGCACACGGTCTTCAGGGTCGGGCGCTTGGCCAGCACGGCCTGCATGCGGTCGCGCCCTTCGTTGTCCAGCCAGCGGCCGCCGTTGGCCAGCGCCAGGCGCATGCGGCGCGGCATCGACTTGAGGCTTTCCCCGGCATGCTGCGCCTCGTCGCCGAGGGTCGGGATGATCACGCCACGGTAGTAGTCGGTCATCGCCTGGAAGCGATGGGTCAGCACGGCCTTCAGCGTCTCGGCGTCGGGCAGGCGCACGTTCGGACGCACGTCCAGCGACGGCGCCACGCGCAGCACCTTGGCCAGGCCGACGGCGCGCAAGCCGCAGATCGCCGCCCAGCCGATGTCGAATTCCCACTTGCGCAGGGCGAACTTGGCCGAGCTCGGGAACGCGTGGTGGTTGTTGTGCAGTTCTTCGCCGCCGATCCAGAAGCCCCACGGAATCAGGTTGCGCGCGGTGTCGGCGCTCTCGAAGTTGCGGTAGCCGGCCCAGTGGCCGATGCCGTTGACGAAGCCGGCGGCCCAGAACGGGATCCACACCATCTGCAGCGCCCACAGCGCCGCGCCGATCACGCCGAACAGCGCGATGCTGATGAACAGCATCAGGGTCGGGCCCCAATACGGATGCGCGCCATAAACCTTGTGCTCGACCCAGTCATCCGGCGTGCCGCGACCGTACTGTTCCATGTCCTGCTTCGACTCGCAGGCATCGCGGTACAGCGAGACACCGTCCCAGAACACCTTCTTGATGCCGTAGATCATCGGGCTGTGCGGATCTTCCTCGGTCTCGACCTTGGCGTGGTGCTTGCGATGCACCGCCACCCACTCGCGGGTGACCATGCCGGTGGTCAGCCAGCCCCAGAAACGGAAGAAGTGCGCCAGCACCGGGTGGAAATCCACGCCGCGATGGGTCTGGCTGCGATGCAGGTACAGAGTCACGGTGAAGATGGTGAGCTGAGTAACGACCAGCATGTAGACCGCGATCTGCCCCCAGCTTGCGCCGGTGAGACCATCGTTCAGGAAATTGAGTACTGCATCGAGCATGAAGGGCACCGGGTAGGGGACAAGTCAGTGTAAATCGGGGGTTTCCGTACCCGCCAGCATGGTGTTGACCACGAATGATAGCAGTCGGTCAAGGGCGCAAGGCTAAGGTGACGTTATTCGCGCCGGCGACATCCGCCTGTTGTTTAACCGTGGGGGCGCCGTGACAATCACGCAATGACATCGACCACCCCCGCTTCAGCCAGGATCGTGCTGCAACTGGAACAACTCAGCCGCCAGCGTGCCAGCCGCCCCGCCGTGCAGGCGCTGAGCCTGACGCTGCCGGCCGGCCAGGTGATCGGCCTGCTGGGCGTGAACGGCGCCGGCAAGTCGACCACCTTGTCGATGATCGCCGGCGCGCTGCGCCCGGACAGCGGCAGCATCCGGCTGAACGGCGAGGATTTCCTGGAACACCCCGAACTGGCCCGTGAACACATCGGCTGGCTGCCGGAGCGCGCGCCGGTCTGGGCCGAGCTGAGCGTCAATGAGCATCTCGATGCGCACGGCCGTCTGCGCGGCCTGGCCGGCGCCGCCCTGCGCATGGCGCGCGAGCGCATCGTCGAGCGTCTGGAACTGCAGCCGCTGGCCCGGCGCCTCGCCGGCGTGCTGTCACAAGGCCAGCGCCAACGCCTGGGGCTGGCCTGCGCGCTGCTGCACCGCCCCGCCCTGCTGGTGCTGGACGAGCCGGCCAACGCGCTTGATCCGGTCCAGGTCGCCGCGCTGCGCCAGCTGATCCGCGAACAGGCCGCCGCCGGCACCACGGTGATCCTGTCCACCCACCTGCTGACCGAAGTGACCGCGGTGTGCGACCGCGTGGCGATCCTGCACGAAGGCACGCTGCGTCACGACGGCCCGGTGCATGCCGGCGATCACGCGGCCCTGGAAAAAACCTTTTTCGAGATCGCGATGAACGGCACCACCACACCGGCGCGCGCCGCATGAGCCTGCTCGCGGTGGCACGGCTGGAATGGCGTCGGCTGCTGGTCCGCCCGCTGGCGTGGGTGCTGGCCGCACTGACCCTGGCCTGGCTGGCGTGGAACTTCACCCTGCTGCTGGGCGGCTTCCTCGCCGGACAGATCCAGCGCGCGGCGGTGCCGGACGGCCCCGGCTTTACCGACCTGGTCGCGGTGCCGCTGCTGGGTCAGCTGGCCCAGTTGGCGTTCCTGGTGGTGCCGCTGCTGGGCATGTCGGTGCTCGCCGGCGACCGCCGCAACGGCACCTTGCCCCTGCTGTTCGCCGCCGGCGTGCCAGCTTCGCGAATCGTGCTCGGCAAGTATCTGGCCCTGCTCGGCTGGCTGCTGCTGTGGCTGGCGCTGACCCTGGCGATGCCGCTGGTGCTGGCGCACGCCACCCATCTCGACTGGGGCAAGCTGGCCGCGGCCAGCCTCGGCCTGATCCTGATGCTGGCGGCGTTGGCGGCAATCGCCGTGGCCTGTTCGAGTTTTGCCTCGCATCCGGCGATCGCCGCCACCGCCGCGCTGATCATCGCGCTGGGGTTGTGGAGCGTGAACCTGGGCGCCCAGATGGCCGGCCTCAACGGCGGCGCCATCAACTGGCTGGCGATGAGCACGCATCTGCAACCGCTGTTGCGCGGGCTGGTCTCCACTGCTGACGTGTTGTGGTTCGTGCTGCTGATCGCCCTGGCGCTGGCACTGGCCACGCGCCGGCTCGACGCCGACAAGGAGCGCGGCTGATGCGCAACTTGTTCAGACGTCTGGACGGCTGGCTGTTCACCCTGTTGCTGGTGCTCGCCATCGTCGCGATCGGCTACCTCGGCACGCGCCACGCGCAGCAGTTCGACTGGACCGCAAACGGACGCAGCAGCCTGTCGGCGGAAAGCCGCGCGGTGCTGGCCAGCCTCGACGGTCCGGTGGAGATCGTCAGCTACGCGAATCCGCAGGGCAACCTGCGCCAGACCGTGGCCGGCTTCCTGCAGCGCTACCAGGCGGTGAAGCCCGATCTCGGGCTGAGCTTCGTCGATCCGCAACTGGATCCGGCGAAGATGCGCGAACTGGGCATCACCGTCGACGGCGCGCTGATCCTGCATTACAAGGATCGCGAACAGCGGCTGGACGAGTTGTCCGAACGCAGTCTCACCAATGCGCTGGAGCGGCTGGTGCGCGGCAGCGACCGCATCGTGGCCTTCGTCACCGGCGACGGCGAGCGCCGCGCCGACGGCCAGGCCAATGCCGACCTCGGCACTTTCATGATGCAGCTGGAAGCACGCGGCATGCGCGCGGTGCCGCTGAACTTCGCCCAGGTCAACGCGGTGCCCCAGCACACCGACCTGGTCGTGCTGGCCAGCCCCAGCCTGGCGCTGCCGCCGGGCGCGGTGCAGGCGCTGCTGAACTACGTGCAGAACGGCGGCAACCTGCTGTGGCTGACCGAACCGGCGAACGACGACCTCGGCCTCGCCCCGCTCGCCGCCACGCTCGGCGTGCGCGTACTGCCGGGCGTCCTGGTCGACGGTTCCGGCACCGCGCTGGGCCTGCACGACCCGCGCCTGATCGCGCTGGGCGACTACCCGCCTCACGACATCACCCGCGGCCTCACGCTCACCACGCTGTTCCCGCAGGCCTCCGCGCTGGCGCAGCTGACGCCAGGCGGCTGGACGGCCAAACCGCTCCTGCGCTCCGGCGTGCAGAGCTGGACCGAGTTCCAGCCGATCGACAACGGCAAGCCCTCGGACATCCGCTTCGACGCCGACGCCGGCGAACTGAAGGGGCCGCTGGACTTCGGCTTCGCGCTGAGCCGGCTGTCGCCCAGCCCGGACAAGAGCGAGCAGCGCGCGGTGGTGATCGGCGACGGCGATTTCCTCTCCAACACCTTCCTCGGCAACGGCGGCAACCGCGCACTGGGCGAACGCGTGTTCGACTGGCTGCTCGGCGACGACAAGCTGGTCGAACTGCCGCCGCGCGGCGCACCGGATCGACTGCTGGACATCTCGCAGAGCGAGCTGAACGCACTGAGCTTCGGTTTCCTGATCGTGCTGCCGCTGTTGCTGCTGCTGATCGGCGGCCTGATCGCGTGGCGCCGGCGGCGGCGCTGAACGATGAAACGCAGCATCCGCCAACGCCTGCTCCTGCTGCTCGCCGTACTGGCACTGCTCGGCCTGGCCGGCTGGCAACAGCAGCGCGACGCGCAGTCATGACACCGGCAACCTGACCGGCGCTCGACCCGGCCGCCATCCGCCACATCACGCTGAGCCTGCCCGACGCGCCCACGCTGCACTACGAAAAGCGCGACGGCCACTGGTGGCGCATCGACGGCACACCCGCGCGCGCCAACGACGCCCGCCTCGGCGACCTGGCCGACACCGCCGCGGCGCACGTGCTGAGCTGGCGCCCGGCCAGCGATTTCGACCCGGCAAAGATCGGGTTGGCACCGCCGCGCGCCGTGCTGGAGCTGGACGGGCAACGGCTGGAGTTCGGCGAGAGTTCGGTCACCGGGCCGCAGCATTACGTGCGCATCGGTCAGCGCGTTGCGCTGGTGTCGTCACGCTACGTGCCCCGCTCGCCGGCCACGCCGACCACCGAACTGCACTGACCGCGGGGCCACGTCTTGCCGGAATTGCCCGAAGTCGAAACCACCCGCCGCGGCATCGCGCCGTACCTGGTCGGCCGCCGCGTCACCGGCGTGATCCTGCGTCGGCCCGACCTGCGCTGGCCGATTCCGCCGGAGGTCAGCGAGCTGCTGCCCGGCCAGCGCATCGACGCGGTGGAGCGTCGCGCGAAGTACCTGCTGTTGCGCACCGAAGCCGGCAGTGCGCTGCTGCACCTGGGCATGTCCGGCGTACTGCGCGTGCTGCCGCCGGATGCGCCGGTGGGCAAGCACGATCACGTCGACATCGCGCTGGAACGCAGCATCGCCCAGGCGCCGCGCATCCTGCGCTTCACCGACCCGCGCCGTTTCGGCTGCCTGCTATGGCAGGCGCCGGGTGAAATCCACGAACTGTTGGCCAGACTCGGCCCGGAGCCGCTGACCGACGCGTTCGACGGCGACCTGCTGTGGCATCTCTCGCGCGGCCGCACGGCGGCGGTGAAACTGTTCCTGATGGACAGCGCGGTCGTCGTCGGCGTGGGCAACATCTACGCCAGCGAAGCGCTGTTCGCGGCGGGTATCGATCCCCGCCGCGCCGCCGGCAGCGTATCGCGTGCGCGCTACGCACGGCTCGCCAGCGAGGTGAAACGCATCCTGGCCTGGGCGATCGAACGCGGCGGCACTACCTTGCGCGACTTCCTCAACCCCGATGGTGCGCCGGGCTACTTCTTTCGCGAACTGAACGTGTACGGTCGCGCCGGCGAGCCCTGCCACGTGTGCGGCACGCCGATCCGGCAAGTCGTGCTGGGCCAGCGCTCGACGTTCTGGTGCCCGCACTGCCAACGCTGATCCGGAATCACTTCGGCCAGGCGAACTCGACGTAGGTGTTGTTGAACCGCGCATCGTCCCGGCCGCCGCCGAGGCGCATCACCACGCCACCGGGAACGCCCTCGATATCCAGCGTCTGGCCGTCGACGAAATGCGCGCCGAGCGCTTCGAGTTCGACCAGCTTTTCGCACAGCAGGCCGGCGCGGTCGGTGGCGTGATCCGGCACCTGGCGGATGCTGATGTCGGGGCGGCCGAACTTGCGCATGCCGCGCGTGTGGACCCATGAATGATCCGGCGTGGCCTCGCTGTCGCACAGGATCAGCAGATGGCTGCGAATCGGCGCACCGTCGCGGATCAGGAACTTGCCGCGCCACGCATCGGCATCCAGCAGGCTCAGGGTCTGCGGATCGAGGATCGCGGTACCGCCGATGTCGAGCATCCCGGCCAGCACACCCAGCGTATCGCGCAGGTAGCCGGTGGCCGGGCTGTCCTTGAACGTGCCGCGCACCACCATGACTTCGGGCGCATCGAGCGCCAGCTGGTAGGCCTGCGGCGCGTCGTTCTTGAACATGCGGCCCATCGCGCCTTTCAGCGGGTAGCCGTCCCATTGGCGCAGGGCGTTGTGGTCGTGATTGACGGCCTCGACACCCGCCGGCAAACCCGCGCTGCCGTAGTCCGCAGAGGGCACGCGTACCGCGTCGAATTTTCCAAACACGTAGAACTGCAGCAGGATTTCCTCGGCGCTGGCCTGCCAGTGCGGGCGTTGCCAGGCGGGGATGGTGATCGGGCGGCTCATGTCATTCCTTGGTGGCGGATCTCGGTCGGCCCTGCTCGCCGAGCGGCAACACCGATTGCTGCAGTTCGATGCGGCCGCTGCCTTCACTGACCTTCTTGAACTCGGCGCGGCTTACCGAGACATAGCGGTCGTTGCCACCGATCTCAACCTGCGGACCTTCGGTGACGGCACGGCCGTGTTCATCCACGCGCACCACCATGGTGGCCTTGCGCCCGGTATGGCAGATCGTCTTGATCTCCTCCAGGTTGTCGGCCCAGGCCAGCAGGTAACGGCTGCCCTCGAACAGTTCGCCGCGAAAATCGGTGCGCAGGCCGAACGCCAACACGGGGACATGGAGTTTGTCGACCACGTCGCTGATCTGCCACACCTGCGCCTTGGTCAGGAACTGCGCCTCGTCGACGAATACGCAATGCAGCGGACCATGCGCAGCGATGTCGGCCTCGACCAGCGCCAGCAGATCCTCGCCGCCACCGAAGCGTCGCGCATCCGCCTTCAGGCCGATGCGCGACGCAACCACGCCTTCGCCGTAGCGGTTGTCCAGTGCCGGCGTGAGGATCAGCGTGCGCATGCCGCGCTCGTGGTAGTTGTACGCGCTCTGCAGCAGCGTGGTGGTCTTGCCGGCATTCATCGCCGAGTAATAGAAATAGAGTTTGGCCATGGGCGTGCGTTCGGGTGGTGACCGTGCATGGTAACGCGAGCGGCGACGAACGCCCTCTCCCAGCGCGCCGGGAGAGGCCGGATCAGGCCTTGTCCAGCGGCGTATTCCCGCCGGTGAACCGCGCCTTCGCCTGGGCCAGTCGGTACTTGTGCTCCGCGCGGCTGCGGCGCCAGTCGCGCAGGACACAGATCGCGTAGACCAGCTTGAACAGCTGCAACCGCCACAGCACCTTCGGCGTGTCGAACAGGTCGCCGGCCAGCATCGAGATCACGCCCTGCTCCAGCCGCCAGGTGTTGCGTGGCTGGCGGAACATCTGTTGCATCACCGGCCCGTTGAAGCGGTAGATGAAGAACGAGAAGCGGGCCATGCCGGCGCGCTGGCGCTTTTCCAGCCGGCGCAGCAGGGCCGCCTCGCGCGTCGGTTCGCGCAGCGCGCGGTCCACCACGTCCGCGGCCTGCTCCGCGCCGCTCATTGCCAGGTACACGCCAGAGGAAAACACCGGGTCGAGAAAGGCGAACGCATCACCGACCAGGATCCAGCCCGGCCCGCCCATGCGGCTGGAGTCGTAGGAATAGTTGCCGGTGACGCGCACTTCGCCGTCGATCAGTTCGGCGTGCTGCACGCGCACCCACAGCGCCGCGCTCAGCTTCAGCGTGTCGAACAGGAATTCGACCGTGCGGCCCTTGCGCTGCTTGAGGTAATCCGGCCGGCACACCGCGCCCACGCTCATCACCCCGTCGGGCAGCGGGATCATCCACATCCAGCCGTGCGCGAAGCTGTAGATGCTGATGTTGCCGGCGTCCTCGCCTTCGCGCCGCACCGCGCCGCGGAAGTGGCCGAAGATCGCCGCGCTCTGGTGCTGCTCGTTCCTGCGCCTGAGCTTCTTCCTGGTCGACAGCAGCGCATCGCGGCCGCTGGCGTCGACCACGTAGCGCGCCTGGATGGCATAGTCGCGGCCGTCGTCGACGTGCACGTCCAGCCGCGTCTCGCGCGGGCCGGCCTGTTCAACCTTCACCACCTCGTGCCCTTCGCGCGCGTCGGCGCCGGATTCGCGCGCGTGCTGGTACAGCATCTTGTCGAAGTCCTGCCGCCATACCTGATACGCATGCGGCGGGCTCTGCCCGATCGCGCGGGCGAACGCGTAGGTGTTGTAGCCACGCGCGTTGTCAGCCTCGAAATCCGCGCCGGGCTTGAACACACCCAGGGCGCGCACCTTGTCCAGCACGCCGAGCCGCTCGAACACCGGCAAGTTCATCGGCAGCAGCGACTCGCCGATATGGAAACGCGGATGGTGCGCCTTCTCCAGCGCGATCACCTTGTGCCCGCGCCGCGCCAGCACGGCCGCGGCCGTACTGCCGCCCGGGCCGCCGCCGATCACCACCACATCGCACTGTTCGACTTCCTGTTCCGCCATGCTGCTCCCCGGTGACTGTCGTGCGGCCGATTATGGCCGAAGCGGACGGGTGCGCCAGCGAGGCTCTGCTAACATCGGCCGCCGCCTCACGCACCATTCGATCCATGCTCAACCCCCAACAACTTGCCGCCGTCGAACACTGTGACAGCCCGCTGCTGGTGCTCGCCGGTGCCGGTTCCGGCAAGACCAGCGTGATCACCCAGAAGATCGCGTACCTGATCCAGCGCCGCAAGCTCGCACCGTCGAAGATCGCCGCGATCACCTTCACCAACAAGGCCGCGCGCGAGATGCGCGAGCGCGTGGCGAAGCTGGTCAGCAGCGAGGATGCCGCTGCGCTCACGGTCAGCACGTTCCACGCGCTGGGGCTGAAATTCCTGCAGATCGAACATGCGCGCGCCGGCCTGCGCCGCGGCTTCTCGGTGCTGGACGCGGACGACAGCGGCGGCATCGTCAAGGAGCTGGCGCCGAAAGGGATCAAGAACGACGTGCTGTTCGGCATCCGCAACCTGCTCAGCCGCGCGAAGAACGGCGGGCTGTCGCCGGAGGAAGCGCTGGCCGCGGCGCGCAGTCCGCGCGAGCTGGAAGCGGCGACCATCTACGACATGTACCAACAGCGCCTCGCCGCGTTCAACGCGGTGGATTTCGATGACCTGATCCGGCTGCCGCTGCGCATCCTGGAAAACGACACCGAGTGCCGCGACGCCTGGCGCGAGCGCCTGCGTTACCTGCTGGTGGACGAATACCAGGACACCAACGACGCGCAATACCGCCTGCTCAAGGCGCTCACCGGCGAGCGCGGCGGGATCACCTGCGTGGGCGACGACGACCAGTCGATCTACGCCTGGCGCGGCGCCAATCCCGAGAACATCGACCAGCTCGGACGCGACTGGCCGAACCTGCGCGTGATCAAGCTGGAGCAGAACTACCGTTGCGGCAAGCGCATCCTGCGCGCGGCGAACGCGCTGATCGCGCACAACCCGCATCTGCACGAAAAGAAATTGTGGAGCGAGCACCCGGAAGGCGCGCCGATCCGCGTGCTGGAATGCAAGGAAGCCGAGCACGAGGCCGAGCGCGTCGCCGCGATCGCCACCACGCTGGCCGAGAAGCACAAGGCGCGCTGGCACGAGATGGCGATCCTGTACCGCGGCAACTTCCAGGCGCGGCCGTTGGAGAAAGCGTTGCGCCTGGCGCGCATCCCGTATCACCTTACCGGCGCATTGTCCTTCCTCGACCGTGCCGAGGTGAAGGACATCCTGTGCTACCTGCGCCTGCTGACCAACCCCAGCGACGACGCCGCGTTCCTGCGCGTGGTCAACGTACCGAAACGCGAGATCGGCGCGACCACGCTGGAGAAGCTGGGTCAGATCGCGCAGTCGCGCCACTCCTCCCTGCTCGACGCTACCCGCAGCGATGGCGTGCTGCGCCAGCTCACGCCGCGCCCGGCGGCGGCGCTGGCGTCATTCGCGAACCTGCTCGACGAACTGCGCAGTGCCTCGCTGCGTGAAAACGCCGCCGACCTGGTCGAGCTGATCCTGAAACGCACCGGCTACGCCGCGCAGATCGCCGCCAGCACGCCCGATGCCACGACGCGCGAACGCAAGCTGGGCAACCTGAAGGAACTGTCCGACTGGTTCCGCGCGATGCAGAAAGGTGGCAACACGGCTGGCGATCTCGCTTCACAACTGGCGCTGCTCAGCCACGCCGACCGCGACGAGCCGGGCAACGCGGTGCGCATGATGACCTTGCATGCAGCGAAAGGCCTGGAGTTCCGCTTCGTCTTCATCGTCGGCTGCGAGGACGGCACGCTGCCGCACGAAGGCGCCATCGACGAGGGTCGCATCGACGAGGAACGACGGCTGATGTACGTCGGCATCACCCGCGCCAAGGAATGGCTGACGCTGTCCTGGTGCGCGCAGACCAAACGCTACGGCGAGGTCCACCGCAACCAGCCCAGCCGCTTCCTGCACGAGCTGCCGCAGGCCGACCTGCACTGGCAAGGCAAGGACCCGGAAGCAGACAAGGAAGTGACCCGCGAAACCGCCGAGTCGCACATGGCGCGGATCAAGGCGATGCTGGCCGGCGGCTAGATGAGCTTCCCGGCTTCCAGCTCGCTCTTCAGATAGGCGTAATAGATCGGCGCGGCGATCACCCCGGACAGGCCGAACGCGGCTTCCATCAGCAGCATCGCCACCAGCAGCTCCCACGCGCGGGCGCGAATCTGGGTGCCGACGATGCGCGCGTTGAGGAAATACTCGAGCTTGTGGATCAGGATCAGGAACACCAGCGCCGCGATGCCCACGCCCAGCGATACCGACAACCCGGCCACGGCGATCGCGGTGTTGGAGATCAGGTTGCCGACCACCGGCAGCAGGCCGACCACGAAGGTCACCACCACCAGGGTCTTGGCCAGCGGCACATGAATGCCCATCAGCGGCAGCACGCCGAGCAGGAAGATCGCGGTGAACACGGTGTTGATCAGCGAGATCTTGATCTGCGCGAACACGATGTTGTGGAACGCCTCGGCCAGCCGCTGGCAACGCAGGCTCAGCGCAGCGGAAAGCGGCCCCATCTGGTGGGCCGGCCGTGTGCGGCTGAGCGCCACGATCGCGCCCAGCACCAGGCCGATGAGGATGTGCACGAACACCCGCACCGCGCCCTTGCCGGCCAGCTGGAGGGTGCCCGCATGCTTGCGCATCAGCTCGATCGCGCCCTTGCGCAGGTCATCGACGCTGTCGGGCAGGTTGTTCACCAGCGCCACGCGGCAACTGCTGGCGCGCCTTTTCCACCAGCGGCATCAGCTGTTCCTGCCACAGCAGCTGCGGGTTGCCGAGTTCGCGGTGGAACAGGCTGATCGCGCCCAGGATCAGCAGGATCAGCAGGCCCACCACCGATCGCGCCCAGCAGCGCCACCACCACCACCCGCGCACGGTCGCCGGAAATGCGCCGACCCAGCAGCGGCGCCATCGCCTGCACCAGCTCGAACACCAGCAGGCCAGCCAGCAGGGCCGGCAACAGGTGGATCTCGATGATCAGCCACAGGGCCACCGCCGCGAGCAGATAACTCGCATAGCGGATGACGTTCGAACGCTCGCGCAGGGCGGGCAAGTAGGGATCCATGCAGGGCGAAACCGTGAAGTGGGAGCCATCAGTCTGTCAGCAGGCCGCCGCGGCTGCCAGCCCTGCCATGGGGCTGTCGTAAACTCCGTTCATTGTCTTCACCTTTTCCAAGGACCCTGCACATGTCACCTCGTCTGCCTGCCGCCCTGCTCGCGCTCGCCCTGCTCGCCGGCTGCGCCACCGTGCCGTCTCCGCCCACGCCCGTGGTCGCGAAGCCCGCGCCGGCGGTGGCAGTCGTTGCCGCCAACGACAACCTAAACGCGGTGGCGTGGAGCCAGACCGCGATCGAGCACGACCTGATCTACCTGCAGACCTACCGCGACGCCCAGGCACGCCTGCTGGCCGCGCTGCACGACCGGCACTGGGACGCGCTGGACAAGGGCGACCGCACCACCGCACTGAAGGGTCTGAAGCCGGCGGTGATCCTGGACATCGACGAAACCGTGCTGGACAACTCGCCGTTCGCCGCACGCATGGTGAAGAGCGGCGACGAATACAACGAGGCCGACATGGGCCGCATGGTGCAAGGAGGAGCGCGCACGCGCGTTGCCCGGCGCGGTCGAGTTCACCCAGTTCGCCGCCAAACACGGCATCGACGGTGTTCTATCTCTCCAACCGTGCGCAGCGATCTGGACCAGGCCACCCTGGCCAACCTGCGCAAGGTCGGCCTGCCGGTCAGCGGCGCGCAATCCTTCCTCGGCCTGGGCACCGTGGTCGAGGGCTGCGAGCAGAACGGCACCGAGAAAGGCTGCCGCCGCGCAGCTGGTCGCCCGGCACTATCGCGTGCTGATGCAGTTCGGCGACCAGATCGGCGATTTCGTCGACGTCAGTGCCAACACGGCCGAAGGTCGCCGCAAGGCGATGGCCGACCTACCTGCCGTGGATCGGCACGCGCTGGTTCGTGCTGCCCAACCCCACCTACGGCTCGTGGGAGCCGGCGCTGTTCAACAACGACTGGAGCGCCCCGCCGGCCCAGCGCCGCCAGCAAAAGATCGATGCGCTGCGCAGTGAATAAAATTCGCAATAAAACCATATGATTACGAAACAAATGAAAAGTGTTGCCTAAGCTTTAACGGACAAGTAATATTTGTCCCGCCAACACCTGCTGACCAAAATGCTTTGCAGGCAAGGCCATTTCCCTTCCGGCTCAGCCGGATTTCCCCGCGAGGCCCAGTGCCCGCGGGGTTTTCTTTTGTGGTATCGCGAAATCTTGCGCCGTGCCCTTGTTTCGGCACCATCGCGCCCCTTACCCTGCGCGATCACCGTGCCGCGGCGCGTCTGCGCCCGCCACTCCATCACCTCCTCCCAACGCCACCGCGAGAACCCGTCATGCGCCTTGCCCCCCTGCGCCACGCCCTGCTGCCGTTGTTCGCCACGCTGCTGCTGGCGGCCTGCCAAGGCAAGGACGACCCCGCCCAGCCGGGCGGCAGCACGCCGGAAGCCGCGCTGCAGGCCTCGGTCGACCTGCTCAAGGCCGGCGACTTCAACGGGCTGTGGAAGCACGCGCTGCCACCGGCCGACTACGCCAACATGCGCGCGGACTGGAGCCACCAGCAGCAGGGCGCACAGCCGGTCAGCGCCGAGGATCGCGCCAAGTTCGACGAAAGCATGCACAAGCTCACCGAGCCCGGACGCCGAGGACAAGCTGTATGCCGAACTGCAGCCAAAGCTGGCCATGATGGAACAGCAGTACAAGGATCAGCTGCCGGTGCTGGTCAGCGTCGGCGAAGCGATGCTGAAGAGCGGCCTGGCACAGAGCCAGACCCTCAGCGAAACCCAGAAAGCGCAGGCCGGCAGCATGCTCGACGTGCTGGGGCCGTGGGTCCAGCAGACGCGCATGGTTCGACCAGGCCAAGGCGAAGCAGGCGATCGGCGTGGCGGTAACCACCGCGCGCAAGCTGGATCTGAAAACCCCCGATCAGCTGCGCACGATGGATTTCGACACCACCATGGCCAAGTACGCGACCGGTTACGCCGGGCTCAAGCAGATGCTGGCGATCTACGGCCTGTCGGTGGACGACACGCTGAACTCGGTCAAGCTCAGCCCGGTATCCAACAGCAACGGCCACGCCGTGGTGAAGATCGACTACACCCTGCTCGGCAAGCCGCTGTCGACCGAATCGAAGATGGTGCAGGAGGATGGTCGCTGGTACAGCGAGGACATGCTGGAAAACGCCCGCAAGTCGCACCGGCAGCTGGCGCAGTCGGCGGCCAGCGTTGCCGCGCCGGCCCAGGCCGCCAGCGTGGCCAGCAGAGACTGAACGGCGCAACCGTTAGAATGGACGGATGCAAATGACCAACACCGCGGACTCCCCGGTCCGCCAGCGCGCGCCCTGGTGGTTCAACCTGGCCGGCCAGCTGCTGCAGCCGTGGGTACGCATCCGCCGCGACCCGGCCGAACCGGCCAGCCTGCTGCAGGCCGGCGTGCCGGTCTGCTATGTGATCGAGCGCGACGGTTTCTCCGACGCGCTGATCCTGCAGCGCGCCTGCCGCGAAGCCGGCCTGCCCAACCCGATGCAGCCACTGACCGGCACCCGCCGGCGGCGTTCGGTGTTCGCGCTGACCCGGCGCGACGGCTGGGTGTTCGGGCGCAACCGCAAGCGCGCGGCCGGCGAGCCGCTGCGCCAGCTGGTGCGCTCGCTGGAAGGCATGCCCGAACGCGACATCCAGATCGTGCCGGTGTCGATCTACGTCGGCCGCGCGCCGAGCCGCGACAGCGGCTGGTTCCGCGTGCTGTTCTCGGAAAACTGGGTGATGGTCGGCCGCTTCCGCCGGCATGCTCGCGCTGCTGCTGAACGGGCGCGACACGGTGGTGCACTTCTCCGCGCCGGTGTCGTTGCGCAGCGTGCTGGACGAATCCGGCGAGATCACGCCGGAGCGCTTCGCGCGCAAGATCGCGCGCGTGCTGCGCACCCACTTCCACCGCATCCGCGCCGCGGTGATCGGGCCGGATCTGTCGCACCGGCGCACCGTGGTCGATGCGCGTGCTGAACGCCGAGCCCGTGCGCGCGGCGATCGCCGCCAGCGCCGACCAAGGAAAAGATCAGCCACGCCAAGGCCTGGCGCAAGGCGCACAAGCTGCGTGCTGGAGATCGCCGCCGACTATTCGCATCCGGTGGTGCGCTCGGTCTCGTTCCTGCTGCGCAACTTCTGGAACAAGCTGTACGACGGCATCGCGATGCACCACTTCGACAAGGCCCGCGCCGCCGCGCCCGGCCACGAAGTGATCTACGTGCCCTGCCATCGCAGCCACGCCGACTACCTGCTGATGAGCTACCAGCTGCACGTGTCCGGCGTGGTGGTGCCGCACATCGCCGCCGGGGTGAACCTCAACCTGCCGGTGATCGGTCCGATCCTGCGCCGCGGCGGCGCGTTCTTCCTGCGCCGCAGCTTCAAGGGCAACGCGCTGTACTCGGTGGTGTTCAACGAATACGTGGCGCAGCTGATCGACCGCGGCGTGCCGATCGAATACTTCATCGAAGGCGGCCGCTCGCGCACCGGCCGGCTGCTGGCGCCGCGCGCCGGCATGCTGGCGATGACGGTGCGCGCGTTCCTGCGCGCGCCGCGCCGGCCGGTGCTGTTCCAGCCGGTCTACATCGGCTACGAGAAGCTGATGGAGGGCAAGTCCTACATCGGCGAACTCAGCGGCCAGCCGAAGGAGAAGGAATCGCTGCTCGGCCTGCTGCGCGGCCTGAAGGTGCTGCGCCAGCGCTACGGCCACGTCGCGCTGAACTTCGGCGAGCCGATCGAGCTGACGCCCGCTGCTGGATGCGGCCAGCGCCGACTGGCGCACGGCCAACGCCGATCCGGACGCCAAACCGGAATGGCTCAACAGCGTGACCGATCACCTGGCCGACCAGATCCAGATCAACATCAACCGCGCCGCCGACGTCAATCCGATCAACCTGCTGGCGCTGGCCCTGCTGGCCACGCCCAAGCACGCGATGGCCGAAAGCGACCTGCTGACCCAGCTGGAACTGAGCAAGGCGCTGCTGGAGGAACTGCCGTATTCGGACCGCGTCACGCTGACCCCGATGAACCCGGCCGCGATCATCGCCTACGGCGAGCAGATGGGCTGGATCCAGCGCGTGCGAGCATCCGCTCGGCGACGTGCTCACCGTCGACGGCGAAGCAGGCGGTGCTGCTCAGCTACTTCCGCAACAACGTGCTGCACCTCAACGCCACCGCCGCCTGGGTCGCGTGCTGCTTCCTCAACAACCGGCGCATGTCGCGCGCCTCGATCCTGCGGCTGGGCCGGATCATCTACCCGTTCATCCAGGGCGAGCTGTTCCTGCCGTGGGACGACGACGGCTTCGCGCGCGCAACTGCAGGCGACGATCGATTTCTTCGTGCGCCGCGGCCTGCTCGAATCCACCGGCGACGGCCGCGTCCTGGAACGCGCACCCGGCCAGGACGACAGCGCATTCCAGCTCAAGGTGATCGCGCGCAGCCTGATCCAGGCGTTCGAGCGCTACTACATCACCATCGCCGCGCTGGCCAAGAACGGCCCGCACACGCTGACCGGCGCGGCGAGCTGGAAAACGCCTGCACGCTGACCGCGCAGCGGCTGACGCCTGCTCAACGAACTGTCCGCGCCGGAGTTCTTCGACAAGGCGCTGTTCCGCGGCTTCATCCAGAAACTGCGCGAGCGCCGCGTGGTGTGGACCGACGACGACGGCAAGCTCGACTACGACAGCGCGCTGGAAGGCATGGTGCGCGATGCGCGGGTGATCCTGTCGCGCGAGGTGCGCCACTCGATCCTGAAGATCACCCCCGGCGGCGACAAGGAAGCCGCGGCCGGCGACGCGCCGCCGGCCGAAGACGCCTCGACAGCCGACCTGCACCAGCGCCATGTCGACACCGAGCGCCGCGAACACGAGCGGCGCAGCGGCGACTAGCGGCGCAACACGCCGCCCGACGCCCGGCCAGGGCGTTCCTGTAGCATTGCCAGCCATGAACGAACAGCCCAGAATCCCCCTCCGGATCGACCACCCACTTCGGTTTTCGCGACGTGCCGGTGGGCGACAAACAGAAGCTGGTCGGCCAGGTATTCACCTCGGTCGCGCGCAGCTACGACCTGATGAACGACCTGATGTCGTTCGGCATCCACCGCTTGTGGAAGCGCCATTTCGTGGCGATCAGCGGTGTGCGCCGCGGTGATCGCGTGCTCGATCTGGCCGGCGGCACCGGCGACATCGCCGCACTGCTGAAGCCGGTCGTCGGCGACGAAGGCGACGTGGTGGTGGGCGACATCAATGCGGCCATGCTCGAGCGTCGGCCGCGACCGCCTGACCGACCGCGGCCTGGTTTCCGGCCTGCGCTGGGCCCAGCTCAACGCCGAGGCGCTGCCGTTCCCGGACAACTCGTTCGACGCGGTGACCATGGCCTTCGGCCTGCGCAACGTCACCGACAAGGACAAGGCACTGGCCGACATCTGCCGCGTGCTGAAACCCGGCGGCCGCGCGCTGGTGCTGGAATTCTCGAAAGTGCAGAGCGAGCTGTTCGCCAAGCTCTACGACTTCCACTCGTTCAGGATCCTGCCGAAACTCGGCCAGCTGTTCGCCGGCGACGCCGACAGCTACCAGTACCTGGCCGAGTCGATCCGCAAGCATCCCGACCAGGCAACCCTGAAGGGCATGATGGAACGCGCCGGCTTCGGCCGCGTCGAGGTGCGCAACCTCACCAACGGCGTGGTCGCGATCCACCGCGCGTACAAGTACTGAGCGGCGCCGGCACCGCTCGGTGCCGAGCCATGCCACTGACCCAGATCAGGGGACGGCCGCTGCGCGCGGCGTATGTTGGGCTCCCTTTCCCTGCGAGTCCACGCCACATGTCCATCGATATCGTCTCCGAACCGAATACGCATCTCTTCGACGCGCGCGGCGTGGCCCGCCGCTTCCGTCACTCGGCCATCTTCGGCGCGATCGGCGCACTGCGCTCGGGCGAGACGATGCGTTTCATCAACGACCACGACCCGATCCCGCTGATCGCCCAGTTGCGCGAGCGCCTCGGCGACAACCTCAGCGTGACCTATCGCCAGCGCGACGCCGATGCCGTGGTGATCGACTTCGGCATCACCGGCTTGCCGGTCGAGTGAGCCGGCCCGACGCATGAACCATCCCGCGTTCTACGACCAGGCGCCGCGCATCCGCATGCGCGATCCGCTGGCGGCGTTCCTCGGTGCTGCCGAAGACGGCCTGCTGGAATATTCCTACCTCGACGCCGTGCGCCTGGCCGGCCACTCCTGCCCCACCGTGGCCGGCGCCTGGCTGATGGCGCGCACGGCGCTGCACGCGCTGTATCCGGATGGGCCGGCCGAGCGGGGCGGCATCGCCGTCCACATGCCGGCTGCCGAGGACGAGGGCGTCACCGGCGTGATCGCGCAGGTGCTGACCCTGATCACCGGTGCGGCCGCCGACAACGGCTTCCACGGCATCGGCGGCCGTTTCGTGCGGCAGTCGCTGCTGGGTTTCTCGGCGGCGTCGGGCGCCGGCGCGGTGCAGTTCAGTCGCCGCGACAACGGTGCTGCCGTTGCCGTGGAACTGGACCTGTCCACGGTACCGGCAGCGCCGAACCTGCGCGCGCTGATGGTTGCCGCCCTCCAGCCCGAGGCCACGGCAGAACAGCTCACGGCGTTCGCACAAGCCTGGCAGGGCCGCGTGCAGCGCCTGCTGCTGGAACACGCGGATGACCCGCAGGTACTGCGGCTCACCCGTCTGAACTGATCAAGGCGGCACCGGTCACGGCTGCTCGCACGCCGGCTCCACCGCCGTCGCGACGCGCGGCACCGGCCGACGCCGCGCGTTCGCCAGCACCACGCCGCCGATGGTGACCGCGCCGCCGATCAGGATCAGCGCGTTCGGCACCTCGTGCAGCCACAGCCAGCCGATCAGCAGCGCGATCGGCGGCGACAGGTAGATGAAGCTGCTGACCTGCGACGCCGAGGCACGGTTCACCGCCATGTTCCAGGCGAGGTAGCCGATGAAGGTCGGCGCGATGCCCAGCCACAGCAGCGCGCCGATGTGCGACCACGTCGCCGCCGCCAGCGCCTGCGGCAAATGCCAGCCGAACGGCAACGCGCCGAGCGTGCCGGCGAACATCGCAAACGCGGTGACGCCGACCATGCTGCTGCGCGCGAACAGGGCTTTCTGGCCCACGAAGAAGATCGCCGAGACGGCCACGCAGACCAGCACCAGCAAGGCATGGGGATCCACCTCCACCCGCTGCCCGCTGGCCAGCACCACCAGCACCGTACCGACCAGGGCCAGCGCCAGGCCGATCCAGGTGCGCAGCGTCAGTCGCTCGCCGATCCAGAATGCCGACACCGCCGCAGTAGCGGCCGGCACCAGCGAGATCAGGATCGAGGCGGTGCCGCTGGCGATCCGCGTCTCGGCGTAATTCAGGCACAGGTGGTACACGGTGAGGCCGAGCACGCCGAGCAGGGCCAGTTGCGGCCAATCGCGCCGCGCCGGCAGCGGTACGCGCTTCACCCGCAGCAACACGGCAAAACACAGCGAGCCGATCAGCAGCCGCGCGAACGCCACCTCGCCGGGCGTGAACGACGGCAACGCATAGGCGATCGCGGCGTAGGCCGACGACCAGGTAAGCAGGGCAATCGCGATAGCCAGCAGCGCACGGCCATCGAGACGATCAACGGTATCCATGAAGACGGATTCCTGGGACGGGGAAGTGCGCATCCTAGTCTTGCCGGGCGCAGCGAGGAATAATGCACCGAAACGTTTCGCCATGTTTCGCCAGCGATCGAATCAATCGACACGCACCCCTGCCTTGGAATCGAAAGTCATGGAACCGAAGCTGGAACTGGACGGCAAGGATTGGCAGTTGCTGGAGGCACTGCAGGAAGACGCCCGCCTGGGTTACGCCGAGCTGGGCCGCAAGGTACGCCTGTCCGCGCCGGCGGTGGCCGAGCGGGTGAAACGGCTGGAGGAAGCCGGCGTGATCACCGGCTACCGCGCCAGCGTCAACCCGAAGCGGCTCGGCTACGGCATCAGCGCAGTGATCCGCCTGCGCTGCGACGGCATCACCTGCGCGCGCATCGGCACGCTGGTGGAAGACATCCCCGAGGTGCTCGAATGCCGTCGCCTGGCCGGCGAGGATTCCGCGCTGCTGCACGTGGTGGCGATGTCGATCGGCCACCTGGAATCGATACTCGACCGCCTGCTCAAGACTGGCGCCAGCAACAGCACCACGACCCTGATCGTGCTGCAGACGCCGCATGAACACCGCCCGTTGACCCGCGCGATGTGGAACGCCGCGCTCGCGATGTCACGCGACTGACCCCTCCCCCAAGCGAGCCATCCGATGACCGACAAACCCACCACCAAGCCCCCTTCCGCCGTCGACACGCCAGCGGATCCGCAGCGTCGCCGACTGCTCGGCGGCCTCGCATTCGCCGGCGCCGCCCTCGGCCTGGGCGGTTGTCGCCTGCCCGGTGAGCGCCCGGCCGGCGCCGCCACCGCGGCGCCCGATGCCGCGCTCGATGCGCTGCTGCGCCAGCACATCCAGCACGTGGTGGTGCTGTACGCCGAGAACCGCAGCTTCAACAACCTGTTCGCCGGCTTCCCCGGGCTGGCGCAGCCGCTGCAGTCGCTCGACTCGCCGGCCTACCGCCAGCGCGACCGCGACGGCAGCGAGCTCACCACCCTGCCGCCGGTCTGGGGCGGCCTGGCACCGCATGCGCAGGTCGTCGACGGCCGCCATTACCAGATCGACGAGCAGGCGATCACGCGGCCTGCCGAACCGTCCGTTCGCGCTGCGCACGCCCGACGGCGCGCCGCTGCCGCACGGCGTGATCACCCGCGATCTGGTGCACCGCTTCTACGAGAACCAGCTGCAGATCAACGGCGGCCGCAACGACGGCTTCGTCGCCTGGGGCAACACCGGCGCGATGCCGATGGGCCACTACGCCGACAGCGCCGACCACCTGCGCCTGTGGCAGCTCGCCCGGCAGTACACCTTGTGCGACAACTTCTTCATGGGCGCCTTCGGCGGCTCGTTCCTCAACCATCAATACCTGGTCGCGGCACAGCCGCCGTTCTACCCGCACGCCGACCAGAGCCCGGCGAAAATCCAGATCGCCGCGGTGGAAGGCGACGACCCCACCGGCATCCGCCCGAAGCTGGCCGAAGACTCGCCCGCCAGCGCGATGCAGGGCCGCGCGAAGTTCGCCTCGCGCGATGCGCTCACGCCGGATTTCTGGGCGGTCAACACGATGGGCCCGGCCTACGCGCCGGCCTTCAGTCGACGACAAGCACGACCCGCGCTTCGCCGATCCGGACAGCCCGAACACGCTGCCGCCGCAGACCCATCTCGACCATCGGCGACGCGCTGTCCAGCGCCGGCGTCGACTGGGCCTGGTATGCCGGCGCCTGGCAACTCGCGCTGGACGGCCACGGCGACGGCGACCACAAGGCGTTCCCGGAAGTACCGAATTTCCAGGCCCACCACCAGCCGTTCAACTACTTCCGCAACTTCGCGCCCGGCACGCCGGCGCGGCAGCAGCACCTGCGCGATGCCGGCGTCGGCGGCAGCGCCGACACCAATCATTTCATCGCCGCGATCGAGGCCGGCACGCTGCCGCCGGTGTCGTTCTACAAACCGCAGGGCGATCTCAACATGCACGCCGGCTACTCCAGCGTAGCCGCCGGCGACGAGCACCTGGCGCAGGTGGTCGAGGCGCTGCAGCGCAGCCCGCAGTGGCCGAACATGCTGGTGGTGATCACCGTCGACGAGAACGGCGGCTGGTGGGATCACGTGGCGCCGCCGAAGGGCGACCGCTGGGGGCCGGGCTCGCGCATTCCCGCGCTGGTGGTGTCGCCGTTCGCGAAGAAGGGTTTCGTCGACCACACCATCTACGACACCGGCTCGATCCTGCGCTTCATCACCCGCCGCTTCGGCCTGGAAAAACTGCCTGGCCTGCGGCAGCGCGAAGACGCCATGATCGCCGCCGGCGGGCCGCCACCGGGCGATCTCACCGCTGCGCTGCAGTTCACCTGATCCCCGGACTTGGGAACCGCCCAGCCTAGTCGTAAGCTGCCTTTCCACCCACACCGCCCTTGATCCACCAGAGCGGAAACAAGCCAGGCCACCATGCGCGCGTTGTACCCCGACATCGAGCCGTACCAGACCCATCGCCTCGCGGTCGACCCGCGCCATACCCTGCACATCGAAGAATGCGGCAACCCGGCCGGCCTGCCGGTGGTGTTCCTGCATGGCGGCCCTGGCGCAGGCGTGTCTCCCTATCACCGCCGCTTCTTCGATCCGGCGCGCTACCGCATCGTGCTGTTCGACCAGCGCGGCGCCGGCCGCTCCACCCCGTTCGCCGAACTCACCGACAACACCACCTGGCACCTGGTCGCCGACATCGAGGCGATCCGCGAATACCTCGGCATCGAACGCTGGGTCGTGTTCGGCGGCTCGTGGGGTTCCACCCTGGCGCTGGCCTACGCGCAGACGCATCCCGAACGCGTGCTTGGGCTGGTGTTGCGCGGCATCTTCCTCGGCCGGCGCGCCGGAACTGCGCTGGTTCAACGAAATCGACGGCGGTGCCTCGCAGATCTTCCCCGAACGCTGGGCACCGCTTCCGCGACTTCATCCCGCCGGCCGAACGCGACTCGATGCTGGAAGCCTACTGGCGCCGCCTGACCAGCAACGACGAGGCGACCCGGCTGGCCGCGGCGAGGGCGTGGAGCGCCTGGGAAGGCGGCAGCACCACCTTGCTGCACGACCCCGACGGCGGCGGCGATTTCGAAGACCCGCACAAGGCGGTCAGCCTGGCCATCATGGAAGCCCATTACTTCCGCCACGCGCATCTTCCTCGAACCCGACCAGCTGCTGCGCGACATCGACCGCATCCGCCACATCCCCGCCACCATCGTGCACGGCCGCTACGACATCATCTGCCCGATGACCAGCGCCTGGGACCTCAGCCAGGCCTGGCCGGAAGCTGACGCTGCACGTGGTGCTGGCCGGCCACAGCGCCGCCGACCCGGCGATCGTCGACCAGCTGGTGCAGGCGACGGACGGCCTGGCGGATCGCTACGTCTGAGGCCAGTTCCGAATGGCAGCGATGATGGCTGCGCGGGCCCGCGAGATGATCGAACCCGCCGGTCCGGAAGCGCCGACGCGGCGTGGCCTGCGGGCCTGGCACCGCCGCCCGTTCGCCCGGCAGCGACACCGCAAGAAACGGATATCGCACGACCTCGGGCCTCGCCATCATCAGCGCATCGTTCCGCCGGAATTCGCCATGCTTACCCTGTACGACTACCTGCCCTCGCAGAACGCCTGGAAAGTGCGCCAGTTGCTGCATCATCTCGGCCGGCCGTATCGCACGGTGCCGGTGAGCATCTTCGAGGGCGAAGGTCGCAGCGCGGCCTATCGGCGCATCAATCCCACCGGCACGGTGCCGGCGATCGAGCTGGAGGACGGCCGCGTGCTGGCCGAGTCGAATGCGATTCTCGCGTATCTCGCCGAGGGCACGATGTATCTGCCAAGTGATCCGTTCGAGCGCGCCAAGGTACAGCAGTGGCTGCACTTCGAGCAGGAGCGGGTGGAGTCGGTGATCGGCGCGCTGCGACACTGGACGATGACCGGCAAGCTGGCGCGTCGCTCGGCGGAGATGATCGACGCCAAGCGCCAGGCCGCGGTGCGAACGCTGGGCATCCTGGACAGCGAATTGTCGACGCGACCCTTCATTGCCGGCGACCGCTACACCATCGCCGACATCGCGCTGTTCGCCTACGCCAGTCGCGCCGAAGAGGCCGGGCTTTCGCTCGATGGGTATCCGCATTTTCGTGGCTGGATCGCGCGGGTCGAGGCGCAGCCGGGCTTTCTGGCGCAGATGCATCCGTACGCGATCGACCCGCATTCGGCGAACGAACTGCCCTGAGCCACGGCTTTCGTCACGGGCGGTGCCAACAGCGGCGGTGGCATACTCGGGGTTTTCCGGCCGAGAGTTTCCCTTCCATGCGCCTGCTGCCCGCCCTCGCCTTCGGCACCCTGATGCTGCCGCTGGCCGCTTATGCCAACGACCCGAATTCCTATGCGCAGCCGGACCAGGTGCGCGTGACCCATCTGGATCTCGACCTGACGATCGACTTCCCGCACAAGCAGCTCGACGGCCAGGCCACGCTGAAGCTGGACTGGAAGAATCCCAAGGCGCAGTCGCTGGTGCTGGACACGCGCGACCTGAAGATCGCGAAAATCGAAGCGCTGGCCGCCGATGGCAAGGCCACACCGCTGAAATACGCGTTGGCGCCACGCGACAAGGTAGCTCGGCAGCAAGCTGACCATCGCCACGCCGAAGCGCCCGGCGCAGGTGCGCATCGTCTACACCACCTCGCCCGAGGCGTCCGGCCTGCAGTGGCTGACCCCGGCGCAGACCGCCGACAAGAAACTGCCCTTCATGTTCTCGCAGTCCGAATCGATCCACGCGCGCTCGTGGGTGCCGCTGCAGGATTCGCCGGCGATCCGCTTCACCTACGACGCCCACGTCAAGGCCCCGAAGGACGTGCGCGTGGTGATGAGCGCGATCAACGACGCGAAGCATCCGCTGGACGGCGATTTCACGTTCGACCAGCCGCATCCGATCCCGTCCTACCTGCTGGCGATCGCCGCCGGCGATCATCGCGGTGAAGGAAACCGGTCCGCGTTCGGCCGTCTATGCGGAGCCGTCGGTGGTCGACAAGGCCGCGCACGAATTCGAGGACACCGAGAAGCTGATCGCCGCCACCGAGCAGCTGTACGGCCCGTATGCCTGGGGCCGCTACGACATCCTGGTGCTGCCGCCGTCGTTCCCGTTCGGCGGCATGGAAAACCCGAACATGACGTTCGCCACGCCGACCGTGCTGGTCGGCGACAAGAGCCTGGTCTCGCTGGTCTCGCACGAGCTGGCGCACTCGTGGTCGGGCAACCTGGTGACCAGCGCCGCCTGGCGCGACATCTGGCTCAACGAGGGTTTCACCACCTACGTGCAGGGCCGCATCACCGAGGCGGTGTACGGCAAGGCGCTGGCCGACGAGGAGGCGCTGCTGTCCGCCCGTGCCTTGCAGAAGAGCATCGGCGAGATGGCCGGCGAATTCGCAGAAGCTGGCGCCCGATCCGCGTGGCATCGGCGCCGACGATGCGCTGTCCGACGTGGCCTACGACAAGGGCTCGTGGTTCCTGCGCACGCTGGAGCAGCGCTTCGGCCGCGCCACGTTCGACGACTACCTCAAGGGTTACTTCGCCCACTTCGCCTGGCAGAGCATCACCACCGAGCAGATGCTCGACTACATGAAGCCGAACCTGATCGAAAAGTATCCCGGCAAGATGAGCTGGGACGAAGTGAAGGCCTGGATCTACGGCGAAGGCATCCCGAAGGACGCGCCGCTGCCCGACTCGCCGCGCTTCAACACGATCGACCGCGAGCGCAGCGACTTCCTCGCCGGCAAGCTGGCGGCCGGCAAACTCGACGCCAAGGGCTGGAACACGCAGGAATGGATGTACTTCCTCGATCGCCTGCCCGATGCGCCGCCGCTGGACGAAGATGCAGCAGCTCGACGCCGCCTGGCACCTCACCGGCACGCCGAACGCGGAGATCGGCATGCGCTGGTACAGCCACGCGATCGCCGCCGGCGACAAGGCCGTATGGGACGCCGCCGCCGAGCACATGACCCGGATCGGCCGGCTCTACCTGACCACGCCGCTGTACAAGGCCTTCGTGAAGACGCCGGAAGGCCTGGCCTACGCCGAGCAGGTCTACGCCAAGGCCCGGGCCGGTTACCACCCGCTGACCCAGCAGGTGGTCGAGGCCATCATCGCCAAGGCAAAGAAAGCGAAGTGACAACGTCCCCCTTTCCTGCCATGCAGGGGAGGGCGCCATTTCAGACACGACGGACAAGAAAACCACCATGCCGCCATCGACGACCGTTGCCACCCCGCTCTGGAAACGCATGCTGTTGCGCCGGCTGAAATTCCTGGCGTGGCTGGCCGCACTGCTGGTCATCGTGCTGGGCGGCAGTTACCTGTTTGCACCGCAGTGGCTGATGCAGGCAAATCTCAAGCGCGAGGCGATGGCTGCGCACCTGGACACGCACACGGTGCAGGCCGGCGATACGCACTGGTCTTACTACGAGGGCGGCGAGGGCCCGACCATCGTCCTGCTGCACGGCTTTGCGGCGGACAAGCAGGTGTGGCTGCAGACCGCCAAGCTGCTCACGCCGCACTTCCACCTGATCATTCCCGACCTGCCCGGCTGGGGCGAATCCTCGCGCGATACCGGCGCCAGCTACAACATCGACGCGCAGGCCGCGCGCCTGGACAGCTTCGTGCAAACCCTCGGCCTGCAGCGTTTTCTGCTGGTCGGCCATTCGATGGGCGGCGCGATCGCCGGCGTGTACGCCAGCGAACACCCGGAGCACGTGGCCGGACTGGCCCTGGTCGACGCCTTCGGCCTGAAGGGCGAGCAGAATGCGTTCGACCGCGACGCGCTGGCCGGCAAGAACCCGTTCGTCTACGACGACCGCGCCGGCTTCGAACGCGCCACTTCGCTGGCGTTCGAAAAACCGCTGGACCTGCCCGGGCGTTTCGTCGACGTGCTGGTCAAGCGCAACCAGCGCGACCACGCCTTCATCGAACGCACCTTCAACGAACTGCGCGAGCCGGGCCAGTACCTGTCGGTGCAGAACCGGCTCGGCCAGCTGAGCATGCCGGTGCTGGGCCTGTGGTGCCACGACGACAAGCTCGTCGACATCTCGGCGCTGGACAGCCTGCGCAACGGCCTGACCGGCGCCAGCGCGATCAGCACCAGCACCATCAACGGCTGCAATCACATGCCGATGCTGGAAAAGCCCGAGCAGACCGCGCAGATCCTCACCGGCTTCGCGCTTGTCGCACTGAGCCGGGTGCAGCAGCCGTCGGCCGGATACTGAATGGCGCCGCGTGGCCGCCTGTCCCGCTTGTGAATTGCGTGTGACAACGTGGGAGAATCGCGCGGTGGCGCCGCGACCTGGCGCGCTCACTGCATGACAACGGAATGATGCCGCAACCGATGAAGCCAAGCTTTCTGCGCACAGGTGTCGACGCGATCGTGCGAATGTCCTCCACGCGCGCCAACTACTGGGCCGAATTCGGCGTGGACAGCGCGTTGTGCCTGTTGCTGCTGGTACTGGGCTGGCGACTGCACGCCGGCGGGGCGCTGACCGCGCTGCTGGCGCTCGGGCTGGGCCTGTTCGCCTTCAGCTTCATCGAGTACTTCTTCCACCGCTGGATGTTCCACACGCGGATCCCGCTGTTCGCGCAGGGTCATCGACATGCACCACGAGCGGCCGCTGGGCTACGACTCGCTGCCGTTCTTCCTGCCGCCGGCCGTGCTGCTGGCGCTGGCTGGCGTATTCGTGCTGCTGATGCCGACCGGCTTCGCCTTGCTGCTGGCCAGTTCGATCACGTTCGGCTACATCGTCTACGGGCTGAGCCACTTCATCATCCACCACGTGCGTTTCCGGCAGCCGCTGCTGCGGCGCTGGGCCGGCGCCCACCACGTGCATCACTACCATCCCGAGAGCAACTTCGGCGTCACCACGCCGCTGTGGGACGTGCTGCTCGGCACGAAATACGTGCGCCAGCCCAGAAACCACTGAGCCGGGCCAAACGCGGCTATCAATCCGCCATGTCGTCGACCAGGCGGTCGAGCTCGGCCTTCAGGATCGCGCCGTGCTGGCGCAGCCAGTCGCGCTGTTCGCGCCAGCCGGGCAGCAGTTGTTCGACCTGGGCCCAGAACCGCGGCGAGTGGTTGCGCACCTTGAGGTGGCAAAGCTCGTGCACCAGCACATAGCGCAGCGCCGCCGGCGGGGCCAGCGCCAGTGCCAGGTCGAGATTGATGCGATCGCGTGTATCGAGGCTGCCCCACAGGCTTTTCATCGGGCGGATGCGCAACGAGGTGGGCGCCAGCCCCAGCTGCGGCACGTAGCCGGCCAGCCAGCGCGAGACGTCACGGCGGATCAGCGATTCCAGATGGGACGCGAGCAGGCCGCGGGCGATCGGCAGCGCGCGCGTATGCGGACGCGGGATCACCAGGGTCAGCCCCTCGGCGTGCGGCTCGATCCTCGGGTACGGGCCCTCGGCCCAGTCCAGTTCGGCCAGCTCGCCGCGCAAGCGGGAAGCTGGACGGATACCCCACACGCAGCGGCGGCAGCGGCTTCACGATCAGGTTCAGCTCGTCGAGCTTCTGCTCCAGCCAGTCGGCGTGACTGCGCAGGAACGCGCTGACCTGGGCCGGATGGGTGCCGAGCGGATAGGTCACCCGCGCGCCCTTCGGCGTGATGGTGAGACGCAGCCGGCGCGCGCGCGGATGAGCGGCTTTCAGCACCCGGATGATGCTGCCGCCCACGGTTGCCAATTCCAGCCAGTCGCCTTCCAGATGCTGCGCCATGATCCTGCCTGCCCTTGTCAGGGCCCACGCTGATCGAACGGGAAATCGCCGCTACCCGAAGGCAGCAGGGTTCCCAGTATGGCGCGCGCGCGGATGAAACGGGAATGGATATTTCGTTCAGCTGTCGGCCGGGCGCGGCAGCCCGAACCATTCCTCCAGCTTGCCCAGCAACCGCTCCAGTTCCAGCGTCAGCAGGGCGAAACTGGCGTCCAGCTCGGCCTGGGCGTCCTGCTGGCTGTCGCCCAGCTCGTCCATCACCACGTCGAGGAACTTCAGTTTGCGGATGATCAGGTCTTCGCCCAGCACGAAGCTGATGCGCTCATCGAAGGTGAGACCGAGCATGAACACCTGCTTGCCGTTGCGCAGGTGCTCCTTGACCTCTTCCGCATCCAGATCCTGCCGGCGGCAGCGCGCGATCGCGCCGGTGGCGGTGGCCGGGTCGCGCAGCTCGCACTCGTCGCCCAGGGTCAGTCCGGCCGGCAGGTTGCCGCTGGACAACCAGTCGGTCATCAGCACGCGCGGACCTTCCTCCGGCGCCAGCGGCACCGCCGGAAAGCTGCCCAGCGCCTCGCGCACCTGGGTCAGCGCGTTTTCGGCCGACTTGCGACTGGAGGTGTCCAGCACCAGCCAGCCGTGCTTCTTGTCGACGTAAGCCGACATCCGCGAGTTGCGCACGAAGGCGCGCGGCAGCAGCTCGGTCAGCAGGTCTTCCTTGATCCGCTTGCGCTCGCGCCCGCCGACCTTGCGGCCTTCTTCTTCGGCGATCTTCTGCACCTTGCGATGCAGCTCGTCATTGATCACCGCGGCCGGCAGCAGTTTGTCCTCGCCACCGACGGTGAGCAGGGTGCACTGCTTCACGGCATGCGTCAGCGGCTCGCTTTCGCCGCGGCCGACCGGCGGCACGAAGCCCTTGGTGAACATTTCCAGCGGCCCGCAGGGGCGCAGGCGGTGCTCGGCCAGCGCCTCATCGAGACGGTCCAGATCGTTGGCGACAGTGGGGGAAAAACGGAACAGCGTGAGGTTGCGAAAAAACATTCGGTATCCGGATCAGTGCTGCCGTGAGGCAGGGTTTCTTTACCCTCACCCCGGCGCAAGCCGGGATGACGGACGTGAGTGGGCTCAACGGCTGACGGCGGCCACCGCCGCGGCCACGGTGTCGAGATTGGCCTGGTTCAGTGCGGCCACGCAGATGCGCCCGCTGTCGAGCGCGTAGATCGCGTATTCCGTCGCGCAACCGCTGTACCTGCGGCTTGCTCAGGCCGGAGTAGGAGAACATGCCGGCCTGCTGGTTGATGAAGCCGAAGCCCGGTGCGCCGCGTGCCGCCAGTTTGTCGACGAAGCCCGCGCGCATCGCGTGGATGCGCGAACGCATCCCGCCCAGTTCCTGTTCCCAGCGCGCACGCAGTTCCGTGCTGCCCAGCACGCCGGCGACCAGCGCGGCACCATGCGTGGACGGGCTGGAATAAATCGTGCGGATGACCTGCTTGATCTTCGACTGCAGCCGCTCGGCCTCGTCGCGATCGGCGCCGACCATCGACAGCGCGCCGACGCGCTCGCCGTACAGCGAGAACGACTTGGAATACGAGTTGGCCACCACGAACGCCTCGATCCCGGACGTGGCCAGCAGCCGCACGGCGGTCGCGTCGGCGTCGGAGCCCTGGTCGAAACCCTGGTAGGCCATGTCGATGAACGGCAGCAGCCGGCGTTCCTGCAACAGGGCGATCACCTGCTGCCACTGCGCCGCGTCCAGATCGACGCCGGTCGGGTTGTGGCAGCACGCGTGCAGCAGCACCACGCGTGCCCGGTTCCAGCCTGCCGAGATCTTCCAGCATGCCGGCGAAATCCAGCCCATGGCTGGCCGCGTCGTAGTAGCGATATTCCAGCAGCTCGAAGCCGGCGGTGCGGAACACCACGTGATGGTTGCCCCAGCTCGGGTTGCTGATCGCGACTTTCGCGCCGGCACCGGCCACCTGTTTCAGCAGATCCGCCGCCACCCGCAAGGCCGCACTGCCGCCGATGGTCTGCGCGGTCGCCACGCGACCGGCCGCCAGCAAGCGGCGACTCGGCGCCGAACACCAACTGCTGGGTAAGCTGGTTGTACGCCGGCAGGCCGTCGATCGGCAGGTAGCTGCGCGGCTTCGCCGCCGCGGCCAGCGCCTGCTCCACTTCGCGCACGCTCGGCAGCAGCGGGATGCGCCCCTGCTCGTCGACGTAGACGCCTACGCCCAGATTGATCTTGTTCGGGCGGGCATCGGCCACGTAGGTTTCGGTGAGACCCAGGATCGGATCGCCCGGGGCCATTTCAACGGCAGCAAAAAAGGACACGGCGGTTACTCGACAAGTGGTGAGTGAAAGAGATGTTCAAGCATGTGCGGCAGCGGTCTCACCCGCTGCGTCGCCCGGCCAGGCGGCGGACGCGCCCGACGCAAAATCGAACAGCTGACGATCGGCCAGGTGCGAAGGCGACACACGCGAGAGCGCGCGAAAGATGTTCTCGCTGCGCCCGGGCTGCTCGCGCTCCCACTCGTCCAGCATGCGCCGCACCGCCTTGCGCTGCAGGTTGTCCTGCGAGCCGCACAGGTTGCACGGAATGATCGGGAACTGCTGCTGCGCCGCGTAGGCGGCAATGTCGTCCTCGCGGCAATACGCCAGCGGGCGGATCACCACATGCCGACCATCGTCCGAACGCAGCTTCGGCGGCATCGCCTTCAACTGCGCCTGATAGAACATGTTGAGGAAGAACGTGGCGAGGATGTCGTCGCGATGATGGCCCAGCGCGATCTTCGTGATGCCGTTGGCCGCCGCCCAGGTGTACAGCGCGCCGCGGCGCAGCCGCGAACACAAGCTGCACATGGTCTTGCCGGCGGGGATCACCCGCGTCACCGTGCTGTAGGTGTCCTGCTCGATGATGTGGAACGGCACGCCGCGTGCGGTCAGGTAATCCGGCAGCACGTGCGCGGGAAAGTCCGGCTGCTTCTGGTCCAGGTTCACCGCGATCAGCTCGAAGCGTACCGGCGCCCTCGCCTGCAGCTGCAGCAGCATGTCCAGCAAGGTGTAGGAATCCTTGCCGCCGGACAGGCACACCATCACCTTGTCGCCGTCTTCGATCATGCCGAAATCGCCGATCGCCTGGCCCACCTGACGACGCAGGCGCGCGACCAGTTTGCCGATCTCGGCAACCGGCGGGCGGGGGATCTCGAACTGGACGGACATGACGACCCATCGGACGAAAGAAGGCACCTATTGTAGCCGCCCGGGCATCCCGCTACCGACCGGGCAAACGGCGCTAGACTAGGGAACCGCCCCAGTCAAGTCATCGCCATCGCCATGCAGCTTCAGGATCACGCCGAGATCGTCCATCTCCTGGCCGAGTTGCGGATGGAACACCGCGACCTCGACACGGCGATCGACCAGCTCGCCACCGCGATCGGCCGCGACGAACTGCAACTGACGCGGCTGAAGAAACGCAAGCTGTTGCTTAAAGACAGCATCGCGCGGCTCGAGAGCAAACTGATCCCCGATCTCGACGCCTGACCACCGGACCCGCCATGACGCCATTCACCCCGATCCGCCTGCACGACGCGCATGTCGTGCTGGAACCGTTGAGCCTGGACCACGTACCGGCGCTGGAAGCCGCTGCCGCCGACGGCGAATTGTGGAACCTCGCCGTCACCAGCGTGCCGCCGCCGGGTCAGACGCGCGGCTACGTCGAGAACGCGCTGCAGGGCCAGGCCGAGGGGCACATGCTGCCGTTTGCGGTGCGCGAGGCCAGCAGCGGCGAGATCGTCGGCAGCACCCGCTACTACGAGATCGATGCCGCGCTGCCGCGCGTTGCCATCGGCTACACCTGGTACGCGAAGCGCTGGCAGAAGACCCACCTCAACACCGCCTGCAAGCGCCTGCTGCTGGAGCACGCGTTCGAAGCGCTGGACTGCGTGGCGGTGGCCTTCCACACCGACGAGAACAACGAGGATTCGCAACGCGCGATCGAACGCCTCGGCGCGCAGCGCGAAGGCGTGCTGCGCGCCCACAGGCGGCGCCCCGACGGCAGCCTGCGCAACACGGTCTGCTTCAGCATCCTCGCCGACGAATGGCCGAACGTGGCGAACTGGCTGGACATGCGGCTCAACCGGCTCGCCGCGGGCTGAACGTCACAACAGGCGGTTGACCAATCGGTCCAGCCGCGTGGGGTTCAATCGTCGCAGCAGCCGGCGCACTTCGGCCGGATAGTGCCGCGGGCTTTCCAGCGCGTGGTAATCGGCCAGCCGCGTGGCATGCCGGCGCAAGGCCGCCCACTCCGCTTCGTGCTTCGCCTGCAGCAGGTGTGCTGGATCGCGCAGGACCAGGCCGTTTTCCAGATCCAGCGCCCACGCACGCGGATTGAGGTTGTTGCCGGTCAGCACCGCCACGTCGTCGTCGATGAACAGGCCTTTCAGGTGATAGCTGTTGTCGCCATCACGCCACAGGTGCAGGTTGAGTTGGCCGCTGTCGATCTGCCGGAGGTGCGCGCGCGCGAAGCGGCGCAGGTTGTTCTCGTACAGATACGGCAGCACGCCGATGGTCTTGAACGGCTGGTCCGGCGGTAGGTAGAAATCGTTGGCGGTCTTGTCACCGACCATGATGTCGATGCGACAGCCGCGTCGCAGCAACTGGCCGAGCACGGCGCGCACCGGCCGCGGCAGGTTGAAGTACGGCGTGAGCAGGATGACCCGTTCGCGCGCGCCACGCAGCAGGGTCAGCAACGCTTCGTTGAGCGTGTTGTCGCCGCGACCGAACCCGAGCAGCGGCGTGACCGCTACTTCGCCCGCTGCCGGCGCTTCGTGCGGCACGTGGTAAGCAGCGCGCTGCAGGTCCTGGCGGAACCCCCGGATCGCCGGCTGCAGCGTCCGCGTGGAGGGCACCTCCGCCGTGTTCAACCGGCACACCGCCGCGCTGTCGACGAAGTGCTGCTGCACGAAGGCCACCATTGCGTCGGCCAGCCCGCGATGCTGCAGCCGGTGATAGCGATCGAGCCGGTAGCGCCCGTGCCGGGCCAGGTAGACGTCGTTGAGGCTGGCGCCGCTGTACAGCACGGCGTCATCGATGATGAAACCCTTCAAGTGCAGTACGCCGAACAGCTCGCGGTTCTGCACCGGCACGCCGTAGATATCCACGCCGGGGCCGAGCCGCGCGGCATAGTCGCGGTACATGCCCGCATTGCCGTCGCTCTTCTGCTTGCCGATCAGGCCACGCTGCGCGCGATGCCAGTCGACGAACACGGATATCTGCAACGCCGGCAGCCGCGCCTTCGCCGCGTACAGCGCATCGAGTACTTCGCGGCCGCCGTCGTCGTCCTGCAGGTACAGCGTCACGATCACGATGCGCTGCGTGGCCTGGGCGATCCGCCGCAGCAACTCGTGCCGGAATGCGGCTGCATCGGGCAGCACGGCTATCGCGGTGGCGGCAATGGCGAAAGCTGGCATCTCGCCCCGCGCTTGCGACTTGCGCCGGAACGGCAACATGCGGCGGGCAAGGCGGCCGGGGGCGGTGATCAACTTGTTCATGGCGACATCGGTGGACAACAGCGCGCATCATCGCAAACCACGCACGGCACGCCTATCGCCATTACTTGCAGCCACACGCGATTGCACCTCGACGGTGAGGCGGCGACGGCTCGGCGCAACGTCACTCGATGAACCGGCCACGCACCGAACCCGGTGTGGTAGCTAGCCGTCAGGTTGCTGCCGGACGTGGCGCTCCAGCCACTGGTCCTGCTCCCACAGCACGTGCAGCACCGATTCGCGCGCACGGTAAGCATGGCTTTCGCGCGGCAGCAACACCAGGCGCGCCGACGCGCCCAACGCCTTCAGCGCGTCGAAGTAGCGCTCGCTCTGCATCGTGTGGGTGCCGGCGTTGCCGTCGTCCTGGCCGTGGATCAGCAGCAGCGGCGTCTTCATCTGTCCGGCATGCAGGAACGGCGACATGCGTTCGTAGACCTCGGGCGCCTGCCAGTAGGTGCGTTCCTCGCGCTGGAAACCGAACGGAGTCAGCGTGCGGTTGTAGGCACCACTGCGCGCGATGCCGGCGGCAAACCAGTCGGTATGGGTCAGCAGGTTGGCGACCATGAACGCGCCGTACGAATGCCCGCCGATGGCGACCCGCCGCCGGTCGATGTAACCGAGCGCATCCACCGCATCGATCGCGGCACGGGCGTTGGCCAGCAACTGCGGCAGGTAGGTGTCGTTGGGCTCGCTCCCGTCCGCGCCGACGATCGGGAAGGCGGCCTGGTCGAGCACCGCATAGCCGCGGGTAACCCAGTACACCGGCGATTTGAAGTCGAGCCGCGTGAAGCGGTTCGGGTTGGCCGTGATCTGCGCGGCACTGTCCTTGTCCTTGTATTCGACCGGGTAGGCCCAGATCAGCAAGGGCAGCTTGTCTTTGCCGCGGCGGTCGTAGCCTGCCGGCAGATACAGCACCCCGCTCAATCCCACACCGTCGGCGCGCCGATAGTCGAGCAGCTGCTTGTGCACGCCGCGCAGCGATGGATAGGGTGCACCAGAGCGGGTCAGCTGCCGTGGCGGCGCGGTCGTCGCCAGAGTGCGCAGGTAGTAGTCGGGGTAATCGCTGGGTGATTCGATCCGCACCAGGGCGGTGGCTGCGGTGCCGGCCAGCTCCACGATGGTTTCGGCGCGGTTGCGCAAGGCGGAGCGGTACTGGCGCTGGCGCTGCCCGGTCGCCAGATCGATCCGGTCGACGAACGGGAACTGCCCCTCGGCACTGTAGCCCTCGCCGACCAGCCAGGCGCGATCGCCGTCCAGGCGCAGTACGGGTTCACCCTGGCCATTGCGCATCATCGAAAAGCGGCCCGGGTCGGCATAACGATCCTGCGCATCACGCCGGAACAGCAACCGCGGCGGCGCCGGATGCGCCGGAGAAAACACGTAGGTGCGCGTCTCGCGCGTATCCCACCATTCATCGTCGACGACGGCATGGCTGTCGTCACCCCAGAGCACGCCCTTGAAGCGGTTGACTGTCTTCAGCAACAGGCGAGGCGCGGCATTGAACGGTGCCGCCCAGCCATACAGCCCGTCGCGGAACGCGACCGGGTTGGCCGGATCGCCGCGATCGAGCGCCTCGACCCAGACCAGGGTCGCCGCGGCGTCGGCGCGCCAGCCCAGGCTGCGCCGGCCTTCACGTACCGCCATGCGCCCGCGCGGCAGGTTGTCGCTGCGCGGCGCCTGCGCCACCGTCAGCACCGGCTTGCCATCACGATCGAGCAAATCGTGGCGCGCAGGAAACCGGTCCAGCGGCGCGCTGCGCGAGAACGGTCGTTGCAGCGAGTCGACCAGCAGATACGACCCGTCCGGCGAAAATTGCGTGCTGCGATACATGCCCGGCCCGGCCCAGCGGCTGGCCGCGCCCTGCAGCGGCACCCGCACCAGCACCGAGGTGGTCAGCGCCTCGAAGTTGGCGTCGTCGACCGGGCCCGCCAGCATGTCCTGATAGGTGCGGTTCGATGCCTTGCTGCCATCGCTGACGCTGACGACCGGCCCTGCCGGGATCGCCGCCTGCGCATCGGTCAGCGCCCGCGGCGACTCCGGCAGCATCCGCACCAGCAGCGCGCGACCGTCCTTGAACCAGGTGATCGGATTGCCCAGGCTGGCGTTGGCGCGCGCGTCGGTGAGCCGGCGCACGCTGGCAGTGGCCAGATCCAGCACCCAGATCTCGACACCCTCGTCGGCGGTGTGGGTAAAGGCCAGCCGGGTTTCGTCGGGCGACCAGGTGAAGTACGCCAGCCGCGCCCGCGGCGGCAACCCGCTGACCGGGACGGGACCCGTCGCATCGACCCGCTGCAACGCCAGCCCGCGGCTGTAGGCGAGCCGGACCGGGCGGTTGTCGCTGAGCGTGATGGTGTTGGCGACGTGCGTGCGCGGATCGATGCGCAGCCCGCCCAGGCGCAGTTCCGGCGCGGACAGCTCGGCCAGCGGCGGATAGGCGCCCTGTTCCAGCAACACCAGTACCGTTTGACGGCTGTCGCTGATCACCTCGGGTGCCGCCGGCGCATCCGCCAGCGCCAGGATCTCCGCAGGCGGCTGCCGGTAAGTCGGCGGCGTCTGCGCCGCCACGCTCGCCGTCAGCATCGCCAACATCGGGAACAGCCATGCTCGGATCATCCGGATCGATACTCCTGGGTGAGTGGAAGCGGCATCATGCCGATCGCGCCTCGCGCGGCTTCGACCGCGCCCGCCCCGACAACGCCGCGCGGCAATGCAGATAGAACGCTTCGGTCAATGGCGTCTCGCGCACATTGGCCGACGACATGAACACGTACTCCTGCTCGATCGCCGGCGCGAAACGGCGGATGCACACGCCGGTCCACAGCGAGCGGCGCGAGAGCAGCTCGTTGACGATGGCGATGCCGACGCCCTCGGCCGCCAACGCACAGGCCGCACCGACGTTGTGGGTCTCCAGCCGCACATTCGGATGCACCCCGGCCTGCTGGAACGCCCGGCCGATCCGCATGCGGGTGTCGCCACCGCGGTGACCAACCAGAATGAGCGGTTCGCCGGCCAGCTCCTTGGCGCCGATCGCACGCTTGCCCGCCGACAGCGGATGCGCAGGCGGCAACACGCAGACCGTGGGGCTGCTGATCAACGGCCGCAGGCGGATACCGGGATGATCCAGCGGCAACTTGCCGAAACCGCAGTCGGCGGTGCGCGTCGCGACCAGGTTCATCACGGTCGGCCGGGTGCGCGAATCGATATTGATATGGATCTTGGGATGCAGCGTCAGAAAGGTGGCGACCAGTTTCACCAGCGGCCCTTCGGCGAAACTCGGCGGCGCCACCACGCGCAGTTGCCCGGCATTGGTCTGGCGGATGTCCTCGGCCAGCACGTTGATCCGCTCGACGCCCTGCAGGGCCAGATCCACCTCCTCGAACAGCATCAGCGCCTGCGAGGTCGGCAGCAGCCGGCCCTTGCTGCGATGGAACAGCTTGAAGCCCAGCTCGGCTTCGAACTGCGCCAGCAGCCGGCTGACCGCCGGCTGGCTGAAACCCAGGCTGCGCGCCGCCGCAGTCACCGAACCGAGCTGGATGATCTCGCGGAAGGCTTCCAGAGTCTTGATATTGTCGAGTCTCATGGCTGGGCGGCACCTGGCGGCTATGAATGGGCTGCCTGTGAACGTACACGATCGCGACGGGAGCCGGCACCGCGCTCAGTCGCCCTCGCGCAGCGGCAGCACCGGCAACAGCAAGTGCGAGGGATGCGCGCGATCCATGTGCACGCGGTTGTGCGCCACCCGCGCCTCGCACCAGCGGCCCGGCGCGGCACCGGTGTTCGGGTTGAGGTCGAAATGCGGATAGTTGCTGCTGGACACGTCGAGTCGGATGCGGTGGCCGGCGGCGAAACGGTTGGCCGTGGCGAAGGCTTCCACTTCGATCTCGACCACCTCGCCCGGCACCAGCAGGCGCGGCTGCTCCCACGAATCCCGGTAGCGCAGGCGCAGGATGCCGTCGCTGAGGTTCATGGCGAAACCCTGCGGGTAGTCCGCGCTGGGCGGGTACTCGTCGATCAGCTTGATCGTGATGTCGGTGTCCACGCAGTCGGACGACACGAACAGCCGTGCGCGGATCGTCCCGGCGATCTCCACGTCCTGCGTCAGCTGCGCACTGCGGAAGCACAGCACGTCGTCGCGTTCGCCGACGTCGCGGCCCGTGCCGCTGCAGCCGAAAAAGCGCGCGTCGTCGCGCTGGTCGAACGCGCCCGGCGGCATGATCACGTCGGCCGAGGTGATGGTGCCGCCCATGGTCGGTACCGGGTCGGCCGGATCGTAGACATAGTCCAGCGCGGCAGACAGCGCTGCGGACGGCGTCGGGTCGAGCCGGCCACTGGCGTGCAAGTGCCACGCCTGCGTGGTGGTGCCGGGCAACGGCCAGTCGTCGGCATGCCGCCAACGCCCGCCATGCTGCAGCCGGCCGTCGGCGTTGCGCCGGCCGCTGCCGCCGCCCATCACGAAGATCGACACGCGGCCGCGCGCGAACGGGTTGTCGGCACCGCGTCCCAGCACGTAGTCGTACCACGCGCAGCGCATCTGGTAGAACGAGCCGCCGAACGCCGCATCCAGGGTCGACTGCGGGCCGAAATCGACGTCACCGGCGAACGACTCCGAGCGACGGCCGTGGGTCCACGGCCCCATCACCAGGTGCACCGGCGCGCGCTTGCGCCGCGACAGGCCCAGGTAATTGTCGGTGGCGGTGCGCACGTACGGGTCGTACCAGCTCGACATGTGCACCATCGGAACGTCGGCATAACCGTCGTAATGCCGCTCACCGCACAGCTCCACCTGCTGCCAGTAGGGGCCGAAGTCGCCCTGCTCCCATTGCTCGAACAGATAGTCCTCGTACTCCGGCGCGGCGCTGACCGGCGAGTCGCCGCGCGCCCACGGCATGCGCCGGAACCAGGCGCGAATGTCCTGCGCCTGCAGCGCCGCCTTGCGCACCGGATCCTGTTGCGTGCGCGGGCTCAGCAACGCGTGCTTGTACGCCCAGGTCGCCTGCTTGAGCTCGAACGCACCACCCTGGCGAATGCCGCCGTGGTAGGCGTTGGAGAACCCGCCGGAATCGACGAACTGCGCGGTCAGCGCCGCCGGCGCCAGGCTGCCCAGCGCGGTCTGCACGTGGGCGCAGTACGACAGGCCCTGGGTCAGCACGCGGCCGTCGCTCCACGGCTGCGCCGCCAGCCACGCCAGCGTGTCGTAACCGTCCACGGCCTCGTTGGTGTACTTGGTGAACACGCCCTGCGAGCGGTAGCGGCCGCGGCAATCCTGCATCGCCACCACGAAACCCTGGCTGGCGAACCAGCGCGCGATCTGCGGCTTGGACAGCGGCTGCGGCTGCCCGGCGATCAGGTCCGACTGCGCCGTGCCGGACTTGTCGTACGGCGTGCGTTCCAGCAGGCAGGGCCAGCGCGGCGTATCGCCCGCCCCGTGCGTCACCGGCAGGTACAGGTCGACCGCCAGTTGGGCGCCGTCACGCATCGCCACCATCACGTTGGACTGCAGGCTCACCGCATGGGGACCATCGGGAAGACCTGCCAAGATGCCGCTCCTGTCGTCCGTGGACGCACGCTCCATGTCGTTACCCGTCATTGCCATGTTCAATAGCCGATCCGGACGGCGACCAGCAGGAACGCCATCGCCACCGCGGTCAGCACCAGGGTCAGCGGCAACATGAAACGCACCCACTGGCCGTAGGGCACCTTCGCCATCGCCAGCATCGCCAGCATCAGCCCGGAGGTGGGGCTGACCATCGCCATCAGCCCGTTGCCGAACAGGTAGGCCAGCACCACCGAGTTGCCATGCAGGCCCGACAGCTGCCCGATCGGCCACAGGATCGGAATGCTGATCGCGGCCTTGGCCGAGGTCGACGGAATCAGGATATCCAGGCCCGCCTCGGTGAACATGATCGCCAGCGACGCGATCCACGACGACTGCTCATGGATCAGTCCGGCCATCCCGTTGACCACCGTGTCGAGGATCTGCGCCTGCTGCAGCAGCACGTGGATGGCGCCGGCCAGGCCGATCAACAGTGAAGGCAGGATCATGCCCTTGATGCCGTCGATGAAGGCATCGGCGGTGGCGCGCGCGCCCAGGCCGCCGACCGCGGCAAGCACCGCGGTAACCGCCAGATAGAACGCGCTGAGTTCGTTGTAGTGCCAGCTCCAGGTGCGCCCGGCGTAGACCATCAGCACGACCGCCAGGCCCAGCAGCAGCAGCACGCCCATGTGGCGCTTGGACAGGGAACGTGCATCGGCCACGAAATCCGCCTTGACGAAGCCGCTGCGGCGGATGCGGTGCAGCAGATAGGCAATGCCGATCGGCAGGAAGATCCCCAGCACCGCCAGGCGCATGCCGAAGCCGCTGAAGATCGGCACCTGCACGATGCCCTGCGCGATCGGCAGCACCACCGGGTTGCTGACCGAGGCGATGTAGCCGATCTTGGCCGCGATCAGCAGCATCGCCACCGCGTACAGCCCGTTGAGCCGCAGTCGCTCGGCCATCGACAGCAACACCGGCAGCACCACCAGGTATTCCGAAATCAATCCGAGGAACGAACTGCCCGCCGCCAGCGCGCACATCAGCACCGGCGCCAGCAGGTAGATGTTGCCGCGCGAGCGGTGCACCAGTTGATCGAGCCCCGCGTCCAGCGCGCCGGTCTGCTTGAACACGCCGAACATGCCGCCGACGAACATCACCATGAAGATCAGCGGCGCATTGCGCACCAGGCCCAGCGGGATCGACTGCAGCACCGTGATCACACCGGCCGGCCGCGCCAGCTCGCTGGCCGCGCCCAAGCCGAGCAGATGCAGCCAGTCGCTGGATTTCTCGATCACCGCGAACGTGCCCGGCACCACGCGCCCATCGATGCGCTGGAACGCACCCGAATCCAGCACATAGGTCAGCACCGCGCACAGCAGCAGCACGGACAGCAGCATCAGCACCGGGTGCACATCGATCGTGCGACGGGGACGGCCCGCGGGTTTGTCGTCGGTGACGGGGCTCTTGGCCATGCCGGGGGATTCCATATGTTTGACGAAGCCTCACGGCAGCCGGCGGTCGCCCGTATCGCACGGACGCCGCCAGTGCCTGCGTCAGAGGCTGATCGCCGCCTTCGCGTAAATGAAGCGGCCACGCGGGTTGTAGGTACTCATGTCGAAGTTCAGGTCGCCGCCATTGACGTAGGACAACGGTGGCTCCTTGTCGAACAGGTTCTGCACGCCCAGGGTGAAGGTCACCGGCTTCGAGGTCAGCCGGTAGGCGCCCCACACGTCATGGGTCAGCTGCGCCGGGATCCGGCCGTAACCCGGTGCCGCGCCCTCGTCGGTGTTGCCGATGTAATGCATGCTCCAGTTCGCCGCCCACACGCCGCGCGACCAGTCCAGGCTGGTGTTGGCCTTCCAGCGCGGGAAGCTTTCGCGAGCGATGTCCGATTTGCCCGCCCGCTTGACCACCCGCACCTGGCCGTTGGGCAAGGTGTCGTAGCGGTCGAATGCCGTCAGATAGGCCGCGTTGAACATCAGGTCCAGGGCGCCGATGTCCATCTTGGGCAGCTGGAAGCGCAGCGTGGTGTCGACGCCCTTGGCCTTGAGCCGGTTGAGGTTGATCGGGCCGTCGATGAGGTTGATGATCTCGCCGCTGGCGTCGCGCCGGACCAGGTTGCAACGCTGGCCGGTGTTGGCGCACAGGTTGAGCAGGTTCTGCGAACCGAAGCTGGAGATCGCCTCCTTCAGGTCCACGTCGTACCAGTCCACCGACCAGCTCAGGCCCTTGGCGAAAGCCGGCGTGTAGATGAAACCGCTGCTGCGGTTGACCGAGCTTTCCGGCTTCAGGTCGGGGTTGCCGCCCACGGTGGAGTGGATCGAGCCGCCCGAATAATTGGCCTGGTTGTAGCCGGCCGGCACGCCCACGCAGCCGGGTTTGCCGGCGCCACCGCCGTTGCAGGGATCGTTGGCGGGCAGGTTGGTCTGGCGCAGACCGGCATACAGCTCGTTGATCGACGGCGCGCGGAAGCCCTGCGCCCAGGTGGTGCGCACCATCAGGTCGTCCCATGGATGCCAGACCAGGCCCAGCTTGCTGTTGGTGGTACCGCCAAACGTGCTGTAGCGCGAATGGCGCGTGGCGGCGGACAGCTCCAGCTGCTTCACCATCGGCAGCTCGGCCAGCAGCGGCACGTTGAACTCGACGTAGGCCTCCTTCAGGTTGTACATGCCGCGCGTGGGCAGGCGCGGCGCCGACGTGGTCTTGCGGTCGTAGGTGATGAACTGCGGCTTCTCGTTGACGTACACGCTGGGTCGGTCGAAGCCGATTTCCTTGCGGTATTCGACGCCGGCCGCGAACGCCAGCATGCCGGCCGGCAGCGCGAACAGGTCGCCGGTGAGGTTGGCGGTGAAGTCGTGCTGCTTGGTGCCGTTGCGGTCCACGGCGTTGGCGCGGATGTAGTTGGCCATGTCCGGGGTGATCTCACCGAAGATGTTCAACGGCACGCACTGATAGGTCGCGCAGCGATCGTTCGGACCCAGCGCCAGCGCCACCTTGTCCAGGTCGATCTGGTTGGTGGAGGTCCACTTCGCCTTGTTCTGCGCGTAGGTATAGAACGTGTTCCACGACCAGCCGTTGCTGAAGTCGCCCTCGAAACCCGCGGCCAGGCGCATGGTGTTGACGTTCTGCGTGTTGATGCGCGGGCCCAGCTCGGTGATCATCCGCACCACTTCGAAGCCGGTGCCGCTGCCCTGGAACGGCACGCCGAACGGGTTGAACGGGTGGTTGGCCGGAATCGTCATGCCGTCGCCGCCGCGAATGCGCGGGGTGGCCGCCGGGAAGCGCTGGCTCGACTCGCGGGAGTTGAACAGGCCCTCGGTCACGAAAGTGACCGAATCGCCCATGTGGAACCGCGCCTGGCCATACAGGCCCTTGCGGTCGGACGGTCCGACCAGGGTGGTGTCGGGGGTTTCGTTGTAGACGTCGGTGGCCGGCACGTCCAGCCGGTAACCGCCGGCACCGTCACGCACGAACGCCTTGGTGCCGAAGCTGCCCACCGCGGTGCTGTTCTTGAAGCGGCCCGCCGGCGTGTTGCGGCTCAGGCCCTGCAGCGGCGCGCGCGAGAAGTCGCGGTCGCCGGCCAGGATGTCCTTGCTCGAGGCGATCGTGGCCGAGACCAGCGCCGAACCCCAGTCGCCCGACTTGCCCCACAGGAAATCCTCGTTGTGGGTGAAGCCATCGCCCTTGTCGGTACCGCCGACATAGCTGCTCAGCTTGATGCCGTCGAAATCGCTGAAGGTGATGATGTTGACCACGCCGGCGATCGCGTCGGCGCCGTAGATCGCGGTGGCGCCATCGAGCAGCACCTCGACGCGCTCGACCGCCGCCAGCGGGATCGTGTTGAGGTCGACGAAGTCGCGGAAGCCGCGGGTACCGGCGCCGTTCACCCAGCGCCGGCCGTTGACCAGCACCAGCGAGCGGTTGGCGCCCAGGTTGCGCAGGTTCAGCGAACTGGTGCCGTGACTGGTACCGGCCGAGCCGGTCGAGTTGAAGCTGGAGCCCACCGAGGGCAATTCCTGCAGCAGCTCGCCAACCGAGACCACGCCGGTCGCTTCGATCTCATTGCGTTCCATCGTGAACACCGGGCTGGCCGCCGTTTCGTCCTTGCGGCGAATGCGCGAGCCGACCACGCTGACCGCTTCGAGCGTCTTCGCTTCGCTGCCGTCGCCGGCGCTGGCAGGGGCCGCCTCCTGCGCCATGGCGACCGACGGCAGGCCGTAGCCAATTCCCAGCACGCTGGCTACCGCAATGGCCATCAGGGTCCGGCGCGTGCCGCGGTACATCACCTGGTTGTTCGTCATTCTGTTCATAGGATTCTCCCCAAGGATTCTGCAGCGGATGGTCCGCGCGCTGGTCATCAAAGCTGATGAGGAGTAATTCATGAGTGTCACAGTTATGCAATCCTATCGTTCGGCGTAATGCATTCATGCGTATTTGGTATGACATGACCATGCCGGTGAATACGCTTGCATCCACCTCGGCCAATATGTGTTGCTAGGCCCGTCACCACGCCACGCGCGGCCTGCATCGCCGGTCCGCGCCCGTTCGTTTTCGACGAGGACAACCCACATGACCGAAGCCCACGACCCCCAGCGACGCCGCCTGCTGGCCGGCCTGGCCGCCTCGCCGCTGCTGCTGCTGTGCGGGGCGGCCTCGGCGCCCACGACTCTGACCCTGACTCTGACCGGACAGGCCCTGATCGCCCACGATCTGTGCGCCGAAGCTTATCCCGGGCTGGCCGACGTGATCGCGGAAATCCGGCGCGGCGACGCGGCGATCACCGATCTGGAAACCGCGATCCGCACCGCCGCCTCGGGCGCGCCCACGCGGGAAGGCGTGTTCCTGCACCAGGCCGGCATGGCCGAGTTGCGCTGCGTGCGCGAGATGGGTTTCGACGCCTTGGCGCTGGCCAACAACCACGCCGGGGATTTCGGCCACGAAGGCGTGCTGGCGACACGACAAGCCGCCCACGACACCGGCTTCCACACCGCCGGCAGCGGCGGCAACCTGGCCGAGGCCAGCCTCGCGACACGCTTCATGGTTGCCGGGCAGCCGGTGGCACTGGTCGCCATGGCGGCCGGCAAGATCCGCGCGGGCGCGGCCACCGCCACGCTGCCGGGCATCAACGAATTGCGGCTCGATGGCGCCAGCCAACCCGACGCCGAGGACGTGGCGCGCATCCTCGCGTCGATCCGCGCCGCCGCCGGCGCGTCGCGGGTGATCGCCTACCTGCACAACCACGACTGGGGCGACGACCTGCGGGTGACGCGGGAATGGACGCGCCAGTTCGCCAAGTCATGCGTGGACGCTGGCGCCAGCGCGTTCTTCGCGCACGGCGCGCCGCTGCTGCATGGCATCGAGCTGCATCGCGGCGCGCCGATCTTCTACTGCCTGGGCAGCCTGATCTTCCACTCGCGCACGCCGCCGGGCCACTACCTGCCGGAGGTGTGGGAAAGCGCCATCGCGCATCTGCACTACCGCGACGGACAGTTGCGCCAGCTCGAACTGGTGCCGGTGGTGCTCAATGAACGGGGCGACGACGCCGCACGCCAGAACGAGACCCGCGGCCGTCCGCGGATCGCCACGGGTGAAGATGCGCAGCGCATCCTCGCCCGCCTGCAGGTGCTCAGCGGCGCGTTTGGTACCTCGCTGCGGATCGCACGGGCACGCGGCTGGATCGAGGTGGGCTGAAACGCCCCGACGGTCTCAGTGGCTCTGGATCGGGAACGTCTGTGCGTTCCCAGACGCCGAACTGGCCGGCGTGGACGAACGTGCCGATGGCACGTTGTTCGCACCGCACTGGTAGGCGCCCCACGGCTGCGAGCCGTCGGCCGGTTCGGCCAGCGGCTTGATGGTGTCGGCGTGCATCTTGGCGGCCTCGTTGCGGGCCAGCACTTCCAGTTCGTCGCGCACCTTGATGTCGTTGCGGTCGACCGGGCCGACGCGGTCCATCACCGACACGGTGACCTTGCCCAGATCGCGGCAGGCGGAAACGTCGCCACTCCAGGCCGTGCGCACGTTTTTTGCGGCATCGTCCATGGTGATGCCCCAGCTGCAGGCGTTCAGCAGCAACACGGGAACGAGCAACAGCAGGGTCTTGCGCATGGGTAGCTCCGCAGCGGTGGCTTGGATATGGAAGAGGCCGGACCGTTGCGGCCCGGCCTCCATCGTAACGCGGGGACGCCGACGCGTCCCAACCGATCCAAAACGTGCGGTGCCGGCGACCACCGCCACCGCACGCAGGGCTTACTTCACCGGGTTGCCGTCGGCGTCGAGCACCTGCACCTCGCCGAGATTCAGCGCGCGCACGGCTTCTCGATCTTCTTGAGATCGCCGACGATCACCCAGGTCAGCGCGTCGGGCTTGATGATCTCCTTCGCCGCGGCCTGCACCGCCGCGTCGGTCTGCGCTTCGATGCGCGACTTCAGCGTCTGCACGTAGTCGTCCGGGCGGTCGTACAGCGACGATGCCCTGCATCGCGCCCAGCACCGCGCCGGTGGTCTGGTATTCGCCCGGCATGCTGCGCACGTCGCCGACCTTGATCTTGCTCGATCTCCTCGTCGGTCAGCGGCTTGTCGCCGATCACGCCCTTCGCTTCGCTTCAGCATCTCGGCCGCCGATTCGGCGCGGTCTTGTCGGTCTGCACCGGCGCGTACAGCATGAACGGCCGCTGGCCGAGCGCGTTCGTGCAGGAAGCTGAAGGCGCCGTAGGCCCAGTGCTTGTCCTCGCGCAGGTTCATGTTGAGGCGCGAGGTGAAGGTGCCGCCGAACGCGCCGTTCATGGTCTGGATCTCGAGATCGTTCGGCGCCTTCGTCGACGGCGCGAGGACGCCGGCGAGGATCAGCGATCTGCTGCGCGCCGGGCCGGTCGACCAGGTACACGCGCGGCTTGCGGCGGCGGCTGCGACCTTGGCGATGTTCTTCTTCGGCACCGCGCTGGCCGGCGCCTTCCAGTCGCCGAACGCCGCGTCGAGCTGCGGGATGATCTGCGTCCAGCGTGGTGTCGCCGGCGACCAGGATCTTCACGTTGTCCGGACGCAGGCAATCGCCGACGAACGCGCGCAGGTCGGCCGGCGGTCAGCGCCTTGATCGACGCCTCGGTGCCGGAGCCGGTGAACGGGATCGCATACGCGTGGCCTTCGCCGTACAGCAGCGGCGGCAGCGTGCGCAGCGCGATGCCGGTGCGGCTGGCGTCTTTTCCTGCGCGATGCGCGGCCAGCCACTGGCCGCGCAGGCGCGCGATGTCGTCGTCGCGGAACGCGGGGTTGCGCACGATGTCGGCGAACAGCGCGAGCGACGGCTTCAGCTGCGACGTCCAGCGCGTTGAGCGTGGCGCTTGCAGTGTCGAGCCCGCAGCCCGCTGCCGATGATCGCGCCGAGGCGCTGCTTGCGCTTGCGCGATCTCGAGCGAATCGAGGCTCTTGGTGCCTTCGTCGAGCATCGCCATGGTGAAGCTGGAGGTGCCGAGCTTGCGGCCCTGGTCGGACGCGTAGCCGGCATCGAACAGCAACTGCATCTGCACCACCGGCATCGTGTGGCGCTCGGCCAGGATCACCTCGATGCCGTTCTTGAGCTTGCCGCGCTCGAGCTTCGGGAAGCTGAGGTCGGGGAAGCTGCCGACTTCGGCACGCCCTTGCTGCGGTCGACGTCGCTCTTGACGGTGCGGTAGTCGCCCTTGGGCGGCAGCACCGGCGCCGGCGGCCGTCGGCCGCGGCGCGGCCGGCGACTTCGCCTTCGTCCTTGGTGTCCTCGACCGTGCCTTCGGGCACGGCGCACCGTCAGCGTGTAGTCGCCCTTGCGCGATCCATTTGTTCGCCGCGGCGAGCTGACGCTCGGCCGGCGTGGCCGCCATCGATTCGCGCGAGGTCTTTCTTGTACGCGCCCGGATCGCCGCGATAGACCTGGCCTTCGGCGAGGATCGACGCCTTGCCGTTGACGCGTCTCCAGCCCGCGGACGAACGAGGCGCGGGTTTCCGTCTTGACGCGCGCGAGCTCGTCGTCGGTCGGGCCGTCCTTGAGGAATTTCTGCCCATTCGTCGGCGATCGCCGCCTCGACCTTGGCCGGATCGACGCCCTTCTTCACGTCGACCTGCAGCTGGAACATGGCTGGCCAGCGCGAGCTGACTCGCACGTCGACCGAAACGTCGTCGGCGAGCTTGTCCTGGTAGACCAGCCGCTGGTACAGCCGCGAGGTCTTGCCGCCGCCGAGCACGGCGGCGGCGAGCTCGAGCAGGTTCTCGTCGCGGGTCGCCGAGCCGCGGCACGTTCCACTCGCGGTAGATGCGCGTCTGCGCGACGTGGTCGGTCATCGTGCCGCGCGTCGATTCGGTCGCGCGGCGCGATCCACGGCTGCTGGCGCGGCACCGGCGGGCCGGCCGGGATGTCGCCGAAGTACTTCAGCATCTTTTCCTTCGCCAGCGCCGGCGTGATGTCGCCGGCCAGCACGACCGTCGTGTTGGCGGCGCCGTAGTAGTCGCGGAACCACTGCTTGACGTCGCCCAGCGAGGCGGCGTTCAAGATCCTCCATCGAGCCGATGGTGTCGTGGTGATACGGATGGTTGGCCGGGAACGCCTCGGCCTGGATGCAGCTCGTCGACGCGGCCGTACGGCTGGTTCTCGCCCTGGCGCTTCTCGTTCTGCACGACGCCGCGCTGCTCGTCGAGCTGCGTCTGGCCGATCGCGCCGAGCAGGTGGCCCATGCGGTCCGATTCCATCCACAGCGCCATGTCGAGCGCGGTGGTCGGCACGGTCTCGAAATAGTTGGTGCGGTCGAACCAGGTCGTGCCGTTCTGGTCGGTGGCGCCGGCCAGCTCGAACGGGCGGAAGAATTCGTCCTTGTGGTTCTCCGAGCCCTGGAACATCAGGTGCTCGAACAGGTGCGCGAAACCGGTCTTGCCCGTCGGCTCGTCGGCCGAGCCGACGTGATACCAGACGCTGACCGCCACGACCGGCGCCTTGTGATCCTCGTGCACGACCACGGTCAGGCCGTTCGGCAGCGTGAAGCGGGTGTAGGCGAGTTCGGGGATCTGTTGCGTCGCCGCCGTCGCGGTGATCGCGGTGCTGTCCGGTGCCGCCAGCGCCAACGGCATGCCGCCCAGCGAATGTAAGCAGGCCGGCGATGAGCAGGGCGAGTGGTTTCTTTGTCACGGTGAACCTCCTGTTTCACGGCTGAGTCTCCGCAGGCTACCGGCGCCCCGCATCTATCGCAAATGACTTGCGGCACGGTCGACGGCCGGACCTGTCCGGCTGTCCGGCGGCGGGCAGCGGGCTGTCCGCGGACAACGCGCCGGCCACCCAACCCGTTCACTTAATCTTGAAAAATCAATATGTTGACCCCACATGATCGCTTGGCACGGGGATTGCTGAAACAAGGGGTGCAGGAACTTCACTTCATTCATCGGAGACATGACCATGAAATTCGAGACCTTGATGTTGCGCGGCCTGTTCATCGCCTGCCTGGCGGTGTGCGCCCTGATCATCGGCGCGATGGTGACGATCACCCCGGCCTCCATGCAGCTCGCCGCCGGCAGCAGCCTCAGCGCGATCCTGCTGGCCGCGCCGAGCAGCTGCGCGCTGCCGCCGGACGGCGTGGTTTGCCCGCAGGTCGGTGGCTGATCGCTTGACGAACCTGCCGGACAACCGTTCACCGGACAGGCGATAATGGCCGGATGCTCCACGTCATCCTGTTCCACCCCGAGATCCCGCCGAACACCGGCAACGTGATTCGCCTGTGCGCGAACACCGGCGCTGCGCTGCACCTGATCCGACCGCTCGGTTTCGAGCTTGACGACGCCCGCCTGCGCCGCGCCGGACTGGACTACCACGAGTACGCCAGCGTCGCCGTGCACGACGACCTGGCCAGCTGCCTCGACGCGATCGGCACGCCGCGCGTGTTCGCCTTCACCACCCGCGGCCGGGTCGCCCATGTCGACGCGCGATTTGCCGACGGCGACGCCTTGCTGTTCGGCTGCGAAACCGCCGGCCTGCCGGGCGAGGTGCTGGAAACCGTCCCCGCCGAGCAGCGCCTGCGCCTGCCGATGTGCCCGGACAGCCGCAGCCTGAACCTGTCGAACACCGTCGCCGTGGCCGTCTACGAGGCCTGGCGCCAACTCGGTTTCCCCGGCGCCGCGAACGTCTGAGTCCGGCCGGCGCGGCTACAATCGCCGGATGAATGCCGCCACTCCCAATTCCTGGTTGCCGCAACCACTGCGCAAGCTTGCCGGCCGCGCGCTGGAAACCGCGCTGAACCACACCTTGTCGCTGGATCCGGACACGCAGCAGCGGCTGGCCGCGCTGAACGGGCGCAGCGTGCAATTGCACCTGCGCGGCCCGGAAATCGCGCTGGCCGTGACCGTCGAGGACGCGCGCCTGAAAGTCGGCCCGCCTGAAGAAGTGGCACGCGACAAGGCAACCAGCTGAAAGTGGCCGCCACGCCGGGCAGCCTGCTGGCGATGCTGTTCCGCCGCGACGACGACGGCATCGCGCCGGGCAAGGTGGAGATCGCCGGCGACGCCGAACTGGCGCGCCGGCTGGAAAAGCTGGCCAGCAAGTTCGCGCCGGATTTCGAGGAAGCGTTCGCGCGCAGCTTCGGCGACGTGCTCGGCGTGCCGCTGGCCAAGGCCGTGCGCAATGGCCTCGCCCACGCCCGCGAGACCGCCAGCCACCTCACCGAAGACACCGCCGACTGGCTGCGCGACGAAGTGCGCGTGGCGATGGCGCCGGGCGAAGTCGAGGGCTTTCTCGACGGCGTGGACGAACTGCGCGAACGCAGCGAACGGCTGGAATCGCGCGTGCAGCGACTGCTGCAGCGCCTGCAGGGCAACGCCGCGTGACGCCGCTGAAAGTGGTGCCGCGCCTGCTGCGGGTCGCCTCGGTGCTGCTGGCCTACCGGCTCGACGAACTGATCGACGCCGCCCACCTGTACCGCCCACTGAAGCTGCTGCGCCCACTGGTGGCGCGCCCGCGCATCGACATCCGCGGCCTGCCGCGCGGCGCGCGCCTGCGCCATGCGCTGACCGAACTGGGGCCGATCTTCGTCAAGGCCGGCCAGGTGCTGTCGACCCGGCGCGACCTGGTGCCGGCCGACATCGCCGACGAACTGGCGCTGCTGCAGGACCAGGTCGCGCCGTTCCCGGGCAGCGAGGCGCGCGCGATCGTCGAGCAGGAACTGAAATTTCCGATTGGCCGTCTATACGCCCAATTCGACGAAACCCCGCTGGCCTCCGCCTCGATCGCCCAGGTGCACGCCGCCACCCTGCACGACGGCCGCGAGGTGGTGGTGAAGGTGCTGCGCCCGGGCATCGACGCGCAGATCGCCCGCGACGTGAAGCTGCTGCGCTCGCTCGGCGAACTGGCCCAGCGCTGGCATCCGAACGCCGACAAGATCCGCCCGCTGGACGTCGTCGCCGAAGTCGAGAAGATGCTGGAGAACGAGCTGGACCTGCAGCGCGAAGGCGCCAGCGCCAGCCTGCTCAAGCGCAACTTCGCCAGCGGCGTGGACCTGTACGTGCCGGCGGTGCACTGGGAACTGACCAGCGCGCGCGTGCTGACGCTGGAGCGCGTGCACGGCATCAGCAGCGACGACATCGCCGCGATCGACGCCGCCGGGCTCGACCGCAAGGCGCTCGCCGCCAAGGGCGTGCGGGTGTTCTACGAGCAGGTGTTCCGCGACAACTTCTTCCACGCCGACGCCCACCCCGGCAACATCTGGGTCGACCCGACGCGCACCGGCGAACCGCGCTTCATCGCGCTGGACTTCGGCATCATGGGTTCGCTGCCGGAAGCCGACCAGTACTGGCTGGCGCAGAACTTCATCGCGCTGTTCGAACGCGACTACGCACGCATCGCCAAGCTGCACGTCGCCGCCGGCTGGATGCCCGCCGACGTGCGGCTGGACGAGCTGGAAGCCGCCGTGCGCACCGTGTGCGAGCCGTACTTCACCCGTCCGCTGTCGCAGATCTCGCTGGCCGAGCTGGTGGTGAAGCTGTTCCAGACCGCGCGCCGTTTCGAGCTGACCCTGCAGCCGCAGCTGATCCTGCTGCAGAAGACCCTGCTCAACATCGAAGGCGTCGGCCGCATGCTCGACCCGGAGATCGACATCTGGGCAGTGGCGCATCCGGTGCTGAAACGCATCCTGCGCGAACGCTACAGCCCGCTGCGCACCTTGCGCGAAGTGCGCAAGCGGCTGCCCGAATGGCTGCACGACGCACCGCAGTTTCCGGAGCTGGTGCGCGATGCGTTGCGCCAGGTCGGCCGCGGCGAACAGCGCGAGTTGAGCCGACCCGCTGGCGCTGAAGCTTGCTCTGGAAAACGCCCACCGCCAGCACAAGACTGCTCGCCTGCAGCCTGCTCGGCGGCAGTCTGCTGATCGGCGCGATCCTGCTGTGGACGCTGGCGCCGCAACACGGCATCTGGCCGCCGACTGGTTGTCGGCGTCGCCGGGCTGCTGGCCTTCGCGATCGGCTGGCCGCGCGCCCGCTGATCGTGTAGCGCCGATGCGAGCACCTGCCGCTGGCATCGCTCACAGCGCGCTCCGCCCGAACGAACCTCGATGATCGACATTCTCTACCAGGACGACGCCCTGATCGCGGTGAACAAGCCCGCCGGACTCGCCGTGCATCGCTCGAAAATGGTGGGCAACGCCGAGGAGTTCCTGATCGACCTGCTGCGCGAGCAGATCGGCGACAGCGTGTACCTGGCGCACCGGCTCGATCGCGCCACCAGCGGCGTGCTGCTGGTCGCGCGCAGCAAGGAGGTCGCCGCCGCGCTGGGCGAGCAGTTCATGGGCCGCTCGGTGCACAAGCAGTATCTGGTCGTGGTGCGCGGCTGGCCGGAACCGACGGAAGGCGTGATCGACTATCCATTGCCCGGCTCGCGCGAAACCGGCCCGCGCCGCGAGGCGCGCACGCGTTACCGGCAGCTGGCCACGATCGAGGTGCCGATCGAACTGGGCCGTTATCCGCAGCAACGTTACGCCCTGCTGCTGGCCGAACCGGAAAGCGGCCGCTTCCGCCAGATCCGCAAGCACCTGGCGCACATCCACCATCCGGTGATCGGCGACTGCCAGCACGGCCGCGGCGACCACAACCGGCTGTACAAGCAGCACTTCGGCTGCCACCGGATGCTGCTGCACGCGTGGCGGCTGCGCTTCGCGCATCCGCTGAGCGGCGCGGCGATGGAGATCGAGGCGCCGCTGGACGCTGCGTACGTCGGATTGCTCGAGCGTTTCGGCTGGATCGTGCCCGTTGAGAAGTGAATGATGGGGTAGCGAGAAACGCGGCGAAGGGCAGCACACTCCTGCTTTCGACTTTCTCTCGTTTCTCGCTCCTCGCTTCACCTGCTCACTTCTCGCCCCGTACACTCACCCGCATGTTGATCATCAGCCGCACCCTCTCCCTGCCCGAATCCGAACTGGTCGAGCGCTTCCTGCGCGCCGACGGCCCCGGCGGGCAGCATGTGAACCGCACCGAGAGTGCGGTGGAGCTGCGTTTCGACGTGGCCAACTCGCCGTCGCTGCCGGAGGAAATCCGCGCGCGCCTGCTGGCGCGGCGCGATCGCCGGCTCACCGCCGAGGGCGTGCTGGTGATCCAGGGCCGTCGTTTCCGCGATCAGGGACGCAACCGCGACGACGTGCGCGAGCGGCTGGCCGAGATCATCCGCGGCGTGCTGGTGCCGCCGAAGAAGCGCGTCGCCACCAAACCCACCCGCGCCTCGAAGGAGCGCCGGCTGGTCGGCAAGCAGCAACGCGGCCAGGTCAAGCAGAACCGCTCGCGCAAACCGGAGTTCGAATGAAGGGACACCTGTTCACTCCCGCCCAGCTGCCGGCACAGATGCCCCATCTGCGCGACGGCTGGCGACGCCGCGCTTGCCGTGCCGTGCTGCGCATGGCGGCTGGAGTCTGGTCGGCGAGTTTCCCGACGTGCCGAAGCTGGTGCTGATCGCCGCGCCGCACTCGTCCTGGTGGGACGGCGTGTGGGGTCTGCTGGTCAAGGTGGCGGTCGGCGCCGACGTGCATTTCATGGGCAAGCAGGAGTTGTTCCGCTGGCCGCTCGGCGGTCTGCTGCGCCGGCTCGGCGGCATGGCGATCGACCGTGGCGCCGCCAAGGGCGTGGTCGAGCAGATGATCGACCAGTTTCGCCAGCGCGAGAAACTCTGGCTGGGCATCGCGCCGGAAGGCACGCGCAAACCGGTGAAGCGCTGGAAGAGCGGTTTCTGGCACATCGCCCACGACGCCGGCGTGCCGATCTTCCCGGTCGCGTTCCACTATCCCGACAAGACCATCCAGCTCGGCCCGCTGTTCGACACCAGCGCCGACATGGATGCGGACATCGCCCGCCTGCGCGCGTTCTACGCGCCGTTCAAGGGCAAGCACCGCGACGTCTGAGCTGGTTGCGCGGCCCGTGGTTTTGGTGACCCCACTGCTTACTCCTGCAGCAGCAGGTACTGGCCATCCTTTCCGTAGTGCTGGGGCTTCTTGCCCACCTTTGCGCACAGCGAATCGCCGCACCGGGTGATGGCGCCGTGCTGAGTCGCCTGCAAGATGTCCTGGCCAAAACGGGCCTGCGCCATCTCCTGCATGCTCCGGTGAACCACCCATGCGGCACCACCGGCGGCCAGCAATGAGCCGACCAACAGTGCGACCAGGCCATTCCAGACCAGGGTGCGTCGCGCCGAAGTCAGTCCCCGGCGTTGCTCATCCATCGCGTGCGCCGCCGATTTGGCGCTATCCGCGCTTTGCCGCAATTGCTGCCGGAACTCGCCCAGCACCTGTCCGGCGCCCTGGCTCATGGCCTGCTGCGTGTTGCTGCCGATCACCTGCAACGCGTTTTGCGCGAACCGCTCGCCACCGGCATCCAGCCGGATCACGCCTTGGTCCAAGGCTGCGGTCGCGGCTTCGATCCGCTGCGCGGTCTGCATGTTGCGCATTTCGAGACGGTCGGCAATCGCCATGAGTTTGGCCAATGCCTGTCGAGCCTCATCAACATCATCGATACGGGGAATATCCATAGCCACTTCCTTGCTGGTCTACCGGCTGAATCCCTGCTGCGCCTGTTGCATGGCCTGCTGCACGACCTGCTCGCGCTGCTGCGCTTGCCACTGCATGTCCCACATGCCGTTCAGGCTGTCGGCTTGCTGCTGAAACTGCTGGCCATCCGGCGTACGCAGATAGGCCTGCGCCGCCTCATGTTGCGCCTTGTCCCAGACGGCGTTGTCCGGATTCTGCGAGGCCAGGTACATGCGATCGATCCACTGGTCGAGCTCGCTTTTGGGTGCATTCGCGCGGCAGTTCCAGCGCGCCCGGCACCGGTCCGTTCGGCATGGCCTGTCGCTCGAACTGCCGGTTCAGGGTTTCGTCACGCGGCTCGGCGTTGTACGCATCGGGCACATGCCTGCTCGCATGCCCGGACACTTCCAGTTCGTTGTAGCCGCCCGGTTCAAGCCGGTTGATCTTGGGAGCAATGCGATACAGCAACATGCCGTCCTGCGAATGGTGGATCACGTTCAAACGTGGATCATCGGGCTCCGCTTGCTTCTTCAGAATCGGCACATCGCTCAACCCGTTGATGTAGTCGATCGTGAAGTTGCCGGCACGAATCGCCAAACCGTTGCGGTTGTACCCGCCACCGACATCCGAATGCGCGCCGGGCACGTAAATGCCTGCAAAGCGCCCATCCGGCGTGATGCCCGGGTCGATGATCCGATCGGACTTGAACAGGCCGCGATGCTCGTCCATCGCAATGAACTGGATGCCGGAGATCACCGATGGCGGCAGCCGGCGATCCTCGCGCATGGCGCTGCCGGTACCGACCGGATCGAACATCGCCACTGCTTGCGCCACTTGGTGCGGCGGCCACCAGTGGAGGCTTGGTGTATTCGACGTGCTTGATTTGATGGTGCGAGTCGTAGGTGTACTTGGCGCCGGACGGATCCTGGATGCCACGTTCATCAATCAGCCGGGCGAGCAGGGCCGCTTCCTCGCTGCCGCGGCTGAAGCTCACGCTGGCAACGCGAATCTGAGCATCTGGATCCTCACGTCGCCACTGCTTGGCTTGCTCAATGAACTGTTTGTACATCTCTTCAGCGCGTTCATCCACGGTGTAGCCTCGCACGCCATCAAGTACACGCGCGAACGGCTCATGCTGCTGCGTACCCGGGCCCGGAACATAGCCGAAGCCGATATTCGGGTTGCCAGCCTTGCTCGGATCTGATCTGGGCGATGATCGCCACGTTGGTTGCATGCTCGGGATCATGGATCGATGTCATTGCCGGTGCCATCCAGCGCGGCGATGAAGAGGCGCTCATGCGGATTGCTCGCGTGTATCAGCACCGGCTCCTGAAATGATTCGAGTTGCCGGCGGCCATCCTCATAGATAGGCAAATGCGAAGCAGCATCGTCATGCCGCACCCCGTCGCCGAGACGCCGTCCGGATCCATCCTGTCGTGCTTGCTCATGGCAACGTTCCTTGTCAGTAGGTATGGGTCCAGGCCAGGATCACATCATCCCGGACATCGCTGTCCTTGTTACCCGGAATCTGCTCGGTCTTGGTGGCAATGAACGCCTTCATGTAGACGTTGATCGTGCGGTCGTTGACTTCGAGGAAGATGCCCGGCTCGCCTCCCCAGGAACGATCCGGAATCTCGGCGTCGGGCACGCGGTACAGCACGCGCTCATCCTTGAAGATGGCACCGATATCCACCTTGGCCTCGTGTGCCACGCCATCCAGCGAGGTCCAGCTCACTTCGGCCGGCGGTGGGAAATTGCGGATCCAAGGTAGGACGCGAACGGCCAGTCGATCCCGGTAGTCCGGCGAAGGTGGGCGGGCGACGGTTGCTCGTCCGCCTTGTACGGCGTGAAGTCGAAATTGTTGTAGATCACATGGCACCGAAGGGTGTTGTAGCAAAACACCTGGAAATCATGGTCCACGAACCGCAGCGGAAACATGGATGAGCTCCGCATGATGCTGCACTGGCGTATATCGGACTGGGTCGACATGGCGGGGTGGCATCCTGTCATCAGCAGAAGAATGGTGGCGGCCGAGAGAATCGCGCGAAAGATGGGGCGTTCGGTTATACATCAGACGCTCCTGGCCGGATCGGTGATGCGCCGACTGCTGATGGGCAAGCCGACGCATGCGATTGGCACGCTTCGCTGCAGCCGCCGAACGAAACCATTGACGCTTCATGGCGTCCCCTTCCGATCGGACTCCGCCTTCAAAGCCTGGAGTACCGCAATGGCGATCTGATCGAGATCCAGATCCGGCGGCCATGTGGGTCGATGCCACGGGTCCGATCGCAAGATCCGGACGGCATTCGGCTTCAGCGTCGACCACGAACTCGGCCGTGCGGCGGCGTGGAATCCATTCCGTGCCGCTTCGCCCTGCGTCGTGGACCAAATTCGGCAACGATATCCAGGCACGGCAGGATCCTTCCTTGGCGGCTTGCGTTCATGCGTTATACCGAATCCTGATTCGTCGCGATGTCGGCGCAGGTCTCATTTCGTGCAGGCAGAACCTTCCGTCAGCGCGATGGACACGATCGCCTGGCTACCTCAGCGCTGCGAATGGCCCGAATCGTCGTAGTCGCGATGCGTCAGCAGACCCGGGCGGATCAGGTCGATGAAGGCACGCGCCTCAGCGCTGAGGAACTTGCCCTTGCGCATCACCACGCCGTAGCTGCGCTGGGGGAAGTACTGCTTCATGTTGCGCACGGCCAGCCGCGCGTGGTCGGCTGCGGTGATGCAGATGCCGGTGACGATGGAGATGCCCATGCCCATTGCCACGTATTCCTTGATCACGTCCCAGCCGCCCACCTCGATCGCCACGTGGTACGGCACCTGCGTTGCTGGAACACCAGGTCGACCAGGCGATAGGTCGACAGCCGCTGCGGCGGCAGGATCAGTCCGTACGGCGAGATGTCCTCCAGCGTGATCTTTTCCTTCGCAGCCAGAGGATGATCCGGCGGCATGATCAGCATCGGGTCGTAGTGGTGCACCGGCGCCCAGGCGATATCGTTTGGCACGTCCAGCATCGAGCCGACCGCGAAATCGGCATCGTCGGCACGCAACAAGGCCATGCCGTCCTTGCCGGTGACGTTGGCCAGCTGCAATTGCACCGCGGGGAAGCGCTCGCGATAGCTGCGCACCAACTCGGGCAGCAGGTACTGGATGGTCGAGGTGCCGGCGGCAATCGTCAGCCGGCCGGCCTGCAGGCCTTTCACCTTGGCCTGGAAGTCGCGATCCAGCGTATCCCAGCCTTCGATCAGCGGCCGCGCCAGTTCGTACAACGCCTCGCCCGCGTCGGTGAGATTGATGCGCCGGCGTCGGCGCTCCAGCAGGCTCACCCCGAGCTCCCGCTCCAGCGCCTGCAGTTGCAGGCTGATCGTGGGCTGCGACAGGTACAGCGCCTCGGCGGCGCGGGTCAGCGTACCCAGTTTCACCACGCTGACGAAGGCGCGCAGCTGCTTGTGGCGGTTGCCTTTGTAGTAGAAACGCGCCCTCCCTCCGTCGGCGCTTCCCCATCCGACCGCTTTTTTGCTGCGCTGCGGCGCGGCTTTTTCGGCTTGTTCAGCAAACTGGCGGGCTTTTTCATCGAGTGTTTTTCAATGAGTTAGATCAATTATTAGCAATGCTCATAGTAATGATTGAAACATTCACTTTGTCAAACACATGATTTCTAGCCTAGCTTCCAGTCATCCACGACACGGAGCAAGCCCATGGCAGTCCCGCAGGAACGGCTCGAACCGGCACCGTCGAGATCCACGCCGATCCGGCCGGTTACGCAGGCATCCTGACCCCCGCGGCACTGGGTTTCCTGGCTCGCTTGCACCGCCGCTTCGAGCCCGCCCGGCAGCAACTGCTGCAGGCCCGGCGCGAGCGCCAGGCCGGTTACGATGCTGGCGGCCTGCCGGATTTCCGCGCCGACACGCTGGCGATCCGCGAGTCCGACTGGACCGTGGCACCGATCCCGGCCGCACTGCAGGACCGTCGCGTCGAGATCACCGGCCCGGTCGAGCGCAAGATGATCATCAACGCGCTGAACTCCGGCGCGAAGGTGTTCATGGCCGACTTCGAGGATTCCTCGGCGCCCACCTTCGCCAATCAGCTCGACGGCCAGATCAACCTGCGCGACACGGTCAACGGCACGATCGCGTTCACCTCGCCCGATGGCAGGAGCTACCGCGTCAACGACAAGCCGGCCGTGCTGGTGGTGCGCCCACGCGGCTGGCATCTGCACGACAAGTTCTTCAGCGTGGACGGCGAGCCGATCGCCGGCGCGCTGGTCGACTTCGGCCTGTTCGTGTTCCACAACGCCCGTGCGCTGCACAGCCGCCAGCGTGGCCCGTATTTCTATCTGCCGAAACTGGAAGCGATGGAGGAAGCCGCGCTGTGGGACGACGGTGATGGCCGCCGCCGAGGACGAGCTGCAGCTGCCGGTCGGCACGATGAAGGCCACCGTGCTGATCGAGACGCTGCCGGCCGCGTTCCAGATGCACGAGATCCTGCACGCGTTGCGCCGTCGCGTCGTCGGCCTCAACTGCGGCCGTTGGGACTACATCTTTTCGTACCTGAAAACCCTGCGCAGCCATCGCGACCGGTTGCTGCCGGAGCGCGCCCAGGTCGGCATGACCGCGCCGTTCCTGAAGGCGTATTCCGAACTGCTGATCCAGACTTGCCATCGCCGCGGCGCGTTCGCGATGGGCGGCATGGCCGCGCAGATCCCGATCAAGGGCGACGCGGCGGCAAACGATGCCGCGCTGGCCAAGGTACGCGCCGACAAGCTGCGCGAAGTGCAGGCTGGGCACGACGGCACCTGGGTCGCGCACCCCGCGCTGGTGCCGGTGGCGCAGCAGATTTTCGACCAATACATGCCGGCGCCGAACCAGCTGAGCGTGCTGCGCGAAGACGTGCACGTGACGCGCGAGCAACTGCTCGCGGCACCGAACGGCACGATCACGCGCGCCGGTTTCGACAACAACGTCGAGGTCTGCCTGCGTTACACCGCCGCCTGGCTGGATGGCCTCGGCTGCGTGCCGATCCATCACCTGATGGAGGACGCCGCCACCGCCGAGATCGCCCGCGCGCAGTTGTGGCAGTGGCTGCATCACGGCGACCTCGAATTCCCCGACCAGGCGCCGATCGACTTCGCCCTGTTCGACCACGCCGTGGCCACGCACACCCATCGCCTGCGCGACAGCCAACATCCTGGCGCCGCCCGCGCCGACACAGCCGCCGACCTGCTTTCGGCGATGACTCACGCCGACGTACTCGGCGACTTCCTCACCCTGCCCGCTTACGACCAGCTCGCCTGAACCGTCCGAACTTTCGCTTACGGAGCCACGCCATGAAGACCACCACCCTGCCCACCGCCGAACAGATCTCGCTGGACTGGAACAACAATCCGCGCTGGGCCGGTGTCCAGCGCAACTACTCCGCCGAGGACGTGGTGCGCCTGCGCGGCACCGTCGCGGTCGAGCATTCGCTGGCCCGCCGCGGCGCCGAGCGGCTGTGGAAATCGCTGCACAAGGAGGACTTCGTCAATGCGCTGGGTGCGCTCACCGGCAACCAGGCGATGCAGCAGGTCAAGGCCGGGCTGCAGGCGATCTACCTCAGCGGCTGGCAGGTCGCCGCCGACGCGAACGTGGCCGGCGAGATGTATCCCGACCAGTCGCTGTACCCGGCCAACTCGGTGCCGCTGGTGGTCAAGCGGATCAACAACACCCTGCTGCGCGCCGATCAGCTGCACCACGCCGAAGGCAAGGACGACTGCGACTGGCTGGTGCCGATCGTGGCCGACGCCGAGGCCGGTTTCGGCGGCGTGCTGAACGCGTTCGAGCTGATGAAGGCGATGATCGAGGCCGGCGCCGCCGGCGTGCATTTCGAGGATCAGCTGGCCTCGGTGAAGAAGTGCGGCCACATGGGCGGCAAGGTGCTGGTGCCGACGCGCGAGGCCGTCGACAAGTTGAACGCCGCGCGCCTGGCCGCCGACGTCGCCGGCGTGCCGACCCTGCTGGTGGCACGCACCGACGCCGACGCCGCCGACCTGCTCACCTCGGACATCGACGCGAACGACAAGGCCTTCATCACCGGCGAGCGCACCGTCGAAGGCTTCTACCGCGTGCGTCCGGGGCTGGACCAGGCGATCAGCCGTGGCCTCGCCTACGCGCCGTACGCCGACCTGATCTGGTGCGAAACCAGCAAGCCGAACCTGGATGACGCGCGCCGCTTCGCCGAGGCGATCCACGCGAAATTCCCCGGCAAGATGCTGGCCTACAACTGCTCGCCCAGCTTCAACTGGAAGAAGAACCTGGACGACGCCACCATCGCCAACTTCCAGAAGGAACTGGGCGCGATGGGCTACAAGTTCCAGTTCATCACCCTGGCCGGCTTCCACAGCCTCAACTACGGCATGTTCGACCTGGCGCACGGCTACGCGCGCCGCCAGATGAGCGCGTTCGTGGAACTGCAGGAAAAGGAATTCGCCGCCGCCGAACGCGGCTTCACCGCGGTGAAGCACCAGCGCGAAGTGGGCACCGGCTACTTCGACCGGTGACCCAGGCAATCCAGCAGGGCCAGTCCTCGACCACCGCGCTGAAAGGCTCGACCGAGGAAGCGCAGTTCAGGCAGGCTTCGGCGGCTTGAGGACACCACGTCGGTAGGAGCGCACTCTGTGCGCGATGGTCTTCGTCACGTGACGAGACAGGGTGCGCTCCTACGCCGCCGTCGGCGGCACCAGCGCGATCACCGTCCAGCCCGGCTTCGGCTCCAGCTCGCGCTTGGCCGAGGCCACCCGCAACGCGCCCTTCTCCTCCACGCCGAACATCAGCACGCTGTTCGAGCCGTATTGCTCGATGAAGTGCGGCCAGTCGAAGGTGCTGCTGAGCCCGGTCGACTTGATCCGCCAGCCCTGTGCCAGCATGTCGGCGAAGCGGCCGTGAGTCATCTCCTCGTCGAACAGTGGTGGCGCCAGCAGGCTGCCGGCCAGCGCCGCGCGATCGGTGTTTTCCTGCGGGGTCAGGTTGCGCAGCCGATACACCTTCTCGCGCCCGAACTCCTGCCGGTAATGCACGCAGGCCAGCGAGTTGCGCTCGCGATGAGTGGAGACCGCCAGCAGCCGGCCGATCCCGGTGAGATCGAGGTGGCGTTCGGCATGCGGCGAGGCCGGATTGCCGAAGAATGTGGCAAGCCCCTCCATCCGCGCCAGCCGGATGCCGTCCCAGTCGTCGTCGGCGAGCACCACGCGAAAGCCGGCCTCATGCAGCGCCTTGCCGATCGCGCGGGCGACCTGATCGGAGCCGAAGATCAGCACGCCGCGCGGCTCCGGTTCGGCCACCTTCAGCCAGATCGCCAACGGCCGCGCGGTGGCGCTCTGCAGGATCACCGTGCCGATGATCAGGGTGAACACCAGCGGCACCAGCGCCTCGGCACCCGCCACGCCGAGCGCGTCCAGGCGCAGCGCGAACAGCGCCGACACCGACGCCGCCACGATGCCGCGCGGCGCCACCCAGCCGATCAGCGCGCGCTCGCGCCAGTTCAGGCCGCTGCCGAAACTGGAAATTGCCACGGTCAGCGGCCGCACCACCAGCTGCGCGATCACGAACAGGGCGATGCCCGCGCCCAGCATGCCGTCCGGCAACGGCCAGTGCAGCCGCGCCGCCAGCAGGATGAACAGCAGCGACACCAGCACCGTGGTGAGGCTTTCCTTGAAGTCGAGGATGTCGTCGATATGCACGCCACGCAGGTTGCCCAGCGCGATGCCCATGATCGTCACCGCCAGCAGGCCCGACTCGTGGGTAAGCGTGTTGGAGACACTGAAGGCGAGCAGCACCGCGGCCAGCACGGCGTAATTCTGCAGGTATTCCGGGATCATCTGGCGGCGCAGGAAAAACGCCATCAGCCAGGCGGACAGCGCGCCGATCACCACGCCGCAGCCGATCGTGGCGACGAAGATGCCGATGGTGTGGCCCTCCTGGCGCGACACGATCGCCTCGTAGATCAGCACCGCGAACAGCGCGCCCAGCGGATCGATCACGATGCCTTCCCAGCGCAGCGTGTTGGCGATGCGCGCGTTCGGGCGCAGGGTGCGCAGCATCGGCGCGATCACCGTCGGCCCGGTCACACAGGCCAGCGCACCGAACAGCAGCGCGATCGGCCAGGCCAGCCCGGCGACGAGATGCGCCGCCAGCGCCAGCAGCAACAACGAGACCACCGCGCCGTAACTGACCAGCCCGCGCACCGCCTTGCCGATGCCCGGCAGCTCATGAAAACGCAGGGTCAGGCTGCCTTCGAACAGGATCAGCGCCACCGACAGCGACACCGCCGGAAACAGCAGACTCACCGAGCAGTTTGTCCGGGTCCAGCACGCCCGTGACCGGGCCCAGCACGATGCCGGCCAGCAACAGAAACACGATCGCCGGCAACTTGACCCGCCAAGCCAGCCACTGCGCCAGGAAACCGATCATCAACATGCCGGCGAGCATCAGGCCCAGCTCGATTGTCATCCGCAATCCTTTTCGCGCCAGCCATGCGACGGGCGGCTATCGGAGCACACAGCGGCGATGACGTCCACCCGCCGCACGGATGCGACGGGCAGGCCGATGTCTCGGGAAGCATTCGGGACAAAGGCCGGCGCTCGGCATCAGGCAGAGGATGGCGGGCACCGAAACGGCAGGACGGCTCAGTACCGACGGTATTGCAGCGCCTCGGCCAGGTGCTCGCGCTCCAGCAATGCGGCGCCGCCATCCAGGTCGGCGATCGTGCGGGCCACCCGCAACACGCGATGATAGGCACGCGCGGACAGGCCCAGACGCTCCAGGGCCACCTCGAACCAGCGCCGCTCGGCTGGCCCCAACGCGCAATCGCGCTCCAGTTCGCGGGTGCTGATTTCCGCATTCGGCCGGCCCGCCCGCATCAACGACTGCCGGCGTGCCTTGAGCACCCGCGCACGTACCGTGGCGGAATCCTCGTCACGTTCGCTGCGTGATGTGCCGAGCTCCGCCAGTGGCACCGGCGGCACTTCCACACACAGGTCGATGCGGTCGAGCAACGGCCCGGAAATACGTGCGCGATAGCGCTGGATCTGATCCGGCGTGCACCGGCAGCGCGGGTCGCCGGCATAACCGCACGGACAGGGATTCATCGCCGCGACCATCTGGAATTGGGCCGGAAACGTCGACTGCCGCGCCGCCCGCGAAATCATGATGTGGCCGGATTCCATCGGCTCGCGCAGCACTTCCAGCACATGCCGGCTGAACTCCGGCAGCTCGTCCAGGAACAGCACGCCGTTGTGCGCCAGCGAGATCTCGCCCGGGCGCGGATACGAGCCGCCACCAACCAAGGCCACCGCCGACGCCGTGTGATGCGGCGCACGGAACGGTCGACGGCGCCAGCGCGCCAGGTCGGTCGTCTGCCCGGACACCGACAGCACCGCGCAAGTCTCCAGCGCCTCCGACTCGGACAGCGGCGGCAGGATGCCGGGCAGGCGCTCGGCCAGCATCGTCTTGCCGGTGCCCGGCGGCCCCACCAGCAACAGGTGATGACCACCGACGGCGGTGATCTCCAGCGCACGCCGCGCCTGCAGCTGGCCGCGCACGTCGGCCAGATCCGGGCCATCGCCAGCACCGCCATCGCTGGGAATGCCGACCGGCATCGACAGCTCGTGCGCACCGCGCAGCCATCCGCACACTTCGGCCAAAGTATCGGCGACGCGCACATCCACGTCCGGCACCAGCGCCGCTTCGGCGGCGTTCTCGCGCGGCACCACCACGCGACGACCGCGCGCACGCGCGCGCAGCAATGCCGGCAACACGCCGGAGACACTGCGCAACGAGCCGGTCAGCGCCAGCTCGCCAAGGAATTCGCAATCGTCCAGTTTCTCGCGCGGCACCTGGCCGCTGGCCGCGAGGATGCCCAAGCGCGATCGGCAGGTCGAAACGGCCGCCGTCCTTGGGCAATTCGGCCGGCGCCAGATTCACGGTGACACGGCGGTTGGGATATTCGAAGGCCGTGTTCTGGATCGCCACGCGCACGCGATCACGCGCCTCGCGCACCGCGGCCTCGGGCAGGCCGACGATATTGGTGCACGGCAAGCCACCGGAGAGATGCACCTCGACCATCACCTGCGGTGCGGCGATCCCTTCCTGGGCGCGGCTGAGGGTCACCGCAAGACTCATGCGACCGTGGATCGGTGACGCATGGCGGATGAAGCGCTGACAGGCACAGACATCGAGCGGCTCCATCAGCAACGCTGAATAAATAACCGCCTCCGATCGTTCTCGGGGTGAGGGTGACGGATCGGAGGCGGCTCCCGGGAGGTGGTTGTCACTGACCCGCGCGGGCAGCCACCGTGACCTCCAGTTCGGCCACGCGTCGCTCCAATTCGTCGACCTTGGCGCGGGTACGCGCCAGTACCTGGGACTGGACTTCGAATTCTTCGCGGGTGACAAGGTCGAGGCGGCGCAATCCTTGCGCCAGGACATCATGGAAGTTGGCTCGCAAATCCTGCTGCGCCTGTGCCAGTCCTGGCGGTACCAACGACACAAGTCGCAGGGCAATCTGATCGATATCCTGCCTGTCCATCATGGATGGCGCCTCGCACTCGTCGAGGTAAATACTAGGTGAATGGAAATCGGGCGCGCCATCGGTATGCTCCGTCAAAGACTGTAAGGATTGTCCTACACAGGCCACGGTCAGGCGACAACCTCTCGCCAGCCGGGCAAAATGCCGGTTCGGCACAAGCTGATGTCTTACAAAGGAACAACCCATGAAGCTGGTCGTGGCGATCATCAAGCCGTTCAAGCTGGACGACGTGCGCGAAGCGCTGGCCGAAGTCGGCGTGCAAGGCATCACGGTCACCGAAGTGAAGGGTTTCGGCCGTCAGAAGGGCCATACCGAGTTGTACCGCGGTGCCGAGTACGTGGTCGACTTCCTGCCCAAGATCAAGCTGGAAGTGGCGGTGGCTGACGATCAGCTCGATCGCGTGCTGGAAGCGATCCAGGCCTCCGCCCGCACCGGCAAGATCGGCGACGGCAAGATCTTCGTCAGCACGCTGGAACAGGTGATCCGCATCCGCACCGGCGAGCTGGATCACGACGCGCTGTAATCCCGCCGCAGGCCGCGCCGGCACTCGCCGCAAGCGGCCTGCATGACGGCTAATGCACAACTTGTTGGGTTGACCCTTCCCGGGCCACCCGATATGTTGTGTCCGTCGGTGCCCGTCCAGACGCGATCGTCGGTCGGGCTTAAAAGGGAATCCGGTGTAATTCCGGAACTGCCCCGCAGCGGTAAAGCGGAAACGAAAGCACCCACATGCACTGGCCCTCGGCGGCTGGGAAGCGGGAGCGAGTAGGCGGATCGCCAGATCCATGTCCGCAAGTCCGAAGACCTGCCGGCACATCGGGACGAACGTGTCCCGGTGCGTAGTGACGGCTTCCGCGGGGAAGTGCGTCGTGGAGCAGGCCGCCGCATGGCGTCCGCTTGCGCGTCGCCTCCGGTATTCGTCGCTATCAGGCCCTGCGCGCGGGAGCAGGCGTTTGATGTCCAGCCGGAGCCACTTGCCATGCAACCCCTCGATACCGCCGTACGCGAGCGCACCGTCGCGCGCGCCGAAACCCCCGACCCCACCAGCGGAGCCGAAAACTCGTTCGCGCTGACCCCGCCGCACAACCCGGCAACGATGCACGTGACCAAGCGCAACGGCGGCCACGAAACCGTCGACGTCAACAAGATCGTGCGTGCGGTGACGCGCAGCGCCGAGGGCCTGCACGGCGTCGATCCGCTGCGGGTCGCCCTGAAAACCATCGGCGGCCTGTACGACGGCGCCACCACCCGGGAGCTCGACCAGCTCTCGATTCGCACCGCCGCTGCGCTGACCGCGGAGGAGCCGGAATACGGCCAGCTCGCCGCGCGCCTGCTCGGCGCCTACATCGACAAGGAGGTCAGCGGCCAGGAAATCCAGAGCTTCTCGCAATCGATCGCCCGCGGCGCCGAACTTGGCATCCTCAATGATCGCCTGCGTGACTTCGTGGCCGCCAACGCGCGCAAGTTGAACGATGCCATCGATCCGTTGGCTACCCGCCGCTTCGAATACTTCGGCCTGCGCACGGTGTACGACCGCTACCTGCTGCGCCACCCGCAGCAGCGCCTGGTGATCGAGACGCCGCAGCATTTCTTCATGCGCATCGCCTGCGCGCTGGGCGGCAACGAGATCGGCGAGACGCTGGAACTCTACCGCCTGCTGTCGTCGCTGGAGTACCTCGCCAGCTCGCCCACCCTGTTCAACGCCGGCACCGCACACGAGCAGCTCAGCTCGTGTTACCTGCTCGACTCGCCGGTCGATTCGCTGGAGTCGATCTACGACAAGTACGCCGACGTGGCCAAGCTCAGCAAGTTCGCCGGCGGCATCGGCCTGGCCTATTCGCGGGTGCGTTCGCGCGGCTCGCTGATCCGCGGCACCAACGGCCATTCGAACGGCCTGCTGCCGTGGCTGAAGACGCTGGACGCCTCGGTCGCCGCGGTGAACCAGGGCGGCAAGCGCAAGGGTGCGGCCTGCGTGTATCTCGAATCGTGGCACGCCGACATCGAGGATTTCCTCGAGCTGCGCGACAACACCGGCGACGACGCCCGCCGCGCGCACAACCTCAACATCGCCAACTGGATTCCCGACGAATTCATGCGCCGGGTCGAGAGCGACGGCGACTGGTCGCTGTTCGACCCGAAGGTGGTGCCGCATTTCGTCGACCGCTGGGGCGAAGCGTTCGACGCCGCGTACCGGCAAGCCGAGGCCGATGGCCTGGCCGTGAAAGCGGTGAAGGCGCGCGAGCTGTACGCGCGCATGATGCGCACGCTGGCGCAGACCGGCAACGGCTGGATGACGTTCAAGGACCGCTGCAACGCCACCTCCAATCAGACGGCCAAACCCGAGAACGTGATCCATCTGTCCAACCTGTGCACCGAGATCCTGGAAGTGAGCTCGGCGAGCGAAACGGCCGTGTGCAACCTCGGCTCGGTGAACCTGGCGCGGCATGTCGTCGGATGGCGCGTTCGATTTCGATCAACTCGCCTCGACCGTGCGCACCGCGGTGCGCCAGCTCAACCGGGTGATCGACCTCAACTTCTATCCCATCGCGACGGCGCGCACCGCGAACATGAAGTGGCGCCCGGTCGGGCTGGGCGTGATGGGCCTGCAGGATGTGTTCTTCAAGCTGCGCCTGCCCTTCGATTCGGCCGAGGCGCTGGCGCTGTCCACGCGCATCGCCGAGGAAATCTACTTCAGCGCCCTGTCGCAATCGACCGATCTGGCCGAGGCCGAAGGCGCCCATCCCGGCTTCGCCGAAAGCCGCGCCGCCAATGGCGAGTTGCAGTTCGATCATTGGCCCAATGCTACGCCGCACGACGGCGCACGCTGGAACGCTTTGCGCGAACGCATCAAACAACACGGCCTGCGCAACTCGCTGCTGATCGCGATCGCGCCCACCGCCACCATCGCCTCGATCGCCGGCTGCTACGAATGCATCGAGCCGCAGGTCAGCAACCTGTTCAAGCGCGAGACACTGTCCGGCGACTTCCTGCAGGTGAACCGCTACCTCGCCGACGAGCTGAAATCACTGGGGCTGTGGACATCCGACATCCGTGATGCGATCAAGCTGGCGGAGGGTTCCGTGCAGGGCATCGACGCGATTCCCGAACGCCTGCGCGAGATCTACCGCACCGTATGGGAACTGCCGCAGAAAGCGCTGATCGAACTGGCCGCCGCCCGTGGCGCCTGGATCGACCAGAGCCAGTCGCTGAACCTGTTCATGGAAAACCCGAACATCGGCCAGCTCAGCTCGATGTACATGTACGCGTGGAAGGCCGGCATCAAGACCACGTATTACCTGCGCTCGCGTCCGGCGACGAGGATCGCCAAGACCACGGTGTCGGCGCCACCCGACCAGGCCCATGCGACTGCCGCGGTGGTTTGTTCGCTGGAGAACCCGGAGTATTGCGAGGCCTGCCAATGACGCCATGAGGTGTCGCGATGAAGCGCTACCGGAATCTCGATGGCAACTCCGGCGTCACCGCGTACGAATCCGGTGATGGCTTCATCCGCATCCGCTTCGTCAATGGCGAAACTTACGAATACACCGATGAGGTCACTGGCCGCGCGCATGTCGCGAACATGCAGAAACTCGCGCAAGCCGGCCTGGGCCTCGCCACCTATGTCAGCCGCTTCGTGCACGACGCCTATGCGCGCAAGCTTTGAATCCAAGGAACCATCCATGTCCGCCCAACCCGCGCGCAACGCCCACATCCTCGACCCCGGCTTCGAGCTCACCCTGCGCCCGATGCGCTACCCCGGCTTCTACGAGATGTACCGCAACGCGATCAAGAACACCTGGACCGTCGAGGAGGTGGATTTCTCGATGGACACCCGTGATCTCGACACCAAGATGTCGCCGGCCGACCGCCACCTGATCCAGCGCCTGGTGGCGTTCTTCGCCACCGGCGACACCATCGTGTCGAACAACCTGGTGCTGAACCTGTACCAGCACATCAACGCGCCGGAAGCGCGCATGTATCTGTCGCGCCAGTTGTACGAGGAAGCGCTGCACGTGCAGTTCTACCTCACCCTGCTCGACACCTATATCCCCGACCCGACCGAACGCAACGGCGCGTTCGCGGCGATCGAGACGATCCCGTCGATCCGGCAGAAGGCGCGTTCTGCTTCAAGTGGATCGACTCGATCCAGGGCCTGCGCCGGCTGGAAACGCGCGAGCACCGGCGCCAGTTCCTGCTCAACCTGATCTGCTTCGCCGCCTGCATCGAGGGGCTGTTCTTCTACGCCGCGTTCGCCTACGTCTACTACCTGCGCTCGCGCGGCCTGCTGCACGGCCTCGCCGCCGGCACCAACTGGGTGTTCCGCGACGAGAGCGGGCACATGGCGTTCGCGTTCGAGGTGGTGCGCACCGTGCGCGCGCAGGAACCGGATCTGTTCGACGACGCCATGCGCGCCCAGGTCGAGGAGATGATGGAAGACGCCATCGCCTGCGAAACCCAGTTCGCCGAGGACGTGCTGTCCGGCGGCGTGGCCGGCATGTCGGTGAAGGACATGCGCCAGTATCTCGAATACTGTGCCGACCAGCGCTTCGCCCAGCTCGACATGCCGAAGAAGTACGGCGCAAAGAACCCGTTCGACTTCATGGACCTGCAGGACGTGCAGGAGGTCGCCAACTTCTTCGAGCGCCGCGTCTCGGCCTACCAGGTCGGCGTGCAGGGCGAGGTGGCGTTCGACATGGCGTTCTGAGGCGGGTGCCGGACGACCTATTGACTACAGCTGTAGGCATGGCATAGTTTGCCTACAACTGTAGTCACAGGACATCAGTCATGCGCAAACCCTCCATCGGCGACCAGGAACTGGCGCTGCTGCAACATATCGATGACAGCGGCGCCGCCTCGGTCGGCGAGGTCGCCGCCAGCTTCGGCGAGCCGCGCGGACTGGCCCGCTCCACCGTGCTGACCATGATGGAGCGTCTGCGCGGCAAGGGTTATCTCAAGCGCCGCCAGCTCAAGGGCGCATGTTCCGCTACAGCATCGCCACCGGTCCGGGCGAGGCGATGCGCAGCGCGGTGGGCAGCTTCGTCGAGAAGACGCTGAGCGGATCGGTGTCGCCGTTCGTGGCCTGGATGTCGGAGCGTGCCGAAGTTTCCGACACCGAACTGGCCGAGCTCGAGGCGCTGGTAACCCAGCTGCAATCACGGCGCAAGGAGTCGTGAGATGGACGCACTCAACCATTTCGCCGACATCCTGCTGACGCGACTGGTCTGGACGTCCATCCAGGCCGCCGTGCTGATCGGCGCCGTCTACCTGGTCGGCCGTCTGTGGCCGCGCCTGTCCGCGGCGATGCGCTGCATGCTTGTGGTGGCTGGTCGGCGCCCAGCTGTTGCTTGGCCTGCTGTGGCACGCGCCGCTGGAGCTTCCGCTGCTGTCGCCCGCACCGCTTGAAACCTCCGCGCCGGTTACGCCGCCCGTGGCGTTCTTCGCGACAACGGCGACTTCCGACGCCGCGCTGCCGTCGATCACTTCGCCGACCACACCGGCGCCGTCCTGGCGCACCGGCATCGCCCTGTTGTGGCTGGTCGCGTTGCTGTTGCAGGCGCTGATCGCGCTGCGGCAATGGCGGCAGGCACGCCGCATGCTGCGCGAATCGCAGGCCTTGCGCGATGACTCGCTGCAAGCGCTGTGCACGCAGCAGGCGCGGCAACTCGGCTTGCGCCGCTGTCCACGGCTGCGCGTCTCGGACGCGATCATCTCGCCGCAAGTGACCGGCCTGTGGCGGCCCACCGTGCTGCTGCCGGCCGGCCACGCGCTCAGCGCCGACGAAGCGGCGATGGCGATCTCGCACGAGCTGGCCCACCTGCGCCGCGGCGATCTGTGGCTGGCCTGGGTGCCGGCGCTTGCGCAGTGCCTGTTCTGCTTCCACCCGTTGGTGCGCTGGGCCATGCGCGAGTACGCGCTCCACCGCGAGTCGGCCTGCGATGCGCAGGTCGTGCAACACGACCACGCCGCGTCGCAGGACTACGGCCGCCTGCTGCTGCGCCTCGGCGTGGCGCAACCGATGCACGCCGGCCTCGCCGGCGCTTCCCCGTCGTTCCACAACCTCAAGAGGCGACTGACCATGTTGCAGCAAACCGTGAACCAGCCGTCGTCGCGCACACGCGGCTGGCTGCTCGTCGCACTGATCGCCCTCGTCGGCGTGCTGCCCTACCGAGTGACGGCGGCCGGCGCGGACACCACTCCCGCCACGCCGGCTTCCACCCATGCAAGCCTGTTGCCGCCTCCGCCTCCGCCACCGCCGCCGGCCCCTCCAGCGGCACCGCTCCCCGCCATGCCCGCCGTGCCCGCCGCGCCGGCGGCACCACCGCTGCCACCTGCCCCGCCGCACGACGTCAGTGGTCTAAGGGTCCACTACGCCAACCTCGCCATCCATACCGACGCCAGCGAGGGCTTCGCGTTGTTCGACGGCGATGCGGCCATCGTCAACGGCGGCGACGCCGACCTCGCCGCCGCGAGACGCCTGCAGCGGGATGGCAAGTCCACGATATGGTTCCGCCGCGGCGACAAGGCCTGGCTGATCGACGACCCTGCCTACGTGCAACGCGCCAAGGCCGCCTATGCGCCGGTCACCGAGTTCGGCAAACAACAGGGCGAACTGGGCAACAAGCAGGGTGCACTCGGTGGCCGGCAGGGCGCACTGGGAGCACAGCAAGGCATGCTGGGCGCCCAACAGGGGCAGCTCGCTGGGCAACAGGCCATGCTGGATGGTCAGCGGGCCATGCTGGACGCGCAACCGGGCCAAGCGGCGAACAACGCGGACAGGCAGGCAAATCGTGCCCGACTGGAAGCCGGCAGGCAGGAGCTCGAAAAGCAGCAGGAACAGCTCAGCCAGCAGCAGGAAGCGTTGGGCCAACAACAAGAGGCGCTCGACAAACAGCAGAAAGCGCTGGACGCCGAACAGGCCGCGCTGGGCAAGCGCCAGCAAGAAGCCACCCGCCAAACTAGCGTGCAGATCCGGAAATTGCTGGACGAAGCGATCGCCAAGGGCGTCGCCAAACCCGCCAGCGCGCGCTGAGCGCGGTCACGCCGGGCGTCGGGGCAACCTGACGTCATGGGGATCGGCATCCCACTGCACACCCATCGTCGTCATTCCGGCACAGGCCGGAATGACGATATCAGGAAGCCTGTTCGAGACTGGGCTCCGTACAATCGCGCTTTGTGGGAGCGCTCCTGCCCACCACGCTGTTCGCTCCGGCTTCGTAGGGCGGCACTGCCCTACGAAGCAAGCGCATCGCGCACGACCTAAGGAAGTCGCTTGTGGACAGGGCGCGCCCCTGCACGATTCCGCTCAGCGCCAGGGCCACGCCTTCAGCTGGTACTCCGCCGGCGGCGTATTGCCGGCCAGGTACTGCACGAAATAGTCCCAGCGCCGACGCGTGGCGTACGGGGTGGCTTCGCCGTAGCCGTGGCGGGCGTTCGGGATCATCAGCAAATCGAAGTTGCGGTTCGCCTTGATCAGCGCATCGACCACCAGCAAGGTGTTGGACGGCGGCACGTTGTCGTCCATCATGCCGTGCACCAGCATCAGCCGGCCCTTGAGATTCTTCGCGAAGCTCTGGTTGGCCTGGGCGTCGTAGTTGGTCTTGCCGTCCTTGTCGGTGACCAGCAGGCCCTGCCACTTCTCGGCCCAGTCGTCCTCGTAGTTGCGGTTGTCGTGGTTGCCGCTCTCGGCCCAGCCGACCTTGAAGAAGTCGGGATAGTGGAACATCGCGCCGGCGGTGGCATTGCCGCCGCCGGAGTGGCCCCAGATGCCGACGCGATCCAGGTCGATCCACGCGTACTTCTTGCCGAGTTCCTTCAGACCAGCCACCTGGTCGGGCAGCGTGTTGTCTTCGACATGCTCGAAGTAGGCGTCGTGAAATGCCTTGGAGCGCCACGGCGTACCCATGCCGTCGATCGCCACCACGATGAAGCCCAGCTCGGCCAGCGACTGGTGATCGGCGCGCGCGGAGGAGAAGCTGCGCCCGCGTACCGAACCGGTCTGCGGGCCGGGATAGACGTAGTCGATGATCGGATATTTCTTCGACGGCGTCGAAGTGGCTCGGCTTGAACATCATGCCGTACAGGTCGGTCTTGCCGTCGCGGCCCTTCACCGTGAACGGGATCGGCGGCACCCAGCCGGCGGCCTTCAGGCGCGAGATGTCGGCGGTGGCCACGGTGGCCAGGTTGCGGCCGTCGCTGGCGCTGCGCAGCACGGTGACCGGCGGCGTGGTCGGGGTGGAATACGCATCGACGAACGACGTGCCGTCCGGCGACAGCGTGACGGTGTGGTCGGCCGCTTCCGGCGTCAGCAGCACCGGCTTGCCGCCGTCCAGGCTGACCTTGAAGAACTGCTGGTAGTACGGGTTCACGCCAGCCGTGCGACCGACGCCGCGGAACCACACCGTGCGCGTCTTCGGATCGACCTTGAGCACTTCGGTGACATTGCCCTCGCCCTTGGTGATCGCATGCTTGAGCTTGCCGGTGGTGAGGTCGTACAGGTACAGATGGCCCCAGTTGGTGCGCTCGGAGAACCAGATCGCCTCGTGGGTTTCCGGCAGGTAGCGCCAGTTCACCGCGCCGTTGCCGCTCTCGTAATAGGTCGGCACCACTTCCTCGAACACCGTGCGCACCTTGCCGGTGGCAGTGTCGGCGATGCGGAACCACTCGTGCTTGTGGTCGCGCGAGGTGGAAACGAAGGCCAGCGTCTTGCCGTCCGCCGCCCACTTCACGTCATCCCAGCCGCCATCGGGGCCGCAGCTGACGTCGTCGCACAGGGTGGAACGATGCTGGTCCGGCGGCATCTGCAGGCGCAGCACCTTCTTCGCGGCGACGTCGATGATGACGCGCTCGATCATCGTCACGTCCTTGTCGCCGACCAGCGGATATTTCCACTTCTCCAGCTTCGGATGGCCGACATTGGTGCTGACCAGGTACATCTCGCCGGTCTTGCGCTGGTCCTGCTGGAAGGTGGCGATCTGCTTCGAATCCGGCGACCACTCGACGATCGCGTTGTCGGTGTGTTTCCAGCCGGCGTTGTCGGTGGCGTAGCCGAAGTTCTCCACGCCGTCGGTGGTGAGCTGGGTTTCCTGGCCGCTGGCGACGTCGCGCAGCCACAGGTTCCAGTCGCGGATGAACGCCTCGCTCTTCTTGTCCGGCGACAGCGCGCCCGGCTCCTTGCCGGTCTTCACCAGCGTGGCACGATCGACGCAGCTGGCCTCGGCGGCGGCGAGGTCGCACAGGTAATGCTTGCTGCGCACCGCGACATCGACGCGGCCATCCGGCGTCAGCGGCGTAACCGGTGACCGGCAGCTTGTTCGCATCGACCGGCTTGCCGGTGACCTTGCCCAGCGCGGCCGCCAGCCTGGCCTGATCGAACAGCGGCGCGACCTTGCCGCTGGCCGCGTCCATCTGCACGAAGTGATCGCCATTGGCATCGTGATCGACGATACCAGAAATGGCCATCGTCCAGCCACTTGACCTTCTGCACCGCGTGGTCGACCAGCGGCGTCGTGTTGTAGCTCATGAAGCGTTCCGCCTGCGCGTAGTCGTTCGCGCTCAGCGTGCGCCCCTGCGCGGCGACGCCGGCGGACAACGCCCCCAATACCAGCGCGCCAAGCACGCGCGAACTGCCGATCATCAAACCCATGTTGCGTTCCCCCTGCGAAAGCGGATGACTGCCATTGCCGACCCTGGCCCAGATGTACCCGAACACCCGATGCTAACGCGCACATGACCATTGGCACCCCTGCCATTGGTCCCCCCTTGGCTCATGCCGCAAAATACGCCGCCGCATGGATGGCGTGGGGTCTCCAGTCCCGCCTGCGGAAACGAGCCGAGCCCGGCCCCGATCCAGGCCCGCCTGCTGGAGATGGTTTTCCCCCAGCATGCCCACCCTCTTTGCCCCCGTTCGGATGCGACCTCGCTGCCCGGCGGATCCGGGCAGCGAGGTCAGCGACTGGTCACTGGATGTAGCCGGACGCCCTTGTAGTGGTATTCCGTACGCGAGTTGTCGCCGCCGAAATGGAAGGGAATCCAGGCTTTTCCGGTCATGCAAGTCTTCTGGTCGGACGGCGGTCCGATCAGGTCCATGACCTGCTTCGAATACATGCCCACCTGGATTTTGGCGAACTTGCTGTCCGGTGCCGGTGTTCCCACGACTTCGGAGGACTTCGGTGCGCCGGTGCAGGTCGCCATCGGTGCGTAGCTGGTGAACAAGGCCAGAGCCGACACGAATACGAACGATTTGATCTTCACTGACCCACTTCTCCATTTGAATGTGGAGGGTCACAGAGGGCGAGGCACGCGTGTCGAAGGCAGCCTGGCGCCGCAGTACCGAAGCACCCGGCGCACGACCAGGCATTCGACTCACCTGTCGCAGGGTGACAAGATTGCGCCGGGCGCGAGCCGCGGCGGGATCCGCGGCGGATGCCAGACAGGCCCATGGAAAACGACCATCGAAAAGGCCGCACCAGAACGTAGGGTTTTCTGTGATGCTGCGCGCGCGCGGCCCGCATGCCGCCCTCAACGCGCTCAGATCCACTCCACGGTTATCCGAAGGAGTTTTTCATGTCCACGAAACTGCGAATCATCGGCAATTACATTTCGCCCTATGTGCGCAAGGTGCTGGCATGCCTTGAACTGAAGGGGCTGGAATATGAAATCGATCCGATCGCTCCCTTTGTCGGCAACGACGAATTCACCCGGCTCAGTCCGCTGCGCCGCATCCCGGTGCTGGTCGACGGCTCGCTGGTGCTCAGCGATTCCTCGGTGATCTGCCAGTACCTGGAGGATCGGCACCCCACGCCGTCGGTCTACCCGCACGACATCGCCGACCGCGCACGTGCCCGCTGGCTGGAGGAATACGCCGACACGCGGTTGGCCGACGGCCTGATCTGGCGGTTGTTCCACCAGCTGGCGATCAAGCGCCACATCTTCGGCGAAGCCCCCAACGAAGCGGTGGTGCAGCATGCGCGCGACGTGGAGGTACCTGCCGCGCTCGACTACCTGGAGTGCCAACTGCCGGGCGACGGTTTCGCGTTCGGCGCGCTGTCGATCGCCGACATCAGCATCGCCAGCTTCTTCCGCACCGCCTCGTTCGTGCGCTACACGATCGACGCCGAACGCTGGCCGCTGACCGCGGCGCTGGTGGCGCAGGTGCAGGCACTGCCGGTGTTCCAGAAACTGGCCGGCTTCGAGGACTGCATGCTGCGCCTGCCGCTGGCCGAGCAGCGCGGCGCCCTGATCACCGCCGGCGCACCGCTGACCAGCGACACCCTGGGCACCAGCGCCCCGCACCCCGGCCCACCGCGCGCGTCGTAGCCCACCGCCGCGGCGCGCCCGAAACCGTTCCGGGGTATCCCGGCGGACGCGCTAAACTTCGCGCATGAGCACGCCCGAACATTCCCCGCTCGGCAAGGACACCGTCTACGCCGACCGTTACGACGCCAGTCTGCTGTTCCCGATCCCGCGCGCACAGAAGCGCCGCGAGATCGGGGTGGCCGAATCGTTGCCGTTCCATGGCGTGGATATCTGGAATGCCTATGAGCTGTCCTGGCTCGATCCGCGCGGCAAGCCGCAAGTCGCGCTGGCCGAGTTCCGCGTGCCGGCGGCCTCGCCGAACATCATCGAATCGAAGTCGTTCAAGCTCTACCTCAACGGCTTCGCGCAGGAGCGCATCGCCGACGCCGCCACGCTGGCCACGACCCTGATGCACGACCTCTCCGCCGCGGCCGGCGCGGTGGTCAACGTGCAGCTCGGCCCCGCGCACGGGGTGGCATTTCCAGTCACCGATCTGGACGGCCAACTGCTCGACGGGCAGGACATCGCCATCGATCACTACGGCCCGCCGGATGCCGGTTTCCTGCAGGCCGACGCCACCGAAACGCCGGTGGCCGAGACCCTGGTCTCGCATTTGCTGCGCTCGAACTGTCCGGTCACCGGCCAGCCGGACTGGGGCAGCGTGCAGATCGCCTACCGCGGCGCGCCGATCGATCATGCCGGCCTGCTGCGCTACCTGGTCTCGTTTCGCACCCACAACGAATTCCACGAGCAGTGCGTCGAACGCATCTTCGTCGACCTGATGCAAAGCTGCGCACCGCAGCAGCTCAGCGTGTATGCGCGCTACACCCGCCGCGGCGGCCTGGACATCAATCCGTTCCGCAGCAGCACGCCGGCCACGCCGGGCAATCCGCGCACCGTGCGCCAGTAGCTCGCCGCGCCACAAGCGGTGGCACGTGTCGCTGCCGCGTGAAAGTCGGGCCGCCGCCACGCCTTCCGGTAATCGGCGCTTCATATCGACGGCGCTAGTCTCGGGCGTCCACTTCCCGCACCCGGACGGCGTGGGGCGCACGTCATGGATCGACCCACGCCACGCCATCGACTCTGGAGTTTCCCATGACGCGTTCACCCCGCTCCATCGCGCTTTACGGCGCCACGCTTGCCGGCCTGTTGTTGCTCAACGCTTGCGGCAAGAACGAACCCGCCACGCCAGCGAGCCCGCCCGCCGCCAGTACGGCAGCGACAGTTCCCGCACCAGCAACGGCAGGCACGGCGGCCGCGCCAGCCGCCGGCAGCAGTGCCGCCAGCGCCGCACCCGCGACCTCGGTGACCGCGCCTGCCGCCCCTGCGGTCGCACCGCTCACGGTGGCCAAGCTGGCCCTCGGCAGCAAGGTGGATGCCGACTACAAGGTGACCCGCGTCAGCAGCAGCTTTACCCCCAATGACAAGACGATCTATGCCAGCGTCGCCACCGAAGGCAGCAGCGATGGCGCTACCCTCAACGCGAAGTGGAGCTACCTGGAAGGCCAGGGCCAGCTGGTCAGCAACATCAGCCAGTCGATCGCCACCGACGGTCCGGCCATCACCACGTTCAAGGTACAGAACCCGGACCTGTGGCCCGAAGGCAAGTACCGGGTCGAAATCTCGCTCGACGGCAAGCCGGCGGCGAAGCAGGATTTCGCGATCAAGAAGAGCTGACTTCGCCCGATCTGGCATGCACATGAAAAAGGCGCCTGTCCGGCGCCTTTTTCATGCCTCAGCGCCCGTCCAGCGCCTTGCGCCCGATCGCCGGATCGTCGGTGAAGAACGCATCGATGCCGGTGGCGAGATGGCTGCGGATCTCGGCGATGGAACCGGCTTCGTTGACCTGGCGCGGGTCGACGCCCTGCCACAAGTCGGGCGGCAGGAAATGATTCTCGGGACGGAACGTGTATGCGTGCACCTCCAGGCCGGCAGCGTGCGCGTCATGCACCAGCGCGGTGGGCGCGCCGAGCGTGCGGTGGGACACCAGCGGAAGGATCGCGCGGACGCTCGGCCCGATCGCATCCGCATACCCGGCGATCTCGCGCAACCCGGCCGGCGTCGTCATCAGCGCATAAGTCAGCTTGCCGCCCGCCGCAGCCACGTCGTACGGCTGCTCCTCCGCATCGCCGAGCAATTGCAGCAGGCGGATGTTGGCGTGCGTGCCGTCGCCGAGCCTGCCGCGCAGGTATTTCAGGTTGCCGACCTCGAACGACTGGATCTCCACCGGCGCCGTGCGGGTGTAGCCGTGCGCGGCCAGCGTGGCCAGCAGTTTGTCCTCCAGCGGCAGGCCGAGGCTGCGGAAATAGGTACCGTGCTTGATCTCCGGGATGAGCCCGATGACCCGCCCGCGCGCCGCCGATTCGGCGGCGACGAAGTCGATGATCTCGTCCAGCGTGACGATCGGGAAGCGGCCGTCGTATCGTGTACTGCGCAGCTCCGGCAACCGCTCGCGCGCGCGCAACGTCTTCAGCTCGGTCAGGCTGAAGTCCTCGCTGAACCAGCCGGTTACTTGCCTGCCATCGATCAGCTTGCTGGTCTTGCGCACGGCGAACTCGGGGTGGTCGGCCACATCGGTGGTGCTGCCGATCTCGTTCTCGTGGCGCGCCACCAACACGCCATCCCTCGTCATCACCAGATCCGGCTCGACGAAGTCGGCGCCGTCTTCGATCGCCTTCGCGTACGAAGCCAGCGTGTGCTCCGGGCGCAGCGCGCAAGCGCCGCGATGACCGATCACCAGTACCTTCGCGGCGATCGGTTTTTCGGCGGCGGCAGCGAAGATGGACACGGCGATTCTCGGACGCGTGGCGACGTTCAAGCATAGACGGTCGGGCCACGTAAACACCGTGGGCAGTGTCGTGAACGAGGGCTTACTGACAAGCAGCGGGAACTGTGCTGCAATCCCCTGCGGTGACGAGCTTCTCCCATTCGACGATGTCGTATCCGGTGTCGTTGCGCGATTGTTGGCTCCGCCCTCAGGGCACGCCAGCGCCGGTCCTGCCTGGAGTAAGGGAACGACGTGATGACCACGAACAGGGAGTCCTTACGACTACGTCGCCGTTGCGCCAACTTCTCGATCCTGATTGCCGCCCTTGCCGCTGTGGTCAGCGCCGCGGGCCTGCTGGTTTGGCCGTCGCATCTCTCGCTGCTGGATAGCGACCTGAGGGAGGGGTTGGTGCCCGGCCGTGCGGCAGGATGGGGCACGGTGCTCGCGGGGCTGGCGCTCGGGTTGCGCAGCAACGACCGCGATGGCGACGGCAATCGGCGTCAGTGGATCTACTACCTTGCCCAGTGCATGGCTTTGCTGGTTTTCGGCATCGGACTGGGGTCATTGATCGGCCATGAAGCGTTCACCAGCGCGGTATTCACGCAGGAAGACCCGATGGGGGCCAACAGTGCCCTGGTTTTCTGCCTGATCGGCATTGCCCTCGTGACGCTGGATGTGACCACCCAGGCCGGCCGGCGTCCCGCCGAGATCGCAGCACTTCTCGCGACGCTGGCGTCGATGGCTGCGTTGTTCGGCTACGCGTACGGGGTCGGTTCCCTGTACACCCTGGCTGATTCCCGTCCCATGGTGTTGCGCACCGCTGTTCTGACTTTCCTTCTCGCCGCAGGCATCCTTTGTGCGCGGCCTGCCACCGGCTTCATGGCGCTGGCCACCAGCCCCGGCTTTGCAGGCACGCTGTTGCGTCGTCTGCTTCCGACCACCGTGCTGATGCTGTTTGTCATGGGCTGGCTGCGCATCGAGAGTGAGCGCCGCCATCTGTACAGCACGGAACTTGGCGTGGCGGTGTTCACCATGGCCAATATCGTGATCTTCGTTCTGCTGATCTGGTGGAGCGCCCGGGCGATGCAGCGGCTGGAGCAGCAACGCGATCTCAGCGAGGCGCGGCGTACCAAGGCAGTGGCCCTCAACAACCTGATCATGGACAAGTCGCTCGATGTGCTGTGTGCGATCGACGCCACGGGCCGTTTCCTGCGGGTCAGCTCGGCGGCTCAGGCATTGTGGGGCTATCTGCCCGCCGACCTTGTCGGCCGTCCGTACGCCGACCTGGTGGACCCCGATGATCGCGAGCGCACGGCGGAGGTCGTCGCGGACATCATGTCCGGGCACCCCACGGTGGGATTGACCAATCGATTCATTCGCCGGGATGGAAGTGTCGTGGCCATCGACTGGTCGGCGGCCTGGTCCGAGCCGGACCAGCTGATGTTCTGTGTGGCGCGGGACGCCACCCAGCGCCTGCAGATGGCCGAAACGCTGAGGCGCAGCGCCGAGGATCTGGCGCAGACCAACCAGGAACTGGAGTCCTTCAGCTATTCGGTATCGCACGATCTGCGTGCACCGTTGCGCCACATCGACGGATATGCGCGGATGCTCGAGGAGGATGGCGGGGATCGCCTGGACGGCGAACTGCGCCGCTACCTGGACGAGATTGGTGCCAGCGCTCGCCGGATGGGTCGACTCATCGACGACCTGCTGGCCTTCTCGCGCCTCGGCCGCCAGACCGTGACTCGACAGGAAGTCGATATGGGTGGCCTGGTTGGTGATGCCTTGCGGGGCATCGAGGCGGACGGGACGGTGGCAGCCACCGTATCCGTCGGGCGCCTGCCGGTGGGGCACGCCGATCCGGGCCTGCTCAAGCAGGTGTGGATCAACCTGCTGGCCAACGCATTCAAGTACAGCGGCAAGCTTGGTGCCGATGCACGCATCGAGGTCAGTGGCGAGAGCGACGGCAGCGTGACCCGGTACTCCGTACGCGACAACGGTGTGGGATTCGACATGCGCTACGTGGACAAGCTGTTCCAGGTCTTTCAGCGCCTGCATTTGCAAGATGAATTCGAAGGTACCGGCGTCGGTCTCGCCATCGTGCAACGCATCGTTTCGCGCCACGGCGGCAGGGTGTGGGCGGAGAGCGAAATCGGCAAGGGTGCGACCTTTACCTTCGAGCTGCCCGTTACCGAAACTGACCCGGAGAGGACAACTGCATGACTGATCAGCGCATCGACATTTTGCTCGTGGAGGATTCCGTTGCGGATGCCGAAATGACCTTGAGGACGCTCAAACGCCGCGGGGTCGCGAACGGCGTCGAGTGGGTTCGCGATGGCGTCGAGGCGGTGGACTATCTGTTCAGCGAAGGCCAATACGCCGATCGCAAACCGGGACTTCCCAAGCTGGTGCTGCTCGACCTGAAAATGCCGCGCATGGACGGTTTGCAGGTATTGGCTCGGATGAAAGAGCATGCGACGACCAGAACCGTTCCCGTCGTCATGATGACGTCATCGCGAGAGGAAGGTGACGTTTTGGCGAGCTACGCGCTGGGCGTAAACAGCTACGTGGTCAAGCCCGTCGACTTCAATGAGTTCGCCCAGACCGTGGTCCAGGTGGGGCTGTATTGGCTGATGGCGAACGAATCCGTCGGGTGACAGACACAAAGAGGGGGACGCATGGATGATCCAGAAACAACCCTGAGATTGCTGCTGGTCGAGGACAGCGCCGCCGACGTGGGGCTGATACTTCGATCGCTGCGGGACTTCCCGCGAACGATCGAGCATCGGGCGATTGCCAGTGGGCCGGCCCTTCACCACGCCCTTGCCGAGTTCTCACCCGAGATCATCCTGAGTGACTTCTCCATGCCAGGCTTCAGTGGCAAGGAAGCTTTACGGATTGTCAGCGAGATTGCGCCAGACATCCCGTTCTTGTTCGTGTCCGGCACGATCGGTGAGGAGCTGGCGATCGATGCCTTGCGGGAAGGAGCGGCCGACTATGTGCTGAAGGACAACTTGCGGCGGCTGCCGTCCGCCGTGGAGCGCGCGCTCGATGTAGCGCGACAGCGAGCCGGCCGCGCCAGGATCGAGCGTGAGTTGCGCGACAGCGAGGAGCGCTTCCGGACCATCGTCGAGAGCAGCCAGGACTGGATCTGGGAGTGCGGCGTCGACGGCGCCGTGACTTACAGCAATGGCGCGATTGCCGCGATTCTCGGCTACCGCCTGGATGAGTTGATAGGCGTGTCCGCCTACGACTTCATGCTGGCCGAAGATCGCGAAGAGGCGCTGTGCCGGGTTTCGGAGTGCATCGCGGCGCAACGCGGATGGCGGGGATGGCGGCTGCGCTGGCGGCACCGCGACGGAAGCACGCGGACGCTGGAAAGTACGGCTTCGCTCCGCGTGGACGCCGAAGGCCGCGTCATCGGCTACCGCGGCGTCGATCAGGACATCACCGAGCGCTTGCGACAGGAGGCCCGTATCCAGCAGCTGGCGCGCATCCACGCGGTTCTCAGCGCCTTGGGCAATGCCGTATTGCGTGCGGATGATCGCGACAGGCTGCTGGCGCAGGTGTGCGAGGTCGCCGTGCAGCGAGGCCGATTCGCGGCGGCGCGCATCGGCGTCCTGGACGATGGAGGCGTGCTGCGTACAGCGGCCAGCTTCGGCGATGCCCGTACCCTCCGGCTGATCGAGACGTCGGGCATCCGTGCCGGCGAGTGCCATGAGGCTGCGGAGCCGGGCGCAGGGCTGCGGGCATTGAACGAGGCACAAAACATCGTGGTGCGCGATTTTGCGGCGGCCGCGAATGTGTCCGTCGACCTGCGGCGCGAAATGGCAGCCGCAGGCATTTCGGCGCAGATCGCGCTACCCATCGGGTCGCCTCCGTGGGCTGCCCTCGAGCTCTATTCGCCAACGCCACAGGAGTTCAATCTCGAGGAGATCGAACTGCTGACGCGCCTGGTCAGCGAAGTCGATTACGCCGTCGACTTCCTGGTCAAGAGCGAGCGGCTGGAATACCTGGCCTATCACCATCCGGTGACTGGCTTGCTCAATCGATCGGGGTTCCAGTTGCGGGTAAGCGAGCGTCTTGCGCGATTGCCACATGACGGTCGCGATGCTGAGCCTCACGAACTTCGGGCGAATCAACGATTCGCGCGGACGCGATTTCGGGGAACAGCTTTTGAAGGTGGTGGCGCAACGATTCCGCAAAGTTGCGGCCCCCGACATGATCCTGGCGCACGTCGGGGAAGATGCCTTCCTGGTCGCGCAACCGACCGAGGGCCGTTTTGAGGAGGCCGCCGAACGGCTGGAAACCCTGCTTCGGGCCATGGACGAAACGCCATGCGACATAGCCGGCGAGCAGATTTTCATCAGCCTGCACGGCGGCGTGGCCGTCGGCCCCGCGCACGGCAGCGACGGCCAGACCCTCGAACGCAATGCCGCCACCGCGCTTGGCGAAGGGTTGAAGCGAAAAGTGCGCCTGGAGCCGTATACGGAACGACTGCGCGAACTGTCATCACGCCGGGTCGCACTGGAGGGGGATCTGCGATGGGCCCTGGCGCGTAACGAGCTGGAGCTGTCCTACCAGCCCAAATTCGAAGCCGAAGGCAATCGGCTGGTCGGGGCGGAGGCATTGTTGCGGTGGCGGCACCCGCAGCATGGAATGATTTCGCCGCAGGAGTTCATTCCGATCCTGGAAGATAGCGGGCAGATCGTGCACGTGGGTCGGTGGGTCATGCAAAAGGCCATCGACACGGCGCTGGCCTGGCGGGCCAGAGGCTTCCCCGCGCTCCGGATTGCGGTCAACGTCTCCGCACGCGAACTGCGCGATGCGAACTTCCTGACCGAATCCCGTGCGCTGCTGGAGCCCCACGCAGCGGATCAGGTGCTGGATGTCGAGATCACCGAAAGCCTGCTTGTCGAGGATGTCGAGCAGAGCATCCGCTTGCTCGAAAACCTGCGCGTCTTGGGGTGCCGCATTGCCATCGATGACTTCGGCACGGGTTATTCGTCGTTGAACTACCTGGTCCGGTTGCCGGCCGACACGATCAAGATCGACCAGTCTTTCGTTGCCCAGCTTGAACACAGCCCGGACACGGTCGGCCTGGTGACCAATATCATCGCGCTGGCACATTCGCTCTGCCTGCGGGTGGTGGCGGAGGGAGTGGAAACCGAAGGTCAGGCCGATCTTCTGCGGCGACTGCACTGCGACTGGCTGCAGGGTTTCCTGTTGGGCGAACCCATGTCATCGACCGAGCTCGCTACCCGCTTGTTGTAGGGGTCATGGAGGAAATGGTGCGCCCGGCGGGATTCGAACCCACGACCCCTGCCTTCGGAGGGCAGTACTCTATCCAGCTGAGCTACGGGCGCATTGATGGCCGCGCGGCCGTGGCCGGAGGCCGGCACCGCGGGGAGCGCAGTATAGCCGAGTTGCCGGCGGGCGTGGATCGCAGCGGCGGGACTGGATGGCGCTTGCCGGGCCACCCACCCGGCGGGACCGGGCGGGTAGCGGCGAGGTGTCTCAACGAGCCTTGAGCAGGGTGCTCAGGGTGTCCGGCTTGCTGTTGTCGCGCTGCAGGTGCGGGTACTTCAGGCCGTCGTGGTAGTCGATGCGCACGGTCTGGTACTGGTCGAAGTTCTTCACCAGCAGTTCGACCGGCTGGTTCTTGTCTTTCGCCGCGGCCGTGACGGCGTCCTTCAAGGCGTCGGCGTCGTAGTCGCGGCTGTTGACCGCGACCACGGTCATGCCGGGCGAGATGCCGGCCTTGAACGCGGGGCCATCCCACAGCACGTCGCTGATGCTGCCGCCCTTGCCGATCGACAGGCCGAGCGAGTAGGTGAGATCGGCGGAGTGGCGACGTGCCTCCAGTGCCTTCACCGCGGCGGACGGCTTGTCGGTGTAGACCAGCTTCCAGCCGTGGGCTTCGATGCCGCCGATCAGCGGCCCGTGGCCGTCGAGGCGCGTGCGCAGGTACTTCGCCCAATCGTGCGGCGCGATGTCGTCGAGCGTCTTCACCACGTCTTCGAAGGTATAGGTGTTGACGGCCCACTCGCCGTTGCCCATGCCGAAGAACGCCTTGCCGAAATCGTCGATGGAATGCTTGCCCTTGCTGAGCTCACGCAGCTTGGCGTCGACATCGAGCCAGATCATCTGACCGGCCGAGTAGTAATCCTCGCTGGACTGGTAGTTGCGATACGGCAACGGTCGGCGCTGGGCGATGATCGGATCGTTGGTGGTGTCCTGCACGTTGCGCCAACTGGCCAGGCCGGGCCGGCCCTTGTCGTAGGTGGCGGCGACGAAGGCGAGCATGTCGCGCGCTTGCTCCTGGTTCCACAGGCCCGAGCGCGCCGCCATCACCTGGCCCCAGAACTGGGTCTGGCCCTCGTAGACCCACAGCAGCGAGTCGCCCATCGGCACGTTGAAGTTGGGCGTGGTGAGGTCGGCGCCGCGGCGATACTTGCCGTCCCACGAGTGGTTGAACTCGTGCGGCAGCAGGTCGCGGCTCAGCGCGTTCTTTTCCCAGTCGGTGAAGTAGCCGGTGCCGACGCCGTTCTCGCTTGAGCGGTGGTGCTCCAGGCCGTTGCCGCTCATCCTGTCGCTGAGCGAGAGCAGGAAGTCGTAGTGATCGTAGTGGTGCGCGCCGTACAGCTTGTACATCTGCTGCACCAGGTTGCGATGCACCTTCAACTGCTCGGGGGTGATTTCCAGGTACTTCGGCGCGTCGGCCACGATGTTGAGGTGCACCGGCGCCTTCGCACCCGGGTCCAGGTCGACGCGCTTGAAGTACTTGCCGGCGTAGATCGGCGAATCGACCAGGTCGTCATACGCGATCGGCTTGAAGTGCACCGTGTCGCCGTCGCGCGAGGCCACTTCCAGCGCGCTGCCGAACTGCCAGCCGGCGGGGAACTTCACGCTGGCCTCGGTCATGATGCGCTTGCTGAAATAACCGGCCGGATACAGCGTGTTGGCGTTCCACTGCAGGTTGAGCATTTCCGGCGTCATCACCACGCGACCTTCGCTGGTGCTCTGCGGCGACAGGTATTCGAAGGAGACTTCGACGCTGCTGGCGCCCTCGGGTACGTCGACGTGGAACGCGTAGACGTTCAGCGTGTCGCGCTTCCACGGCAGGGTCTTGCCGTTGGCGGTCACCTTCAGGCCGGCCAGCTTGTCGACCGGGCCGCTCGGCGAATGGTTGCCCGGCAGCCATTGCGGATACAGCAGAGTCAGCGGACCGGGCTGCGCGGGGATCACTTCCTGCACACGGAACACCCGGCGCGCCACGTCAGTGGCGTCCACATTGATCTTCAAGGTGCCCTGATAGGGCACATCCTGCGGCGCCGGGACATCGGCAAGCGCGGCAAAGCTGGCCAGCCCGAGGGCAGCGGCAGCGACGGCGGAGGCGAGACGGGTGGCTTTCAATGTGTTCTCCGGTTGGGCAAATGGGAGCCCGCAGCACCAGCCGCACGAACCATGACAACCATGGCGCGCAACAGACTCAGGCCAGCCGGGTCCCGGAAATCCACGCCACGAAAGGTTGCCGCGACAGGGATCCGAAGTTCACGATGCTAGACCGGCGGCAGCGGCTTAACCCCTGCCGAAGGTCATGACCAGCGCGCCGAATGCCGTAGCCGCGCCCTCGACGGTTCCGGTCTGGCACCCATCTTGCTCGCTCGTCGATACACACTCGATGTCCGCACTCCCCACTGACGAGCCCCGCATGCACGAATCACCCGACACCCACCGACGCGCCGAGGAGGTTGCCCAGCGTCGCGAATATCGCCGCTACCTCGCCCATCGGATGGGGCCGATGATCCACGCGCTGATGCTGGTGGCCGCAGCGGCCTACGTGATGGCGGTCGGCGTCAGCGCGCTGGTACGCGATTCGCCGGTACCGCTGTGGCTGCGCCTGGCACCCACCGTGCCACTGCTGCTGGTGGCGCTGGTGACCCGCCACGTGCGGCAACCGCAACTGCTCAGTGTGCTGACCCTGCTGTGCGTGCTGCTGATCGAGATCGGCATCAACATCAGCAGCCTCGGCCACCCGGCCGGGCAACCCTGGATTCCGCCCGGCCTGCTGCTGCCGGTGGCGACGTCGGTACTGTGGATGGGCCGCTGGGACTTCGCCGCCGCCATGGCGCTGTGCGCGCTGGGGCCGCTGCCGATCCTGCTGACCGGCTCCATCGAAGCCCCGCTGTTCATGCAGTACGCGGTCTACATGACGATAGCCGTGTCGCTCGCGGCGGTGCTGCGCGCCTTCATGGCGCGTACCTTGTTCGAACAGTTCCGGCTGGAACGGCAACTGCGCGAACAGGCCTACACCGACGGCCTCACCGGCCTGCTGCAACGCAACCGTTTCCTGGAGCTGGCCGGGCTGGCGCTGGAGAACATCCATGAGCAGCAACAGCCGGCCAGCGTGATGTTCCTGGACGCAGACCACTTCAAGTCGCTCAACGACGATTACGGCCACGCCGCCGGCGATGCGGCGCTGGTTGCACTGGCCGCCGCGATGCGCCGGCAGTTGCGCCCGGATGACCTGATCGGCCGCATCGGCGGCGAGGAATTCGCGGTACTGCTGCCCGGGCTCGGCCTGTACCAGGCCGGTCTCCGCGCCGAGAAACTGCGCCTGGCCACACACGCCATCACGCGCCCGGACGGTCACCTGACCGTCAGCATCGGCGTCGTCGAACGCCACGACAACCAGCACACGATCGAAACCCTGCTGGCCCGCGCCGATCATGCCATGCGCCAGGCCAAGGCCGCCGGCCGCGACCGCGTGATGACAGCCAGCTGACCGCGCCGCTTACGCCCTCGCCATCTTGCTGTGGCGGATGCCAAAGGCGAAATAGATCACGCAACCCAGCGCCATCCAGAGGAGGAAGCGCTCGTAGGTGATCCATGGCAAGCCGTAGATCAGCACGGCCGAAAACACGATGCCCAGAGGGGCGGTGAACCACACCGCCGGGGTCTTGAAGTTGCGCGGCAGATCGGGCCGACGCACGCGCAGCAGCATGATCGAGGCGCAGATGATGATGAAGGCGCTGAGCGTGCCGATATTGACCAGCTCGGCCACCTCGCCGATCGGCAGCAGGCCGGCGACCAGCGCGGTGAACACGCCCAGGATCAGGGTCGGGCGTGCCGGCGTGCCGAAGCGCGGGCTGACTTTGGCGAACCAGGTCGGCAGCAGGCCGTCGCGCGCCAGTGCGAACCAGATCCGCGCCGCACCCAGCATGAAGGCGAACAGCACGCTGGTGACGCCGATCACCGCCGCCGCCGCGATGGTGATGCTGAGCCAGTGCAGCCCGATCTGCTCGAACGCGTCGGACACCGACGCTTCGCCGCCGAGGTTGCTGTAGTGCGTGATGCCGGTGAGTACCAGCGACACCGCCACGTACAGCACCATCGCGATCGCCAGCGACAACAGCACCGCACGCGGCAGGTCGCGCTGCGGATCTTTCGATTCCTCCGCCGCGGTGGTCAGCGTGTCGTAGCCGAACACTGCGAAGAACACCACGCTGGCGCCGGTCAGCACGCCGGACCAGCCGAAGTGGCCGACCCCGGTGGTGACGTCGACCACGCGCGCCGGAATGAATGGATGCCAGTTCGCCGTGTCGATGTAGAACACGCCGACCAGCACCACCAGCAGCACGCCGATCACCTTGATCGCCACCACCGCGGTGTTGAAGCGCGCGCCCCACTCCGTGCGCACGGTCAGCAGCACGGCGACCGCCAGCGACACCGCGGCGGCGATCACGTTGAAGCGATGGCCGTCGCTGGGCCCGGCGATGGCCGTCGAACCATGCAGGCCGAACAGCTGCTGCAGGTAGTACTGCATGGTCTGCGCGCTCATGCTCTGCTGCGCCCACTCCGGCAGATGCACGCCGGCCGAGTTCAGCAGCACCTGCACGTAGCCGGACCAGCCGATCGCCACCACCGCGACCACCAGCGCGTATTCCAGCAACAGGTCCCAGCCGATGATCCAGGCGGCGAATTCGCCGAGCACCGCGTAGCCGTAGGTATAGGCGCTGCCGGTGACCGGGATCAGCCCGGCGAACTCGGCGTAGCACAGCGCCGCGCAGGCGCTGCCGAAGCCGGCGATGAGGAAGCTGATCGCCACCCCGGGGCCGGCGTTCATCGCGGCCTGCTGGCCGGCCAGCACGAAGATGCCGACGCCGATGATGCCGCCGATGCCGATCGCGGTGAGCTGCCACAACCCCAGCACGCGGCGGAAATCGCCGCGCGTGCCGGCTTCCGCCTGCAACTGCTCGACCGTCTTGTGGCGCACCAGCTTGCTGAAGAAACGCATAGCGACATCCCCTGGAACGAGCGGGGATCATAACGAATACGCACGACATGTCGCGATAGCATGTCAAGAACGCCAGAACACGGTTCCGCATGTGCGCCGGAAAGACTTCACGGCGTGCTCGCGGCCACCCGCAGACCCGTAGGTTGGGGTGAGCGCAGCGAACCCCAACGGATCCCGTCGCCATGTTGGGGTTCGCTGCGCTCACCCCAACCTACGGTGTACCGCTGACGATAACTCCCGACTCGATCGACGACCGTTTCGACGCCCAGCCCAGCGCCAGCGCGCTCAATCCGAACACCACGGCCATCGCCAGGGCGATACGGTTGTCCAGATACTCAACGCCGAACCACCGGCCGCTCGCCAGCGGCAGCAGTGCCGTCGCCAGCACGCGCAAACCTTCCAGCCAGAAGGCCCAGCGGCGGCCTTCCATCAAGCCGCCAAGCAGGCACAGGCCGATCACCAGATACGCGGCATACGCAAGCAACGCCAGCAGGCTCGCCGTGCCGGCCATGCCGAGGAACTGCGTGGCCATGCCCAGCAGCAGCGCGAACTGCAGCAGCACATAGAACTTCAGCGGCCGCGACAACGGCGGATCGAAGCGCTCGCCCGGCATCACGAAATCCGGCTTCGGAAAGCGCGCGGCCACGTCGGCCGGACGCCAGCCCGGCGGCTTCAGCCACAGCAGCAGCTTGTCGCGCCAGCGGCGTGCATGCCACGCGTCCACGGCCGTATGCCAGTACACCTCGGCGTTCGCCCACAGCGGGTTCCAGCTGCGCAGCGGCGAGCGCGTGCCGTACACCGGCGGGTCGTTGTCGTCTTCCTCGACGAAGGTGCCGAACAGGCGATCCCACACGATCAGGATGCCACCGTAGTTGCGGTCGAGGTAACGGTCGTTCACCGCGTGGTGCGCGCGATGGTTGGACGGCGAACAGAACACCCGGTCGAACCAGCCGAGCCGATTGATCTGCTCGGTGTGCACCCAGAACTGGTACAGCAGGTCGATCAGCGCCACCACCACGAACACCTTCAACGGTACGCCGAGCACGGCCAGCGGCAGGTAGAACAGCCAGCCCAGCAGCACGCCGCTGCCGGTCTGGCGCAGCGCGGTGGACAGGTTGTAGCGCTCGCTCTGGTGATGCACCACGTGCGCGGCCCACAGGATGTTCACCCGGTGCCCGCCGCGGTGCAGCCAGTAGTAGCAGAAGTCGTACAGCAGCAAGGCGCCAGCCCAGACCCACAGGCTGTCTTCCGGCAGGGCGAACAGTGCCAGGTGTTCAACGCACCAGGCGTAGATGCCGAACGTCAGCAGCTTGCTGAACACGCCCACGATCTGCGAGATCACGCCCAACCCGATGCTGTTGACCGCGTCATTGCTGGCATACGCCGCGCGCCCGCGCAGCTTCGCCGCCAGCAGCTCGATCCCGATCAGCAGGAAGAACACCGGGGTGGCCCAGGTGATGATGAGTTCCTGTGTATTCACGTCGTCGCATCCGCCTCGATCACGATGCCGGCGCGCTGCACCGAGCGCGCGATCCACCACATCGCCAGATAATACGACGACAGCACCCACAGGCTCGACCACGGCAGCGGGCCATCGAAGCGATCCCACGCCAGCAGGCTGTCGCTGAGCATGAAGGTCAGCGCACCCAGCGCGGCCAGCCGCGCCGCGGGCACCTGCGCATCGCCACGCCGCGCGACCTGCGCACGCACCAGCGCCTGCCCGCCCATGCAGGCCAGCACCACCACGTAGACGATCACCGGCGCGCGCAACGCCACCTCGATCGAACCCCACAGCAAGGCCAGGTTGAGCGCGCCGTAAACCAGGCAGGCCAGCAGCGGCAGCGGCCGTGCGGCAAAGCGGCTGTCGTCGAGAAAGCCCGCGATGAAGCACGCGTGGCCGCACAGGAAAGCCACCAGCCCCGGCACGAACAAATCGCCCGGCAGCATCAGGAACACGTCGCCGCACAGCGAACACGCGATGCCGGCCAGGATCCAGCGCCGGTAGCGCGGCGACTGCGCCGGCCGCGCGCGCCACGCCAGCACGAAGATCAGCGCGGTGGCCAACGGTTTGCCGAACCAGTGCAGCCAGCGCCAGCCCTGGTCGGGGTCGGAGGCGGCCAGCAGCGCACCGGCGATCGCCGCGACCGCCGCGCCCAGCGTGGCCAGCGCAAGCCCGCGCGGATACGGCGTAGACGCGGTTTCGAAGGCGGCGACGGACATGCACGATCCGGGTGGTGAATGTCACCCGATCATAGCCCGGCGACCGCCAGCGCGACGCCTTCAGCGGGCCGCCGCCCCGGCCTGCTGCAGCCACGCCTGCCGCGTCGGCCGCTCCACCGGCACGCCGTCCGCATTGCAGCTGCCCAGCTTGCACAGCTCGATGCGCAGCCGCGGCGCGTGCTGCACGATCACGTGGAAGATCACGTTCTGTTCCAGCTCGCCATGGAACGCGGCGGCGCCCGGGCCGGTGGCGAAGATCGCCACGGCCTCGCCACCGTGGCTCTCGCTCGTCAGCGGCACGGTCGCCTCCTGCAGGTAGTCCGGGTCGGTGGTGTCAACCCCGCGCAGGTCGGGCCTACCCTTGCCGATCGCGCTGTACTCGCGCGGGTTGTGCGGATAACGCTTGCTGCCTTCCGGCTGCTGGTCGCTGGCGCCGGTGTAGCCGGGGCCATTGGCGAAACCGAGCGTGGTGTACGGCAGGCCGGTGGCGTCGCGCGCCAGGGCCGGCGCGCTTTCGTCGTCGTAGCTGTCGGTGGCACTGGTGACCTTGCCCAGGATCGGGTTGCCGCGGTGCGGATAGCCGGCGAAGGTCAGCGTGTGGCTGTGGTCGGCGGTGACCACGATCAGCGTCTCGGCCGGATCGGTGCGCTCCAGCGCGGCCTGCACCGCGGCGGCGAAGGCAATCGTCTCGTCCAGCGCACGGTAGGCGTTGCCGGCATGCAGCGCGTGGTCGATGCGGCCGCCTTCGACCATCAGGAAGAAGCCGTTCGGGTTCCGTTTCAGCACCTCGATCGCGCTGGCCGTCATCTCGGCCAGGCTGGGCTCGCCGGCCTTGTCGCGCGGGCGCTCGTGTTCGTAGTTCATGTGCGAAGGCTCGAACAGGCCGAGCAGGCGCGGCGTGCGCGAAAGGTCCAGCGCGTTCAGTTGCGCCGCGTTCCACACGTACTTGCCGTCCGGATGGCTGGACGTCCATTCGTCGATCAGGTCGCGGCCGTCGAGGCGCTGGCCGACGCGGGTCGGATACTCCGGATCGTCCGCGCCGGCCCGCATGAATTCGGTGCGGCCACCGCCCATCGCCACGGTAAGTCCGCCGGCGACCGGGAAGTCGATCAGCTGCGCGGCGAAATCCTTGCAGCCGGCGGCCTTCGCCGCTTCACTGAGATCCGCATCCACCTCCCAGTTGCGCTCGGGCAGGTGGCCATAGGTGGCGGCCGGGGTGGCGTGGGTGATCCTTGTGGTGGTGACCGCGCCGGTGCTCATGCCGGCCGCCGCCGCCAGCTCCAGCGCACTGACCAGCTCCTGCCCGCGCGTGCCGGCGCAGTCCTGCCGGCGCGGCACCTGCGATACGCCGATGAAGCCGGCGCGGGTTTTCACGCCGGTCATGATCGCGGTCATGGTGCCGGCCGAGTCGGGGGTCTGCTGGTCGGTCTCGTAGGTGCGACTGAGCGCGCTGAACGGAAACTTCTCGAAGCTCAGTCGGTAGCTCTCGCCATCCACGCCGGCGCGCTGGCCGGCCAGCACGTGCGCGGCGGCGATGGTGGGAATGCTCATGCCGTCGCCGAGGAACACGATCACGTTCTTCGCGCGTTGGCCGCGCGTATTCGCCTGCGCGGAAGCCAGCGCCGCCTGGGCTGCGCCGCTGCGGAACCACCACGACGGCGTCTCGCCCTGCGGACGCTGGATTGTCGGCACGGCGATCGCTGCCGGCGATGAAGTCATCGGTGACTGGCTGGCGCAGGCGCCGAGCGTGGAGAGCACGGCGCCCAGCAGGATCGGGCGCGCGGCGAACGGGAAACGGGGCATGCGGATCTTCCGGGCGGTCCCGCGCTGACGTCCACGCGGTTGACCCACGATCATAGCCGAGGCATGCGTACGTTCCGTGGCAACGGCACGGCCGTGCTCAATCCCTGCCGTACATCCTGCGATACACCGCGCTCACCCGCTCTTCCAGCGCGCCGCCTTGATGGGCCCGCTGGAAGGCGGCGTTAACCTGCTTCTCGACGGCATGCAGATCGCGCAGGAACTGCCGGGTGTCGTTCGACAGGCCGCAGTCTGCCATCTGCCGTTCCAGGCTGGCGTCGGCGGTTTCGAGGCGTTCTGGCTTGCGCTCGCTCATGCCTGATGGCAAGCAAGACCTCTGCCAGTGGCGTCGATCCACGCAGCCCGCAGCCCGCACCCGATCCATCCGCCTGCCGCGCTGGCCATCGACGGCGAAAACTGCCGCTGCCGGTCACTGGTACACGTGCAGCCGCCCGATCGTCCAGGCATGATAGGACGCCAGCAGACCCGGCACCGCACAGTCGTCATACAAGCCGTTGCAGCGCTCGCGCAGTCCGCTGGCCGCGGTGAAATAGGCGTCGGTGGGTACGCCCGCCGCCTGCAGCACCATGCTGGGCAGGAACGCGATGTCGAGCATCGGATACGCCGGCAGCGGCGGGCCGGCGAAGTTGCTCTTGAGCATGTAGTAGGTGAGGTAGTGCTGGTACGGCTGCAGTGCCGGCGGCAACCGGCGCGGCAGGTTGCGGATCTGGCCGTTGAAGGACGGCTGGTGGTCGCCGAAATGGAGCAGCACGGTCGGCTGCGGACGGTCGAGGAAGGCATGCTCCAGGGCGCGCATCGCCAGGTCGGAATCGTGCAGGCGCGACAGGTAGGTGTCGAAGTTCAGCGCCACGTTCGGCGCCAGCCCGCGCAGCAGGTTGCGGTAGGGCCTGGGCAGTTTCGACATCGGCTGGTGGTCGTGCGGGCCGTGCTGGTTCAGCGTCAGGATCATGATGAAGACCGGCTGCCCCGGCTTCTTCACCTTGTCGTAGATGCGCTTCGCCGCGGCGAACATCTGCGCGTCGCTCTCGTCCCACTCCTCCAGGCCCAGTTCCTCGGCGCCGTACAGGTGGTCGAAACCGTACTCGCGATACGCGTTGCGCCCGTTGATGAAATCGGCGCTCGTAGGGTAGATGCCGATGGTGAGGTAGCCGAGCCGGCGCAACTGCAGCGCCAGCGCGTCGTGCACGTGTGGCGCCAGCACATACGGCGCATACATGCCGCCGGGTCCGAAGATGTCCTGCGGCATCCCGGTCAGCGCGGCGAACTCGCTGACCCAGGTGCCGCCACCGAACGTATGCACGCGCAGGACGCCGTGCGCGCGGGTGCGCGCATCCGGCCGGAACAGCGCAACCCGGCATTGCGGCACGTTGCAATCGGTGTAGATCGACGGATCGAAGGTGCTCTCTTCCAGCACCTGCACGATGTCCGGATACGGTGCGTGCGTACCGCCCGGGTCGCCCACCGCCGTCGCGGCCCAGTCACGCTCGGCCACGGCGTCGCCGGACATCGCCGGCAACTGCACATCGGCGTCGTGCATGTTGACGAAAAAGTTGGTCAGCTGCGCGTTGTCGGACATCTCCTGCCAGGCATTGCGCGCGTGCACCTGCGCAAACGGACTGCTGGACAGCATGCACAGCCAGAACGCCACGGCGTACAGCGCCATGCCACTGGCGCGCAGGCCAATCGCGCGCCGTGACCACGGCGAAACCAGCATGCGCCAATCCCACCGCCACACCAGGTACAGCAGCGGCGGCAGCAACACGCACAGGCCGATGCCCACCGTGTACAGGTGCGGGTAATGGCGCAACGTGTCGAGCAGGCTGGTACGCGCGTAGTAGATGAAGTCCGACGGCATCAGCTGCGAATCGAGATAGCGCAGCTTCAACACCGCCACGGACTTCAGCAGCAGGAACAGGCCGCCACCGACCAGCAACGCGGTGGCGAACCGGCCGAAGGCAAACAACAGCACACCGAACGTGCAAAACATCAGCGCCGTGATGAACCCGCGCTGCAACGGCAGCGGCTCCTGCCACGCGGTGAGCATGAGGCAGGCGACGAAGAAAACCAGCGCGCACAGCACGACGGTACAAGTTCGTACGAGCGGCAACGGGATCCGGGGCATGGTCGGGTAGTCCCCCTGTGGGACCAGGTGTCACTGGAACGTCATCTTACGGACTTGTGCCGGTGGCGGATCGCCGCGTTCGGACAGCCGTTCCACTGGCATTGGGGATAACCCCCGGCCGACGCGCCCCCGGCCGCGCCCGGGCCTCCCCGAATCTGCTAGTTTTCGCGGTCTGAACCCGAGCTCTCCCCACGGAACCCCGATGCCCGCACGCCTGCCCCCATTTACCCCGCCGCTGCTCGCCCTGGCCACCGCCCTGCTGCTCGCCGGCTGCGCCGGATGGCCCCGGCACAACGGCAAGGCGCCCGACGGTGCCAGCGCCAACGTGGCCATCCTGGAAACCACCGACGTGCACGCCAACGTGCTCAGCTACGACTACTACAAGCTGAAGCCGGACGACTCGCTCGGCTACGAGCGCACCGCCACGCTGATCCGCCGCGCCCGCGCCGAGTTTCCCAACACCTTCCTGTTCGACAGCGGCGACACCATCCAGGGCAGCGTGCTGGCCGACTACCAGGCGCTGGCAAAACCGGTCGGCTGCGACCAGAAGCTGGCGATCTACCAGGCGATGGACGCGATGGGCTACGACGGCGGCACCGCCGGCAACCACGAGTTCAACTACGGCCTGGGCTTCCTGTCGCAGGTCACCGGCACGCCGATGAACGTGGACGGCGGCCATGCCAACCACTGCGCCGGGCCGAACTTTCCGCTGGTGCTGGCCAACGTCTACAGCGCGCGCGACGGCAAGCCGATCTTCAAGCCGTGGACGGTAGTCACGAAAACCATCACGGCGTACACGCCCGACGGCAGCAAGATCGAGGTGCCGCTGAAAGTCGGCATCATCGGCTTCACCCCGCCGCCGATCATGGACTGGGACAAGCAGAATCTGGCCGGCAAGGTCACCGTCAGCGGCGTGGTCGAAGCGGCGCAGAAGTACCTGCCCGAACTGCAGGCGCAGCATCCCGACCTGGTCGTGGCGATCCTGCACGGCGGCCTCAACACCGCGCCGTACACCCCCGACATGGAGAACGCCGGCTGGTACCTGGCCGGCGTGCCCGGCATCGACGCGCTGCTGCTCGGCCACTCGCACACCGAATTCCCCGGCCCGCGCTACGCCGGCATGAAGGACGTCGACGCGCGGCGGGGCTTCGTGCGCAATGTGCCGACGGTGATGGGCGGCTTTTTCGGCAAGGACCTGGGCGTGATCCAGCTGGTGCTGAACCGCAAGGACGGTCGCTGGGTGGTCGACCTGGACAACACCCACAGCGAGGTGCGCCCGATCTGCAAGGCCAAGCACGATTGCGTGCCGGCCGACCCCGCGATCGCCGCACTCGTGCAGCAGGCGCATGAAGCCACGGTCGCCTACGTCAACACCCCGATCGGCAACAGCACGCTGCGCATGAGCAGCTACTTCGCCGACGAGGGCAACATGACCGCGCTGGCACCGGTCAATGCCGCCCAGATCGACTACGTGCGCAACGAATTGCCGCGCTCGCATCCCGAACTCGCCGACGTCCCGGTGCTGTCCGCCGCTGCGGCGTTCCGCACCGGCTTCGGCGGCCCCGACGACTACACCGACGTCGCCGCCGGCCCGCTCACCCTGCGCAGCGCCGCCGACCTGTACTTCTATCCGAACACGCTGGCCGCGGTGAAGACCGACGGCGCCGGACTGAAAGCGTGGCTGGAAAAATCCGCCGAACGATTCAACCGGATCGACCCGGCCAAGCCCGGCGAACAGGCGCTGATCAACAGCCGCTTCACCGGCTACAACTTCGACCAGCTCCAGGGCGGCATCCACTACGTCATCGACGTCTCGAAGCCGGTCGGCCAGCGCATCACCACGCTGACCTTCCAGGGCAAGCCGGTCGCACCCGGCCAGCCGTTCATCATCGTCACCAACAACTACCGCGCCAACGGCGGCGGCCACTTCCCCGGCCTCGACGGCAGCAACATCGTGCTGATTGCGCCCGACGGCACCCGCGAGATCCTGGCGAAGTGGATCGAGCGCAAGAAGCAGATCGGCGCGCAGGAACTCGAACCCACGTCATGGGAGTTCGCCCCGCTGAAGACCCGTGGCCCGGTCGTGTTCACCGGCGCCAGCAACAAACAGGACGTGGCCCGCGACGCCGGCCTCACCCATATCCGCCAGCTGAAGGATCACGGCGACGGCACGGCGACCTACGCGATCGACCTGTCGCGCTGAGGCACCAGCCGGGCCAGCCAATGACGACGGCGCGACAGCTGCCATCGTTTTGGCTGACCATGCTGATCGGCTGGGTGCCGATCGTGCTGGGTACCGTCGTCGCTGCAGCGACCGTACTGGGTGAACCCAACAAGCTGGCCCAGCACGCGATGCTGCTGGTCACCTGCCTGTTGCCATCCATTCCCTTGTGCATGATCCAGCGCGGCTTGTGGCGCCGTCGCGCATCATGGCGCCGCTACGTCGCGGTGTTGCTGCCCCTCTCCTTTTTTCTGGCCTTCGCCGGCACCGCGGTCATCATCGGGGTGGCCACCCGCCTGGGCGGTCACGTCGGTGCGCTGCGTGGCGGGTTCCGCTGGAGTTTCGTCTTCGGCAGCATGGACATCGTCTGGTTCGTGCTGCTCGCGCTGTGCGCCACCTACATGGTGATCGGTTACTACGCCTCGATGCAGGAGGAGCGCATGCGTGCACTGGCCGCAACCGGGCTGGCTCGTGACGCCGAACTGCGCGCGTTGCGCTACCAGCTGCAGCCGCACTTCCTGTTCAACACGCTCAACGCCATCTCCACCCTGGTGGTCGAGGAACGCACCCACGACGCCACCCGCATGATTGCGCGGCTCGGCGATTTCCTGCGTGCCACGCCTCGAAGGCGATGGCGCTCACGAAGTGACACTGGCCGATGAACTCGCGCTCACCGAACACTATCTGGATATCGAAAAGGCCCGGCTGGGCGAGCGGCTGACCGTCAACATGCAGGTGGGTCCGGACGCCTTGCGTGCCGCGGTGCCGTACCTGCTGCTGCAGCCGCTGGTGGAGAACGCGATACGCCACGGCATCGCGCCACGGCGCGATGGCGGCCGGCTGGAAATCTGCGTGGACTGTGCCGACGAACGCCTGCACATTCAGCTGCGTAATGACGGCCCGGCTGAGGCACCTGCCGGCGCCACCGGCTCGATGGCAGTAGGCCTGCGCAACGTGCGCGAACGCCTGCAGCATCTGTACGCCGACCAGCATGCGTTCGCGCTGAGCCTGGCCGAAAACGGCAGCTGCCATGTAATCATAAAGCTGCCGCTTCGGCGCATACCTGCAGCACTGGCGATACCGGCATGAGCATCCGCGTACTGGTGGTCGATGACGAGCCGCTGGCGCGCCGCGGCATCGTCAAACGACTGGCATCGCACGCCGACATGCAGGTGATCGGCGAGGCCAGCGATGGAGAAGCGGCCTTGTCGGCCATCGCCGCCCACGCACCCCAGCTGGTTTTCATGGATGTACAGATGCCCGGCATGGACGGTCTGGCGACACTCGACCTACTGCCGCCGGGCGAGCGGCCGCTGACCATCCTGCTTACCGCCTACGATCAATTCGCGTTGCGCGCGTTCGAGCTGCGTGCATTGGATTACCTGCTCAAGCCGATCGACGACGAACGCTTTGCCGAAGCGATCGATCGCGCACGCGACACGTTGCATTTGCGTCAGGCAGCCCGACCGGTGGCAGACACCCCGCGCTACCCCGCCCGGTTCGCAGTGCGCAGCGGCAACCGCGTCAGCTTCGTTGCCACCGCCGACATCGACTGGATCGAGGCGATGGGTGATTACGCCGGCCTGCATGCCAGCGACAAGCTGCACTTGCTGCGTGAGCCGCTGCATCTGCTGGCGGCGCGGCTGGATCCCGCACTGTTCCTGCGCATCCATCGCTCCACCATCGTGCGCATCGACCGTATTGCCGACATGGCCGCCCTGTCCAACCGCGACAGCCTGCTGCGCCTGCACGACGGCACACCTTTGCGCGCCAGCCGCACCTATGGCGATGTATTGAGAGCGGCGCTCGCCGGCCGAAGCTGATCGCCGAGGATCCGCACCGGCATACACGCTTCATCGCAGCGTTCCACCGGCTTGGCTCACGGCGAGTGCGCAGGATGCTGGCGCCGAACTAGAGTCGAGCCGATCGGACAACGCCAACCAGGCAGGGGACATCGCATGCAAGACAAGCCACACCCACGACGGCGCGGCTGGCGCATCGTGCGCCGGATCGGGCTGGGCCTGCTTGGCCTGGTCGCCGTGCTGGGCACGGCCGGCGCGCTGTGGAACGCGCTCGCCTTGCACCACTACCGCAGCGCCAATCCGCCGCCGGGCAAGCTGTATGCGGTGAACGGCCGCACCATGCACTTGTACTGCACCGGCAGCGGCACCCCGACCATCGTGCTCGAATCCGGTCGCGGCGAGGATTTCACGGTGTGGGCGAAAGTCCAGCCAGTGCTTTCGCACAGCACACGAACCTGCTCCTACGACCGCGCCGGCTTCGGCTGGAGCGAGCCGCAACCGGGCACGCGCGACGCCAACGGCATCGCCAGGCAATTGCACGCGCTGCTGCTCGAGGCCGACATCACCGCGCCCGTCGTGCTGATGGGCCACTCCGCCGGCGGCGTGTACATCCGCGCCTACGCCTCACAGTTTCCGGCCGCGGTGGCCGGGCTGGTTTTTGTGGATGCCAGTACGCCCGAACAGGCGCACACAATGCCGCCGGCGGTAGCTGCGCTGGAACAGCACAGCGCGTTCGAATACACCATGCTGAAGTCGATGTTTGCGCTGGGCATCGTGCGCCTCAGCGGCCAATGCACGGCGGTTCTGCCCGGCTTCGAGGCGTATGCCGGCTGGATACGCGCCAATACCTGCGTGCCGTCGCAAATCGATGCCTATCGGCGCGAAGTCGCCGGATGGCCGTCGTCGCTCGCTGAAACCGCGCACGGCGGGCCGTATGGCGACCTGCCCGTGCTGATCTTCTCGCGCGATCCCGCACAAGCGTTGCCGCCCGGGTTTCCGTTGCGCGTGTCGGCCGCACTGTTCCACCAAGCGAATCTGCTGTGGGATGGCCTACAGGAAAAGCTCAAGCAGCTGTCCACGCGCAGCCGCCGCATCGTCGCCCGGCGAAGCGGGCACTACATCCAGTGGGATCGTCCCGACCTGCTGAATCGCGAGGTGCCGGCCTTCATCCTGCACATCCGCGACGGCATCACCGCGCCGGACAACGGCAGCACGAGAACCGAGTAGATCTTCAACCGCGCGGGTGGACGGCCAGGTTTTTCGGCGCTCCCCGGAAACCTCGCTTTCGTCGGCCAACTGCTCGAATTGAACGAGCCAGGTAGTCGGTGAGCTGGCGCACCGCCGGCAACGGTCCCTGGCGCGAAGGGAAGATAACGGCGTCGCCGACGGCTTAGCGGATCAGCACGAATACCGTGACGATCGCCAGCAGCGCCAGCGGATACAGACTGGCGCGGTCGAACAGGCGCGCGGCCTGGCGGCCGTCCAGCGTGCGTACGAGTCCGATCGCCGGCGGCAGCAGCAGGCCGACGCCGGCGGCGAGGATGGCGAGCTGGAACGGCCAGCCGTCCGCCAGCGGAGACAGGCGCGGCAGCAGCGTGCTGGCCAGCACGGTCAGGCTCAGGCTGATCGCCACCAGCACGCTGGCGGTGCGCAGGCCAAACACCAGCGGAATGGTGCGCGCGCCGATGCGGCGGTCTTCCTCGATGTCGTTCCAGTCGGCCGGGATGTTCTGCCCGCCGATTTCCCACAGCATCAGCCAGATCAGCATCCCCAGCAGCCACGACCATGACGGCGCGGGGATCACCGCGAAGACGGCGGCGATCGGGCCGGCCGACTTGACCAGGCCGCTGATCACGGTGCGCCACCAGGTGACCTGAGCAGTTTGACGTAGACCACTTCCAGTGCCGCCGCAGCGAACACGATGAGCAGGATTCGCGGATTCAGCAGCCAGGTGCCGAGCACGGCCAGCGCGAACCAGAAGCCGAACCACGCCAGCGCGCCCTTCATGCTGATCAGGTTCCGCGCCAGCGGGTAGCGCATGGCAGACGCCTCCACCGCGTAGCCCGGGGTGATCCCGCCAGCGACCTTTTCCTTGTCGTCCTTCAGCCCGATCAGGTCGTTCAGCGCGTAGATGGCCGTATAGCCGGCCAGCGCGGTTGCCAGACACAACGCCAGCACGGGCCACGACGGGAAATGCCCCAGCCACAGCAGCGCGAAGAAGCCGGGCATGGCGATATCGAGCACGCCGTGGAGGGAACGCGACAAGGCGAGAAAACGCCGCATGGGGGTCAGCCTTTCCTGGCGAAGCAGGCCATGTAGTTGATGTCTTCGCGGTTCGGCGCGACGCGGAACCGGCGCGTGAGCGGGTTGTACATGAGGCTGTCCACCGCCTTGAACTCGAGCCCCGCGGCGGCGGCCCACGCGCGCATCTCCACCGGCCGGATCAGCTTGCGGTAGCTGTGGGTGCCGCGCGGCAGCAGGCCGAGGAGGTATTCGCCCGCCACGATGGCGAAGGCGAACGCCTTGAAGTGCGGTTGATGGTGGAGAAGAACGCCACGCCGCCCGGCTTGAGCAAGGCGGCGCAGGCGGCGATGACCTGTTCCGGCTGCGGCACATGCTCGAGCATTTCCATGCAGGTGACGGCGTCGAAGCTGCCGGCTTCCTCGCGCGCGAGGGTTTCCGCGTCGAGGTAGCGATAGTCGATGGGCAGGCCGCCGCGTTCGGCATGCTGGCGGGCGATGTCCAGCGACAGCTGCGACAGGTCGATGCCGGTCACCCGTGCGCCGGTCCGGGCCAGCGCCTCGGCCAGGATGCCGCCGCCGCAGCCCACGTCCACGATGCGCGGCGCGGGCACGCCGATGCGGTCGGTGATGAAGCGCAGGCGCAGCTCGTTGATCGCATGCAGCTGGCCCATCTTGCCGTGCGGGTCCCACCACAGCTGGGCGATGCGGTTGAAGTGGGCGATTTCCGCGGCATCAACATTCGGCGATTCGGTCATGGCTGGTCGTGGTCCGCTCGTGCAAGTAGGATGGAGGCTTCGATTTCCGCGCGCGCGATGTCGTTGACGAACACGCATTCGCCGACCGCCGCGGGCAGCGGCACGCGCTGCAGGCCGTTGCGATGTTCGACGCGGTCGAGCAGCGATTGCCACATGAGTTCGGCGTCGAGCAGGCCGAGGTCGGGGGCGAGACCCAGGCGCTCGACCACGGCGAAGATCCGTGCGGCCGCGGCCGCGCCGAGCAGGCCGCGCTGCCGCGCGATCGCGGTCGACACCAGGATGTCCAGCAGCACCGCCTCGCCGTGCAGCAGGTCGTCCCCGTGGCCGGGTTTCCAGGCCGTAGCTGAAGGTGTGGCCGAAGTCGACCTTGCGCGCCAGTTCTTCCTCGTGCAGGTTCGGCGCCAGCTCTTCCAGCATGCCGCCGATGGCGCGGTCGAGGATGTCGCCGCCGTGCGCAGCCTGAAAGGCCGTTGCCAGCGAGCCGCGCCGTGTTGCTCCAGCAGGCGGAACAGCGCGGCGTCGCGGATCACCGCCAGCTTGACGATTTCGCACACGCCGTTGCGCAGGTGGCGCGCGGCAGGCTGCGCAGCAGGCTGCGGTCCAGCAACACCCGGCGCGGCGGCTCGAAGTTGCCCAGGCGATTCTTGCGATCGTTGAAATTGATCCCGGTCTTGATCCCCACCGCCGCGTCGACGTAACCCATCAGCGTGGTCGGCACCTTGATGTGCGGCACGCCGCGGCGGTAGCTGGCCGCCGCGTAGCCGACCACGTCGGTCAGCACGCCGCCGCCGATGGCGATGACCGGCTCGTCGCGGCGATGGATGGGAAAGCCGTCCAGCTCGCGCAGCACCGAGAGCCAGGCCTCCAGCGTCTTGCCGCCCTCGCCGCCCGGCAGGGTGATGATGCGGGCATCGACCCGGTGATGCGCGAAGTAGGCGCGGATGCGTGCGCCAGTGATGCGTGTGCACGCAGGCGTCGACCACCACGAAGCGGCGCCCTTGCTGCACGCGCCCCATCGACAGCAGCGCGTCGCTGCGCGGATCGAACACGTCCGCCACGTTGAGCAGGTCGTACTCGATCCGGCGCGTGGCGCTGACCTGCCAGCGCATGCCCGGCGCGGCGCTCATGCGACGTCCCGCCACGCCGCACGCTGCGCCAGCACCTCGCGCGCGACGGCCTGCGCGCGGGCCAGGTCGTGGTGGCGCCAGTGGCCGCACTGGTCGACGCGCGCATACGGCACGGCCTCGCCGCGAGCACGCCCTCGAAGATGGCCGCGAGCGCTCCTCGATGACGGCGCGCCGCCCTTCGCCGAGCAGGGTGAGGTAGAAGCCGGTCTGGCAACCCATCACGCCGATGCCGACGAAATGCTGCGGCAGCAGGCGGCCGTAGCCTTCGAGCAGGAAATGCTCGATCGAATGCAGCTCGGTGCTCGACAGGCAGGCGTCGGCGTTCGGCCGGCGCAGGCGCAGGTCGACGGTGTAGACGATGTCGCCCGCCTCTCCCACTTGAGCGCCGCGCAGCTTGACGCTGGGCGCCTTCAGCAAGCGATGGTCCAGTTCGCCGACGGTATCGCTCGACCAGCCCAGTGCCTCGAAGTCGATCATGGTGATTGCTCGGTGGAACGGCCGGGCGCGCTCACGCCGGCTGCGCGATCGCGGCCAGGTGGCGGTAGCTGTCGTCGAGGGCCTGCTGCCAGCCCTCGACGTGGTGGTAGAGCTCGACCGAACCGAAGCCGTCGAAACCGTGCTCGTTCAGCGCCTTGAAGCTGGCGGCCAGGTCCAGCGTGCCTTCGCCGGGAATCTCGTGGAAATGCACGATGCCGGTGCGCGTGTTGGCGACCATCCGCTCGAACAGCGCAGGGCCGCGCACGCCGCGCAGGTGGGCGACGATTGGCCAGGCCCGTTCGAGTACGTCGAAGCTCAGGCCGGGCACCGAGATCAGGTAGGTGAAGATCTCGTCGTCCAGCGGCGAGGCGCCGGCGTACAGGCTGCCGTAATCGACCATGCTTGCCGCTTGGTCGATGCCGGCCTGCGCCAGCAGGGCGTCGATGCGCCGGCGCCGCGCCGGGTCGGGCGCACGGTCGCCGAAACACAGCGGATGGCGGCGATCCAGCAACAGGTAGTCCGCCGTATCGGCAAAGTAGACCAGCATGCTGGCGGCATCCAGGTCGAGATCCGGCCAGCGCATCGTCCCGCACGATCCGAGGTTGCGGCCCTCGCGCGCATCGGAAATGTGCAGGTAGCGGGCGAGCGGCGCCGCCTGCGCCAGCGCGCCGATATAGTCCGGTTCCGAGCAATAGGCGTGGCAGATGTCGATGTGCAGCGCGAAGCGGCGCGAGCCGACCGCGTGGATCAGAGCCAGCCCCTGCTCCAGTGTCTCGATGTACATGCCCGGCTCGGGTTCGATCAGCAGCGTGATGTCTTCGTCGTCGCGGATCTCGCGCAGGCATTCGCGGATGCTGTCCGCCAGCAGCTCGCCCGGATCGAGCTGCGGCGGCGCACATGCTCTTCGCGCAGGAAACCGCTGCCGAAGGTGACCAGCCTGACGCCCAGCCGGCGGGCTACGCGGATGCCGCGCTTGACGAGGTCGATGCGGCGCTTGCGCCCGGCCACGTCGAGTGTCAGCAGCGACGGCTCGTGCGGCCGCGACGGGGTGAAGAAGTGCGAGGCGGTGGCCACGCAGGCCGGCACGATGCGTGCCGCCTCCAGCCGTTTGCGCACGGCGTCGAGGTCGGCCTCGTCGAGGTCGAAGGGGTTGAACTGCTCGCGGTGGAAGGACAGCTCGATACCGGCGTAGCCGGCCCGGGCCACCGCGTCGATGGCCTCCAGGAACGGCAGACCGGTGAGGCCGAAGGTGCTGTAGCTGAGCTGGATCATGCCCGGAACCATGGTGAGCAAGCGGTGTGGAACTCGAGTGCGCCGTTGGCCCGATCCCCGCGGCTGCAGCAGACACGGCCTCGATCCCGCTACGCAGGTATCCGACGTCGAGTAGTATCCCTGCAGCGTGCCGGCGCAGCCGTACTGCCGCCATGACCCACGTCAAATCGCGCCCGCGGGCGCCTGCGCGAAGATGCCGCAGCACGCGGCGACATCCGATGGTCCGTCCGTCGGACGAATCCGCTACGGCTCAATCGATCGGCGTATGCCGATACGTGCTCACATCCGCAGGCTTCACCGACCCAGCCTTGTTCGACCACGACTGGCGGATGTAGCCGACCACCGCGGCCACGTCGTCGTCATTCAGCTGCTGCGCGAACGGCGGCATCGAATACGGCTTCGGGTTGCCGGCGGTGGTCGGGGCGAAGCCGCCGAGCAGCACGCTGCGGATCGCGTTGATGCCGGTCGGTTCGGTGACCGAGGTGTTGCCGTCGAGCGGCGGGTAGACGCCGGCCACGCCGCGACCGTCCGCGCCGTGGCAGTCGGCGCAGCGCTGTGCGTAGAGCTTGCTGCCCTGCTCGTGGCTGGCCGCCCGCTTGAACGGTGCCGGCGCAGGTTGCGCGCGCGGCGGCAGTGATTGCAGATAGTTCGCCACCGCCTGCAGGTCGGCGTCGGTCATGTGCTGGGTGCTCAGGCGCACCACGTCGGCCATCGGCCCGAACGCCGAGCCCTTCGCGCGATTGGCCGGTCTTCAGCAGGTCGACGATGTCCTGCGCGCTCCAGCCGTCGAGGCCGCCGCCGGGTTGCGTGCTGAGGTCGGGCGCGTACCAGTCAAGTTGCGGGATCTGGCCGCCGGTGAGGTGGCGGTCCTGCGCGATGCCGCCGAGCGAGTCGCGCGTGGTGTGGCATTCGTTGCAATGGCCCAGGCCCTGCACCAGGTAGGCGCCGCGGTTCCACTGTTCGGACTTCGCCGGATCGGGCCGGTACTCGCCCGGCTTGAAGTACAGCGCGCGCCACGCGACCAGGCTGCTGCGCACGTTGTAAGGAAAGCCCAGCCCCAGTTCGGTATCCGGCCGATGCACCGGCGGCAGCGACTTCAGGTAGGCGAAGATCGCCAGCGCGTCGTCGCGGGTCACCTTGGTGAACGAGGTGTACGAGAACACCGGATACAGCAGCTCGCCCTGGCGACCCTTGCCTTCATGCAGCGCGCGCCAGAAATCGTCGAAGCTCCACTGCGCCGATGCCGGTTTCCGGATCGGGCGTGATGTTCGGCGCCGGCACGTCGCCGAACGGCGTGCCCAGCGAACGGCCGCCGGCGTAGCGCTGGCCGTCCCGCGCGGTGTGGCAGGCGGCGCAGTCGCCGACCGTGGCCAGGTATTCGCCGCGCGCGATCAACGCCGGATCGTGCAGCGCGGCGGCATCCGCCTCGCGCTGCGCGGGCGACGACACTTGCTGACCAGCGCGACCGAAGTACCGCCAGCCCAGCACCACGACCACCAGCAACGCCAGCAGCCACCCTCCACGTCGCCACAGTTTCATGGAGCCGCTCCGCTCTTGCCCATCACGCACCAGCCCGGCAACGGTTCGGTCTGCGCACTGGCCGGTGCCGGATGCATGTCGGCCGGCGGCTCGTGGCTGGCCAGCCACGCGGACACGGCGGTGATGTCCGATTCGCGCATGCGGTTGGCGACCACGCCCATGCAGTAGGGCCCTTCGGCCGCGCGCTGGCGCGTGCGCCACGACACCAGCTGGGTACTGAGGTAGCCGTACGACAGGCCCATCAGGCCCGGCATCATCGGCTCCACGCCGGTGAGCTTGCGGCCGTGGCAGCTGACGCACGACGGCACGCCGCGGGTCGAATCGCCGCGCATCACCAGCTGCTCGCCGCGCCGCAGGGTCTCCACGGACACCGCCGGCACCGGCAGTTTCCGGTAGGGCACGTCCTGCTTCGCGAAGTACTCGGCGATGTCGCGCAGGTACGCCGGGCTCAGCTGGCGCACCACGTATTCCATCGGCGCGTGCCGGCGCTGGCCGGTCTGGAAATACTCGAGCTGCTGGATCAGGTAGCCCGTCGGCTTGCCGGCCAGGCGCGGAATCACCACGCTGTCCGGCGAACCCTCGCCGTGCACGCCGTGGCAGCTGGTGCATGCGGCCACGCGCTGCTGCATGGTGTCGGGCACCGGCGGCGCCGCGCCGGTCTGGGCGGCCGCCGTGCTGCACACGCCGAAGGAAAACAGCACGAGGGCCACGCGCAGCACCTGCCCGCGCAGCCACTGGCGCAATGAATCCAACCTGATCATCCGCGAATTGTAGGCCGACCGAACCGCATCGACCGGCGACAGATGGCATATCGCGACAACCTGTCGCAGCGTGACGATCCGCGCCCGCCTGCCGAAAAGTTGCAAATGAATCTGTTGACCGCAGTGCAGCAATCACTCTAAGGTCGAGCCCATGTCGCCGCTTTCCACACCAGCACGCATGCACATCGCCTCGGCTTTCGCCGGGCGTGCAGCGTTGCCGGCTGGCATCAGCAGCACATCCATTAGCCACCACAATTACCACCGGTACCGGTACCACGGGTTCCGGGCGGGTTGTCGTGCGTAGGTAGTTTTCAAACGCAACGGCCCGCCCTCGAAGAGGCGGGCCGGCTCACACCGACACGCCAGCGAGACGGGCCTCCATCGGAGAGGTCGTCGTGATCACCTGTGCACCTGAGCTAGTCCAGCATTCCCCCTTGCCGCCGCCGTCGATGATCCGTACCAGCACGGGCACCCGGCGCCGCGTGCTGGCGGTGGGCGTGATCGGCCCCGGCCGCGTCGGCAGCGCCCTGCTGGACCAGCTGCGCGCCGCGCAACCGCGGCTGGCGCGCGACAGCGGCCTGGAGCTGAAACTCTGCGGCGTGGTGGCCAGCAAGCGCATGTGGCTGGACTGCGACGACGTCGAACTCAACGGTCGCCACGGCGGCGCGCAGATCTGGCGACCGAACGATCTGGACGCGTTCGCCGAACACGTGCGCGGCAACGACGGCCGCCACGCGCTGCTGATCGACTGCAGCGCGAACGACGAGGTGGCCGACGCACTACCCGCGCTGGCTCGCCGCCGGCCTGCACGTGGTGACGCCGAACAAACTCGCCGGCAGCGGGCCGTTGTCGCGCTGGCAGGCGATCCGCGCGGCCTGCGCCAGCGGCGCGCGCTTCCGCTACGAGGCCACCGTGTGCGCCGGCCTGCCGGTGGTGCAGACCTTGCGCGACCTGCTCGACACCGGCGACGAACTGCTCGCTGTCGATGGCATGTTCTCCGGCACGCTGGCCTGGCTGTGCAATCGCCACGACGGCCACCAGCCGTTCTCCGCGCTGGTGCGCGAGGCGCATGCGCTGGGCTATACCGAGCCGGATCCGCGCGACGACCTGTCCGGCCTCGACGTCGCGCGCAAACTGGTGATTCTGGCGCGCGAGGCGGGCTGGCCGCTGTCGCTGGAAGACGTCGACCTGGAAGGCCTGGTGCCGCCCGCGCTGGCCGCGCTGTCGCGCGACGGCTTCATGCAGCAACTCGACGCGCTCGACGCGCCGATGGCGGCGAAACTGGCCGAGGCGCGTGCCGCCGGCGGCGTGCTGCGTCATGTCGCGCAGCTCGACCGGCACGGCCGCGCCAGCGTGCGACTGCAGGTGCTGCCGGCCACCCACGCGTTCGCGCATACCCGGCTCACCGACAACATCGTGCAGTTCAGCACCCGCCGCTACTGCGATAATCCGCTTGTCGTGCAAGGCCCCGGCGCCGGTCCCGAAGTGACCGCCGCCGGCGTGTTCACCGACCTGCTGCGCATCGCCGAGTCGCTGGAGGCACGCGCATGAACATCCCACTCCTGGAACCCGTCATGGCCGCACCGCGCCCCGCCAAACACCCGCAAGTCGCCTGCGCCTTCGCGCCCGCCAGCGTCGGCAACGTCGGCGTCGGCTTCGACCTGCTCGGCCACAGCCTGGTCGGTGCCGGCGACCGCGCCGAGGTGCGCCGCATCGACGAGCCGGTGGTGCGCATCGCGGCGATCCGCGGCTGCGTCACCGAGCTGCCGACCGACTCGCGCGCAAAACACCGCCGGCACCGCGCTGCTCTCGTTGCGCAAGGCACTCGGCCTGCAGCACGGCTTTGAATTGATCTTGCACAAGGGCATCGCGCTCGGCTCGGGCATGGGCGGCTCGGCCGCCTCGTGCGTGGCCGCACTGGTCGCCGCCAACGCGCTGCTGGCCACAGCCGCTGCCGCGCGAGGCGCTGTACGGCTTCGCGCTGGACGGCGAGGCGGTGGCCAGCGGCAGCCGCCATGGCGACAACCTCGGCTCGATGCTGCTCGGCGGCCTGGTGCTGGCCACCCACGAACGGCTGCTGCGCATCGACGTGCCGGCCGCGTGGCACTGCGCGCTGGTGCATCCGCATGTGGTGCTGGAGACGCGCAAGGCGCGCGCGGCGTTGGCCGGCCACTATGCGCTGGGCGAATTCGTGGCGCAGAGTTCCAACCTCGCGCTGGTGCTGGCCGGCTGCTACCGCGGCGACGCGGCGCTGGTGCGCGAAGGTCTGAAGGACGTGCTGGTGGAACCGCGCCGCGCGCCACTGATCCCGAACTTCGCCAAGGTGAAACAGGCGGCGCTCGATCACCACGCACTCGGTGCCAGCATCTCCGGCGCGGGCCCCAGCGTGTTCGGCTGGTACGACAACCGCAGCCGATGCCGAAGCGGCGAGCGTGGCGATGCAAGCGGCGTTCGCGGAGGCCGGGCTGGACAGCGACGCGTGGGTATCGCCGATCAATGGGCCGGCTGCCGCACTGATCGACTCGATCGAGGCTGCCGCATGAGCGCCGCCGATCCCTTGCGATATCACAGCACCCGCGGCGATGCTCCGGCCGTGCCGATCAGCCAGGCGATCGCCGCCGGACTGGCGCCGGACGGTGGACTGTACGTGCCCGAGGCGCTGCCCACGCTCGATCCTGCCGCGTTCGATCCGCACGGCTCGCTGGCCGACACCGCCGCCACCTTGCTGGCCCCGTTCTTCGCCGGCGATGCACTGGCCGACGAATTGCCTGCGATCTGCGTCGACGCGTTCACCTTCGACGCGCCGCTGCGCCCATTGCCCGCCCATCCGGCCACGCTGATGCTGGAGCTGTTCCACGGCCCCACCTCGGCGTTCAAGGATTTCGGTGCGCGCTTCCTCGCCGCCTGCCTGCGCCGGTTGCCGCGTGGCGACGCGCGGCCGCTGACCATCCTGGTCGCCACCTCGGGCGACACCGGCGCCGCGGTGGCCGCCGCGTTCCATCGCCAGCCGAACGTGAACGTGGTGATCCTGTATCCGGACGGCCTGGTCTCGCCGCGGCAGGCGCACCAGCTCGGCTGCTTCGGCGACAACGTCACGCGCGCTGCGCGTGGCCGGCCGCTTCGACGACTGCCAGCGCATGGTGAAAGCCGCGCTCAACGATGCGTCATTGCAGGCGCAGCGTGCCGCTGTCCTCGGCCAACAGCATCAGCCTGGGCCGGCTGCTGCCGCAGATGAGCTACTACGCGCACGCCGCGCTGGGCTGGTGGCGCGAACACGGCACGCCGCTGAATTTCATCGTGCCCACCGGCAACCTGGGCAACGCGCTGGCCTGCCTGTGGGTGCGCGAGCTGGGCCTGCCGGTCGGCGAGGTACGGCTGGCCTGCAACGCCAACGCCACCCTGCCCGACTATTTCGCCGGGGCCGACGTACGCGCCGCGCGAAGCGATCGCCACCTTGGCCAACGCGATGGACGTGGGTGCGCCCAGCAACTTCGAGCGGTTGCGCTGGACGTTCCCCGACGAAGCCCGCCTGCGTCGCCTGCTGCGGGTGCAAAGCGTCGACGACGCCACCATCCGCCGCACCATCGCCGATCACGCACGCGCGCACGGCGAAGTGTTCTGCCCGCACACCGCCACCGCGATGCACCTGCTCGACCGGCTGCGCGGCGGACGGCGACGCTGCGCCATGGGCGGTGGTCGCCACCGCCCATCCGGCCAAGTTCGAGAGCGTGGTGGAGCCGTTGATCGGCCAACCGGTCGAGGTTCCCGCCGCCCTGGCAGCGATGCTGGCGCGCAACACCCGCGCCGAGCCGCTGGCCGCCAGCGAGCACGGCCCTGAGGGATTGGTTGATGCGTGCGTCTTGACAAACCACTCGTTGCTACGCCTAACCGCTCGCGGCAAAATCGTCTGGACATCTGGACGTCCAAAACGAATCGATCGCACTGATTTCAGATGAAACAGTTGACGCCGCCGTGCGAAGTACCCTAAGGTCGATTCCATGTCGCAGCGCAGCAGCCATTGCCGCATCGCCAAAATGAACCGTCTCGCGACGGTCGACGGCCTGCTGCAGCTCGGCGGCACGCTCCTTATTACCCTTGTACTCGTACTCCTTATTACCAACGGAGGTGCGGGCTGAGGGCATGTGTCCAGGTAGCTAGAACAACCTGAAAACACCCAAAGAACCCCGCACCCGGTAACGGATGCGGGGTTTTTTTGTGCCTTCGGCGCCGCCCACAGCGGAGCCATGATGAAAAACCCCGACCAGCACAATGCCCCCGCCAGCGACGACGACGTAGTCGCCGAACGCGTGCGGATCTTCGACACCACCTTGCGCGACGGCGAGCAGGCGCCCGGCTTCTCGATGGACCGGCGCGCGAAACTGCGCATGGCGCAGCAGCTCGAAGCGCTCGGCGTGGACATCCTCGAAGCCGGTTTCCCGCAGGCTTCGCCGGACGATTTTGCTGCAGTTGCGGAAATCGCCGGCGCGCTGAAAAGCACCACGGTCTGCGCGCTGGCGCGCTGCCAGGACGGCGACATCGACAGCGCGGCGCGCGCGCTGCAAGACGGCGCGCCATTCGCGCATCCACCTGTTCCTGTCGACCAGCCCGCTGCATCGCGAGCACAAGCTGGGCATGAGCAAGGCGCAGGTGCTGGACACCGCGGTGCGCGCGATCGAACGCGCCCGCGGCTTCTGCGACGAGGTGGAGTTTTCCGCCGAGGACGCGCTGCGCACCGAGCCGGAATTCCTGGTCGAAGTGTTCAGCGCCGCCGTGGCCGCCGGCGCCACCACGCTCAACGCGCCGGACACGGTCGGCTACACCACGCCGGCGCGAGATCGTCGAGCTGTTCCGCTACCTGCGCCAGCATGTGCGCGGCGCGGACAAGGTGATCTTCTCCAGCCATTGCCACGACGATCTGGGCATGGCGGTGGCCAACAGCCTGGCCGCGGTGAGCGCCGGCGCGCGCCAGGTGGAATGCACCATCAACGGCATCGGCGAGCGCGCCGGCAACGCCGCGCTGGAGGAAGTGGTGATGGCGCTGAAGGTGCGCGCGCCGCACTTCGGCGTCGACACGCGCATCGACACCCGCCAGCTGTATCCGACCTCGCGCCTGCTGACCGAGCTGACCGGCCAGGCGGTGCCGCGCAACAAGGCGATCGTCGGCGCCAACGCGTTCGCGCACGAATCGGGCATCCACCAGCACGGCATGCTCAAGCATCGCGGCACCTACGAAATCATGCGGCCGCAGGACGTCGGCATCGCCGCGACCAGCCTGGTGATGGGCAAGCACTCCGGCCGCGCCGCGCTGCGCCAGCGCCTGCAGGCGCTGGGCCACACGCCGGACGATGCCGCGCTGGACGACATCTTCACCCGCTTCAAGACGCTGGCCGACACGGCCGCGAACTGCACGACGAGGACCTGGAAGCGCTGGCGCTGGGCCACGACCCGCATGCCAGCCGGCCCGTGGCGCATCGTGCAGCTGCACACCAGCTCGCACCTGGGCGGCAGCGCGTCGGCCTCGGTGAAGCTGGCCCACGACGACGGCCACGAGATCGGCGAAGCGGCGATCGGCGACGGCCCGGTCGACGCGGTGCTGCGTGCGATCGAACGCGCCACCGGCACGCCGCTGGAACTCACCCGCTTCCAGATCGACGCGATCGGCGAAGGCGGCGACGCCCAGGGCCACGCGCAGCTGAGCGCGCGCCACGCCGAGCGCGACTGGCGCGGCCACGGCGCCAGCACCGACATCGTCGAAGCCACCGCGCTGGCCGCGCTGGCCATCGTCAACCGGATCGAACGCCGCGCCACGGCCAACCGCGGCCGCCACGCTACGCCACAGGGAGCCACCGCATGAGCACGCCGTTTCTCTGGCACAACGGCCAGATCAAGCCCTGGGCCGAGGCCACCACCCACGTCAGCGCGCACGCGCTGCATTACGGCTCGTCGGTGTTCGAGGGCGAGCGCGTCTACGCCACGCCGCGCGGCCCGGCGTATTTCCGCCTGGCCGAGCACACCCGCCGGCTGTTCGAGTCGGCGCGCGTCTACGAGATCGAGATCGGCTACAGCGAGGACGAGATCAACGCCGCCTGCCTCGAACTGATCCGCGCGAACCGGATGCCGTCGGCCTACGTGCGGCCGATCGTGTTCCGCGGCGCCGGCGGCCTGGGCGTGCTGGCGAAGGACGGCGCGCCGGTGGAAGTGGCGATCATCGCGCTGAACTGGGGCGCGTACCTGGGCGAGGCGGCCGAGCGCGGCGCCGACGTGTGCGTGTCGTCGTGGAACCGCCCCGCGCCGAACACCATCCCGAGCTGGGCCAAGGCCGGCGGCAATTACCTGTCCAGCCAGCTGATCGGACTGGAGGCGCGCCGCAACGGCTACGACGAAGGCATCGCGCTGGGCCACAACGGCCTGCTCAGCGAAGGCGCCGGCGAGAATCTGTTCCTGGTCAAGCGCGGCAAGCTGCTCACCCCGCCGTCCAGCGCCGGCATCCTGGCCGGCATCACCCGCGACGCGGTGATCACCCTGGCCGCCGATCTCGGCATCGCGGTGGAAGAACGCGACCTGCCGCGCGAGGCGCTGTACTCCGCCGACGAAGTGTTCATGACCGGCACCGCCGCCGAGATCACGCCGGTGCGCTCGGTCGACCGCAAGGCCGATCGGCGACGGGCACGCCCGGGCCGATCACGCAGGCGTTGCAGCAGGCGTTCTTCGGCTTGTTCGACGGCCGCACCGAAGATCGCTGGGGCTGGCTGAGTTTGGTTGATGCGGCCCGTTCCGACAGCGAACCAGGGCCAGTCGGTGACCGCGCTCAGGGACGAGCGCACGAAATGATGGAGGCCTCGGCATGACGGCCAAGACCCTGTTCGAGAAAGTCTGGGACGCCCATGTCGTCGTCGCCGAAACCGCCGACACGCCGGCGGTGCTCTACGTCGACCTGCATCTGGTGCACGAGGTCACCTCGCCGCAGGCGTTCACCGAACTGCGCGAGCGCGGCCTGAAGCTGCGCCGGCCCGACCGCATGCTGGCCACGCTGGATCATTCCACGCCGACCCTGCCGCACGAATGCCGACGGCAGCCGTCCGTATGCGAACGCCGAAGCACAGGCGCAGGTCGCACAGCTGGAAACCAACTGCCGCGAGTTCGGCGTCGAGCTGCACGGCTGGGACAGCGCCGACCGCGGCATCGTGCACGTGATCGGCCCCGAGCTGGGCGCGACCCAGCCGGGCATGACCATCGTCTGCGGCGACAGCCACACCTCCACCCACGGCGCGTTCGGCGCGCTGGCGTTCGGCATCGGCACCACCGAGGTCGGCCACGTGATGGCGACGCAATGCCTGCTGCAGCGCAAGCCGAAAACCATGGCGATCCACGTCGACGGCCAGCTGCCGCCGGGCGTCGGCGCGAAGGATCTGATCCTGCACATCATCGGCACGATCGGCGTCGATGGCGGCACCGGCTACGTCATCGAGTACCGCGGCGCGGCGATCGAGGCGCTGTCGATGGACGAGCGCATGACCGTCTGCAACATGTCGATCGAAGCCGGCGCGCGCGCCGGGCTGATCGCGCCGGACGAGACCACGTTCGCCTGGCTGAAGGGTCGCCCGCGCGTGCCGCAGGGCGCGGCGTGGGACGCAGCGGTGGCGACGTGGCGCGCACTGCGCAGCGACGACGGCGCGCGTTACGACCGCGAAGTGCGCATCGACGCCGGCGCGGTGAAACCCACCGTCACCTACGGCACCCATCCGGGCATGGCGATCGCGCTGGACGCGCCGGTGCCGGCGGCGACCAATGCGCAGGAGCACCGCGCGCTCGACTACATGCAGAGCAAGCCCGGCCAGCCGATGCTGGGCACGCCGGTCGACGTGGTGTTCATCGGCAGCTGCACCAACTCGCGCCTGTCCGACCTGCGCGAAGCCGCCCGCGTGCTGCACGGCCGGCGCGTCGCCGACGGCGTGCGCATGCTGGTGGTGCCCGGCTCCGAAGCGGTGCGCCGCGACGCCGAACGCGAAGGCCTGCATCACGTGTTCACCGCCGCCGGCGCCGAGTGGCGCGTGCCCGGCTGCTCGATGTGCATCGCGATGAACGGCGACCTGGCGCAGCCGGGCCAGCTGGTGGTGAGCACCTCCAACCGCAACTTCGAAGGCCGCCAGGGCAAGGGCGCGCGCACCGTGCTGGCCAGCCCGGCGACCGCCGCCGCGTCGGCGATTGCCGGACGTATCGCCGATCCGCGCGAGTACACTGACGCAGGAGCAAGCCGCATGAAGCCTGTCACCCGCCTCCACTCGCGCACCGCCGTGCTGGCCGACGAGAACATCGACACCGACCGCATCATCCCGGCGCGCTTCCTCACCACCACCACGCGCGACGGGCTGGGCAAGCTGTGCTTCCACGACTGGCGCTACCAGGCCGACGGCAGCGACAACCCGGCCTTTCCGCTGAACCAGCCGGAAGCGCGCGGCTGCGCGATCCTCGTCGCCGGGCGCAACTTCGGTTGCGGCTCCTCGCGCGAGCACGCGCCGTGGGCCTTGCTGGATTACGGCATCCGCGCGGTGCTGTGCAGCGAGATCGCGGACATCTTCCGCGGCAACGCGCTGAAGAACGGCCTGCTCGCGATCGTGCATCGGCGAACAGCGAGCACCGCTGGCTGCTCGAGCATCCCGGCATCGAACTGGCGATCGACGTGCGCGAGCAGTTCATCGCGCTGCCCGACGGCGGCCGCATCCCGTTCGCTCTGGAGCCGTTCGCGCGGCACTGCCTGCTCAACGGCGTCGACCAGCTCGGCTACCTGCTGCAGCACGCCGACGCGATCGCCCATTACGAACAACCAGGAGCAAGCGGCATGAAGGCACGCATCGTCACCCTGCCCGGCGATGGCGTCGGCCCCGAGGTCACCGCCGCCGCGGTGGCCGTGTTGAAGACCGTGGCCGCGCGCTACGAGCACGTGTTCGCGTTCGAGGAGCAGCTGATCGGCGGCATCGCGATCGACGCTACCGGCGAGCCGCTGCCGGCCGCCACGCTGGCCGCGTGCCAGCGCCGCCGATGCGGTGCTGCTGGGCGCCGTCGGCGGCCCGAAGTGGTCCGATCCGAACGCGCCGGTGCGGCCGGAGCAGGGCCTGCTGGCGCTGCGCGCCGCGCTCGGCGTGTACGCGAACCTGCGCCCGCTGCAGGTGCATCCGGCGCTGGCCGACTTGTCGCCGCTGAAGAACGACAAGCTGAAGCACGTCGACGTGCTGTTCGTGCGCGAACTCACCGGCGGCGCCTACTTCGGCGCGAAGACACGCAGCGACGACGCCGCCACCGACGAGTGCAGGTACACCGTGGCCGAGATCGAGCGCGTGGTGCGCCGCGCGTTCGATCTGGCGCGCGGCCGCCGCCAGCCATGTCACCTCGGTCGACAAGGCCAACGTGCTGGAAACCTCGCGGCTGTGGCGCAGCACGGTGCAGCGCATCGCCGCCGACTATCCCGACGTGACGGTCGAGCACCAGCTGGTCGACTCGATGGCGATGCTGCTGCTGACCCAGCCGAACCGCTACGACGTGGTGGTCACCGAGAACCTGTTCGGCGACATCCTCACCGACGAGGCCGCCGCGCTGGCCGGCTCGCTCGGCCTGCTGCCGTCGGCCTCGCTGGGCGACGGTCGCCGCGGCCTGTACGAACCGATCCACGGCTCGGCGCCGGACATCGCCGGCACAGGGCGTGGCCAATCCGGTCGGCGCGATCCTTTCCGCCGCGCTGCTGCTGCGCCACTCGCTGGGCCTGGAGGCCGAGGCCGTGGCGATCGAATCGGCGGTCGAGCAGGTATTGCGCGCACGGCCCGCACAGCCGCGACATCGGCGGCCACGCCGGCACCGATGCAGTGCGCGACGCGGTGCTCGCCGCGATCGAGGATCACGCCGACAACGCCGCCGCGTTCTTCTGCGGAGCACGCGCATGCGGTTGATGCAGCAAGTTTCCCCGCGGGCACAGGGACGTGTCCGCTTTTTTGCCGCCTGTTCGGCACGCCCTGCCGCGATGCACCCGCCCTCTCAACCGCATCTCCTTCGGAGCTTCTTCATGCGCAGTGATCTGATCAAGAGCGGCCCCGACCGCGCACCCGCCCGCGCCATGCTGCGCGCCACCGGCCTCGACGACGCGGCGATCGCGCGGCCGCTGGTCGCGGTGGTGCACACCTGGTCGAACGTCAGTCCGTGCAACCTCAACCTGCGCGAGCTGGCGCTGGAAGCTGCCGCCGGCATCCGCGCCGCCGGCGGCACGCCGGTCGAGTTCAACACCATCGCGGTCACCGACGGCATCGCGATGGGCACGCCGGGCATGCGCTCGTCGCTGATCAGCCGCGAAGTCATCACCGACTCGATCGAGCTGGCGGTGGACGGCCACTGCCTCGACGCGATGGTGGTGCTGTGCGGCTGCGACAAGACCATTCCGGCCGCCGCGATGGCGCTGGCGCGGCTGAACATTCCCGGCGTCGCGCTGTACGGCGGCAGCATCGCGCACGGCACGCCACGACAATCATCCGATCACCATCCAGCAGGTGTTCGAGGCGGTCGGCGCGCACGGCGCGGGCAAGATCAGCGACGAGGAGCTGACCGCGGTCGAACGCGACGCCTGTCCCGGCGCCGGCGCCTGCGGCGGCCAGTTCACCGCGAACACGATGGCGATGGTGCTGACCACGCTGGGCCTGTCGCCGCTGGGCTTCAACGACATCCCCGCCACCCATCCGGCCAAGCGGCGCGGCCGCGTTCCGCTGCGGCGAGCTGGTGATGGAATGCCTGCGCGACGAACCGCACGCCGCGCGAGCTGATCACGCGCACGTCGATGCGCAACGCCGCGCGCATGGTCGCCGCCACCGCCGGCTCGACCAATGCGGTGCTGCATCTGCTGGCGATCGCGCGCGAAGCCGGCGTCGAGTGGTCGCTGGAGGATTTCGAACCGGCCTCGGCGCACACGCCGGTGATCGCCGACCTGCTGCCCGGCGGCCGCTACACCGCGGTCGAACTGTTCGGCGCCGGCGGCAGCGCGCGGGTGGCGCAGGAGCTGATCGCCGCCGGCATGCTGGAGGACACGCCCACCGTCACCGGCCGCAGCGCTGTTCGCCGAAGTCGCCGCCGCGCCGCGCGCCGAAGCGCAGGACGTGGTGCATCCGGTCAGCGCAGCCGCTGAAGCCGCGCGGCGGCTACTCGATCCTGTACGGCAACCTCGCGCCGGAAGGCTGCATCCTGAAGCTTGCCGGCAAGGGCGCCAGCCACTTCGAAGGCCGCGCCCGCGTGTTCGAAAGCGAGGAGCAGGCGTTCGCCGCGGTGCAGGCCGGCGACATCGTCAAGGGCGACGTCATCGTGATCCGCAACGAAGGCCCGGCCGGCGGCCCCGGCATGCGCGAGATGCTCGGCGTCACCGCCGCGCTGATCGGCCGCGGCCTCGGCGACGACGTGGCGCTGATCACCGATGGCCGCTTCAGCGGCGCCACCCACGGCTTCATGGTCGGCCACATCGCGCCGGAAGCCGCGCGCGGCGGGCCGATCGCGCTGCTGCACGAAGGCGACCGCATCGTGATCGACGCCGCCCGCCGCGAGATCGCCACCGACGCCGATCTCGCCGCGCGCCGCGCCGGCTGGCAACCGCCCGCACCGAAGGTCAGCCGCGGCGCGCTGGCCAAGTACGCGCTGCTGGTCGGCTCCGCCTCCGACGGCGCCACCACGCATCCCGACACCACCGTCTCCACACCCAAGCACATCCATACCGAATCCAACCAGAGGAGTCACCGCATGAGCAGTACCAACACCCTCGCCTCATCCCGCATCGCCGTGCTCGGCTACGGCAGCCAGGGCCGCGCGCATGCGCTGAACCTGCGCGATTCCGGCCTCGACGTCGTGGTCGGCCTGCGCCCGGACGGCCCGACCTGGCACAAGGCGAAAGCCGACGGCTTCGAGCGTCGTCGAGCCGGCCGAGGCGGTGAAGGGCGCCGACCTGGTCGCCGTGCTGACGCCGGACATGGTGCAGCCGACGCTGTACCGGGAAGCGATCGAGCCGAACATCAAGCCCGGCGCGGCGCTGCTGTTCGCGCACGGCTTCAACGTGCACTTCAGGCAGATCGAGCCGCGCGCCGACATCGACGTGATCCTGGTCGCGCCGAAGGGCCCCGGCGCGCTGGTGCGCAGCGAATACGAGCGCGGCCGCGGCGTGCCGTGCATCTGTGCGCCGTGCACCAGGACGTCAGCGGCCAGGCCGAGGCGAAGACCAAGGGCTATGCCGACGGCATCGGCGGCGGCCGCGCGCATGATCATCGAGACCGACTTCAAGGAAGAGACCGAGACCGACCTGTTCGGCGAGCAGGCGGTGCTGTGCGGCGGCGCCAGCGAGCTGGTGCATCAAGGGTTTCGAGACCCTGGTCGAAGCCGGCTACCAGCCGGAGATCGCCTATTACGAAGTGATGCACGAGCTGAAGCTGATCGTCGACCTGTTCTACGAGGGCGGCCTGGCCAAGATGCTGCAGTTCGTCTCCGAGACCGCGCAGTACGGCGACTACGTCAGCGGCCCGCGCATCGTCGATGCCGGCACCAAGGCGCGCATGAAGGAGGTGCTCACCGACATCCAGGACGGCACCTTCGCGCGCAACTGGATCGCCGAGTACCGGCCGGCCTGCCGAACTACAAGCGCCTGAAGCAGGCCGATCTCGAGCATCCGATCGAGGTGGTCGGCGCGAAGTTGCGCGCGCGGATGCCGTGGCTGCAGCCGACCACCGCCGCGGCGGCACCTGCTGCTGCCGTCGCTGCAAGAAGGTCGGCTGACGCGCCGCGCTTGAGCACCCCTCCTCGCGCGCTGCGGAGGAGAGGGTGTTTGGTCTCCCGCACCGTTGAAGGATTCTGTAGTGAATGCGCAACCACTGAAAGCCGAAACCACCACCGACCGGCATCCGCTTGCCGGCCAGGCGATGAGCGGCGCCGAGGTGATCGTGCAGGTACTCGCCGACGAAGGCGTCGAGGTGATGTTCGGCTATTCCGGCGGCGCGATCCTGCCGGTGTACGACGCGGTGTTCCGCTACAACGCCGAGCACCCGCGCGCCGACGGCGGCGAGCCGATGCCGCTGATCGTGCCGGCCAACGAGCAGGGCGCGGGCTTCATGGCCGCAGGCTATGCGCGCGCCTCGGGCAAGGTCGGCGTGGCCATCGTCACCTCCGGCCCCGGCGCCACCAACATGGTCACGCCGGTGCGCGACTCGATGGCCGACTCGATCCCGCTGGTGGTGATCTGCGGCCAGGTCGGCACCGCGGCGATCGGCAGCGACGCGTTCCAGGAAGCGCCGATCAGCAACATCATGGGCGCCTGCGCCAAGCACGTGTTCCTGGTCACCGATGCGACGCAGCTGGAAGCGACCGCTGCGCACCGCGTTCACGCTCGCCCGCAGCGGCCGGCCCGGACCGGTGGTGGTGGACGTGCCGAAGGACGTGCAGAACACCGCGCTGTCGTTCCGCGGCGCCGGCGAGCTGGCGCTGACCGGCTACCGCGCGCGGCTGCACGCGGTGGAACAGGCGACGCTGAGCGACGCCGATTGCGCGACGTTCTTCGCACGCGCTGATGCAGGCGCGAGCGCCCGCTGATCTACGCCGGCGGCGGCGTGATCGCCGCCGGGGCGGCGGACGCGCTGCGCGCGTTCGTCGACGCGTTCGGCCTGCCGGTGACCACCACCCTGATGGGCCTGGGCGCGCTTCGACACGCACCGACCCGCTGGCCCTGCACCTGCTCGGCATGCACGGCACCGCGTACGCGAACTACGCGGTGGAGGATTGCGATTTCGTGCTGGCGCTGGGCGCGCGCTTCGACGATCGCGTGGCCGGCGTGCCGGACAAGTTCGCGCCGCGCGCGAAGTTCATCGCGCAGATCGACATCGACCCGGCCGAGATCGGCAAGGTGAAGCCGCGTCGACTGGCATCACGTCGGCCCGCTGCGACGCGCGCTGGAACGGCTCGCCGCCTACGGCCGCGCGCACGGCTTCAAGCCGCTGCTCGCCGCGTGGCATGCGCACGTGGCCGAACTGAAGCGCGCGCATGCGATGAACTACGACCGCGACAGCGCGCTGATCCAGCCGTACGCGGTGCTGGAGGCGATCAACCGCCACACCCGGGGCCGCGCCATCATCAGCACCGGCGTCGGCCAGCACCAGATGTGGGCGGCGCAGTATTTCGACTTCCGCGCGCCGCGGCATTGGCTCACCTCCGGCTCGATGGGCACGATGGGTTTCGGCCTGCCGGCGGCGATCGGCGCGCAGTTCGCGCACCGCGACAAGCTGGTGATCGACATCGACGGCGACGCCAGCATCCGCATGAACATCGGCGAGCTGGAAACCGTCACCACCTACAACCTGCCGCTGAAGATCGTGGTGCTCAACAACGTCGGCGACGGCATGGTGCGGCAGTGGCAGAAGCTGTACTTCAAGGGCCGCTTCGCCGCCTCCGACAAGAGCCTGCACAAGAAGGATTTCGTGCTGGCCGCGCAGGCCGACGGCTTCGCATGGGCGCGGCGGCTGGAACGCGAGGACGAGCTGGAGGCGACGATCGCCGACTTCCTCGCCTTCGACGGCCCGGCCTTCCTCGAAGTGATGATCGATCCGGATGCCGGCGTGTATCCGATGGTCGGCCCCGGCGCCAGCTACGCGCAGATGATCACCGGCGATTTCATTCCCTCGCGCGCGGCGCCGGTCGCGCACGAGGCAGCCACCCCACACATGTTCTAGGAGAGCGTCATCATGCAGCACACCCTGTCCATCCTGTTGCAGAACGAAGCCGGCGCGCTGGTGCGCGTGGCCGGGCTGTTTGCCGCGCGCGGCTACAACATCGACACGCTGACCGTCGCGGCCACGCATGACCCGGCGGTGTCGCGGCTGACCCTGAGCCTGCAGTGCGACGACGACGCACTCGGCCAGATCCTGCAGCAGACGCGCAAGCTGGTCGACGTGCTGCAGGTGGCGCATCCGGCGACGGCTCTCGCTGCATGAATGCCGTTGCGCCACTGGCTACCGATGACGAGGCGACAGCGAGCGGCGACCTGCTGGCGCAGATCCGCGCCGCGCGCGTCTACGAGGTGGCGCACGAATCGGCGCTGGAAGCGGCGCCGCTGTTAAGTGCGCGGCTGGGCCAGCACGTGCTGCTGAAGCGCGAAGACCAGCAACCGGTGTTCTCGTTCAAGCTGCGCGGCGCCTACAACCGCATGGTGCAGCTGGACGCGGCGCAACGCGCGCGCGGGGTGATCGCCGCCTCCGCCGGCAATCATGCGCAAGGCGTGGCGCTGGCCGCGGCGAAGCTGGGCATCCGCGCCACCATCGTGATGCCGGTCACCGCGCCGCAGGTGAAGGTGGACGCGGTGCGCCGCTTCGGCGGCGCGCTGGTCGACGTGGTGCTGGCCGGCGATTCCTACAGCGACGCGCAGGCGGCGGCCGCGCAGTTGCAGGCCGAACGCGGCGCGGTCTTCGTGCATCCGTTCGACGACCCGGCGGTGATCGCCGGCCAGGGCACGATCGCGCTGGAAATCCTGCGCCAGCATCCCGGCCCGCTGCAGGCGGTGTTCGTGCCGGTCGGCGGCGGCGGCCTGCTGGCCGGCGTGGCCGCGTGCATCAAGGCCCTGCGACCGGACGTAAAGGTGATCGGCGTGCAGGCAGTGGATTCGGATGCGATGGCGCGCTCGCTCGAAGCCGGCGACGCGTATCGCGCTGGACGAGGTCGGCCTGTTCGCCGACGGCACCGCGGTGAAGCAGGTCGGCGCGCTGACTTTCGCGCTGTGCCGGCAGCACGTCGGACGCGATGCTGCGGGTGGACACCGACGCGATCTGCGCCGCGATCCGCGACATCTACCAGGACACCCGCAGCGTGCCGGAACCGTCCGGCGCGCTGGCGCTGGCCGGACTGAAGCAGTACGTCGCCGCGCACGGTGTCGGCGACGGCGCGCTGGTCGCGATCGTCTCCGGCGCCAACATGAATTTCGACCGCCTGCGCTTCGTCGCCGAACGCGCCGAGGTCGGCGAGCAGCGCGAGGCGGTGTTCGCGGTGACCATTCCGGAGGAACGCGGCAGCTTCCGCCGCTTCTGCGCCGCGCTGGGCCGGCACGCCATCACCGAATTCAACTACCGCATCGGCGATGCGCGCTCCGCGCACATCTTCGTCGGCGTGCAGATCGCCAGCCGCGACGAGCGCGACGCGCTGATCGCCGCGTTCCGCGCGCAGCAGTTCGACGTGCTCGACCTCACCGACGACGAACTGGCCAAGCTGCATCTGCGCCACATGATCGGCGGCCGCTCGCCGCTGGCGCAGGACGAGCGGCTGTACCGCTTCGAATTTCCCGAACGCCCCGGCGCGCTGACCCGCTTCCTCGACCAGCATGCACCCGGACTGGAACATCAGCCTGTTCCACTACCGCAACCACGGCGCCGACCACGGCCGCATCCTGGTCGGCATCCAGGTGCCCGCGCGCGAGCAATCCGCTGTTCCAGCGGTTCCTCGATACGCTGGGCTACCCGCATGTGCGACGAAAGCGAGCAACCCGGCCTATCGCCTGCTGCTGCGCGCATGAACGGGATCACGGGCCGAAGATTCACGACCTCTCAGAACAGATCGATGCTTCCCGCCGCCACCGCACGCCCCAGCAAGCCGCGTGCGCTCAGGCCTTCGTAGCCGTAGGTGCCGTTGCGGCCGTGCTGTTTCGCGTAGTAGAGCGCCTTGTCGGCGCGGTCCAGCGCGCTCGCCGGGTAATCGTGGCGGCCGACGCCGGCATAGCCGATGCTGACGGTGACGCTGCCCACCTGCGGGAACACGTGGCCGGCGATGCGCTGGCGGAAGCGTTCCAGCACGGCATGCACGACGGGCTGCCCGGTTGCGCCGAACAGGATCACGAACTCCTCGCCGCCGAAGCGGAACAGCACGTCGCCGCGGCGGAAGCAGGCGCGCATCTGCTGGGCCAGCAGCAGGATCACCTCGTCGCCATAGATGTGCCCGTAGGTGTCGTTGATGCGCTTGAAGTGGTCGATGTCGAGGATCGCCAGCCATACCTGCGACGGCTCGCCGCCGGCCGGCTCGCGCGCCTCCGCTGTCGTCATCGCGGTCTCGTGCGGCGCCTCTTCGCGCTGGTGCAGCATCCGCTGCAGCTGGCGCTCGAGGCTGCGCCGGTTGTACAGCCCGGTCAGCTTGTCGCGCTCGCTCTCATGGAGCAGCGCGGTGTAGTTCGCATAGATCCGCGCAAAGCCGTCGGCGAGTGTCCGACTGGCGGCCGGTGGCATGTCGCTGTCCAGCTGCAGCGCGCCGATCGCGCGGCCGTCGCGCAGGATGGGCACGACCAGCCGGTGCAGCCCCTGCACCCTTTCCGCCTGCACTTCCAGCCGGTGCATGCAACGATGCAGAAGCTCCAGCGCCGGATCGGCCAGAGCCGGATCGACTACCTCCAGCTGGTAGGCGCCCTGCGCGTCCGGCTCGCAACGCACGATGCCCTCCACATACGCGCCGTCGATCGCCCATTTGGCCAGGACCACACGACGTGCCGAGGTGAGTTCGGCCAGCGAAAGGATCAGGCTGTGGTCGAGTGCGTCGATATCGCGGTGGTGGGTGAACGACGCCACCGACTCGAGCAGGCGCGAATGCACGTCCGCCACCGCGGACTTCGCCTCCACCGTCGCGGGCGCGCCGTCGGCGTCGTTGGCAGCCACGGGCACCCCGCGCGACAGAACGGCGTCCGCTTCGGTGGTCTCGTTCTCGGCCATCAACGCTCCAGGCACCGGCGGCTCTGGGCTTCGGGCGGCGCATGTGTGGCGGTACCCCAAACGGTATCGCCCATAGGCAGTATCGGCCGCCGGATAGAGGACTTTAGCCGGCAAGCGGCGGTCCGGTGACCCGCCGCGCGGTCCGGAGTGGCCCGGCGCGCTAGACTTCGTCGCATGGCTCCTCCACCCCGCAAACGCCAGCGGCGCAGTGCTGCGCCCCCATCCGCCGCCCGCCCGCGGCCCGGTACGGCGAAGCCTGCCGCGCGACCGGTGCGACCGGCGGACAGTTCGACCCGCGCCACGCGTGTGCTCGACTGGTTGCTGCAAAAGCTGCCCGCCCGCCATCGCGAGAAGGCACGGGATTATCTGGTGTTGACCCGGATGGATCGCCCGATCGGTGCGCTGCTGCTGCTGTGGCCGACCTGGTGGGCGCTGTGGCTGGCGGCCGGCGATTTCCCGCCGTGGAAGCTGCTGCTGATTTTCACCCTCGGCGTGTTCGCGATGCGCGCGGCCGGTTGCGCAATCAACGACTACGCCGACCGCAAGCTCGATCCGCAGGTGGCGCGCACCGCCGGCCGACCGATCGCGTCGGGGCGGGTGTCGCCGCGCGAGGCGCTGCTGGTGTTCGCCGCGCTGCTGGCGTTCGCGTTCGTGCTGGTGCTGTTCACCAACCGGCTGACCATCCAGCTGTCGTTCGCCGGCGCCGCGCTGGCGGCGATCTATCCGTTCACCAAGCGCTGGACCTACCTGCCGCAGGTGGTGCTGGGCGCCGCGTTCGGCTGGTCGATTCCGATGGCGTTCGCGGCGGTGCTCCGGCACCGTGCCGCCACTCGGCTGGCTGCTGTTCATCGGCAACATCCTGTGGTCGGTGATCTACGACACCGAGTACGCGATGGTCGACCGCGACGACGACCTCAAGGTCGGCGCGAAATCCACCGCGATCCTGTTCGGCGACGCCGACGTGCCGATCCTCGGCATGCTGATGGGCACCTTCCTGCTGGCGATGCTGTTCGTCGGCCAGCGCGCCGGGCTGGGTTGGCCGTACTGGCTGGCCCTGCTGGTCGCCGCCGGCCTGTTCGGCTACCAGCAGTGGCTGATCCGCGACCGCCTCCGCGATGCCTGCCTTGCCGCGTTCCGCCACAACAACTGGCTGGGCCTGACGCTGTGGATCGGCATCGTGCTGGCGCTGGCGACAAAGTAAGAAGTCGTAGGAGCCCGCTCGCGGGCGATGCTCTTGCTCTGAATCTCCATCGAGGCATCTAGAGCAAGAGCATCGCCCGCGAGCGGGCTCCTACGATCGGTTCCCTGCGCGCGCCAGCGCCCACACGTCCACCCGCTGCACGCCCGCGCGGCGCAGTACGCGGGCGCATTCGGCCAGGGTCGCGCCGGTGGTCATCACGTCGTCGAGGATCGCCACATGTGCGGGCAGCGCAACGCCCTCGCGCACGGCGAACGCGCCGTGCACGTTGCGCCGGCGGGCGATCGCGTCGAGTTCGGTCTGTGCCGCGGTGGAGCGGCGACGCAGCAGCGCATCGTGGCGCAGCGGCACGCCGGATGCGCGCGCCAGCGGGCGCGCCAGTTCCAGCGCCTGGTTATAGCCGCGCCGACGCAGGCGAGCGTGATGCAGCGGCACGGCCAGCAGCAACTGCGGCAACCGGATCGGGCACGGTTCGCGCTGCCACAGCAACGACAGCACGCGACCGGCGGCAAGGTCGGCACCGAACTTGTAGCGCGACTCCAGCCGGTCCAGCGGCCAGCCGTAACGGAACGGCGCCCACGCCGCATCCCACGGCGGCGCGCGGCGTTGGCACTCGCCGCAGAACGCCGCCGGCGTGGCCAGCGGCAAGGCGCAACGCGCGCAGCAGCTGCGGTTGCGCGGCAACTCGGCGGCGCAGCTCGGCGCACAGGTCGATGCCGTCGGCGCCGGCCGCGCCGCACAGCAGGCAACGCAGCGGCAACACGAAACGCCGCAGCCGCAGCCAGGGCGTCGCCAGCACATCCATCAGCGACGCGGCTTGAACAAGGCCGCATCGAGGATCGACCACAGGTGGACCAGCCAGCCGAGCAGCACGATCCACAGCAGCGCGGCCAGCACGAACATGACCACGGCCATCAGCAGCCGCCCCTGCACCAGCTGGCCCAACCCCGGGATGAAGAAACTGCAGATCGCCGCGAGCACGTTGCCGGTACTGCCTTGCCCTTCGCTCATCCCGCCACTCCCCGATCAGGTGGTCCCACGAGCGGGCGATGTTAGCGGCATGAATACGTTCGTGTCCCGTCAACCACTTTGCACTTAGACAAGGTTGACACACTCCGGGACGGCTTCCACACTCTCGCGCTTCCGTGTCAGGGAGTACCCGTTCCGATGGCCGACGTCGCCACCCGCCACGACTGGACCCGCGCCGAAGTCGAAGCGCTGTTCGCGCTGCCGTTCAACGAACTGCTGCATCGCGCGCACACCGTGCATCGCGAGCACCACGACCCGAACGCGGTGCAGGTGTCGACCCTGCTGTCGATCAAGACCGGCGGCTGCCCCGAGGACTGCGCCTACTGCCCGCAGGCGGCGCGCTACGACACCGGCGTCGCCGGCGCAGAAACTGATGGAAGTCGACGACGTGCTGGAACGCGCCCGCGCCGCCAAGGCCGCCGGCGCCAGCCGCTTCTGCATGGGCGCGGCCTGGCGCGGCCCGAAGGATCGCGACATCCCCAAGGTCGCCGCGATCGTCCGCGCGGTGAAAGAGCTCGGCCTGGAAACCTGCGCCACGCTGGGCATGCTCGGCGACGGCCACGCGCAGGCACTGAAGGACGCCGGCCTCGATTACTACAACCACAACATCGACACCGCGCCGGAGTTCTACGGCGAGATCATCCACACCCGCGACTACCAGGATCGCCTGGAAACGCTGGAGCAGGTGCGCGACGCCGGCCTGAAGACCTGCTGCGGCGGCATCGTCGGCATGGGCGAGACGCGCGAGCAGCGCGCCGGCCTGCTGCAGGCGCTGGCCAACCTGCCCGAGCACCCGCAGTCGGTGCCGATCAACCAGCTGGTGCCGGTGCCCGGCACGCCGCTGGGCGACGCCGAGCCGCTCGATCCGTTCGAATTCGTGCGCACGATCGCGGTGGCGCGCATCCTGATGCCGCTGTCGATCGTGCGCCTGTCCGCCGGTCGCCAGCAGATGGACGATGCGGTGCAGGCGCTGTGCTTCTTCGCCGGCGCCGGCTCGATCTTCTACGGCGAGAAGCTGCTGACCACCGGCAACCCGGACGTGGAGGCGCGACCGCGCGCTGTTCCGCCGGCTCGACCTGCAGCCCATGGAAGTGGCCGTGCCAGCGGGCACCGTGCACGCCGGGCTCATCGAAAGCGACGCTGCCGGCTGCGGGCAGGGCTGCGGCTGCAGTGCCGCGGCCTGACCTGCTCCAGCGACTGGCCGTCCAGACGGCCGAACGCGCCAGCGCCAATCTGCTGCGCCGGCTGCGCACGATCGACCACGCCGACGGCCCATGGCTGGAAACCGGCAGCCGGCGCCTGCTGTCGTTCTGCAGCAACGACTACCTCGGCCTGGCGCAGCACCCGCAGCTGGTCGGCGCGCTCATCCGCGCAGCCCACGCGGAAGGTGTCGGCAGCACCTCGGCGCACCTGATCTGCGGCCATCGCAGCGTGCACGCGGAACTGGAAGAAGCGCTGGCCGCCTGGACCGGGCGCGAGCGCGCACTGCTGTTCTCCACCGGCTACATGGCCAACCTCGGCGTGCTGCAGGCGCTGCTGACACGCGGCGACGTCTGCGTGCAGGACAAGCTCAACCACGCCTGTCTGCTCGATGGCGCCAAGCTCAGCGGCGCCGAACTGAAGCGCTATCCGCACGCCGACGTGGCCGCGGCGGCGCGCCAGCTGGCGGCGCATCCTGCCACGGCCGCACTGCTCGCGACCGACGGCGTGTTCAGCATGGACGGCGACGTCGCGCCGCTGCGCGAGCTGGCGCAGCTGTGCGCGCGCGAGCAAGCCACCTTGATGGTCGACGATGCGCACGGCCTCGGCGTGCTCGGCGACGACGGCGCCGGCAGCGTCCGCGCCGCGAACCTCGGTCAGCGCGAGGTGCCGCTGCTGATGGCCACGCTGGGCAAGGCGCTCGGCTGCAGCGGCGCGTTCGTGGCCGGACCGGCGACGTTGATCGACGGCCTCGTGCAATTCGCGCGCCCGTACATCTACACCACCGCGATGCCGCCGGCGCTGGCCGCGGCCGCGCTGGAAGCGGTGCAACTGGCGCAGTCCGAGGCATGGCGGCGCGAAAAGCTCGCCGCTCTGATCGCCCGCTTCCGCGGCGGCGCCACCGAACTCGGCCTGCCGCTGGCGGCATCGGTCAGCGCCATCCAGCCGCTGCTGCTGGGCAGCGCCGAGGCTGCGCTGGCCGCGGCACAGGCACTCGAACGGCAAGGCCTGCTGGTGACCGCGATCCGCCCGCCGACCGTGCCGGTCGGCCAGGCGCGGCTGCGCATCACGCTGTCGGCAGCGCACGAGGAAGCCCACGTCGACCGGCTGCTGGGCGCGCTGGAATCGCTGCATTTGCCGCCCGCGCGACGGGCATTCCCGGGCGACCACGTATAATTGCCGCTTGTTCTGCTGATTCCTCCGCATGTCGATCGTCAACATCTCCGCCTACAAGTTCATCAGCCTGGACGACCTGCCCGCGCTGCGCGAGCGGCTGTTCGCGCGTTGCGAGGCGCTGGCGCTGAAGGGCACGATCCTGCTGGCGCCGGAAGGCATCAACCTGTTCCTGGCCGGCAGCCGTGCGCAGATCGACGGCTTCATGGCCACCTTGCACGACGACCCGCGCTTCGCCGACATCGCGCCGAAGGAATCGCTGTCCGACGAGGTGCCGTTCGGCCGCCTGCGCGTGCGCCTGAAGCGCGAGATCATCACCATGCGCCTGCCCACGATCCGCCCCGAAGGCGGCCGCGCGCCGGCGGTGGATGCGCCCACGCTGCAACGCTGGCTGGATCAGGGCCACGACGACGACGGTCGCGAAGTGGTGCTGCTGGACACCCGCAACGACTACGAGACCGACCTCGGCAAGTTCCCGCAGGCGGTCGACTACCGCCTCGCCAGCTTCACCGGATTTCCCGCCGCGATCGCCGCCGACCGCGCGCGCTACGCAGGCAAGACCATCGTCTCGTACTGCACCGGCGGCATCCGCTGCGAGAAGGCCGCGCTGCACATGCAGGATCTCGGCATGCAGCACGTCTACCAGCTCGACGGCGGCATCCTGAAGTACCTGGAACAGACCGACGGCAACGCACTGGCACGGCGACTGCTTCGTGTTCGACGGACGCGGTGCCGTCGACAAGCAGCTTGTTGCCCGCACGTGACCAGGAAATGGAGGCATGAGCCTGTACATCGACAAGCGCGGCCACGGCCCGGTGCCACTGGTGCTGCTGCATGGCTGGGCGATGCACGGCGGCGTGCTGGGGCCGCTGGTCGAGGCGTTGGAGGACCAGTGCACGATGTACGTGGTCGACCTGCCCGGCCACGGCTACTCGCGCGACTGCGGCCTGCCGCTGGAGCCGCGCGCCTGCGCCGCGGCGATCGCCAGGGTCACGCCGCCGGCGATCTGGCTGGGCTGGTCGCTGGGCGGCATCATCGCGCTGACCGCCGCGCTGGAAATGCCGCGGCAGGTGCGCGGCCTGGCGATGCTGTGCGCCACGCCGAAATTCGTGCGCGATGCGAGCTGGCCGCACGGCGCCGACGAGCAGCTGGTGCATCAGCTCGCCAGCGACCTGGAAACCGACTACCACGCCACGCTCGAGCGCTTCCTGGCGCTGGAGGCGATGGGCAGCGCCGACCCGCGCGCCGAACTGCGCCACCTGCGCGAGCTGGTGTTCGCCCGCGGCGAGCCCGACCTGCGCGTGCTGCAGGAAGGCATCCGCATCCTGGAAACCAGCGACCGCCGCGCTGCGCTTGCCCGACCTGCGCGTGCCCAGCGCGTGGATCAGCGGCCGTCGTGACCGACTGGTACCGCCGCAGGCGATGGCATGGTCGGCCAGCCAGTTGCGCCGGCCAGTACACCGACATCCAGCAGGCCGGCCACGCGCCGTTCTTCGGCCACGCCGACGCGGTAGCGCAGGCGCTGCAACCGCTGCTGGCTCCTTCTTCCCTTGAGCAGGTTCGATGAGCGATTTCCAACTCGACCAACAGCGCGTGCGCCGCAACTTCGGCCACGCCGCCAACAGCTACGATCACCACGATGCGCTGCAGCGTGAAGTGCGGGATGCCCTGCTCGAACGACTGGGCTTCTATCTGGAAACGCCGCTGCGCGTGGTCGACGTCGGCGCCGGCACCGGTCGCGGCACGCGCGTTGCTGAAGCAGAAGCTATCCCAAGGCCGAAGTGATCGCGGTCGACCTCGCCCTGCCGATGCTGCGCGCGGCGAAACAGCACAGCAGCTGGCTGAAGCCGTTCCGCCGCGTGTGCGCCGAAGCCACCCACCTGCCGCTGGCCGACCACAGCGTCGACGTGCTGTATTCCAACCTGTGCTTCCAGTGGGTCGACGACCTGCCCGCGCTGTTCGGCGAGTGCATGCGCGTGCTGAAACCCGGCGGCTTCCTGGCGTTCTCCAGCTTCGGCCCGGACACCTTGAAGGAGCTGCGCGCGGCCTGGGCCGAGGCCGACCAGCAGCCGCACGTGGGCCGCTTCCTCGACATGCACGACGTCGGCGACGCGATGCTCAACGCCGGCCTGCGCGACCCGGTGCTCGACGTGTTCCGCTACACCCTGACCTACAGCGAACCGCGCAAGCTGCTGGAGGAACTGCAAGGCCTCGGCGCCACCAACGCCGATCGCGCACGCGCACGCGGCCTCACCGGCAAGGGGCGCTACCAGCGCATGCTGGCCGCCTACGAAGCGCATGCGCGTGGACGGCCGCATCCCGGCCAGCTGGGAAGTGGTCAGCGCGCACGCCTGGGGCCCGCCGGTCGGCCAACCGCGCCGCGTACCCGGCGGCGAAGTGGCGACGTTCTCGATCGATTCGCTGCGCGGGTCGCGGCGACGTTGAAGCCTCACACTGGCTGCCGGTGGCCCGCGTTACTCCGCGGCAATCACGCGGACTCGTGGCGATAGATCAGATCCAGCGTGCTGTGGTACAGCGACGACCGGCGGATCATCGTGACGGCGACCCCGCTCCAGGGGTCGCAAAGCACCGCATCGGCATTCCAGGTTCGCGGCATGGACGGGTTGGTGGCTTTCTCGCGCCCGATCACCACGAAGCCGTGATCTCCATGCTTCAGCTGCATCCAGTCCAGCGGAAACAGTTTCCAGAAGTCGCGCAGGCGGATGAAGGCCATCGCGCTCTGCACGCCGCAATTGCCGCAGCCCCAATGCTTTCCCCACGACGCCGCCGTCTCCACCTGGGCCTTGGCAATGTCATTCTGGAGTTTTTCCGGGTCCTTTTCGCGCTGCAATAGCGGCAGCTGTTCCTTCATATCCTTCTGGATCGCTTTGGTTTCCGCCGATACACACGCCAGGCGGGCGGGAAGCCCCCAGAAGTTGTTGAAGAATTTGTTGGTGGTTCCGATATCCATCGCCCCCTGCACGTGCTTGACGGTCTCTTTGGCTGCCGCGAGGTTAAAGTTGATCGGCGAAATCCGCATGCTCTGCACTCCCTGAGGTAACTGTCTGTCGTAACTGTCTGTCTTGGCCAACGGCGGAACAAGAACGGCACTCCTTCCAGGCAGCAACCGTACTTGACTCTGTCTTGAAGTGCCAAGCGGCCGGCCGACTCCGTTTCGCCCGTGATGGCGGCCACGGGCTGGGCTCGGCCCGGCAAACCGGAAATCGCGGCGAGCCTGTTTCATGCACCTCGTCGCGCCATCGTCGATGAAGCGAATGCAGGCGCCACCTATCGGCAGATAACGCTCAGTTGAGCGGCGGTTCGGTCACCGGCTGGCGCACGCTGAGTGCCGTGCCGGCCGCGGCCACGATGATCGCCGCGATCGCCAGCCACTGCAGCACGCTCAGGTGTTCGCCGAGGAAACCCACACCGGCCATCGCCGCGATGGCCGGCTCCAGGCTCAGCAGGGTGCCGAAGGTGCGCGTCGGCAAGCGGGTCAACGCCACCATCTCCAGCGAATACGGCAGCGCGGAACTGAGCACGGCCACGCCCAGTGCCAGCGGCAGCAGTGCCGGCGCGAACAGTGCGCTGCCCGCGTGCGCGATACCGATCGGCATCGCCAGCAGCGCCGCGATGGATGTGCCCAGGGTCACCGTGTCCGCGCCGTGCGCCGCTCCCGCCTTCTGACCCATCACGATGTACAGCGCCCAGCCCACGCCCGCGCCCAGCGCATACATCACGCCCACCGGATCGAGCGTGTGTACCTGGCCACGCAATGGCAGCAGCAGGGCCAGCCCCGCCAGCACCAGCGCGATCCACGCAAAATCCAGCAGCCGGCGCGAGCCGAACAACGCCAGCGCCAATGGCCCGGTGAACTCGAGCGCCACCGCAATGCCCAACGGGATGCTGCGCAACGCCATGTAGAACATCAGGTTCATCGCCCCGATCGACAGGCCGTAACCCCACAGCGCACGCACGTCGCGCACCCGTCGCGGCGAGCGCCACGGCCGCCGCACCAGCAGCAGGATCAGCGCGCCCAGACCCAGCCGGCACGCGGTGGCGCCCTGCGCCCCGATCAGCGGAAACAGTTCCTTGGCCAGGGCCGCGCCGCATTGATACGACACCATGCTGACCAGCAGCATGGCGACGGCGAACAGCACAGGCGCGTAAACGGAACGTGTGGACACGAACGGACCCGGCAGGGAAACGGTTGCCATGATGCCTGCGACTGCGCGCGAAACCCACCTTGGCCGCTGTCGCTGCTGACATGCGCTGGCAGCAGAAACAGATGGCTGGAGCGCTTCGGCTTCGCCAACGCATCCTCGCGTTGGGGTTCGTTGCACTCACCCCAACCTACGCCGAACGGATGCACCGCACGGATACCGCCGAATCGCGCCACCGTCTCATGTCCGCGCACGTGTCGCGCCGCACATCTACGATCCGGTTTGGCCGATTCAACTCTTCCCGGCACACGCACCGTGCCTGAAACACCCCACCAGGTGATCATCGATCATCCCGGTCGCCTGCAGCAGCGAGTAGCAGATGGTGGTGCCGACGAAGCGGAAGCCGCGTTTCTTCAGCGCCTTGCTCATGCGGTCGGACAGCTCGGTGCTGGCTGGCACCTCGCCCTGGCTGCGCCAGCGGTTGCGCAGCGGCTTGCCGTCGACGAAGGACCACAGCTAGGCGTCCAGACTGCCAAACTCGTCGATGACGTCCAGCGCGGCGATGGCGTTGTCGCGGGCGGAGGAAACCTTCAGGCGGTTGCGGATGATGCCGGGATCGAGCAGCAGCTTTTCCAGTTCGCGGTCGGTCATCGCGGCGACGCGGGCGATCTCGAAATGGTGGAAGGCCTTGCGGTAGTTCTCGCGCTTGTTCAGCACGGTGCGCCAGGACAGGCCGGCCTGCGCGCCTTCGAGGCAAAGGAACTCGAACAGCGCGCGATCGTCGTGCTGCGGCACGCCCCACTCGGTGTCGTGGTAATCGCGCATCAGCGGGTCGCTGCCGGTGGCCCAGTGGCAGCGCTGCGGTTCGGTGGTCTTGGTCATGGCTGGCGGGTGATCGTAGAGTGCCGCACAACGTAACCCACGCCGCTAAACTTGTCGCCCCACCTTGCCCTGGCTTCCCATGTCGCCTTCGTCCTCACGCGGCGCGCTGTCCGCGCTGTTCTTCACCATCCTGATCTGGGCTTATAGCTGGGTGGTGATGAAACAGGTACTGGCGTACGCCGGGCCATTCCACTTCGCCGCGTTGCGCTACCTGCTCGGCGCCGCCGTGCTGTTCGCCGCGCTGCTGCTGTCGCGGCAATCGTTGCGGCCGCCGCCGTTGCTGCCGACGCTGCTGATCGGGTTGTGCCAGACCACGGCCTTCCAGGGCCTGGAGCAGTTGGCCCTGCTCAGCGGCGGTGCCGGCCACGTCGCCCTGCTCGCGTACACCATGCCGTTCTGGGCGGTGCTGCTGGCATGGCTGGTGCTCGGGGATCGACCCACCGCGCGGCATTGGCTGGGGCTGGCGCTGGCCGCGGTCGGCCTGGTCTGCATCATCGAGCCGTGGCGTGCCCTGGGCAGCGCACTGAGCACCACGCTGGCGATCGTCGGCGGCGTCGCGTGGGCGGCCGGCACCGTGCTCAGCAAGCGCATGTTCCGCCAGCATGCACCATCGGTGCTCAGCCTCACGGCGTGGCAGATGCTGCTGGGTGGCGGCGCGCTCGGCCTGCTCGCGCTGGCGGTACCGGAGCGTGCGATCGAATGGAATCTGGCGTTCACCGCCGGTCTGGTCTACAGCGTGCTGCTGGCGTCCAGCCTGGCCTGGTGGCTGTGGTCGATCGTGCTGCAGCGGTTGCCGACCACGGTGGCCAGCGTGTCCAGCCTGGGCGTGCCGATCGTCAGCGTGTTGCTGGCGTGGCTGATCCTGCACGAACAGCCGTCGGCGATGGAGCTGGTCGGCATCGTGTTCGTGTTGCTGGGGTTGCTCGCGGTCAGCGGCGTGGGCGCGCGCCGGCGCCCGTAGCGCGACGAACATTCACCACGGCAGCGCGCCGAGGTCCACGTTGCCGCCGGTCAGCACCAGGCCGAGGCGCTTGCCGGCGAAACGTTGCGGTTGTTTCAGGATCGCCGCCAGCACGGTGGCGCTGGAAACTTCCACCACCTGCTTCAGCTCCGACCACAGCAACTGCATCGCGGCGATGGTCTCGGCGTCGCTGACGGTGATGATCCCTACGTGGTGCGCGCGCAGCGCATCCAGGTTGCGTTCGCCGACCAGCGCACGCAGGCCGTCGCAGACCGTGTCGGGCATGCACCGTGGTGACCCGCGCGCCTTGCGCCAGTGACTGCGCGGCATCGTCGGCACCCGACGGTTCGGCACCGAACAGGTTCAACGCCGGATTGAGCGCATGCGCGGCGATCGCCACGCCGCTGGCCAGGCCGCCGCCGCCGACCGGGGTGATCACCGCATCCAGCCCGGCCACTTGCTGCAACAGTTCCAGCGCGACGGTGCCCTGGCCGGCCATCACCCGCGTATCGGCATACGGATGCACCAGCTCGGCGCCGGTGGCGCGTTGCACCTCGGCGCATTTTGCCTCGCGCGCGGCCTGGGTCGGCGCGCAGCGGTGCAGGATCGCGCCGGCGCGTTCGATCGCGTCGAGCTTGGCGCGCACCGCGCCCTCGGGCACCACCACATGCGCGGCGATGCCGCGCGTGGCGGCGGCCAGCGCCAGCGCATTGCCGTGGTTGCCGGAGGAATGCGTGACCACGCCGCGGGCGGCGGTCTCGTCATCGAGCGACCACACCGCGTTGCAGGCGCCGCGGAACTTGAACGCGCCGCCGCGTTGCAGGTTCTCGCATTTGAAATGCAGCTCGGCGCCACTCAGTGCATCCAGTACCTCGTTGCGCAACACCGGCGTCACCCGCGCGTAGGGCGCGATGCGCGCGGCGGCATCGCGGATCTCGTCGAAAACGGGGCAACGCGTTCGTCACGGATCGATCTCCACACCACAACGGAAACGGCGCTCGGCGCCGGGTTCCAGCCGGATCGCCGCGGCACACTCGGGCCGGTTGAACGCGTCGGCCATGCATTCCATCGGCTCCAGCGCCACGGCCCGGCGCGCATCGCGGCTCACCGTGTCGGCGGTGAACGCGTGCATCACGCCGCGCTCCTGCCACACCGCGATGCCGAAGCCGCTGGCCGGGTCGCGCAGACGGGTGCGGATGCGGCCGTCGGCGTCCGCTTCCAGGTCGGTGTAACCCTGGTCGAGGATGCTGCTCGCCGATCCGTCGCGACTCGCGGAAATCCAGCGCCGGCGCATCGTCCAGCGCCACGTAGGCTTCCGCTCCGGCCAGCGCGATCAGGTTGGCGCCGGTGCGGATCAGGGTCTGCGCCGGGATCTGCAGCTGCCAGTCGTCAATCTCGCCACCGGCCACGCGGAAATACGGATGCCAGCCGAAGAAGCATGGGGCCGCGCCGTCACCGACGTTGCGCATGCACGCCTCCAGGGTGAGGCCGCCGGCGTCCAGGGTGAAAGTCACCGCCAGGTCGATCGCATGCGGATAGCCGGGCCGCGGACGGATCGCGCTGGTCCGCAACGTGACGCGCGCGGACTCGTCATCGGCAGCCAGGCTGGCAACCTCGAAATCCGCGTCGCGCACAAAGCCATGCCGGCTGGCGCGCTCGGCGCCGGTGACGCCCGGGTGCGAGATCCTGCGACTGGCCGTCGAAGTCATAGCGCGCATCGGCAACGCGCCCGGCAAACGGCGCCATGATGGCGAAGCGCGAACCCGCCCGCTGCGTGATTTCGGCGGCATCGCCATAGCCGTCGGCCAGATCGCGCGTGGCGCCATCGACATCGGCCTCGAAACCGAGCAGCGCCGCGCCATGCCGTGCGATGCGGACGCAGCGGCCACCGTCCACATCGGTCAGCACCACGATGTCCTGATCGCCGAGGCGGCCGAGCCGGGCGGTGTAGCGCGTCGCACCCATATGACTTTCCTGTGCTCGCAACAGACGCATGGTATCCTTTTCGACCCCCGCGCCCCATCTATGCCTCCATGCATGCACTCTCCGAGCAAGCCGCCCCGGCGGTGATCCGCCTTAGCGACTACCGCGCGCCGGCTTGGCGCGTCGAGACGGTCGAACTGGATTTCGACCTCGGCATCGACGCCAGCGAACTATCCGCGCGCCTGCTGCTGCGTCGCGATCCGGCGCAGGACGCACCGCTGCGACTGGATGGCGAGGACCTGCAACTGCTGTCGATCAAGCTCGACGGCCAACAGCTGCCCGCCACCGCGTATCGCTACGCCGGCAACGTGCTGGAGGTCGACGGCGCCCGCGACGGCAGCGTGCTGGAGACCCGCGTGCGGTTGCGCCCGGCGGCGAACACCGCGCTGGAAGGCCTGTACCTCTCCGGCTCGCGCGAGAGCGGCTTCCTGCTGACCCAGTGCGAGGCCGAAGGCTTCCGCCACATCACCTTTTTCCCCGACCGACCCGACGTGCTGTCGCGCTACACGGTCACGCTGCGCGCCGACCGTGCGCGCTTTCCGGTGCTGCTGGCCGGCGGCAATCCGGACGGCGCCGGCGAGCTGGAAGGCGGCCGGCACTGGGCGCGCTTCGTCGATCCGCATCCGAAGCCGAGCTACCTGTTCGCCCTGGTCGCCGGCCGCCTGGAGCGGATCGAGCGCGACTACGTCACCGCCGATGGCCGCGCCGTGCAGCTGAAGATCTGGGCCGAGGCCGACGCGATCGACCGCTGCCACTACGCGATGGATGCGCTGGAACGCGCGATGCGCTGGGACGAGCAGGCCTACGGCCGCAACTACGACCTTGACGTGTTCCACGTCGTCGCCACGCACGATTTCAACATGGGCGCGATGGAGAACAAGGGCCTCAACATCTTCAACGCGAAATGCCTGCTGGCCGACCCCGACTCGACCACCGACGACGAATACCGCCACGTCGAGGCGGTGGTCGCGCCACGAGTATTTCCACAACTGGAGCGGCAACCGCGTCACCTGCCGCGACTGGTTCCAGCTCTCGCTGAAGGAAGGCCTCACGGTATTCCGCGAGCAGAGCTTCTCGGCCGACATGAACTCCGCGCCGCTGAAGCGCATCGAGGACGTGTCGCTGCTGCGTCGCGCGCAGTTCCCCGAGGACGCCGGCCCGCTGGCGCATCCGGTGCGCCCGGCGCAGTACAGCGAGATCAACAATTTCTACACCGCCACGGTGTACGAGAAAGGCGCCGAGCTGGTGCGCATGCTGGCCGGCGCGCTGGGCCAGGACGGCTTCCGCCGCGGCATGGACCGCTACTTCGAGCGCAACGACGGCCGCGCCGCCACGCTGGAGGATTTCCTCGGCGCGCTGGGCGAGGCCAACGGCACCGACCTTGCGCCCTACCTGGCCTGGTACGGCCAGGCCGGCACGCCGCGCCTGAAGGCGCAGCGGCCGTTACGACGCAGCCCGCCACGAGTACACGCTGACCTTGTCCCAGCGCGCCTCCAGCGGCAACGGCGCAGATGCACGGCCGCCGCTGCCGATCCCGGTGAAGCTGGCGCTGTTCACCCGCGGCGGCGACATGCTGCCGCTGCATATGGACGGCCAGACGTCCAAAGCCGGCATCGAGACGGTAGTGGTGCTGGACCAGATCGAGCAGGATTTCGTGTTCACCGACGTGATCACCGCGCCGGTGCCGTCGCTGCTGCGCGGATTTTCCGCGCCGGTGGTCCTGGAATGCGACTACGCACCGGACGAACTGGCCCTGCTGCTGGCGCACGACATCGACGGCTTCAACCGCTGGGAAGCCGGCCAGCAGCTGGCCGCGCGCGCCTACGAGGACTTGCGCGACGGCAACGCCGGCGATGCCTTGCAGGCCTGGTGCGACGCGCTGGCATCGCTGTTCGGCAATGCCACGATCGACGACGCCTTGCTGGCCGATCTGCTGACTCCGCCGGGCGAGATCGAACTGGCCGAGCGCGAGACGGCGATCGATCCACAGCGCATCCATCAGCTGCGCCAGGCAATTGCAGCAACGCCTGGCCGCACGCCTGGGTGCCGATGCCCTGCGCCAGCGTTACGCCGCGCTGGCGGCGCATACCAACACCGCGCTGGACGCGGCCAGCCAGGCACGCCGTCGGCTCAAGCGCCGCGCGCTGGAATTGCTGGCCCTGCTCGACCCCAGCGGCGCGGCCGAACTGGCCGCCGCGCAATTCCGCGCCGCGCCGGGCATGGCCGACCGCCTCGCCGCGCTGGCCGTGCTGGTGCGCAGCGAAGCGCCGCAGGCGGCGGCGGCCTTGCTCGAATTCCGCGCACGTCACGCCGGCAACGCGCTGGCACTGGACAAATGGTTCGCCGTGCAGGCGCAGGTGCCGGGCGAACCCGCACTGGAGCGCGTGCGCGTGCTGGAGCACGATGCCGCTTTCACACTGAAAAATCCGAACCGGGTGCAGTCGCTACTGGGCGCATTCGTGCGCAACAACCCGAGCGGCTTCCACCGCGTCGACGGCGCCGGCTACCGGCTGCTGGCCGATCGGCTGGTAGCGTTGGACGCACTGAACCCGCAGATCGCGGCGCGACTGGCTACGGCATTCAACGGCTGGCAGCGGCTGGAGCCGCAGCGGCGCGAGGCGGCGCGAGCGGGTGATCGTGGAGCTGGCCGGACATCGCGGGCTTTCCCGCAACCTGGCCGAAATCATCGGCAGCGTGCTGAACCACTGACGGACGACGGAGGCAGCGAGCCGTTCCGCCGGATCGCCCTGGCGTGCGGGGAAATCTCCCTCACACGCGGGCGGGTGCGGTCATTCAGACGGCCAGATGGTCGAGCGCGTCGAGCAGGCTTTCCATGCGCGATTCCAGACTCGGCTGCAGCACATGGCGCTCGCTGTCGTCGCGCTCGCTGAGGCCATCGATGGCCATCTCAACCTGACCGATTTCGATCAGCAGGTCGTGGTGCGGATAGACCGGTTGAAAATCGAAGCTCATGTCCATGACGTACTCCTTGGTATCGGTTGGTAGCGGAACGGATGCAACCGCCATGCCAATGTGTGATAGCCATCACGCTCGATTACGGATACAGATCACGTGACTGACGCGGCACGTCATCTGCTGCCGCGGACTGGCACAAAATCCCTTTTCAGTCACACCTTGTTCACGCGTTTGCGGCGAATATCGACCCGTGTTCCGCGACGCGAGCCGCGGCTGACGCCAACAAGTTTCGGTTTCTGGCGCCCGGCAATACGGTCATCCTGGATTCCCCCTGTTCCTGAGACCGCCGGGCGCCAGATCTATCCAGTACGAGGCCCCGCGGCCGCAAAGCTGCGGGGCCTCGTCTTTATTGGCTTTGCCGGGTTTTCGGTGGCACAAAAGACGACGGCACCCCGAGGGGTGCCGTCTTGCTTCCTTTCCTGGTACGCAATCGAACCCCTGTCAGTTCGATCTCGGCGCGCGTGTCGCGCAGCGTCTGCCCATGAAAGTGCTGGATGAGCTCAAGCAGGAAACATGCCAGTTCCGCCAAGCCACTGGAACGCCGTTGATGGCGGTACCATGGCGCCCCGTTTTGTCACTCTTCGCACGCTTCAGGTCAGTTTGATGCGCCATCCGACCCACTACGACGTCATCGTGATCGGCGGCGGCCACGCCGGCACCGAGGCCGCGCTGGCCGCCGCGCGCGCCGGCGCGCGCACGCTGCTGCTCAGCCACAACATCGAGACGATCGGCCAGATGAGCTGCAACCCGGCCATCGGCGGCATCGGCAAGGGCCATCTGGTCAAGGAGATCGACGCGCTCGGCGGCGCGATGGCGCATGCCGCCGACCGCGCCGGCATCCAGTGGCGCACGTTGAATGCATCGAAGGGCCCGGCCGTGCGCGCCACCCGCTGCCAGGCCGATCGCGCGTTGTACAAGGCGGCGATCCGCCGGATCGTGGAAACCCAGCCGAACCTGGAGCTGTTCCAGCAGGCGGTGGACGACCTGATCATCGAGAACGGCCGCGTCTGCGGCGTGGTCACCCAGATGGGGCTCGTCGTTCGGCGCGCGAGCGGTGGTGCTGACCGCCGGCACGTTCCTCGCCGGCAAGATCCACATCGGCCAGGCGCAGTACGCCGGCGGTCGCGCCGGCGATCCGCCGGCCAGCACGCTGGCGCAAAAGCTGCGCGAGCTGCCGATCGCCGCGGACCGGCTGAAGACCGGCACGCCGCCGCGCATCGACGGGCGCAGGATCGACTTCAGCGGCCTGGAAGAGCAGCCCGGCGACGATCCGGCGCCGGTGTTTTCCTACCTCGGCACGCGCGACGAGCATCCGCGCCAGGTCAGCTGCTGGATCACGCATACCTCCGAACGCACGCACGAGATCATCCGCGGCGCGCTGGACCGCTCGCCGCTGTACACCGGCCAGATCGAAGGCATCGGCCCGCGCTACTGCCCGTCGATCGAGGACAAGGTGGTGCGCTTCGCCGAGAAGTCCTCGCACCAGATCTTCATCGAGCCGGAAGGGCTGGACACGTTCGAGATCTACCCGAACGGCATCTCCACATCGCTGCCGTTCGACGTGCAGCTGGCGCTGGTGCATTCGATCCAGGGCTTCGAGCACGCGCACATCACGCGCCCCGGCTACGCGATCGAATACGACTACTTCGATCCGCGCGGACTCAACCCGTCGCTGGAGACGAAGGCGATCGCCGGCCTGTACTTCGCCGGCCAGATCAACGGCACGACCGGCTACGAGGAAGCCGCCGCGCAGGGCCTGATCGCCGGCCTCAACGCCGCGCTCGCGGTGCAGGGCAAGGCGCCGTGGTCTCCGCGCCGCGACGAGGCCTACATCGGCGTGCTGATCGACGACCTCATCACCAACGGCACGATCGAGCCGTACCGCATGTTCACCTCGCGCGCCGAATACCGGCTGCACCTGCGCGAGGACAACGCCGACCTGCGCCTCACCGAGCGGGGCTTCGAACTCGGCGTGGTGCCGCAGGCGCGCTTCGATGCGCTGCGCGCGCAAGCGCGACGCGATCGAACACGAACTGCAACGCCTGCGCTGGCCTGTGGGCGACGCCGGGCAATGCGCTGGGTGCGGCCGTCGAGCGCCAGCTCGGCATCGCGGTCAGCCGCGAGACCAGCGCCATCGACCTGCTGCGCCGGCCCGAACTCGATTACGCGAAGCTCACCGCGGTGAACGGACTCGGCCCGGCCGTGGAGCGCGACGACGTGGCGGCCCAGGTCGAGGTGCAGGCCAAGTACGCCGGCTATCTCGAACGCCAGCGCGAGGAGATCGAACGCCAGCGCCGGCACGAGGACACGGCGATCCCCGCCAGCTTCGACTACGACAAGGTGCGCGGGCTGTCGGCCGAAGTGCTGCTGAAGCTCAAGCGCAGCCAGCCGGCCACGCTCGGCCAGGCCGCGCGCGTCAGCGGCGTCACGCCGGCGGCGATCTCGCTGCTGCTGGTGCACCTGAAACGCCACGCCGCCTGAGTCGGGCGCGCACGAACTTCCGGCAGGCAGAATCCTGCGGCGTGCTCTGGCATCATGCCGACTTTGACCAGCAGCGGGAGTGCACGAATGGAAATCTGGATCGGCCGCGATGGCGAACGACATGGCCCGTACAAGGAAGAAGACGTGCGCCAGTGGCTGCGCAGTGGTCAAGTGAGCCCCAAGGACCTGGCCTGGTACGAAGGCCTGGCTGACTGGCAGCCGCTGTCCGTACTGTTCCCCGACGTGTCGGCGGCCGCTCCGCCACCGGCCGCCGACAATCCCTACGCCGCGCCTGCCGCGCCGCTGCTGCCGCAAGTCACCGCCGCTGCACTGGAAGATCATGCCGGCTTCTGGAAACGCGTCGCCGCCTACATCCTCGACGCGATCATCCTGTACATACCGGGTACCCTCATCCAGAAGATGATGGGCGGGGCCGCCGCCGAAGAGGCGATGAAACAGGCGCAGCTGGGGGCAGCGGGAAATCCCGAGTTGATGATGGCGGCAATGAGCCAGTACTACGAGACCATGCTGCCAGCCATCCTGATCATCACGGTGATGACCTGGCTGTACTTCGCCGTGTGCGAAAGCTCATCCTGGCAAGGCACGCTCGGCAAGCTGGCGCTGGGCATCCGGGTCACCGATATGCAGGGCGCGAAGATCAGCTTCCCGCGCGCGCTGGGCCGCTACCCCGCGAAATATCTGAGCGCGCTCATCCTGGGCATCGGCTTCCTGATGGTTGCCTGGACCCAGCGCAAGCAGGGCCTGCACGACCTGATCGCCGGCACCCTGGTGCTGAACGGTCGCGCCAGCGAGTTCAAGCAGAAGCAGGCATCGTCTGGCAACAACTCGTTCAGCGCCTGAAAACGCGGACGGCGGGCCAGCCCTGTCGGTACCGCCAGCGCACTGACTGCGACACGGCTACGGCACCGTGGCTGGGCCGCGGCACCGTCATGCCTGATCGGCACCGCCGTGACGCCGTCGGTCGATCGCCGGCATCGAGCAGGCACGGCGCATCCCAGCTCGGTCAATGCTGATCTACTCCCGCCAGATACAGACGTTGCGTCTCTATCGACGCCAGGCTCCGGCTGGACGCATCCGGGGAAACCAACTGGCACCGTTTGCCTTCCGGTGCGACGCGCTTGCAATGCGCGTCCACGATGGCAACCGTGGCCCGGTTGGCGTCGAACAGCAGGATCCGCCTGCCCATGCCGGGACCGGACGAATCGTCGAGGGCCACCGTGACAAACGGCGCCGGGGCCATACCCTGCTTGCGCAGGGCCTCCAACCTCTCGGCCTCCCGCTGCGCTTGCACGTATTGCCGGTGCGTGTGGCCAACCAGGGTCTTCAATCCGTAACCGGCGTTCAAGTTGACGGCGTAGGTCTCGTATTGGCCCGGTGCCGGGTTGACCGTGACATGCTGCAGCTTGGTGGTCTGTTGGGCCCCATCTTGGGCGGCACTGACGCCGCTGATGCAGGAAAGGCCGAGCATGATGGTGGTGGCAATGATCGGGTGTTTCATAGGAGCCTCCAGACGGACGCCTCTGTCCGTCGAGCGACCATAGGCCGGAGCTGCGGCTCTTACTTGAGGGATTCGAGGGGGATCTGTATGGATTCGCTGATGGTTTTCGGTCGGAGGCTGCTCGCGTCCCGAATTTCGCCGCCCCTGCCGCGGCTTCCCTCCAGGACTGCGGGAGCGGCTTGCTATCATCTGCGGCCCGATTCGCCGACTCTCGGGATCACCCGACTCCAAGGAAACTCCACAGCCTCATGCTCAGCATCGAACAACGCATCGCCAACGATATCGCCGCCAGGACCGAACAGGTACGGGCTGCCGTGGATCTGCTCGATGGCGGCGCCACCGTGCCGTTCATCGCGCGCTACCGCAAGGAAGTCACCGGCGGACTCGATGACACCCAGCTGCGCCTGCTGGAAGAACGCCTGCGCTACCTGCGCGAACTGGAAGACCGCCGCGCCGCGATCCTGGCCAGCGTGGAAGAACAGGGCAAGCTTGACGATGCCCTGAAGGCCGACCTGCTCGCCGCCGACACCAAGGCGCGACTGGAGGATCTGTACCTGCCGTTCAAGCCCAAGCGCCGCACCAAGGCGCAGATCGCCCGCGAAGCCGGACTGGAGCCGCTCGCGCTGGGCCTGCGCGAAGATCCCACGCTGACCCCGGAGGCGTTCGCCGAAGCGTTCGTCGACGCGGAAAAAGGCATCGCCGACGTGCGCGCCGCCCTCGACGGCGCACGCGCGATCCTGATGGAGTCGATCGCCGAAGACGCGCACCTGGTCGGCGAGCTGCGCGACTGGCTGTGGGCGCAAGGACAGATCCGCGCGAAGGTGGTGGAGGGCAAGGAGCACGAAGGCGCGAAGTTTCGCGACTACTTCGATCACGTCGAACCGATCGGCAAGATTCCCTCGCACCGCCTGCTTGCGCTGATGCGCGCGCGCAACGAGGGCGTGATCGAACTCGAACTCGCCCCCGCCGCCGACAGCGAGCAAGGTCACGCCGAAGGCGAGGGCCGCGTCGCGGCGCATGCGAACATCCACAATCGCGGCCGTGCCGCCGATGCGTGGCTGCGCGAAACCGTGCGCCTGACCTGGCGCGTGAAGCTGCACCTGCATCTCACGCTCGATCTGTTCGGCCGCGTGCGCGAAGGCGCCGAGGATGAGGCGATCCGCGTGTTCGGCGACAACCTGAAAGACCTGATGCTGGCCGCACCGGCCGGCGCCAAGACGGTGATGGGACTGGACCCGGGCATCCGCACCGGCTGCAAGGTCGCGGTGGTCGACGCCACCGGCAAGCTGCTCGCCACCGACACCATCTACCCGCTCGAGCCGCGGCGGCAGTGGAACGAATCGCTGGTGTCGCTGGCCAGGCTGTGCAAACAGCACGACGTGGACCTGATCGCGATCGGCAACGGCACCGGCTCGCGCGAGACCGACAAGCTGGCCGGCGAGCTGATCAAGAAGCTGCCCGAGCGCGAAGCTGTCGAAGGTCGTGGTGAGCGAAGCCGGCGCCTCGGTATATTCCGCCTCGGAATTCGCCGCGAAGGAATTCCCCCAGCTCGACGTGAGCCTGCGCGGCGCCGTCTCGATCGCGCGCCGCCTGCAGGATCCGCTGGCCGAACTGGTGAAGATCGAGCCGAAAGCGATCGGCGTGGGCCAGTACCAGCACGACGTGAACCAGATCAAGCTGGCGCGCGCGCTGGATGCGCGGGTCGAGGACTGCGTCAACGCGGTCGGCGTCGACGTCAACACCGCGTCCGCCGCGCTGCTCGCGCGCGTGGCCGGCCTGTCGCCGTCGGTGGCCGAGAACGTGGTGAAGCATCGCGATGCGAACGGCCCGTTCCCGAACCGCAAGGCGCTGCTGAAGGTGCCGCGGCTGGGCGACAAGGCGTTCGAGCAATGCGCCGGCTTCCTGCGCGTCTCCAGCGGCGACAACCCGCTGGACGCCAGCGCGGTGCATCCGGAAGCGTATCCGGTGGTCGAGCGGATCATCGCGCAGTGCGGCCGCGAGGTACGCAGCATCATCGGCGACGCGGGCTTCCTGCGCGGCCTGAAGGCGGAGCAGTTCACCGACGAGAAGTTCGGCGTGCCCACCGTGCGCGACATCCTGAAAGAACTGGAGAAACCCGGCCGCGATCCGCGCCCGGAGTTCGTGGCGCCGAGCTTCGCCGAGGGCGTCGAGGACGTGAAGGACCTGCGCCCCGGCATGATCCTGGAAGGCCGCGTCACCAACGTCGCCGCGTTCGGCGCCTTCGTCGACATCGGCGTGCATCAGGACGGCCTGGTGCATGTCTCGGCGTTGTCGCACGGCTTCGTCAAGGATCCGCGCGACGCGGTGAAGGCCGGCGACATCGTCAAGGTCAAGGTGATGGAGGTGGATCTGCCGCGCCAGCGCATCGGCCTCAGCATGCGCCTGGACGATGAACCCGGCCAGGCGCGCAGCCGCGCCGCGAACGGGGAGCCGGCTGCGCGTGGCGGCAACCGCGATGGCCGCGGTGTCCGCCCCGGCAACAACGCCGCGCCCAAACCCGCCGCCGCCCCGCTCAACAGTGCGTTTGCCGATGCCCTGAACCGCGCACGCAAGCGCTGACGATCAGCCATATCGCTCGCCATGCGCTGCAGCATGCGCTTCCGTATGGATTGGACTAACGTAACGAAGACGTAACAAGATCACCTGCTCAGGAGCCTACCCATGCCGCGTACTCGCTATCTCGCTGGCGCCATCACCGCTGCCTTGCTGTTCAGCGCCGGCGCCACCGCAGCTACTAACCAGTTCAGCCAGGTCGTCGTGTTCGGAGACAGCCTCAGCGACAACGGCAACATCTCGCTGGCCACGGCGCCGGGTATCCAGCCACCGCTGCGCTTCACCACCAACCCGGGCACCAACACGGCGGAGAACGTGGCGGCGAAGCTCGGCTTCACGCTGACCCCGTCTGCAGCCGGCGGTACCGACTACGCCTGGGGCGGCGCCGGCTTCGTCAACAATGTGGCGGCGGTGCCGACCATTGCGCAGCAGTTGCAGATGTACCTCGGCTCGACCGGCGGCAAAGCCGATCCCGGCGCGCTCTACCAGGTCTGGGGCGGTGCGAACGACGTCTTTTACCTGAGCGGCGCCCTGACCGACCCGAACGCGATCGCCGCCGGCACCGTCAACGCGGCGCAGACCGAACTGGGTGTGCTCGGCGCCCTGCAGGCCGCCGGCGCCAAGTACGTGCTGGTCTACAACCTGCCCGACCTCGGCAAGACTCCCGCGGCCGCGGCCGGCGGTGCGGCTGGCCAGGCCGGCGCCACCCAGCTCGCCACGATCTACAACGGCGTGCTCAACAGCGGCCTCGCCCAGCTCAGCAACCACGGCCTGAACGTGATCCCGGCCAACACCTTCGCCCTGCTCAACGAAGTGATCGCCGATCCGTCCGCCTACGGTTTCAGCAACGTGACCGCACCGGCCTGCGGCGCCGGCGCCAGTTCGGTGCAGTGCGGCCCGGCCGGTTCGGGCCTGCCGTACAGCTACGCGGCCGGCACCGACCAGACCTACCTGTTTGCCGACGGCGTGCATCCGACCACCGGTGCCCACGCGATGGTCGGCCAGTACGTGATGTCCGTCATCGAGGCGCCGGGGCAGATCTCCGTGCTCGGCGAGGCGCCGCTGGCGTCCAGCGCCGTGCAGACCCGTGTCATCCGCAAGCAGATGCTGGCGGACAGCACCGGTGCCGAGACCCGTACCTTCGTCAACATCGACTACGGCATACAGCGGTTCAAGGCCGGCCAAGGCTCGCCCAAGACCAACAGCGACAATTTCAACTTCACCCTCGGCGCGGACGCACGTGCGACCGAGCACATTTCGGCCGGCATCGCGTTGGGCGTCGGCCAGAACAACGCCGATTTTTCCGGCACGGGTGGCGGCTACAAGATGCAGGACGTCACCGCACTCGGTTACCTCACCTACCACGCGGGCGGCGGCTACATCGGCGGTTATGCCAACTTCGGCCAGTCCAACTTCAAGGACATCAACCGCCACATCACCATAGGCACGGCGCAACGTACCGAAAGCGGCAAGGCCGACGGTTCGCACCTGGGCGGCGGCGTCACCGGCGGCTGGTGGTTCGATTTGAGCACCCTGCGCACCGGCCCGTTCGCCACCGTCGAGTGGCAGACGGCCAAAGTCAGCGGCTACGTCGAAAGCGGCAACGACAGCAGCGCCATGTGGTTCGGCAGGCAGCAGCGCGACGCGTTGGTGGCCAGCGCCGGCTGGCGCCTGCAAGGCGACTGGAACGTCGGCAACACCGTGCTCTCGCCGTATGCCGAACTGGCATGGAACCATGACTCCAAGGCCGACCCGCGTTCGGTCACTGCCGGCCTGAACAGCATGAACGGCAGCTTCGCGATGACCGGTTTCACGCCGGACAAGAGCTGGGGCACGGCCGATCTGGGCCTGTCGGCCCGACTGACCCCCAGCATGACCAGCTGGATCGGCTACACCGGCCGCTTCAGCGACAACAGCCAGAAGTACAACAGCTTCAACATGGGTTTCAAGGTCATGTTCTGAGCGTAACGCGCGCAGCAAAAAGGCCGCCGGAAAACCGGCGGCCTTTTTTGTTTGCGGACGTCTGGACGGCTTACTTGTTCTTGCCGCCGGTAGCCATGCTGAGGATCGCAGCGGCCTGCTTCTTCATCGATGCGGCAGCTGCGGCATCGAGCGGCTGCACGTCATTGCCGACCTGACGCTGCTTCAACACCAGGGTGCCGTCGTCGCTCCAGCCAGCACGGTCGATCGCGCTCGGCTTGCCGTCGCGGCTGGCCTTGGTTTCCTGCACGATCGCCCACGGCTTGCCGTTTTTGTAGGCATAGTCGGTGCTGGTGTAACCCTTGTCACCGTAATCGACTTCTTCGCGGATGTATTTCACTTCGCCAGCCTGGCGGAACAGTTGCCAGCCGCGCGAGTCATTGGCCTCCAGCTTGGTGCCGTGGCTGATCTTCATGCCGCCGATCTGTGCCTTTGCATTGGCGAATTCGGCCAGAATCTTTTCGCTGGGAGTCTGCTCGGCCACCAGTTCGATCATCACGCCGTCGTTCTTGCTGCCCTTGGCCAGCACCGGGGCCTGGATCGGCATCGTGTACTGACGGTCGCCGTCCTTCAGCGTCACCTGGATCACGTACAGATCGTTCGGCTTCACTTCGGCCGGGTTGAAGCTCAGCGAGAACGACTGCGGGAAGCTGCCCGCCGGAGCTGTCTTGCTGGCCAGCGGCGCGGAGCCCACCGCGGTCGACGAGACATCGACCAGATTCACCACCAGGTTGGCCGTGGCCGACGGTGGCGGGGTTCCGGCGCGCAGCGAGATCGTGCCGCTTACTCCGCTGGGAATCTGGGCGACCGCAGCGGCCGTTTTCGCAGACGCGGGGGCACCAGCCGGAGCCGACTCCGAGGAAGGACTGGAAGCGCTGTTGCAACCAGCCAGAGCCAGTGCCGCGATCGACATCAGCGACAAAACCGTCTTGCGCATGGGAAAACCTCATCATCGTGAAAACAAGCACGAAGTCGTTCAGACGCTGTGCGCCACGACTTTACGCGGGGGAAGTTCCAAGCATAGCCCAAAAAAACCGGAACGGAAAAGTCAAGCCATCCAATGACCTGCCATGCGCCGACGTATGCACGGCCTGGCGGCGTACGGATCAGCCTCGCCGCAAGGCCCGGTGCGCGATGTCGCGACGGCAGAACGCGCCGTCGTAATGGATCCGGGCGACCGCCGCATAGGCGCTTTCCCGCGCTGCGCCCAGCTCCTGACCCAGCGCGCAGACGGTCAGCACGCGGCCGCCGGACGTGACTGCATGCCCCTGCGGATCGAGCCGGGTACCGGCATGGAACACCTTCACATCGTCGCCCGGCGGCGCATCCAGACCGGTGATCGCATCGCCAAGACGCACCCGCCCCGGGTAACCGCCGGCGGCCATCACCACGCCGATCGCCGGGCGCACATCCCAGCGCGCCTTGGCATGTTCCAGCCGGCCGTCCAGCGCGGCGTCGATCAGTTCCACCAGATCGGACTTCAGCCGCAGCATGATCGGCTGGGTTTCCGGATCGCCGAAACGCACATTGAACTCGATCACCTTCGGCTGGCCCGCCTTGTCGATCATCAGGCCGGCGTAGAGGAAGCCGATGAACGGCGCGCCCTCGGCCGCCATGCCGCGCAGGGTCGGCTCGATCACTTCCTTGAGGATGCGCTGCTCGACTTCCGGCGTGACCACCGGCGCCGGCGAATACGCGCCCATGCCACCGGTGTTGGGGCCGAGATCGCCCTCGTCGCGGCGCTTGTGGTCCTGGCTGGAGGCCATCGGCAACGCATGGCTGCCATCGCTCATCACGATGTAGCTGGCCTCCTCGCCGTCGAGGAATTCCTCGATCACCACCCGCGCCGAAGCGTCGCCAAAACTGTGCGCGCCGAGCATGTCGTGCAGCGCCAGTTCCGCATCGGCCAGGGTCAGCGCCACCACCACGCCCTTGCCTGCCGCAAGACCGTCGGCCTTGATCACGATCGGTGCGCCATGCTTGCGCACGTAGGCCAGCGCCGGATTGAGTTCGGCGAACACCGCGTAGTGCGCGGTGGGAATGTTGTGCCGCTGCAGGAAATCCTTGGCGAACGCCTTGGAGCCCTCCAGCTGCGCGGCGATCGCGCGCGGTCCGAAGATGCGCAGGCCGGCGGCACGGAACTTGTCGACCACGCCGGCTACCAGCGGCACCTCGGGGCCAACTACGGTCAAACCGATTTTTTCGCGCTTCGCCAGCTGCAGCAGGCCATCGAGATCATTCATCGCGACGTCGGCGTTGCGCACGCCCGGCTCGCGCGCGGTGCCGGCGTTGCCGGGCGCGACGATCACTTCGTCGACCTGCGACGATTGCCTCAGCTTCCACGCCAGCGCGTGTTCGCGTCCGCCGCTGCCGATGACCAGGACTTTCATGCCGATGCTCCGGGGACTGTTGCCGTTGGGGTAGCTGGGTATTGTAGCGGGGTCGCGCGGCGGCCCCGCTCGCGCGCCTCGCATGGCAGGCCGACTACCCGGCCGTGACGCTTCACTGGCGCGGATGGATTCGAACAGCTCGCGCCGGATCGGCGCCGGCGCTCTTGACTGTCTCGCCCTACACCGTGGACTGCACGCCCCACATTACGCCCGACAACACCAGCGTCGTACACTCGAGCGCCATGGACGTCCACGCATCGATGCCGCGCCCATCGACAACATCATCCGCCATGGAGGTTTCGCATGTCCGTACCTGACGACGTCCAGCCCGCCCCTTCCACCTGGCCGGCGGTGGCCGGCGCCGCGCTCCGCGTGGCCTTCGCCCTGATCTGGGCAGTGAGTGCCGCACTCACCTGGACTTCCGATTTCGCCAGCCATTACGTGGGCTACCTGCACAACGCCGCCACCGGGCAGCCGGCGTGGTCGGCGTGGTGGTTCGACTTGTGGATCGGGCTGGTGACCCCGCATGTCGGCTTTTTCCTGTGGGCCACGCGCATCGCCGAGACCTTGCTCGCGCTGGCGTTGTTGCTGGGCTTTGCGCGCAAAGTCACCTACATCGTGGGCCTCCTCTTCAGCCTGCTGATCTGGAGCACGGCCGAAGGCTTTGGCGGACCGTATTCGGTCGGCGCCAACAACATCGGCGCGGCGATCAGCTATGTGCTGATCTTTGCGGCATTGATCGTGATCAACCTGCGCTCGGGACCGAGCCCGTACAGCCTGGATTACCTGATCGAACGCCGCTGGCCGCGCTGGCGCCGGTTTGCCGACTGGAACGACAAGCTGCCGCTGGCCGAGGTGCGGCCCCTGCCCTGGCGCGTGCAGGGGCCGGCGCTGGCAGGCGTGCTGATCCTGGTGGCGCTGCTGCTGGCCGGGCTGCACAGCGCGTTGAACGTGCGCTCGGCCGGGCCGCAAGCCGCCGCCGCCGCGGTGACGCCGCTATCGCTGGCTTCCAGCCAGCCCATCGAAAAGGCCCGCGATGCGCGGCTGCCGCCGCTGCAGGAGGGCGACAGCGTCGACCTGCACATCGAGTCCTCCGACGACACGGTGGAGATCGCCAGCGGCGTGCAGTACCAGGCGTGGACCTTCGGCAAGACGGTGCCCGGCCCCGTGATCCATGTGCGCCAGGGGCAGACGGTGAACGTGACCTTCACCAATCGCGGCACGATGCAGCACTCGCTGGATTTCCACTCGGCGATCACCCCGCCCAGCCTGCACTACGTGGAAATCATGCCGGGCGAGTCGATCACCTATTCCTTCGTGGCCAAGGTGCCCGGTGCCTTCCTCTACCACTGCGGCACGCCGCCGGTGCTGCTGCACATTGCCAACGGCATGTACGGCGCGATCATCGTCGACCCGGCCACGCCCCTGCCGCCCGCCGCCGAGAGTTATGTGCTGGTGCAGGGCGAGTGGTATACGCAGCAGGTGTCCGGCAAGTTGATGGCCGGCAACTACGAGAAGATGCAGGAGATGCGCCCGGACGAGGTGGTGTTCAACGGCGCGGCGTTCCAGTACGTCGCTCACCCGCTCACCGCCAAGCCCGGCGACCTGGTGCGCCTGTACGTGGTCAACGCCGGCCCCAGTCTGTGGAGCGCGTTCCACGTTATCGGCGCGATCTTCGACAAGGTCTACCCCGGCGGCAATCCGGCGCAGGCCATCGACGGCGTCTCCACCTATAGCGTGGGTCCGGGCGAGGGCGCGGTGTTCGACCTGAAACTGGACGAAGCCGGCCACTACCCGTTTGTGGATCACGCCATGGCGCACGCCACCCTGGGTGCGCAAGGCGTGCTGTTGGTGGGCACGCCGGGCGAAACTGTCGCGCAGCCCCCAGTGAGCAAGGCGCCGGTCACCGCGGCCGCGACGCCACCGCCCGCCGCCGCCACCGGCCCCTACAAGTTCGACCCCGCGCGCGGCGCCGCGCTGTATGCCAGCACCTGCGCGGCCTGCCACCAGGCCACCGGCACGGGCCTGCCCGGCGCGTTCCCGCCGCTGAAGGACAACCTCTCGGTGCTCGATGCGGATCCCACCAAGCAGATCTCGGTGATCCTCAACGGACTGCATGGCGAGGCCATCGGCGGGGTCAGCTACGCCACCGCGATGCCGCCGTTTGGTGCCGGCTTGAACGATGCCGACGTGGCCGACATCGCCAACCACGAGCGCAGCTCATGGGGCAATCAGGGCAAGCCGATCACCGCCGACCAGGTAAAGGCGGTGCGCGCCGGCGCGAAATAACCCATGCCCGGGCTCGCCGCACGGCGCCGCCCCGGATGGCGGCGCCTTGCGACACCATCCGGACGGGACGCGGGGATCAGCCCGCGGTGGCCGGAGCGGTGGCCGCACGACGATGGCTCACTCCGCGTCTGATCCGGCGAGGCTCGCTGCACACCGCGTCGCCCGGGCCAGGGTCCGGCGAAAACAGCGACACCGGATCGCCGCCTGCGCGGGACTGACGGGCAGGAGCAGTGTGCCCTCTGTCTCAGGCGGCACCGATGCCAGCCACGGGCGCGTCCGTGAAAGGTGGGGAGCTCAGCCCAACAACGCCAGCAAGGCCGCGCGCGGCAGCTTGCCGGTCTCGTTGCGCGGCAGGGCGGCGACGCGCTTCAATGGACGGGGCAGGAACAGCGGATCGATGGCACAGCGCAAGGCGGCGAGGATGGCGTGCTCGTCCAGTTCCGGCGCCACCACCAGGGCCGCGATGCGGTGTACGCCGAGCGTGTCGCCATCGTCGTGCTGGAACACCACTCCGTCGCAGACGCCGGGAATCGCCAGCAGGCGGCGCGTGAGGTTGGCCAGTGAAGCGCGCTTGCCGGCGATCTCCAGCATGTCGGCGTGACGACCGCACAGGCGGAAGCGACGCCCGCCGTGCGACAGGCTGACGATGTCGGCGAGAATGACCGGGGCACCGAGTTGCGGCGCCTCGATCGCCGTGCCGTCGGGCTGCGGATGCAGGGTCACGCCGTCGTACAACGACCAATCCTCGTCCACGGTCGGCCGGCGACTGGCGAACACGCACGTTTCGGTTGAACCGAACACCTCGAGCAACGGCGCCTGGAAACGCTGCTCGGCCGCGCGCGCCAGCTCGGTCGGCAGCGGCGCGGTGGCCGACATCATCGCCGCGATCGTCGGCAAGGACACGCCGGACTCGACCAGCGCGCGCAGATGCACCGGCGTGGTCACCAGCACGCGCGGCGCCGGCATCGTGGCCAGCGCCGCCGCCACGTCGGCGGGAAAGAACGGCCGGCCGGTGTGCACGCCGACGTTGCCCAGCAGCGGCAGCAGCACGGACATCTCCATGCCATACATGTGTTGCGGCGGCACCGTGGCGACCACCTCGAAACGCTCACCGACCACGTCATGCAGCCGTGCGAGGTTGCCTGCGTTGCTGGCGTGAAAGCTGCCCCAGGTCTTCACGCTGGCGCTCGGTGCGCCGGTGGAGCCGGAGGTGTAGCCGATCGCCACCACCTGCGTGGCCGGAATCGAAGGCCATTCCAACACGTCCGCTGGCGTGGCAGGAGCGTCCAGCGGCGGCAGTTGCCGGTAACCGCGCGGCGCCGGATCGAGCGCCTGTTCACCCAGCGCATAACAACCCGGATGCGCCGCCATCACCTCGTCCACCGCCTGCGGTGCGCGCGAGGACGGCAACAGATTGGCTTGCCCGCGCAGCACCAGCGCGCAGAACGCCACCAGGAATGCATAACGATCCTCGCACAGGTTCACTGCGGCAGCCGCCGACGGCAATCCGGCGGCCACCGCATGCACCTGTGCCAGGAAGCGTGCCGCGCTCACCGGTGCGCCGTCGCGCCAGGCCACGATCCGCGCAGGATCGGCCACGCCCAGCAGTGGCAACCGAAGCTGCGCCTCGCGCTCGCAAATGTCATGAACGATGGCCAAGCCGCAGTCTCCCTGATCTTCAATTCATCGTGTCGCAGCATCGCGCCGCCCGATGGACGTTGGCGTGATGACGACGGCCGGCGTCCCGCGACGGTTCACCCGGCGCATTCCCTTGCCGACGACCGAAAGCGGTGTTCGCTCGCGGCGTTCAGGCGCGGATCATAGCGCCCGTCAGGGCGTCGCGGATCACGGTGGGACTGGTCTGCCCACCCAGCGGGGCGTCCAGCAGACCGTCCAGGGCATCGCCGAAATATTCCGCCACCGTCTGCGCCGCTCGCGCCGGGGGCTGACCGTGAGGATTCGCGCTGGTCGACACCAGCGCCCCGCCGAAAGCACGGCACAATGCGACAGCCGGCGCGTGCGCGGTCACCCGCAGCGCGACGCCGGCATGCGCGCCGGCGACCCAGTCCGGCACCGCGGCCGAACGCGGGAAAACCCATGTAAATGGCCCCGGCCAGCTGTCCCGGACCTGCCGCAGCACGTTGCCCGGCACCGCAGCCAGGTCGATGTAGCGTTCGACCTGATCAAAATCCGCGGCGATCAGCAGCACGCCCTGGGTGGCCGGACGCTGCTTCAGTGCGAACACGCGCTCGAATGCGGTCCGGTCATGTGGGTCGCAGCCCAGCCCGAACACCGCTTCGGTCGGGTAGGCCAGCACGCCGCCGTCACGCAGCAACGCGGCGGCGGCATCGAGTCCGGCGAGGTCGAAACGTTGCAGCACTCAGACCCCGGCGTTGCTGGTTGCGGATTTCTTTGTGACGGCCTTCTTCGTGGCGGCCTTTTTGGCCGCGGCCTTCCCGGTGGCGGTTTTCTTGGCGGCGGTTTTCTTGGCGGCTGCTTTCTTGACCGCGGCCTTCTTCACCGCGGTCTTTTTTGCCGGCGCCGCCTTCTTTGCGGCCGTCTTCTTGGCCGTCGTCTTCTTGCCGAAGCGACCCTTGCGCACCGGCGCCGCGGCCAGCAGTTCGAGGCATTGTTTTTCGGTCAGCTCCTTCGGCTCCTGCTCCTTCGGGATGCGCGCGTTCTTCTCGCCATCGGTGATGTAGGCGCCGTAGCGGCCGTTCAGCACCTGCACGCCGTTGCCGAAATCGAGGATCAGCCGGTTCGCCAGCATCTCGAGTTTTTCCTGCACGATCTGCAGCGCGCGGGGCAATTCGATCGTGTACGGATCATCTTCGGCCTTCAGCGAGGCATAGGTGCTGCCCTGCTTCACGAACGGGCCGAAGCGGCCAATCGCCACGCTGACCTCGTCGCCGTTCTCGGCCTGGCCGAGCTGGCGCGGCAGCTTGAACAGCTCCAGCGCCTCGGCCAGGGTGATCGTGTGCATGCTCTGGCCCGGACGCAGGCTGGCAAAGGTCGGTTTCTCCTCGTCGTCCTTGGTGCCGATCGCGGCGTACGGCCCGAACCGGCCCAGCCGCACCGATACCGGCTTGCCGGTTTTCGGGTCGCTGCCCAGCTCGCGCGCGCCGGTGGCCTCGTTGCGGTCGACCGACTCGGTCTTCTCGTCCACCTGCTGCTTGAACGGCAGCCAGAAACGCTCCATCAGCGGCACCCACGCTTCTTCGCCACGGCTGACCGCGTCGAGCTCGTCCTCCATTTTGGCGGTGAAGTCGTAGTCGACGTACTGGGTGAAGTGCTGGGTGAGGAACTTGCTGACCGCGCGACCGACGTCGCTGGGCTTGAAGCGGCGGCTGTCGAGGAACACGTACTCGCGGTTCTGCAGCACCTGGATGATGCTGGCGTAGGTGGACGGACGGCCAATGCCATGTTCTTCCAGCGCCTTGACCAGGCTCGCCTCGGAGTAGCGCGGCGGTGGCTCGGTGAAATGCTGGTCGGCGGCGATCTCGTGCAACGGCACCTGCTCGCCTACCGCCAGCCGCGGCAGACGACGGCCTTCGTCGTCGTCTTCGGCACTCTTCTGGTCGCGGCCCTCCTCGTACACGGCCAGGAAGCCCGGGTCGATCACGGTGGTGCCGCTGGCGCGGAACGAGGCATCGCCGCCGGCCACGCCGCGCAGGGCGAATTCCACCGAGACGGTGTTCAACGTGGCATGGATCATCTGGCAGGCGACCGTGCGTTTCCAGATCAGTTCGTACAGCTTGCGCTGGTCGTCGTTGAGGAAGGCCGCGACCGATTTCGGCGTATGCATGGCCGAGGTGGGACGGATCGCCTCATGCGCTTCCTGCGCGTTCTTCGACTTGGTCTTGTAGACCTGCGGCGCATCCGGCAGCGCCTGGCCACCGAAGTCGCGCGCAATCAGCTGGCGCAGTTCGGCCACCGCATCCTCGCCGAGCATGGTCGAATCGGTACGCATGTAGGTGATCAGGCCGACGTTGCCCTCGCCGCCCAGTGCCACGCCCTCGTACAGGCCCTGGGCCACCTTCATCGTGCGGCTGGTGGTGAAGCCGAGCTTGCGCGCGGCTTCCTGCTGCAAGGTGGAGGTGATGAACGGCGCGGCGGGGCGGCGCTTGCGCTCTTTCGAGCCAACCTCGCTGACGGTGAGCCGGCCGCGCGCGGCCTGCTTCAGCGCGTCGCGGGCGGCCTGCGCGTCGGCTTCGTTGGTGAGGTCGAACTGCTCGAACTTCTTGCCGTTGAGCCTTGAGAGGCGCGCCGTGAAATCGCCGTCGACGTGTTTCAGCTGGGCCTCGATGGTCCAGTATTCGCGCGCCTTGAACGCCTCGATCTCATCCTCGCGCTCGACGATCATGCGCAGCGCCGGCGACTGCACGCGGCCTGCGGAGAGGCCACGCTGCACCTTGCGCCATAGCACCGGCGACAGGTTGAAACCGACCAGGTAGTCCAGCGCGCGACGGGCCTGCTGCGCGTCGACCAGATCGTGCGAGAGCTGGCGCGGCGAAGCCACCGCGGCCTTGATCGCCTTCGGCGTGATCTCGGAAAACACCACGCGGTGCAGCTGCTTGCCCTTGGTCAGGCCCCGCTCGGCCAGGATCTCGCTGATGTGCCAGCTGATCGCCTCGCCTTCGCGATCCAAGTCGGTCGCGAGATAGATGTCGTCAGCGAGCTTGGCGGCCTTCGCGATCGCGTCGACGTGCTTCTCGTTACGCTCGATCACCTCGTAGGCCATCGCGAAACCGTGCTCGGTGTCGACCGCGCCCTCCTTCGGTTTCAGGTCACGCACGTGACCGTAGGAGGCGAGGACCTGGAAGTCCTTGCCTAGATATTTGTTGATCGTCTTGGCCTTGGCCGGTGACTCGACGATGAGCAGGTTTTTTGCCATGAAGCTGGATATCCACCAAGTGAACCACCGGCGCTTCCGTGCCGGACGTATATATAGTTGAAACCACGCCGCGCCAGCGACTGTCAAGCCCGGGAAGGCTTCGTCAATGCTGTTCAGCCCTCGGGCAGTCGCTGGTAGCGGTTGCCCGGCAAGCCCTCGACCCGGGCCTCCAGCTCCAGCATCATCAGCATGGATGAAAGCGTCGCCGCCGGCTTCCCGGTGCGTCGAACAAGTTCATCCAATGTCACTGGTGCGTAGCCAAGTTCGGTCAAAAGCCGTCGATATTCCTGATTCTCGATGTGCCCGCAAGCATCGTTTGAAGTCGTCGCGACGGCCTCGCTCGACGCCGATCCGGCGACCTCGCCAGCATCGCCCCGACACAATCGCGCCGCCAGTTCGCCGCCAAGCATGCGCGCTGCCGGCGCCAATGTCTCGATAATCTCCGCCGCACTTTCAATCAGCCGGGCGCCATCGCGGATCAACCGGTGGCAACCGTGGGCCAGCGGGTTGTGGATGGAACCGGGCAAGGCGAACACTTCGCGCCCCTGCTCGGCGGCCAGCCGCGCGGTGATCAACGAGCCCGAACGCAGGCCCGCCTCGACCACCAAGGTGCCCAGCGCCAGCCCGGAGATGATCCGGTTGCGACGCGGAAAATGATCGGCGCGCGCCGACGTCCCGGGCGGAAACTCGCTGATCAACGCGCCATGCGCGGCGATGCGCCGGGCCAGCGCATGGTGCTTGCGCGGATACACCCGATCCGGCCCGGTGCCGATCACCGCCAGGGTCGGGGCACCGATCTCCAGCGCTGCCGCATGTGCGGCGCCGTCGATGCCGTCGGCCATGCCGCTGGTGATCGCAAAGCCGGCGTCGGCCAGTGCCCGGGCAAACGCCTGGGCATGCGCCAGGCCTGCCGCCGTGGCACCACGCGCGCCGACGATCGCCACCTGCGGATACAACAGCAGGCTGGCGTCGCCAGCCACGAACAATACGGCGGGAGGTTGCGGGATGTTTTCCAGCTGGGGCGGGAAATCCGCCTCGGTGCAACGCAACAGCCGATGCCCTGGCTGCGCCAGCCAGGCCAGATCGGCGGCCAGCAGCGCTTCGTCCGGCCGCGCCAACCAGGCCGGTGCCAGCGCGTCGAGTGCCGCGGCATGCTGGCGCAATTGCGCCAGCACCTGGTGGATGTCGCCAGCGGCCGCGGCCAGCCGTTCACGCAGACCACCGGGGCCAAGGCCAGGTGTACGCAAGGCAATCAGCCAGGCCCGCAGTTCTTCCGGATCATCCATGTTCATGGCTGCAAGTTTACGAAGCAGGGGCACATGAAAACGGCGCGGTGGCAACCGCGCCGTTCTGTAGGCAGATGCCGCTGTTCCTGCTGCGGTGGTTACTCCGGCATGGCCAGACGGGTACCGACGTGCACCGGCCGCAGGCCGTCCATCACCAAGCCGTAGCTGACCCGGTCGAAGGTGCGGAACACCATCACGTGGCCAACGTACTCGTCCGGCAATTTGACTGTCTCGCCCACGCCACGCCGCCAGCTGTTGCTGGCCACATCGTCGTGGATCGTTTCGCCCGGCTGGAACATCGTGAAGGTCTGGCCGTTGTCGACACCGTCCGTCGCGCCGATCGACAGCATCACCACCTGGCGCGAACCGGCTGCATCCATCGCGTCGGCGAAACCGATCACCTTGGCGTTGGCCGGCACCGACTTCGGCGCATGCGGGTAGTAGTAGGCGTCGTACGGCGACTCGTCCAGCGGCATGATGCGATCGCCACTGCGGATTTCCTGGGTGGCGTTGAGCAGCAGCAGGGTCGCCGGGTCGCCGGTGCGCAGCGTCTCGGCGGTACCGATCACGCTGACCTCGACACCGAGATCGTCACCCTTGCCGTAGTGGCCGTCGTTGCGGGAATCCTCGCGCCACGGCGAATTGACCATCGCCGCATTGCTGTCCAGATCGTGGGCGACCCGATCGGCGCTGGCCGGATCAGCCTGGTCGAAACCGCGGAACACGTGGCTCGGCCGCACGATCGCCCAGCGCTGGCCGGGCGCGCCTTGCAGGCCACGCACGTAGATGTTCTGGCCCACCGCGCCACGCAGGCGCGATTCCTCGAGGCCCACCACGTACGGTGCTGAACGGACCGCTTCCGAGTTCATCACCCGCATGTCCTTGAGGAACATCTTCAGCTCGGACAGCGGAATCGCCGGCACCGCCTCGCCTTCGCGACGCACGCTCGGCTGCAGGCCAAGACGCGGCCCATTGATGAACGACAGATTGAGCACGTCGCCGGGGTAGATCAGATGCGGATTGCGTACCTGCGGATTCGCCTGCCAGATTTCCGGCCACAACCACGGCTTGGACAGGAATTTGGCGGAGATATCCCAGAGAGTGTCGCCTCGGCGCACGGTGTAGCTGTCGGGGTGATCGGCTCGCAGTTGTGCGCCAGCCGCATACACCGCCACAGTGACCAGCATGCCGGCCAGCAACACGATAATTTTTCTGATCATTGGTGGGAATCCCCCTTCCCCAGATGCTCGGCCGAGTGTAACCGAATGGTTAACGCACGCAACAGGTGCGGGTTGGCAAAAATCGTCTGCGCTCGGACGCTTGCCGACGTACAATGAGGCACATTCTAGATGGCGCCGAGGGTGGCTTTTTACCAAACCGCCCGCACTTTCGGCGCCGAGGTGAAATCCATGTCCCTTTTGTCCATTCTTGAATTTCCCGACCCCCGCCTGCGCACCCGCGCTGCGCCGGTGACCGTGTTCGACGCCAAGCTGAAGCAGTTCGTCGCCGACATGTACGAGACCATGTACGCCGCCAACGGCGTCGGCCTCGCCGCGACCCAGGTCAACGTGCACCAGCGCGTGCTGGTGGCCGACATGAGCGACGACCGCAACCAGCCGCTGGCGCTGATCAACGCGCAAATCCTCGAAAAGGACGGCTCGCAGGTCTACCAGGAAGGCTGCCTGTCGTTCCCCGGCTTGTACGCCGACGTCACCCGCGCGCTGAGCGTGAAGGTGAAGGCGCAGGACGTGGACGGCAACGAGATCATCATCGAGGCCGAAGGCCCGCTGGCGGTATGCATCCAGCATGAGATGGACCACCTGGAAGGCAAGGTTTTCGTCGACTACCTGTCGTCGCTGAAGCGCAACCTGCTGCTGAAGCGGCTGGAGAAACACCGCAAGCAGGCGGTCGGTGCTTGACGTAGCCCAGGCTTGCGGCTGGTCTTCGCCGGCACTCCGGAATTCTCCGTGCCTTGCCTCGATGCCTGCCGCGCCAGCGGCGCCGAGGTGGTGGCCGTCTATACCCAGCCCGACCGCCCCGCCGGCCGTGGCCGCAAACTCACGCCCAGCCCGGTCAAGCAGGCCGCGCTGGCCGCCGGCATCGCGGTCGAGCAACCCGAATCGCTGAAGTCCGCCGACGTGCAGCAGCGGCTCGCCGACTACCGCCCCGACCTGCTGGTGGTGGTCGCCTACGGCCTGATCCTGCCGCGCAAGGTGCTGGCGATCCCGCGGCTCGGCTGCTGGAACGTGCACGCCAGCCTGCTGCCACGCTGGCGCGGCGCCGCGCCGATCCAGCGCGCGATCCTGGCGGGCGACGCGGAGAGCGGTGTCGACCTGATGCAGATGGAGGCCGGCCTGGATACCGGTCCGGTGCTGCTGCAGCGGCGCACCCCGATCAGCCGCGACGACACCGGCGGCTCGCTGCACGACCGCTTGTCCGCGCTGGGCGCCGAGGTGCTGGCCGAAGGCCTGCGTCGCACGCTGGCCGGCGAAACGCTGGTCGCCTCACCACAGCCGGAACAGGGCGTGACTTACGCGCACAAGCTGGACAAGGCCGAGGCTCATCTGGATTTCAGCCGCTCCGCGCTCGAACTGGAACACCAGGTGCGCGCGTTCGACCCGTGGCCGGTCGCCGATGGCGAGATCGCCGGCGAGCCGCTGCGGATCTGGGCCGCCCACGCGATCGCCTGCGACCACCGCGCCGCGCCGGGCAGCGTGCTGGCTGCCGGTCGCGACGGCATCGACGTGGCCTGCGGCCATGGCGCGCTGCGCATCACCGCCGTGCAGCGCGCTGGCGGCAAGCGCATCGGCGCGGCCGATTATCTCAACGCCCGCCCCGAACTGCGTCAGGTCCGATGAAGGCCGACACCCGCGCCCTGGCCGCCCGAGGCCTGGCCGAAATCGCCCTGCGCGGCGCGTCGTTGCGTGACGTGATGGAGCGCCACGCGCCACAATTGACTGATCCGCGCGATCGCGCCCTGCTGATGGCCCTGCTCAGCGAAGGCGCGCGCTGGTGGCTGCGTTTCGACGCGGCTATCGATGGCTTGCTGGAAAAATCGCTGCGCCACAAGGACCCGGCCGTGCATGCGCTGCTGGTGCTGGGCCTGGTGCAGCTGGAGATTCTCGAACTGCAGAGACTACGCCGCCGTGGCCGCCACGGTGGAGGCCGTGCGCGCCCTGAAGCGCCCGCAACTGGCCGGACTGGTCAACGCCGTGTTGCGCCGCTGGCAGCGCGAGCGCGAAACCCTGCTGGCGAAACTCGACGCCAAGGCGCAGACCCGCCACGCCCATCCGGCCTGGCTGGCCGCGGCGCTGCAACGCGACTGGCCGCAACAGGCCGAGGCGGTGATGCTGGCCGACAACCGCGAACCGCCGCTGATGCTGCGTGTCAATCGCCAGCGCAGCGAACGCTCGATCCTGCTCGAACAACTGCAGGCCGCCGGCTATGCGGCGATCGCGCACCCGTGGCTGGCCGACGCGCTGGTGTTGCCGCACAGCAGCGACGTCACCCGCATGCCCGGCTTCGAGGACGGCCGCTTCGCGGTGCAGGATGGCGCCGCCCAGGTCGCCGCCGACCTCGCCGATCTGCGCGACGGCCTGCGCGTGCTGGACGCCTGCGCCGCGCCCGGCGGCAAGGCTTGCCATCTGCTCGAGCGCGCCGACATCGACCTCACCGCGCTGGAGTTCGACGCCGCGCGCGCCGAACGCATCCGCCAGAACCTGATGCGGCTGCGCCTGAACGCCAAGGTGGTGATCGGCGACGCCGGTGCGCCGAAGGCCTGGTGGAAGGGTCAGCCGTTCGACCGCATCCTGGTCGATGCACCGTGTTCGGCCACCGGCGTGCTACGCCGCCGGCCGGACGTGCGCCTGCACCGACGCGAGAGCGACATCGCCGCGATGCACGCACAGCAACGGCGCATCCTGGCCGCGCTGTGGCCGCTACTGGCGCCGGGCGGGCGGCTGGTCTACATCACCTGCTCGGTACTGCGTGCGGAAAACGAGGCCATCGTGAGCGAACTGCTCACCGCCCGACCCGATGCGCAAGCGCTGGCGTTCACCCTGCCGACCGGGCGGGCCGCTGCGATCGGCTGGCAGATCCTGCCCGGCGATGGTGACCTCGACGGCATGTATTACGCGGTGCTGCAGAAGCTGCCCTAAGGAAACACTGGGTCGACCACGCTAGTCTGGCCCGGCGCTACATACGAATGACTCACGCCCACTCGATTATGTCTGGCACTGCCGATCGCCGCTGACGGAACGACCCGACCGTGAAGCCCTTTACCCCCCTGTCCCGAGCCCGCCCACTGTGGTTGCGCAGCGCCCGTTGGGAGTTGCTGCTGTTCGGCGCATTCGCCTTGCTGCTGCTTGGCCTGGGGCTGGGCCTGCGCGACCCATGGCCATCCGACGAACCGCGTTTCGCACTGGTCGCGCGACTGATGATCGAGCACGGCCAATGGCTGTTTCCGCATCGCGGCCATGAGCTGTACCCGGACAAGCCGCCGGTGTTCATGTGGCTGCAGGCACTCAGCTACTTCCTCACCCACAACTGGCGCATCGCCTTCCTGCTGCCCTCACTGGCCGCAGCGCTGACGGCCCTGGCGCTGGTGTACGACCTGGCGCGGCGGCTGTGGAACCATCGCAGCGCGCTGCTGGCGGCGACGACCCTGCTGGTCACCATCCACTTCACCTACCAGATGCGCAACGCGCAGATCGACCCGCTGTTGCTGGGCTGGATCACCCTGGCCAACTACGGCCTGCTGCGCCATCTGCTGCTGGGACCGTCGTGGCGCTGGTTTGCTGCCGGCTGCTTCTTCGCCGGCATCGGCGTGGCGACCAAGGGTGTTGGCGCGCTGGCACTGTTGCTGCTGGTTCCCTACCTGGTCGCGCGCCGTGGCCACTGGCATCCGCTGGTACTGCCGGGCGGCGGTTGGCGCTGGGCCGGTGGCTTGGCGCTGTTCCTGCTGCCGATCCTGGGTTGGCTGTTGCCGATGCTGCTGGTCGCGCGAGCCGATGGCGATCCGCAACACGCCGAATACGTGCGGAACATCCTGCTCGGACAGACCGTGCACCGCTACGCGTCACCGACCGGCCACTTCCATTCGCCGTTCTATTTCCTCGGCATCATCGCGTTCGACTGGCTGCCGCTGTCGCTGCTGCTGCCGTGGGCAATCCCGGCTTGGTGGCGCCGCTTGAAGCGCCGCGACGCGCGCTTCCTGCTGCCGCTGGGCTGGATCGTGCTGGTGCTGCTGTTCTTCTCGTTCAGCCCGGGCAAGCGCGACGTCTACATCCTGCCGGCGCTGCCGATGACGGCACTGGCACTGGCGCCGTTGCTGACTGGCCTGCTGCGTCGGCGCGGCGTACGCGTCGCGGTGTTTGCACTGACTTTGTTGCTGTCCGGCGGGTTGTCTATCGCCGCGGTGCTGGCGATCTACCGGCAGCCGGCATGGGCGATCAGGATCGAACAAAGCCTGGACCCACAGATCTGGTGGATGCTGCTGAGCATCGGTGCCGTCGGCCTCGCCGTCGTCGCGTTCACCCGGGTACGGCGCGCGCCACTGGGCTGGCTGCTGTTCGCCGGCATGCTGTGGGGAACGTACGGCCTGTGGGGTTATCCGATGCTCAACGGTGACCGTTCCGCTCGCGACGTGATGGCGCATGCGCGGGCGATCGCCGGGCCGGACGCGACGATCGGCCTGCTTGCCTGGAAGGAACAGAACCTGCTGATGGCACAGGGTCCGGTCACCGAGTTCGGCTTCCTGGAAGCCTGGCCGCAGCAGTATGTCGACGCGACCACCTGGCTGCGGCAGGCGCCGACGCAACGCTGGGTCTTCAGTCTCGACCAGGCGATGGGCAACTGCGTGGATCGCCGCCGTGCCACCTACGTCGGCCACGCCAATCGCCGCGAATGGTGGATGTTCCAGGCCGGCGCGGTCGTGCCTGGCTGCGTTCCCGACCGCAGTGGCGATGCCGAAGCCGACTGATCCCGGCAGGTTTCGTCGCAGTGGTCATCCCCGACTCAGCCCTGGCTGGTAAATTGCGGGTGATACGCGCCTTGGAATACGGCCCCGACGGAAAGCGCTCCTGTGCGGGCCAATCCTCACTGATGGAATATCACCACGTGCAAGTAGCGTTGAAACAATGGCATCTGTGGTCTCTTTCCGTCCTGGTGGCCTTGATGCCGCTGTCGTTCTCGACCGACCAGCAGATCAAGGTTCTGCCGACGGCACTGTTGTTCCTGGCCGGCTTGGGCGTGCTCGCCCGTGATCGGCAGACGCGCCGCAGCTATCGCACCGCATGGCCCGCGGTTGCCGCAGCGCTGCTCATGGTGGGTTTCGTTCTCTTCAATGTGCTGGCCCACCGGCTCGGTTGGCGACCGGTGGACCGACCCGCCCACATCCTGCTGTTCCTGGCCATCGCGGCCGCTTTCAGCCAGCCCTTGCGGATGCGCCTGGTCTGGGCAGGCTTCAGCTCCACCGCCATCGTGCTCGGCGCCGTCTGCGTGGTGCAGCACCACCTGTTTGACATAGATCGCGCCTACGGTCTCAACGGCGGTGCATCGGCATCGATCCAGCTGGCGACGATCCTGCTGGGCTTGTCTCTGATGGCCCTCATGCAATTTCTGAGTCCCCGAACCGGCATGGGGGAGAAAGCGCTGCACGCCTTGGCCATGGCTTTCGGCATGTATGGAGCGCTGCTGACCCAGAGTCGTGGCCCGTTGCTGGCATTCGCGCCGGTATTCATGCTGCTGGTGCTGCTTCATGCGTGGCGAACCGGACACTGGCGCTCCAGCCTGCTGCTGGCAATCGGGGTAAGCCTCGTGGCCGGCATGATTACATTCGGCATGCGCGGAGAAATGATGACGCGCTTCGAGGCCATCGCCCCGGAAGTGACCACCTTCGATCATCATGAGGGCAGCGTGGGCTCGGTTCGCGAACGACTGGAGATGTGGCGCACCGCCGGTCGTGCGTTTGTCGCCCATCCCTTCATAGGTATCGGCATCAATCAGTTCGACGATTACGTGCACGCCGAGATCGCCGCCGGCCGCAGCAACCCCGTCATCGGCCAGTACAACCAGCCGCACAACGAATATCTGGAGGCCGCTGCCACCGGTGGCGTGCCCGGCCTGCTGGTGCTGTTATTGGTGTTTGCCCTGCCGCTGCGCTATTTCAGCCGTCACCTACTGGATCCGGATGAAGCGGTGGCGTTGCCGGCATCGGTCGGGATGGGGCTGATCGTTCTGTATGTGCTGTGCGCGTTCACCGACAGCGTGTTCTACCGCGTGATGACGCAATCGTTCTATTTCTTCATGGTGCTGGGCATGGCGGTGCGAATCGGCTGGCTGCGCCGCTCGTCACCCAACCAGGCGATGTGAAGGAACCCGCTGCGCGCGATCGCGCATCAGGCCAGCGACTCCCCGCACTGTGAAGCGAAGTACAGACGCACGCCAGATCGATACGCCAGGCCGACGCTATTGAAAGGTCGCCTGCCGCTCAACAGCCCGGCCAGGCCCTCACGCCGTGACAGGCTGTGCGGCAGTGAGCATGTCCTCCTCCGACACGGCTGGCCAATGCTGCAGCGGCCGACCGACGGACCGCAGATCCACTGGCGCAATCACGAATTCATCCAGATGCTGCCCGACACCTTTTTCACAACGGATCAGGCGCTGACGCCGGGTATCTTCCAGGATCTGGTCGTTGGGATTGCCGACGACATGTTTGCGCGTGCGGTGGTACAGGTGCGCGGCCAACCCGCTGAGGCGCAGGTCGCGGCGCAGCAGGCCCGCGTGGAACGCGCGCACCGCCAGTTCGGTATCCTCGCGCCCCCAGCCCGTCATCGCCTCGTTGAAACCATTGATGCGCAGCAGGTCGTCGCGCCAGAACGCCATGTTGCAACTCTTGATGCCACGCTGTCGCTTGCCGGGCTTGGCAAACAGGCGCGCCAGCGCCGGCAGGCGCAGCGTATGCCGGCGCCGATCGATGCCACGACGGAAAAATCCCGGTATTGACGGGCCGCGCCCAAGCATGCGCCGAGTCAGCCTGGCGTCGGTCAGCACCCGCGAGCCCTGCGCGAAGCAGCCATGCCGTGCGAAAGTGCGATGGTCGGCGATGAAATGAGGGTCAACCACCATGTCGCCGTCGAGCAGGATCAGGTAGTCGCCTTGGGCTGCAGCGATCGCGCGGTTGCGGGCACGACTCATGCGGGCACCGTCATCCGGCTGCCACAGGTGCACCAGGCGCACCGGATAGTTCCGGGCGAGACGCAGCAGCAACTCGCGCGTGGCCGGCTGCGAGCCATCGTCGGTGACGATGACTTCGCAAGGCAGCTCGACCTGGGCGGCGAGCGCCTGCAGCACCAGTTCGAGCGCTTCGGGCCAGTTGTAGGTGATCACGGCGACGCTGATCCGCATGTCCGTTTCCGTTGCGCAAATTGTCGGTCGCAGCATCATTTACGACGCTTCCAACCGTGCCGGAGAATGTTCAGCGCACGCTCCCATTTTCGCCATGGCGATACCCGCCGCATCATCACCAGGCGCACATAGCGCCTGGTCTCGCTCCATGGCGGAGACGGCTTGGTCATGAACTCGAGCTTGCTGAACTCGATGCACTCCGGTCCCAGCCCGACTTTCGCCGCATACTGCCGGATCAGCGCACTCGAGGTCATCTTGTTGATGTACTCCATGCGCGGCGAGCGGTTCGACCACCACCCGTTCCTGCCATGGATGCGATAACCGACGCAGCCGGTGGGCAGGTAGTACTTGTGCGCGCCCAGCACGCTGCAGCCGAACACCAGGCAATTGTCGGCCGACAGGCGCCAGGTCCGACGAAATGATTCGGGCAGGTCCAGTGCCTGCCGTGCCCACTGCGCCCGCATCGACAACGCGGAGGTGGGTGCCCCATACCACTGGGTCAGCACATAGGTGCTGATCGCGGTATAGCCCACGTCGACTGCGCGGTCGTGGAACCTCATCACCCGATCCTGCTGGCCGAACAGCTGCAGGTCGGAGAACACGAAATCGATATCCGCACGGGCGTCGTACAACGCGCCGAGCTCGGTCAGATAGTCTGGCTCCCAGCGATCATCGGAATCGAGGAAGCAGATCACGTCCGCCTGCACCCATTCGACACCGCGCTGGAACGCCGCCAACTGCCCATCATTCGTGCCGCAGAGCAGGCTCACCCGCGCGTCGCCGGCGTAGCGCTCGCGCAACAGCGCGGCCGAACCATCGGTGGAACCATCATCGACCACGATGACCTGGGCTGGTTGCCGGCGCTGTGCCAGCACGCTTTCCACAGCTTCCACCACAAAGTCACGGTAGTTACAGCTGGTGACGACGACAGCAAAGCTGGTCGCCGCACCCCCTGTCCCGTGCACGGGGGACGAGGTTGCTTGCGCAGGTTGCTCCAGGAGCATTCCGGTCGCGCCATCGTCTACCCGCACGATCCCCCCTGCCTCTGGATTATTGCTTACCTGTGCAATGCCTCCATGCCCCCGATCCGCCGCTGCTTTATAGCATAACGGGCTCAGAGGCAAGACGGGCTTCCGGGCCATGCAAATTCGAACAGCGCGACTGGCTGCCCAAGCCGATCGGCTAGAATCCGCCGCATGCCCACCCTCCCGCTGACCCTCGCCGTCATCACCCACAACGAGGCCGAGAGCATCGCGCGCTGCCTGGATAGCGTGCCGTTCGCGGCCGAGAAGCTGGTGGTCGATTCCGGCAGCGACGACGACACCGTGGCGATCGCGCAGGCGCACGGCGCGCGGGTGGTGCATCAGGACTGGCTCGGCTTCGGTGCACAGCGCAACTTCGCCAGTAGCCAGTGCAGCCACGACTGGATCCTGGTACTTGATGCCGACGAATACCTCAGCCCGGAACTCGCCGCCGAACTGCAGCAGCGGTTGCCGAAGCTGATGGCTGGCGACGCACCGGCGGCGTATCTGCGCCGCAGCACGATCTACATGGGTCGACCCATGCGCTGGTATCGGCCGAATGTGGGCGAGAAACTGGCGCGCCTGTACCACCGCGGCCGCGCGCGCTGGAGCGATGCGCGGGTGCACGAGTCACTGCGCTTCGACGGCGTTGCACCGACCCTGCACGCGCCGTTCAACCACGCCAACAACCCGACCTTGCCGCACAAGCAGCTGAAAGTGTTGCGCTACGCCGAGCTGAAATGCCGCGACTGGCTGGACCGGCGCAAGCCGGTCCGGATGTGGCAGGCACCGTTCGTCTACGCGCTGGCTTTCCTCAAGGACTACCTGTTCCGACTGGCCTTCCTGGACGGCTGGCGCGGCTTCCTGATCGCGCAGACCGCCGCCAGCTACGCGCTGTACAAGCGCATGCGCTATTACGAGATGGTCAACCACCCGGAGTCGGTGGCAAGCGCGACGACCCTGCTCCACAAACACGAAATCGACCGCTGATGACCAGCCCGAAGCACTACCTCCTCTACGGCTCCGAACGCTACGCGCTGGCCATCCTGCGCCCGCTGCAGGAGGCCATCCGCGCCCGCGGCGACGAGGCGGCCTGGTTCTTCGACGGCCCCGGCGCGGAAGATCTGGTCGCGGGCGAGCGCCTGCTGACGGTGGCCGAAGTGCGCGCGTGGAACCCGCTCGCGGTGATCACCTCGTCCAACGCGGTGCCGCACTTCTTTCCCGGCGTGAAGGTCGAGACCTTCCACGGCTTCGACGCCGGCAAGCCGCGGCATATCTATGTGCGCGGGTTCTTCGACCTGTACTGCACCACCGGCCCGCGCGACACCGCGCAGTTCCAGGCGATCGCCGACAAGGTCGGCCATTTCAGCGTGATCGAGACCGGCTTCCCCAAGATCGATCCGTTCATGCAGGAGATCACCGGCCCGCTGCCGCCGGTACGCCAGCCGCCGGTGATCCTGTATCACTCCACCTTCTCGCCATCGTGGAGCGCGGCCGAGACGCTGTACGAGGAAGTGCAAGCGGCTGTCGCGCGACGGCCGCTGGCGCTGGATCGTCACCTTCCATCCGAAGATGAATCCCGAAACCACCGCGAAGTTCAAGGCGCTGCAGAACGAGTACCTCACGTTCGCCGAGAACGACAACATCCTGGAGCTGTTCCCGCAGGTCGACATGATGTGCTCGGATACCTCGTCCGCGCTCAACGAGTTCCTGCTCACCGGCAAGCCGGTGGTGACGTTCAAGAACCGCCGACCCGGCCCGCAACTGATCGACATCGACGATCCGGCGCAATTTGAACCCGCGATCGAACGTGCGCTGGCGCGGCCGCCGGAACTGCTGCAGGCGATCCGCGACTACGCCGACGCGATCCATCCGTACCGCGACGGCCGTTCCAGCGAACGCGTGCTGGATGCGATCGACACCTTCATCGCCCGCGGCGCGAAGAATCGCCGGCGCAAGCCGCTGAACCTGTGGCGCAAGTTGAAGATCCGCCGGCGCATCGGCTACTGGGGCCGCGCCTGACGAACTGCACGCGTGCTCACCGTTGTGTGCACATCGCGCAAGCTAGAATCCATCCCTGGTCCGCCAAGAGTCAGCCCGTGCCACTGAGCCCGTATAGCCGTTCCGAACAACTGCGCGCCGTGTGGCCCTGGCTGCCGCTGTGGATGCTGGTGGCCGCTGCTGGCGATCTTCTCGCACGGGCCGATGCCGCTGTACTCCACGCGCACCCTGGCGGTGGCGTGGGAAATGTGGAGCCAGGGCCATCTGCTGGTGCCGCACATCAACGGCCTGCCGTACAGCGAGAAGGCGCCGCTGCTGTTCTGGCTGATCCAGGCTGGCTGGTTCGTGTTCGGCGTCAGCGACATCTGGCCGCGCGTGCTCGAAGTGCTGATCGGCGGCACGCAACTGGTGCTGGTCTCGTTGCTGGCACGGCGACTGTTCCCGAACCGCCCGTGGATGGCCAAGGCCGCGCCGTGGATGCTGCTGGCGTTCGGCTACGCGTTCCTGTTCGGCCTGCAGATCATGTACGACGTGCTGCTGGCGACCTGGACGCTGGCTGCCTTGCTGTGCCTCACCCCGAAAGCCCGACGCGCCGAACCGCGCTGGCTGCTGTTCGGCTTGTGCATCGGTCTGGGCCTGCTGACCAAGGGTCCGGTGATGCTGCTGCACGTGATCTTCCCGTGGCTGCTCGGTCCGTTGTGGAACGACTGGGCCGGCCAGCACCGCGCGCGCTGGTACGGCCGCGGCGTGCTGGCCTTGCTGCTCGGCGGCGCGATGCTGCTGGCGTGGGCCTTGCCGGCCGGATTCTCCGGCGGCGAGGCCTACCGGCAACGGTTGTTCTTCACCCAGACGGCCGGCCGCGTGGTCGACAAACTGGCCGAGGGCAGGGACCTGCAGAACCACGCCGAGCCGTATCTGGTTTTACCTGCTGTGGCTGCCGGTGCTGCTGTTTCCGTTAGCCGGCTGGCCGCGTATCTGGGTCGCCGTCGCCAGCCTGCGCCGCCCGCTGGAATCGGGCCTGCGCTTCGCGCTGTGCTGGCTGCTGCCGAGCTTTATCGTGTTCTCGCTGATCAGCGGCAAGCAGCTGTATTACCCGCTGCCGGAACTGGGCGGCATCGCCATGCTGATGGCCGGTGCGATCGCCGTGCTGCGCGAGCGCCGGCCGGCGCTGGCCTATAACGGCTGGCTCGGCACCTGGCCACTGGGCGTGGGCGGCATCGTGTTTGCGCTGGTGCTGTTCGCGCTGCCACCGCTGGTCGCCGGCAACTACCTGCATGGCGAATGGCCCGATTCGGCGGCGACTATACAGCCGCTATTTCAGCGTGGTCTTCCTGCTGCTCGGTGCCCTGTTGCTGCTGCGCGGTCGGGGCGAATTGCGCCGCCTGGCGGTGGCCGGGCTGATCGGCGCACTCGCCCTCAATACCTTGTTCACGCTGACCCTGTGGCCACGCTACGACCTGCGCCCGACCGCCCACCTGCTGGCTGCCGCCGAACAGGCCAACCGCCCGATCGCCTACCTGGGCAACTACGAGGGCCAGTTCCATTTCGAGGGTCGGCTGCAGCAGCCGATCAAGGAATTGTTCGGCGACCAGGCGCTGCAGGCTTTCGCCCACGATCATCCCGATGGCCTGATCGTGACGCGGGTGGATCAGCCGGACGCCACCGACCTGCGCTACGCCTTGCTGGTGCAACCGTTCCGCTCGTCGTGGTTGGTGGTCTGGCCGGCCATGTCGCTGGCCGACCTGCGCACGGGCCATACGCCGCCGGAACCGCTCCAGCCGACCCAGCGTCTACCCGGCCAGCGACTGGCGCTACCCGACCCAGCCATGAACGAACCCGCGCACAGTCCGTTGATAGCCCGCCTGCGCCAGCAATGCGATGGCCCGCGCGATGGCGCGCTGCTGCGCTTCTCGCTGGGTAATGCGCTGCTGAACGATGGCGACGCCGGCGCGGCCATCGACGAGCTGCGCCGGGCGGTCGATTTCGATCCCGCCTATTCGGCTGCGTGGAAGCTGCTCGGCAAGGCCTGTCTCGCCGACGGCGACCCGGCCGCCGCCGCCGAGGCGTGGCGCCAGCGGCATCGCCGCCGCCAGTCAGCGCGGCGACAAGCAGGCCGAAAAGGAAATGAGCGTGTTCCTGCGCCGCCTGGAAAAACCCCAGCCATAGCACCGGTGCGCGCGTGACCTACACCTGTTCGCGATCGTACGGACTGACCAGGCCATCCGCCGAATAGCGCTTGTACTGCCACTGGTACTGCGCAAAAGCCAGCTCGACGCAGTCCTGCACGCCCTGGTTCAATGCCGCACAGGCGACGGCCCAGATCGGCATCGAGCAGACCGGCCGGCGCCGGCAACAGATGGATGCGATAGCCGGCACCGCGCGGCAACCGCTCGGCGAACGCGAACAGCACGGTCGCCCCGGTACGCGCGGCCAGCCGCGGCAGCAGCACCATGGTCAACGCCTGGCGGCCGAAGAACGGTGCAAACTGCCCCTCGCCTGCCCGCGGCTTCTGATCCGGCAGGATGCCGACCGTGCCGCCCGCGGCCAGCCGCTTGTACAACGTGCGCACCCCGGCGCCATCGGCGCGCACCTGCTCCGGCGCCAGCGCGCCGCGCACCTTGCGCAGCAGGCCCTCGACCGCGGCGATCCGCGGCGGCCGATACAGGATCGCCATCGGCGTCTTGCGGCACAGCCAGTAATTGAGCAGCTCCCAGCAACCCAGATGCGGCGCGGCAATGATCACGCCCTTGCCCGCTGGCCAGCGCGGCATCCAGCAGCGCTTCGCCGCGCACGTCGCGCACCAGCTCCAGCGCGCGCTCGGCCCCGGCGCCCCAGACCTTGACGATCTCGCTGACCGACTTGCCCGCTCTCGCGCCATCACCTCGCGCAGCAGCGCCGCCTGCGCCGCCTCGTCCAGCGCCGGTCGCGCGATGCGCAGGTTCACCGCGGTATGTGCGGACCATGCGGCCATGTCGCCAGCCGCAGCAGCCGGCCCAGTCCGCCCCCCAGTCCGTGCAGCACGCGCAGCGGCAACAGCGCCAGCAGGCGCAGCAGGAGATAGAGGAAATACATGTCGATACGCATCCGCGCAGTTTACGGGAGCGCGCCATCTTTCACCGCACCGGCAGCGCACCGTAAGCTAGCCGCTCCACCACCGCCGTGCGCGCCATGATTGCCCTGATCCAGCGTGTACTGTCCGCCAGCGTCAGCGTCGACGACGAAACGATCGGCGCGATCGGCCCCGGCCTGCTGGCGCTGGTTGCGGTGCAGCCGGACGACGGCGAGGCGCAGACCCGGCGCATGCTGGAACGCCTGCTCGGCTACCGCGTGTTCGCCGATGACCAACGGCAAGATGAACCGCTCGCTTGCCGACACCGGCGGCGGCCTGCTGCTGGTCAGCCAGTTCACCCTGGCCGCCGATACCCGCTCCGGCATGCGCCCCAGCTTCACCAGCGCGGCGCCGCCCGAACACGGCCGACGCTGGTTCGAACGGCTGCTGGAGCTGGCCCGCGCCGCGCATCCGGGGGTGGAAACCGGGCGCTTCGGTGCCCATATGGTGATCCAGCTGGTGAACGACGGACCGGTAACTTTCTGGCTCGACACCGGCTGAGCCGGATGACCGCATGCAACGACACCCATGGCACCACGAAACTCATGGCAACACCGCGATTTGGCGCGATTTTTGCGTGCTGCGGCAAAGCCTTTTCCCACTTGAAAACTGGTCAAAAAAGCAGCACATCGCTATAATGTCCGGTTCTTGAACCTCTGCGGCGGTCGGTTAATGAATAGCAAAGCTCCCCACGAGCAACAGTCTGAAATCAAGGCGCTCATCTCCAAGGGTCTGGAGCAGGGCTACCTGACCTACGCCGAGATCAACGACCACCTGCCCGACGACATCGTCGATCCGGAGCAGATCGAAGACATCATGGCGGTGCTCAAGGGCGTCGGCATCGAAGTGCACGACGCCGCGCCCGACACCGACACCATCGCCGACGGCGCGGCCCCGGGCAGCACCTCCGGTGACGACGACGCCGCCGCCGAAGAAGCCGTCGCCCTGCTCTCCGCCGTGGACGCCGAAGTCGGCCGCACCACCGACCCGGTGCGCATGTACATGCGCGAGATGGGCACGGTCGAATTGCTCACCCGCGAGGGCGAAATCGCCATCGCCAAGCGCATCGAGGAAGGCCTCGGCCAGGTGCAGACCGCGCTGGCCAGCTTCCCGCTGACGATCGAACTGCTGCTGGAGGAATACGACCAGCACCTGGACGGCAAGCGCCGCCTCAGCGAAATCCTGGCCGGCTTCCTCGACCTGGAAGAAGCCGCCGACCTTGCCCGCAAGGAAAAGGAAGCCGCCGCCGCGCTGCTGCCCGAGCCCGATCCCAACGACGACACCGAAGCCGACGACGACGCCGAGGAACGAGGAAGAGGAAGAAGCCGGCCCGACCGGTCCCGACCCGGAAGAGGTCAAGCGCCGCATGGAACTGCTGCGCGACTACTACGCCAAGTTCCAGAAGGCCGCGCCGAAAGCCGCCAGCATCACCGACAAGAAGATCGTCAAGCTGCGCGACCAGATGGCCGAGGAGTTCCTCAAGCTCAAGCTGCCGTCAGCGCGCTGATCGACGGCTTCGTGCGCAAGCTGCGCGAAGTGGTCGGCGACATCCGCCACCACGAGCGCGTGCTGCTGGACATCTTCGTCAAGCAGGTGAAGATGCCCAAGGCCGAGTTCATCAAGACCTTCCCCAGCAACGAGGGCAACCTCGAGTGGGTGGCCGAGCTCAGCCGCAAGCGCCAGAAGTGGTCGCCGAACATCAAGACCCACCGCGAGGCGATCGACGCCGAGCAGGAAAAGCTCGCCGCGATCGAGCGCAAGCTGTTCCTGCCGCTGATCGACATCAAGGACATCAACCGCGCCATGGCCAGCGGTGAGGCGAAGGCCCGTCGCGCCAAGAAGGAAATGGTCGAGGCGAACCTGCGCCTGGTGATCTCGATCGCCAAGAAGTACACCAACCGCGGCCTGCAGTTCCTCGACCTGATCCAGGAAGGCAACATCGGCCTGATGAAGGCGGTCGACAAGTTCGAATACCGCCGCGGCTACAAGTTCTCGACCTACGCCACCTGGTGGATCCGCCAGGCGATCACCCGCTAGCATCGCCGATCAGGCGCGCACCATCCGCATCCCGGTGCACATGATCGAGACGATCAACAAGTTGAACCGCATTTCCCGCCAGATGCTGCAGCAGTTCGGCCGCGAGGCCACGCCGGAAGAACTGGCCAAGGAAATGGAGATGCCCGAGGACAAGATCCGCAAGGTCTTGAAGATCGCCAAGGAACCGATCTCCATGGAAACCCCGATCGGCGACGACGAGGATTCCCACCTGGGCGACTTCATCGAAGACGGCAACGCCAGCTCGCCGGTCGATTCGGCCACCGAGACCGGCCTGATGGAAACCGTGCGCGACGTGCTCGCCGGGCTCACTCCGCGCGAGGCGAAGGTGCTGCGCATGCGCTTCGGCATCGACATGAACACCGATCACACGCTGGAGGAAGTCGGCAAGCAGTTCGACGTCACGCGCGAGCGCATCCGCCAGATCGAGGCCAAGGCGCTGCGCAAGCTGCGCCACCCGAGCCGCTCCGAACAGCTGCGCTCGTTCCTCGACGTCGAGTAACCTGCGACGCCGGCATGACGAAGAAGCCCCGCCGATGCGGGGCTTCTTCGTTTCAGGAGACGGGTTCAGTCGACGTCGTAGAAGAACTGCTCGCGCACGATCTTGCCACCGTGCACGCGATACACGCAGATCTCGCTCATGTTCACCCGACCACGGCCCTTCATGGTCACGTCCAGCGCCAGCGCGATGCTGAACCAGTTCCCCGCCACCACCGGCTCGCTCACGCTACCGCCGTGCACAGCCTCGATCATCGCGCCGAACTGCCGACCCTTCTCGTAGATCGCCGCCAGCCCCTGCACATTGCCCAGCGCGCCCGGCGGCAAACCTTCCGGCTCGATGCTCACCGCATCCTCCGCATACAGCTCGCGCTGCGCCTCCTCGTATTTGCCTTCACGGCACAACTCGATCAACCGTTTCGCGATCGCTTCGGTGTTCATGCGCACTCTCCGGCTTGGGGGGACGACCAGCCTACGCCGCGGGCAATCACGTCACCACACGACTTGCGGCAGGTCGTCCTCGTGCACTACCTGCACGCTACGGTAAACTTCCGCCCTTGTGCGGGCCTATAGCTCAATGGTTAGAGCAGAGGACTCATAATCCTTTGGTTCCAGGTTCGAGTCCTGGTGGGCCCACCAATCGTCTACTCGTACGGAGGCGCCTGCGGCACGTCGGCCGAGCCTTCCTCGCGGTCGCGGTACAGCGCGGCACGCACCAGCAGCATCAGGGTGATCGGCGTGGTCAGGGTGAGGAACACGCCGATCAGGATCTCGTAGAAGATCGGCCGGCCGTGCAGCACCGAGAAGCAGGTGATCGAGGCGGCCAGCACGAAGAACGTGCCCAGCGTGGTGCCCAGGGTGGGCGCGTGCACGCGCTTGTAGAAATTCTTCAGGCGCAGCAGGCCGAGCGAACCGACGAAGGCGAGCAGCGCGCCCAGCAGCACCAGGACCGCCACCAGGATCGCCGCCCACGGCGGCAGGGTGTCGAGATGGCTCATTCGATCACCTGCCCGCGCATCAGGAATTTCGACAGCGCCACCGTGCCGGCGAAGCCGAGCAGCGCGATGATCAACCCGGCCTCGACGTAGAGCAGGCTGCCGCTGCGGATGCCGATGGTCAGCAGCAGGATCATCGCGTTGACGTACAGCGCATCCAGCGCCAGCACGCGGTCCTGCGCGCGCGGCCCGCGCACCATGCGGATGATCGAGAAGCTCATCGCCAGCAGCAGCAGGATCTGCGCGAGGAGGATGGCGGCACCGAGCAGGCTGTGGCTCATTGGAAGATCTCCAGCAGGGGGCGCTCATAGCGCTGCTTGATCGAGTCGATCCAGCTCGCCTCGTCGACCAGGTCCAGCACGTGGATCAGCAGGATGTTCGCGCTGGAGTCGTAGCTGACCCAGATCGTGCCCGGCGTGGAGGTGATGATGCATGCCAGCACGGCGAGGCCGTAGTGGTCGGTGAGGGTCAGCGGGATCGCCACGAAGCCGGACTGCATGCGGCTGTCGCGGCGCAGGATGATCCGGGCCACGGCGATGTTCGAGCGCACGATGTCGTAGACGACGCGCACGAACAGCAAGCCGAGCAGCGGATAGTTGCGCACGCGCGCCTTCGGCGGGCGCAGCATGCCGAACACCTTCGCCAGCGCGACGCCCAGCAGCGCGCCAAGCAGGATCGTGCCGGGCGCGACGCTCTGGTTCAGCAGCAGCCAGATCAGCAGCAGCAGCACGGACAGGACCGGATACGGCAACCAGCGCCTGGTCATGGCTGCGCCTCCGCGGCCGGCAACACCTGCTGGATGTACGCGGCCGGCGTGTGGATCTGCCGTGCGGTGTCGCGCAGGTAGCGCAACGGTGCCTCGGCCTGCACAGTCAGCAGCAGGCACAGGCCGAGCAGGACCAGGATGGATGCGGTCTCGCTGAGGCGCACCTTCGGGAACAGCCGTTCGGGTTCGACCCAGAAGATCTGGATGCCGGCGCGGCACATCGCGATCACGGTGCAGAAGCCGGCCACGACGATCAGGGCGAACAATGCGACCGCGCCCACGCGCGGGCCGGCGTCGAGCATTGGCGCCAGCATGGCGAACTTGGCCAGGAAGCCGGACAGCGGCGGCAATCCTGCCAGCAGCAGCGCGCAGGCGAAGAAGCTGCCGCTCAGCATGGCGATCGGCGCGGAGATCACCACCCGGCTCTCGTCCTCCTGTGCGTACAGGCCCTCGCCCGCCGACGCTTCGCCCGGCTGCTCGTAAGGTTCCAGGCTCAAGCTGTCGTCGGTGTCGTCGTCGCCGTCGGAGGCGAGCAGGCCGGCGACCAGGAAAAACGCGGCGATGGCCAGGGTGGAGATCACCAGGTAAGCCAGCGCACCGGCGGTCACCGCCGGCAGTTGCAGGCCGATCGCGCCGAGCAGGGTGCCGGAGGAGATCACCACGTTGTAGCCGGCGAGCTTGGCCAGATCGCGTGCGCCCAACATGCCCACGATGCCGGCGACCACGGTCGCCACACCGCCCCACAGCATCCAGTCGCGGCCGAAATGGACCGACGCCGGCCCGGCGCCGTCGCCGAACAGCAACAGGCTCAGCCGCAGCAAGACATAGATGCCGACCTTGGTCATCAGCGCGAACATCGCCGCCACCGCCGGCGACGCGGCCGCATACGTGCGCGGCAGCCAGAAGCCCAGCGGCCACATCGCGGTCTTGATCAGGAACGCCACGCCGAGGATCGCCGCACCCGCATGCAGCAGCGCGCGGGTGCGCTCGGGCACGTGCGGGATCAGCTCGGCCAGCGCCGCCATGTTCAGCGTGCCGGTGACGCCGAAGATCAGGCTGACGCCGAGCAGGAACAGCATCGAGGCGGTCAGGTTGACCGCGATGTAGTGCAGCCCCGCGCTGACCCGGCGCGCGCCCGAGCCATGCAGGGCGAGGCCGTAGGACGCCGCCAGCAACACCTCGAAGAACACGAACAGGTTGAACAGGTCGCCGGTGAGGAACGCGCCGTTCAGTCCCATCAGCAGGAACTGCAGCAGCGGCTGGAAGTGGCCGCCGCGATGCTGCCAGCGACCCAGCGCGTACGGCAGCAGCGCCAGCGACAGCACGCTGGTGAGCAAGACCATCAGGGCGGAGAGCCGGTCCGCCACCAGCACGATGCCGAAGCGTGCCGGCCAGTCGCCGATGCGGTAGACCGCCGCCAGCGCGCCGTCGTCGGACACGGCCAGCATCAGCGCGGCGGCGAAGGCGACCAGCGCCGCGCACGAGGCGATGCTCAGCGCCAGCACCGTGCGCCGGCGCTTCTCGCCGACCAGCAGCTGCAGCGCAGCCACCAGCAGCGGCGCGATGATCGGCGCGATGATCAGGTGGTTGCTCACGGCGTGCCGTCCTCGCCGTCGACGTGGTCGTTGCCAGTGAGGCCGCGCGAGGTCAGCAGCACTACCAGGAACAATGCCGTGGTGGCGAAACCGATCACGATCGCGGTGAGCACCAGCGCCTGCGGCAGCGGATCGGCGTACTGCCCGATGTCGCCGCCGTTCAGCACCGGATCGGCGCCGGTACGCAGCCCGCCGATGGAGAAGATGAAAAGATTCACCGCGTAGGAGATCAGGGTCAGCCCGATGATCACCTGGAACGTGCGCGGGCGCAGCAGCAGCCACACGCCGGAGGCGGCGAGGATCCCGATCGCGGCAGCCAGCACCAGTTCCATCAGCCCTGCCCTCCCGTCTCGGCGGCGGGTAACTGGCGCGGCCGGCGCAGCGACTGGTGCGCCAGCGCGATCAGCATCAGCGTGGTGGCGCCGACCACCACGCAGAACACGCCCAGGTCGAACAGCACCGCCGTGGCCAGCGGCATGCGCGCCCAGCAGCGGCAGTTCGAGGTACTGGAAATACGTGGTCATGAATGGACGGCCAAACGCCAGCGAGCCCAGACCGGTCAGCACCGCCAGCAGCAGGCCCACGCCGATCCAGCGCACCGGCAGCACGCGCATGTGCGTCTCCACCCAGCGCGCGCCGCGCGCCATGTACAACAGGATCAGCGCCACCGACACGGTGATGCCGGCGACGAAGCCGCCGCCCGGCAGGTCATGCCCGCGCAGGAACAGGTGCAGACCGAACAGCAGGATCACCGGGAACATCAGCTGGATGATCAGGCCGGGAATCATCAGGTAGTCGGTCAGCGAGTGATCCACGGCGCGGCTGGGCGCGGCGGCGTCCTGCGCATTCTGCTGGCGCTGCTGCAGCGGCACGTTGATGCTCTCGGCGGCCGGTCGGAACCGGCGCAGCAGGCCGAACACGGTCAGCGCCACGATCGCCAGCACGCTGATCTCGCCCAGGGTGTCGAAGCCGCGGAAATCGACCAGGATCACGTTGACCACGTTGTGGCCGCCGCCCTCGATGTAGGCGCGCTCGAGGAAAAAGCGCGAGATCGAATCGGCCACCGGATGCATCATCGCCGCATAGGCCAGGCTGGCCACGCCCAGGCCCACCACGATCGCGATCAGCACGTCGCGGCGGCGGCGGAAGCGATGCTTGCGGCTTTCCACCGCCAGTCCTTCGATGCGCTTGGGCAACCAGCGCATGCCGAGCAGGATCAGGATCGTGGTGACCACTTCCACCAGCAGCTGGGTTGCCGCCAGGTCGGGCGCCGACAGCCACACGAAGCTCACGCACGAAACCAGGCCCGCGCCGCCGGTGAGGATCAGCGCGGCGAGGCGATGGAATTTCGCCTGGCTTGCCGCGCCGATCGCGCACGTCGCGCCGAGCAGCCACAGCAGTGCGAATGCCGGATCGATGCCGGACCAGTGCGGTGCGAAACCGAGTGGCGCGCCAGCCACCGCCAGACCGCCGGTCAGCAGCGCCATCAGCACGACCAGCAGCAGTTGCGGCTGCAATCGCCGGCTCGGATAGGTGCGTTCGAGCCAGCGCGGCAGGTCCGCGGCGAACACCGCCAGCACCCGCTCGAAGATGCGCTTGCCGCTGAGCCGTCCGATCAGCGGTGCCACTTCGCAGCCGGCGAAATAGTGGCGCAGCCTGGCGAACAGCAGGCAGCCCGCCACGAACGCGAAGATGCTCATCAGCAGCGGCGTGGTCACGCCATGCCACACCGCCAGGCTGTAGACCGGCAAGTCGGCACCCAGCACCGAACCGGCCGCCGCATGCAGCGACGGCCCGATCACCTGCGCCGGCAGCACGCCCACCAGCAGGCAGGTCAGTGCCAGGAAGCCGATCGGGAAACGCATCCACAACGGCGGCTCATGCGGCTGGCTCGGCAATTCGGCCGGCACGCGACCGAAGAACACGCCGCGCACGAAGCGGATCGAATACGTCACGCCGAACGCGCTGGCGGCCACCGCGATCACCACCGAGACGATGTCGAGCAGCGGACCCTGGCGTGCGGCCAGGGTCTCGGCGAAGAACATTTCCTTCGACAGGAAGCCATTCAACAAGGGCACGCCGGCCATCGCCGCGCCGGCGACCAGGGCCAGCGTCGCGGTGACCGGCATGAACCGGCGCAGCCCGCCGAGCTTGCGCAGGTCGCGCGTACCGGCCTCGTGGTCGACCGCGCCGGCGGCCATGAACAGGGAGGCCTTGAAGGTGGCGTGGTTGACGATGTGGAAGATCGCCGCCACCACGCCCAGCGCACTGCCCAGCCCCACCAGCATGGTGATCAGGCCCAGGTGGCTGATCGTCGAATAGGCCAGCACGCCTTTCATATCCTGCTCGAACATCGCCGCATACGCGCCCAGGATCAGGGTGATCAGGCCCACCCCGCCGACGATCCACGACCACTCGGCGGTACCGCCCAGCACCGGCCAGAAGCGCACCAGCAGGAACACGCCGGCCTTCACCATCGTCGCCGAATGCAGGTAGGCCGAAGCCGGCGTCGGCGCAGACATCGCCTGCGGCAGCCAGAAGTGGAACGGGAACTGCGCGCTCTTGGTGAACGCGCCAAGCAGGATCAGCAGCAGGGTCGGCGTATACCAGGGGTGCGCGCGCACCAGGTCGCCCGCGGCGAGGATCGTGTCCAGATCGTAGCTGCCCACGATGTGACCCAGCAGCATCACGCCGGCGAACAGGCACAGGCCGCCGCCGGAGGTGACGATCAAGGCTATCCGCGCGCCGTCGCGCGCCGACGCGCCGTTGTGCCAGTAGCCGATCAGCAGGAACGAGAACAGGCTGGTCATTTCCCAGAAGAACACCAGCTGGATCACGTTGCCGGACATCACGATGCCGAGCATCGAGCCCATGAACGCCAGCAGCAGCGCGAAGAAGCGCGCAAGCGGATCCGCCGGCGACATGTAGTAGCGCGCATACAGGCCGACCAGCGCGCCGATGCCGCAGATCAGCAGCATGAACAGCCAGCTGAAGCCATCCACCCGCAACACGAGGTCCAGTCCCAGCCCCGGCGCCCACGGGATCACCTGGCGCAACACGCCGCCGGATGCAATCGCCGGATACAGCCACAGCGACAGCAGCAGGCCGAACAAACCCGTGCCCGTCATCAGCCACGCCGACACATTCTGGCGACGACCCAGCCCGCGCAGCAGCATCACCACCACGCTGGCCACGAAGGGCAGGCAGGCTATGGTGCTTGGCAGGGCGTTGTCAGGCATCGGTCGCAGCGCTCATTCGAAAGGTTGTCGGTATCTCCGGCAACCGGGGCAGACACCCCGGCACTTCATGAGCGGATGCACGTTTCGGCGGATGGAACCACCGGCGCATGCCGTAACGCGGGTGATCATTGCGATCAACCGAATGGCCTCACGTCGTCCGCTCGATTCTATAGCCCGACCCATCGACCGGCAAATGCGCGGCGCCGGAACCGTCATGCACGGCACTTGCACGCCACCGCTTCGTACCATGCCGGCGGAATCCCCAGGATGGCGACCGGAGCACCGGCTTCCGCCCCGCCTTCTTTCCGACCCTTGCGGAGACATGCCGATGATCCATCCACGACCACGTCCGCGCCGCGCCCGCTGCCTCGCCCTCTTCACTGCGTCGGCGCTCGCCAGCAGCGCCGGCTTCGCCCAGCAGTCGCCGGCACTGGATCGGGTCAGCATCTGGCTGGGCGGCTACGACGCGCATGCCGATACCACCATCGGCGCCAGCGACGGAAGCGGCCGGTACAGCGGCGACTTCAACCTGGAGAACGACCTCGGCTTCAGCGACCGCAACGACGTGCCGCGGGCGCGGCTGGACTTCCTGCTGGGCGACAGCCAGGGGTTCTCGCTGGACTACTACAGTGTCAACCGTTCGCGCAGCAAGAGCCTGACGCGGGACATCAGCTACGCCGGCAACGACTACAGCGCCAGCGCAACCGTACGCGGCAAGCTCGATTTCGATTTCGGCAGCGCGTCCTACCGCTGGTGGTTCGGTCACGGCAACGACGTGTTCGGGCTCGGCCTGGGCGGCGCCTACTATCGGGTGCATGCCGGCATCAGCGGTGAGGCCAGCATCAACGGCGCGCCGGTCGGGCAGGCCGCCAGCAGCAACAACGACGGCGCCTGGGCGCCGATGCTGCAACTGGGCTGGCGGCACGCGTTCAACGAGCAGTGGCGGCTGTATGTCGACGCGGCGGGCGTGAAGAAGAACGGCGGCCGGCTGAGCGGACACATCGCCAACGCCGCGCTCGGGATCGAGTGGTTTCCGTGGCAGAACGTCGGCCTCGGCGCCGAGTACGGTTTCAGCCGCATCGTGCTGCACCAGCGCAAGCACGACTACGACGCCAACCTCGACATGAAACTCGATGGCCCGTCGCTGTTCGTGCGCTTCCGCTTCTAGAGCAGCCATCAGGCTTAAGCACTTTATAAGCGGACGACCGGATAATCTCCCCACGAGTCGCGCCGCCTGCGTGGTCCCGCGACGCGAAGGAGCCTGTCCGTGCACATCATCCTGGTCGAGGACGATCCCCAGCTCGGCGCGGCGATCCAGCGCGCGCTGGAACGCCTCGCCTATACCGTCAGCTGGCTGCGCGACGGCCGCGAGGCACTGCTCGCGCTGCGCGACGAGACCGCCGACCTGGTCCTGCTCGACCTCGGCCTGCCCGGCAAGGATGGGCTCGACGTGCTGATCGAGGCGCGCCGCCTGCACGTGAAGACCCCGGTGCTGGTGATGACCGCGCGCGATGCGCTGGACGACCGCGTGCGCGGCCTCGACGCCGGTGCCGACGATTACCTGGTCAAACCCTTCCACCTGGAGGAACTGGGCGCGCGCATCCGCTCGCTGACCCGGCGCGCGCAGGGCCTGGCCGCCAACCGCATCGATGCGGGCGCGTTGAGCCTCGACCTGGGCACCTCCGAGGTGAGCTTCCGCGGCGAGCGGGTCGAACTGACCAAGCGCGAATTCGCCCTGCTGCAGATCCTGATGGAACGCGCCGGCCGGCTGGTGCGCCGCGAGAACCTGGAAAACTCGCTGTACGGCCTCGACAACATGGTCGGCTCCAGCGCGCTGGAGGTGCTGGTGCATACGCTGCGCCGCAAGCTGAGCTTCGACACCATCCAGACCGTACGCGGCTTCGGCTACATGATTCCACGGGAGCCCAAATGAGGTTGGCGAGCCCGCTGAGGCCGGCCAGCCTGCACGCCCGGCTGCGCTGGCTGATCATCCTCGTGCTGCTGGCGGTGCTGCTGCCGCTGGGCATACTCAGCTTCCAGCGCACCATCCGCGAGGTGGACGAGCTGTCCGACGGCCGACTGGCGCAGTCGGCGCGGACGCTGCAGGTGTTGATCAAGCATGCCGACATGCAGGCACTGCAGGGACGCGACGACGTGGACACGCTGGTGCCGATCGAAGCCAGCCGCAGCCACCCGCCGAGGCGGCATCGGAACACCTACGAGTCCGAAGTCGGCTTCCAGGTATTCGACCGAGCCGGGCACACGCTGCTGGCCACCGCGAATCTCGCCGCCCTGCCGCCACCGGCGGCCGGCGATGCGGATTTCCGGGACGTGCAGCAAGGGCGCTACCGCTGGCGCGTCTTCACCCTGCGCGACATGGCCGACGGCGTGGTGATCCGCACCGGCGAACGTTACGACAGTCGTCACGACATCATGCACGCGGTGTGGCTGGAACACAGCCTGCCGCTGCTGATCGGCCTGCCCCTGCTGGCCCTGCTGGTGGGCTGGGCGGTACGGCGCGGCCTGCGCCCGCTCGAAGCGCTGACCCGTGCCCTCTCGGCTCGCAAGCCGGGCAGCCATGAACCGGTGCAACTGCCCGATGCACCGCTGGAATTGCAGCCGGTACTGGCCGCGCTGAACGGCCAGCTGGCGCGACTGGAGGATGCGCTGGAACGCGAGCGCCGCTTCAGCGCCGACGTGGCGCACGAACTGCGCACGCCCCTTGCCAGCGCCATGATCAATCTCGAAAGCGCGATGACCACCACCGATCCGGCCGAGCTGAAGACCGGCCTGGTCAGTGCCCAGCACGGCATCGCCGGGCTGGCGCGCCGGATCGAACAATTGCTGGCGCTGGCCCGGCTGGAAGCGGGCGCGGCGTCGAGCCAGCGCAGCCGCATCGACCTGGTGGCGGTGGCGATGGGCGTGATCGAGGAGCTGTCGCCGGTGATCGCCGACAGCGGCGTGGAGCTGAGCTTTGCGCGGCTGACGCCGCAAGTGTCCGTGCAGGGTTACGAGGCCGCCCTCGCGGCCCTGCTGCGCAACCTGCTCGAAAACGCGCTGCGTCACGTCCCGGCCGGCGGCCAGGTGCAATTGTCGATCGAACAGGGCCAACACGCGGCGCTGATCGACGTCATCGACGATGGCCCGGGCATCCCGGCCGAACGCCGCGCCAGCGTGTTCGCCCGCTTCCATCGCGAAGCCGGCAGCCGCGGCGACGGCTACGGGCTGGGCCTGTCGATCGTGCAACGCGCGGCGCAGTTGCACGACGCCACGATCGAACTGCTCGACTCGCCGTACGGCAGCGGCCTGCGCGTGCGCGTGGCGATTCCGTCGCGGCCCTGAGGCCGGCTCAAGGCCGCCCGACGGTGAGGACGCCGAAGCTGTCCGGCTCGATCGTGCGGCGGCCGTTGGCCTGCCGGGTGGCGCCCAGTCGCGCCGCGGAGAGGTACAGCCGGTGCAGCTTCGGATCGAGCGCGAGCGTGCGCGCGCTGACCTGGGTGGGAATGGTCGCCGTCACGCGGTAGTGGTCCGGATCGTCCTCGTGCACGGCGGTGAGCGTGCCGCTCTCGCCATTGGCGCTGTAGAGCATCGCCTCGGCCGGATCGAACACCACCGCGTCCGGGCCGTCGCCGATCGGCACCTCGGCCACGCGATGGCCGTCGACCGCATCGAGCACGACCATCGTGCGGTTGTCGCACACCGCGAACAGCCGATGGTGCGGGTTGTCGATCGCCAGTCCGCTCGGCGATTCGCACGGCGCCAGCGGCCACACCTGCAGCACCTTGTCGTGGAGCGAATCGAGCTGCACCAGTTCGGACTTGTCCTCGATGTTCACGTAGACGTGACCGGCGCCATCGGCCACCGCGAACTCCGGCTTGCCCGGCAGCGCGATGCTGCCGATCACCGCGTTCTTCGCCGGGTCGATCACGCTGGCGCTGGCGCTCTTGCCGTTGAAGGTCAATACGTGGCGCGAGGCGCCGTCGTACAGGATTGCATCGGGATTCTGGCCGGTGCCGGCGATCGTCGCCACGGTCTTCAGCGAAGCCAGGTCGAACACGGTCACCGATGCGCTCTTGCCGTCGCTGACGAAACCGCGATGCAGGTCATCGGCCAGCGCAATACCGTGCACGCCGGCGGTGCCGGCGATCGTGCCGATCTGCTTGCCGGCATCGACGTCGATCACCAGCACGCGGTCACCGCGGCTGACGAACAGGTGGCGGCTGGGCGCATCGAACGCCAGATAGTCCCAACCGCCCGGCCCGCCCAGCGCCAGTCGCGACAGCAACCGAACGGCCGGCGGTGGCGAGGCCGCCGCCGCGCATGCCAGCGGGACGGTGGCCAGCGCCAGCAGCGCAACGGGCAGCAGCTTGCGAATCAGTCGTGGCATGGTCGGCACCTTGGACGGAGGAGGCAACCCAGCATCCGCGTGGCGGCTTATGCCGGCCTTAGCCGAGGGGAATCCATACAGTCCAGGGCAGACAATTCATCGCCCGCAACCTCGACTCGACCTCCGAACTCTCGTAGGAGCCCGCTGGCGGGCGATGGTTCTACAACGTCATGCGGTCAACCAGAAGCATCGCCCGCCAGCGGGCTCCTACAGGTGGGCTGGAACATCGCGGCGACGCAGCAGCGCATACAACACCGGCATCAGCAGCAGCACCAGCGGCACCTGCACCAGCAGGCCGGAGATGATCGCCACCGCCAGCGGCTGCTGCATCTGCGAGCCCCCGCCGAGCGCCAGCGCCAGCGGCAGCAGGGTGAGCATCGCGGCCAGCGTGGACATCAGGATCGGCCGCGTGCGGTGCCGGCCGGCTTCGTGCAGCGCCTCGTGCAGCGGCATGCCGGCGGCGGCCTGTTCGAGCTCGGAGAAATAGAAGATCGCCACTTCGGTGACGATGCCGACGATCATCGTCATGCCCATCATCGCCGAGATATTGAGCTCGATGCCGGTCAGCCACAGCCCGGCGAACACCGCCGGAATCGCCAGCAGCGGCATCGCCAGGATCACCAGCGCCACCCGGAAACTCTCGTACAGGAACAGCAGCAGGGTGAACACCAGCGCGATCGCCGCCAGCATCACGATGGTGAGACCGCGGAACGCCTGCTGCTGTTGCTGGTACAGACCGCCAAGCTGGTAATACATGCCCTTGGGCAGCAGGCCGGGACGGGCCAGCACGCGCTTGACGTCGGCGATGGTCGCGCCGAGGCTGCGTCCGCTGATGCGCCCGGTCACCGCGACCATCCGTTTCAGGTTGTCGCGGGTGATCTGCGGCTGGCCCTGCACCTCTCGCAGCGTGGCTACCCGCGACAGCGGCAGCAGGTGGCCGTCGCCGGCGCGGATCGGCAAGGCGGCGACCTGCTCCAGCCGCTGATGCGCGCTGGTCGGCAGGCGCACGCGCACGCCGACCACCTTGCCCTCCGCCGGCAGCTGCGCCGCCACGGTGCCGTCGATCGCCGCCGCCACCTGGTCGGTGACGCTGGCCGGATCGAGCCCTTCCAGCGCGGCCCTGGCCGGATCGACCTGCACGGTCAGCGCATCGCCGGCCGGGTTGATGCCATTGCGCACGCCGACCACCCCGCCGATCCTGCCGACCGCCGCGGCGACCTTGTCGGCGGTAGCGGAGAGCTGCGCCGGGTCTTCGCCGTACAACTGGATCTCGATCGGTTGCGGCACCGCCACCAGGTCGCCGATCAGGTCCTCCATCAGCTGCGACAGCTCGATGTCCAGCCCCGGCACATTCTTCTCGACCTCGCCGCGTACCTGCCCCATCACCGCCTCGGTATCCGGGCGCGAGCCGCTTTTCAGGCGCACGAAGAAGTCGCCCTGGTTCGCCTCGGTGAGGCCGCCGCCGAGCTGCAGGCCGGTGCGCCGCGAGTAGGTATCCACGTAGGGATTCGCGCGGATGATCGTCTCGACCTGGCGCAACAGCCGATCGGTTTCCTGCAGCGAGGTGCCGGGTGGCGACAGGTAGTCGAGGATGAAGCCGCCCTCGTCCATCTGCGGCATGAAACCGGTGCCGACGCGGGTGAAGGCCAGGCCGCCGACCAGCAGCAGCGGCAGCACCAGCAACAGCACCAGCAACGGCCGCCGCAACCAGCGCTGCAGGATGTTCTGGTAGCCCTGCATCATGCGCCGGGTGAAACGGCCTGGCGGATGCTCGGCGCGATGACGCTCGTCGAGGAAACGCTCGGCCAGCAAGGGCACCGCGATCCAGGTCAGCAGATACGAAATGATCAGCGCGCTGGCCATGGTCAGCGACAGCGCCTTGAAGAACGCGCCGGTGACCCCGGACAGGAACGCCAGCGGCAGGAAGATCACCACGGTGGCGGCGCTGGAACCGGTCAGCGGGCGGGTGAACTCCCACGCCGCGGCGGCGATGCGTTCATGCAATTCGCCCTCGCCTTCGTCCGGATGCAGCCGGCGCATGATGTGTTCGAGCATCACGATCACGTCGTCGATGATCAAGCCGACCGCCGCGGCCATGCCGCCCAGCGTCATCATGTTGAAACTCATGCCGAGCACCGACAGCAGCAGCACGGTGATCGCCAGCACCGCCGGCACCACGATCAGCGCGACCAGGATCACCCGCGTGTTGCGCAGGAACACGAACAGCACCAGTCCGGCCAGCAGCACGCCGATCAGGATCGCATCGCGCACGCTGGCCGCCGCGCCGGTCACCAGCTGGGTCTGGTCGTACCAGTTGGCGATGCGCACGCCGGCCGGCATCTGCGGCGCATAGTCGGCCAGTCGCTGCTTCACGTCCCTGGCGATCTGCACGCTGTTGCCGTCGGGCTGCTGGTAGACCTGCAGCAGCACCGCGTCCTGGCCGTCGGCGTTGACGCGGATCCACTGCGGCACGTGGTCGAGGCTGACCGCGGCCACGTCGCCCAGCCGCACCACGCCGCCGGGGCCGGCGCGCAGCACGATGTCGCGCAACGCGGCGAGCGTCTTCGGCTGGTTGTCGGCCAGCAGCAGGTACAACTTGTAGTGATCGGCGACGCGGCCCATCGCCTGGATCGTCGCCGCACGGCTGACCGCCGTGGCCACGTCGGCCAGGCTCAGTTGCAGCGCGCGCAGCTTGCCCGGATCGACGTCGGCGTGGAACTCGGCCACCTCGCCGCCCTGCACCTGGACCTGGGCCACGCCGCTGATCCCGCTCAGCAGCGGACGCAGCTGGTACTCGGCCAAGTCGTGCAGCGCACTCGGCGACTGCGTGTGCGAACGCAGGCTGTAGGCCAGCACCGGAAACGTGGTCGGGTCCATCCGCCGCGTGCTCAGCTGGGTGCCCACGGGCAGCTGCGGCAGGATCTGCCCGGCCGCCGCATTCACTTCCTGCAACGCCGCGCTCATGTCTGCGCCCCAGTCGAACGTCACCGCCACCTCCGCGCTGCCGCGGCTGGTGGTGGAGCGCACGTCGCGTACGCCGCGCACGCGGCGGATCGCCTCCTCCACCGGCGTGGTCACCTCGATCGCCATCTGGTCGGCCGGACGGTCGCCCGCATCCAGCGACACCTGCACGCGCGGAAACGCCACGTTGGGAAACAGCGCCACCGGCATCAGCAGCGCGCTGGCGATGCCGCCGATCGCCAGCATCAAGGCGAGGAACAGCAGCGAACGCCGATGCCGCTGCATCCATGCGGTGACGCTCACCGGGCGGGCTCCTGCACCGCATCGCCGTCGGCCAGCTCGTAGGCGCCGAGCACGATCACCTTCGCCTGCGCATCGAGCGGACCCTGCACGCCGACGGGATCACCCTCCGGGCTGCGCAGGGTCACGTCGATGCGTTTGGCGTGGCCGTGCACCACCTCGAACAGGTAATCACCGTGTTCGTCGTGCAGCACCGCTGCACGCGGTACCGCCCACGCGCTGAAATCGGCGGTGCGGATCTGCGCGTCCAGCGCCGCGCCGGCGACCAGCGCGGCGCCGGCTTCGGCCGGCAACTCGACTTGGGCGCCGAGCAGATGCGTCTGCGGGTCGATCGACTGGCCGATCATGCGCAGGCTGCCGATAAAGCCCGCCTTGTCGCCATACACGCTGTGCAACTGCACCGGCATGCCGGCATGCAGCTTCGCGCCGTCTTCCGGCTGCACGCCCAGTTGCGCGACCAGCGCGTGCGCCGGGGTGAAGCTCAGCAACGGCGCGTTCGCGGCGAAGCGTTCGCCCAATCCCACGCCGAGTGCGTTGACCACGCCATCGGCCGGCGCGCCGACGGTTTCCTGCGCGCTGCCGCCGCCGAGTGCGCGCTGCGCCGCCAGCGCGGCCTGCGCGTCGGCCAATGCCTTGCGTGCGGTCGCCAGTTGCGACTGCGTGGCCAGCCGTTGCGTCGCCAGCTGTCCGGTACGCTGGAGTTCGCCGCGGGCCAGCTCCAGCGCACTCTGCGCCTGCTGGTACGCGCTGCGCGCGGCAGGGTCGGGGGCGATCGTGAGCAACGGCTGTCCGCGCCGCACGCTCTGCCCGGCCGCCACGCTCAGTGCCACGACCTGGCCGCCATGCGCGAGGCTGATCGCGCGCGCGTGCTGCGGATCACCCGCCGCACTGCCCCACGCTTCGACGGTGTCGTGGAAGGTCTGCTGCACCGGCGTGGCGGTGGTCACCGCCACCTGGCCCTTGGTCGCCGCCGCTTCTTCGTCATCGGCAGCGCCTTGGCTGCACGCGGCCAGCAGCAGGCACAACAGCGGCAAGAGCAGCGATCGGTTCATGGCGTGGACGCCTGTGCGGGAACGGGGTGGGCGGTATCGCCGAGCTCGGTATTGCCGAGCAGTGCTTCCAGCGCAATCGACTGGGTGGCCTGCTGCTGTTGCACGGCGAGCAGGTCGAGGTCGGCGGCCAGCGACCGGCTGCGGATCGCCAGCCAGGTCGGCCAGTCCAGCAGGCCCTGCCGCCACGACTGTTCGGCCGCGCGGCGGGCATCGGCCAGCTGCTGCGCGTGGGCGGTCAAGGCGTCGCGCTGCCGATCCAGCGTGGCGAGATCGGCGGCGAGCCGCTGCATGTCGCTGCGCGTGGTCAGCACGCGCTCTTCGTAATCGTCCTTCAACTGCTGCCGGGTCGCCTGTTCGATCGCGATGTTGCCGCGGTTGCGGTCGAACAGCGGCAGCGTGATGCCGACGCTGAAACCGTGGGTGTAGATGGCGCTGGTGTCGCGCGCGCTGTTGAAACCGATGTTCAACGCGGGGAACTGCGCCCGCACCGCGCCGCGCAGCTTGGCTTCCTGCGATTGATAGCCTGCCTGCAGCGCCAGCAGATCGGGGCGCCGACGCGGCAGGTCGGCCAGCGCCTGCTGCAACTGCGCCGAGGTAGGTGCGACCCGATACGGCGCGCCGACCAGCGCCAGCGGTGCGGTCGGCGCAAGCCCGAGCAGCACATGCAGATCGCTGTCGGCCTGATGCAGGGCGACCGCGTTGTCGGCCCGCTGCTTGCGTAGGTCCGCGGCGGCGCTGAGGCCGGCGCTGGCGCTGTCGTAAGTGAGGTTGCCGGCGTCCAGCGCCGCCTGCACGTAGGGCGTGACCTGCTCCAGCGCCGCCTGCTCGCTGGCCAGCCGGGCCTGCTGCGCGCGCAGGTTCAGCACCTGGTCGAACAGCAGCCGCGCCTGCGCCACGGTCTGCCACTCCGCCCACAGCAGGTCGAGATTCACCCGCCCGGCCTGGCTGCGCGCCGCCGCCTGGCGCGACGAGCGCGTCAGCAGGGCGCCGATGTCTTCGCTGAGGCCGAGGTTGAACGCCGTGCTCAGGCCGCCGCCGGAGTGGCTCGGAAAATCTTCACCCAGGCTCAGCTGCGGATCGGGCAGCAGTCCGGCCGCGAAGGCCTGCGCACGGGCCACCCCGAGTTCGTCGCGCTTGAGCTTCAACGCCGGGCTGTTCGCCACCGCCAGCATCGCGGTCTCGGTCGCGTCCAGCCCGTCGGAAGGATCGAAGCGATGCGCTGCCGGCAGCGGCATGTCCGCCGTCGGCGCGACGAGTTGCGCCACGCTGGCCGCGCCCTCGCCGCGGCCCAGCGGCAACGGCGCGTAACTGGCGCAGCCGGACACGATCAGCGCGGCCGCGACGGCCCACGTCATTCGCGCAGCCCGGGTGCGGCAGGTCATCGTTGCGGGAGTGCGTGGCAAGTGACCGGCAGGATGCATGTCGCCATTCTCGCGGCGGCCGCTTAGTTCTTTCTTAAACGATCCCCGCCTGCTTTTGTTCCGAGCGTGACCAAAGAACATTGAGCCGGAGCGAAAGAGCTTTCGTCCTCCTGCGGAGGGCGAGTGACTTTCTCTCGCTTGCCCGAGAGAAAGTAACCAAAGAGAGGGCACCCCGCTGCGCGCCTTGCGGGCATCCTGCCCGCAAGGTCCGCGGCCGGGTTACGGGGTTTGTCGACAGCACATCCTGTGCTGACGCCAAACTGGCCGGCATCCATGCCGGCCACCCTGCGGGCTGATCCTCCACCCGGCCGCCGCTTCAGAGGGGACCCCGGGTAGAGCAACGCGCAATCCTGCGCGTACTTTTTAGAAGGGCCAGATCAAGAGCAACCGGCGGGGAGTGCCCGCCCTACCGGAGTCTGCCAGCTTACGGTCACGGCCCCACCACGCGCAGCGCGAGGGTGGCGAAGGCGCCGTCGCGGGCGAGCGCGGTGATCCGGTGGTCGCCGGCCTGCGGCAGGCTGATCGCGATCGCGGCATCGGCTTCGCTGCTGCCTTGCAGGCGACCGTTGAGCAGCCATTGCACGGTGGTTTGCGTGCCCAGCGCGTGCAGCGTACGCGCAGCGGCTGCTCGCTGTTCGGCGCCCGCCGCAGGGTGACGCCGTTGCCCAGGCCGGCGATGCGGATCGGCGTGGCGCGGTCGAGCGAGTCGGCGGCGCAGCCGGGCGCGAGCGGCGGCAGCGCGGAGCGGGCGCGGTCGTCCACGCTCAGCCATGGCGTGGCCAGCGCGGGCCAGCGCGCCAGCTGGATGGTGTGCTCGTGGCTGGCGTGACAGGCACCGCTGAGGCGCCGGCCCTTGCGTCGACGCGCAAGGTGAGCAGGCCGGACGACCATGCGCCGAGGTCGCGTTCGGCAAACGTGGGCGGCAGCGCGTCGTCGAGCACCCAGGCCGTGCGGCGCTGGCGACACAGCGCGGGATCGGTGGCGGCGGCCGCGCCGCCAAGCGGCCAGCAGATCCCGACCGACTTCACGCTGGCCGGCTGCGCCTGCGCGCGGCCGCCGCGCGAGGGCAGCATGTCGACGATCTGGAACAGCAGCGGCAAGGCGGTCACCGCGCCGTATTGGCCGGGCGACGGCGTGCCGTCGGGGCGGCCGATCCACACGCCGACCGTCCAGCGGTCGGTGACGCCGATCGACCAGGCGTCGCGGTAGCCGTAGCTGGTGCCGGTCTTCCACGCCACCGTGGCGTGCCGGTTGATCGCGCCGGCGAGCGGGCCGCCTTCGACGTCGGCCGGGTTGCTGGCGAGGATGTCGCGGACGATCCACGCCGCGCCGGGCGACAGCAGCCGGCGTCGGCCGCGCGGGTCGTCCGGCGTGTAGCGCGGCGTGCCGGCGAGGCCGCCGTTGGCGAACGCGGTGTACGCGCCGACCAGGTTTTCCAGTCGGGTGGACGCGCCGCCGAGGATGATCGACAGGTTCGGCTGCGCACCCGCGCGGCAGGCCGAGGTCGACGCCGCCGTTGGCCAGCCGCGCCACGAAGCGGTTCGGCCCGACCCGATCGAGCACATCCACCGCCGGCACGTTAAGCGAGCGCTGCAACGCCTCGGCGGCGCCGACCGGGCCGGAGAACGCTTCGTCGAAATTGCCCGGCTTGTAGCCGCCGAAGATCCTGCGGCGCGTCGACCAGCAGGCTCTGCGAATGGATCAGGCCGTCGTCCAGCGCCAGGCCGTACAGGAACGGCTTCAGCGTCGAGCCGGGCGAACGCGGCGCGTTCACCATGTCGATGTAGCCGTGCCGCTGCGGATCGGCGAAGTCGCTGGTGCCGACGTAGATGCGCGCCTCCAGCGTGGCGTTGTCGACCACCAGCAGCGCCGCCGACGTGTGTGCCGGCAGGCGCGACAGGTACGCGCTGACCCGGTCCTCGGCGGCGCGCTGCAGGTTCGCGTCGATCGTGCTGGTGATGCGTCGCGCCTGCGGCTGCTGCCGGTGCAGGCGTTCGGCCAGCAAGGCCGCGGACAACGGCGCGCGCAGCGAGCGCGCCACCACCGGTTCGATCGCCGCGTCGCGCACTTCGGCCGCGCTCCACACGCCGAGGTCGCGCATGCGTCGAGCACCTTGTCGCGCGCGGCGCGCGCCGCCTCGGGATGGCGATCCGGCCGCAGCCGGCTGGGCGATTGCGGCAGTACCGCGAGCAGCGCCGCCTCGGCGCGCGACAGCCGCCGGCCGGCTTGCCCAGGTACGCCCACGAGGCCGCCTCGACACCTTCGATCGGGCCGCCGAACGGCGCGTGGTTGAGGTACAGGTCGAGGATCTGCGCTTGCTCAGGTGCGCTTCCAGCTGCAGCGCGCGCAAGATCTGCACCAGCTTGCCGCGGAAGCTGTGCGGGATCGGCTCGATGATGCGCGCCACCTGCATGGTCAGCGTCGAACCGCCCGAGACGATGCGGCCGTGGCGCAGCCCACCGGCGAGACCGCGCAGCAGCGCGATACGGATTGACGCCGGGGTGGCGGTAGAACCAGCGGTCCTCGTAGGTCAGCAGCGCCTCAAGTACAGCGGCGATACCTGCTTCGCGCGTGGTCGGATAGCGCCACACGCCGTCGCTGTCGGCAAACGCGCGCAGCGGCGTGCCGTCGCGCGCCAGCACCACGGTGCTGCCGGTGTCGGGTGCGGGCAGGTGCAGCGGGAACAGGCGGTCGAGGGCGACGGCGGCAAGCAGGACGACCGGAGCAAGCGTGAGGCCACGTAGACGCGCTCGAGAGCGGGATGGTCGGTGGCGTGGCTGGGTGTCGCGTCATCGTGGACGGGCCGGGCTTCCTTGCTCCCTACCTCTGGGCAGCCGGTGGAGATGCGGCCTGGCGTTGCTCTCCGTAGTGCGAAGCGAAGTCGTAAGGGCTTTGCCGCGACCTCAACAGCCTCGCCCTGCGAGCACGCGGGAGCATCGCCCGCGATGGGGATTCCTGCAGGGCTATGGCTCGACCACGGTGATCTTCGCCGGCTCGACCTTGCCGATGCCGCGCACGGCAGGACGATACATGTCCTCCACCAGCGGCGGCGGCACGGTGTACGTGCCCGGCGTCACCGCGCGCACCAGGTAGAACACGCGGGCCTGGTCGCCACGGCTCAGGTTGAGTGCGGCGGCGTAGCGGTCGTCGCGGTACTCCTCGTGCACGATCTGCGCCGCCGAAGCGTGCTGGTCCAGCTCGATGCCGTCGATCACCACGCCGGACCACGACTGGGCGCCGCCGAGGTTGAGGTTCTCCACCTCCAACCCGCCCGGCAGCAGGTCGGTGACCAGCGCGTCGGGGACGTTCATCCGCGCCTCGATGCTCAGTTCGACGATCAGCGTGTCGCCCTCCTTCAACTGGCTGCCAGTCCACGGCTTGCCGTCGGTGGTGAAGTAGCTGCGGCGCACGTCGATCTGGCTGTCGTCGGCCGCGGGTGCCTGTTGCGGGATGCCGGCGACGTCGAGCGTGGCGAAGATCGCCGCGTCGCTGGTCGGTTGCACGCTGACGCCGGCGTTGAGCTCGGCCACGCTGAGCGCGCGGCTCCACACGCGCTGGTCCGGCGCCTGTTCGGTCTTGCCGTCGACGGTGATCGTCGCGGCCAGCGGGGCATTGCTTTTCGCGTCGAACGCCGCCGCCACACGGGCGATCGCCGCCTGCTCCTGCGTGCTCAGGTACGACCACGACCAGCGATAATCCTTGTCCTGCTGCTGGCGACCCGCACGTTCGCGCTGGCGTTGCGCGCCCAGTCGACCAGCTTCGCGTCGTAGGCGGGCTTGCTCATGCCGTAGGTGTGGGTGAGCGCCACCATCAGCGCGAGGTCGCGCAGGTCCGAGCCGTAGTCGCCGACATACCACGGGCGTTCCTTGCTCCACGCGAACGCCTCGTCGACGGCCTTCTGCGCGCGCTCGGTGTCGCCCATCAGCTTCAGCGCGATGCCCAGATGCACCAGCGGCAGCGGGGCGACCAGCTTCTGCCGTTCGTTGTCGAAGATCGCGCGCAGCGTGCCCAGCGGCGCACGGTTGACGCGGGCCAGCACGAAGCCGGAGTACGCCTCGTCGGCGATGCGCAGGTGGTCGTGCTGCTCGTACTCGTAGTACGGATGGCCACCGGCGAGCAGGTCGTCGTTGAGCCGCTGCAGCGATTTCTGCAGCACGTCCTGCGGCACCGCGAAACCGGCGTCGCGCGCATCCAGCATGAAGTCGACCACGTACGGCGTGATGAACGTCTGGATCGGGCTGGTGCCGCCCCAGAAACTGAAGTGGCCGTTGCTGGCCTGGTACGAGGCGATCCGCGCCAGCGCGCCGTCGACCGCCGCCTTGCGCACCTCGTCACTCATCACCTGCGCGCCCAGCGCCTTGGCCGTCTGGCCGTCCAGGATCAGGGCGGCGTAGCCCTTGCTGGTGGTCTGCTCGATGCAGCCGTACGGATAGCGCAGCATGTCGCGCAGCGCGGCGCATACGGCAACGGCGGCAAGGTGCTCAGGGTGATCCGCGCGTGCACCGTGGCCGGCAGCAGGCCGGCGATCGCGGCGGCGCCGAAGCGTTCGGGCTTGCCCGCCTCCAGCGCCAGCGGCGTGGTGCTGACGGTTTCCGGCCAGGCCGGGCGCACGGCGAATTCGAAGTGGCGATCGACGCTGTAATCGTTGAGTTCGGCGTGGATGTCCACCGTCGCCACCGCCGCACCCGCCTGCGCCGTCACCGGCATGTGCAGCGTGGTGCCGGCACCGTCCTTCAACGGCACGCTCTGCGGTGGCCTTGTCCACCGTGATCAGGCCGCCGCCCTTGACGCTGACCCTGGCCGTGCCGTCCTTGCCGGACAGGTTCTTCAGGTCGAGGCTGATCATCGCCTTGTCGCCGGCCGCCATCACCCGCGGCGTGCTCGGCTCGACCACCAGCGGCGCGCGCACGGTGACCGCGCCATCGGCGTTGCCATAGCGGCTGTCGGTATACGCCAGCGCAGCCAGGCGCAGGCTGCCGTTGAAGTCGGGCACGTCGACGTGCAGCGTGGCCTTGCCCTGCGCGTCGAACGCGACCGGGCCGGTGAACAGGTCGACGATCTGCACCTTCGGGTTGAGCCGGGTGGCCTTGGGCAGCGCCGCGCCGCTCATGTCGCCGCCGTAGCGCAGCTTCGCCTCGGCGCCGTCCATCGCCTCGATGATGCGGCTGTACAGGTCGTACGCATCCACGCTCAAGGCACGTTTGGCGAACAGCCACGCCCACGCGTCGGGCACCGGGTAATTGGTGATGTTGAGCACGCCCTGGTCGACCGCCGACAGCGTGACGAAGGCCTGCTGCCCGGCCAGACCGGTGGCCTGCACGCTGACGTCGAGCGGGTTGCCCGGGCGCATCAGCGCGGGCGCGTCGAGCTTGAGCGGGATGCGCCGGTCGTTGCGGTCCATCGCCACGTATTCCACGCCCATCGCGCGCGCCGGGGTGGTGTGCTCGGCCGCTTCGCCGCCGCGGAACACCAGCGCCGTCACGTAGACGTCGTGGCGTTCCCAGTCTTTGGTCACCGGGATCTCGAAGGTGGCACCCGCTTTCGCGTCGATGTTCTTCGTGTAGAGCAGATGATCCGATTCCACCAGCAGCACGCCGGGGCCGGCCTGCGGCGGCGTCACCGTGACCTTCATGGTGTCGCCGGCGCGGTAGCGGGCCTTGTCCAGCTGCAGCTTGACCTTGTCCGGGCGCGCCTCCTTGCCGAGGTTCTCGTCGTCCCAGCTGTAGCCGGCGAAGAACGGGAACACCGTGGTGAGTTTGGTCGGCGGGTCGTACACCTCGACCCGGTAGCTGCCCCACTGCACCGGGAACTCGACATGCGCCGACTTGCCGGCGGCGACGTCGACGTCCTTTTCGTCGATCAGCTGCAGGCGCTGGTTCGCATTGGATTGCCAGCCGCCATCGCGCTCGTACAGCCAGTAGAAATCGCGCAGCTCGCGCTGCAGGCGCACCTTCAGATGCGCTGCCGGCGACCAGTTCGCCATTCGCATTCGCGCGCACGATCTCGAAGCCGACCGGCGCTTTCGCTCTCGGCGCCCTGCTTCGGATCGAACAGCGGGCGCACGCCGACCAGCGCGTCGGCCGGCCAGTAGGTGCGCTTGAGCAGGCGCGTGACCGCGCGGCCGCCGCTCTCGTACACGCTGCCGGACAGGGTCACCGCCAGCGGCGCGAGCGGTTTGACGTCGTCGGGCAGTGCCACGTCCTGCTCCAGCACGCCTTGCGCATCGAGCTTGGCATCGACCACGTCGTCGGCACTCTTCGGCAGCTCGACCAGCGGGTTGCCGAAGAAGGTGTCCTTCATCGCCGCCACCGGATGCACGTCCGGGGCCACCAGCAGTTTCGCGGTGAAGCGGTTGCCGTCGGCAGGCGCGCCGTACAGGTAGCTGGAGGCGACCTTCAGCTTCAGCGGCTCGCCCGCGCCAGCCGCGATCTGCGGGCTGGACAGCTCGACCTTGAGCCGTTCGGGCAGGAACTCCTCGACGTGGAACGGGAACGCCTGCACGGTCTCCTTGCTGGCCGGATCGAGGCGGAATTCCAGCTGCCACAGCCCGGTCGGCGCGTCGGCGGGGATCGCCTGGCTCAGCTCGAAATAGTTCAGCTGCTGCGGCTCCAGCCGCTTTTCCACCAGGGTGCGGCCGTCCGGCTGCTTGACCCGCACGAACAGCGACTGCGCCTTCATCGGCTTGCCGTCGTCGTCGCGCAGCAGCGCCGAGGCACGCAGCGTCTCGCCGGGGCGGTACAGGTCGCGGCCGGACCAGGCGTACACCTCGAACGGCGCCTGCTGCGGCCGCTGATGTCGAAGTTGGACACGTCCAGCGCCGGCCGGTTGAACGGCAGCACCGACACGTCCTTGCCGTGACGCGCAACCAGCACGTCGGAGGGCCTTGATCTTGTACGCGAGCAGCGCATTGCCGTCGGCGCCGGTCACGGCCTTGAGCTTGCTGCGCCCGGCCGCGTCGCGGATTTCGATATTCACCGCATTCACCGGCGTGCCGTCGCGCAGCGAGGCGACGTGCAGCAGCACGTTGTCGCGATACACGCGAAGGTGCAGGCCGAGGTCGCTGACGAAGAAAGTGGCGGTGTCGTAGCCGTCCTTGAAGGTGCCGCCGGCCTTGACCACCGCCATGTACACACCCGGCTGCGCCAGCTCCTTGATGTTCTGCACCGGCAGGTAGGTCACGGTGCGCTCGTTCGGTTCGCCGCCCAGCGTGTAGTGGTTGGCGTAGACCGAGTCGGCGATCCCGGTGATCGGCATGCGGCTGCGCCGTTCGTCGCCCGCGCCGCAGTTGTTGTAGTAGGCGACGTCGTGATCGAGCTCGTAAGTGTCGCGGTGGCCGTTGCGCGGATAGGCGCAGAACAGGTCCGACAGCGCATCCTCGCGCACGCGGAAGAACTCCACGTCGGCGTCGTGCACGTTCATCGACACCAGCGGCAGGCCGCGCGTGCCGCGCGCCGGCAGCACGCTGCCGTGCGAGGCGAAGCCGACCGCCGCCGGCAGGTTGCCGGAGTACACGTCGTGCTTCACCTCGTGGCCGAGGGTGCGGCCGTCGGCGGCGAGCAGGCCGGCCTTCAGCTGCACCGCGTAGCGGGTATTCGCCTGCACAAGGGAAGCGCAGCGTCTTGCCGTCGTTGTCGAAGGCTCCAGCTGCCGCTGACCACCTCGCCGTTCGGGCCGGTCACCGCGATCAGCGCATCGAACGATTGCGCCGAGGCCAGCGTGGCGTTGAAGCGCAGGGTCAGCGCGGTACGCGAGTCGCTGGTTTGCGAGCTGGCCGAGACCAGCGCGAACTCCGCCTTCGCCGGTGGCTCGAACGCGTGGAAGCAGCTGCCGGCCGGCGCGCCCTGCAGGGCCGGCTTGCCGTTGTCGGGGCCGCGGTGGCAAGCCGCCAGCAGCAGGCCGAGCAGCAAGCTGATCAGGACGCGCGGCAGGACCCGGCGCGAAAAGCACTCGTACGATCGACGTGACATGCAACCTTCCCCTTGTAGGTCTGCATGGGGAGTATCGCCGGAATTCATGGCGCCGTGGAGGCGCGGATCGGGCGCGCAGCGGACGACGCGGCTTGCTCGCCGTCAATGCTGCGCCGGACGGTGTCTGCCGTCCCAGCCAGTCGGCCAGTTGCATCAGCACCTGGCTGCGCCCTGGCTCGGCTTCATTGAACAGCTCGTGATACAGCGTCGAGAAGAAGCGTGTGGTGAGCTGCCCGTTGCGGCGGCCGCGCGGGCGAACGCGCGGCTGCCGGAGGGGTCGACCAACTCGTCGCTGTCGGCCACCAGCAGCAGGGTCGGTAGTGGAGAGCGCGGCGGCATCGGCGATGCATCGCGCGCCGTCGCGAAAGATGAAGTCGGCCAGCCGCGGCGTGATCCAGCCGTGTCGCAGCGGGTCGCTGCGATAGTCGGCGACCACCTGGGCGGTCGTGCGAGAGCTGGTCGAAATCCAGCCCGCTGCGCAGCGGCAGGTTCGGCGCGATGCGGCTGAGCATCCGCGCCAGAGCGGATCATCCGCGGCGATTCCCAGCTGCGCAGCGCCGGCGACGACAGCAGCAGGGCCGGCGGTGCGACACGGCCATCCAGCAGGCGCGCGCGGCGACCAGGCCGCCCAGGCTGTGGCCAAGCAGCAGCGGTGGGTGCGGCAGGCCGTTGGCGTAGTCGTGGTAGACGGTGGCGAGGTCTTCCAGCAGGTCATCGCCCTGACGCAGGGCCGCCGCGGCGGCCCGGGGTCCTGCCCATGGCCGCGCTGGTCGTAGCCACGACGGCGTAACCGCGCTGGTTGAACCACGCCGCCAGGCGCTGGTAGCGACCGCTGTGCTCGCCCAGTCCATGCACGATCAGCACCGCGCTGCGCGCTTGCGGCAGCGGCCAGTCGCGCAGGAACAGCGACTGGCCGTCGGCCATCGTCAAGGTCAGGTGGGTGTCGGCAGGCTGGCCAGGATGATCCACGTCGCGCTCGCTTGCGGGCAAAGAGACGATCTGCCTCACCGCGCCAGGCGATGACACGGTGAGGCGTCGGCACCCTTACAGCTCGGCGCGGAATTCCACGCCGATGATGCGCGGATCGTTGACGAACGCGGTGCGGTTGTTGAAGTCGATCGCGCCGGTGATCGCCTGCTTGTTGGTGACGTTGCGGCCGTAAGGCCGACTCTCGCCGGCCGTAATCCCAGTTGTAGCCGACCCGCAGGCCGCCTTCCAGCAGCGGCTTGCCTTGAACTCGGCCGATTCTACAGGAAGAAGTTGACTTCGAGCGGTAGGCCAGTCGCTGAAGGCGAAGAACTCGCCCGTCGCCGAACGGGATGGCGTAGCGCGCGGTGGCGTTGCCGATCCACTTCGGGGCGTTCGGCAGGCTGTTGCCGTCGATCCGCCGTTGCCCGGCGGCGCCGGCGGGTCAGCACGGTGCAGCCGCCGCCGCACACGGCCACCGCCAGGTTCGGGTCGTCGATCTCGGTGTGGTTGTAGGAGAACCCGGCGGTGAGCGTTCGGCGGGCCGGCCTCGGCGTTGAACTCGAAGCCGTAGCCTTCGGCGTGCTCGGCGTTCAGCAGGCGCGCGGCGTTGATCCCGCCGCCCACCGCGGTCAGCTGCTGGTTGACGCGGTAGTAGAAGACGTCGGCGTCGAAGCGGACCTTGTGGTCGAAGGCGTAGCTCTTCAGGCCCGCTCGTAGGACATGATCGGCTCTTTCTTGGCGATCGAGAGGGTGTCGGCGAACACCAGGCGGCCCTGACGAGGGCGCGCGGAAGCCCTTGGCGATGCGGGCGTAGAGGTTGGTTCGTCGTTCAGCGTATAGGTGGTGTTCAGGTTGAAGCTGCGTCGTCGTGCGGGCTGGCGGTCAAGGCGGGCCGCGCGCCGAACGGCGACAGCAGCGCGGGCCAGGAAGTCCTCGCGTCGTTCGAGTAGCGGATGCCGCCGCCGTCGAAGGCGTCGGAGAGCTTGTAGTTGGCGTTGCCGAACAGCGCCCAGCCTTGGTCTTCTGGGGCTGGCTGGCGTAGCCGTCGGGCGCGCCGCCCGTCGAGGGTGGTGTAGTCGAAGTTGTCGATCTTCAGTCTTCGATGAAGTAGAAGGCGCCGACCTGCAGTGAGCGGCGCCATGCGGCCAGGCGGAATTCCTCGCTGACTGGCGATGGTAGGGCAGCCGTCGGCGGTTTCCGACGGGAACGGGATGAAGCCCGGGCCCGGGCGGGGGGAAACGGCGCCGAAGCCGCCGTCGATGTCGCCGCGGCTGCAGCTTGGCGTGCTCGTAGCCCGGTGATCGAGGTAAGGTGGAGCCGCCGAAGTCATAGGTCAGGTTCAGGTTGCCGCCCCAGCTGAACAGGGCTGCTGTTGCGGCCGTCCTGGACGATCTGTCGCGGTCGAAGCCGGCCACGAGGTCGTTGGTGCCCCTGGATGACGTTGGCGCGGAAGATTTCGGCGTGCCGTCGAGTTGCGCAGTGGACGTTGGCCAGCGCGCTGAAGCTCGTTCGGCGTACAGCACCTGCGGCGCGCGGCGAACTCGTCATAGCCGCCCGGGGCGTCCTTCTGCCGGTGAAGGTGTTGTCGATCCAGTCGTCGCGGTGCTGGTAGAGCCCCGAGATGCGGCCGAGACAGTGCCCGCCCAGCGCGCCGCCGACGCGCGCCTCGGCGTTGGCGGTGCCGAGCGCGCCGTAGGAGCCCGGGCGTAGCCGCCGGTCTCCTGGCTCGGGTTTCACCGTCGAACGAGCACGCCGGCCGTGGTGTTGCGGCCGAACAGCGTGCCCTGCGGCCCGCGCAGACTTCGACCGGTCGAGGTCGAACAGCGGGAAGCCCTTCAGGATCGGGTTCTCCATCACGACCTCGTCAAAGATGAACGAGACCGGCTGCGAGGCGTCAGGTCGAAGTCGGTGTTGCCGAGGCCGCGGATGTAGAGGCGCGGGAAGACGCGGCCGTTGGACTTTTCGGCGTAGACGCCGGGCACGCGCGAGGAGAGCGCAAGCACATCCTCGCCGGCGGGGCGAACATCGCCTGCAGCTCGTCCCTGGGAACGGGGCGGTCGCCGAGATCGGCACCTGCTGCAGGTTCTCCTCGCGCTGCGTCGCGGTGACGTTCACCGTCTGCAGCTCGGTGGTCTTGGTCGGCTGCGTCTTGGCCGGCGTGGCCGCTTCCTGCGCCAGCACGGCGGAAACCGGCAGACCAAGAGCGAGCGTGATCGACAAGGCAAGCACGGCGGAACGCGACGGGCGGGCGACGGACATCAGGTTTTCCCCGGTTGGAAAGGCAACGATACGTAGCCGTATTGTCATACAAGGGTGGCGGCGGCGAAAGCGCCAGGTCCCGATCCATTGGCAGCAGCCCGATCCGTCTCCATCTAAGATCTGTCCCTGCCCCTGTCCTTGCGGGCCCGAATACATGCCCCTGCACGATTTCCATCCCGCCGTCGCCGCCTGGTTCCGCGCACGTTTCCCGCGCCGACCGCGGCGCAGGCCGCGGCCTGGCCGGCGATCCGCGCCGGCCGCACACGCTGATCGCCGCGCCGACCGGCTCGGGCAAGACGCTGGCCGCGTTCCTCGCCGCGATCGACGAGCTGGTGCGCGAAGGCGTGGCGCACGGCGGCTGCTGCCGGACGAGACCGCGGTCGTCTACGTCTCGCCGCTGAAGGCGCTGTCGAACGACATCCGCATCAACCTCGAAGCGCCGCTGGCCGGCATCCGCGCCGAGCTCGAGAAGCTCGGCCTGCCCGACGTGGCGATCCGCACCGCGGTGCGCACCGGCGACACGCCGCAGGCCGAGCGCGACATGCTGCGCAAGCAGCCGCCGCACATCCTGGTGACGACGCCGGAATCGCTGTACATCCTGCTCGGCTCGGAATCCGGCCGCGCGATGCTGTCGACGCACGCGCACGGTGATCGTCGACGAGATCCACGCGCTCGCCGGCAACAAGCGCGGCAGCGCACCTGGCGCTGTCGCTGGAGCGGCTGGAGGCGCTGTGCCGGCGGCGGCTGCTGCGCATCGGCCTGTCGGCGACGCAGAAGCCGATCGAGGAGGTGGCGCGCTTCCTGGTCGGCGCCGGCCGAACGTCGCCGCGCGGACGCGCACGCCGCGAGTGCGACGCATCGTCGACATCGGCCACACGCCGCGCAGCGCGACCTCGCGCTCGAGGTGCCGCCGGTGCCGCTGCGAAGCGGTGATGTCGAACGACATCTGGGAGCAGGTCTACGACCGCGCTCGCCGCAGCTGGTCGCAGGCGCACCGCACCACGCTGGTCTTCGTCAACACGCGGCGCATGGCCGAGCGCGCCGCGCGGCATCTGGCCGAGCGGCTCGGCAAGGAAGCACGTCGCCGCGCACCACGGCAGCCTGGCGAAGGAGCTGCGCCTCGACGCCGAGCAGCGGCTGAAGCGCGGCGAGCTGAGGGTGCTGGTCGCGACCGCGTCGCTGGAGCTGGGCATCGACATCGGCGACGTCGACCTGGTCTGCCAGCTCGGCTCGCCGCGCTCGATCGCGGCGTTCCTGCAGCGCGTCGGCCGCTCCGGCCACTGCGTCGGCGGCATGCCGAAGGGGCGGCTGTTCCCGCTATCGCGCGACGAGCTGGTCGAATGCGCCGCGCTGCTCGACTGCGTGCGCCGCGGCGAGCTCGACGCGCTGGTCATGCCGCCGCGCCGCTCGACGTGCTGGCGCAGCAGATCGTCGCCGAGGTCGCCTGCCAGCGAATGGGACGAGGACGCGCTGTTCGCGCTGGTGCGCCGCGCCTGGCCGTACCGCGACCTCGCGCGCGACGATTTCGACGCGGTCGTGCGCATGCTCGCCGACGGCTACCCACGCGCCGCGGCCGCGCGCGGCGCTACCTGCACCGCGACGCGGTCAACGGCCAGCTGCGCGGGCGCCGCGGCGCGCGGCTGACCGCGATCACCTCCGGCGGCGCGATTCCCGACACCGCCGACTACGACGTCGTGCTCGAGCCGCAGGCGACATGGTCGGCACGGTCAACGAGGACTTCGCCGTCGAGAGCATGGCCGGCGACATCTTCCAGCTCGGCAACACCTCCTACCGCATCCTGCGCGTCGAGCCGGCCGCGTGCGCGTCGAGGACGCGCAGGGCGCGCCGCCGACCATTCCGTTCTGGCTCGGCGAGGCGCCGGGGCGCAGCGACGAGCTGTCGTCGGCGTGTCGCGGCTGCGCGAGGAGATGTCCGCGCAGCTGCGATGCCGGCGGCGTGCCGGCGCGCGCGTGGCGTGGCTGCGCGAGCAGCTCGGCCTCGACGAAGCCGCCGCGCAGCAGCTCGTCGACTATCTCGCCCGCGCGAAGGCCGCGCTCGGCGTGCTGCCGACGCCAGCACACGCTCGTGCTGGAGCGCTTCTTCGACGAGTCCGGCGGCATGCAGCTGGTCATCCACGCGCCGTTCGGCAGCCGCATCAACCGCGCCTGGGGCCTGGCGCTGCGCAAGCGCTTCTGCCGCAAGTTCAACTTCGAGCTGCAGGCCGCCGCGACCGAGGACGCGATCGTGCTGTCGCTGTCGACCAGCCACAGCTTTCCGCTGGAGCGAAGTGGCGCGCTACCTGCACTCGAACACCGCCGCGCACGTGCTGATGCAGGCGCTGCTCGATGCGCCGATGTTCGGCGTGCGCTGGCGCTGGAACGCGACCACCGCGCTGGCGCTGCCGCGCTTCATCGGCGGCAAGAAGGTGCCGCCGCAGCTGCAGCGCATGAAGCGCCGAGGACCTGCTCGCCGCGGTGTTCCCCGATCAGGTCGCCTGCCCGGAGAACCTCGTCGGCGAGCGCGAGGTTCCGGACCATCCGCTGGTCGACGCAGACGCTGCACGACTGCCTGCACGAGGCGATGGACATCGACGGGCTGGCTGGCGCTGCTGCGCGCGCATCGAAGCGCGGCGAGATCGCCGTCGTCGCGCGCGACCTGACCGCGCCGTCGCCGCTCGCCGCCGAGATGCTGAACGCGCGGCCGTACGCGTTCCTCGACGACGCGCCGCTGGAGGAGCGCCGCACCCAGGCGGTGCAGACGCCGCCGCTGGTCGACGCGCGACAGCGCCGACGACCTCGGCCGGCTCGATCCCGAGGCGATCGACGCGGTGCGCGAGGAGGCCTGGCCGCAGGTGCGCGACGCCGACGAGATGCACGATGCGCTGATGGTGCTGGGCTTCGTCACCGCCGACGAAGTCGCGGCCAATCCCGGCTGGGACGAGCTGGCTGCAGGCACTGGCGAAGGCGCAGCGCGCGCACGCGCGTCGACGTCGGCGACGGCGCTCGTGGATCGCCGCCGAACGCCTGCCGCTGTGCGCAGGCGCTGCATCCCGACGCGACCGATGCAGCCGCCGATCGACGCGCCCGCCGAATACGCCGCGCAGGCCTGGACGCGCGACGACGCGCTGCGTCGAACTCGTGCGCCGCGCCTCGGCGGGCTCGGCCCGGTCACCGTCGACGCGCTGGCGCAATCGCTCGGCGTCGACGCCTCCGACGATCGACACGCGCTGCTGCGCTGAAGGCGAAGGCTACGTGATGCGCGGCCGGTTCACCGCCGGACGCCGGCGACATCGAATGGTGCGAGCGCCGCCTGCTGGCGCGCATCCATCGCTACACGGTCGGGCGTCTGCGCCGCGAGATCGAGCCGGTCGAGCCGCGCGACTTCATGCGCTTCCTGTTCGACTGGCAGCACGTGTCGCCGGCGACGCCGGCTCAGCGGACCGGATGCGCTCGCCGCCATGCTGGCGCAGCTCGAAGGCTTCGAGGCGCCGGCCGGCGCGTGGGAAAGCGAATGCTGCCGGCGCGCGTCGGCGACTACGCGATCGCCTGGCTCGACGATCTGTGCCTCGCCGGCCGCGTCGTCTGGGCGCGCCTGCGCGCGCGGCAGCGGCCGGCGGCGGCAGCGCGCCGGTGCGCGCGACGCCGATCGTGCTGCTGCCGCGCCGCGACACTGCCGTCTGGACGCGCTGCCGCCGGCGACCGATGCGCAGGAGCCCGCCGCTGTCGTCGCGCGCGCAGGCCGTGGCCGATTCCCTGCGCGAGCACGGCGCGTCGTTCTTCGACGAACTGCTCGCCGGCACGCGCCTGCTGCGCACCGAGCTCGAGGATGCGCTCGGCGAGCTGGTCGCGCGCGGCCTCGTCACTGCCGACAGCTTCGCCGGCCTGCGCGCGTTGCTGGTGCCGGCGGCGAAGCGCGACGGCAGCCGGCATCGGCGCGGCGCCGGCTCGTGTGCGGCATCGACGATGCGGGCCGCTGGGCGCTGGCGCGCGCGCGGCGACGCCGGCGCACGCGACGCAAGGCCGACGATCCCGACGTGATCGAGCACATCGCGCGCACGCTGCTGCGCCGCTACGGCGTGGTGTTCTGGCGCCTGCTGGAACGCGAGGCGGCGTGGCTGCCGCCGTGGCGCGAGCTGCTGCGCGTCTACCACCGGCTGGAGGCGCGCGGCGAAATCCGCGGCGGCCGCTTCGTCGCGGCCTGGTCCGGCGAGCAGTTCGCGCTGCCCGAGGCGGTCGCGCGCTGCGCGCGGTGCGCCAGCGCGCGCACGACGGCGAGCTGGTCTGCCGTCTGCGGCACCGATCCGCTGAACCTGGTCGGCAGCGTGCTGGCCGGCGACAAGGTGCCGGCGTGGCCGGCGCGCGCGTGCTGTATCGCGACGGCGTGCCGCTGGCGACGCTGGTCGCCGGCCAGGTCGTGACGCAAAATTTGGGGGGGGTTTTTTTTTTTTGGGGGGGGGGGGGGGGGGGGGGGGGGGGGGGGGGGGGGGGGGGGGGGGGGGGGGGGGGGGGGGGGGGGGGGGGGGGGGGGGGGGGGGGGGGGGGGGGGGGGGGGGGGGGGGGGGGGGGGGGGGGGGGGGGGGGGGGGGGGGGGGGGGGGGGAAAAAAAAAAAAAAAAAAAAAAAAAAATTATCAGCCACCATCAGTCGCGACAAAGGCGATGGCAAACGCCAGCGACGGCGCGTGGGCCGAACAGCGGTGCAATCCATGCGCGAATCCAACCTGGTACAACGCGGTCTGCACGCCCAACGCCGGCAACACGATCTGCAGCAGTTCGGAGCCAGCGTAGGCGGCAATGGCGTTGACGCCGAAGCGTCGCCCCCATGCCGGCCAGCCGTGCCTCAATGGCCTGTGGAACTCTGGCGGAGCCGCTTGGCCCAGCCGGCGGTGCACAGCGTGAAAGACGGGGTCCACAGGTTCTTGTTGAACGGTATCCAGAATGACCACAGCGCGCCCGCGGCCACGATCAACACGCCGGCAATCAACAGACGACGCACCTGTCCGGAACGTAACCAGCAACCGGCGCACAAACCCAGCAGCGCAGTGGCCATGGCCGGCAAGGTACTCAACAGGCCTTCGGGATCATGCCCTTGGCCGGTGTCTGGATTGATCGACCATACGTAATGTCCGAACACCGCGCTGTCGGTGCGGCTGACAATGTTCACCCATGGATCGAGTGTTCCGCCAGCACCAATACGCCTGTATAGCCGAGCAACAGCGCTCCGATGGCGGTCCACCACGCGTGCTTGCGCGTATGGGTGGCGAACATGGCGGGGACCCCACGAAACACACACCGATGCGTTGCACACGCCCGGCCGCCGCATGTGCGCCGCCGACAAGCACCACGCGGCCGGGGCGTTGATTGCTACGCGCAGCGACGTTGCCCAGCGCCCCACAGCGGCGTTCCCAACGGCGTGCGGCGCGCGGGCTTGTTCGAGACGCGGCAGGATCGACAGCGCAATAGACACGCCGATCACGAACAGAAAGAAAGGAAAAATCAGATCGGTTGGTGTGCAGCCGTTCCAGCGCGCATGGTCCAGTGGCGCGAACACGTGATCCCAGTCGCCGGGGTCGTTGACCAGCAGCATGGCCGCCACGGTGCAGCCACGCATTGCGTCGACCGAGGCGAAGGGGGGGGGGGGGGGGGGGGGGGGGGAGGCGACGCGAGCGAGCGCGTAAAGCGGCCCGTCAATCGATGCGGTGAAGATCGGGCACATCGTCTGCACGCCCTTGGGTAGGTAGTGGCCATCCAGCGTAAAGCTGCGCCCGGCTTGCTCGGGATTCGGCAACGGAAACGTCGCCAGCACCGGGCCGTCGCAGCGGTCCTGATGCACCTCCAGTTCGCCGACTGGTGTGCTTTGCGGGCGCGAGGACGCCCTTGGGGTCGTTCCCCAGCGCGTAGTTGCACGGCAGGCGCACCGCGTCGACGTGGATCGCCGTGACGCCGTCCAGCTGCGTGCCCGGATAGAACTAGCAGCTGTCCAATACGTCCATTTGTAGACCGGTGGCCACCGCATAGGCATCGGGCAGGGGAGCACGAGCAGGCGGAAATCGCTGCCCGGCCAATTCGGCATGCCGTTGACGGCCAGGCTGAGCGGACCGCCTGATCCAGTTCGCGCTCGCGCGGCGCGGCCAGCACACTGCCGTCGCCGTCAAAGGTGGCTGCGCGCACCGTCGCCGGCAACGCCACCGCAATCGGCCCGGCGATACGCGGCGAGTGCGACGTCGGCGCGGTGCCGTCGAGCGTGTAGCGCATGCGTGCCGGAGCCGGCCTGGTTGGACAGCGTGACCTTCGCCGTGCCAGTGGCTAGTGCCGGCATTGCGATCCGCTGCCGATGTCCGGCGCGAACGCACTGTCGGCATCGCCGAGGTCCCGCGCGCGGTAGCGCGCGAACTGCGCCGGCAGGCGCGCGAGGAAGCCGTTCCAGTCTGCGTGCCGTCCGGCGACCAGGCACTTCGGCCAGCGCGGCCAGCCGCGGGAATGCGGCGTGTTCGACGTGCGCGCGTCGGGCATGTGCTCGGTCCAGATGTTGGCCTGCACGCCGAGCACGTGCTTGCGCCTGCGCCGCGTCGAGCTCCGCCGGCACCGGCTCGAAGCGCGTAGACGTCCTCCAGCGATGTCCACGCCGAGCGCGCCCGGCGGCTTCGTCGGCGCGATCGCTCTGCAGGTTGTCGAGGTAGAGCATCGGCGCGGGCGACAGCACCACGTCGTGGCCCGCGCTTCGCGGCCTTGATCGCGCCCTCGATGCCGCGCCAGGACATCACCGTCGCGTCGGCGGCACCGCCTCGAGGATCTCGTCCCAGCCGATCAGCGGCGGCCGTGCGCGTCGAGGTACTGGCCGATGCGCTCGATGAACCAGCCCTGCAGCGCGTCCTCGTCGGCGATGCCGAGCTCGCGCATGCGCGCCTGCACCGCGCGGCGAGGCCTGCCACTGGTCCTTCACCGCCTCGTCGCCGCCGACGTGGATGTAGGCGACGGGAACAGCGCCATCACCTCGTCGAGCACGTTCCTCGAGGAAGCGCGAAGGTGGCGTCGTCGACGTTGTACAGGTAGGTGTTGACGCCCCAGTCGGCGGACACCGGCGGGCGCTTGCCGGTGACGCCGAGCTGCGGATACGCGGCGATCGCGGCCTGCGCGTGGCCCGGGCATGTCGATCTCGGGCACGACGGTGATGTGGCGCGCGGCGGCGTAGGCCACGATCTCGCGGATCTCGTCCTGCGTGTAGAAGCCGCCGTAGCGCGGCTTGCCGGTCGCCGGTCGATGCCCGGCGCGCGCCGGCGGCATGCGCCACGCGCCGACGTCGGTGAGCTTCGGGATAGCGCTTGATCTCGATGCGCCAGCCCTGGTCGTCGGTGAGGTGCCAGTGCAGCACGTTGAGCTTGTGCAGCGCCATCGCGTCGATGAGCTGCTTGATCTCGGCCGGCGACTGGAAGTGGCGCGCCGAATCGAGCATCAGGCCGCGCCAGGCGAAGCGCGGCGCATCGTCGATGTGCACGCGCCGGCACGTGACCGCGCCGTGCTGCGCGTCGGGCGTCAGCAGCTGCCAGAGCGTGACCGCGCCGTAGAACAGGCCGCGCGTCGTCGCGCGCGCGTGACGCGCGATGCCGTCGCGGCGTGACGTCGAGCGCGATAGCCTTCGCGGCTTCGTCACCGGCGCCTGCGGATCGAGCTGCGAGCACGATGCGTGCCGTTGCCGCGCCTGCTGTGCACCGCAGCTGCAGGCCGCGCGTACGCTCGAGCAGCGTCGGCCAGGTAGTCGCGCGGCGCGCTGTCGCCGCGTGCATCGTCGGCGACCACGATCGGCGTGTGCGCGCGACGGTGAAGGTGCCGTCGCCGACTGCGAGCTGCGCCGGCAGCGGAATCAGCGAGGCGATGCGGCAGTCGCGGCCGCGCGTCCTGGCGGCGACGGCCGCAGCGCCAGCGGCAGCGCAGCGAGCAGCGAGTCGAACGGCGGCGTCATCGGCGGTCTCCGTGCAGGAATGCAGGATGCCATGCGGACGGCTGACCGCAAAAAAAGCGGGCCCGGCAAGTGCTGCCCGGGCCCGGCTCGGGGAGGATGCGTGGCCATCCGTGGCCGCGGTCGACTGCGCGCTCAGAACTTGAAGCGCAGGTCGAGGTAGTACTGGCGGCCGTTCTCGTAGAACGCAGCGCGGCTGGTCCTGTTGCCGCGTAGTACTTCAGCTTCGGATTGTTCAGGTTCAGCGCGTCGAGCGAGAGCGACATCCAGTCGTTGATCTTGTAGCCGAGCGACGCCGCCAGGTTGCCGATGTCGTCCTGGTGAACGCGGTCGGCGCGGTCCAGGCCGCCGAAGAACGCCGAGCGGTAGGTGTAGGCCACGCGCGCGTTGAAGCTGTCGTCCTCGAAGTAGCCGACGAGGTTGTAGGTGTTCTTCGAGGTGCCCACCAGCGGCTTGCCGCCGGTCTTCCTTGCCGTCGGCGTAGGTGTAGTTGGCGTGGACGCCGAAGCTCGCCGAGCGGCTGCTCGTAGGCCAGCTCCACGCCCTTGACCGTGCCGCTGCTGTTGATCGGCACGGTGATCGTGTAGGTCGTCGAAGCCGTCGTGCCGGTCGGCGCGATGCTGAACGGTCATGTAGGTCTGTACGTGCCGAAGCCGACGTAGTTGGTCAGGTCCATGTAGAACACGCCGGCCGACAGCAGCGAGCGCGGCGCGAAGTACCACTCCAGCGACGGCATCGAAGTTGGTCGAGCGGATCGGCTTCAGGTTCGGGTTGCCGCCGCTGCCGGTGTGCGTCATGTCGTCGCAGCGACAGCGAGCCGCGCCAGCGCCGAGTAGTCGGGGCGCGTCATCGTCTGCGCGGCGGCGAAGCGCAGCACAGGTCGTCGGTCAGGTCGAACTTGAGGTTCGCGCTCGGCAGGAAGTCGTTGTAGGTGTTGCTCGACGTGTTCCGGTAGAACGGGCCGAAGGCCGAGGTGGTGATCGCGCCGGCGCCGTGGTCGCGCGCCGCATCGGCGCCGATGCTGGCGAGCCGACGTCCTCCTTGGTCGTGCACGAAGCGCACGCCGACGTTGCCGCTCCAGCCGCTCGCCGTCGAAGTCGGCCTGCACGTAGGCGGCGCGGTTCTTCTCCTTCAGCGTGTAACTCGCCGACCAGTATGCGGCGCGACCGGATCGCGGTTGGCGTACGTGCGTCGTCCTACGCTGCGAGCTCGTCCGGCGTGAAGTACCAGACGTTGCGCGGGAAGTTGCCGCCCAGGCCGTTGCCGAAATCGCCCGGGTAGGCTGGCCGTGCCAGTCGGGCAGGTTGGCCGGGTTGAACGCAGTCGGCGGCCCAGTCGGGCCCTGCGCGACCTCGATCGGGTTCTCGCGCTTGTGCTCGGCCCAGCGCACGCCGAACTTGCAGCGACGCTGAGCGCGCCGCCGTCGAAGTCGTAGTCGCCGTCGAGCTGGCGCCTAGTTCTCCTTGTCCTTCGACGTTGACGTGCTGGCGCCGAAGATCCAGTCGAGCGACGTGCCGGTGCCGGACGGCGGTGTTGTCGCCGCCGAGCGTCCAGTCGACCGGCGTGCCGATGCCGTTGCATGTGTCCAGCTGGCGCCGGTGCTGAGGACGTCGCCCATTCGAACACGTCCTGCGTCGGCGTCTCGCCGTTGCCCTTGGTCTCGCCGAGCTGGCCGTTGAAGCTGCAGCGTGTCGGTGGCGCGCCAGTCGCCGTCGAGGTTGACGAATTCGGTCTCGAGCTGCGCGCCGGGCGCTAGATCTGGTCGTACGATCGCCGTACTGCACTGGTGCCCGGCGCGCCGGCGATCGACGCAGTTGCGTGACCAGCGTGCCGTTGCTGCACCACGTAGCCCGGTCGGGCGCGGCTGTCCGTGCCGATGAGCTGGCTGGCCCACAGCATGTAGTTGCGGTTGTAGTTGTCGCCTCGAGTCGAGTAGAAGCCGTGAGGTCGAGCGTCGAGGTTGTCGGTCGGCTTGAACTGGATGTCGATCAGGCCGCCCTGGCGCTCGCGCTTCTGCTCGAACAGCGCCGAGCCGATGAGCGTCGGGTAGTACACGTTGGCCAGGTCCGGATGCGCCGACGCGACCGCGCTGGCCGGCGCAGATCTGGCGTAGCCAGGATCTCCTGGCCGTCGCGGCGCAGGTGGCGCTTCTCGGAGAAGACCTGCACCAGCACGCCGAAGGTGTTGGCGTCGTTCTTCCAGTTGAACAGCCCGCTGAACTGCGGATCGGTCTTGTCCGGCAGGTCCGCGTAGACGCCGCCGACGATGCCTTCGAGCGTGAACGGCTTGGCGAAGTCCAGCGGCTTGCGCGTGATGATGTCGACCGCGCCGGCGACGCCGCCTTCGACCAGTGCGGCCTCGCGCTCTTGTGCACGACGACCTGGCCGACGAGCTCGGACGGCAGCAGCGTGTAGCTGACGCTGCGGCCGACGGTGCCGACCTGGTCGAGCACGAACCAGTCGCCGGTGGCGACCGCGTGGCCGTTGATCAGCGTCTGCGTCAGGCTGGGATTGGTGCCGCGCATGCTGACGCGGTCGTTCTCGTCGAAGCCGCCTTCGCTGGCGCTGGCCGAGCTGATGTTCACGCCGGGGACGCGCTGCAGCGCGTCGGCGACGTTCTTGTCCGGCATCTTGCCGATGTCCTCGGCGGTGATGACTTCGACGTGCGAGTCGGCATCGCGTCTTCACGTCGAGCGATTCTGCCTCGCTGTCGCGGATGCCGGTGACGACGACCGTCCCAGGTCCTGGCCTGATTCTCCTCGGCCTGGCCGCTGGCGGTCCGTGGCTGTTGGCATCGGCTCGCTGTCCTGCGCATCCATGCGCCGAAATGCCGAGGCTCGCGACGATGCTCGCGGCAAAATGTCTTGCGGTACTTCATGATCTCCTCTCTCTCATAGGTTGCCTCGGGTAAGCCCGCTGACGCCCCCGCGGCTGTTGTGTATGGTCCTGCATGGCGCCGTGTCACCGGCTGGTCGGTCATTTTTACTCTCCGCTGGTGTTGCGGGTACCAGCTCGCCGCGCCGATCACGCCGAGCTGGCCGTGTTCGATGAGCCGTACCGGCACGGGTTCCAGCAGGCGCGCATCGCGCCCTTGTTGAGGAAGCGCTCGGCGAACGGCTGCGCAGCAGGAAAGGCTTGATCTGGGCAGGATGCCGCCGGCCAGGTAGACGCCGCCCTGGGCGCCATACAGCAGCACCAGGTCGCCGACGACGCTGCCGAGCAGGCCGCAGAAAATTCCAGCGCGTCCACCGCGGCGAGATCGATGCCGACCAGCGCGGCGCCGGTCATTTCGGCCGGCGTCGAGCAGCGCGCGCAGCTGCCGGCCAGTTCGCACAGCGCGCATAAAGATTACCAGGCCGGGGCCGGACAGCACGTTTTCGATCGACACGTGGCGCGCTCGCGGCGCAACAGGCGCAGGATCTCGATCTCGCGCTCGGTGCCCGGCGCAAGCGACAACTGCCCTGCTTCGGTGGCCAGCACCGTGCGCGCGGCTCGCCCGGAGCAGCACCGCCGCGCCCAGGCCGGTGCCCGGCCCGACCACCAGCGCGGCCCGGGCTGCCACTGCCGGCCTGGGTGATCAGCCGCGTCTCGTCGGATCGATGGCTGGGTGGCGTAGCCACCGCCTCGAAGTCGTTGATGACCTCCAGCCGCGAGAGGCCAAGGCCGTCGCGAATTTCCCGGAGCGACACCGGCCACGGCAGGTTCGCATTGATGATCGCGCCGTCGAGCACGTAGCCGGCGCAGGCGACGCGCAATGGCGCAGCTCGCCTGCGCAACGCGCGTGCGGCGTGCCGCCAACTGCCCGACGAAGTCCTGCAGGATCGCCGAAGGCCGGATAGTCGGCGCAGATATAGCGGTGGTATCCGCACGCTGACGGCCGCGCCGACGGCCTGCCGCGACCAGGCCGATGCGCGCATGCGTGCCGCCGACATCGGCCGCCAGGAATGGCTGGTCCGCCGCGGGACCGGCGCTCGACGCAATCGGCGCCAGAGCGTTGCCGACGGCCGTAGGCATGACGCAGGTTGGCGCCTCCTCCACTCTGCTCCCCCGTGCCCGGCCGACACCAATCCCCGGACAGCCCCGGCCGGGGCGCCTGATCGGGCGGAGTGTGCTGGCATTATGACAACGTTGTCAACAGGCCTCGTTCGTGAACATTCGATTCTCGCATGCGTCATCGCTGGCGCGACATACCGAGGTTTTCCTGAACATCTGCATGAATGGCTTATTATTGCGTGACAATGCACAGACGGCATTATCCACCGTATCGTGTTGCACTCATCAACGATCCCGTGTGCCAGCCGTCTGGGAGGCCCGCGCATTGCCGGCGCGTCGACTCGAAGTCGACAGAATTGACAACGTTGCACTTTCCGGCGAATAAAGAGACATTCCTGACTGTCCCGGTCAGCCTGCCGGCGCGACACGGCCAACTCCGGGGAGAACCCGCATGGCAACCACGCTGCCGCGGCGCCGTCCGACGCACCCATCTCGGCCCGATGCTGATCATCGGCGTCCTGTTCTTCATCTTCGGCTTCTTCACCTGGCTCAACGGGCCGCTGATCACCGTTCGTCAAGCTGGCCTTCGATCTCGAACGACGGTCAAGGCGTTCCTGGTGCCGTTCGCCTTCTACCTGTCGTATTTCTGTCCTGGCGCTGCCGTCGTCGTTGATCCTGCGCCGCACCGGCATGAAGAAGGGCATGGCGCTGGGCCTGTTCGTGATGGCGGTGGGCGCGGTCGCTGTTCGGCGAGTTCGCCACGCGGCGCTGGTATCCCGGCGCGCTCGCCGGCCTGTTCGTCATCGGCGCCGGCCTGGCGCTGCTGCAGACCGCGTCGAATCCGTACATCAGCATCCTCGGCCCGATCGAAAGCGCCGCGCGGCGCATCGCCATCATGGGCATCTGCAACAAGATCGCCGGCGTGCTCGCGCCGCTCGTGCTCGGCGCGCTGGTGCTGCACGGCGTCGGCGACATCGCCGGCGCAGGTCGCGGCGCGCCGACGCGGCCAGCCGGAGGCGCTGCTCAACGCATTCGCCGCGCAAGATCCACGCCCTACCTGGTCGATGGCCGGCGTGCTCGCGCTGCTGGCGATCTGGATCCTGTGCTCGCCGCTGCCGGAGATCGCGCCGCCGAGGCGCAACAGCGAACGCGGCGATGCGGCCGGCGCGCGACGGCAGCATCTTCCAGTTCCCGCACCTGTGGCTCGGCGTGCTGTGCATCTTCGTCTACGTCGGCGTCGAGGTGATGGCCGGCGACGCGATCGGCACTTACGGCCGCGGCTTCGGCATGCCGCTGGACGAGACCAAGTTCTTCACCTCGTTCACCCTGCGCGCGATGCTGGTCGGCTACGTCGTCGGCCTCGTGACGATCCCGCGCATCGTCTCGCAGCAGCGCTATCTGGCGCTTCGGCGGTGCTCGGCGTGCTGTTCGCGTCGGCGCCTTCCTCACCAGCGGCTATGTCTCGGTCGGCTTCGTCGCCGCGCTGGGGTTCGCCAACGCGATGATGTGGCCGGCGATTTTCCCGCTGGCGATCCAGGGCCTGGGCCGGCTGACCGAGACGCGGCTCGGCGCTGCTGATCATGGGCATCGCCGGCGGCGCGATCATTCCGCAGCTGTTCGCGCAGCTGAAGCAGCACATCGACTTCCAGCTGGTGTTCGCTGCTGCTGATGGTGCCGTGCTACCTGTACATCTTGTACTACGCGCTGCGCGGCCACCGGGTCGGCCGCGCGCGAGTCGCACGCCGCGCAAGCCGGTGCATGCCGTCGCAGCGCTGCGCGACGGCGTCGGCACGATGCGCGGCCGGCGACTACGCCGCGATGCACGAGTTCAGCGGTGCGCAGCGCCACGATCAAGGATGTCGCCAAACGCGCCAAGGTGTCGCTGAAGACCGTCTCGCGCGTCATCAACAACGAACCGGCCGTGCAGCCCGCACGCGCGAGAAGAGTGCAGCGCGCGGTCGCGGAGCTCGACTACCGGCCCGACCTGTCGGCGCGCAGCCTGCGCAGCGCGCAGTCGTACGCGATCGGCCTGGTCTACGACAACCCGAACCCTACTACATCATCAGCGTGCAGAACGGCGTGCTGTCGGTCTGCCGCGAAACCGGCTTCGGCCTGCAGATCCATCCCTGCGATTCGTCCTCGCCCGAACTGGCCGACGAGCTCTCGATCTGGTGCGCCGCTCGCGCCTCGCAGGACTGGTGCTGGCGCCGCCGATGTCCGAGCGCATGGAACTGATCCGCTACCTCGCGCGCACGGCGATCAAGTTCGTGCGCATCATGTCGGCCGCCGAAGATCCGCAGGACGGCTATCCGTGCGTCTACGTCGACGACCGCGACGCCGCCTACGACATCACCGAACATCTGATCCAGCTGGGCCACCAGCGCATCGGTTTCCTCTGGGGCGGCAAGTCGCATCGTTCGAGTCCCGAGCGTCAAGGGCTACGAAGCGCGCTGAAGGATTACGGCATCGCGCTCGAACAACCAACTGATCGTGCACGGCGACTACTCGTTCGACGACGGCTTCCGCGGCGCGCGCAAACTGTTCGCGCTGAAGGATCGGCCGACCGCGATCTTCGGCTCCAACGACGAGATCGCCGCCGGCGTGCTCGCCGCGGCGCAAGTCCGGCGGCATCAACGTGCCCTACGAACTGTCGATCGCCGGCTTCGAGGACAGCCCGTTCTCCAAGCAGTCCTGGCCCGCGCTGACCACCGCGAAACAGGCCACCGAGGAAATCGCGCGGCACGCCGCGCAACGCCTGATCGGCGACCTGCAGCGCGAAGCCAACGGCGAGCCGATCGTCAGACAACGAAGGCTTCAGCCCGGAACTGGTGATGCGCGGCTCGACCGCGCCGCGGCACAGCGCGCCGTCCAAGCGCTGATCCGCCGCTGCCGCCGCCGCGTCGATGGCGGGGCAATTCGGGCTTCGGCCCCGGCGGGGAAAATTTACTGGATCGGTGGCAACGCCTCAGCCAGCGCCGCAGCCTCGGCCGCGCAATCGCGCGAGGGCTTCAGGCCCCTGGCACGCAACGCGGTGATTTCGGCTCTGGCGGCGTCGAGGTCGGCACAAAATCCGCATTGGCATGCAGCCTGGCGACCACGCTGGCACCCATGAAGCGCCCCTGCACCACGTCGCTTTGCCAGTGCACGTTGCAGACCAGGCGGCTTTCGCCGTAGGACCGGCCGCGGGCGAGAATGGCATCGCTGTGACTGGGCGAGACTTCGCTGAGAATCAATGCCCACGCCCAGCCAATCGAGGTGTGCCCCGACGGGTACGAACCATTCCCGGCCAGCCCTTCTTCCTTGGCGGGCGTGCAGGTGGGCTCACGGTTTTCCATGAAGGGACGCGGGCGCTTGTAGTGGTGCTTGGCGCCGTCGCTGACCACCGCCGCGTCGGTGCGCGTGCGCCGCAGCAACCCGTAGAGGCGTGGCGTCAGCTGCTCGCTGACGGGTAGATCCATGGCGCAGGAAAAGATGTTTGCCGCCTGCGGAAATCCCAGGTCGTCATCGACGATGGCCTGTGCCCAGCGTGGCGTACCGCGCAGGCCACGCATCCGGCTGATCTCCTGGTCGGCAGCGAAACCTGCCGAATTCCGCTCCGGGGGCGGAGGCAGCAGGAGGACGCTGTCGGGCATTTCCTGGGGCGTCAGATAGCCAGCGGCAACACCGGGACGAATCTCGGGGACGCCCGGCGGGCGGGTCACGGCTTGCGGAACCGCGCAACCTGCACTCATGCCCGCGGCGATCAGCATGCCCGACAGCAGGAATGGACGGCCGCGGCGGAGATGCGCCGTCGAACGAGGGGATTTGCTGCTCACGTTACTGCTCCATTGCGTGCCGTTGCATCGATGCCAGAGACGGACCATTCATGTGCCTGTATCGCCGACACCGGTTCCGGCAGCGATCTCAGACGTCCGCTGCCTGGCCCAACCGCAGCGCGATAGTCCGTCGCAAGGCGACCAGATCCTGCGCGAATGCGGCAATGCCATCGGCGAGTTTTTCACGGGCCATCTCGTCGTGTTCCAGCTCGCAGGCAAACTGCGCCGCGTCGACCGGGCCGCCGTCGATGCCACCACATTCGCGGGAGCCAGTTGCGCGATGACCGGGCCGGATGCCTGATCCAGTTTTTCCAGCAGATCCGGCGCAATGGTCAGCCGGTCGCAGCCGGCCAGCGCCTCGACCTGGGCAGTGGAGCGGAACGAGGCGCCCATCACCACGGTGTCGTGGCCGCGCCGCTTGAACTCGTGATAGACGCCGCGCACGAACAGCACGCCCGGGTCTTCGTCGATCGCAAAGCTGCGCTGCGCTTGGCCACGTGCCAGTCGAGGATGCGGCCAACGAACGGGGAAATCAGGTACGCGCCCGCCTCCGCGCAAGCCAGCGCCTGGAACTGGTTGAAGATCAGGGTGAGGTTGCAGTCGATGCCGTCGCGCTGCAATTCGGCGGCGGCGCGAATGCCTTCCCAGGTCGCTGCGATCTTGATCAGCACCCGCTCGCGGCCAATGCCGGCCTGTGCATAGCGCTGGATGAACTGGCGCGCCTTGGCCACGGTGGCGGCGGTGTCGTGCGCCAGATCGGCATCCACTTCCGTGGACACGCGGCCCGGTACCAGGCTGGCCAGCGCGATGCCGACGTCGACGGTCAGGCGATCGACGACTTCGCGGGCTACCGCTTCCACGTCACCGGGCTGCTGACGCGCCCACGCAAGCTGCGCATCGACGATTGCGGCGTACACCGGCAACTCCAGCGCCTTGCGCACCAGCGTGGGATTGGTGGTGCAGTCGGTCGGACGCCAGCGCCTGACCGCATCGAGGTCACCGGTATCGGCCACCAGCACGGACAGTTCGCGCAACTGGTGCAGCCGCGATGGCCCGGCCGCGTCGGCGCGGACCGTCTGGGTGTCATGCATGTTCATCTTCCTGCCCGTGCTTGTTATGAGGGCTATCTGTCATCGGGCAGCGCGCCGGCCGCGGCGAGCACCGCCCTGGTGTCCTGGCCGAAGGTCGGCGCGGCGAACGGCGCCGGGCCCGGCGTGCGTCCGAACTTGATCGGCTGCGTGACGCCGCGGTAGCGGCCGATCACCGGATGCTCGAACGTGGTGACCATGTCTTCGGCCAGCACCTGCGGGTGGTCGAACATGTCCTCGACCCTGCGCGCCGCGGCGCAGGGCACTTCATCGCCGAACATCGCTTCCCACTCCAGCGCGCTGTGCGCGCGGCCAGCGCCGCGTGCAGGTGCGGCACGATCTCGGCGCGCGTGCTGCGGCGCGCTTGCGCACGCTGTCGTAGCGCGGGTCGTCGGCCAGCTGCCGCAAGCCCGGTCTTCTCGCACAGCGCCTTCCAGAAGTGCGGCGTGTTGGCCGAGATGTAGAGGTGGCCCTCGCGCGTCGGGATGGATGCCGGTGACGCCGCCCGAGCGCATGTCGCGGCCGATGTCGCAGCGATTCGCCCTCGGCCCAGATCATGCGCGCCGACTGCATGGTCAGCGCGCTGCGCAGCAGCGACACGCCGACGAACTGGCCCAGCCCGCTGCGCTCGCGCTCGTACAGCGCCGACGACACGCCCGCGGCCACCAGCGCGGCGGCGTAGTAGTCGACCACCGAGCCGTAGATGATTTCCGGCGCGCCGCCGCGCTTGCCCTGCAGCGCGCACATGCCGGTCATGGTCTGCAGCACCTGGTCGTAGCCGGCCTTGTCCTTCATCGGCCCGGTTTCGCCGTAGCCGGTGACCGCGCAATAGATCAGGCGCGGATTGATCAGCGTTCAGCTGCTCGTGGTCGATGCCCAGGCGCTCGGGCACGCCGGGGCGGAAGTTGTGCACCAGCACGTCGGCCTCGCGCACCAGCTTCAGCAAGCGCCGCATGGTCGCCGGGCTGCTTGAGGTCGAGCGTGATGCCGCAGCTTGCTGCGGTTGACGCCGAGGAAGGCGCGGCTCTCGGCCTGCAGCGTGGACGGGTACTTGCGCAGGTTGTCGCCGTCGGGCGGCTCGATCTTGATGACGTCGGCGCCCTGGTCGGCCAGCAGCGTGCAGCCGTAGGGTCCGGCGATGTAGGCGCTGAGGTCGAGCACGCGCACGCCGCTCAGCGGGCCGGGCTGGGCCGGTGCGTCCTGCGAACGTCGAAGGCGGAAGGAGTTGCCATAAGACCGTCTCCGTCTACGCTCCATCAGCAACGCTGCGGACAAGTCTGACTCATGCGCGCGGGCAAGAAACAGCGATCGCCGGATAGTTTCTGGCGGCACAAATTCTTGCTTGACCGGACCGGCCGCTCAGTCCGCGCGGCGTCATGCGCGTTGCCCCGGCGCCAGCGACATCCAGGTCAGCCGCCAGGCGCCATCGACGCGGCCGCCGGCGCGGTAGTAGGGCGTGCAGCAGCAGCGGGTGCGGCCGATAGCGGTGCAGATCGATCGCCGGGCCTTCGCCATCGTCCTGCCGCGGCGCACCTGCAGCCATTGCTCGCCGGCGCGGCGGGCAGGCGCAGGCTCTCCTCGGTCTTGTAGCCGTCGATCAGGCCGGTGGCATAGACCAGCGGGCCGCGGGTGATCGCCGAGGTACTCGTAGCGCAGCACTTGCTGGCGCACCGGCGAGCCGTCGGGCGCGAGCGATTCCTGCGCGTTGCGGTTGACCTGTCGCGATGGGGCGACCGGCGGCATCGGCAAGTCGAGCTGGATCTCGTCGCCGGCCTGCCACTCGCGTTCGATCACGGCATAGCTGCCCGGCATCGCGCGAGCCGGCATGGGCCACGCCGTTGACCGGAGCGTGGCGCCGTCCGCCCATCGCGGGAATGCGCAGCGACAGCGCGAAGCGCGCGCTGTGTTCGGGTGCGACGTCGCAGCGCGGATGCGCGCCGTCGAACGGATAGTCGCGTGGCCTGCTGCAGGCGCAACCCGCCTGCCTGCGGCGCGGTCGAACGCGGCTTCGCCCGGGCCGTAGCAGATTGACCGCGATATTGCCGTCGCGGCGACTGCGTGTAGGCGATCGCGGGCAACTCCTCCATCGCCATCGCGCCGCTGGACTTGCAGCAGCGCCAGTAGGTGGTGTGCACGCGGCGGCCGTTGGGGAACGACGTAGTAGCACCAGTCCTCGCCATTCGGCGCCTGCGCGCCGAGCAGGTCGTTGTAGGCGCGTGCGCTCGATCTCTTCGGCGTAGCGCGCTTCGCCGCTGATCGCCAGCAGTTCGCGGTTCAGCTGGATCCAGGCCAGCATCGAACAGGTTTCGACATAGGCCTGCGGGCTGAACACGCCGGCCGGATTGAACACCTCGCGCGAGCGATGCGCCACGCCGCCCCACGGCCCGCCGCCCAGGGTCAGGTGGTGGTTGCGGATGCTGTGCCACAGGTTGTCGACCGCCATGCGGTACGCCGTCGTCGCCGGTGGCGCGGTGCAGCTTGGCCAGGCCGACCAGGTTCCAGCCAGCTGGTAGGCCTTGCCGGTGGCGATCTCGGAGGCGTCGACGCCGGCCAGCGCGCGCGTGCAGCAAGGCCAGGTCCGGATTGCGCGTCGGCCTGCCGCAAGACGCAGCTGGGCCAGCTCCAGATAGCGCGCGTCGCCGGTGGCGAAATACAGCTCGACCGCCGGATCCATCAGCACCGTGGCCGACATGCCGTGATGGTTGCCGAGTTCGGCTGATGTCGATGCCGCCCTCGGTCAGCGTGTGCCAGCACAGGTCGCCGATGCGGCGTGCGGCCTCCAGGTAGTCGCGGCTTCGGGAAATGCCGGTGCACTTCGAGCAGGCCGAGGATCAGGTAGCTGTGGGTCCAGATATCCCAGGTGCGCACGCTGGGCGCGCCGTCCCAGGTGCCGGGCTTGGGCGGCTGCTTGCGCATGAAGCGATGAGTCGGGCGAATAGGTGCCCAGATAGCCGTCGGCCTCCTGCACGCCGACCAGGTAATCGGCCACGCGCATGCAGGTGCTCGCATGCAGTTGCGGATCCCGCTGCGGCCGGCCGCTTTCGCGGCGGCGTACAGCCACTTGCCGGCGTGCTCGCCGTACCAGTCGCCTTCGTCGTTCTGTCGCGGCGCGTGCCGGGTCGAAGATCGTCGATCGCGGGGCTGGTCTCGTCGACGATGAAGTGCGACAGGCGGCCGCGGCGGTTGGCGTCCAGCGCGTCGCCGAGCAGGCCGCGCAGTTTGACGTTTGGTCATGGTCATTGTTTCAGGTACCTCGATACGGCGTCGATGTCGTCGGCGCGCGAGCCGGCGGCCTGCGCGCGCATCGCGCCGTGGGTGAGCGCATGCGACGATGCTCGGCGTGGGTGCGCGTCGCGATCAGTGCGCGCGGCGGGAATGTTGCCCTGCGGATGGTCGTGGCACATCGCGCAGCGTTGCGGCGTAGATGCGCTTCGACCATCGCAGGCCTCGGAGCTGGCGGCGAGTCGACCGGTGCGGATGCCGACGGCGGTGGCGTCGTTGCCGGCGCCTGCGCGGACCGGCGCGGCAAGCTCGGGTCGGGCTGGCCCAGCGCCGAACGCCTGGATGCGGTCCGTGCCGACGACGACCAGCGCCGCGCGCGAAGGTCGGTTCGTTGTACTTGCCGCTGGTGGGCAACTGGCCGGGCGCGCTGTCGCCACAGCAGCGCCAGCGTCATCGCATCGAGCGCGTACAGCACCGGGCTGTGGCGCATCGTCGCCGGCCAGCAGGCGCGGAGCGGCCGGCGTTTTCGTCCAGCACCCAGACGATGGCGTCGCGCGCTGCCGTTGCTGCTGACCACGGGCGAACCGGGATTGCCGAACACCAGCGCTCTGCTCGGCTGCGATCCACGCTGCAGGTAGGCCGGGCTTGCCCGACGCGGCGGCGACCTTCAAGCGCACCAGCGAAGGCGGGACGCTGACGGGTGAACCTTCGCCGTCCTCGCGTGTTGCCGGTCATGAAGACGTAGGCGATGCCATCCGCGCCGCGGAAAGAGGCCGGCAGTCGAGCGCGCGCGCGCCAGGTCCAGCGCCGCGTCGTGCTCGGAATAGGGGCCGAACACGTTCAACGGGCCGCGCCCGCCGAACTGCGGCTGGTGCATGCGGCGGCAGCAGCGAGCCGTCGCTGGCGGCGTCGTTGCTGCAGGCCTGGCGACGATCCAGCCTGCCGGGCAGTCGCGTCGCGATCGAGCAGATAGGCATTGCCCTGCTTGCCGCCGACCACCATCAAGCCGCGGCGTGGTCGGTGTCGCCGGCGATCGAGATCGGGCAGCAGCATCGCGCCGCCGGAACCCAGGTCGATGTCCATCGTCGCGCTTTGCGCAGTAATTGAACGGCGTGTAGGTGCCGCGCAGGCTCAAGCCGGTGGTCGCCGGCGATCGGCGAGCTTGAGCACCGATTGGGTCCAGTCGCTGGTCGCTGCTCGACGAAGCCGTCGTAGCCGCTGCCGGTCACCACGAACACGTTGCCGGACGCGTCCACCGCCGGACCGCCCGCGCCCCAGATGCCGCCGCTGCCGCGATGCGGCATGGCGACCGCGGCGAAGGCGCTGTGCGACCTTCGCGTGCACCGTATCCACGGACACCAGCCAGCCGGTTTCGGTTTCGCCGAACACGACGTAGAGGCGCGGCCGTCCGGGCTGAGGTTGAGCGCGCCGCGCTGCACGCGGAAATCGAAGCGCCGCGTCGGCGGCGACCGGCGCCGGGCCGGCATTGCGGTTGACCGCGTTGAAGCGCGCTTCGTCCAGCGCACCGGCCAGCCCGGCAGCACGTCGCCGCTGCCGAGGTCCAGCGCATAGGCCTGCCAGCGCTGTTGCGGATCGCAGCTGGTCACGTACAGGCGGCCTCGCGCGCAGGTCGATCACCGGCGTGCTGAGCACGCCGGTGGGCACGGCGTCCAGCGGCGCGGGCTGCAGCCGGCACGGCGGTGCCGAGTTGCGTGCGCCACAGGATGCGCCCGGGCGCTACATCGCCGGCCTTGGCCGCGTTGATGGCGTAGACGTAGCCGTTGCTGCTGGCGGCGAATACCAGCGGAAAACGTTTCGCCCTGATGCTGGCCCGCGGTGATGCTTCACGCGGTCCGCGTACAGCGGCGAGGCATACAGGCGCGGCGGCTGCCCATCGACCGCATCGAGCTGCGGGCGATTCCCACAGCAGTCCGAACGAGGGACCGGAAACGGCCGCGGGCGTGAGCCGGCTTTGCTTCGGAATGCCAGCCGCTGCGCTGCGCATCGCGCATGGAAGGTGGGGACGTCGGCATGCGCCATGCGGTGCTGTTCGCGCGGGCTCGGCCGAGTGCGCCTGCGGCGGACGGGTCGCGGCGTCCGGCAAGCCGCAGCGCACGCCCTGCGCGGGCACCTCGAGGCTGCGCGGTCCACAGGATCGCGTTGAGCAGCGGTCCGGCGCAGCATCGGCTGGTCCAGCGACGGCCAGGTAGTGCGCGCCGGTGAAGCCGAAGGAGCGACCGCCGTCGCGCGCGTTCGTAGGCCCAGGCCAGGGTGGTCGTTTTCGGGCACGGTCGTTCCACCACGCTGTGCGCCATCGCGGTACTGCACGTGCAGCGTCGCCGGTCAGGATCGGGGTCACGCCGGCGCCCCGGCAGGGGAAGCGCAGGGTGGGATAGAACTCGTCGCGGTAGGTGAACGGCGTGCACGCCGCGGCTGACCGGATGCGCCGGCGGGCGCCGGGCTGCAGCGTCGGCCGTCTCGGTGGTGCGGTCGAACGTGCCGAGCGCGCGCCGCCCAGCCAGCGTTGCAGGCCGAGGTCGTGTCGTCAGCGGGCACGGTGGAGGCCTGGTGCAGCGCCACCAGGCCGACGCCGCGCTGCATCAACGCCTCGAAGCGCTGGCGCCGTGGCCGGCATCGAGCAGCGGATGCTTGTCCAGCCCGTCGAAGTACCACACGACGCGTCGACGCGCCGTCGAGCGCGGCCGGATCGGCCGGCCAGCCGTCGGGATACGCTTCGACCACCAGGCCCGCCGACGCCTCGGCGTCCGGCGACGCTCGAGGAACGACTGCAGCAGCGCGCACGCCGTTGCGGATAGGCGTGGCGGCCGGACCCTCGCTCGGCGGCGCCGCCGATCAGCACGATCTTCGTCCAGTGCGCCGGCCGCTGGCACGCCGGCGAGCATGCCAGCAGCCAGCACAGCGACGACGGCGACGCGCACGCGTCAGCGGCCGCCCGCTTCATCACGGCGGCATCCACCACGCAACGGAAGCCGACGCGGCCGGAACGGTCCTTGCACGGCGCCATCAGCAGGTATTTGCCGTGCTGGTCGAGGCGGTAGGCCTGCGGGAAATACCAGTGCGAGGTCTGCGGCTGGTAGGAGCTGCCGCCGCGCAGGATGCCGGCGCGGGTGTGCTCGTCGTGGTATTCGTCGGTCCACTGCCAGACGTTGCCGACCAGGTCCATCACGCCGAACGGGCTGGCGCCGCGCGGATGCGCATCGACATCGGCGGCCGGCAGCCAAGGCGGCGGCCGCTATTCGGGCGCGGGCACCGCGTCGTCGTCCCACGTCGTTGCCCCACGGGTACAGGCGGCCATCCGTGCCCTGCGCGGCGTACTGCCATTCCCATTCGTGCGGCAGGCGCTTGCCGGCCCACTGCGCATAGGCGCGGGCGTCTTCGAGCGACACCCAGGTGACCGGCTTGTTGTCCCAGCCGGCCGGCGGCGCGCCGTCCTTCCAGTCGCGCAGGAAGTTGTGCGCGTCGCGCGGCTGGTAGCCGCTGGCGTCGATGAAGTGCTTGAACTGCGCGTTGGTGACCGGGTAGCGATCGATGTAGAACGGCCGCATCGTCATGCGCTGGCGATGCTGGCGGCGGGCGCTGTCTTCCCACGGGTACTGCACGTCCACGCCTTCCCACATGTGGCCTTCGATCTCGATGCCGTTGACGACGAAATCGAACTCGCCGGCGGGAATCGCCGACCATGCCTTCCGGCGCGGTGGCTACCGGCGCGGTCGGCGCGATCGCCACCAGTTGCTGCGGCAGCGACTTCCATGCGTTGCTGAGCGAGTCGAGCGGCGTTTTCGGCGTGCTCTCGCGCGGTCGCCAGATAGACGTCCAGGCCATCGATCACGGTGCCCTGCGGCGATCGCCAGCACCGCGCCGAAGCCGCGCGCCTTCCAGCGTGAAATTCAGGATGGCGCGCGTCGCCGTCGATGCGCGCGGCTGCAGCTCCACGCCGTTCCACGCGTCGAAGTAGCGCGTGCCGGCGACATGCGCGCACGGCCAGCTGCTCGCCGTCCATCGCGTATTCGTTGCGATTGACGACGGTCCACAGCTGCAGGCCGCCCACCGGGAAGTGGCTGGCGAACACGCCCACCTGCAGCGTCGGCGCGTACGGGCGCCAGTCCATGCTGACCATCAGCGGCGCGAACTGGCGGTACATCGTGGCGATGCGGCGCAGCGCCTCGGCATCGCGCGGGGTGAACTGGTTCCAGATGCCCCAGATGTTTTCCCAGGCGTTGTAGCCGACGCCGTTGAAGAAGATGTACTGCAGGTCGTGGGTGCGGTCGCGGCCCCAGCGGTTCTCGTAGTTGACCATGTGGCGCGGCTCCAGCCACTTCCACTTGGACACCGGCGGCACCGTGCGTGTCGGGCGCCTTCTTGCCCCAGCTCTGCACGTTCCAGATCAGGTGCTCCGACGGCGCTGATGGTCGATTCCGGCTGCACCACCAGCGGATGGCCGATCGCGTCGCCGGCATCGACGAACGCGCGCGGCACGCCGTTGTAGGTGTCGCCGTTGATGCCGTCGGCGCCGACCGCCTTGGCCAGCTCGGCGATGGCTGTCCCAGTCGCTCTTTTCCGGTTCGCGGGTGCCGTGATCCCACGGCATGGTCGGCAGGAACACGCGCACGCCGCGCCGGTGGAAATCGGCCACCGCGCCGCGCAGGCCCTCGATGCCGCCGGGCAGGTCGCGGCCCAGGTCGGTCTGGTTGCGGTCGTCGATGCCGATGTTCGGATAGACGGACCAGATCAGCACGCTGTCGATGCCGCCGAAGCGTGCGTCCAGGTCGTCAAGATAGCGGTCGACCGTGTACTTGCCGGCGACCGGATCGTAGAAGTAGCGATCCTCGACCATCATCTGCGCGTGCACGAAATTGCGCTGCGCCCACTGCAGTTCCGGGCGGCGGTAATAGGCGTCGTCGTAGCCGATGCGGATCAGGTGCTCGCGGCGCCAGTCGCGTCACTTCGCGCACCCAGTCGTCGACGCTGGCGGCCACGTCCATCTTCCACTCGCCGATATCGGCGAACGGCCAGCCCGGCATCTTGCCCGGCGTGGGCAGGTAGCGGCCGGTGGTGACGTGGGAGAACTTGTATTCGGTGCTCGACGGGCCGGCCGGTGTCGTCTGCGCTGGCCACGGCGGCACGGGGGATGTCGGTGGGGGAAGTCATGGTCGGGTCACTGCATATAGAGATGAACGGGGGGAGATATCACGCCAGGCCGCAGTAGGCCGCCAGCCTGGACAGGTCCGGCGGGGGTTCGGCGGCCTGATCGTGCGAGCGCAGAAATGCCTCGACCTCGGCGTGCGTCGGGATGCTCGACTGCGCGCCAAGCCGTGTGCAGGCGAGCGCGGCCGCGGCGCTGGCGCGGCGCAGCGCGGCCGGCAGATCGCTCGTCCTGGCTCAGGGCGGCAACCAGTGCGCCGCAGAACGTGTCGCCCGCGGCGGTGGTATCCACGGCGGCCACGGCGAACGGGGCCTGCAGGAACAGCTCGCCGTCGGCCCGCGCAATGCAGCCGCGCGCGCCCAGGGTGACGATGACGCAGGGCACATCGACGGCGCCAGGCATCGCGGCCACGGCTGCCGTGGTGGCCGCTGAGGGCGGCCAGCTCGCCCTCGTTGACGATCGAGCACATCCACCGCGTCCAGCAAGGTCGGCCGGCAAGGCGCGCGCGCCGGCGCCGCATTGAGCACCACCTGGACACCCGCCGCGCGCGCATGCCGCGCCGACGCCGCGACTGTATCCAGCGGCGTTTCCAGCTGCAGCAGCAGATGGCTGATGCCGTGCCAGCGCCGGCAAATGGTCTGGCGCGCAGGAAATCGTTGGCGCCGGGGCGACGGTGATCGCGTTCTCGCGCTCGTCGGCCAGGCAGATGAAGGCCATGCCGCGTCGCGCTGCCAGGCACGCGCACGATCTCCGGCAGCACGCCGGCGTCGCGCAGCGACTGCTCCAGCGTCACCGCATGGGCATCGTCGCCCAGCGCCACCAGCATCCGCGTGGTCGCCTTGCCGGCACGCGCGCAGGCCACCGCCTGGTTGGCGCCCTTGCCGCCGGGAAACGTCGCGGCATCGCGATACCCAGCACGGTTTCGCCGGGCGCGGGCACATGCGGCACGCGCACCACGAAATCGAGGTTGGCCGAACCCACCACCAGCACGGCGGATCGCGAACAGCGCGGTCATGGCACCAGTGCCTGGTAGACGAGGTTGTAGAACGGACGGCTGAGTCCGCGGCAGGTCGTCCACGTCGCTGCGCGGCAGGTGCTGCAGCAGCATGATCGCGACCAGGCGCTCGTGCGGATCGATGGTGTAGCTGGTCGACGCGGCGCCCGACCAGCCGAACTGCCCGCGCGAGCCCAGCTGCCCGCGTTTGGCCACGTCGAGCACCACGTAACCGCCCAGGCCGAAGCCTTCGGCATCGCTGAACTGGGTCACCGGCGGATCGAGTTGTCAGGTGGTTGAGCATCATCAGTTCCACCGTCTTGCGCCCGAGAATCGACACCTCGCCCAGGCGAGCCGCCGTTGAGCAGCATCTGGCAGAAACGCGCGTAGTCGGCCGCGGTGGAGTAGAGGCCGCCCGCCGCGCTGCTATACGGCCGCAGCGGTTCGCCCGGATGGCGCGCGGACGGACCATCGTCCAGCACCAGCCGGCCATGCTTGCCCATGGTGGTGATGTCGACCACGCGCCCGCGCTGCCCCGGCGGCACGCGAAAACCGGTATCGCGCATCTGCAGGGGATCGAACAGGCGCTGCTGCAGGAAATCCGCAAACGGCATGCCGCCGACCACTTCCACCAGCCGTGCCAGCACTTCCAGCGACGCGCCGTCGTAGCCGAAACGCGTGCCCGGATCGGCCGCCAGCGGGGTGCGGCTCAGCCGTTGCGAGAACTCGCGCAGATCCGTGGCCGCCCGCGGCGCGACCTCTGCCGTCTGTCTTGCCGCCGCCTCGTCGCCGGGCAGCCCCGCGGGGAAACCGGCGGTGTGGGTCAGCAGATGACGGATGCTGATCGGCCTGGCGGCGGCACGTCGGGTCGGCGCCGCGGGATCGCCACTGACCACCTGCATCGCCGCAAACTCCGGCAGGTGGCGGGCGATCGGATCGTCCAGACCGATCCGGCCTTCCTCCAGCAGCATCAGCACCGCCACCGAAGCCACCGTCTTGGTCATCGAATAGATGCGGAAGATCGAGTCTTTCTGCATCGGCGCCTGGCGTGCCAGATCACGATGGCCATAGGCGCGGTAATCGACCACCTCGCCGTCGCGCATCACCAGGGTGACCGCACCAAGGTAGCCCTGTGCCTGTGTCGACGCCTCCATGAAATCGTGTAGCCGCTGCCAGCGTGGCGCGGACAATCCGTGAACGGCCGTGCCGGGTGGCGGCAAGCGCTGCGCCCACGCATTCCCGATGCAGCCACCGACAACGCATAGCAGCAGCGCGCGGGAAAGAGTCGCTCCGAGCCGAACCATGGACACCGCTTGCCTCGCAGACAAAAACGGGTCGCCTGCCCAATGGCGAGGCGACCCTGTGTGACCGGGAGACGGCTCCCGGACCGACCCGCCATCAGAACGTGATCGAGTGACTCAGCGAGACTACCCGACCGCGACCGGCCCAGTAGTTCTGGAAGCCCGGCAGCTGCGACCAGCTCAACACATACTGTTTGTTGAACAGGTTCTCGATGCCCAGCGAGAACTTGCCGATGCTGCCGGTCTGGTAGGTCACGCCCAGATCGAACAAGGTGTAGCCGACCGTGTTCTCCTCGTTCTTGTACGACTTGCCGTTCTTGCCTGCGTAGACGGTGCGCAGGTCGCGGCTGAGCAGCTTGGTCGCGCCAAGGGTCGTATGGGCGCCAGGCAGGAAGTTCCAGGACACCGAGGCGACGATCTTGTCCGGGTTGATGTCCAGCACGCCCATGTCCTTGAGCAGGCCGCTGCCGGGGTAGATACTCCGTCGTGCCGCGGATGCGCGAGTACAGCAGGCTGGCCTTCCACGCCTCGTTGAAGCTCCAGCCGCTGTTGAACTCGTAACCCTTGATACGGGTCGGCGCGCGGGTCAGGACGAAATCGTTGGTCTCCGCATCCACCGACAGCGACGAGCCGAACGGCGACTTGCTGTCGTAGTGGGACATGCCCAGCGAGCCGCGCTCGCCGCGCCAGCTGAAACCGACCTCCTTGTTCGTGACGATGATCGCCTGGAGGTCCTTGATGCGGTCGACCGATTGCCCCGGCACGTTGATGTTGCGCAGCGGGATGCCGATGTTGGGCAGACCGAAGCCTTCGCCGTAGGAGGCGAACATCGACCACTCGTCGTTGATGCGCCAGATCGCGCCGAGGTTCTTCATGTTCTCGACGTAGGTCAGGCCGCCACCCTGCACCGACACGCTGTTGTTGGCGACGGAGGTGGTGTAGCTGTCCACGTGCAACTTGCCGTTTTCGCGGCGCACGCCGCCGCTGACGGTCAGCGGACCCACGTCCCAGGTCAGCTGCATGTAAGGCGCCACGCTGGAGTACTCCATCGGCGGCACCCAGACACGGTTGGTCAACGCCAGCCGCTGCGCGGCCACGTCCGCGACCAGGTCCAGGCCAACACGCAGCTCCAGGCCTTCGGCGTTGAACAGGCCGCCGCGGCTCCACGCGGTGCGGAAGCCCTTCTTCTCGGTGGTGATCTCGGACTGGTCGAAGATGCGCTGCGCGGTCGGCGGCGCCGGCTTGACCAGCTGGCGGTCCGAGCCGTTCTCCGGGAGGTAGCGCATGGCCTGGTCGGCCCAGTACGCGTTCGCGGTGAAGATGCCGCCGAATGCATCGCGATGGCTGTAGTTCGCGGTCAACTGGGTGAAGTCGTTGAACCCCGACTTGGAGCCGAAGATCTGCCCGCGTTCGGAGGTGTTGGTGGTCGGCACCGGGCACTTGACCGGATCCAGACGGCAGCCTTCGACCTGGATGTAGTTGGCCTTGCCGGCGATCTTGAACTTGCTGTAGCTGCCCTGGATACGCTGCGCTTCACCTTCACCGAAGTTGTAGCCACCCTTGAGGAACAGGTTCCTGGCGACCGAGTCCGAGGTCGAGCCGCTGGTATTCATGCCGACGCGACGGCCCTCGCCGTCGTAGGAAATGCCACGATCGATGTACGAGAGGGCCATCAGCGCGTCGCCGGCGTCGCCCTTGTAGGTATGCGTGATGCCGGCCTTGTACTGGCCGCTGTCGCTGCCGAACTGCGTGCTGTAGCGCGTGCTCAAGGTGGTCTCGTGACCCTTGGTGGTCGGCACCTTGGAGATGTAGTTGATGATGCCGCCGGCGGCACCGATACCTTCGGCCGCGGAGGGGCCGTTGATCACTTCGATGCGGCCGATCACACCCATGTCGGTGAAAGTGCCGTTGCGGTTGCCCTCGCGCAACGGCGAACCCTGCGGAATGCCGTCGAACAGACGCAGCGCGATGCGGCCACGCAGGGTTTCACCGGAGTTGCTCATGGCCTGCGAGGATTCAGCGTAACCGGGCACGCTGCGCGCCAGCACGGCGGTGGCGTCCTCGGTCAGCAACAGGGTGCGTTCCACTTCGGCCTTGGACACCACGGTGATGGCACCGGGAATCTTGTCGATGGCGGTCTCGACATGGGTGCCGGTGGTCACCGTGACGGCGCCCAGATCGGTGGCTGTCTGTGCGGCGGCCTTGGCCTTGGCGTCGGCGGGGGCCTTGACCTGGGCGCTGCTGTCCACGGGATCGTTCGGCTTGCTTTGCTGCGCGTGCAGGCTGGCGCTGATGGCGGATGCCAGCAGCAGACAACCAAGTGCGGTGGAAACATGCTTCATGGCGTGTTGTCTCTGGTCATTGGGTGGCTGCAGAGGCGCTGTCCTGGACTGGCGACTCCCCCGATCGCTTGTTTTGCACCGCAGACGGAAAACGCATCCGCCTCCGGGGACTCCCATTGCTTGCGAGCTCATGCACTAAGTCCGCCCCGCAAAAAATCGGGCCGCCTGCCCGCGGGCAAGGCGACCCCGGCGCCTGGGGTGCGCGGTCGACCCCAGGCCCCGCTTTTCATCAAAACGTGATCGTGTGCGTCAACGAGAACACGCGGCCACGACCGGACATGTAGTTGTCGTTGCCGCCGATCTGCGAGTAACTCAGGATGTAGAACTTGTCGGTGAGGTTCTCGACGCCGAGCGACAGCTTGCCCAGGCGGGTGTCGTAATTGACGCCTAGGTCGAACAGCGCGTAGCCGTGGGTTTTCTCGCCCGTGTTGAGGCTGCGCGAAATCAGCTGGGTGGCGCCGAAGGTCAGGTCACCCTCGGGCACGAAGTTCCATATCAGCGTGGCGCCCAGCTTGTCCGGGTTGATGTCGCTGACGCCCATGTCCTTGTTCAGCGGGCCGCCCGCGACGGTCTCGGTCTTGCCGCGGATATGCGAGTACAGCGCATTGAGCCTCAGCGTGTCGGTGATCCTCAGCCCACCGGTCAATTCGATGCCACGGACCTTCACCGGCGCACGGTTCATGATGTAGTCGTTGGTGATCGGATCGACCGACAACGACACACCGAGCTTGGAATTCGACTCGTAGATGGAGCCGCCGAAGTTGGCCCGGTCGCCGCGCCAGTTGAAGCCGATTTCCCTGTTGTCGACCAGGATCGCCTGCAGATCGAGGATGCCGTCGACCGACTGCCCGGGAATGTTGATGTTGCGCAACGGGATGCCCACGTTCGGCAGGCTGAAGCCCTTGCCGTAGGAGGCAAACACCGACCAGTTCTGCGGCAACCGCACGATCGCGCCGAAGTTCGGAAGGTTGGCCTTGTAGGACAGTTTGCCGCCCTCGACGAACACCCCCTTGCGGAACCAGGTGGTGGTGTAACTGTCGACGGACAGCTCGCCGTCCTCGCGGCGGAAGCCGCCACTCAGGGTCAGTGCACCGATGTCCCAGGACAGTTGCGCATACGGGGCCGTGCTCTTGTACAGCATCGGCGGCACCCACAGGCGCTTGGTCAGTGCGAGATTCTGGTCGGCCTCGTCCTGCACCACGTCCACGCCGGTGCGAAGTTCGAGCCCGTCGACCGCGAACAGTTCCGGCCGCGTCCACGACGTACGCACGCCGCGCTTCTGCGAGTTGATCTCCGACTGATCGATCAGCTGGCCGAGCGGCGCGATCGACGGATCCTGCTTGTCACTGCCCTTTTCCGCGACATAACGCATGGCCTGGCTGGCCCGATAGAAATCGGTGGTGAACGTGCCGCCAAGCAGGTTGCCGTGCACGTACGAAAGACTGTACTGGTTGAAATCGTTGAACTCGGTCTTGGCACCCAGCGGCTGGCCGCGCTCCGACGTGTTGGTGAGGCCGAGCGCGCGATTGCCGTTGACGGCGATGTAGTTGCCCTTGCCGATGACGTTGAAGCGGCTGATCGTGCCCTGCAACCGCTGTTCGCCGTTCTCGCCGAAATTCGCGCCCAGCTTGATGAACAGGTTGTCGGTCTTCGAATCGGACAACGCACCCGAACCGCGTCGTCCCACGCGCCGGCCGTTGCCGTCGTAGTCCACGCCACGATCGATCCTGGCGGTGCTGAACAGCAGGTCGTAGGCTTCTTCCTTGTGGCCGAAGTTGATACCGACCTTCCAGCCCTCGCCGCCATCGTGGAACGAGCTGGTGTAGCGCGAGACGATCTGCGTCTGCGTGCCCATCGCCGGCTCTTTGGAGATGTAGTTGATGATGCCGCCGGAAGCGCCGATGCCCTCGGACGCGGACGGCCCGTTGATCACCTCGACCCGGCCGATCACGCCCATGTCGGTAAACGTGCCCGCGCGGTTGCCCTCGCGCAGCGGCGAGCCTTGCGGGATGCCGTCAAAAAGCCGCAGCGCGGTGCGGCCGCGCAGCGTTTCACCGGAGTTGCTCAGCTGCTGCGACGACTCGGCATAACCGGGCACCGTGCGCGCCAGCACCGCCGTGGCGTCGTCGGTCAGCAGCAGCGTGTGCTGCACCTCCTCCTTGGAAATCACCGTGACCGCGCCGGGAATCTTGTCCACTGCCTTGGCCGTGCGCGTACCGGTGGTGACCGTGACTGCTCCCAGCTCGACAGCATCCTGCTGCTTTTTCGCCTCGCTCGTATCGGCGGGGGCATTTACCGGTGCGGTCTGCTGCGCGTGCAGGCTGGCGCTGATGGCGGATGCCAGCAGCAGACAACCAAGTGCGGTGGAAACATGCTTCATGGCGTGTTGTCTCTGGTCATTGGGTGGCTGCAGAGGCGCTGTCCTGGACTGGCGACTCCCCCGATCGCTTGTTTTGCATCGCAGATGGAATACGTATCCGCATGCCGTGACTTCCCTCCAAGTCACTTTGGTTACAGCCTCGGCATTGCTTCCGAGCTTATGGACTTCGGTGACCGGGTATAACCTCTCGCGGCTATGTTCAGACTCTAGTTTTTGTTGCTTACGGTGCTGGCTCGCCCGGATCGGATCGCGCGATACCCGCGACCACGCCACCGGTCATGCGCAGCCCTCCGATCGACGGGTTCGCCGGAGCCGGAAGTTCGGCAGGTGGTTGGGCGGAGCGCGAGTCGGCGCGAGCGTCAGGCGGGACGCCGGTGTGTCCGTGGTGTCTTCATCGCGGCGAGGCTCTCCTGCAGCAGTACCGTGACCAGGCTGATGCGGATGGTCGACCTCGACCACACGACGCCGATGCGCCGCGGTATGCATATTTCCGGCAACGGCATCCGCACCAGGCGCAGCCCTTCGGGCCACGGCGGCGCCCAATCGGGAACCAGCGAAACCCCGAGGCCGCGGTCGACCATCACCGCGATGGCGTTCAGTGCGTTCAGTTCGAAGCGCTCCTGCGGAACGATGCCCACCGCGCGCAGGTATTCGTCCGCCTGGCGACCGCCCCACTCATTGCGGTCGTAGCGGATCAACGGCTCGGTCGCCAGCAGCTCGTGCGGATCGCGTCCGGCCATGCTTTCGGGTGCCAGCACGACCAGCGGCTCTTCGCGCAACAATTGCCAGTTGCAGGTCTTGGGCAGTGCGAACGGCGCCTGCAGCACGATGGCCGCGTCGAGTTCGCCGCTTTCCACCGCGCGATACAGATCCGCCGAATAGCCGGGCTTGATGAAGACGTTGATCTGCGGAAATTTCTCCACCATCCGCGCGAAGATGTCGGGCAGCATGCCGGCGAGCGCGGTGGGACAGGCGCCCAGCTTCAACTCGCCGGAAACCGCGCTGCTGTTTGCCACGCTGCGCATGTCCGCCACGTCGCGCAGCATGTCCCGCGCCCGCTGCAGGATGCGCGAACCCTCTTCGGTAATGCATGACCGTGCGTCCAGCGCGGGCGATCAGCGGCACGCCGATTTCCCGCTCCAGGGTGCGGATCTGTTGCGCCACGGCCGCCGGCGTAATGTTCAGCACGCGCGAGGCCGCCGCCATCGAGCCGCAGTTGACCACGGTCACGAAGGTGTTGAGGAACTGGGTATCCACGTCTTCTCTCGTCGTACGGCATGGAACGGTGGCGAGTCATGTGCTCCGGCAGCGCGCTGTGGCATCCCGTTCCGACGCGCCCCTGCCCGCATAGCATTGCCGCGTTGCCGGTGCATTGGCGCCCGTGCGGCGTTATGCCTCATTCCCCTGCGGCCGGACGCGATTGCTGTCCGACCTGGCGTAGATGGTGAGGCCGTCGAGCGACCGGGTCGGCGACGGGGAAGAACAGGCTCGCCACATAGCCGATCACGATGCACAGCATGATCGAGATGGCCAGGTAGAAGTACGGATGCACCAGGTTCATCGACCACGCCACCGTGGTCAGCACGATGCTCGATGCCACGCCGATGGCGACGCCCGGCGAGTTGGCCCGGCGGGTGAACATGCCCAGCGTGTAGGCGCCGGCGAAGCCGCCGCCAAGCAGGCCGGCCAGTTCGATCGATACGTCGAACAGCGAATGGATGTCGAAACGCGACAGCAGCAGCGCCGCGCCAATGCCGACCAGCCCGGTCACCACCGTGGCCGCTTCGGCGAAGCGCACGCTCGGCTCGGCGTCGGGTTCTTCGCCAGCTTCTCGTAGAAGTCGACCGAGGCCAGCGTCGCCACGCTGTTCATGATGCTCGACAACGTCGCCATCGCCGCGGCGAAGATGCCGGCGATGATCAGCCCGGTCACGCCCATCGGCAATTCGGCCGCGATGAACAGCGGGAAAGTGGCGTCGATCGGCAGCAGCGGGATTCAGCCGCTCGGGGTTGGCCTTGTAGTAGACGAACAGCGCGGTGCCGATGGAATAGAACACGAAGCCGCCGGGGATCATGATCGCGGCGAACGCCCAGATCGAGCGCCCCGCTTCCTTGTCGGACTTGGTCGACAGCGTGCGCTGCATCAGCACCTGGTCCTTGGGGAAGGTCAGCACCACGTCGAACAGCACCAGGAAGATGAAGCCCCAGACCGTGGCCTTGGTCAGGTCGAAGCTGAAGTCGAGCAGCTTGGTCTTGTCCTCGGCCATCGCCACCGCATAGAACTCGTCGAAGCCGCCGTTGAGGTGGTAGATGATGAAGCCGATCGCGAAGATCGCGCCGCCCATCTTGACGAACACCTGCACGAAGTCGGTCCAGATCACCGCCTTCATGCCGCCCATGCGCGGTGTAGACGATGGTGAAGCCGCCCATCAGCAGCACGCTCCACACCACGTCGATGCCGGTGATGGTGGCGATCGCCAGCGCCGGCAGGAACAGGATCACGCTCATGCGGCTGCCGATCTGCATGACGATGCACAGCGCGCTGGCCAGCATGCGGATGGCCGGATGGAAGCGGGTTTCCAGGTACGAGAACACCGACATCAGGTTGAGCCGGCGCAGCAGCGGCACGATCCACACCGCGACGAACATCAGCCCGACCACCGCGATCAGGTTGTTGGTCAGGTACTGCCAGTTGGTCTCGAACGCCTTGGCCGGGATCGCGATGAAGCTGATCGAGCTGGTGTTGGTCGCGTACAGGCTCACGCCCGCGGCCCAGAACGGAATGCTGCGGCCGCCGACGAAGAAATCGGCAGTGGAGTTGCGCTTCTCGCGCAGATAGAAGTACAGGCCCATGCCGAGCATCGTGACCAGGTAGACCACGATCACGATCCAGTCCAGCCAGCGCAGCAGCAACTTGCCCGAAGCGATCTCGGCCGCTTCGAAGGCGATGCCCCGGCCGGACGCCGCCGGCTGCGCCCAGAGCACGCCGTTCTTCCACGCCGTCGAGGTGACCGCACCCGCGGCACTCGCACCGGGCAGCACCGCCCATGAGCTGGTGATCGCGTGGAACGTCATCAGCCGGGCCGGTGCGCTGCTGCCGCTCTCTTCACTCACCAGATAGATCACGTGGGCCTGGCCGATCGCGCGACCCGACCCGGCCAGCACGTGGCCGGGCACGGTCGCCTGCTGTTTCCAACCCGCGTCGGCAGTCCAGCGCAGCAGCCGATCGTTCGCATCGCCGTCGGACAGGATCAGGAACACCGCCTTGTTCTGCACCGCGAGGGAAACGGGCTGGCCCGCACCGCTCCACCCCTCGTGCACCAGCCATTGCGGACCCGCGCTGCCCGGCACCAGCTGCAGCAGCTTCGATTCGCCGGCGGCAGTACGGCCGGCCACAAAAAGGGTGCCGCCCTGCAGCGCACCTCGTGCGTGCAGCAGTGGCAGCGGCAGTGCGGGAAGGGCCTGGACGGCGAGTCGCCCGTTGTCGGAAACCAGCCGCTGCACCCGTTCGACGGCGTCCGGGCCAAGCAGCAGGATGGCCTGCCGGCCATCGCTGGCGACTCCCTGGATGGCGCCGTCGCCGGACGCCGGTTGCCACGCCGACTGCGTCCACGCCTTGTGCCTGGCATCGAGTACCCATGCACCGTCGGCACTGATGGCCACGAGGCGTTCGTCAACGACGGCCACGGCATCGAGCGCTGCGCTCGAGGCCAGCGGGGGCAACGCTATCGGCTTGACCGAGGTCAGGCTCTCCGCCGCGCACGGCGCCACCACGAGACAAAGCAACAGCAACAACCACGTCCGTGACGATGCGAGGGAACGGGACAGGCGACGACCGGACAACAACAGACTCATGCGCACGTTTTCATGACCTCAACCACCATGCATGCGCACGCGGCTATCAGTGAATCGACGGAGGTGGCGCACGTACTGCGGCACGAGCCACGCAACATCTATGGATGCAAATTGTCGACGAACGCACTTCCGCCGACCGCGCTGGCGACAATCGCCTCGGCACGCCTGACAAAGGGTGGATCGACCATGCGCCCATCGACGACAAAGGCCGCCCGGCCTTCTGCCGCCGCGACACGTGCTGCCGCGACGACGCGTTGCGCGGCAGCGACTTCCTCGGCACTGGCGCGGAACAGCTCGTTGGCCAGCGGTACCTGGCCGGGATGGATGCAACTCTTGCCAATGTAACCCAGCCGTCGTGCCATCAACGCTTCGGCGCGAAAGGCCGGCAAGTTCTGCACATCGGCAAACGCGCCATCGCAGGCGAATACACCGGCCTCGCCCGCCGCCACACGCACGGCGAACATGGTGGCGTGCACGTTGGCAACGTCCTGGCGATCGATACCCAATGGTTCGAACAGGTCGGCCAGCCCCAACTGCAGCCCGACCACCCGCGGATGCGCGCCGGCGAGCCGCGCGGCCGAGCGCAGCGCGCGGGGCGTCTCGATATTGACCAGCAGCCGGATCGGCCGGGTCACACCCTGGCTCGACTCCGCCCGTTCCAGCACCGCAACCGCGGCGAGCACGTCGTCGGCCCGCTCGATTTTCGGCAGGTTGATGAGATCGACGCCGGTGCCGGCCATGGCCAGCACGTCAGCCTCGAAGTGCGGCGTGTCCAGCGCATTGGTGCGGACAATGATCAGCTTGCCCGCCTTGCGCGCCGCCTGCGCGCGCAGGAACCCGGCCACCTGCTCCCGCGCTTCGGCCTTGCGTTCCGCCGGCACCGAATCCTCGAGATCGAACGAGAGCGCATCCGCTTCGCCGGCCCACGCCTTGGCGAACAGCTCTGGACGTGCGCCGGGCACGAATAATTTGCTACGCATGGTCCGTATCCGTCATGCCACAAAGTGTGCGTGAAGCGGACAGGCGAAAGAGCCGTCATGAAAATATTCAGACGATACATTTCGTTTCGATTGCAGCGGTACGCGGCAAGCCACCGGGGGCGGTGCAACCGCAGCGAGAAAAAGCCCACACGGTGGGGCGCAGTCGCCACCACCAGACGACTCACCCGCGCGATGACGCCGATCGCCAGCACGCCAGTACCTTCTACATGCGCATGGTGGGTAGCGCCGCCTTGCTTGTCGTCGATGGCAACATCAAGGCGACGGGGGCTATTGTTGTTCGATTTTACCCAGTAGATTTTGGCCCTGAACATTCGTCGGCCCGGACGATATTTCTGACCATCTGTTCATTCCTCCCATTTTGCCTCTGTTTTTCTTCTTAAATCAGGGGGATAAAAATGTAGAAATCAGTTGAAGCGCTACCGCGATGCCGCCGGCCCCCAAGAATGATATGACGAAAACCAGAAACCCGCACAAAACTCTTCTCCTGGAATTTAGCCCTTCAGGATCCAGCAGTACTGGATTAAAGATGGCATTCATCGGATTCCAAAGTGTGCGTCTGGAAAAGGCATTCCCAGGATCCGAGAATTGAAAAATTAGACGTATGGAATGATAGAGAGACCATAGTAAGGAAATAATTCCCACCCCACAGCACATAACAAATATTGCCATTACCACATAGCTTGTTATCATCATTCCAGCGCACCCTCTTTATTCGCTATCGGCAAGTCTCATTCGGAGTCCCACTCATTGAAGTACCGCCAATCTTTTAATAGCCTCTTTTAAATTTCACGTATTATTTTATCGGGCTTTAAATGGAGCACGCTCACCATAAATTTTGACCATGAGCGGACTAGTCACAGCCAACACCACGCTAGCGATTGAAATCAGGAATTTTTTTCTTTTGAACTGCATATGCGTGTAAAAGCGGAGGCCCCACGGCTGACCGCTTCGATACGCGCGGAAATACCATTTTTTCGCGGATCCAAAGTCGCATTTATCATGCTCAAAAACGACGCCCATGAGCATCATCGCTGCCACGCTCGCGTCAAGATCGACCGCCTGCCTGCACAGAGACAGTATCTCGTCCGCATTTTTTTCTGGGCTTTTTCTGTACAGCATTCTGGCGCGACCGATCATACCTTCACTTCTAAAGTCGCCGTCATGCTGCGCAAGGAACGTGAAATCCTCAAGCGCACCATCGGTATCTACTTCGCCGAGTATCCCCTCTTCCTTTAGCCTGGCCCATATGTAATACATGCCGAGTCTGAGTTGCGACCGCCCAAAATCCTTGTTGGCCAGCTCCATAGCCTGAAAAGCGTAAAACTCAGACCCAGCCGTCATCAGGCGCTTGACTTCCTGAACCCTCTCTTCCGCAAGGTGTAGAGATCGGGGCATTGGCTTACGCATGGTCTTAAATCACTCGAGAGCCACCGATCAACTACCTTCGGTGGTACTGAATTAAGAAATCGAGGGGACGAAAGGTAATCAAACGATTCAACCTGTTTTCATGAACTTCACCCCCGCGCAATCACCCCGATCGCCAGCAAAGCCATCACCACGCCGGCCAGGTTGAGCCGGCTCAGCCGCTCGCGGAACAGTAGCAGGCCGACCACGGCGCCCAGCGCCACGACACCGATATTCATGCTGGCGAAGACCAGCGCCGGGTGCTGCGGCAGCGCACGGTGGCCGCGCAGGTAGAACAGGATGTTGCCGAAGTTGGCCAGGCCGAGCAGGGCGCCGGCCAGCGCGCTGCGCATCGTGAAGCGGGTTTCACCTTGCAGGCGGCGCCACAGCTGCAGCGCGAACGCGACCAGCAAGGCCAGCGCAAACATCGCCTGCAGCGAGGCGCCCAGCGGCACGCCGGCCAGCGCCACGCGCTTGAACAGGATATCGATCACGCCGAAACCGGCGAACACCAGCAGCGGATACAGCCAGCCGGAAGCACCGCGCTCCGTCGTGCCATGCCCGTTGCGCCAGACCATGCACAACAGGGCAAGCAGGCCCAGCGCGATGCCGATGCCCTTGGGTGCCGTGAGCTGTTCGCCAAAAAGCACGAACGCGGCCAGCAGCGACAGCAGCAGCGACAACCGCTGCGCCGCGTCGCTGCGCACGATGCCGGCGTGGCGCACCGACGCGGCCAGCGCCAGGAAAATCGTCGGCAGCAGGACGCCCAGCGCGACGAGTGCCCACCACGGCGCACCGGGTTCGCGCAGGCTCGCCAGTGTGGGTTGCAGCAGCAGCGCGGTGAGTGCACCGGCCACCACGTAGTTCCAGGCGATCGCCTGACCCACGTCGATCCCGAAGCGTCGCGCCAGCTTCAGCAACACCGATACCAGCACGCTGCACACGACGCTGAGCAGTACGTAGATCATCCATCACCCCGGCACCGGCAAACCGCCATTGTGCCGCAGCGCGGCCGACGTACCGTCCGCTCAGAACGCATCCAGCGGAATCTTCAGATAGCGCATGCCGTTGTCTTCGGCCGGCGGCAGCTGGCCGGCACGCATGTTCACCTGCACCGCCGGCAGGATCAGCGCCGGCATCGCCAGGGTGGCGTCGCGCGCGTTGCGCATGTGCACGAACGCGTCCTCGTCGATGCCGTCATGCACGTGGATGTTGTCGCGACGCTCGGCTGCGACGGTGGTTTCGTGCACGAACTCGTCGCGCCCGCCGGCCTTGTAGTCGTGGCACAGGAAAACCCGGGTGGCGTCCGGCAGCGCGAAGAGGCGCTGGATCGAGCGGTACAGCGTGCGTGCGTCGCCGCCGGGGAAGTCGCAGCGGGCGGTGCCGTAGTCGGGCATGAACAAGGTGTCGCCGACGAAGGCCGCGTCGCCGACCAGGTGGGTCATGCACGCCGGCGTGTGTCCGGGCGTGTGCAGCGCCTGCGCCTCGATGCCGCCGACCAGGTAGCGCTCGCCGTCCTGTGAACAGGTGATCGAACTGGCTGCCGTCGCGGCGGAAACCGGGGCCGGCGTTGAACAGCGGGCCGAACGTGTCCTGCACGTCGCGGATGTGTTCGCCGATGCCCAGCTTGCCGCCCAGTTGCGCCTGCACGTAGGGCGCGGCGGACAGATGGTCAGCGTGCACGTGGGTGTCGATCACCCAGTCCACGTTCAGTCCTCGCGCACGCACGAACGCGATCAGCGCATCGGCCGAGGTGTGTGCGGTACGTCCGGATGCAGCGTCGTAGTCGAGCACGCTGTCGAACACCGCCGCCCTGGCACTGGCCGGATCCCACACCACGTAGCTGAAAGTGTGGCTGGCCGCGTCGAAGAACGCCTGTACCTCGGGCCGGTTCATCGGCGGGCTCCGTCGGCGGCGGGCAGCAGGCGCGCGGTCAGCCACCAGCCGAGGACCATGCAGCCCACCAGCAGCAGCAAGGCCGGCGCGCCGGCCGCCAGCGAGGCCAGCGCCGGGCCGGGGCAGTAACCGGCGACGCCCCAGCCGATGCCGAACAGCGCCGCGCCACCGACCAGGCGGGCGTCGACATGGCGCGCGCCGGGCAACTGGAAGCGTTCCGCCAGCCACGGTTGCGGGCGTCGCAGCACCAGCCGGTAGCCGACCGCGGTGGTCAGCACGGCGCCGCCCATCACGAACAGCAGGCGCGGGTCCCACGCGCCGAAGATGTCCAGGAAGCCGAGCACGACCGCCGGCTGGGTCATGCCGCCGAGGCTGAGGCCGAGGCCGAACAGCAAGCCGGCGGCGAACGCGATGCCGATCTTCTTCATGCACCGACTCCCAGCAGATGACGCAACACGAACACGGTGGCGACGCCGAACAGCATGAACACCATCGTGGCCAGCAGCGAACGCGGCGACAGCCGGGCGATGCCGCAGACGCCGTGCCCGCTGGTGCAGCCACCGCCCAGCCGGGTACCGACGCCGACCAGCAAACCGGCCAGCGCCATCCACGGCAGCCCCACCTGTGGCACGCCGATGCCGCTGTCGCCGCGCAGCCACCACAGCAGCAGCGGCCCGGCCAGCAGGCCCAGCACGAAAGCCAGCCGCCAGCGGCGATCACTCGCCTCGCCCACGAGCAGGCCGCTGGCGATGCCGCTGATGCCGGCGATGCGGCCAAGCGCCGCCATCAGCAGCACCGCCGCGAGGCCGATCAATACGCCGCCGCACAAGGCGCCGAGGTAGGGGTGCATGGTCTCGCTTCCTGTGGATACGAATGTGGGGATTATCGCCCCTGCGAAGCTGGTGCCGCGTCATGCCGATTGCGTGGCGTGCTCCGCGGCGCGGTGCCGGGCGAAGCGCACCTCATCCCTTGCCGAAGCAAAGACATACTGGCATATATTTGCCTTGACAATTATATTTCCGGCAATAGAATGCGCGGCCATGAATACCGAATCGGTCGCTTTCAGCTCCCCCAAGGAAAGCCTTGGCGTCCTGCTCGGACTGGTGCGCGCGGAGATCGTTCGCGCGATGGAAGCGGAGCTGGTGGCCGCCGGGGTCAACCTGCGTTTCACCCAGTTCCTGATCATCAAGCGGCTGGCCCGGCTCGGGCCGATGTCGGCTACCGAACTGGCCCGTTCGGTGGAACTCGATGGCGGTGCGATGACCCGCCAGCTCGACCAACTGGAAAGCAAGGGCTACCTGCGCCGCTGCCCGCATGAGCAGGATCGCCGCACGTTGAGGATCGAACTGACCGACGCCGGCGCTGCACTGTGGCAACAGCTGATCGACTGCAACGAGCGCGTGCTGGGCGCGGCCCAGCGCATCCTGGACAGCGCCGAACAGGCGCAACTGCACGACTACCTGGAGCGCGTGCTGCGCGCGCTTCGCGACAAGACCTGAACGTCCCTGCCCGTCTCACCCCTGGACATCTCCATGCGTCTGCAACTCCTTGCGGCTGCCTCCGCACTGACCCTCGCGCTGGCCGGTTGTGCCAGCAGCGGCGGCCTGCATCCGGACGGCACACCGATCGATCCGGCCACCTTGAAGGCCGAACGCAGCCTCGCCGGCTTGCAGGTATCGCCCGCTGGCTGGCCGGCAAGCGACTGGTGGAGCGGGCTGGGCGACCCGCAGCTCGACGCGCTGATCGCCGAGGCGCTGCAGGACAACCCGGGCCTGGGCGTGGCCGATGCGCGCGCCCGCGCCGCGCAGGCCGAAGCCGGCGCCGCCGACGCGGCACGCGCACCCAGCATCACCGCGCGGCGGCAGCGTTTCCGGCGCACGCATTCCGACCACGATCCTGCCAGCCGATAGCGGTGGCGGCCACTTCGCGGTGGCCAAGTATGCCGACGCTCAGCTTCAAGTGGGGGCTGGACCTGTGGGGCGGCAAACGCGCGGCCTGGCAGGCCGCGGTGGGCAGCGCGCGCGCCGCCGAGGTCGACGCCCGCGCCGCGCGCATCGAGTTGTCCGGCAACGTGGCCCGCGCCTATGCGCAACTGGGCTACGCGTTCACCCAGCAGGATCTGGCCGACGCCGAACTGAAGCGCGCCCGTTCCGCGCGCGGTCTGACCCGCCAGCGCGTGGCCGCCGGCATCGACAACCAGATCCAGCTGAAACAGGGCGACGCCGAAGTGGCCAGCGCCGAGCAGCAGGTGGCCGCTGGCCGCGCGTGCGGTGGACGCCGCGCGCTCGTCGCTGGCGGTGCTGCTGGGCAAGGGGCCGGATCGCGGCCTGCAGATCGGGCGGCCGCAGCTGCTGCCGCCCGCCGCACTGGCGGTGCCGACCGACTTGCCGCTGGATCTGGTCGGCCATCGCGCCGACCTGGTCGCGGCGCGCTGGCGGGTCGAGGCCGCCGGCAAGGACATCGAGGCGGCGAAGACCGAATTCCTGCCCAACATCAGCATCGGCGCGATGGCCGGCGTGATCAGCATGGGCGGCGGCAACCCGTTCACCCTGCCCGCGCGCTTCTACCAGGTCGGGCCGTCGCTCAGCCTGCCGATCTTCGATGGCGGCCGCCTGCGCGCGAACCTGGCCGGCAAGGATGCGCAGTACGACCTCGCCGTGGCGCAGTACAACCAGACCCTGGTCGGCGCGCTCAACCAGGTCGCCGACGAGCTGTCCGCGCTGCAGTCGCTGCAGACGCAGATCGCCGCGCAGCACCGCGCGCAGGATGCCGCGCAACAGGCCTGGGAACTGGCCGAGCAGCGTTACAAGGCCGGCATCGGCAGCTACCTCGAAGCACTCAGCGTGCGCCAGCAACTGCTCGCTGCCGAACGCGGCACCGCCGCGCTCGAAGCGCAGCAGGTCGATCTTTCGGTGCAGCTGATCCAGGCCCTCGGCGGCGGCTACCAGCCGCAGGCCGATGCCACCCCGCCTTCCACCCCATCACGTTCCTGAGGCAGCCCCATGTCCAGCCAGACCATCCCCGATCCGAGCGGCACCGCGGCCGTCGGCACGCCGGTCGTCCCGCCGGCGAAGAAGAATCCGCGCGGCCTGCTGCTGCGCCTGCTCGGCGTCGTGGTGCTGCTCGCCGTGCATCGCGCTGGGCGCTGTGGTATTTCCTCGACGGCCGCTGGTACGAGGGCACCGACGATGCCTACGTCAACGGCAACGTGGTGCAGATCACCCCGCAGGTGCCCGGCACCGTGGTCAGCATCGGCGCCGATGACGGCGACCTGGTGCACGCCGGCGACGTGCTGGTGCAGCTCGACCCCAGCGACGCCGACGTGGCGCTGGCCGAGGCGAAGGCGAACCTCGCCAACACCGTGCGCAAGGTGCGCGGCCTGTATTCCAGCGTCAACGGCGCGCAGGCCGACGTGGCCGCGCGCCAGACCGCGGTGGACAGGGCGCGCGCCGACTACAACCGGCGCGTGGCGCTGGCGAAGTCCGGCGCGATCTCGACCGAGGAACTGGCGCACGCCAGCGACGCGCTGACCAGCGCCGAGAGCAACCTGATCACCGCGCAGCAGCAGTACCAGACCAGCAAGGTGCTGGTCGACGACACCGTGGTCGCCTCGCACCCGGACGTGCAGGCCGCCTCGGCCCGCGCTGCGCGCCGCCTTCCTCGACGACGTGCGCGCCACCCTGATCGCGCCGGTGGACGGCTATGTGGCCAAACGCTCGGTGCAGGTCGGCCAGCGCGTGCAGCCCGGCGCGGCGCTGATGGCGGTGGTGCCGCTGCACGGCGTGTGGGTGGATGCGAACTTCAAGGAGACCCAGCTCACCGACATGCGCATCGGCCAGCCGGTGACGATCGAGTCCGATGTCTACGGCGGCGCGGTCGACCTACAAGGGCAAGGTGCAGAGCCTGGGCGTCGGTACCGGCAGCGCGTTCTCGCTGTTGCCGGCGCAGAACGCCACCGGCAACTGGATCAAGATCGTGCAGCGCATTCCGGTGCGCATCGTGTTCGACGATCCGACCCAGCTGGACCAGCATCCGCTGCGCCTGGGCATGTCGCTGGACGTGGACGTGAGCCTGCACGACCGAGCGGCCCGACGCTGGCGCAGCAGTCGCCGACCCAGCCGGCCTTCAGCACCGACGTCTACAAGCAGCAGCTGGCCAAGGCCGACGCGGTGATCGCGCAGATCGTCCACGCCAACATGGCTGCGCGGCAAATAGCGCCCTTGTAGGAGCCCGCTCGCGGGCGATGCCGTTGCTTTGAGAGTTCGGAAAAAAGCATCGCCCGCGAGCGGGCCCCTACCCATTCCAGACCAGACGACCGGCACCGATGACCACCGAATTCCGCCCGCCCAACCTGGCCCTGAGCACGATCGGCCTGTCGCTGGCCACGTTCATGCAGGTGCTGGACACCACGATCGCCAACGTGTCGCTGCCGACCATCGCCGGCAACCTCGGCGTCAGCAACAACCAGAGCACCTGGGTGATCACCTCGTTCGCGGTGAGCATGGCGATCGCGCTGCCGCTGACCGGCTTCCTCACCCGCCGCTTCGGCGAGGTGAAGCTGTTCACGGCGTGCACCCTGCTGTTCGCGCTGACCTCGTTCCTGTGCGGCATCTCGCAGAGCATGGGCATGCTGATCGTGTTCCGCGCGCTGCAGGGCGCGGTGGCCGGGCCGATGTACCCGATCACGCAGAGCCTGCTGATCGGCATCTACCCGCCGGCCAAGCGCGGCATGGCGCTGGCGCTGCTGGCGATGGTGACGGTGGTGGCGCCGATCGCCGGGCCGATCCTCGGCGGCTGGATCACCGACAACTATTCGTGGCCGTGGATCTTCTTCATCAACGTGCCGATCGGCATCTTCGCCAGCATGGTGGTGGCCAACCAGCTGCGCGGCAAGGTGGAGAAGACCGAGCGGCCGAAGATCGACTACGTCGGCCTGATCACCCTGATCATCGGCGTCGGCGCGCTGCAGATCGTGCTGGACAAGGGCAACGACGAGGACTGGTTCAACTCCACCTTCATCATCGTCACCAGCATCGTCTCGGCGATCAGCATCGCGATCTTCCTGATCTGGGAGCTGACCGACAAGGATCCGATCGTCGACCTGAAGCTGTTCCGCCACCGCAACTTCACCGCCGGCACGATCGCGCTGGTGCTGGCCTACGCGGCGTTCTTCGCGATCGGCCTGCTGGTGCCGCTGTGGCTGCAGCGCAACCTCGGCTACACCTCGACCTGGGCCGGTTACGCCACCGCGCCGCTGGGCGTCATCCCGGTGCTGCTGACCTTCTTCGTCGGCAAGTACGCCAGTCGCGATCGATCTGCGCCTGCTCGCGTCGGTGGCGTTCCTGGTGATGGGCGCGACCTGCTTCATGCGCTCGGATTTCTTCATCGGCATCGACTTCTACCACGTGGCGATGGTGCAGCTGTGGCAGGGCCTGGGCGTGGCGCTGTTCTTCATGCCGATCCTGACCATCCTGCTGTCGGACCTGCAGCAGAACGAGATCGCCGCCGGCTCCGGCCTGGCCACCTTCCTGCGCACGCTCGGCGGCAGCTTCTCCGCTTCGCTCACCACCTTGCTGTGGGAACGCCGCGCGGTGACCCACCACGAGCAACTGGCCGAGCACATCACCGCCTACAGCCCGACCGCGCAGGCCGCGATGCAGCAGCTCGGCCAGGGCGACCCGCAGGCCGCCGCCGGCGTGATCAACGACATGATCACCCAGCAGGCCTACCAGATCTCGTTCAACGAGGTGTTCCACGCGCTGGGCTGGATCTTCATCGGCGCTGGTCGTGGTGATCTGGCTGGCCAAGCCGCCGTTCACCGCCAAGGCGCGCGGCGTCTCCGGCGGGCACTGAGCCGCGCGGTCGCCGGCCGCTTACAGGTCGAAACCCACGCCGAGCAGGGCCATGGTTTCGCCGCGATTGGGCTCGTGCAGGCGGCCGTTGGAGACGTGGCGGATCTGGAAACTGAAGTGCCGCCCCTGCCAGCCCAGCGTGCTGACGAATTCGTAGGCGCTGCTCAGCGCCTGCGTGCGGCCGGTGTTCAGGGCCGGCTGGAAACTGAAGAACAACGGCCGATACCAGTCGCCCGCATCGCCATAGTGGATGCGCGCACCGCCGGCCAGCAGCCATGCCTCGTCGCGGGTGTCGTAGCGGGCGCCGCGATAACGGGATACGTCGCGGCTGTCGATCCAGCCCAGCGAGACGTCCGGCGACCAGCTGAAGCGGGTCGTCGCCAATGCGGTGCTCGTCGAACACGGCCTCGACGAAGGCGGCGTTGGTGCCGTAACCGTCCATGTAGCTGCGCCCGCCCTGGATCTCCAGGCGGGTGGCGGCGGTAGCGGGGAAGGTCGATGCGGTCAGCGCGAGGACGAGGCCAAGGAGGGGAAGCCGGTGGATGGAAAGCATGGGGACACCCGTGGGGATGGGGATGGCATATCTATATTTATGTACCTCATAGTTTAATAACCCGTGTCGAGCTTTGGTGAACCTTTTCGGGCAGGGATTCGAAACACAGTGTTTCTGTGGCGCCAAAAAAAACCCGGCATGCGTGCCGGGTTTTTGTGGCGGCGAAGCGACGCGGTTACCGCGTTGCCGCTGCCGGCTGCAGGGTCGGGCTGTCCAGATCGAGCGCGCTCGACTCCAGCAGCACGGCCTGCGGATGCGCCTTGCGAATCGTCCGCGGCGAACTGCGCGGCATCGCCGACCACCACCACCGTGCCGGCGCCGGCATCCAGGTGCTTGTCCGCGTACTTCTCGATCTGCCTCGGCGTCACCGCCTGCACCTTGCGCGACGTAACGGCCGATCTCGTCCAGCGGCACGCCGTAGACGGCCAGCTCGCCGACCTGTTCGGCCAGGCCGGCGGTGGTCTCCAGGCTGCGGCCGTAGCCGCCGATCAGGGTGGCCTTGCGCGCGGCCAGTTCGTCGGCGGCGACCCGCGTGCCGCCCAGCCGCTTGAACTCGCCCAGCATCAGCTCGACCACCTGCGCCGCGGACGGGTTCTTGGTCTGCGCCGAGGCCAGCCACAGGCCGGCGTCGCGCAGCGGTTGCAGCCGGCTGTTGGCGCCGTAGGACAGGCCGCGCTTGATGCGGATCTCCTCGTTCAGGCGCGCCGAGTACGAGCCGCCGAGCACCGCGTTGGCGACCGTGCCGATGTAGTAGCCGGCGTCGTTGCGCGGCGGCGCCGCATGGCGCGGCGACCACGCCAGCCTGGCCGGCGCCGTGCTGGTCGATCAGCAGCGATCGCGCGGCAACTGGCTGGCGGCCTTGCCGGCCGGTCGCGCCGGCAGCGGCGCGGCCGGCTTCGCCCAGTCGCCGAAGCTGGCCTGCGCCAGCTGCTGCGCCTGCGCCGGCGTGATGTCGCCGGCGAGGATCAGGATCGCGTTGTCCGGCCGGTACAGCGCCGCGTGCAGCTGCTGCACGTCGGCGCGGCTGATCCGCGCCAGCGAGGCCGGCGTGCCGCTGCGCGAATGGCCGTAGGCGCCGTCGCCGAACACGCCGCGGCTGGCCGCCAGCGAGGCCAGCGCGGTGGGCCGGCTCAGCAGTCAGGCGCAGGTCGTCGATCGCCTGCGCCTGCGCCCGCTTCAGCTCGGCCGCGCTGAAATCCGGCTGGCGCACCACCTCGGCCAGCAGGCCCAGCGCCTGCGGCAGTTTCGGCGTGGTCACGGTGATGCCGACCGCGCTTTCGTCCCAGCCGGCGGCGGCATCCAGCGAGCCGCCCAGCGCCTCGGCGGCGGCGGCGATCTGCGGCGCGGTCTTGCCGGCGGCGCCCTTGGTCAGCAGGTTCGCGGTGAGGTCGGCCAGGCCGGCCAGCGCCGGCGGGTCCATCTCGCCGCCGCTGCGCAGCACCAGCTGCGCGGTGACCAGCGGCAGGCCGGCGCGGCGCACGCTGACCACCTGCAGGCCGTTGGCCAGGGTCTGCGTCGGCGGGCGTCGGCACGCTCAGCTGTCGGCGCCGGGCCGGGCGCCGGCGGCGTGCTCGGGAAACGTCGGCCGCCGGCAGCGCTGGCGGCGGCCAGCCATCGTGGCCGGTAAAGACGGCCAAACGGCATGGCGTGCGTGCGGCGGCTCATTTCGCTGCTCCCTTGCCGGCCGGCGCGGCCTGGCGCCTGCGGCAGGTAGTCGATGGTGACGCTGTGCGCGCCGGTGACGTATTTCTGCAGCACGCGATGCACGTCCTGCTGCGGTGACTTTCTGCAGCGCGGCCAGGTCGGTGTTGACGTGCTCCGGGTTGCCGTCGATCAGCGCCGCCTGGCCCAGCGCGAAGGCCAGGCCCTGCGCGGTCTGGCGCTGCTTCAGCTCGCCGGTCAGCAGCTGGGTCTTCACCTTGTCCAGCTCGGCGGCGGGAATCGGCTGGGTCGCCAGCCAGATGATCTCCTCGTGCAGCAGCTTCTCCGCCTCGGCCGGCGGGTGTCCGCTGGCGAGGATCGCGTAGGCGGTGAACAGGCCCGGGCCGACCCGGCCGTCGGCATCGGCGCCGGCCTGCTGCGGCCACCTGGTGGCGATACACCAGCGACTGGTACAGCCGCGAGGAATCGCCCTGCGACAGCAGCGCGGCGGCGACCTGCAGCGGGATGCTGTCGGCGCTGTCGGACGCCGGCGGAATCAGCCAGGTGATCGCCACCGCCGGCAGCGGCGCGGTCTCGCTGGTGACGGTGTAGCGCAGGTTCTTCTTGCGCGCCGGCTCCTGCGCGGTGACCTGCGGGATCGGCGTGGCCGGCTTCGGGATCCAGCCGAAGTACTGGTCGACCCAGGCGTCGAGCTGCTTCGGGTCGAAGTCGCCGGCGACGATCAGGGTGGCGTTGTCGGGCCGGTAGAACGTCTTGTGGAAGTCGATCACGTTCTGCAGCGAGGCCGCCTCCAGGTCCTCGATGCTGCCGATGGTCGGGCGCTTGTACGGATGCACCGTGTACGACTTCGGATCGATCGCGTTGAACAGCTTGCCGTACGGGATTGGCCAGCACGCTCTGGCGGTATTCCTCCTCCACCACCGCGCGCTCGGACTTGAAGTTCGCCTCGTCCACGTTGAGGTTGGACAGCCGCTCGGCCTCGGCCCACAGCAGGCGTCTGCAGGTGGTTGCTCGGCACCACCTCGAAATAGTTGGTGACGTCGTCGCCGGTGGAGGCGTTGTTGGCGCCGCCGACGTCCTCGGTGAGCCGGTCGAACTGCTCGGCGTGCATGTGCTTCGTGCTCTTGAACATCAGGTGCTCGAACAGATGCGCGAAGCCGGAGCGCCCCTGCGGATCGTCCTTCGAGCCGACGTGGTACCACATCTGCACCGCCACGTTCGGGCTGGCGTGATCCTCCACGCTGAGCACCTGCAGGCCGTTCGGCAGGGTGCGCTGGTGGTACTGGATCGGCGGGATGGTCAGCTCGGCCGCCGCCAGCGGCGGTGAGGCCAGCGCGGTCAACAGGGCGAATGAGGCCAGCAAGGCGGCCGGGCGCAGGCGCATGGGCGGTCCCTTCGGTGGAAAGGGGTCAACCATAGCAAGTCCGACGCGAGTGCACAGCCAGGAACCGGATTCATCGGCAAGGAGGAACGATGAACCCGGTCCGCGGGGTCACACCACCTGCGGCTTGCCGAGCGCCTTGAGCCGCTTCTTCTCCGCCCGGCGCTCCTTGCGCGCCGCCTTGCGGATCTTGCGGTCGTGATTCCACAGGTAGATCGCCGGCGTGCTGAGCAGGGTCAGCAATTGCGACACCAGCAGGCCGCCGACGATGGCGATGCCGAGCGGCTGGCGCATTTCCGAGCCGATGCCGAAGCCGATCGCCAGCGGCAACGCGGCGCCCATCGCCACCAGGGTGGTCATGGTGATCGGGCGGAAGCGCACCAGCGCCGCCTCGCGGATCGCCTCGGGCGCGGACAGTCCGCGCTCGCGTTCGGCGACGAGGGCGAAGTCGACCATCAGGATCGCGTTTTTCTTGACGATGCCGATGAGCATCAGGATCGCGATGATCGCCATCATCGAGATCTGCGTCTGCGTCACCAGCATGGCCAGGAACGCACCGGCGCCGGCGGCCGGCAGGGTGGACAGGATGGTCAGCGGATGGCCGAGGCTTTCGTAGAGGATGCCGAGCACGATGTACATCGCCAGGATCGAACCGAGCAGCAGCACCATGCCGTTGGACTGGGCCTGCTTGCAGGCGCTGGTTGGCGCCGGTGAAATCCACCTTGCATGCCGGCCGGCAGGCCGACCGCATAGGCGGCCTGCTCGACCAGCTTGACGCCGACGATCCTGCGGCACGTCCTTGGCCAGGTTGTAGCTGATCGTGGCCGCTTCGAGCTGGTTGTGGTGGCGCACCCGCATCGGGCTGATGTCGGGCTCGATGGTCGCCAGCGCGGACAGCGGGATCATCTGGCCCTGCTCGTTGCGCACGCGCACGTTCAGCAGCGCTTCCGGGCTCACGCTCTGCGCCGCGCCGGTGCTGAGCACCACCGCAGTACTGGTTGATGTCGGAATAGATCTGCGACACCTGGCGCTGGCCGAACGCGTTGTACAGCGCCGAGTCGATCGTGCCGATGCCGACGTGCAGACGCCCGGCGGCCTCGCGGTCGATCTTCAGCAGCTGCTGCTTGCCGACCTGGTCGAAGTTGCTGCCGACGTCGCGGAACTCCTTGACCGTGCGCAGCTGCCGCACCATCTTCAGCGCCCACGGCTGCAGGTCGTCGCCGTTGGTGCTGACCAGCTGGAATTCGTACTGGCCGCCGCCGTCGCCGCTGCCGCCGCCGCCGAGGAATTGCGCGGCGCTGACCGAGACTTTCACGCCGGGCATCCGGTCGTACTGCTTCGACAGCCGCTCGACCACCTGCTTGATCCCCTCGTCGCGCTGGCCGGGACCGCTGCCGTGCGGCTTCAGGTCGACGAACATCTGCGCGTTGTTGCCGACCGCGCCGCCGCCGCCGCCGTTGCGGCCGAGCATGGTGAGCTGGTCGAGCACGGCCGGGTCGGCCTGCATGATCTTCGCCACCGCCAGCGTGCGTTCGGCCATCATGTGCCGGCGAGATGTTGGCGTCGGCGCGGATGTCGACCTGCAACTGGCCGGTGTCCTCGTCCGGCATGAAGGTGCCGCCGGCGGTCTTGGCCACCGCGAAGCCGAGCAGCGAAGGTGAGCATCAGCAGGGTCAGCGGCTGCCAGCGCATGATGCGGCGATGGCGCATCGCCCAGTCCAGCGCGCGCTCGTAGGCCTGCAGCAAGCTGCGGTCGAAGTTCTCCACCGCCCGTTCGATCCGCCCCGGTGGTTTGCGCGTGGCCGGCTCGTGCTCCAGCATCCACGCGCACAGCGCCGGGGTGAGCGTGAGCGAGACCAGCGCCGAGATCACCACCGCCGCGGTCAGCGTCACCGAGAACTCGCGCAGCAGCATGACCAGCATGTTGTTGCCGAACAGCAGCGGCGCGAACACCGCCACCAGCGACAGCGTGATCGAGATCACCGTGAAGCCGATCTCGCGCACGCCGGTCAGCGCCGCCTGCATCGGCGGCTCGCCGCGCTCCATGTGGCGCACGATGTTCTCGATCACCACGATCGCATCGTCCACCACGAAGCCGATGCACAGCACCAGCGCCACCAGCGACAAGGTGTTGAGCGTGTAGCCCAGCGTCCACATCACCACGAACGCGCCGGCCAGCGACAGCGGCACGCTCAGCGTGGCGATCAGGGTCGGGCGCAGCCGGCGCAGGAACACCAGCATCACCAGCACCACCATCGCGATCGAGATCAGCAGCGCCACCTGCACTTCGTGCAGCGCCGACTTGGTGGTCTGGGTGAGGTCGAACACCGGCGTCATCGTCACGTTCGATGGCAGCGAGGCGCGCAGCTGCGGCAGGCGCGCGCGGATCGCCTCCACCGTGGCCACCGCGTTCGCCTCCGGCCGCTTGCTGATCTGCAGGCCGACGGTGCGCGCGTCGTTGAACCAGGCGGCCTGGTATTCGTCCTGCTGGCCGCCGTAGACCTTCGCCACGTCGGACAGCCGCACCGGCGTGCCGTTCTTCACCGCGATCAGCAGGCGGGCGAATTCGGCCGGCTCCTGCAGGCCGTCGCTGGCGCTCACCGTCATCTGGCGTGCGGCCGTCGCTCAGCATGCCCTGCGGCGAGGTGACGTTGGCCGCGCGCAGCGCGTTGGCCACGTCGTTGGCGGTGAGGTTCTTGGCCGCCAGCGCGTTGTTGTCCAGCTCGATCCGCACCGCATGCGGGGTGCCGCCGAACACCTGCACCTGGGCCACGCCGTCGATCTGCGCCACCGCCGGCTTCAGCATGGTGTCGGCGAGGTCGAACAGCTGGTCCTGCGGCAGCCCGGTCGAGGTCAGCGTGAGGAACAGGATCGGGATCTGCGCGGTGTCGAACTTGAAGTATTGCGGCGGCGACGGCATGCCGCTGGGCAGGTCGACCGCGGCCGCGTTGATCGCCGCCTGCACGTCACGCGCGGCGCTGTCGGCGGTGCGGTCGAAAGTGAAGCGCACCATCACCGAGGCGGAACCCTCGTTGGCGTTGCCGTACATCTCGTCGACGCCGGGAATGCGGCCCAGGTGCCGCTCCAGCGGCGCCAGCACGGTGTTGGCCATGGTCTGCGCGCTGGCGCCGGGCTGGCTGGCCACCACGTAGACGCCGGGAAAATCCAGCGACGGCAACGCCGCCACGCCGAGCAGCAGGTACGCCCACAACCCGGCCAGCATCAGGCCAATGGCGAGCAGCGAGGTACCGACCGGACGACGGATCAGCGGAGCGAAGATATTCATGCCGACTTTATGCCCTTCGGCGCGCGCCGACGTATGTGCCTGAAGTCCACACCCTGCCGGAAGGCAGGGGGTGAACCTTGAATCGGTCTATTGTAGGAGCGCACCCCGTCAACAGGGTCTGTCCGGTCGTGCGCGGCGCCTTTCGGTTACGTGACGAAGGGGGTTCGCGCACAGGATGCGCTCCTGCAGCGCATCCCGCGGAAGCGGCGCCTATTCCGGCAGCGCCGGCATCTGCTGCTGCAGCGCGCGCTGGCGCCGGATCTCGGCGCGCAGTTCGCGGCGGCGGGCCTTGCGTTCGCGATGGTCGTGCTGCCACAGGTAGATCGCCGGGGTGCTCAGCAAGGTCAGCAGCTGCGACACGAACAGGCCGCCGAGGATCGCGATGCCCAGCGGCTGGCGCATCTCCGAACCGGTGCCGAAGCCGATCGCCAGCGGCAGCGCGGCGCCCATCGCGACCAGGGTGGTCATGGTGATCGGGCGGAAGCGCACCAGCGCCGCCTCGCGGATCGCCGCCGGCGGCGGACATGCCGTGATCGCGCTCGGCGACCAGCGCGAAGTCGACCATCAGGATCGCGTTTTTCTTGACGATGCCGATCAGCATCAGCACCGCGATCACCGACATCAGGGTCAGCTGGGTGTGCGTCACCAGCATGGCCAGGAACGCGCCCATGCCGGCGGCCGGCAGGGTCGACAGGATGGTCAGCGGGTGGATCAGGCTTTCGTACAGGATGCCCAGCACCACGTACATCACCAGGATCACCGCCAGCAGCATGATCAGCGCGTTGTTCAGCGCGTCGACCAGGTTCTGGTTGTCGCCGCTGTACTTCTTCTGCACGCCCTGCGGCAGTTGGGCCGCGAACATCGCCTGGTCGACCAGCTTCAGGCCATCGGCCTGGGTAATGCCCTTGGCGAGGTTGTAGTTGATCGCGGCCGATTCGAGCTGGTTGTAATGGCTGATGGTGACCGGCGCGATGTGCGGCTGGATCTTCGCCAGCGCGGACAGCGGAATCATCTGTCCGTTGGCATTGCGCACATACGTATTGAGCAGGGTGGCCGGGCTCAGCGACTCGGCACTGCTGGCGGTGATCACCACGCGGTACTGGTTGATGTCCGAATAGATGATGGAGACCGGAGTCTGCGCCGAACGCGTTGGCCAGCGCCGTGTCCACCTGGGCCAGGCTCACGTGCAGACGCGCGGCGGCGTTGCGGTCCACCTGCAGCATCTGCTGCTTGCCGATGCTGTCGAAGCTGGTGCTGACGTTGCGGAACTGCTGCATGCCGCGCATCACCCGCGCCAGCTTCAGGGTGGGCTGCTGCAGTGGCGTGCCGTCCAGGCTGTTGAGCTGGAACGCATACTGTCCCTTGCCGCCACCACCGCCGCCGCCACCGCCGAATGAACTGGTTGACGCTGAGCGACACGTCCAGGTCCGGCACGTTCTTGAAGTACTTGTCCAGCCGGTCGACCACCGCCTGGGAGGTGACGTGGCGGTCGCCGGGCTGATCGCCCGCGCGGCTTCAGGTCGACGAACAGGCTGGACTGGTTGCCGACCGCGCCGCCAGCGTCGTTGCCGCCGAGGAAGGCGGAGACGTCGCGCACCGCCGGATCGGCCTGGATCTTCGCCGCCACCTCCTGCGTGCGCCGGGCCAGCAGGGTGGGCGAGATGTTGGCGTCGGCGCTGATGCTCACCTGCAGCAAGCCGGTGTCTTCCTTCGGCATCAGGCCGCCGCCGGCGGTCATCACCACCGCGACCGCCAGGCCGACGGTGAGCACCAGCAGGATCAGCGGCTGCCAGCGCATGAGCCGGCGATGGTGCATGGCCCAGTCCAGCGCGCGCTCGTAGATGCGCAGCATGCCGTTGTCGAAACGCTCGGCCAGGCGCTCCAGCCGGCCCGGCGTGCGCGAACCCGCGGGCTCGTGCGCCAGCCAGGCGCCGCACAGCGCCGGGGTCAGCGTGAGCGAGACCAGCGCCGAGATCACGATGGTGGCGATCAGGGTCACCGAGAACTCGCGCATCAGCATGGTGAACATGTTGTTGCCGAACACCATCGGCCCGAACACCGCGATCAGCGACAGCGTGATCGAGATCACCGTGAAGCCGATCTCGCGCACGCCGGTCAGCGCCGCCTGCAGCGGCGGCTTGCCGCGTTCCATGTGGCGCACGATGTTCTCGATCACCACGATCGCATCGTCCACCACGAAGCCCACGCACAGCACCAGCGCCACCAGCGAAAAGATGTTGAGGGTGAAGCCGAGCATCCACATCGCCACGAACGCGCCGGCCAGCGACAGCGGCACGCTGAACATCGCGATCACGGTCGGCCGCAGCCGGCGCAGGAACACCAGCATCACCAGCGCCACCATCACGATGCTCATCAGCAGCGCCACCTCCACCTCGTGCAGCGCCGACAGGGTGGTCGGGGTGAGGTCGAAGATCGGGGTGATCGTCGCGTCGGCCGGCAGCAGTCCGCGCAGTTCGGGCAAGCGCGCGCGGATCGCCGTCACCGTGGCCACCGCGTTCGCCTCCGGCCGCTTGTTGATCTGCATCACCACCGCGCGCTGGCCGTTGAACCACGCCGCGGCGTACTTGTTCTCCTGGCCGCTGCTGATCGTCGCCACGTCGGCCAGCCGCACCGGCACGCCGTTGTGGCTGGCGATCACCAGCGCGGCGAAATCCTGCACCGTGTGCAGCGCATCGTTGGCGCTCACCGTCATGCGCGTGACGCCGTTGCTGAGCGTGCCCTGCGGCGAGGTGACATTGGCGGCGCGCAGCGCATTCGCCACGTCGTTGGCGGTGATGCCCATGCCCACCAGCGCGTTGGTATTCAGCACGATGCGCACCGCATGCGGCGTGCCGCCGCCCACCTGCACCTGGGCCACGCCGGGGATCTGCGCCACCGCCGGCTTCAGCAAGGTGTCGGTGAGGTCGTACAGCCGGTCCGGCGGCAGGCTGGTCGGAGGTCAGCGAGACCAGCAGCACCGGGATCTGCGAGGTGTCGAACTTGAAGTAGCCGGGCGGACTGGGCAGGCCGGGCGGCAGGTCCGGCGCCGCCGCGTTGATCGCCGCCTGCACGTCGCGCGCGGCCTTGTCGGCGCTGCGGTCCATGTCGAACATGCACCTGGATCTGCGCGCCGCCCTCGCTGGCGCTGGAGGACATCTGACGCACCCCGGGAATGCGCCCGAGATGGCGTTCCAGCGGCGCCACCACGGTGGAGGCCATGGTCTGCGCGCTGGCTCCGGGCATCTGCGCGAACACCGCCACGCCGGGAAACTCGATCGACGGAAACGCCGCCACGCCGAGCAGCAGGTACGCCCACAAGCCGCCCAGCATCAAGCCGATGGCAAGCAATGAGGTGCCGACGGGGCGGCGGACCAGCGGTGCGAAGATATTCAAATGACCTCCCGGACGCGCAAGCATAACGGGAGAGCCGCGGCCGGCCAGCGGCCGCATCAGTCGCCAGAGATCCGTTCATGCCGACGTTTATGCCAGCTGTCGCGATCATGCGTATGTGCCTGAAGTCCCCCTGACGGAGACGCTATCGCCTGCGGCATCCCGCCGGCAGGCGATGCGCTCCTTTCGCCGGAATCCCGGTCAGCGCATGGCCGGGCTGTAACGCAGGGTCAGGAAGCCGCTGCGGCCGGGCTGGTTGAAGTACCAGACGGTCTCGTAGTGGCGATCGAACACGTTGGCCAGCCGCGCCTCGACCTGCCAGTCCGGCGCGAAGTGCCAGCTGGCGCGCAGGTCGGTGGTGGCATAGCCGCCCAGCGGGTGCCGGTTGGCCGCGTCGTCGTAGCTGCGCCCGGCCGCGTTGATGGTGGCGCCGACGCCGAACGCGCCGAAGCGGCGATCCAGATCCACCCGCGCGGTGCGCTCGGGCCGGCGCGGCAACACGTTGCCGTCGTTCGGGCCGCCGTCCTCGTTGCGCGGCTGCAGCCAGGTCAGGTAGCCCTGCAGCTGCCAGCCGGCGAGGTTCACGCCCGAGCTGGCCTTCCACGCCGCGGATGCGCGCCTTGCTGATGTTGGACGGGAAGTAGTTGCTGTCCAGCGCGATCAGCTGGTCGATGCGGGTCTGGTAGGCGTTCAGCGCCCAGTTCCACGCCTCCCGCTGCTGGCTCAGGCCCAGCTCGGCGCTGCGCGATTTTTCCGGCTTCAGGTCGGGATTGCCGCTGCCGTACGGGTAGTACAGGTCGTTGAAGGTCGGCGCATGGAACGCGCTGCCGTAGCTGGCCGACAACTTCAGCCCGCCGTCGAAGCGATAGCCCCACGCCGCGGCGCCGGTGTTGTGGTCGCCGAACTGGCCGTTGTGGTCGCGTCGCGCCGACAGCTGCACCTCGTGGCGGCCGAACGTGCCCTGGTACTGCGCGTAGCCAGCCGGTATCGTTGCGGCGGCTGGCGAGGAAGCCGGTGTCGCTGTCGATGTGCTCGCCCTGCCAGTCGACGCCCAGGGTCAGCAGCTGGTTGCTGGCCACGCTGAGGTCGTTCTGCCACGACGCCTGGTTGCGCCGCGAATAGATATAGCCGACGAAGTCCCGGTTCTCGTAGTTGTCGTAGCGGTCCAGGTTCTGGCCCACGCTCAGCGTGGTCTTCCACGCCTGCAGCGGGTTGAAGCTGAAGCTGCTGCCGGCGACCTGCTGCAGGGTGCGGCTGCGGTTCTGGTAGCTGCCGTCGAAATGGATCTCGCCGAGGCTGCGCAGCCAGGTGCCGGTGAGCTCGGCGCCGTTGTCCCAGCGGTAGCCGCCGCTGGCGCTGAGGTTCTTGTTGCGGTACGCGTCGCGGTCCGGCTCGTCGGTGAAGCAGCCGGCGAACACCGTGCCGGCGCCGACGCGGCAGGCGTTGATGCCGCGGGTGTACTGCGCGCCGACGCCGAAGTTGTACCAGGCATGCCGGTCGCCGCCGGACAGGCCGGCCTGGCCGCGCAACAGGTTGTCGCTGCCGGTGGTCACGCTGAAGGAAGGCCGCAGGCCGCCATCGCGCGTACCCCGGCGGGTGAAGATCTGGATCACCCCGCCGATCGCGTCGGCGCCGTACAGGCTGGAGCGCGGACCGCGCACGATCTCGATGCGCTCGATCTGTTCCACCGGAATCTGTTCGAACGCCGCCAGCCCGGCGCTGACCGAAGCCACCCGCACGCCGTCGACCAGCAGCAGGGTATGGGTGGAATTGGTGCCGCGCATGAACAGCGAGGTCTGCTGGCCATAGCCGCCGGTGTTGGCGAAGCTCACTCCGGGCAGGCCGGTCAGCAGGTCCGGCACCGACAGCGGCTGCAGCCGCTCGATGTCGGCACGGGTGATCACCGTCACCGACGACAACGCCTCGTCGGCGGTGATCGCGGTGCGCGTGGCGGTGACAAGCACCGGCGCCAGCGCCGACGCCTCGTTCTGATCCGCGGCCTGCGCGGCCATCGTGCAGCTGAGCAGGGCCACTGCCAGCAAAGACTTCTTCATGTTCGTTCCTTTATGCCGCGCACCCGCGCACGGCTCCATCGATCAATGAGCGGTCGGCAGACGGGAGGAGGACGGAACGACGGGCAGGCACGAACGACCAACACGTGGTTCGGCCTCGCCCACCGCGAGCCACCAGGAATCGTTCGGGCCGGTCTCCGGGCTGGCGAGTGACATGCGGTGATCCGCATGCCCCGAACGGCGCCTTCCCGTGCTGTGCACAGTGGCCTTCGCCGCTCGTGGATCTCGCTTACCGTTGCGGGGGCAGCGCCGGCCTTGCAGTGTGTTCGCACACCACGCACCGGCTTCCCGTTTCATCCCTTGGGCGCGAAGCCATCGGGACACCTGAACTCGCACACTTTAATGGCGCGATACTGGGAGGGCAATCAGGGGGACTTAACATCTTGCGCTCAAAATCGTCGCCACTGTTCCAAAAACAACGCAAAATAACTATTTTTCTATCTATTGTTCGTCTTTGTCGCACAGTAAGCGACTTTGAGACAGAAGATTGCAACAAGTTCATAAAAATTTTGTTGACGTAAGCGTGAGCACCGAATTATGGTCAAGAAGCAAGTTGTTAACAGGTCATGGAGACAAGGCGACGGCATGGTTTTCCTGCCTGACTGACTGATGGAACAAATCGGCGGCCACCATGCATCCGACTTGCTGTTCGACGGACGTAAAACAATCTACGTTACTCGGCCTTTTTGGCCTTAATCTGGGGAGACATCTTCACAATGAGTATTCACAATCAAATCCGTAACCATCGCTGGCGCCATACGGCGCTCGCCGTCGCCCTGAGCATGAGCCTGGGTGGCGTCGCGATGGCGCAGTCCAACGCCACCGGCACGATCTTCGGTGACGCCGGCGCGCCGGGCTCGACCGTGCACGTGCAGAACACCGATACCGGTTTCAGCCGTGACATCCAGGTCGACCAGAGCGGCCGTTACCGCGCCTCGTCGCTGCCGGTCGGCAACTACAAGGTCACCTTGGTCCAGAACGGCCAGGAAGTCTCTTCGCGCAACGTCACCCTGCAGGTTGGCGGCGGTGTTGACGCTTCCTTCGCTTCCGCGACGCAGGCGCAGACTCTTGAAGGTGTGTCCGTCGTCGCTTCCGCGCTGCCCGCGATCGACATTTCGCAGGTTGACGCGCGCACCGTGCTGACCTCCGAAATGCTGTCGAAGGTGCCGGTGGCGCGCAGCGTGACCGCCGCCGCTTTGCTGGCGCCGGGCACCGTCGCCTCTGATTCGCGCTACGGCAACGTGGCCTCGTTCGGCGGCGCCTCGGCTGCCGAGAACCAGTACTACGTCAACGGCTTCCCGGTTACCAACTCGCTGACCGGACTTGGCTTTGCCGAACTGCCGTTTGATGCGATCGACCAGCAGCAGGTGATTACCGGCGGCTACGGCGCTGAGTACGGTCGCTCCACTGGCGGCGTGGTCAACTTGGTCACCAAGAGCGGTACCAACGAGTGGAAGATGGGCGCCCAGGCTGTCTGGTCCCCGCGTGCGCTGAAGGATTCCCCGCGCGACATCTACTACCCGATGAACCCGTCGACCCGCGCTGGCTCGCTGTATCAGGATCGCAGCGGCAACATCACCAACCAGACCACGTACGGCGCCTACATCAGCGGTCCGCTGATCAAGGACAGGCTGTTCATGTACGTGACCGGCGAGTCGAACAAGGCGAGCGGTTCCGACGGCTTGGGCTCCAACCAGGGCGCCGGCAGCACCCGTACTGACCTCACCACCAAGTCCACCCGCTGGCTGGCCAAGATCAACTGGAACATCAACGACAGCAACACCCTCGAAGCCACCGCGATGGGTGACAACAACACCACCAACGCGACCTTCAACAAGTACGACTATGACACCGGTACGACCGGTGACATCATCGGCACCGAGAAGACCAAGAACCTCGGCACCGCCGGCTCGACGCCGGGCGGCAGCCTTTACATCGGCAAGTACACCGGCTACCTCACCGACAACCTCACGGTGACCGCCCTGTACGGCAAGACGCACAGCGAGCACGCGGATAGCCCCCTGGGCGCTTCGGGCGCACCGTGCCCGCTGGTCGTCGACGCACGTAACGTGCCGTCGTCGCAGCTGTACAACAACTGCTGGGCAGCCTCCCAGGTGCTCGCACCGGGTGCCAAGGACGACACCAAGGGCTGGCGTCTGGACGTCGAGTACCACCTCGGTGATCATTCCCTGCGCGCCGGTGTCGACAACCAGGACATGTCCTCGTTCAGCGGCACCACCTACAGCGGCGGCATCTACCACCGCTACATGGATTGGGCCACCGCGGTGGCTGGCGGCATTGCAAACGAGCCGGGCTACGTGGCACCTGCCACCACGCCGCAGTACGTATCGCGCGACCGTGTCATCGGCTTCGTCGCTAACGTTAGCGTGAAGCAGGAAGCGCAGTACGTCGAAGACCACTGGCAGGTGAATGACCGCTGGATGGCCTACATCGGCCTGCGCAACGAGCAGTTCAGCAACTACAACGGCAACGGCCAGGTTTACGTTTCGCAGCGCCACCAGTTGGCTCCGCGCCTGGGCGTGACCTGGGACGTGTTCGGCGACTCCAGCTTCAAGGTGTACGCCAACGCCGGTCGTTACCACTTGGCGATCCCCGCCAACGTGGCCATCCGCGGTGCGTCGGCCTCGTTGTTCTCGCAGCAGTACTTCACCTACACCGGTGTGGATCCGGTCACCGGCTCGCCGATCGGCGAAACCCCGGTCACCGGCATTCGCTACCTCAACGGTGCCGATGGCGTGACTTCTCCGGATCCGCGTACGGTTGCGGCGAAGGGCCTGAAGGCGTACTACCAGGACGAGTACATCCTGGGCTTCGACAAGACCTTGGGTTCGGACTGGACCTTCGGTGCCAAGGCCACCTATCGCAACCTGAAGAGCATCATCGATGACATGTGCGACAGCGCACCGTTCGAGCATTACGCCGATCGTAATGGCATCGACATCAGCAATGCGCTGATCTCCGGCTGCTACCTGTTCAACCCGGGCGGCAGCAACACGTTCGCGGTCGACATGGGCGACGGCACGTTCCAGGACTTCAAGTTGAGCGAAGCCGACTTTGCCGGCAACAGCAACGGCATCGGCTATCCGAAGCTGCAGCGCAAGTACCTGTCGTTGAACCTGTACTTGAGCCACCAGTTCAGCAACAACTGGTACGGCAAACTGGACTATGTCTGGTCGAAGAACTACGGCGATTCCGAGGGCATGCTGAAGTCCGACATCGGCCAGACCGATCCGTCGGTGACGCAGGACTGGGACTTCCCGGAATTGATGATCGGCTCGCGCGGCTATCTGCCGAACGACCGCCGTCACCAGATCAAGGCCTACGGCTACTGGCAGATGAATCCCGAGTGGTTGTTCGGCTCAAGCCTGCAGATCGCTTCGGGTCGTCCGAAGAACTGCATCGGCAACCCGCCGGGTGACTTTGATCGCCAGGGTTACGGCGCTTCGTTCTTCTTCTGCGACTTCGACGTCAACGGCACCACAGTCAAGGAGTTCGCGTCGCGTGGTTCGAAGGGTCGCCTGCCGTGGACCTACGAGCTGAACCTGAGCGCGCAGTACACCCCGGCATGGGCTGACCACAAGCTGGCTTTCACCGCCGACGTGTTCAACGTGTTCACCCAGCAGCGCAAGGTGTCCATCGTGGAAACGCAGAACAGCGTAACCGACGCCAACTACGGCCGCGTCCTTTCGTACCAGACCCCGCGCACGGTGCGTCTGGGTGTCCGTTACGACTTCTCGCTGTAACCGAGATTGCCGGGGGGCGACCCCCGGCAAACTCTCCAGAAATTCGGCCGCCGGTAACCCCGGCGGCTTTTTTTATGGATAACGGTAAAGACAACTAGTGCGGGTCATGCTCGACCTGCACATGCAACACCGCGCCCACACTGGGTTACCGCCTGGATGGCATCGGATGCCCGCGTTGCACGCGCGCGTAACCACGCCTCAGCCGACTACGCCACCAAGCCAGTTCTGCTGCACCCGGTACTCGTCGTCCAGCGCCACCAGATCGGCGCGGTAGCCGGGCGCGATGCGGCCGTGGCTGTCGCCCAGGCCGAGGAACTCGGCCGGATAGGTGCTGGCCATGCGCACCGCTTCGTCCAGCGGCTGGCCGAGCAACTGCACCGCGTTGCGTACTGCGCTGGCCATGTCCAGTGCGGAGCCGGCCAGCACGCCTTGTGCGGTCTGGCAGATGCCGTCCCTGGCGGTGATGGTTTCGCCGTTCAACACGTAGTCGGGACGGTCCGCGCCGACCGGCGGCATCGCATCGGTGACCAGCAACATCTTGCCGCGCGGTTTGGCGGCGATCGCCACGCGCAGGCTGGCCGGATGCACATGATGGCCGTCGGCGATGATGCCGCACCAGCTCGCCGCATCCTCCAGCGCGGCGCCGACCACGCCGGGTTCGCGGCTGCCGAATGGCGTCATCGCGTTGAACAGGTGGGTGAAACCGCGCACGCCGGCGGCGAGCGCGGCGCGCGTCGTTGCGTAATCGGCCGCGGTGTGTCCGGCGCAGACGACCAGGCCGGCGTCCACCAGTGCGCCGATGGCGGCCAACGGCACCTGGTCCGGCGCCAGCGTGATCAGCCGCACGCCACGATGCGGCGCGCACAACAACGCCAGCTCGTCGCCGCCTGGCGCGTGGAAGTACTTCGGGTCGTGCACGCCCTTGCGCGCCGGCGCCAGGTACGGCCCTTCCAGGTGGATACCGAGCACGCCAGGCACGCCCTCGGCCAGCGCCTGCTCTACCGCGGCCAGTGCTGCGCGCATGACTTCCACGCGATCGCTGATCAGGGTCGGCAGGAAGCCGGTGGTGCCGAAGCGCCGATGCGCCGCGCCGATCCGACGCAAGGCATCGACCGTGGGCGCCTCGTTGAACAGCACGCCGCCGCCGCCGTTGACCTGCACGTCGATGAAGCCGGGCAGCAGCATCGCGCCGCGCAGATCGTGGTGTTGCGCGTCGCGCAGGCGCGGGTCGTGCAACGGCAACAGGTCGACGATGCGCTCGCCGTCGAGCACGACGGCAAGGTCGTTGCGCCAGCCGTCAGGGGTGAGTACGCGGCCGTTGATGAGGGCGAGTGACATGGCGGATCCTGATGGGTGTCGACAATCAACTGCCTTCCACTCGCCCCCGGATCAAGCCCGGAGTACGTCCTGGGCGGAAGCTGCAAGGCCAAGGTCGAAGAGTCCTTGGCATGCATTTCGACTTCGCTCGCTGACGCGAGCTACGCTCGGTACGAACGGATATTCTGGCTTGTTCAGACGGTTTCGGTGACCTTGTTGAGATGCGGCGGTACGTCGGGGTCGAAGCCGCGGCGCAGCGAGAGTTCGCTGGCAGCGCGGTAGAAGCTCTGGACGATCAGCAACGGCGTGCACAGCGCGGGCAATCCACCGGCCACCGCCAGCGTGCCGGGGCCGTGCAATCCGGGCGCGGCCACGAACACCTGGGCACCACGGCGGCGGAATTCGTCGGCCACCGCCAGCGTGCTGTCCAGGGTGTCGTCCTCCTGGGCAAAACACAGCACCGGGAAGTCCGCACCGACCAGCGCCATCGGGCCGTGCTTCACTTCGGCCGCGCTGAAGGCCTCGGCGTGCAGGCCGCAGGTCTCCTTGAATTTCAGCGCCGCTTCCAGCGCGATGCCGAGGCCGAAGCCGCGGCCCACCACGAACAGGTTGTGCGCATCGGCGAGGCCGTCGACCAGCGCCGACCAGTCCGCGTCCCAGCCGGCACGCAGGGCATCCGGCAACGCATGCAGTGCCGTGGCCAGTCCGGCGTCACCGCGCCAGCGCGCGCACAAGTGCAACACCGCCGCCAGCGCGGCGATATAGCTCTTGGTTGCCGCCACGCTGCGCTCGGGCCCGGCGTGCAGCGGTATCACCGTATCGGCCAACGCCGCCAGCGGTGAATCCTCGACATTCACCAACGCCACCACGCGCGCGCCGGCTCGCTTGGCCGCTTCCGCATTGCGCAGCAGGTCGGGGCTCTTGCCGGACTGCGAGATCGCGATGAACAGCGCGCCCTGCCACTGCTGTTCGGCGGCATACACCGACGTGACCGACGGCGATGCCGATGCGGTGGCGATGCCGAGCTGGGTCTCGAACACGTATTTCGCGTACGCCGCCGCGTGATCCGAACTGCCGCGCGCGCAGGTGACGATGAAACGCGGCGGTTGCGCGCGCAGCGACTGCGCCAGCGCGGACACCACCGCCTCGTTCGCCGCGAACTGGCGCGCGATCACGTCGGCCGATTCGTGGGCTTCCTGGTACATCAAGGTGTCGCGGGCGGCCATGGCGCTCCTTCAGTCGGTATGCAGTTCGGCGACGAAGTCGTAGATGTCGCCGCGATACCAGGAACAGGTGAACTCGACCACGCGGCCGTCGTCCAGAAAGCTGCGCCGCTCGATGCTCAGTCCCGCGCTGCCCACGTTGACATGCAGCAGCCGTGCCTGCTGCGCGTTCAGCGACACCGCGCGCAACCGCTGCAACGCGCGGCGCGGGCGCGCATTGAGTTTCTCCAGCGCCTCGTACAGCGAGTCCTGCACCAGCAGCGGGTCGGGCAGCACGCTGGCCGGCACCACGCTGCGCTCGATCGCCAGCGGCTCGTCCTGGCCATAGCGCACGCGATGCAGGCGCACCACCAGCGATCCGGGCGACAGGTTCAGCGCCATCGATTCCTCCGGCGTCACCTCGCCGATGCCGCGCTCGAAGAATTCCGAACGCGGCGACAGGCCGCGCTCGCGCAAGTCCTCGGTGAAGCTGGTCAGCCGCGACATCGGCTTGACGATGCGCTCGGCGATGAAGGTGCCGGCGCCGTGGCGCTGGGTCAGCAAGCCCTCCTCGACCAGGCCGGCGATCGCCTTGCGCACGGTCACCCGCGACAGTTTCAGCACCTGCGACAGGTCGCGCTCGCTCGGCAACGCCTGGCCCGGCTCGATGTCGCGGTGCTCGACGATGTTGCGGATCGCCCGGCGCAGGCGCAGATAGGCCAGCGGCTGGTGCGTGGCCGGGTCCTGGCAGATCCGGCGGTATTCGTTGGCGAGGGCGGCTTCCATGTCGCGAACGATACCAATACAAAACCACTAACCACAAGCCCTGCCGATCCCGCGCCCACCTCCGGAGCACCGGCAATCTTCTTCCGTTCGCACCCAGCGCACCTCGTGCCAGCGAGCGGTGTCGAAGTGCCGCGCGGCCTGGTCGGACCCTGCGAGTTCAGCCAGTGGCCTGCGCTTGCGGGAACGGAAATCGAGGAATTGCCTGCAAACAGCCCGGATGGGGCACGTTCATGAATTCGTATGCATACCAGTGGTCGATCTGGTATTTCACTGGTACGATCAACCGCAACCCGGGCACACTGGCCATCCGCCCCTGCCCGCCATCCGGCATCGTGTCGAGGTGACTGCGTGACTGCTTCTACCCAATCGGTCGAACCGTTCGACCTGGTGATCTTCGGCGGCACCGGCGACCTCGCCGTGCGCAAATTGCTGCCGGCCCTGTTCCACCGCTTCCTGGACGGCCAGATCCCGGCCAGCAGCCGCATCGTCGGCATCGCCCGCGAGGCGCTGGACGACGACGGCTACCGCGCGCAGCTGCGCGAGGCGCTGATCGGCGTGTGCGCGGCGGCGCAACTCGACGTGTTCCTGCAGCAGGTGTTCTACCGCCCGCTGGACGCACGCAAGGACGAGGGCTGGGACGACTTCGCCGCCTTCATCGGTGGCCAGCCCGAGCACATCCGCGTGTTCTACCTGTCCACCTCGCCGGAACTCTTTGTCGACATCTGCAACCGGCTTGGCCAATACAAGCTCAACGAAGGCGCCTCGCGCGTGGTGCTGGAGAAGCCGATCGGCCGCGACCTCGACCAGCGCGAATCAGATCAACGACGCGGTCGGCAAGGTGTTCAGCGAATCGCAGATCTTCCGCATCGACCACTATCTCGGCAAGGAGACGGTGCAGAACCTGCTGGCGCTGCGCTTCGCCAACGCGCTGTTCGAGCCGCTGTGGAACGCCGGCGCATATCGACCACGTGCAGATCACCGTGGCCGAAACGCTCGGCGTGGGCCATCGCGGCGCGTACTACGACCGCGCCGGCGCGCTGCGCGACATGGTGCAGAACCACATGCTGCAGCTGCTGTGCCTGGTGGCGATGGAGCCGCCGTCGTCGCTGGCGCCCGACGCGGTGCGCGACGAGAAGCTGAAGGTGCTGCGTTCGCTGAAGCCCATCGACGACAGCAACGCCGCCAAGCTCACCGTGCGCGGCCAGTACCGCGCCGGCGTGGCCGAGGGCGCCAGCGTGCCCGGCTATCCGGAGGAGCTGGGCAACAGCAAATCGAACACCGAGACCTTCGTGGCGCTCAAGGCCGAGATCGCGAACTGGCGCTGGGCCGGCGTGCCGTTCTACCTGCGCACCGGCAAGCGCCTGCCGAGCCGCGTGTCGGAGATCGTGGTCACCTTCAAGCCGGTCCCGCATTCGATCTTCAGCGCGGACGCCGGCACGCTTGTCGCAGAACCGGCTGGTGATCCGGCTGCAGCCGGACGAGGGCGTGAAGCTGTGGCTGATGATCAAGGACCCCGGCCCGGGCGGCATGCGCCTGCGCCACGTGCCGCTCGACATGAGCTTCGCCGAGGCGTTCGGCGTGCAGCAGCCCGATGCCTACGAGCGCCTGCTGCTCGACGTGGTGCGCGGCAACCAGACCCTGTTCATGCGCCGCGACGAGGTGGAGGCGGCGTGGAGCTGGGTCGACCCGATCCTCGACGCCTGGGCCGACAGCGGCGAAGCCGCCGCGGCCGTACACCGCCGGCAGCTGGGGGCCGAGCGCCGCGGTGGCGCTGATCGAGCGCGACGGCCGCACCTGGCACGAAGACAGTGAATGAATCCCGCGGCGGTTCACTCGCCGATGCCGACGCACGCAGCAGACTTTGCCTCCCTCCTCCCACGCGATGCGCACCGGCATTCGCTGATTGCCACGCGCAGCACCATCACCCCATGAGCACGCCACTGAACGTCACCACGCACAGCTTTACCGATTGTCAGATCCAGGCCGCCGCCCTGGCCGAGCGCATCGCCGAACGCCTGCGCACGGCGCTGGCCGACCGCGGCCACGCGGTGCTCGCCGTCTCCGGCGGCAGCACGCCGAAGACATTCTTCGCCAGCCTGTCGCGCGAAAAGCTGGACTGGGCCAAGGTGCAGGTGACCCTGGTCGACGAGCGCTGGGTGCCGGACAGCGACGAGCGCTCCAACGCGCGGCTGGTGAAATCGCTATTGCTGCAACGTGCCGCCAGCGCCGCGCAATTCGTGCCGCTCTACACCGGCGACGCCACGCCCGAAGCCGGCCTGGCCGACGGCCAACGCGCGCATCGACGCGCTGCCGCTGCCGTTCGACGCGGTGGTGCTGGGCATGGGCGACGACGGCCACACCGCCTCGTTCTTTCCCGGCGGCGATCACCTCGCCGAGGCGCTCGATCTGGATGGCCGTGCCCGCGTGCTGCCGATGCGCGCGCCCGGCGCCGGCGAGCCGCGCATCACGCTGAGCCTGCCGACCCTGCTGGAAACGCGCGCGCTGTACCTGCTGGTCGACGGCGAGAAGAAGCGCGATCTGCTGGCCGATGCGCGGCTCGGCCTCGGCGCCGCGCAGCACTATCCGGTGCGCGCGGTACTGACCCAGCAGCGCGTGCCGGTGGCGGTGTACTGGTGTCCCTAGCAGCCCTCACCAGGGCTGCCGTGGGCTTTTCTGCGCACAGGGTGCGCTCCTACAAACACGGTAATGAATCATGAGCACGCTGCATCCCGTCGTCGCCGACGTCACCGAACGCATGCGCGAGCGCAGCCGCGAGACGCGCGCGGCGTATCTCCGGCGGATCGACGCGATCGACCGCAGCGGGCCGCAGCGCGAGCACCTGTCCTGCGGCAACCTCGCCCACGGCTTCGCCGCCTGCGGCAGCGAGGACAAGGCCGCGCTGCGCAGCGGCCGGCGCGCCAACCTCGGCATCGTCACCTCCTACAACGACATGCTGTCGGCGCACCAGCCGTACGAGCGCTATCCGGCGCTGATCCGCCAGATCGCGCGCGACGCCGGCGCCACCGCGCAGGTCGCCGGCGGCGTGCCGGCGATGTGCGACGGCGTCACCCAGGGCCGCCCGGGCATGGAGCTGTCGCTGTTCTCGCGCGACGTGATCGCGATGGCCACCGCGGTGGCGCTGTCGCACAACATGTTCGACGGCGCGCTGTTCCTCGGCATCTGCGACAAGATCGTGCCGGGCCTGCTGATCGGCGCGCTGAGCTTCGGCCATCTGGCCGGCGTGTTCGTGCCGGCCGGGCCGATGCCCAGCGGCATCCCGAACGAGGAGAAGGCGAAGGTGCGCCAGGCGTTCGCCGACGGCAAGGCGAGCAAGGCCGAACTGCTGGAAGCGGAAGCCGAGTCCTACCACGCGCCCGGCACCTGCACCTTCTACGGCACCGCCAACTCCAACCAGATGCTGATGGAGATCATGGGCCTGCACCTGCCCGGCGCCAGCTTCATCACTCCGGACACGCCGCTGCGCGACGCGCTGACCGCCGAGGCGGTGCGCCGCGTCGCCGCGCACAGCGCGCTGGGCGATGCATACCTGCCGGTCGGCCACATCATCGACGAGCGCGCGATCGTCAACGGCGTGGTCGGCCTGCACGCCACCGGCGGCTCGACCAACCACACGCTGCACCTGGTGGCGATCGCGCACGCCGCCGGCATCCAGCTGCGCTGGGACGATTTCGACGCGCTGTCCGGCGTGGTGCCGCTGCTGGCGCGCGTCTATCCGAACGGCTACGCCGACGTGAACCATTTCCACGCCGCCGGCGGCATGGGCTTCCTGATCGGCGAGCTGCTCGGCGCCGGCCTGCTGCACGACGACGTGCAGACCATCTTCGGCACCGGCCTGGACGGCTACGCGCAGATCCCGCAGCTCGACGATGCCGGTGCGTTGCACTGGGCGCCCGTGTCGAAACAGAGCGGCAACCGCGGCGTGCTGCGCGGCGTCGACGAACCGTTCCGCGCCGACGGCGGCCTGCGCATGCTCGACGGCAACCTCGGCCGCGCGGTGATCAAGGTCTCCGCGGTGCCGGACGACCGCCTGCTGATCGAGGCGCCGGCGATCGTGTTCGACGACCAGGACGAAGTCGCCGGCGCGTTCAAGCGCGGCGAGCTCAACCGCGACTTCGTGGCGGTGGTGCGCTTCCAGGGCCCGCGCGCGAACGGCATGCCCGAGCTGCACAAGCTCACCCCCGCGCTGGCGTGCTGCAGGACCGCGGCCACCGCATCGCGCTGGTCACCGACGGGCGCATGTCCGGCGCCTCCGGCAAGGTGCCGGCGGCGATCCACGTGACGCCCGAGGCGGTGGGCGGCGGCAACATCGCGAAGATCCGCGACGGCGACATGATCCGCCTCGATGCCACGAATGGACGTCTGGACGTCCTGCTCGAAGCGCACGAGCTGGACGCGCGCCTGCCACACGCCGCCGACCTGTCCCGCGAGCACAGCGGCATGGGCCGCGAACTGTTTGGTCTTTTCCGTCAGGCCGCCGCCAACGCCGACCTCGGCGCCGGCGTGCTGTCATGACGTCCCCGCCGAACCCACTTGCCGAGTGATTCCATGAGCCCCAGCGAACAAAAGCAGCAACAGGTCGAAGCACTCATGCGGCTGGCGCCGGTGATCCCGGTGGTGATCATCGACGATGCGAAGGCCGCGGTGCCGATGGCCCGCGCACTGGTCGCCGGCGGCATCCCGGCAATCGAAGTCACCCTGCGCACCGCCGCCGCACTGGACGCGATCCGCGCGATCGCCGCCGAGGTGGAAGGTGCCGTGGTCGGCTGCGGCACCGCATTGACCGCGCGTGACCTTGCGGCCGCGCAACAGGCCGGCGCGCGCTTCGCCGTCTCGCCGGGCACTTCACCGCGCCTGCTCGACGCCGCCGACGACTAGCGAACTGCCGTTGCTGCCCGGCGTGGCTACCGCCAGCGAGGCGATGGCCTTGCTCGAGCGCGGCTACCGTCACCTGAAGTTCTTCCCCGCCGTACCGGCCGGCGGGCACAAGCTGCTCGGCGCCTGGGCCAGCCCGCTGCCGCAGATCCGTTTCTGCCCCACGGGCGGCATCAGCCTGGCCAACGCCGCGGATTTCCTCGCGTTGCCGAACGTGCTCTGCGTGGGTGGCTCGTGGCTGACCCCGGCCGACAAACTCGCCAGCGGCGACTGGGCCGGCATCGAGCTGCTGGCGCGCGAAGCGGCCGCGCTGCCCCGGGCAGGCTGACCCTGCGTGCGCGGCCCGGCCGCGCGATACCGGGTAAGGTCTCGCCCTGCACACGTCGCCGCCCTTGGCGCGAGCCCGACGGCCAGGACGGAATCACGTGAACATCGGACCCCTGCTACTTTCCTCCGCCCTGCTGGCACTGCTGTTCGGCGTAATCGCCGCGCTCGCCGTCGCCGGCTTCCTGACCCGGCGTGGTTACGTCGACGCCGGCGGTCCGCTGTATCTGGTGCTTGGCATCGGCCTGCTGACTTCGCGCGCCGCCTACGTTGCCGACTGGTGGCCGCAGTACCTGCAGCAGCCAGTCAGCGTGCTGAACATCCGCGACGGCGGTTTCGATCCGCTCGCCGGCCCGATCGGACTGGTCGTGGCGGCGTTGCTGATCGGCTGGCGCCGGCCGCCGCTGCGACGGCCGCTGGCTACCGGCGTCGCGGTCGGCATCGCCGCCTGGGCCTTCGTCGGACTGGCCGTGCACAAGCTCGCCAGCGAGTCCCACCCGGCCTTGCCGGCATTGGTGGTGAGCGATGCGGACGGGCGCGCGGTGGCGGTCGAAACACTGCGCGGCCAGCCTACGGTGATCAACCTGTGGGCCACCTGGTGCGGCCCATGCCGGCGCGAGATGCCGGTGCTGGCCGAAGCACAGCGGACGATGCCGCAGATCCGTTTCGTGTTCGCCGACCAGGGCGAATCGGCGGCGGCGGTGAAGCATTTCCTGCAGGCGCAGCGGCTGACGCTGGACAACGTGCTGATCGACGGCAACCTGCAGCTGTCGAACCACTACAACGTCCGCGGCTACCCGACCACCTTGTTCCTCGACGCCGACGGCCGCCTGCGCGACATGCACATCGGCGAGCTGTCGCGCGCCACGCTGGCCGAGCGGCTGCAGCGGATCCGCGCGCCCGCCGCGCCGACACCCGACTGAGCTGCGGGGATTACGCCGACTCGGTCTCCAGCCGCGCCATCACCGCTTCGGTGACGCGGGCGCAGCGCTGGCCCATGAACGGGAACGCTTCGCTCATGGTGGTGGCGAGCTGGCCGTGCAGCGAGGCACGCAGCAGGCGGCGCGCGCGATGCAGGCGGGTTTTCACCGTCTCCGGCTTGATGTCGAGCTGGCTGGCGGTTTCCTCGACCGTGCATTCCTCGATCTCGCGCATCATGTAGACGATGCGGAAGGCCTCCGGCAACTCGTCGATGGCATGTTCGAGCAGGTGGCGGATCTGTGCCCGCGCGGTGGAAACCGCCGGATCCTCGCTGCCGAACTTCGACGGAAACTGGATGATCTGGTGCGTATCGTCCGGCGCCGCGTCGACCTGCTCCAGCCCGACCATGTGATGGCGCTTGCGCAACCGGCCGCGTGCCTCGTTCAGCACGATGCTGGTCAGCCAGGTCAACAGGGTCGAGTCTCCGCGGAACGAATCCAGCTTGTGATAGGCACGCATATACGATTCCTGCAGCACGTCTTCCGCTTCCGAGTCCTCGCCGATCACGCTGCGCGCGATGCGGAACAGCCGCTGGTTGCAGCGCTGCATGATGTGACGGAAGGCCTCGCGGTGGCCGCTACGAACCAGTTCCACCAGCGCGTTGTCGTCCAGCGCGGCGTAATCGACGGGTGCAACATGGGCATGGGCTGACATGGTTTTCTCCTTGTACACCTGATCGGATGCACTAGCCGGCGCGAGGTTCCCGGCTCAACGGGCCAGTTCGGCCAGTATCTCCCGCCGCCGCGGCTCCTGCGCGAACTCGCCGAGCAGGCGCTGGGTGCGCATCGACGCCCCGTGCACGTGCACCCCGCGCGAGGACAGGCACTCATGGCTGGCCTGCACGATGACCGCCACGCCGCGCGGCTGCAGCACGCGGGCCAAGGTATCGGCGATCTCCGCGGTCAGCCGTTCCTGGATCTGCAGGCGCCGCCCGAACGCCTCGACCAGCCGTGCCAGCTTGGAAATGCCGACCACGCGCTGGCCCGGCAGGTAGGCGATGTGCACCACGCCGCGGATCGCCGCCATGTGGTGTTCGCAGGTCGACTGCAGCGGGATGTCGCGCAGGATCACCACCTCGTCGTAGCCGCCGACTTCCCCGAAGGTCCGGTTGAGCAGGCTGGCCGGATCCTGGCGGTAGCCGGCGAACCATTCCTCGTACGCCCGCACCACCCGCGCCGGCGTGGCCAGCAGGCCCTCACGCGCGGGATCGTCGCCGGCCCAGCGGATCAGCGTGCGCACCGCCGCCTCTGCCTCGGCACGGGTGGGGTGTGGGGTCTCGGCCGCTGCGGGCGGTACGGTGGACTGGGCAGAAGCTTGGTCGAAATCGAGCATGGGGGCGCCTTCTTTGATGGTGGTCAGCGATCGGATGAGCCGGGTCCGCAGGAGGTTCCCGCACGCGCCGCCGATTTGCCGGAACCTCTCGCGGGGTGACCGCATCCCATGCGCACAGGTACGTCTACAACGCGCATCCGCTCGCTGGCGCTACCCTTTCGAAGGAGTAATCACCCATGAAAAAGACGGTCTTCGCACTCGCCCTCGCGCTCACCTTTGGCGGCATCGCCGCCGTGCAGGCGCAGCAAGCCCCGGCCACGCCCGCACACAGCATGTACGCCTCGCAGATGAACTGGTTCGGCGGCGTCACCTACAGCGGTGCACCCGCGCTGGAGGTCACCGCGGCACTGGTCGAGGCCGGTGGTGGCGCGAGCAACTTCAACTTCGCCACGGCGCTGGTTTCGATGCTGGGCCAGGACACCGTCAACGCGGAAGTGGCCAAACTCACCAAGCAGTACGGCAAGACCGCTACCGACAATTTCATCGCCGGCATGACTTTCGCCGTCAATGATGGCCTGAAGCGCGCCACCGAGGCGGGCGTGAAGCTGCCGGCCGCGCCGGCGGACCTGAAGGGCGTGAAGCTGGCCAGCACGCTGGTGAGCGCCGGCACCACCGCCGACGGCACCTGGTGGTCGGGCTATCTGTTCGACAAGGCCTTGTCGCACGACATCCATGTACAGGTGATGCAGGACATCGACGCGAAGTTCGGCCACGGCGCCGACGAGAGCACCCACCGGATCCTCAATCAGGCGATGTATGACGTGGCGCAGGCGCTGAAGGTGAAGGGCGTGAAGCTGGCCGCGTTGCACTGAGCCTTGCGGCAACCTGTCATCGACCTGAAGCCGGGGTGCCATCGTGCGCACCACGGCCGGGGCCGACACCCTGGTTGCCCGTAGTCCACTAGGGCGGAGGCGCTCAGTCGCCTCCGCCCTTCCTGGTCATCGACGAGGCGCGGCCGACGCGGTGGACGATGATCTTCTTTCCTACATCGATCACCATCAGGTCCTCGCCCACCACGACGGCACCGGGATAGGACTTGCGTGTCGGCGGGAGGAGATCCTGTCCGGTGGCGGTCGGCGGCACGATATGCGAGTACACCGCCAGCCTCGGCCTGGTTTTGGTGAACACGTCGCCGGCCTGCTCCGCCGTCGTGTGATGCGCGACTACCGATGCCGGGCCGTGGAAGATGGACGGAACCACGACTTCGTGCACGAGCAGGTCGACCCCGCGGGCATGACGGATGAGATTCGGTGACAGGCGCGTGTCGCCGGAGAGCACCACCGAACGGCCGGCGTAATCCACGCGATAGCCGAAGGCGGGCTTGACCGGCCCGTGATCCACCGCGAAGGCCGTGACTTTCACCCCGTCCTGCTGGAAGACCACGCCCTCGGCAATCTCCGCCACCACCAGCACCACGCCTGCCGGCGCCGCGCGGTCGTCGGACTGCCGTATCCGGATATCGAACGCGTAGGCCTGTTCGAGATGCCGCATCATCTGCGTCGTTCCCGCGGGTCCCCAAACCCGGAGCGGACGGTGGCGCCCGGGCTTCACCAACCAGCCGGTCAGCCAGAGATCCGGGAACCCCACCACGTGATCCGAGTGCAGGTGCGTCAGGAACACCCCATCCACGTCCTGCCAATGGACATCGAGCTGGGCAAGACGCTGCAGCGCGCCGCGGCCCGCATCGAACAGCAGCTTGTGCCTGCCCGCCTCGACCAGGGTGCTGGGCCCGAAGCGCTGCATGCCAGGGGATGGTGCGCCGGTGCCCAGCAGACTCACCCTGATTTCCTGCCCCGCGGCATCGGCGCAGAAAAGCGCGACGAGAAGGCAAGCGATGGCGGTCGCCCTGCGGCAGTTCGCGATACGCATGCCCGGCTCCTTTCTTCGCCCCGGCAGGGTGCACCCGGGTGATACTACGCGCGATTTTTCGTGCGCGGACGACGGGTGCCGAAGTACTTTGAGCGGCGATACCCGGCAGGTATCAGACGGTACTTTCGCTGGCCGTGACGACGTAGTGGCGCACCCATGGCTCGAACTCCAGGAGATAGCCCGTGTCTTCCGGATAGTATTTGGCGCGCAGCAGCTCGGCGCCCGCGAAGGCGCGGATGCAGTCCTCGGATTCCCAATGCGTCATGGTCAGGAAATGGGTCACCTCGCCCTCGTCCCGGCGCAGTATCGCGACGCTCAGGTTGCCCGGAACCGACCGGTAGTCGGGAATGGCCCGCTGCTCGAGGAAGCGTGCGTACGCGTCGGCATTCGAGCGCAAGGTACGTCCGTGCCACATGCGGCAAATCATGATTCCTCCCGATGCCGTCCAGTCCCGATTCGACAGCCGCGCGAACGCGACGGGTTCGGCCGCATCGGGTCAAGCATAACGCCGTGGAAAGGGCGCGGAGAGTCAGGAAGCACCGCGCCCGACCTGCCTGTCAGGTGACCACCTCGTACTCGCTTTGCACGAGGCCGCTGGCGTACGTCCGCGTCGCGACATGCCGGAGTGCGATGTCATGCGGGATCGCGCCAAACAGCGGGATCCCGCTGCCGACAAGCACGGGCACGCGCGTGATGACGAGGCGCTGGACCAGCCCGGCCCGCAGAAAGCCCTGGATGGTGATGCCGCCGTCCACATAGACATGCCGGATGCCGCGCCCGGCCAGCCGCGACACGATCTCCGCCGGCGGCCCCGACATGGGCTCGATCACCGCCCCGGCGGGAGCCGGCGCAAGCGGACGGGTGCTGAGCACGCAAACGGGCTTGGCGCCGTAAGGCCACGCATCGAAAGCCAGCACGGTCTCGTAGGTCTTGCGGCCGATCACCAGAGCATCCACCGTGGCCATGAACTCCTCGTAGCCATGCGGCTCGCCGCCGCCCGCGGGAAGGAAGTCGAGCGCTCCGTCGACGCGCGCGATGAAGCCGTCGAGACTGGTGCCGACAAAGACCGACACCTTCACCGCCGAATTCGGATGCCTTGTCATGTTATGGGCGCCCCGACCTGAACGCCCAGATGCAGAGACCGCCCGCGACCAGCAAGGCCAGCCATGAAAACCCCACCGGCACCGCAAACGGCCCCACCTGCACCGGCCACTGGTTGAAGAGCCGCAACGCCTGGACGACCGCCACTACGCCAAAGACGACACCCGACACCCGCGCGTATTTGCCCTGCATGACCGCACCCTCCTCTCCAGCGGCATCGCGGATGACCCGATGCCCGAATGAACGGTGAAACGGCGGCGACACGATGGACCGGCGGTGGCTATTGGCCACGACGGCGCCGGACGCTGAGCAACCAACGCCGGCAAAATAGCACTCTGCAGGCCGCAAGACCCGCATCACTTCACATTGATCACCGGATCGACCTGGCCCCCGAGGATGAACGTGCACTTCGCATCCTTCACCGCGCAAACGGCGGATTGCATCTTGATGCGCTCCATCTCGACGAACTGCGCGGGGTTGAGGTTCATCGCCAGGCGATAGGCGTTGTCCGCTTCGGCACGGCTCTGCTCCGCCGCCTTGCGGGCCTGCTCGGCCAGGTCGCGCTTGTGCTCGGTGAGCACGCGCTGTTCCTGCTGCGCGGTTTCCACACGTTGGTTGCGCACGGCATCCGGCGGATTCGCCTTGCCCACGGTGATCTTGAGCAGGCGGATCGGCAGCTTGTTGTCGCGGAGATACTCGGTCATCTCGCGGCTGACCTCGCTGTCGATCTCATCGATGGCGGTGGTCTGGATCGCGGTCTCGTTCATGCCGTGCTTCTTCACCGCGGAACGCACCCGGTTGAAGAACTCCTGCTCCACGTTGTTCTTGTACCAGTCCTGGCCGAAATTCTTCACCAGCGCCACCGGGTCCACCACCTGCAGGCGGATGATTGCGTGGAAATCCAGCGGCACGCCGTCGCTCGACATCAGGTCGCTGAAGTTGCCGTCGTACTGCTGCGGAAACATGTTGACGTAGATCTTGTGCGTGGAAAACCACGTATAGGTCAGGCCCGTGAGCACCGGCTCCGCACGCACGCCGCCATGGCCAAAGATCACCGGCTTGTCGATCAGCACCGCCTGCTGACCCGCATCCGGCGATACCACGGTGCAACCCGTACCTGCCAACAGCAACGATGCCGCGATGGCGGCGTAGCCCAGCTTTCTCATGCCTCTCCCCCGACCTGGTTCGTTTCAGTTTGAATCGTTGCTGGCGGCCAGTCGTACTTCGTGGACACCGTGCGACACGGCCATCATGCAACAAGGCCGCCGGCATCGGAATGCCGCCGGCCCGTCGCGCGTCACGCAGGAATCAGTGTTCGGCCGAGGCGCCCTTCACCGGCTTCACATAGGTCTCGAACAACTCGTCGATGCGCCGGTATTCGTCGTACCACGAATCGGCGTGCACGAAGCCGTGGCGTTCCAGCGGATACAGCGAGATCCAGAAGTTCTTCTTGTGCAGCTCGATGAAGCGCTGGTACAGCCGGATCGAATCTTCGGCGAGCACGTTGTCGTCGATCAGGCCGTGCAGGATCAGCAGCGGGTCCTGCAGCTTTTCCGCGTACTCGATCGGCGAGCTGGCCGCATAGGCGTCCGGATCGAGCTGCGGATCGTTGAGGATGTTCGCGGTGTACTCGTGGTTGTACAGCGTCCAGTCGCTGACCGGGCGCAGCGCGGCGCCGGCGGCGAATGCGCCGGGCGCGCGCAGCAGCGCCATCTCGGTCATGAAGCCGCCGTAGCTGCCGCCATAGATGCCCACGCGTTGCGGATCGACGTTGTGGTTTTTCACCAGCCACGCCTTGCCGTCGAGCAGATCCTCCAGCTCCGGGTGGCCCATCTGGCGGTAGATCGCGGTGCGCCAGTCGCGGCCGTAGCCTTCGGAAGCGCGGTAGTCCATGTCCAGCACCACGTAGCCCTGCTGCACCAGCAGGTTGTGGAACATCTGCTCGCGGAAGTAGTTCGACCATGACAGCGTGACGTTCTGCAGGTAGCCGGCGCCGTGCACGAAGATCACGGCGGGCCGCGGCGTGCTGCTTTCGTCGGCCGGGCCGTAGTACTTCGCGTAGATGGTGCCGGCGCCGTGCGAGGACGTTCACCTCGACGATCTTCGGCGCGATCCAGTCGTGCGCGGTGAACGCCGGTTTCATGGTGTCGGTGAGTTCGCGCGGCGTACCGCCGGCGGCGTCGCTGTACCGCCAGCTGCGGCAGCACGTACGGCGAGGAATGCAGCACGGCGAGCTGCGTGCCGTCGGGCGACAGCGCGAACTCGTCCATGCCCTGGTAATTCGTCACGCGCACCAGTGCGCCGCCGGCGGAAGGCACGCGATAGACGTCATAGCTGTACGGCGCCACCTGGTTCGCGCGCAGGTAGAACCACTGGCCATCCTCGCTGAGCTGCGGGTGGCTCACCTCGAACGTGCCGGCGGTCAGCGCCTTCGCCTTGCCGTCGAGCGGCTTGCACGTAGAGCTGCGAGTAGCCGGTCTGCTCGCTCAGATACCACAGCGTGCGGCCGTCCTTGAGCCAGCCGAAATCGTTGAAGTTCCAGTTGATCCACGCGCCGTCGGTGAGCCGCTGCTGGTTGACCAGCGCGTGCTTCGCGAAATCGACGCTGGCGATCCAGCGATCCTTGTTGTCGATCGCGCGCAGCTGGATGGCGAGGTTGCGGCCGTCGTCGCTCCACGCGATGCCGCCGCCACCGCCGTCGTCATCGCTGCCGATGATGCGCACGGCACGTTGGTCGGGCGCCTTCAGCGCCTTGGCCTGGTCGGCCTTGCCGGCCTTCTGCAGCGCGGCGACGGCACGCGCGCGCAGATCCTTCAGCGGATCATCCTTGATGCCGGGCAGCGGGTCGGTAGCCAGCGGGTACGACTGGTGGTTGACCAGGTCGAGCAGCAGCAGCGACTGCGGCGCCGGATCATTGCGGCCGACGTAGACGCGTGCTTCCTCCGGCTCGGCGTAACCGGAGTCGGTGACGTAGCGGGTGAGCTGCGGCGTCGCGACCGGCGTCGGCATCCTTCGGCGCGGTGATCAGCAGCAGCCAGCGACCATCCGGCGACAGCTCGGTGTCGATCGGCTTGATCTTGTCGCCGAGGAAGAACGGCAGCGGCGCACGGCCCGGATCGGCGGCGGCCAGCGCCTTGTCCTCGTCGCGCTGCGCCTGCTTGTCGGCCTTGATCCGGCGCAGCGTCTTGAACAGTTCCAGCTGCCGCGCGCCGAGCGCATCGGGCTGCTTCGCCTGCGGATCGTCGGCGAACTTCAGCACCGCCGCGGGCGCGGTGATGCCGCTGGCCAGGTCGTGGCTGTACCAGTCGTTGCCATCGCGGAACTGCAGTGCGCGGCCATCGGCGGAAAAGCGCGGCGCAGACTCTTCCTGCGGCGTGCGGGTGACCTGCGTGCGCCGGCCGCCGGCCAGCTCCACCACGAACACGTCGCCGTGCAGGATGAATGCCGCACGCCGCTGCGCGCGATCGAACACCGCCGGGCCGTCGGCCTGCGCCATCGCCGCCGGATCGAGCTTCACGTTCTGCCCGCTGACCGGATCGACCCGGTACAGGTCGCGCACCGGGCTGCCGTCGCGCTTCAGCGAGTAATACAGCTGACGCCCATCCACGCTCCAGTACGGCGAATCCACCGGCTGCCCGATCCAGTCGGGATTGGCCATCACGGTTTCCAGGTCGAGCGGCGTCGATACCGCGGTGGTGGCCGCCGCGACCGGCGCGACGGTGAAAGCTACGAGGGCGGCAAGCAACAATCGACGCATGAATTTTCCCCGGGCAAATGAAACCAGCATAGCCGAGCACATCTGCGGCACGCGGTCACCCCTGCCGAAAGTCAGCCGGCCGACGGCTGCAACCTCGGCGCGGTGACGCTACCCTGCCAGCTCCCCGTCTTTCCATGGAACCCCGCCATGCGCCTCGCCCCGCTCATCGCCACCTTGTTGCTCGCCGCCGCGAATAGCACCGCGGCCCAGCTGCCGCCCGTGGATCCGTCGTCGAAGCCGCCGCGCGAGGTGGCGCTGATCGGCGAGTCGCAGCCGCTGCCGCCGCCCACGCCGTCGCACGCCGTGGCCGACGCATTCCACGGCGTCAGCGTGGCCGACCCGTATCGCTGGCTGGAAGATCCGCACGATCCGGCGGTGCGGCAGTGGATCGGCGCGCAGAACGCCTATACCGAGGCGGCTCTGGCGGCGATGCCGCAAGGCAAGGCGCTCACCGCGCGAGTGCAGCAACTGGCGATCACCTCGACCACGCGCTCCGGCCCGATGCTGGCCGGCGGCACCCTGTTCTACCTGCAGCAGACCCCGCCGCAGCCGCAACCGGTACTGATTGCGCAGGCGTGGCCGGACGGCGCGGCGAAGGTGCTGCTGGACCCGAACGCCGACCATGGCGGCACCGCGATCACCGCCTACTGGCCGTCGCCGCGCGGACGCTATCTTGCCTACGGCACCGCCGAGGGCGGCAGCGAGCTGACCACGATCCGCGTGCTCGACGTGCGCACTGGCGAGACCCTGCCCGACACCCTGCCCTGGGCCGGCGGCGGCACCACGCCGCAGGGCCTGGCCTGGGACGCCGACGAGCGCGGCTTCAGCTACGTGCGCTTCGCGCCGCCGGCCGCCGGCCAGGCGGTGGAACAGTTCCACGCCACCCTGGTGCACCACGCGCTGGGCCAGGCCGCCACGGCGGACAGCGTGGTGTTCGGCAAGGGCTACTGCGAAAACCGCCGAGTACGTGCTGGTGAATGCGCCGGCCACGGCGCAGGCCGCGGTGCTCGCCTACGACGGCGACGGCGGCCCGGCCGAAGTGTTCCTGCAGCACGACGGCAGCTTCCGGCGCGTGCTCGACCGCAGCGCGAACGTGCGCACGGCCGCCTGGGTGTCTGGACGTCTATACGCCGCCTCGTTCCAGGAGGCGCCGCGCGGCAGGATCGTGGCCATCGGCGACGACGGCAAGGCCGTGCCGGTGCTGGCCGAGCGCGAGGGCGCGATCCAGCAGATCGCCCCGCTCGGCGACGGCTTCCTGGTGGTGCGCAGCTGGGGCCCGGACTGGTGGGTCGAGCAGTACGACGCCAACGCGAGCTTCGTGCGCAAACTGCCGCTGCCCGAACGCGGCATCGGCATCGGCGAGATCGCCTCCGAATCCGGCCAGGACAAGGCGCTGATCAGCTACAGCGGCTGGACCACGCCCGCGCGCTGGGCGGAATACGACGGCCGCAGCGGCACGCTGAAAACCGTGTTCGAGGTGAAGCCGGCCGCCGACTATTCGAAGGTGGTCGTGCAGCGCATCGACGGCACCTCGAAAGACGGCACGAAGATTCCGGTGACCGTGCTGTCGTTGCCGGGCGTCACCCCGAACGGTGCGCGGCCCACCATCCTGTACAGCTACGGCGGCTTCGACATTCCGATCAAGCCCGGCTTCATCGGCGCCAACCTGGCCTGGCTGGAGCGCGGCGGCGTGCTCGCCTACGCCAACATCCGCGGCGGCAACGAGAACGGCCAGCAGTGGCACGCGCAAGGACAGAAGCTGCGACAAGCAGAACGTGTTCGACGACTTCCACGCTGCCGCGCTGGCGCTGATCGACACGCGCTGGACCGATCGCGCGCACCTGGGCATCCTCGGCGGCAGCAACGGCGGCCTGCTGATGGGCACGCAGATCGTGCAGCACCCCGGCGACTACCGCGCGGTGGTGGCGCGCGTGGGCATCTACGACATGCTGCGGCACGAAACCCACTTCGCCAACGGCCCGTACAACATTCCCGAATACGGCAGCATCGCGGACCCGGCGCAGTTCAAGGCCACCCTGGCCTACTCGCCGCTGCAGAACGTGCAGGCGAACACCGCTTATCCGGCGGTGCTGCTCACCACCGGCGAAAACGATCCGCGCGTGGCGCCATGGCAATCGCGCAAGTTCGCCGCCGCGCTGCAGAACGCCACCGCGTCGACGCAGCCGATCCTGCTGCTGACCCGCATGAACGCCGGTCACGGCGTCGGCGCCCCGTTCAGCCAGCGCGTCGGCGACACCGCGATCGGGCTGACTTTCTTCGCGCACGAGCTGGGGTTGGACGTCGAAAATTAAATCGCCCCGTTGTAGGAGCCCGCTGGCGGGCGATGCATTTGCTGTATTGATGAAGCAAGAGCATCGCCCGCCAGCGGGCTCCTACGCATCGAGCCGGGGTGATCGGGACTGCTACGATGGCACCCCGTCCCCCGCTGTCGATCCATGCCATGACCCTGCCCACCGTCGAACACGAAACCGCCGCCAATCCGACCCACAGCGTCATCTGGCTGCACGGCCTCGGCGCCGACGGCAACGACTTCGCGCCGATCGTGCCGGAGCTGGTCGATCCGGCGTGGCCGGCGTTGCGCTTCGTGTTTCCGCATGCGCCGGTGCGACCGGTGACGATCAACAACGGCATGTCGATGCGCGCGTGGTACGACATCATCGGCTTCGATGCGCACGCGCGCCAGGACGAGGCCGGCATCCGCGCCTCGATCGGCGAAGTGGAGGCGCTGATCGCGCGCGAACACGAACGCGGCGTGCCCAGCGAACGGATCATCCTGGCCGGCTTCTCGCAGGGCGGCGCGATCGCGCTTGGCCGCCGGCCTGCGTCATGCGGAAAAGCTGGCCGGCATCGTCGCGCTGTCCACCTACCTGCCGATCTCCGCCACCCTGGCCGCCGAGCGCAGCGCCGCGAATGCGGCCACGCCGATCTTCTGGGGCCACGGCACGGCCGATCCGGTGGTGGTGCTGCAGCGCGGCACCGATTCGCGCGATGCGCTGCAGGCGCTGGGCTACGCCGTGGACTGGCACACCTACCCGATGGCCCATGCGGTCTGCGCCGAAGAGATCGGCGACCTGCGTCACTGGCTTGGCCAGCGACTGGCCTAACCGCGACCGTGCTGCGGCATACTGGCCTGCATGCGCGAAACCAACGTCCGCTGGCGGCCCGCGCGGCCGCACCGAACACAGCCCGCTGCCGGACTTCTGCCGGCTGCCGGCGCTGTTCGCGCTGTTCGTGGTCGGCGCGCTGACGGTCACCGTGATGTGGCTGGCGCGGCGACGATCCGCGCGACTGGTCGGCGTACAGCGTCAGCATGCTGTTCGTGACCTGGCTGGCGCTGGTGGTCGCGGTGGCGCTGTGCAAACTGCGGCCATCGCTGCAACGACTGCCCGGGCACATGCCGTATGTCGGCGTATGGCTGCTGATCGTGCTGATCGTGCTGGTCGCCAGCGTGGTGGCGCGCTGGCTCGACGGCGCGCTGCAGATGCAGATGATCCGGCAGCAGCATGCAGGTCTTCGTGCGCGACAACGTGGTGATCGCGGCCCTGCTCGGCGCCGCGATGCTGCGCTATTTCTACGTGCTGGCGCAGTGGCAGGCGCGCCTGGCGGCGGTGACGCGGGCGCAGGTCGAGGCGCTGCAGGCGCGCATCCGTCCGCACTTCCTGTTCAACAGCATGAACACCGTGGCCGCGCTGATCCGGGTCGACCCGGCCGCGGCCGAGCGCACGGTGGAGGATCTTTCCGAACTGTTCCGCGCCGCGCTGGGCCAGCACGACAGCAGCGACGGCACGCTGGGCGAGGAGCTGGCCCTGGTCGAGCGCTATCTGGCGATCGAGCAGCTGCGCCTGGGCGCCCGCCTGCATGTGCAACGCGAGCTGGACGACCTGCCCGCCGACTTCCCGCTGCCGCGCCTGCTGCTGCAGCCGCTGGTGGAGAACGCGGTGCGTCACGGCATCCAGCCGTTGCGCGAAGGCGGCGAGGTGACTGCTGCGCGGCCAGCGCGACGGCAGCGGCATCCGCATCGAGATCAGCAATCCGCTGCCGGCCACGCCGCCGGCGGCCGGCAATGGTCATGGCCTGGACAGCGTGCGCCAACGCGTGGCCTATCGTTACGGCCCGCAGCGCAAAGGTGCAGGCCGGGCCGCAGGGCGACCGTTTCGTGGTGCTGCTGCACCTGCCCGGAGGATCCGCCTGATGCGCGTGCTGATCGTCGACGACGAACCGCTGGCGCGCGCGCGCATGGCCGCGCTGCTGGGCGAATGCGCCGGGGTGGAGATCGTCGGCAGCGTCGGCGACGGCGAGACCGCGCTGGGCTCGCTGGATACCGAACTGCAGCCGGACATGCTGCTGCTGGACATCAACATGCCCGGCATCGATGGCGTGGCGCTGGCGCAGCGCCTGGCCGGGCGCGCGCGGCCGCAGGTGATCTTCTGCACCGCCTACGAGGCCCATGCGCTGAAGGCGTTCGACCTGGGCGCGGTCGACTACCTGCTCAAGCCGGTGCGGCTGGAGCGCCTGCGCGATGCCCTGCAACGCGCGCAGCGTCGCCTCGCCGACGCCCCACGCGAACCGGTGGCCTACCTGCACGGCCGGCTGCGCGGCGAACAGGTGCGCATCGCGCTGGACGAAGTGATCTGCCTGCTCGCCGACGAGAAATACGTGGTGGTGCAACACCGCCGCGGCGAACTGCTGATCGAGGAATCGCTGCGCCAGCTGGAAGAAGCCTATCCCGACCAGCTGATCCGCCTGCACCGCAACTGCCTGGTACCGCCGCCGCGCCTGCTCGGCCTCAAGACCCTCGCCGACGGCCGCGTGCTGGCCCGCCTCGACGGCAGCGAACTCAGCCCCGAGATCAGCCGGCGCAATCTGCCGGCGGTGCGGAAGCTGCTGCGGCTGGGATGAACCGACTGCGGAGCCTCTCCACCCGGCCTGGACACGGCGTATGCGTCAATGATGGGAAGACACGAAGCCAAGGAGCCATCATGAACCATCCCTTCAAAATCGGCGATCACGTGCGCTGGAATTCCGAAGCCGGCTACGTGAGCGGCAAGATCACCGAGGTGCACACGCGCGACACCGAGTACAAGGGCCACATGCGCCGTTGCAGCGAGGCCGATCCGCAGTACGAGATCCAGAGCGACAAGACCGACCACATCGCCATGCACAAGGGCGCGGCGCTGCACAAGATCGACTGAGCGATGCCCACCGACCCCGCCACGATCTGGACCATCGGCCACTCCACCCGCTCGCTGGAGGAATTCCTCGGCCTGCTCGACGAGTACCGCATCGAGGCGATCGCCGACGTGCGCCGTTTTCCCGGCTCGCGCCGCTATCCGCATTTCGCCAGCGACGCGCTGGCCGCAACGCTGCCCGCGCACGGCATCGCCTACCAATGGATGCCCAGGCTCGGCGGCCGCCGCAAGGTGCAGCCGGGTTCACCGAACACGGCGTGGCGCAATGCCTCGTTCCAGGGTTATGCGGACTACACCGCCACGGCGGAATTTGCCGAAGGCCTCGCCGAACTGCTCACGCTGGCCGCGGACAAGCGCACCGCGATGATGTGCGCCGAGGCCGTCTGGTGGCGCTGCCACCGCTCGATCGTTTCCGACGTGCTGAAGCTGCGCGGGATCGAGGTGATCCACATCATCGATGCGGCGCATGCGACCGTGCATCCGTACACGTCGCCGGCACATATCGTGGATGGCCGGTTGAGTTACGCGCCCGCGCAGGGCGAGTTGCTGTAGCCGGCCGGATCAGCGCAGCGGCTCGGCCGCGGTGTCGCCGGTGCACTGAATGGGCTGGCCGTTATTGCCGAGCGCCTGGCTGAAACTCGAACCGCTGCGGTTGATGACCAACCCGTCGGCACAGCGCTGATCGGCAGCCAGGCGATAGCTGGCCTTCACCCGCAGCGCTTCCTGCTGCCGCCTTTCCTCGCGCCTGGCCAGCTCCACCTGGTACTGCGCCGCTTCCTCGCTGATCTGTCGGTAGGTGCTGGCCAGATCCTCGCGCCGGCGCTGCAGGGTCGCCGCCAGCTGGGCGCTGCGTTGCGCTGCCTGTGCCCTGGCCTGTTGCGCCTCCAGCTCGGCATTGCGTGCGACATCGCGAGTGAGTTCGTCGGCGTGACGCGCTGCCAGATACAGCGAACCTCCATGCCAGGCAAACGCGGCGAGAACCAGTCCCGCCAGGGCGCCTCCCACTTTCCACGACAACGGCACGGCCATCACGTCCACCCCCGCAGACAGTCGAAAACCCCAGGCGATCCGACGCCGCGCAGCGCACTCGCGCGTCGGTGGGGGCGAGTCTAGCAGGGAGTTTCAGGGTGCCTTGCCGGCATGCGTCACAAGTCGCGGTGGGCCGGATCGTGGGCTACTCCTTCTTGACCGCATGCCCACCGAATTCGTTGCGCAACGACGACAACAACTTGTCGGCGAACGAATCGTTGTCGCGCGAACGGAAGCGTTCCATCAGCGACAAGGTGATCACCGGCGCGGAGACGCTGAGTTCCAGCGCGGCGTCCACCGTCCAGCGACCTTCACCGGAATCGGCGACGTACGGCGCGATGCCGTCCAGGTTCGGGTTCTTGCCGAGCGCGTCGGTGGCCAGGTCGAGCAGCCACGAGCGCACCACGCTGCCGGTGCGCCAGATCTCGCCGACCTGGTGCAGGTCGAGGTCGAACTCCTGCTTGTGCTTGAGGATCGAGAAGCCTTCGGCGTAGGCCTGCATCATCCCGTACTCGATGCCGTTGTGGACCATCTTGGTGTAGTGGCCGGAGCCGACCGGGCCGACGTGGCCCCAGCCCTGGTCCTTGGCCGGCGCCAGCGTCTCGAAGATCGGTCGCAGCGCCTCGACGGCTTGCTTGTCGCCGCCGATCATCATGCTGTAGCCCTCCTTCAGACCCCACACGCCGCCGCTGGTGCCGCAGTCGACGTAGTCGAGTGCCGTGTCCGGCGTAGAGTGGCCGCGCGGCGCAGCGTGTCCTTGTAGTTGGAGTTGCCGCCGTCGATCACGGTGTCGCCCGGCGCGAGCGCGGACAGCAGCGCGTCGACGGTGTCGTCGGTGATCTTGCCCGACGGCACCATCAGCCACAGCACGCGCGGCGCGGGCAACGCCTTGACCAGCGCCTGCAGCGAATCGGCCGACGCCCCACCCTGCGCTTCCAGCGCCTTGCGCGCATCCGCGCCCGGATCGAAGCCGGTGACCTTGTGGCCACCTTGCAGCAGACGTTCCGCCATGTTGGCGCCCATCTTGCCGAGACCGATCATGCCAAGTTCCATAACGTGTCCTTAGGTTGAGGTGACAGGATCACAACTGATCCACTTTACGCAGGTCACCGATAAATCGATGTGAGCGCACCAGCCTGCACGCACATGACGATCAGCGCGCCAGCCAGCGCCGCAGCCTTTCGCGGAGCCGTTGGGTGATGCGCGTACGAACATACGCCTTGGCGGCTTCGCGGATCGCCTCGGCCTGCGTCGGGTAGGCGTGGATGACTTTCGCCAGCGTGCCCAGGCCGATGCCGGCGACCATGGCCAGGGTGATCTCGTTGATCATCTCGCCGGCATGGCGGGCCACGATGGTGGCGCCGAGTATGCTGTCGGTACCGTCGCGGACATGGATTTTCACGAAGCCGATCTCCTCGCTGTCGGTCACCGCGCGGTCGATCTGGTGCATCGGCACGGTAAACGTCTTGACCGGAATACCTTCGCGGTTGGCCTCGCGCACGTACATGCCGACGTGGGCGATTTCCGGATCGGTGTAGGTGCACCACGGGATGACCAGTTTGCTGAGACGCTTGCTGCCGCGCATCAAGGCGTTGTGCACCACGATGCGCGCCGAGGCCGCCGCGGTGTCGGTGTACTGCTCTTCCAGGCACACATCGCCGGCGGCATAGATGCGCGGGTTGCTGGTGCACAGGAAATCGTCGACGGCGATGCCAGCGGCGGCATCGTAGTCGACGCCCGCCGCTTCCAGATCCAGTCCCTGCACGTTCGGCGCGCGGCCGACGCCGGTGAGGATCGCATCGACTTCGATGCTGCTGTGGTAATCGGCGCTGACCAGATCGACCAGCTTGCGGCCGTTTTCCACGCGCACGGCGGTGACCTGCGTATTCAGCCGCACCTCGATGCCGTCACGCGCGAACGCATCGGAAAGAATCTGCGCGGCGTCGCGTTCCTCCCTTTCGAGAAACAGCGGCTTGTCCTGCACGATGGTGACATTCGCACCCAGATGCCGGCAGAACGCCTGCGCCAGTTCGCAGCCGACCGGGCCACCGCCGATCACCAGCAGGCGCTGCGGCAGTTCGGTCAGGTTGAAGACGTCGGCATTGGTCAGGAAGCCGGCTTCGCGCAGCCCCGGTATGGTCGGGACGTGCGGGCGCGTGCCGGTGGCGATCATCGCCTTGGCGAAGCGCAGCGGCTGGTCGTTCACCACCAGCGTATCCGGTCCGGCAAAGCGCACGTTGCCGAAGAACATGTCGACGCCGAGCGCGGTCAGCCGGCGTACCGATGCGCCGCCGCTGAGGTGGCTGCGGATGCGTCGCACGCGCTCCATCGCCGCGGCGAAGTCGACTTCGATGTGCTGCGGAACCTTGGCGCCGTAGCGGGCCGCGTCGCGCATCTCCGCATACAGCCGCGAGGTACGGATCAGCGCCTTGGACGGCACGCAGCCGGTGTTGAGGCAGGTGCCGCCGATCAGGTGCCGCTCGATCATCGCCACCTTGACGCCCATCGCGCAGGCCAGCTCCGCAGCGGCCACGCCGGCGGAGCCGGCGCCGACGATGATCAACGCATAACGTTCTGCCGGCTGCGGATTGACCCACGCCGGCGGATGCACGTCGGCGAGCCGCTTGTCTTCGTAGGCATCCTGCGGCGTGGTAACCCTGGCGTCGAACGATGACATCAGCACGCTTCCTCCGGCTGGCCTTGCCGCAACCAGCCACCCTCGAACCCGGCGCGCTGCAGGCCATCGCGGATGTAGCGGCAGCCGCGCATCAATCGCCAGACGAACTGGCTGCGATGGTTCTCGATCATCATGCATACGATGCCCTGATCGAGCCCGTAATGACCGGCCGACATCCACGGCTTCCCGTCGCCGGCACCCACGGTCGGATTGAAGCCGCTGCATAGCCGATCGTCGGTCAGCATCCGTGGATAGCGCATCAGCAGGTTGCGCAAGGCCTCGAGCACCTGCTCCGGCGCGAATGGCAGCGATGCCAGCACCGCCGACGGCGACAGCGTGCCGTCGTCCGGGCCGTACGGCACGCCGCGTGCCGCATAACCGAACAGTCGCCGCTGCTCATTGAACACGTCAGGCTGCTCGTCGGTGGGACCATCACCGGCGGAGAGCCCCCAGCCGTTCTCGTCGTAGCCCGAGAATTCATGCGGATTGAGCTGGGCATATCGGCGCTGGATGAAAACGGCGCTGCGGCTGTTCTCGAAATAGTCGAAGTCCTTCTCGCGCATGAAGCTGTCGCGGATGCCGCGCAGATCGATCCATGCATGCGAGAACTGATGGACGAACAGCGGGCCGGCGTACAGGTAATCGTGGTCGTACAGGTTTTCCCACTGATAGGTGGCGGTCCACGCGGTGTAGCAATCGCCCTGGATCGGATGGGTCGGCGAGCCCAGCGCCAGCACGTAGAGCACGATCGCCTCGCTGTAGCCTTCCCAGCCGTAGTGCAGGAAGCCGCACTCGGGTTTCCAGCCCTGCTTGATGGTACTCCCGTCATCCTGCGCCCAGCGCCAGTCGATGCGCCGATACAGGAAGTCGGCCAGTTCGCGCAGCTCGGCTTCAGCAGGCGTGTCGGCCGTGAAGTACATGCTGGCGGTGAGCACGCCGGCGATCAGCAACGCGGTGTCGATCATCGACAGCTCCGACTGCCACACGCGCGCACCGGTGTGGATGTCGAGGAAGTGATAGTAGAAGCCCTTGAAGCCGGTCGCGGTGGGACTGCCGCTCTGGTCGCTGTCGCGGAAGAAGCGCAATGCCGCGAGACTGCGCCGGACGGCATCGGCACGTTCCATCCAGCCACGCTCCACCGCCACCGGATAGGCCGACAGCGCAAAGCCGACCACGGCGATGCTGACTGGCGAGTTGTCGCGCGAGGTATCGGCGACCAGGCCGTTGCGCGGATTCATGTTCTGCACGAAGTAATCAAAGGCGCGCACGCTGCAGCCGATCGAGCATGGCCTCGTCCGTGAGGGTGGAGAGCCGGGTCATCGTGGACTCCACGTCGAGTCGAGCTGGTAGCGCGCCTTGTACGTCGACCCCGGGGCGCCGGCCATGCATCGCTCGCTTCGGTCATTCATCGCGTCATCCTACTCTGCGGCAGGGTGAAGCAAAGGTCGATGCCACGGTCTTGACACGGCGAATGCCCGACACGGCGCATGCTGGCACTTTGCCGTCCACGGCCAGGGCCATCCATGCCATCCGCCTCCTCCCGCACCATCAATGCACGCCAGCATGGCCTGCTCTCGAACGGCAGCTACAGCGTGATGCTGGGCAGCAGCGGCTCCGGCTACAGTCGCTGGCGTGGCCTTGCAGTGACGCGCTGGCGCGAGGATCCCACCGGCGACGGCTGGGGCAGCTACCTGCTGCTGCGCGACGAAGATGGCGGCGAGGTGTGGTCCGCCTCATTGCAACCGTATGGCCAACGCACGCCGGACGACACGGTGGTGTTCGGCTCCGGTCGCGCCAGCTTCGGTCGTCGGCATCACAGTCTGCACAGCGTGCTGGACGTGGCCGTCGCCAGCGATGCCGATATCGAACTGCGCCGACTGACCCTGAGCAATCATGGCGACCGCGCGCGCACGCTCTCGCTGACCTCGTACGCCGAACTGGTACTCGGCCCGATCGGCGCCGACAACGCGCATCCGGCGTTCTCCAAGATGTTCGTGCAAACCGAGTGGGATGCAGCGCACGGCATGCTGCTGGCCACCCGGCGCCGGCGTGCGAGCAGCGAGGCCGCAGTGTGGGCGGCGCATGCACTGCAACTGCAGGGATATCCCGCCGACGCCGCGCCCGAACATGAGACCGACCGCGCGCGCTTTCTTGGACGCGGCCACACACTGCGGCAGGCGCAGGCGATGCGGCCGGGCGCCGTACTGTCGAACACCACCGGCTGCGTGCTCGATCCGGTCTTCAGCCTGCGTCGACGCATCACGCTCGGCGCCCAACAGCAGCGTGACCTTGCTGCTGTGGACACAACTGGCCGACTCGCGCGATGGCGCACTGGCGCTGAGCGCACGACTGGACAACCCGAACGCCGCCGAGCTGCTGTTCGCCGGTGCGGCAGACCGCGCCGAAGCGGAACGGCAACGACTCGGCATCGAGGCCGCGCAGCTGGCACGCTTTGCCCACTGGATGAGTGCGCTGTTCACGCAGCGATCCGGCTCAACGCGCGGCACCGGATGCATTGGCGCGCGGTCGCGGCGGCGCGCCCACGCTGTGGGCCGCCGGCATCTCCGGCGATCGCCCGATCGTGCTGTTGCGCATCGGCGACAGCAGCGCATTGCCGCGTGCGCAGGAACTTGCTGCTGCGCGCAGAACTACTGGCGCAGCCAGCAGCTGGCCGTCGACGTGGTGCTGCTGAATACCGCCGGCGGCGCCGATGGCGATGCACTGCACAGCGTGCTTGTGGCACTGGTGAGTACGCAGCAGGCTCAACTGAAATCCGCCGATCAACGTACCCAAGGCCGAGTTGTTTGCGCTGCGCGACAGCGCGATCAGCGACGACCTGCGCAACGGCCTGCTCACCGCCGCGCGGGTAGTGCTGGACGATGCCGAGGCCGGACCCGTCGCTGCACCATCAGCGGCAACCATCGCCGTACCGGCGGTCATCCGCGCGAGCACACCGGCTCCCGCAGTGGCAGCGCCCATCACCAGCAAACTGGAATTCGCCAACGGCATCGGCGGATTCATCGATACGCGGCCGTGCCTACCGGATCGATCTCGACGACGTACACCGCACGCCGGCGCCATGGGTGAACGTGATCGCCAATCCCGTGTTCGGCTTCCTGGTGTCGGCCGAGGGTGGCGGCTACGCGTGGTCGCTGAACAGCCAGCAGAATCCGCTGACGCCGTGGCCGAACGATCCGGTCAGCGACAGCCCGCACGACGTGCTGTACCTGCGCGACGAGGACACCGGCGTGCTGTGGAGTGCCACCGCGCTGCCGATCCGCGTGGCCGGGCGCGAACTACACCGCCACGCACGGCAAGGGCTGGACGCGCTTCGACAACGATGCGCACGACATCGAACTGGAGCTGACCCAGTGCGTGCCGACGGACGATCCGGTCAAGCTGTCGCGCCTGCGCCTGTGCAATCGCTCGTCGCGCACGCGGCGGCTGTCGGTCACCGGCTATGTCGACTGGGCGCTGGGCGCGAACGGCAGCACGCCGGCGCCGTTCGTGATCACCTCACGCGATCCAACGCACCGGCGCGCTGTTCGCGCGCAATCCGTGGCGACGCCGATTTTGGCGACCGCGTGGCGTTCATCGACCTGGCCGGTCCGGCGCATTCGATGACGCGGCGACCGCGCCGAGTTCCTCGGCCCGCTCGGCACCGTCGCTCGGCCGCTCGCACTTGCACGGCGGCGCCCCGCTGTCGGGCCGCCTCGGTGCCGGACTGGATCCCTGCGGCGCCCTGCAGACGCGCATCGAGCTTGCCGCCGGATACGCAGATCGACATCGTGTTCATGCTTGGCGACGCGGCGCGATGAAGCGGCCGCGCAGGCGCTGATCGAGAAATATCGCGCGACCGATATCGACGACGTGCTGGCCGACAGTCGCCACGCAATGGAACGACGTGCTCGACACCGTGCAGGTGCGCACGCCCGATCGCGCGATGGACATCCTGCTCAACGACTGGCTGCTGTACCAGGTCGCTGGCTGCCGGCTGTGGGCGCGCACGGCCTATTACCAGGCCAGCGGCGCCTACGGTTTCCGCGACCAGCTGCAGGACGTGATGGCGCTGTGCGTGAGCCGCCCCGACCTCGCCCGCGAACATCTGCTGCGCGCCGCCGGCGCGCCAGTTCGTCGAAGGCGACGTGCAGCATTGGTGGTTGCCGCCGGGCGGCCAGGGCATCCGCACCCGGATCAGCGACGACCGCATCTGGCTGGCGTATGTCGCCATGCACTACGTCGAGGTGAGCGGCGATGCCGGCGTGCTGGACGAGGTGCTGCCGTTCCTCGCCGGCCCGCCGATTCCCGACGGCGCCACCGACGCGTTCTTCCAGCCCAGCCGTGGCGGATCGGCAGGTCAGCGTGTACGAGCACTGCGCCGCGCGCGCTCGACGCCAGCCTCACCCGCGGCGCGCACGGCCTGCCGTTGATCGGCACCGGCGACTGGAACGACGGCATGAATGCGGTCGGCGCCGCAAGGCCGCGGCGAAAGCGGCTGGCTCGGCTGGTTCCTGCTCGCCACGATCGCCGCGCTGGCGCCGCAGGCCGAACAGCGCGGCGATGGCGAGCGTGCGCAACGCTGGCGCGACTACGCCGACGACCTGCGCGCGGCGCTGGAACGCGCCTGGGACGGCCAGTGGTATCGCCGCGGCTACTACGACGACGGCACGCCGCTCGGTTCGCACGAAAGCGACGAATGCCGGATCGACACCATCGCGCAGTCGTGGAGCGTCATCGCCGGCAGCGGCCGACCGCGAACATGCGGCGCAGGCGATGGCCGCGGTCGATCGCCTGCTGGTCGACCACCGAGCACCGGATCGCCCGCCTGTTCGCCCCGCCGTTCGACCACGGCCGGCAGAACCCCGGCTACATCAAGGGCTATCCGCCCGGCGTGCGCGAAAACGGCGGCCAGTACACGCACGGCGCGATCTGGTCGATCTTCGCCTGGGCCGGACTCGGTGATGGCGACCGCGCAGGCGGACTGTTCGACCTGCTCAATCCGATCCGGCACGGCGACAGCGCCGAAGCGATCGAACGCTACAAGGTGGAACCCTATGTCGTCTGTGCGGACGTCTATTCGGTGGCACCCGCACGTCGGCCGCGGCGGCTGGACCTGGTACACCGGCTCCGCCGCCTGGCTGTATCGCGCCGGACTGGAGGCCGTGCTCGGCTTTCATCTGCACGGCGAGCAGCTGCGCATCGATCCGTGCATTCCAAGCGACTGGCCCGGCTTCCGGCTCACCTACCGGCATCGCGGCAAACAACACCTCAGTTGCTACGAGATCGCCGTGGAGAATCCGGGCAAGGTTTGCCGAGGTGTCGCCGCGATCGAACTGGACGGCCAAATGCTGCCGACCGATGCGGCCGTCGCGCTCGCTGATGACGGCAAGGCGCACCGGCTGCGTCTCGTGCTTGGCTGATGCCCGACAAGCCCTTTGCCACGTCGAGAACTGGCGAACATTCTCACTTCGCCAGGATGGCGACAAAAAAATGGTGCCTCCGGGAACGTCAGCTGCGCCGGGTGCGCGACGCACCCAGCTTGCGGGTCAGCGTGTTGCGGCCTACGCCGAGCGCCTGCGCGGCGTTTTGCCGGTGTCCTTCGTGCGTCTGCAGCGCCGCCTGCAGCAAGGTCTGGTCGAGCGCTTCGCGGGCGCGGGCGTGGATGTCCGCCTCGCCATCGGCCAGCGCCCGCACGGCCCACTCGCGCAGCGCATCGGTCCATTCGCCGCCGCCCTGGCTACTGCTGCCGCTGCCCAGGTCGGCCGGAAGGATCTCCGCGCCCGGCGCGATCACCGCCAGTCGCCGGCACAGGTTTTCCAGCTCGCGCACGTTGCCGGGGAAGTCGCGCTGGGCCAGTTGCTTCAGCGCGCTTTTGGAGAAACGTTTCGGCGGCAGTTTCAGTTCGCGCGAGGTGGCCGCGAGAAAATGCTGCGCCAGCAGCGGCGATGTCGTTGCGGCGGGTGCGCAGCGGCGGCAGTTCGATGCGCACCACGTCGAGCCGGTGCATCAGGTCGGCGCGGAACTGGCCGGCGGCGACGCGCACGGCGAGGTCCTGGTGGGTGGCGGCGACGATGCGCACGTTGCAGCGGATCAGCTCGCGCCCGCCGACGCGATAGAACTCGCCGCCGGCCAGCACGCGCAAGCAGCCTGGTTTGCAGGGCCAGCGGCATGTCGCCGATCTCGTCGAGAAACAGCGTGCCGCCCTCGGCCTGCTCGAAGCGGCCGGCGACACGGCGGGTGGCGCCGGTGAACGCGCCGGCCTCGTGGCCGAACAGCTCGCTCTCCAGCAGCTCGCCGGGAATCGCCGCGGTGTTCAACGCCACGAAGGGCTTGTCGCGGCGCGCGCTTTCCTCGTGCAGCGCGCGCGCCACCAGCTCCTTGCCGGTGCCGGTTTCGCCGATGACCAGCACGTTGAGGTCGCTGGCGGCGACCCGGCCGATCAGCCGGAACACCTCGCGCATCGGCGCGCTCTCGCCGAGCAAGGCGTGGTTCGCCAGGACGACGTTGCTGCCGGCCACGGTCGGCGCCGCCACGCTGGCCAGCGCGCGCTGTACCGACGCCACCGCGTGATCGAGATCGAACGGCTTGGCCAGGTAGTCCACCGCACCGGAGCGATATGCCGCGGCGGTGGTGGCCACGTCGGTGTACGCGCTCATCACGATCACCGGACCGATGCCCCGCGCCTGCAGTTCGCCAAGCAGGTTCAGACCATCCTCGCCCGGCATGCGCACGTCGGTGAGCAGCAGGGCCGGTCGTGCCGTCTGCAGGGCCGCACGCGCCGCGGCCACGTCGCCGAACTCGCGTACCGCCAGCCCGGCATCACGCAAGGCTTCGGCCAGCACGAAGCGCACGCCGCGGTCATCGTCGAGTAGCCAGATTTCCCGCAGGAGGGCTGATTTGGCCTGGTCAGTCATGGGCGCGCTCCAGCGGCAGGTACAGCGAGAACACGGTGTGGCCGGGGCGGCTCGCGCAGCGCAGTTCGCCGCCGTGTTCGTGGGCGATCTCGCGCGACAGCGCCAGCCCGAGGCCGCTGCCGTCGGCGCGGCCGGAGACCAGCGGCTGGAACAGGGTGTCGCGCAATGCGGCGGGTACGCCGGGGCCGTCGTCGATCACGTCCACGCGCAACGCCATGCGCAACATCCGCTCGCCCAGGCGCAGGCCATGTTCGACGCGCGTGCGCAGCGTCAACACGTGCGCGCCGGCTTCCATCGCGTTGCGCGCCAGGTTCAGCAGCACCTGTTGCAGGCGGTCGGCATCACCGTGCAGGTCGGGCACGCTGGGGTCGTAGTCGTGACGCAGTTGCGGCGGTGCGGGCTCGGCCTGCAGCAGGTCGCACAGGCGCTCCAGCAGGCGATGGATGTTGACCGGGCCGGGCTGCGCGGCGCCGTCGTGATGCAGCAGGCGATTGGCCAGTGCGCCGAGCCGGTCCGCCTCGTCGATGATCAGCCCGGCCAGCGCGCGCAGGTCGTCGCTGTCGACCCGCCGCTGCAGCAGTTGCGCCGCGCCACGCAGGCCGGCCAGCGGATTCTTCACCTCGTGCGCGAAGCCGCGCAGGGTGGCCGACAGCGGCGAACTGCCCGCCGACGGCTCAGCCAGCGCGTGCACTTCCAGCAGCAGGCCATCGCCGAACGGCTGCAGTGCAATATCCGCGCTGAGCTGGCGGCCGTTGGCCGCCGCCAACGACACCCCGCGCCATTGCGCCGGCCGCTGTTCCGCCAGCACGCGCGCCGCCTGCACCTCGCCATCCTCGCCCAGCAACGCACCAAGCGGCTGCCCGAGCGGACTGCGCACACCCAGCTCCAGCCACTCGGTGAGCGCCGGATTGACCCAGCGCATCCGCAGCTGCGCGTCGACCAGCACCACCCCGGTCGCCATCTGCTCCGCCCATGCCTGCCACGCCAGATCGCTCATTGCACCATCATGGACAATGTCTCGATTTGGTGCAAACGGGCAACTTGTGGGTGCGTCCGAAATGCCAAAGTTTTGTTCCGAGACGCATAGCCTGTAATCGGATTACAAGCTTTGGCTTTTCGTTGCCCTACAAACTACGGTGTTGGCGATTACAAGATTCTCGCAGAGTCAGCACTCTGGACTGTTTCCAAAATTGTCTGCCTCTTTGTCCACGCCATGACGTCCGCTTGGGCTCGGACTCTAACGCTTCGTGCTACCCAGAATGGGGGAGACGTCGGAAATCCAGGGGGCTGGCTGGACCCTTTGCCTTACGCGCCCCATGGCTCGGCACGCGGCGAGTCGCCCGCATCGCGCAGCTTCAGCGGCTCGCGAAAGAAGACTACGCCGCCGGGCGTACTGCCGGGCCTTGACGATGACTTCGAAACACATTTGTGGGCGGTGCACCGACTGCGCCCGCCGCGTCGACTCGCCCGATTGCTGGACAGGCGCTTGCGGTTGCACTTATAAGTCTTGCAGGGGCATTCGAAATAGATCGATCCAGAGAGCCCCGGGGGCGGCAGCCGTTCGAGGATGCCGATAATCGCGAGAAAAGGTGGCATCGGGGCCGCGTGCGGTGCGGGGCTGCGAATCGGGCGGGCGGACACCGCGACGACCGGTTTGCGGCGACACCAGCGCGAGCGGCCTGCGGCCCGCCGGAGATCCCAGCCATGCATGTGCCGCCCAAACCGGACGACAGACTCCACGTCATTTGCCGGCAACCCTTGCGACTTGCCCTCTGCGCTACCGTGATGTTTGGCCTGCCGGCTTTGCCAGCGCACGCCTCCCTCCCCGACCTGCCTGCGCAGCCTGAGGACCTGACCTCGCTTTCGCTGGAAGAGCTGGGCAGCATCAAAATCACGTCGGTCTCCAAGAGGCCCGAGCGTCTGTCGGACGCCGCGGCGTCAGTCTTCGTCATTACTGCGGAGGACATCCGTCGCTCCGGTGCGCGCAATCTCCCCGAGGCGCTCCGCCTCGCACCCAACCTGCAGGTGGCCGAGGCCAGCGCCGTCGGCTACGCCATCTCGGCGCGCGGCATGAACGGGAGCAACAACAGCGCGCCGAACAAGCTGCTGGTCCTGATCGACGGCCGCTCGGTCTACTCACCGCTGTTTTCGGGTGTGTTCTGGGATGCGCAGGACGTGATGCTGGAGGATGTCGAACGCATCGAGGTGATCAGCGGCCCGGGTGGCACCTTGTGGGGTGTCAATGCGGTCAATGGCGTGATCAACATCATCACCCGATCGGCCGAAAACACCCACGGCGCGCTGCTGACGACCGCGGCGGGCAACGAGGGTTCCGACGTCGGCTTCCGCTACGGCGCGACGCTGGGTGCGAACGGCGATTACCGGGTGTATGGCAAGCACACGCGCTGGCTCCACGGCAAGACCGCGGACGGCACCACGGTCGATGACGCCGGCCACCGGAGCCAGGTCGGTTTTCGCACTGATTGGCACTACGCCGTCGATCGCTTCACGGTGGAGGGCAATATCTATGACGGTTCCGAACAGCAACCGGCGCCCGGCGCGATCGCGATCAGCGGCGTTGGCCTCGTGCTGGGTGACGTTTCGAACTCGGGCGTCAACCTGACCGCACGCTGGAATCGCGCGCTTGCCGAAGGTGGCAGTCTCGATCTGCAGGCCTACTACGACCATACCCGGCGCACCGTGCCGCCGACGTTCGGCGAGCGACTGGATATCCTCGACTTCCAGCTGCAGCATTCGCTGCGGCCGCTGGGCATGCATGCGCTGGTGTGGGGGGTGAACGCCAGGCAGAGCCGGGACCGGGTGGAGAACCTCAGCCCCTATTTCGCTTTTCTTCCGGCACAGGCGCGCCAGCGCTGGACCAGCGTGTTCGCACAGGACGAGATGACGCTGGCCAACGACCTGCGGTTGACGCTGGGCGCGCGGCTGGAGCGCAACGACTACACCGGCACCGAATTCCTGCCCAATGCACGCCTGGCCTGGAAGGCTGCCCCAGGCCATCTGTTCTGGACAGCCGTGTCGCGCACCGTGCGGGCGCCATCGCGGCTGGATCGCGATGCCTATATCCCGGCCGTGCCGCCTTATCTCCTCAACGGCGGCGACCCGGTGCGCTCGGAAGTGGCGAAGGTTTACGAACTTGGATACCGCGGGCAGCCGACACCGCGGTTTTCATGGTCGGCCACGGTATTCCACAACGATTACGACCACCTTCGCACCCAGGAAATCGACCCCAGCTTCACCCACCTCTTTTTCGGCAGCCTGATGGAAGGGCAATCCAACGGCATCGAGTGGTGGGGAACGTTCCAGGCCAGCCAAAGCTGGCGCCTGAGCGGCGGCTTCACCGCACTCGACGAGCACTTCCGGTTGAAGCCCGGCAGTAACGACGCCGCCGGACCCAGCGCGGAGGGCTTCGATCCTTCGCATACCTGGCAATTACGCTCGAGTTGGAACCTCGGCAGCGGCAGTGAACTCGCCATCGGCTTGCGCCACGTCGGCGCGCTGGCCAGGGACGACGTGCCGGCGTACACAGCCGTCGATGCGCGCCTGGGATGGACGCTGGCGCCCGGCGCCGAGATATCACTGACCGGGCGCAACTTGTCCGGTGGCCACGGCGAGTACAGACCGCGCGATCTGCGGCGCGAAATCGGCCGCTCAGTGATCCTTGCGCTGGTGTGGGCGATGTGACGGCCTCTTCCGTGGTTTTCCCCATGCTCCGCTGCGTCAGGTATTTGCTGGCGTGCGCGATCCTGGCCATGCCCCTGGCCTTTGCCGCCACGGTCAACGCCGCGCAGCCGCCGGCGGTCGAATCCAGCGATCCCGCGCTGCGCGTCAAGGCGGCCTACCTGTACAAGTTCGCCGGCTACGTGGAGTGGCCACCCGGGGTCTTCGCCAGCGAAGACAGTCCCATCGTCGTCGGGGTGATCGGGGATGACGACCTCGAGGAGATTCTCTCCCGCATGATCGTCGGCAAGACGGTCAACGGCCGCCCGCTGGTGACCCGGCGGTTGGAGGCCAATAGCCCTCTGCAAGGCCTGCACATGTTGATCGTGGGCGCACTGGGCGCGCCCACGCTGCAGGCCATCGGCGATGCAGTCAGGGGCAAGCCCGTACTGGTGGTTTCCGATGCCGGGCAGGAGCGGATGCTGGACAGCATGATCAGCTTCGATCTGGTCGACCACCACCTGCGCTTCAACGTGGCACTCAAGCCCACCGCAACCAGCGGCCTCAAACTGCGGGCCCTGATGCTCACGGCGGCCCGGCGGGTGACCCGGGGCGACCCGTGAAAAACACGTTCCGCTCCATCCGGGTCAAGCTGCAGGCCATCGTGGTCTTTGCCACGGTGGCGGCGCTGGTATGTGCCACCCTCGGCAATATTGTCGCCAACGTGGTTTCGTACCACTACCGCCATGTGAGCGATGTGAGCACGACGGCGGAACTGCTCGGCCGCATGACCGCACCGGCACTCCAGTTCGACGACCAGCGGCTGGCCAGCGACAACCTCGCCCTGCTGGCCGCACGACCGAACGTCCGTTCGGCGGCAATCTACACCGCTGACAACAAGCTCTTCGCCACCTATGCCGCCAGGGACCAGCAGAGCACCTTTCCCGCGAAAATCGAGCGCGACAGAGTCCGCATCGACGGCACCGCCCTGGTAGTAACCCGGCAAATCGTCAACGACGGCACCGTCCTCGGCACCGTCTACCTGCGGGTCGGCTACAACCTCGTTGGCATCATCGCGGGAGTCATCGGACTGGCGGTGCTGGTGGGGTTGTTCGCCACCGGGATCGCTCTGGTCCTGATCCGGCGCATGGAGAAGCTGGTCACCGCGCCCATCGCAGAGGTGGCATCCATCGCACGCGAGGTGGTGGAGCAGCAGGACTACTCGCGGCGCGTTGCCAAAACCACCGATGACGAAGTCGGCGAACTGGTCGATTCGTTCAACGACATGCTCGCCGAAGTGGAACGGCGCACGGAAGCGTTGCAGGCGTCCTACCGCGACGTGCGTCGCGAAGCCGAGGAGCGCCAACTGGCCCAGCAGGAGGTCATGCGGCTCAATTCCAGCCTCGAACATCGGGTGCACCAGCGCACCGCGGACCTGCAACGGGCAAACCGCGAGCTGACCGAGGCAAAGGCCGCGGCCGACCAGGCCAATGGCGCGAAGTCGAGTTTCCTGGCCACCATGAGCCATGAAATCCGTACCCCGATGAACGGCGTGATCGGCATGATCGACGTCCTGCAGCAGACCAACCTCAAAGGCCACCAGGTCGAGATGCTCGACCTGATCCGCGAATCGGCATTCTCGCTGCTGACCGTGATCGAGGACATCCTGGATTTCTCCAAGATCGAGTCCGGCCGGCTGGAACTGGAACAAGCGCCGTTCTCGTTGCGCGAGATGACCGAAAACGCCTGCGGGATGCTCGCCAATCTTGCCTTGAAGAAAGCCGTCTACCTGACGGTCTTCGTCGACCCGGCAATTCCCGCCACGGTCATCGGCGATGCCTTGCGCCTGCGCCAGGTGCTGGTCAACCTGGTAAGCAACGCGATCAAGTTCTCCAGCGGCCGCGAACGGCCGGGTCGCGTCGCTGTGCGCGTCCGGTTGGCCAGTCATCCCACGGACACCCATGTGGCCGTGGACCTTGACGTCATCGACAACGGCATCGGCATTGACGAATCGACGCGAGCGCGACTGTTCACTGCTTTCAGCCAGGCGGACACTTCCACCACCCGGCGCTTCGGGGGCACTGGCCTCGGGTTGGCCATTTCGCGCCGATTGGTGGATTTGATGGACGGCACGCTGGAGTTGCAAAGCGAGCCCGGGCACGGCTCGACCTTCAGCGTGCACCTGGCGCTACTGCTGGCGCAGCGGGAAGCGATCGCCCGGCCCGAGCCGGAACTGGCCGGACTTCGCTGCATGGTTGTCGGCAGTGCGGACGCACTCGCCGCCGATCTGGTCGCCTACCTTGCCGACGAGGGCGCGCAGACACACCAGGCTGCCGATGTGGCGCAGGCGTGCAGCCTCATGGGCGCGTTGCAGCCGGGACAGTGGATCGGAGTGATCGATACGACTGATCCTGCCATCAACGACGAATCCCTGCGCGAGCTCAAGCGACGTGCTCCGGAATATGGCTTGCGCATCGTCGCCATCGGCCGAGGCCTGCGCCCCAAGAACCCGACGCGAAACACGGACATCGTTTTCGTGGATGGCAATGTCCTCACCCGCCGCCGTCTTTGCCGGGCCATCAACCTGGCCGCCGGCCGCGCGCCGGTACCGGCGCCCGCACCGGCGGGCCGGCGTCCGGGGGAACTCGACGTGCCCTCGCGCGAGGACGCCCGCCTTGCCGGTCGGCTGATCCTCGTGGCCGAGGACGACGGGACCAATCAGAAAGTCATCCTGCGCCAGCTCGCGCTGCTCGGCTTTGCCGCCGATATGGCCTCTGACGGCAGGCAGGCGCTGGAACTCTGGCGCAGCGGCGACTACGGGCTGGTGCTTACCGATCTCCACATGCCGTCGATGGACGGCTACGAACTCACCGCGGCGATCCGCGCGCAGGAGCAGGGCAGGCAGCACGTGCCGATCGCTGCGCTCACGGCGACGGCGCTCAAGGGCGAGTCGGAGCGCTGCCGTGCCGTCGGCATGGACAAGTACCTGACCAAGCCCCTCCAGTTGGCCGACCTGCGCAAGGCGCTGGACGAACTGTTCCTGCCAATTCCACGGCCGGTCGAGCCGCCGCAGGGCGCGGCGCTCGATGGATCGACCGCCGCTGCGGTGGACGTGGGCGTGCTCGAGGATCTTGTCGGCAACGATCCGGCGGTCATCTTCGATCTGTTGCAGGGTTTCCAGGACAACGCTGGCAGGACCGCCGACTTGCTGAAGGCCGCGTGCAGCGTTGGCGATATGACCACCACCATCGAGCAGGCGCACCGGCTGAAGTCCTCCGCGCGCACCGTCGGCGCCCTGGTTCTGGGCGCGCTCTGCGAAGAGATCGAGACCGCCGGCAAGGCTGGCGCAGGCGATACGCTGGCCCGGCTGCTGCCGGTATTTGAGCGCGAGTCGGACGCCGTCAACGCCTTCCTCGTGGCATTCCGCCAGTCCTCCCTGCGTGAAGCGACGCGGGAGTAGCCGCGTCCGGTCGCAAGAACGTCCACGAACAACAACGGGCGTAGCCCGGCAGCACGAGTTTCGACTCCAATGACCAGGGCAGGCATGATTGGCGAACAGCAACCGCATGATGCGCACAAGATCACCGCAAGTCGGCGCCATCATCTTGCTCGCCACCACAAACCGATCGTTTTTTTCTTCGGCGCGAGTCTCTTGGGTTCCGTTCTCGTGCCCACCGGGTTTGCGGGGGGGAAATCGCCGCTGATATTCGCAAATCCGGGGTTGGCCAGCCTGGTGGTGGGATCGCCCGACGACCGTACGCTCGCCCTGTCCGCCAGGGTCTGGACATGAAAAGCGGCGACGTGGGCGGAAAAATTCTTATCGTCTCCGACCGGAAGGCGGAAGCGGAGTCTTTGCTACCTCAAGTCGCGCTTGATTTTCCGGACGTCTCGGTTTCGTATGATCCCGAGCATTACGTAGCCGATTTCGAGCGTCTCAAGCCGGACGTCCTGCTGCTTGTCTTCAGACTGATCGAGAACGCTCAGAACTACTATCTAGGGCTATATCGTTTCGGAGCTACCGTACAGCAGCACAGTCATCGAACGATTGTGTTCTGCGCAAAAGGGCAGGTAAAAAAAGCCTTTGAGCTCTGCCAAAAGCAATACTTCGACGATTATGTATTGTTCTGGCCTTCTCCCTACGATGGAAGCCGCCTGCCGATGTCGATCCACGTGGCGCTGCGCGAACTCAAGCGGTCCCGCGGGCTATCCGCCAACGAGCATCAGCTTGGAACTATGTCAGGAAGCTCAATGAATTTGGCCAAACGTTGGACCAACGTCTGACCCAAGGAGGTCATCAAGTCGAGTCGGTTGCTGCGCAACTGGCCCGTAATGGGGAGCACCTCGGCGCTGCGCTCGAACATCTGCTTGAACGCATCGCCCATGGTGGCCTGGGAAGCGCTGTCGCCATCCGCGACGTGCGGAAGCTGGAAAGCGAGTTCAAGGCGCTGGTTTCGAGTGAGATTGGGCCATTGGTTGAGGCGGGCCGGGCTGCTGTCGAGCCTCTGCGCCTTTGGGCAAGTGAATTGCAGCGTGAATCGTCCGTGCAACTGGAGCAGACCCAGGCGTTTCTTAGGGTACTGGCGGTATCGAGTCGCAGGATCCTCGTTGTCGAAGACGATGAATTCAGCCAGAAGGTGGTTGGCGGGATTCTTGAGCGGGAAGGTTATGAAGTGGTGTTCGCCGGATCGGGAACAGAGGCGTTCAATCTCCTTAGGAAGGTCCGGCCTTCGCTGATCCTCATGGACTATATGCTACCGGATCAAGATGGCGTGGAAACGACGCGGAAGCTCAAAGAACTGGAGGAGTTTGCCTCCATACCGGTCATCATGCTTACGGGCCGAAGCAACCGGGACACGGTGGTCCGTAGCCTTGCCGCAGGCGCTGTCGATTTTATGGCCAAGCCGATCAACGCCAACGTGTTGCTGGCGAAGATAAACAAATACGCTGGAATTTAGTGAATGCGTGACCTGTGGGCCCAAGCGGGCTCGGTCTTCCGGGCGCCGGGTTCGCGATGGACGATTGCAGGTATTGTGACGAAGATCACATTATGGTCGGGCGGTGGTTCTGCCAGCCCGGACAGGGCGGAATTGGGGTTATTGTCGTGCTGCACTGGGCTTGATCGTTGCGTATGTCGTCCGCACGCAGCGTGGGCACCGCCCTCCGGTCGGGCGATGCCTGCGTCGAACCGGGGAACAGCTCGCGCATGGGGGACAGGGGTCGAAGGGGCCATCGCAGCCGCGAAGCCGCGGCCGAAGAGCTGCTGCCGCAGCCACGGGGCAGTTGCAAAGCTGCAACCAGCCTGCGTTTGGAAGCGAACCCAAGTGTGTGAATGGAGCGATGATGAAAATCCTGCTGGTAGATGACGACCCATTTGTACTGAAACTGCTTTCCATGCAGCTCCGGACTTTCGGGCAAGCGGATATGGATCTGGTCTGTCACACCAGCGGGCAAGCTGCCCTGAGCCTTCTGGAGCGCGACCAGCACGTAGACATCGTCTTCTGTGATTTGCAAATGCCCGAAATGGATGGCGTGGAGTTCGTCCGCCATCTGGTGCGCCTGAGCTACAGCGGGAGCCTGGTGCTCGTCAGTGGTGAAAACCCCAGGACGCGCCAAGCGGTCGAACAGCTGGCCCGTGCCCATGGCCTGCATGTGCTGGGGACCCTGGGCAAACCGGTGGCCACCGAGTCGCTGCTTGACCTGCTGGCCAGCGCGGTTCCGACCCTTTCGCCTCCGAGCCCGGCGGCGCAGGCACCGCTGTATTCACCGGCCGACCTCCAGCTCGCCATCAGCCGAGGCGAATTGTTGAATTACTACCAGCCCAAGGTGGAACTGGCGACCGGCAAGGTGGCTGGATTCGAAGTTCTGGTGCGCTGGCAGCATCCACGGAATGGGCTGGTGCTGCCCTGTCACTTCGTGCCGATGTCCGAGGAGCACGGACTGGCCGGTCATCTTGGCGTTGCCGTGATGCGCGAGGCACTGCGCGATTTGCGCCACTGGCTCGATGCGGGGCACCAGTTCGACCTCGCAGTCAACGTGTCCCTGCCGAGTGTTTCCTCACTTGACTACCCTGACTTTCTGGTCGAGCAAGCCCACGCCGCGGGCGTGCCACTGCATCACCTCGTGTTGGAGATCACCGAGAGCCGCTTGATGGACAATCCGCAGGTGCAACTGGACGTACTCACCAGATTGCGCCTCAAGCAGGTGCGGCTTTCGATCGATGACTTCGGCACCGGCTATTCCTCCCTGGAACAACTGCGCGACTTGCCCTTCGACGAGTTGAAGATCGATCGGGGCTTTGTCCATCAAGCAGCGCACACACGCTCGTTGCGCACCATCCTGGAAGCCAGCCTCAGGCTAGCCCAGGAACTGGGTTTGCGTACGGTCGCGGAAGGCGTGGAGGAGCGTGCGGATTGGGATCTACTCTGCGCATCCGGCTGCGACATGGTGCAGGGGTTCTTTGTTGCGAAGCCGATGCCGAGTGACAAGGTCGACGGTTGGATCGCCAAGTGGGAAAGCCGGCGAAGGACGTTAATAGCGGCGTCGGATTACGTCTCGCACGCGTCACCAAGGCGGTACCACTGACCCGGAGCAAGGTGGCGCTGCGGACGGCAAGCATTTGGAGACGGAGAACGTAGGTTTAGCCACGTGAGCGAGCGCGTGGCCGAAACTGGGAGTGGGCCGGCAATACGCGCATATCACTTCATGAGGGCAGCCCGGCGCCATAATGCCTCGTCGGAGTCCCGCACGCAGACACGTCCGGCTACCGTTTGCGCAGCCGCGAGCGGCGTCGGCCAGGGCCATGTGGCGGCTGATGATGATGTCCGGCTGCAGCTCACCGTCCTCAATGTATTGCAGCAGACGCTGCATGAGCTTCTGCACGTGGATCTGTCCCATCGCTAACGCGATGCTCTTGTCGAATGCGTCGCCGATCACGAAGGCGTGGACGAAGCCGGCTTGGACACCGGGAATACCGATGACACCTCCACGACGCGTCACCGCCTTCGGCCTGGATCGTGGTGAGCGCGGTCTCCAGCGCTCCGCCTTTGGCTTCGAAGCCGGCGAACCGTTACGGTCTCCCGATCCAAGCATGCTTCATGCGCGCCAGGCTGGCATGCCGATGTACCGACGGGTTCGATCCGCGGTGGGATCAAATTTTATACAGCGCATTCACCCGCCAGATTCCACTGTTGCGGCACCATCGAACCGCGTATCGCGGTGAGGAGAGTCCCATGTCGTCGGAGCCGTCCGGCCTGGACCGAAAGTTCATCGAGCAGCAACGCCTGCGCCTGGTGGCCTTGCGCCAGCAGCTGCTGGAGGGCGAGCAGAGCAATCTCGCGCGAGAGCGCGCGTTCCGGCAGGAACACGGCGACGAAGCCGAAGAGGAAGAGGAGCAGGCGCAAACGCAGGCGCGGCACGAAATCGATCAGGCCCTGCACGACGTGGATGACCGCCGCGTGGCGAACATCGAGCGCGCGCTGCAGAAAATCGTGGAAGGCAGCTACGGCCTGTCCGACCTCAGCGGTGAACCGATACCGCGGGCCAGACTCGAGGCCGCCCCCGAAGCCATCCTCACCGTGGAGGAAGAACGCCGCCGCGAAACCGGCAGATGATCCGCGCGCCACCCCCGGCGCCGACCACACCGCCACCCTGCGCGACCCCGACATCGACGCGCACATCCGACGCGACTTCATGGGTGGTGTGCGCAGCGGCGTCACGGCACGCCCAGCTTCTACGTCAACGGGCATCTGCACCAGGGCGACTTCGATGCACTGGTGCACGGCAGCGGCCGGGCGATCGCACGGCAGGCCTTAACCGGCCAGCGCTCAGCCGAACTGCACGCTCAGCATCGAGATCGAACCGCCGTCCATGCCCTCGACCGGGAACGTCACCGCGTCGTTTTCGTCGCTGGCGCCGAGCACGTAGAGCAGCGGCAGATAATGATCCGGCGTCGGTATCGACAGCTCCGCATCGCGACCCAGCGCTTCGTAGTCCGTCAGCGCCTGGTGATCGCCGCGCAGCATCAGCTCGCGCGCCGTCGCCTCGAAACGCAGCGCCCAGTCGAACGGTTCGGCCGGATGCCGGCCCCAGGCGTAGGTGTGCAGGTTGTGCACCACGTCGCCGCTGCCGATCAGCAAAATGCCCTCGTCGCGCAGCGGCCGCAGCAGCCGGCCCAGCCCGTAATGGAACGCCGGCGGCTGCGCCTCGTCGATCGACAGCTGCACCACCGGCACGTCGGCGGCGGGAAACACGTGGCGCAGCACCGACCAGGTGCCATGGTCCAGCCCCCATGAAAGGTCCGCTCGCACATCCAATGGCTGCAACAAGTCGCGCACGCGACGCGCCAGCTCGAGGTCGCCGGGCGCGGGGTATTGCACCTCGAACAACTCGCGCGGGAAGCCGCCGAAATCATGGATGGTGCGCGGCGCCGCCATCGCGGTCACCGCCGTACCCGGCAGGTACCAGTGCGCCGATACCGCCAGTACCGCGCGCGGCCGCGGCAGGCGCTGGCCGATCGCCGCCCAGCCCCGGCTCCAGTCGTTGTCGTGCAGCGCGTTCATCGGGTTGCCGTGGCCGAAGAAAATCGTCGGCATCCGGGTCGCCGGGGCAGTCCGCTCAGGCATGGGGAGCACTCCAGGTTCGTCCACGTATTGCTGACATCCATCGCGTTAGTCTGGCGTGATCGTCGGCACCCCGCTACCGGATCGCGAATGGACGGCCATTCGCACACGCGGGCATCACTTCCGGCAGTCCTGCCGGTTCGGACGGTACCGGTAACCCGCCAGCCACAGCGAGACAGCCATGAACATCGCCTTGATCGGGGCCAGCGGCCGCGTCGGTTCGCGTCTTCTGGCGGAACTGCTGCGACGCGGCCACCAGGTCACCGGCATCGCCCGCGACACCGGCAAGCTGGCTGGCCAGCCGCAGCTGGTCCTGAAGAACGGCGACGCCAACCAGCCGGCGCAACTGGCGCCATGGCTGGCCGGCCACGACGCGGTGGCCAGCGCGCTGATGTTCGCCACGTCCGACGCCGCCGCGTTGACCGCCGCGATCAAGCAAGCCGGAGTGAAACGCTGGCTCGTGGTCGGTGGTGCCGGCAGCCTGGAAGTGGCGCCGGGCCGGGCCCTGCTTGATGCGCCGGGCTTTCCCGTGGCGTATCGGCCGGAAGCCGAAGCCGGTCGCAGATTCCTTGATGCGTTGCGCACCGAGCGCGAACTCGACTGGACCTTTTTGTCGCCCTCCGCCGAGTTCGTCCCCGGCGAACGCACCGGCACGTTCCGTCTGGGCGGCGATCAACTGCTCACCGACGCGAGCAGCCGGAGCTGGATCTCGATGGAGGACTACGCGATCGCCTTCGTCGATGAGCTGGAAACACCGAAACATTCGCGGCAGCGCTTCACGGTGGGCTACTGACCGTCCGCGCCACGAAGGAAGGCCTGCCGCCGCCGTGGCGGCCATCGCACCACCTCACTCACGAGGGAATTCCCATGACTACGTTCAAGGTCGGTTACATCGTCGGCAGCCTCGCCAAAGGCTCCATCAACCGTCTGCTGGCCAAGGCGCTCACCCGGCTCGCGCCGCGGGAACTGGAACTGGTGGAGATCCCGATCAGGGACCTGCCGCTGTACAGCTACGACTACGACGCCGATTACCCGGCGGTCGCGCAGGCGTTCAAGCGGGCCATCGCCGACGTGGACGCGGTGCTGTTCGTCACCCCGGAATACAACCGCTCGATCCCCGGCGCGCTGAAGAACGCGATCGACTGGGCCAGCCGGCCGTGGGGCAAGAACTCCTTCGCGCGCAAGCCGTCCGGCGTGATCGGCACCTCGCCCGGCTCGATCGGCACCGCGGTCGCCCAGCAACAGCTGCGCGGGGTCATGTGCTTCTGCAACTCGCCGCTGATGAACACGCTGGAGGCGTATATCCATTTCACCCCGGGCCTGATTACCGAGGACGGCACGGTGACCAACGACTCCACCGCCGAGTTCCTGGGCAACTACATGAAGGAACTGCACCTGTTCGTCGAGCGCGTACTCACGGTGCATCCGCGCGAGGGCTGATCCCGCCGTGCGCCGGTCACCCATGTGACAACGGACGCCGAAGCGCCCGTTGCATTTGCCGCACCGACGGTTCGCTCAGAGCGAGTAGTACATCTGGAATTCCATCGGGTGCGTGCTGGCGCGGTACTTGGTGACTTCCTTCATCTTCACCTCGATGTAGGCGTCGATGAAGTCGTCGGTGAACACGCCGCCGGCCTTCAGGAACTCGCGATCCTTGTCCAGCGCTTCCAGCGCCTGATCCAGGCTGGAGCACACCTGCGGAATGTTCTTCTCCTCTTCCGGCGGCAGGTCGTACAGGTCCTTGTCGGCCGGTGCGCCCGGGTCGATCTTGTTCAAGATGCCGTCGAGGCCGGCCATCATCAGCGCGGTGAACACCAGGTAGCCGGAGTTCATCGGGTCGGGGAAGCGCACCTCGATGCGGCGGCCCTTCGGGCTGGCCACGTACGGGATGCGGCAACTCGCGGAACGATTCCGCGCCGAGTACGCCAGCATCACCGGCGCCTCGAAGCCCGGCACCAGGCGCTTGTAGCTGTTGGTGGTGGAGTTGGCGAACGCGTTGATCGCGCGGGCGTGCTTGAAGATGCCGCCGATGTACCACAGCGCGGTCTGCGACAGGCCACCGTACAGGTCGCCGGCGAACAGGTTCTCGCCGTTCTTCGCCAGCGACTGGTGCACGTGCATGCCGCTGCCGTTGTCGCCGACCAGCGGCTTGGGCATGAAGGTGACGGTCTTGCCGTTCTGGTGCGCCACGTTCTTGATGACGTACTTCATCGTCATCAGCTCGTCGGCCTTCTTCACCAGCGTGTTGAACTTCACGCCGATCTCGCACTGGCCGGCATTCGCCACCTCATGGTGATGCACTTCGACGGTCTGACCGAGCGACTCCAGCACCTTGCACATGTCCGCGCGCAGGTCGCCCAGCGAGTCGACCGGGCTGACCGGGAAGTAGCCGCCCTTCACGCCGGGACGGTGGCCATGGTTCTCGCCGTCGTACTTGTAGCGCGACGACCACGCCGCCTCTTCCGAACCGATCTCGTAGAACACGCGGCCCGGATCGTTCTGCCAGCGCACCGAGTCGAAAACGAAGAACTCCGGCTCCGGACCGAAGAACGCGGTGTCGGCGATGCCGGTGGATTTCAGGTACGCCTCGCCGCGCTTGGCGATCGAGCGCGGGTCGCGGCCGTAGGCCTGCATGGTGCTCGGTTCCAGCACGTCGCAATGCAGGATCAGCTGCACGTGCGAGCTGAACGGGTCGAGGTGCGCGGTGTCCGGATCGGGCAGCAGCACCATGTCGGATTCGTTGATGCCCTTCCAGCCGGTAATGGAAGAACCGTCGAACATCTTGCCGTCCTCGAACGTCGACTCGTCGATCGCATGGGCCGGGAAGGTGACGTGGTGATGCACGCCGAGCATGTCGGCGAAACGGAAGTCGACGAACTCGACCTCATGTTCCTGGATCAGGTCGAGCACTTGGTTGGCGGACATGGAGCAACCTCGGCAATGGATGGTGATCCCAGACTATAGCAACGCCTGTGCCACCCACTGAACGCATCGCAAGATCAACAAGTTGGATCTTCGCACGTACTTCCTTCCACACCAGACGCGCACGCTAACGGTGCAGCTACTTTTGGTGTTGGTCCACAATGGTGCAATTTTTCGCGTGCAAAACGCTACCCGCAGCCCATAGCCGAACGCAGCCCGCCCTGTGCGGAAATCCAGGTGCCGTCTTGCACCACCCGCGGTGCCGGCACCCGCCCACGGCTTCCACGCCCCGGAACACCCGGTACCCATGATCGAGCTGCGCAGGGACACCATTACCCAGCCCACGGCCGCCACGAGGCGATGGCCGCGGCCCCGCTGAGCGATGACGTCTACGGTGAGGAACCCACCGCTGGCCCGATGCGGCTTCTCGGTTTCGTAGACATCGTCCGAGGGGCTCGCGTCTTCGCGGTGGCCGAACTCGGAAAGTCCGGCACCGGAATGGAGGGCTCACCCTGAACATTCTACACAGACATCGCCGATCAGCGAGCTCAAAACCATGCAGTATTCCGCATGGTTTGCGATGAAACATCACGCGACCTCAGCCGTTTGGTCACGCAGAATCAATTCTTGATTTATCAAGAATATTGGTGCGATATGCCTGATGTATCCTCGGTGAAATTGACCCTCGACGAGTGCGAATCGCTCGTCTCACGCATCCTTCTACATGCAGGATTCAGCATCGGCCATGCGCAGAGCCTGACCGCCACCATCGTGGCGGGCGAACGCGACCACTGCCCTTCGCACGGACTCTATCGCACCCTCGTATGCGTTCACTCGCTGCGCTCGGGAAAGGTCGAAGGCCACGCCGAACCGGAAGTGCACGACCACGCGCCCGGCATCGTCAGGGTGGATGCCCGCGGCGGCTATTCACTGCTCGCCTTCAACAGGGGCCTGCCGCATTTGCTGCGCAAAGCCCGCGACAATGGCCTGGCCGCGATGGTGATCAACCGCTGCCTGCACTTTTCTGCGCTGTGGCCCGAAGTCGAGCAGATCACCGAGGCGGGGCTGGTGGCGCTGGCGTGCAACCCCAGCCACGCCTGGGTCGCACCGGCCGGAGGCAAGATTCCGCTGCTGGGCACCAACCCGCTCGCGTTCGGTTGGCCGCGCCCCGGCGCGCATCCCTATGTGTTCGACTTTGCCACCAGCGCGGTGGCTCGCGGCGAGATCGAGCTGCGGGCCCGGAGCGGCAAACCGATACCGGAAGGCTGGGGCGTGGACGCCGCAGGACTACCTGCCACCGACCCGAATGCGGTGTTCGATGGGGGCGCCATGCTGCCCTTCGGCGGGTACAAGGGCTCTGCCCTCTCCACCATGATCGAGTTGATCGCCGGGCCGTTGATAGGTGACCTGACCAGCCTGGAGTCGCTGGAGCACGATGCCGGGGCCGGGGCATCGCCCTATCACGGCGAGTTGATCATCGCGCTGGACCCGTCGCGCTTCATCGTTGGGGATCCGGCTCCCCACATGGCGCGTGCCGAAGCATTGCTCGACGCCTTTGCGTCCAGCGGCGCGCGCCTGCCGTCACAGCGCCGCTACGAGGCCAGGGCTGCGAGCCTGGAGCATGGCGTGCTTATTCCCGAGCGGCTACATGCCGAACTGGTTGCGCTCATCAAGGACGATCCGCAGGCCAAGATGGTGCCGGACTGAGGCTACCCGAGAGCCCGGCGCCTCCTCGCGCGTCCGTCATGGCAGGGGCGACGCCTCCGGCGGCAGCAGTTCCTGTTCCACCAGGGTCATCGGGATCATCCCCACCTCGTTGAACCTCGCCATCAATCCTTTCAATGCGAAATCCGCACCGACGCGTTCCTGGTCGTGGGCATAGCGCGTCAATAGGCGATCGAACAACAATTTGCCTGAGATGTAGCTGGTGCCGTAGCCAGGCTGGCGCAGGTACAGCAGCTGTTCGAACGCCGTCAGCGAATCACGCGCACCGGCCCAGCCGCGTGGTGTCCATTCGGCCTGAAACTCGCCTGCCTGCTCCAGCGTCCACAGGTTCGCCTGCACCTGGAGCGAGGCGAGGCCGCGCGCGGCGCGATTGGCCAGCATGATCCAGACCAGCTCGCGCGCACGCGGATTGTCGTCGTACAGCCCGGCGTGCATCAGCATTTCCTCGAATCCCGTGGCGAACCCCTCCGCCCTGCTGACCCAGATGTTGGACAGCAGCGCGTTGCTGCGGATCGGGCTGGGGTGCGGTTCGTCGCGCATCCGCGCCAAGTCGAGCCAGTGGTAGGCGTGGGCATACAGCAGCATCGGCTCGCGATGGGTCACCTGCGCGAAGAACAGCCGCCGCCCCTCGGGAACGAAGGTGGCTTTCTGGGGCGCCAGCGCCGCACGCAGATAGTCCTTCGCGGGAATGATGTCTTCCTTCACCAGGAAGTCGACGAAGGTGTCCATTCGCTTGGTCGCCAATGCATCGAGCGCCTGCGGCGTATCGGCGGGGCGCAGCGGAGGCAGCTTGCGATTGCGATGCTCTTCAAGCCGCAAGCTGGCATGCGCGCGCTCCAGCTCACGCTGCAGCAAGGCCGCCTCATCAGCCCACGTATAGGGCACGAGCTGGACGTTCTTCAGGTACCAGTCGTAATTTTCCCGGCCGACACCGGACATGCCGGTCTTGCCCGCCGCCTCTGCCTGCAGCCAGCGCACGAAATCTTCCGTGGCGCTGTGTGCGGCGGCCACCGCGGCGCGCAGCTTGGGGCTGGCGCCCTCGAGCGTGGCAGCCCGGCTTCCGTCCAGGTCGCTCACCGCCAGCCGGCCCCGCTGCAGTTGCGCCAGCGCCTCGGACTGGTTGCGCAGGCTGGTCACGCCCTGCACCCACAGGTCACGCGCGTTGCTGTCCTTGAGATTATCCCGCGCGCGCTCCAGGAAGCTGGGGATCATCCCAAGCTGCGCGGCCAGCCGGGTCTGATCCGCCGCCGACAGTGGGTAGCGGTAGCGGTACAGCTCGATCTCCGGCTGCGAGGCCGGCGCATCACGCGACGGCACATCGGTGCGATCGGCCCACACGCTGACATAGAACGACGGGTCGCGCGCCCAGGGACGCAGCACCCGCAGGTTGAAGTCCAGCCCTGCCAGCTCCGCTTTCAGCAACTGGTAATCGACCTGCTCGCTCCTGCTCAAGCCGTCGATATCGATCTGTGCAAGCCGTTGGCTGAATCCCGTCAGCCCTTTGGCCTTGCGCTGCATCGCCGCCGCGCTGTAATCGGGTATGCCCCGGACGGTCTGTGGGGCCTCGAACTGGCGCCATTGCGTATAAAACTGCACCAGCGCGCTGTTGCCAGCCGGACTTGCCGCCAGCACCTGACCGGCCATGCCGGCGCAGGCGAAGGCCAGCACGACCAGCAGCGAGCCGCGCCATGACGCAGCCGCGCGGCGCGTGTGGTGACATGGCATCGTCTTCTTCTTCATTTCCGCTCCGGCAGCAGGTTGGCGTCGAGGTAATCGGTCATCATCGTTTGCAGGTGCAGCCGGGTGCCGGGCTTCTCGCTGATGCCGTGCCCGCGATCGGGATAGGCCATCATCGAGAACGGCTTGCCATGCTGGATCAGCCGGTCCACCAATTGCTCCATGTTCTGGTAGTGGACATTGTCGTCGCCGGTGCCATGCACCAGCAGCAGCTTCCCGGTCAGGCCCTGCGCGAAGTTGATCGGCGAGCCGTCGCGATAGCCGTCCACGTTGTCCTGCGGCAGGCCCATGTAGCGTTCCTGGTAGATGGCGTTGTACAGGCGCTGGTCGGTGGGGCTGGCAATGGCGATGCCCACGGCATACAACTGCGGATAGCGGAACAGCGCATTGAGCGTCATCGCGCCACCGCCGCTCCTGCCCCAGATGCCCACGCGTGCCGGATCGAGATAGGGTCGCGACGCAAGCATCGCGCGCAGCGCGTCGGCCTGGTCGCGCGATGCAATCAGGCCCACCTGCCGGTAAATGCTCTTGCGCCATGCGCGCCCGCGCGGCGAGTTGGTGCCGCGGCTGTCCACGCTGGCGACCACATAACCCTTCTGGGTGAGCATCAGATGCCAGAGATAGCGATCGCCGCCCCAACTGTCCTGCACGGTCTGCCCGGCCGGCTCGGAGTAGACATAGAGCAGCAGCGGATACTTGCGCTTGGGGTCGAAATTCGGCGGCTTCATCATCCACGCGTCGAGCTCGAGCCCATCGCTGGCCGTCACCTTGAAGAACTCGACCTCGCCCTTGGCGGCGGAAGCGACCTGGGCCTGCATCCGCTGGTTGTCCGACATCACCCGCGATACGGCATGGTCCGGCAACCGCACCACATCGGTGACCGGCGGCCGATCGAAGCTGGACACCGTATGGAAGGCCATCCGCGCGCCGGGTGACAGCGAGTACTGATGCACGCCATCGGCACCGGCCGGGGTCAACCGTTCGACCTGCGGCGCCCCGGACAACCGTGCCCGGTACAGGTAGCGCCGCATGGCGTTGTCCGGCGAGGCGATGAAATAGGCGTAGCCCGCGTCTGCATCGACCTGCAGCAGGCTGATCACATCGAAGTCGCCGGGCGTGCGCAGCTCCGGCCCGCTGCCGTCGCGCGCCACCGTATAGAGATGGCGCCAGCCGTCGCGCTCGCTCAGCCAGGTGAAGCGCTGGCCGGAAACCCACACCGGGTCGTTGACGTTGATCCACGCCGGGTCGGCATCCTCGAAGACGGCCCGCACCTTGCCGTCGTGGGCCTTGCCCAGCAGTACCGTGTTGCGGTTCTGCAGCCGGTTCAAATACTGGATGACGACTTCGCTTGAATCGGCCGTCCAGGCCATGCGCGGGATGTAGTGCTGGCGCGGATCCCCTTCCAGCGAGAACCAGGTGGTGGCGCCGCCGCGCACGGACACGGTGCCCACGCGGACCGCCGAAATCACCGTGCCCGGTTTCGGATACTGCTGCGGCACGACCTGCGAATACACGCCACCGGTATTGCGGATCATGTAGAACGTGCCGATGCCGTCGGTATCGAACTGCCAGTACGCGATGCGGCTCGAATCGGGGCTCCAGGCGAACGCCTTGCCGAGACTGAACTCCTCCTCGTAGGCGACGTCGGCACGGCCGTTCAGGCGCAACGCGTTGCCGTCGGAAGTCAGTTGCCGGCGGGCACCGCCCTGCACCGGTTCGACGTAGAGGTTGTTCTGGTGGACATAGGCAACGGACTTTCCATCGGGGGAAAACTCCGCATACAGCAAGCCGGGAGCGGACAGGCCGCGGCCCAGCGGATGAAGGCCGCCACCGGCAGCGTCCAGCAACCAGTAGTCGCCGACCGGATTATTGCGGCGCGCCGTTTCGTGCCGCACGTGCAGCAGCAGCCAGCGCTTGTCCGTCGACCACTCGTAATCGGAGATCTTCAAGGGCGCCTGCCCGGCGCCCGGCACCAGCGCCGACGCCGGGACCAGCACGGTGCGGGTGCCGCTGGCCGCGTCGTAGCGGACGATGTCGTTGGCGCCGGCCAGTGCGGCGGACGCCTCGATCACCGAGTAACTGTCGCCATCCAGCCACTTGCTCACGCTTCGGGGGTCCATCGCCACGGCGGTGTCGCCGTAGATGTCGCCCAGCGTCAGCTGTACCGGCTGCGCGGGTTTCGCGGGCTGTGCCGCTGCCGTCGCCGTGAATATCGCCAGCGCCGCCGCCAGTCCACGCCACCGGTTGATTGATCCCGCCATGTGCTCACCCCTTCGTTTGCAACCCGCCAGCCCGTCGTGGGCGGCGATCTGCTCATTGGCGCCGCGTTTTCGCCAGGTAATCGTCGACGTGCTTTTCCAGCGCCGGCAGTGGAACGGAACCGGCCTCGAGGACCGCATCGTGGAATGCGCGGATATCGAACTGGTCGCCCAGCGCCAACTGCGCCTTCGCGCGCTCGCGCTCGATCGCCAGCATCCCCATGTAATAGGACAGCGCCTGTGCGGGCACCGCGATGTACCGGTCCACTTCGGTTTCGATCTCGCGCTGGTTCAGCGAGGTGTTCCGCTGCATGTACGCGATCGCGCGGCCGCGGTCCCAGCCCTTGGCATGGATGCCCGTGTCGACCACCAGGCGCGCGGCACGCCAGGCCTGGTAATTGAGCATGCCGAACAGGTCGTACGGGGTTTCGTACATGCCCATTTCGACACCCAGTCTCTCGCAATACAACGCCCACCCCTCGCCGTACGCCGACATGTAGACCTTCTGCCTGAAGGCCGGATGTGCGCTGTTCTCCGCAGCAAGCGGCATCTGGAAGGCGTGTCCCGGCGCGGCCTCATGCAGGGTCAGCGCGGTCAGGACATATAGCGGCCTGCTGGCGAGGTCGTAGGTATTGAGTAGGTAATAGCCGGGACCGCCCACGGCATAACTGGAGAACGGTGCGGTTTCAGCCGGCATCGGCCTGATCCCGAAGCGCATGCGTGGCATCCGGCCAAACCAGTTCGGAGCGATGCTGTCGAAGCGATTGGCTATCCACGCCGCCTCCTTCAGCAACTCCTTCTCGGATGACGGATAGAACCGCGGATCGGTGCGCAGGAACTCCAGGAAGCCGGGCAGATCCCCAACGAAGCCGCTTGCGCGCATGGTCTGTTCCATCTCGCCACGCAGCTTGGCGACCTCGCGCAGGCCGATGTCGTGGATCTCCTGCGGCGTGAGGTCGAGTGTCACGTACTCGCGGATCTTGGAGCGGTAGTAAGCGGCGCCGTCCGGCAGGTCGTAGGCGGCAAGCGAGACCCTCGCCCCGGGAATGTAGGTGTCGCGCAGAAAGTCGCGCAGCGTGCGGTAGGCGGGAATCACCGCCTCGGCGATGGCCGCCCGGGCCTGCTTGCGCAACTCGGCCTGCACCGGCGCAGGGATGGCGGCGGGCATGGTGGCGAACGGCTTGTAGTACGACGTGTCCTCCGGCTTGGCGTCGGCCATCGCCGCGATCGGCGCATCGCGACCGGCCAGTACCGTGCGCGGCTGGGTGAAGCCGCGCCGCAGGCCCGAACGCATGTTGGCGATGTTCTGCTCGAAGTACGCGGGCACCCCGCGCAACAGCGAAATGTAGGCACGGTAGTCCGCTTCCGTGCGGTAGGGCTTGCGCGCATGGGCGGCCGCGTGATTCCAGAAGCCGCCGGAGGAAGTCAGTGGCCTCTCGTAGTCGCGATAGCGGTACTTGGCCAGCAGGGCCTCGATCTGCGCCCGGTACACCGCGTAGTCGACGCGCGTACTTTCGGCAAGCGATCGGGGATCGATGCCTTCAAGCTGCGCCATCACCTTTTCCAGGTAGGTCTGCCGGGCCAACTGCGCCGGTGCCGACACGTCGCGGAACGCCGAATGGATGCGCCGCGCCTCGTCATCGTCGTCGTCGATTCCTATTTCCCGGACGCGCCACGACCATTCGGCTTCATGAAGGGCCCGGAACCTTTCCTCGGCCGTGGCCGCGACGGCTTGCTTCGTCGCCGCGGCCATGGCCGACGCAGGCAGCCACAGCACCGCCAGCAGCGCCAGCGTACCGAGCCACCTGCGCGACCTTGGCGGGACCTTATCGCGCATTGAAATGCTTTTCGTACCAGGCGATCGAGCGCTGGGTGAAGTCCACCTGGTGCTGGCTCTCGCGCATGCCGTGGCCCTCGCGCGGATAGCGCAGCATCACGGCCTCCACACCGACATCGTGCAGCGCGGTGAAGTACTGCTCGATCTCGGCCGGATTGACCAGCAGGTCGTTGTCGCCATGGCTCAACAGCACGGGGGTGCTGACCTGGTGGACGAAGCGCAATGCCGAGCGCAGCCACAGCATGTCCATGATCCCCGCCGTGTGCGGCTTGCCGAAATATTCCTGTTCCAGGTAATCGTGGTAGACCGACATGTAGTTGTGGCTGACCAGGTTGGAGATGCTCGCCCACGGGATGGCCGCCTTGAAGCGCGGGGTCTGCGTGATGATCCAGTTGGTCAACTGGCCGCCGTAGCTGCCGCCCTCGATGCCAAGCCGCTCCGGGTCGATCCACGGGTAGCGCGCGACGGCCGCGTCCACCGCGCGCATCACGTCCATTGCCTCGCCACCGTTCTGGTCGCGTGCGATGGCGTTGGCGAACGCCTGGCCGTAGCCGGTGGAGCCGCGGTAGTTGACCATCAATACCGCATAGCCTTGTGCCGCGTAGGCCTGCGCCTTGGTGACGAAGCCGGGGCCCTGCTGGCCGTGCGGGCCACCATGGATGGCCACGATCATCGGGTGCGAGCGAGGCGCACGGCTGCCGCCGGCGTTGGCGGGCACGGTGAGGAAGGCCTCGATTTCCCGTTCGTCGTAGCTCTTGAAAGTGAAGGCCTCGACCGTCGCCAGGCGCTTGTGCGCCAGCACGGTTTCATTGAGGTTGCTGAGGCGGGCGGCATCGCGGCCCGGGACAAGCCGGTACAACTGGGCCAGATCCGTGGGAGTGGTCATGGCCGCCACCACCGTGCCGTCGGCGGCCACGGCGAAGCTGCCGACCGATCCGCGCTGGCTGAGCGACGGCCCGATCCGCTCGTGCTTGCCGCCCGTCGGCGGGAATCCGGTACAGGCCGACGCTGCCGCGCGACTGCACCGTGACATAGACCCACTTGCCGTCGGCCGACCACTGCGGGCGACCCTGCACTTCATCGATGCCGGCACCGATCGCGACACGCGCGCCGCTGGCCAGGTCCAGGACCCAGGCCTGCGGGTTCTCCATGTTGGTTTCGGACGAGGTGACCGGCCGCATCAACCCGGAGAACGCCAGCTTCCTGCCATCGGGGGAGAACACCGGCGCGTATTCCACACCGCGGGTCTGGGTGACGCGACCGATCTTCCCGCTGCGGACGTCGAGCGTGAAGATGTCGTAGTTGTAGACCTTGTCCTGTTCCTGTTCCGGGTTCTGCAGGAACACGAGGGTCTTGCCATCCGGGGACCAGTCGACCGAATGTTCGTAGCGGTCACCCTCGGTGCGCTGGGTCACCTTGCCGCTGGCGACGTCGACCGTGAACAGGTGCATCCGCTTGTTGTCGTTGAATCGCGACGGCCATCCACTTTCCGGACGATACAGATAGCGGGTGATGACGATCGGATCGGCTTCCATGACCGGATCGGAAGAAGCCACCGCGGACACGAAGGCGATCGTGCTGCCATCGGGGGACCAGACGAAGTCCTTGCCCGCGCGCGGCAGCGGATGATTGGTGTCGTCCACCGGTGCCAGCAAGCGGTCGTTGGCACCATTCGCGTCAGCCAGATGAATCCCGCCTTCGCCGCGGTAGGCAATCCGCTTGCCGTCCGGCGACCATCGCGCCGAACTGCCTGCGATGCCGTCATCCGCGCCCCAAGGCGCCATCGCGCCGCTGCGCAGGTCTCCCTGCCAGATGCGGGTATAGGGGCGCCCCACGCGATCGTTGTACTGCACCGAGAACACCACGGAGCGGCCGTCGGGCGAAATCCGCGGATCGTTCGCGGCACGCAAGTGGTACATGTCCGTCGCCTCGATCGCCTTCGAGGTCGATGGCGCGGGTATCGCCACCTGCGCGGGCGCCGCATTCACCTGCGCTTGCGCGCCAAGGGACATGCCGGCCATGAGGGGAATCAGCAGCAGCAACCTGCTGCAAGTGGATTTCGTAGTCGACATACACATCTCTCCTCGTGGGCTCAGACAATGCCATCGGTTGTTGCATTCGTCCGCCGCGTGCAGGTGCAGCGACACCGGTCGTGTGGGGCAGCGGACATCGGCATGGTCGTCGCCGCCGGCTGCGGTCGATGAAACGCCACGGCGTGTGGGCCGGACCGCCGGCCTCGGCGGCTCAACGCGCGCGGCGACCATCGCCTTCGGGCTGCGCCGCCCGCCATTTCCTGAAGTTGTCCACGTAGTCGAGCTGACGCAGAATCTTGGCGTCCGGATCCAGGGTCACCGTGGCACGCGCGGGAATCGCGACCTCGCCCACCCCGCCGGTCATCGGCAAGGTCACGGTCTTGCCGTCGATGCGCACATCTACCGGCATCGGGAACGGCAGGTTGTCCGGCACCTTCCAGCTCAACTGCAGCTTGCCGTCCTTGCGCACCTCGACCAATTCCGGCAACGCCGCGCGGTAGAGGTACACGTCGAAGAACCAGTCCAGGTTGCGCCCGGTGACCTGGTTCGCCACCGTCATGAAGCCCTTGCTGGTACCGAACTGCGGCTCGAAATTGCCCGGCTTCGGATCCGGCCGCCCGTAGACGACGCGGCGCACGATTTCATAGAACGACTCGTCGCCCACCAGCAACCGCAGCGTATGCATCACCCAACTGCCCTTGGAGTAGATGTCGCCGCGCGGCCCGGTCGGGTCGGCGTAGACCCACTTTTCGTCGCGCTCCTGGCCGCTCACCAGCGGCTGTTCGTTGCGGATGCCCATCCGCTGGTTCTTCAACTGCGCGTGGTAGTCCATCTCCCCGTGCAGATAGCGCGCGTAGAGCGGCTGCATGTACGAGCCCAGCCCCTCGTGCAACCACAGGTCGTCGTAGTTGGACACCGACAACTGATTGCCGAACCACTCGTGCGAGAACTCGTGGTGCAACAGCCAGTCGAAGCCGAACATGGTCTTGGTGTAGTCGATGCTGTAGCCATTCAACGTCTGGTTTTCCAGGCCTGAAAACGGCACCCGGATCACGCCCATCTTCTGGTCGGCCCAGGCATAGGGACCGATCTGCGATTCGTAGAACTCCAGCACCTTGGGGAATTCCGTGAACAGCCCGGCCGCCTTCTCGTCTTCGCCGGGCAGGTACCAGAACCGCATCGGGATGGTGTTGCCGAAGCGGCTGCTGTAGTCGCCCTCGAGCAGCTTGTACGGCCCGGCATTGAACACCAGCCCATAGGTGTGCGGACTGCGCGCACGCCAGTGGTAGGTACGCCAGCCATCCTTCTCGGTCATGCCCATGAACTTGCCGCTGGCCGGCGCCACCAGAGGTGCCGGCACGGTGTAGTACAGGTCGGCTTGGGCGGTCTTTTTGGTGGGGTGGTCCAGGCAGGGATAAAGCATGTCGCAGCCTCCACCCCAATGCGAGTTGTCGACCCAGGGCTGGCCATCGGGCGTCTTGGTCCAGGTCGTGCCACCCTCCCACGGCGGCCGCTTGGCCAGCGGCGGCGTGCCCGAGTACACCACCCTTGCCTTGAGCGCGCTGCCGGCCGCGAGCGTTCGCTTCAACGCGATGCGCAACTGGCCGTCGGGGTTGCTGTAGTTCTTGGGTGCGACGAGCGCGTCGTCCACCCGGACGGATTCGATCTTGAATCCGGGGTACATATCCAGGATCAACTCACTGATCGGGCTCTCCGTGCGCAGACTGAGCACGGCGTCGCCCTCGACCCGCTTCTGCGCCGGAATCATCTTGATCGACAGGCCGATATGCTCCAGCGTCAGCGCCTTCTGCTGCGCGGGCATGACCCCGCCCATTTTCCTGGTCTGCGCGGTCAGCTCCTTCGCCTTGGCGGTGGCGGCGTCATCTGCCGTCTGCGCCGGCGCCGCCTGGCTCAACAAGACCGGAATCGCGATCAATGCCGCGATCAATGCCTTCTTCATGTCCCTCTCCCACGATAGCCATCGACACACCCGCCCCGACGATCGGGGCGGGTGGCGAGTCCTCAGAACTCCTTGACCAGCCGGACGGAGTAGAAGCGTCCGCGGGAGTTGAAGGTCAGGTTGTCGAACCCGTTGAAGTAGTTGCCCTCCAGCCACGGCGGCATCCGGTCGGTGAGGTTGTCGATCGCCGCGGTGACCTTCAGGTTTGCCGCGTTGATCCAATAGCTCATCGCGACGTCGTGTTGCACGTAGCTGCTGGCTCGCATCCGCTTGCCGTTGACCAGCAGCGAGGCGTCGTTGCGTACATCGCCCACGTAGCGGACGCCCCAGGTCGCCGACAGCGGCCCACGCGTCCAGGTCGTTCTCCCGGTCGCCTTCCAATGGGGGATCGTACCCAGCGCAGTGGTGTACGAGTCGACCCGCTCGACCGCGGGGGATGCCGGCGACGGCGAGAGCTTGTAGCTATTCAGATAAGTGGCATCGGTACGGAAATTGATGCTGCCCCACGACGCCGGTCCGGTGGTGTACTCCATGCCGAAATCGATGCCCCGGATCGACTGATCGAGGAGGTTGTCGCGGGTGGCGAACACGTCGATGATTTCGTTGCTCGCGTTGCGCAACACCTGCCCGGCGAAGCCGTTGCCGAGTGCGTTCTGCATGATGATGTAGTCCACATCGGCCGCACCGATGATGTCCTCCTTCTTGATCCGGAACACATCGAGCGTCGCCGACAGGCGCGGCTGGAAGCTCGGGGTCCATACCATGCCGACGGTCAGCGTCTGGGCGGTCTCCGGGCGCAGGTTCGGATTGCCGCCGGTGGTGACGAAGGAGCCGGTGAGCACGGTGCTCGGCTGCCGCCCGCTGCAACCCGGCATCGACGCGTACCCGGCCGTGTAGCACGGGTCGGTCACCGGCCGGTAGCCGCGCGACTGGGTGCTGTTGGCCTCGGTGAAGGTCGGCGCCCGGAACCCGGTGCCCCATGAACCCCGCACCAGCAAGTCACCGAACGGACGCCACTTGATGCCGACCTTCGGATTGGTGGTCGACCCGAACGCGTTGTAGTGCGAGTAGCGGATGGCCCCATCGATATCCAGGCTGTGCACGAAGGGCACGTCGCGCAGCAGCGGCACCGATGTTTCCGCGTAGACCTCCTTGATCTGCCGCGTCGGCGGCAGGAACGGCGGTGTCCGCGTGGACTTGTCCGGTGCGTTGTCCTGCACCTGGGTGAAGCTCTCCGTGCGATATTCGGCACCGACCGCGAGATTGACAGCTCCCGCGGGCAGTTCGAACAGCTTGCCGGCCGCGTTGGCCACTACCGACTTCAAGTCCGCCTGGATGTCGGTGAAGCGGTCGGACGTGACCGAGTGCAGCATCTGCTCGGTAATGCTGCCGGGGCCACCGAAAAGATTCACCGCCACGCAGCCGACGGTGGCCGCACACAAGGCCGGGTCGCCCACGGCGCGCCTGAGCTTGTTGATGTCCAGTTGCCGGCCACCATAGGTGTTCTGCGACAGTTTCTGGAAGTTGGCCGATGCGTCCCAGGTCCAGCTGTCGCCGATGCGGCCTTCGACGCCGCCGACGACGCGGAACAGCTTGTTGTTGACGTCGTTCATCCGGGTCCGCCCGGTGCCCATCTCGGTCAGGGTACGAATGCCGATCACGTCGAACCCGAACGGGTTGTACGCGTTGTTCGCGCTGATCACCAGGCCCGAACTCGGGTCAGCGTAGTCGGGGGCAAGGAAGCCGAGCGATTCGCGGCCGCTGTAGGACGCCTCGATGAACAGATCCGTCGAATCGTTTATCCGCTCGCGACCGCTGAACCACAGGTTGGCCTGGGAAATCGCCGAGGCGCTGCTCTCGTGCTCCCAGTAATTGATGCCGTCGTTGCCGGAAGTCAGCGGCGTATTGGTTCCCGGGTACACCATCGGCCGGAGGTCGGCTGCCGACCCCACCTGGGACACGCCGTTCTTCATGATGTAGTACGGGTTGCCGGGGCCGAAGGCGTTGGCCGAGTTGACCGCGCGGAACGCGCCCACCAGCGGGGCCTCGTCGCGGAAGTTGCGGCCGCCAAGCGCGCGCCAGTCCGGATCGCGACTGATCGGCCGGTCCGAGATCAGGTTGCCGCCCGAATGCCGGTAGCTGGCATTGAACACGTAACTTCCGCCTTCGTGCGTGCGCCCCCAGGTCGCGCTGTATTCCGTGTTCGGCAGATCATTGCGGCTGCTGGAGCCATAGCCGGCCTTGAGCGTCACTCCATCGTAGTCGCGCCGCATGATGACGTTGACCACGCCGGCAATCGCATCGGAACCGTATACCGCCGAAGCGCCATCCTGCAGTACCTCGACGCGCTCGATGGCTTCAAACGGGATGCTGTTGAGATCGACGGTGCCGCCGGCATTGTTGGGCAGCATGCGCCTGCCGTTCACCAGCACCAGGGTGTTCACCGCGCTGAGCCCGCGCAACGCGACGTTGGCCGAGCCGTTGTTGCCACGTCCGGCCGAATCGCTCGCCGAGGCGGATGCCACCGGCAACTCGCGCAGAAGCTCGCCCACACTCTGTGCGCCGGTCGCATCGATCTTTTCACGATCGATGATGGTCACCGGTGCGGCCGCCGTCAGATCCGAGCTGGGCAGGCGCGAGCCGGTCACCGTCACCGACACGGCCTCGAGGTCGGTGGTCTTGGGCTTGGATGCAGCCTCCTGCGCGAGCGCGGGAGCCATCATTCCACCCATCAAGATCGCCGTTGCGATGCAACCGGCAAGCCGCTTGACTGGATGCACTCGGCTCTGGAAGAGAGCCCCTCCCTCTGTAGAGCTCCACGAGTACGTTACTGGATACATAGAAAGACCCCCCCGAATGATTCAGTACGAAAAGCGCTCACATACCCGTTGTTTCATCTTCCTGTTTTCAGGTAGAAGCGCCGACGTGTCGCCTGGCGGCGACTTAAGTGCATCTACGACTTGCCCACTTGAAGTCTCCACTCTGTTCGGGCATGGGGTCTTGTATGGATTGATTCGTTTGCATGCGGAATTCCGCATGATGACCGCGCTTGCGCGAGCCGGCCAGCAACGGCGAATTGAGCTTTCGTCGATGCCGATCACGCAGGCACTGGGAAAGTTCGTTTCTGCACAAATTTCCGGTCTGAACGCAGACCGTGTTTATGGAGAGCCATGCGTTGCCCTGCCGGCCACGTCGTGGCTGTGACGTGGCCGATTTCCTCTCCCATGCGATAGCCCGATGCCGAACGCGGAACGAATCGATTGCGCCACTGCATGCGGCGCATCGACGGGCGGCTTCGACCAACACCAGCGCTCCAGCCGCTCCTGCGGCTGCCGCGGTTCGATCATTCGCACCGATCCGACGCGGTCATCTCCGCTTAGGGAATGTGCCACTGCAGCGGCGCATTGATCGCCTGCCCCGGCGCCGCACGCCGCCCTTGTTGCATGGACCTTGGCGGTTCCCCGTCAAAGCAGGACCAAGCGCACCCCGAATGCGCGTGGCGGCTTCCGCCGCCACGGCCTGGATCAAGCCTCTTCGTCGTCGAGGTTGAGCTCCGCCGCCCGCAGGCCGCTGCGTGCCGCCCACTCGTAGATGGCGAACGCCATCACGGCAATCGCCAACGTGTCCCAGGGATGGGTGACCGCACCGATGCCGCCAAAAGTGCCGAGGTACGACATCAGCATGGTCAACAGGTAGAACACGATCAGCCACAGCGAGCACTGCACCTGGCGCACCAGGCGCGCCCTGCCCTCGGCCGACGGCAACTTCCACAGCACGTAGGCGGCGAACATCACCACCTGCAGGCCAAGCAGCCACGACAGCGTTTCCCAGCGCGACCAATACACGATCAGCGCGGCGATCACGAACGACAGCGGGCCGAGCACCGAGAACAGGCGGACGCGGAACGGACGCGGCAGGTCGGGAGCGCTGCGACGCAGCGAGGCCACCGACACCGGCGCCACGGCATAGCTCAGCACCAGAGCCGCCGACACCACGCCGATCAGCTTTTCCCACGACGGGAACGGCAGGGTCCAGAACACCGACATCGCGAAGCTTATCCACAGCGCCCGGCGCGGGATGCCGGACTTGGCATCGACCTTGGTCAGCGATTTGAAGAAACCGCCGCTGCGTGCCCAGCCATACAGCACGCGCGGAGTGGCGTTCATGTAGATGTTGCCGGTACCGCTGGGCGACACGATCGCATCCGCGATGACCAGCCACGCCAGCCAGCCCAGGCCCAAGGCGATGGCGATATCGCGGTACGGCAGCGAATACTGCGCCGCGATCGCGCCCCATCCATCGGCAAGGTGCTCGGCGGGGATGCTGCCCAGGAACGACAGCTGCAGCAGCACGTAGATCACCGTCGACAGCGTGATCGACAGGATCAGCGCGAACGGGATGGTCCGTTGCGGGTCACGCACCTCACTGGCCACCGAGACGATCGGGGTCAGGCCGAGGTAGGCGAAGATGATGCCGCCGGTGGAGATGGCGGCCTGCACGCCGGCAGCGCCAAAGGGAGCGAAGCCGTTCATGGTCATGTTGTCGCTGTTGAAGTGTGTCAGCAGCAACACGACCACCAGCAGCGGCACCATGAACTTGAAGATGCTCACGATGTTGTTGGAGATCGCGAAACTCTTCACGCTGAAGTAGTTCAGCAGGAAGTACAGCACCAGCAGCCCGAACTGCACCAGCCAACCCAGCGTACTGGGATCGCTGCTGCCTTCGACGTTGAGGCTGGGGAACCACGCCGCCGCGTACTGGCGGCTGGCCACGGCTTCGATCGCGATCAGGCTGGAGAACGCGATCAGGGTGATGAAGCCCATCAGCGATCCAAGCAGCGGTCCGTGCGAGAACTCCGGGTAACGCACCACGCCACCCGCGCGCGGCAAGGCCGCGCCGAGTTCGCAGTACACCAGGCCCAGCATGAACACGGCGACGCCGCCGAATATCCACGCCAGGATGCCGGCCGGCCCTGCCATCCCGGCCACGTGGCTGGCCGCGAAGAGCCAGCCGGAGCCGAAGATCGAGCCCAGGCCGATGAAGGTCAGGTCGGTCAGGCTGAGGGTTTTCTTGAACTTGCCTTGTGGAGCCATGGGTCACCTGCAGGTAGTGAAGCGTTGTCTGCGAAAGGACGGTTCGGTACGCGCTCAGCTCATGCGAACGGCTGGTCGATCGCCGGCGACGGTGGCGTGAACCACCGCGCGCCATCATCGGTCACGTGGAAATGGTCTTCGAGCCGCACGCCGAAGCGGCCGGGCAGCACGATCATCGGTTCATTGCTGGCGCACACGCCCGGCTGCAACGGCAGACGATTGCCGCGCACCAGGTAAGGCGCCTCGTGGATGGCCAGGCCACACCCATGACCGGTGCGATGCGGCAGCCCGGGCAACCGGTAATCCGGGCCCAGCCCACCTGCTTCCAGCACGACGCGTGCGGCCGCATCCACTGCTTCACAGGCCACTCCCGGCCGGACTGCCGCGAAGGCCGCCGCCTGCGCGGCGCGCTCCAGATCCCAGATGCGCCGCTGATCGTCGTCCGGCGTCCCGAAGCACCAGGTGCGCGTGATATCCGAGTGGTAGCCCTGGACGGTGCACCCGGTATCGATCAGCACCAGCTCACCCTCACGCAGGTGCTGCACGCCGGGTATGCCATGCGGAAACGCCGTGGCATGTCCGAACTGCACGATGCAGAACGTCGAGCCGTCGTCGGCGCCCATCGCGCGGTGCGCCTTGTCGATGAAGCGCACCAGTTCGTCTGTCCCGATGCCCTCCCGCGCGATCCCTGCGGCCAGGCGATGTACTTGCAGCGTGATGTCGCAAGCCTGCTGCATCAACGCCAGTTCAGCGCTCGACTTGCGCATGCGGCAACCGTCGATCACCGGAGTGGCATCGACGATCCCGGCCGCCCCGAGATGGGCCGCCAACCCGGTGTGCACGGCAAATGCCGCGGCCGGATCAAGCGCCAGCGTGCGGCACGCGCCGGCTTCGAGCACCGCGTCCGCCACCAGTCGGCAAGGGTCCTCGTCTTCTTCCCACAAGCGCTTGCGCACCGGGACTTTCAGCTCGGCGTCAAGCGAGCCTTCTTCGAACACGGGGCATATCAGTACCGGGTCGCCCTGGGCGGTCAGCAGCATCGCCACCAACCGTTCGCTGGCACGCCACGGCACGCCGGTGAAGTAGCGTAGCGACGGTCCAGCCGTGACAAGCAACGCCCCCACGCCCAGCGTGCGCATCAGCGTGCGTGCGCGCTCGATGCGGCCGTCGTACTCGACCGCGGAAATTGCCGGAGCCTGCGCCGGCCACGGGCGCAGGCTCTGGCTGGCCTCGGCCAGAGTGAGATGGCCGATCTGCACACTCACGCGCGCGAGCCCGCGTGATCCCGGGTCCACTGCCCATCCACCTGACGCCAGACCCCACCCGGATTGGCGTCCTGCAGCTCGATGGGAAGCAAGTGATCAGGCACCTGATCATAACTATGCAATCCGGCGAAGCGGCGGATGGCACCCGGCATACCCACGGCACTGAAGCCGGGATGCGAAGTGGATGGATAGGGGCCGCCGTGGTTCATGCCCGCACTTACCGCTACGCCCGTGGGCATGCGGTCGAAGATCAACCGTCCCACACGCGGACGCAGTACGGGCACCAAGTCGGCGGCGACAGCATCATCACTGCCATCAGCCGCGCGGTACACGGTCGCGGTCAGGTTGCCTTCCAGCGCGGCCGCGATGGCCCGGGCCTGCGCCGCATCGCGGTAGCGCACCACCAGGCTCGCGGGGCCGAAGGCTTCGGACTGCAATGCCCGTGGCGATGACAGGAAACGGTCGCCATCGACGGTCAGCAACACCGGGGAAACGCGAAAGCCCGCCTGACCCGGCTCCAGACCACGGGCCAGCTCGGCCGCCCCCGCATCGCGCAGGCACGCCACTCCGTCAAGAAAACCCTTGATACCACCAGCCGAAAACAGCGTCATTGCCGCTGCTTCACGGTAACGCGCGGCCGCCGCCTCGACGAAGGCGTCGCCGGCTTCGCCTTGCGGCACCACGATCGCCCCGGGCTTGGTGCAGAACTGGCCACTGCCCATGGTGCAGGAGGTGAAGAACTCGCCCGCAAGAGCGGTACCCCGCTCACGCACCGCGCCCTCGAGCAAGAAAACCGGGTTGATGCTCGACATCTCGGCGTAGAACGGCACCCCGGCCACATCCGCCATTGCCTTGAGCTGCAGACCTGCGCGGCGACTACCGGTAAACCCGACGGCACCGATGGCCTGCTGTCCCACAAGGAGACGGCTGGCCGCGGGCTCGACGCGATACAGAACCTGTATCGCGGCGGCCGGCAACCCGCAGGCAAGCAACGCCGCATGGGCGATGCGCGCCAGCGCCTGACTGGTGGCCGGATGCGACGGGTGGACCTTGGCGATCACCGGGTTGCGCGCCGCGATCGCCGAAGCAAAATCGCTCCCGGCGATCGCGTTGAAGGCGAATGGAAAATTATTGGGACCGAACACCACCACCGGCTTGCCCAACGGGCCCAGCATGGAACGCAAACCTGCCGCCGTGTCGATCACCGGGTGGGTCCAAGCGGACTCGCGCGCGGCGCGCGCGGCCTGCCGCAGCTGCCCGGTGGTACGGACGATTTCCACATCACGCAGGCGCGGTGAAACCGGCAGCCCGGTTTCCTCGTGCGCCAGCTGCACCAACTGCTCAGTCGCAGCCTCGATACCCTCGGCATACGCCTCCAGGAACGCGGCAATCCGCGCTGCCGGGGTGGCGGAGAACTCCTCTGCCACCCCCACAGCCGCTGCCACGGCTTCCGCGACCTCGCGCTGGCTGCTGACCGGGAAGGCTGGCCCGATGGGTTCACCCCTGGCCGGGGCGTCCGCACGCAATGAACCAACCGGGTCCACTGCGTCTCGCCAACGCCCCCCTACCAGTACCTGCTGAAGGTCGTTCACGGTCAGAGCTCCGGCCGGTTCTTGATGCCATGCTCGATGATCCGTACCGCCGCTTCGCGCTCGGCGCCGGTGAGCTGGAGGCGCGGCGCACGAACACGCTCGTTGCCCCAATCCACGTACTGCTGGGTGAGCTTGATCATCTGCACGAACTTCGGACCGACGTCCAGGCGCAGCAGCGGCAGGAACCAGTCGTACAGCTCCTTCACCGCCGGGTAACCGCCCTTCAGCGCACCTTCGAACAATGCCACCGACTCGTGCGGGAAGGCGTTGACCTGGCCGGCGATCCAGCCCGTGGCACCCATTGCAATGCCTTCGACGATGGCGTCGTCGATACCCGTCATCAGCACCAGACGATCGCCGATCAGGGCCTGAATGGCGGCGAGGCGACGAAGATCACCCGACGACTCCTTGACCGCTTCCACTTGCGGGAACTCGTTGGCCAGCTCGGCAATCTGCTCGGGCGTGTAGTCGGTCTTGTAGGCAATCGGGTTGTTGTACAGCAGTACCGGAAGATCGGTGGCGCGGATCACGGCGCGGATGGCCTCGCCCATCTCCGCCCAGTCGGTGGTGTACGAATACGGCGGCAGAATCATCAGGCCGCGTGCACCTTCCTGCTTGGACGCCTTGGCCAGACGCACGGCCTCATCGGTGGACAGCGCCGCGATGCCGACGATGACCGGGGCACGATCACCGAGCGCCTTGACCAGGGTGCGCACGACGGCCACCTTTTCGTCGAAGGCAAGCGTTGCGCTTTCGCCCAGCGAACCCAGCGGCAGGATACCCGCGCATCCCGCATCGAGCTGCCACAGGGCGTGCCGCGCGAGAAAGTCGTGATCGACCTGACCGTCTTCGGTAAACGGCGTGGTGATCGCCGGGATAACGCCTTGCCACATGCTCTTGCTCATCTCACAACTCCTGAAAAAATAGCCGCCGGCCCCTTGGGGGAAGATCCCGCAAGAACGGCCAGCGGAACGGGGAAAACAGGGAAACGCAAGCCGGCCCTGGGCAAGCGCCGCAGTCTCGGCGATGACCGTGCCACAGATACGTCCTTGGCAAGGTCCCATGCCACAGCGCGTCATCAGGCGCATCTCACGCACGTCCTGGCAAGGGTTCAATGCGCCCATCGTGACGTCCTCGCATCGGCACACGATGGTGTCGTCGTCGGCCAGCGCACGCAGCTCATCGCGCAGGACGAAGTGTCGTTCCAGGTGCTCGCCAAAACGGCGTGCCCTGGACCGCACCCGAAACAACCGGTGTGCCCGCTCGGGCACTCCGGCAGCGGCAAGTCCGGCAATACGGCCTTCCACTCGCGCACAGTCGACGCCGCCAATGCCACAGGCCTCGCCCACGGCATAGATGTCCTCGACACTGGTCCGCTGGTAGGCGTCCACCCGCACCAGCGGATGAACCCGGCTTTCATCGAGATCGCAGCCCAGGGCGTAGGCCAGCTCGACGTTGGGCACCAGCCCGAAGCCGCAAGCGAGCATGTCGCATTCGATCGTGGAGATCCGTCCGCCTTCGCGAATTTCCACGGCCTCGATCTGCCCATGGCCGATGCGCCCGCACCACATGGCTGTCGGCCCGATAGGACACTCCGCGCAGACGGCCACGCAACTGCGCTGCCTGTGCCAGCTTGCCCGGCCACCGCCACAACCCGGCTGCGAAACCCGCCAAGGCGGTGCGCCCGAGCTGCTCGTGGATGCCCAGCACACTCGCACCGTGCCGCTGCAAGGTTTCGGCCGAGGCCAGCAACAGCGGGCCGCTGCCCGCCACCAGTACGCGCTTGCCGCGCACCGGCCAACCCTGCTTGACCAGCGCCTGTGCGCCGCCAGCACCGGTCACGCCCGGCAGGGTCCAGCCGGGAAAGGGCAACAGCAATTCCCGTGCTCCGGTGGCGATCACCAGCGAGCCGAAACCGACCTCCAGCGACTCTCGCCCGCAACGCACCAGCAGTTGGCGCCCGAAAGCCCCGACCACCTCCGACTGCGGCAAGCGGCTGACACCCAGCGCGTCCAGCCGCGACTGAAGCTGTTCGGGAGAGGGCCGGCACGCCCAGGGCCGCGTCGCGCCGCCACACCTGACCGCCAGCCGCCGGCTGCGCATCGAGCAACAGCACGCTGCAGCCCTGCGCCGCCGCCGCCTCGGCCGCCGACAAACCTGCCGGACCCGCACCGATCACGACCACCTGGTAACTGTGCACATGCTCATCCATGCGTCACTACCTCCATGCCCTCAGCCACCGGCAGCAAGCAGGTACGCTGCTGCTCCACGCCATCCACCGTGGCGCGACACTCGAAACACACGCCCATCCCGCAGAGCGGCGCACGGCCCTCGCCCGACGGCGAGCGTCGCAGCGGGATCGCTCCCGCGATCGCGATGGCCGCGGCAACGCTGATGCCCTCAGCCACACGCAGCGTGCGGCCATCGACCTGCAGCGAGACGAAGATGGCCATGGCCGCGCTCAAACGAATACCCTCGCCGGGTCGTACGGCGCCGGATCGATCGCCGGAGTCCGTTTGTCCAGCAGGTCGCACAGCAACCGCGCCGTGCCCAGGGCCATGCTGACCCCCAGCCCTTCATGGCCCGCGGCCACCCATAGCCCGTCATGGCCGGGCACCGCGCCGATATACGGCCTGCCATCGGGCGTGCATGGACGCAGCCCCGTCCACACGCGGATCGCCTGAAGAGTGCCCAGGCCCGGCATGAAACGGAAGGTCCGCTCCAGCATGCGGCGCAGAACGGGCAGGTTGACCGCCTGCCCGGAGGCCTGTTCGCGCGATGAACCGATCAGCAGTTGCCCGGTCGGGCGCGGCTGGATATTGAAAGCCACACTGACCTGATCCTCGCCGTGCGCACTGTCGGCGTAGCCCGTCTCAAGCACCTGATGCCGCACCCGCCCGGGGTACCGGTCGGTCACCACCAGATGTCCGCGCCGTGCATGCATACGCAACTGCGGCATCAGCTCGGATGTCGCCAACCCGGCTGCCAGCAGGGTTGGCCCGGAGAGCCTGCTTCCATCGTCCAGTTGCACGCCCGATGAAAGCAGACGCACGACACGACGCCCCTGATAGAGTGCGGCGCCTGAACGCGTGCAATGTTCCACCAGCCAACGCGCCATGCGCGGGGGATATACGACAGCCTCGTCGGGCACCAGCAGGCCGCCTGCCATGCCCGGCGCCAATGCCGGTTCCAGTTCGCGCAGTTGCGCGGCGCCCACGACCTCGGCGCGGACGCCAGCCGCCGTCATGCGTGCGGCCTTGGCCGGGATGGCCTCCATCTCACGCTCGCCGGAGGCCACCCACAAGGTGCCGCAACGGCGGAACTCGGCTTCTTGCCGCTGCTCGTGGCTATCCCACAGACCAAGGGAGTAGCGGCTGAGAGCGAACTCCGCCGGATCGTCGTCCATCGCCACGAGATGACCCATGGACGCGGCAGTGATGCCTCCGCCCACGACGCCAGGCTCCACGATCGCCACCTTGCGCCCGTCCGCCACCGCCTGCTCGGCGCACGCCGCGCCGATGATGCCGGCGCCCACGACGATCAGATCGAACTGCGTGGCGCTCACGGCCGCGGCCATGTCCCGCCGATACCCCACGCGAACGGATCATCCGGGTCGATGAGGATCTCGGCACTGCCCGTGACCCAGGCGCTGCCGGTGATGACCGGCAGAATGCCGCGCGAGCCCTTGCGGTAGTGCCCCTCGAAGCTGCTGCCAAGGATGCCTTGCTGGATCCAACGCTCGCCCTCTGCCAACTCGCCATCCGCGGCGAGACAGGCCAGCTTGGCGCTGGTGCCCGTTCCACAGGGGGAGCGGTCATACGCACCACCCGGACACATCACGAAGTTGCGCGCCACCGAGGGATCCTCGGGCGAACGGCCACTGATTTCGACATGATCGATCTGCGCCCCGTCCTCGCCCGTGATACCGGCGGCGGCCAGCGCCTGCTGGATCGCGATGGTGTAACCGCCGAGCTCCTTCTCGTGCTCCAGCGCCAGCGGCACCGGTGCCTGCGAAGTAATGAAGAACCAGTTGCCGCCCCAGGCGACGTCACCGACGACACAACCGTGGCCAGGCACATCCACCGCCACATCCCGCGCGACACGGTAGCTCTCGACGTTGTCGATCGTCACCCTGCCATCGTCATGGAGCTGCACGCCGACCACTCCGACCGGGGTCTCCATCAGATGCTGGCCAGGCCCGATCCGCCCCAGATGGGCAAGCGTACGGGCCACCCCGACCGTGCCATGACCGCACATGCCCAGATAGCCGACGTTGTTGAAAAAGATCATGCCCACGCAGCAACGCGGATCCACCGGCTCCACCAGCAGGGCACCGACCATCCACTCCGATCCGCGCGGCTCGCAGGCGATCGCGCTGCGCCAGTGGTCATAGCGCTCTCGGAAAGCCTCGCGTCGCTGTGCAAGGCTGCCGCCACCGAGATCAGGGAAGCCGGACACCACCACGCGGGTGGGTTCGCCAGCAGTATGGGAGTCGACGACGCGGATCGTTTGCATGCTGCCATCTTCCGGCACGCCATCCGATCGCCGCTAGCACGCCTTCCCTGGACATGATGCGGAAGTATGCATAATCGACCGCGCTTGACTGATCGCCCGCACTCCAGTTTCATGCGTCTTCGCCCCTTGACCGAAGTGGCCCGCGTCGCAATACAGCACAACCAGGGAGCGCGCCATCGATATCTCGCTCAGCCCCGTCCAGATCCAGGAGATCTTCGACGCCTTGCCCGACACGGTGTTCTTCATAAAGGACGTCGAGGGCCGCTACACCCACGTCAACCACACCCTGATCCGGCGACTCGGGATGAAGAACCGTTCCGATCTGCTGGGACGTACGGTGACCCAGCTGTTTCCAGACCAGCTCGGCAGCTCGTACAAAGCCCAGGACGAACGCGTGCTGCGTGGCAACGCCATCGAGAACCACCTGGAGACCCACCTCTACGCAAACCGTGCGCCCGGCTGGTGCCTCACCATCAAGCGTGCGCTGTATACCGGAAAACAGGTGGTCGGACTGGTGGGCATCTCGCGCGACCTGGGTTGCCCGACAGCCAGCACTCGTCCTTCAAGCGCCTGCAGCATGCGATCGACCACATCCAGGCAAACTTCTACTCGCCGCTGCGCATGCAGACGCTGGCGGACATCGCCGGAGTCTCCATCGCCCAACTGGAGCGCCTGTTCAAGCGCGTGTTCCAGCTCACTCCGCAGCAAATGCTTACGAAGACACGGATCGAAGAGGCCATGCAACTGCTGCTGCAGACCGAAATGACGATCGCCGAGATCAGCCAGGCGTGCGGCTACTCCGACCAAAGCGCGTTCGCGCGACAGTTCAAGGCGACCGTCGGCGTGTCGCCGCGGGACTCCCGCAGCTTGCTACGCTAGAAACGTGGGCGGCAGAAGCCCGAAGCCAACGGGCGACGCCCCGATGCGAAGCGACCGGCCCATTCTCCACACGCGGCTTACGGACAGGAACGCAGCCGGGCACAACCGGGCTGCGCCAACGTACGGTCGCCAATGGTGGTTGACGCTCATGACGCCGTAGTGCCATCGAGGGCGGAGGTTCGCAACCCCGCCCTCATGGGGTGGTCCTGAACTTCAGGGCTGATCGAGCAGCGCGGTCACCTTGTCGATCTGCGCGCGGTAGCGGTCGACGACCTTGGCGGTCACCACCGCATACGCGTTGGCTTCATCCCAGCGCCGGCTTTCCAGCGCCTCGCGCACACCCGGCAAGGTCTTGACGCCGTAGCCGGTCAACATGCCGGGCGCATACACCATGTGCTTGAACCATTCGCGCCCGGGCAGGCCGGCCGCATCGGTCAGGGACTGTTCCATGCGTCCGATCAGGTCGTTCAACTGCGGCCTGCCGCGCGGCCGGCATCTTGAAGTCCACTCGCCGCGCTCTTCGCCAACGCGGCCTGGTACTTCCGCATGCTCTGCTCAAGCTGCTTGATCGAGGTCTCCAGCGGCGCAAGCTCGATCTTCGGCATGATCGAATCACGCACCGGGGGCCCGATCGGGCGGGTGGGATCGGTGGCCAGCTTGAACGCGTTTGCATCGAGCAGGCGATGCTGCTGCTCGGTAGCCTCGCGCATGCTGTGCGACCAGCTTGTGCAGCTCGCCCATGTACTGGCTGACCGTGTCGCCGAAATCGTTGAAGCGCAGCGGCAGCACGTCGGCATCGGCCATGCGCATGGCGATGCGCCCGGTGACCTTGGCCAGCACCACGCCATAGGTCAGCCCCGGATCACCAAACCGCTCGAAGTGCTCGTAGGTGTCGTAGTGGGAGTGATACACGCCCGCCTGGTCCGACTCGCCACCGAAACCGATGTTCATCGAGGCGATGCCGAGGTGCTCCAGGAAGGGGCTGTAGTCGGAACCCGAACCCAGCGCGTGGATGGGCAGATCGCCACCGGCGGCGGCAACCTTGGCCACCGCGCGGCCGGCCGTGCCACCCTCATAGCCGGCGACCAGCAGGCGCGCGCGCAGACGCTCCTGCACGCTGACCCCGGTCTGCGGGTCGGTCACCGAGGAGGCGACCTGGTTGATCAGGTGCTGCAGCGAATGACTGCCGCCGGCGCCGAGGAAGCCGCGGCTGTTGGTATCGGTATTGATGTAGACGACGGCCTTCTTGCGCAGCTCGTCGGCATGCGTCTCGACCCATTCGGTGGAGCCGAGCAGGCCGGCTTCCTCGCCGTCCCAGCTGTCGTAGACCAGCGTGCGCTTGGGCCGCCAGCCCTGCTTGTACCAGCGCGCCCATGGCCTTCGCCTCGGCCAGCATGGCGACCGTGCCGGACAACGGGTCCTGCGCACCCAGCACCCACGCGTCACGATGATTGCCGCGCAACACCCACTGGTCCGGCGCCACCGAACCCTTCAGCTTGGCGACCACGTTGTAGATCGTCTTCTGACCCCAGTTCGACTCCACCACCATGCGTACCTTGGCCGGACCCGGGCCGATCTTGATAGGTCAACGGCAACGAACCGCGCCAGCTCCTCCGGCGCCACCGGGCCTTCCAGCGCCTTCAGCAGCGGGGTGGCGTCGCCGTAGGAAATCGGCAGCACCGGAATCTTCAGGATGGTCTTGGCATCTTCCAGGGCCAGGCGCTTGGCGCCGGGCGTGGAGCCGATGCCCGGGGTCAGCGGATCGCCCGGATAGACCTGCATGTCCGCCACCGAACCGCGCTGCACGCCCTGCTCCGGCCGCCAGCCGCCCTTGGGATATACATCGCCCTTGAAATAGCCGTCTTCATGCGGGTCGGAATAGATCAGGCAGCCCACCGCGCCGTGTTTCTGCGCCAGCTGCGGCTTCAGCCCGCGCCAGCCCTGCCGTAGCGGGCGATGACGATCTTGCCGCGCACGTCGATGCCGCGCCGCGCCAGCGCCACGTAATCGTCGGGGCCGCCGTAGTTGACGTAGACCAGTTCGCCGGTGACGTCGCCGTCGCCGCCATAGACGTTGTAGGGCGGCAGCACGCCATCGCGGATTTTGGTCGAGGCATCGCCCTCGAATGGCCGGCTCGCTGAGCACGGCGTCGTACTTGTCCGGCGCGAGCATCTGCACCTGGACCTTCTTCGGCGTGGGATACAGCACGCTGAAGGTCTCGATCTGGGCGTCCCAGCCGAACTCGCTGAATTTCTTCAGCATGAACTCGGCGTTGGCCTTGTTGTGCGGCGAGCCGACGTGGTTCGGCGCCGATGACAGCTCCTTCGAGCCATTCGCGCAGATCGGCCGCGATCGAGCTGGGCGTCGAAACGCTGCTCGAGACTCTGCTGCCGGGCGGCGCCGCTCGGCGGTGAATCCGAACACCGCGCATGGCGTGCGTCTGTCGGCGGCGGCGGCGGAACCCGCCCCCAGCGTTGCCAGCAGACAGGCCAGCGTGATCAACGATCTGGCTCTTGCTTCGATTCATGGTTTCACTTCCCATTGAAGGATGATCTTTCCAGCCGCCACCGGGCGCGCACCGGCGACGGGACGGCTGGTTGAATGAAACTGGCGGGCGACTCGCTCCCCCGCATGCGGTCTGGTGCCGGCCAGGCAAAAAAAAGGCCGCGTGGGTAAGCGGCCAATTGGGGAAACGACCATGCGGACTGGTGCCCGGGGACCGCCGCGATTATTTTTGAAGGGAAGCAGGCGAGCGTACGCATCCATGCGTCCTCGCCCACGTTGATGCTCAGCCAAACGGCTGGTCGATGGACGGGCTTTGCGGCGTAAACAGGCGCGCACCATCCTCGGTGATGTACATGCAGTCCTCCAGCCGCACGCCGAACTCGTCCGGAATGTAGATGCCCGGCTCGTTGCTGAAGGTCATGCCCGGCGCCAGCAGGCGCTCGTTGCCGCGCACCAGATAGTTCCACTCGTGCATGTCCATGCCGATGCCGTGGCCAAGCCGATGTCCGAAATAGGTGTAGTCGGGGCCATAACCCGCATCGGCCACCACCTTGCGTGCCACCGCATCGACCGACTCCATGCTGACGCCCGGACGTGCCGCGGCCAGCGCATCGGTCTGCGCCTTGTGCACGATCTGGAACACTTTGCGGATCTTGTCGCTGGGCGTGCCCAGCACCACGGTGCGGGTGATGTCACTGGTGTAGCCGTCGGCCTTGCAGCCGCCGTCCAGAACATGGCCAGGTACCGTCGGTGAGGTGCTGCGGCTCGATCGAGCCATGCGGCAACGCGGTGTATTTGCCCACGTTGACGCTGGCGCCGCCGGTCAGTCCCGTGCGCCCGTAGGCAGCGGCAAGCAGGGCGGTAACGTCCGTTGCTGGGTCATGCCCGGCTGCAACGCCTTCCACACCGCCTCGTAGACCGCCAGGGTCGTGTCGTTGGCCAGTTGCATCAGGGCCAGTTCGGCCGGGCTCTTGATCGAGCGGCAGCCTGCCGTGACCGGCCTGGCATCCACGATGGTCATGTTGGGCAGCGCATCGGCGATGCCCTTGGCGCGGAAGAACGGCACCGTCTCCTCGATGCCCAGCGTGCCCGTGCTGATATTCAGGTCGGCCATCACCTGCGCCACGCGCTGGTAGGGATCTTCGTGTTCTTCCCAGGCGCGCACGTCGTGACCGAACTTGACCTGCTCCAGCGTGCGCGCGCGCTCGAACTCCGGCGTCACATAGATCGGCTCACCGGACTTGGGCAGGATCATGCCGGTCAGTCGCTCGCTGTTGCCCCAACGCATGCCGATGAAGTAGTTCAGTGTGGTGCCGCCGCCAACGAAGATCGCGTCGATCTTGTTCTCGGCCATGAGGCGCTGGGCGTTGGCGAGCCGACCCTGCCGCTCGGCGACGGTGATGGGGACCACCCGCGAGGCCACCGATTGCAGCGCCGCGATCGACTCGGGCAACTTGCCCCCCGCGGCGTCACTCGGCGCTACCTTCGGCGCTGCTGCCTTGGCACATCCGGCAAGCACAACCGGCAACGCAATGGCGCCCGCGGCTGACATCTGCAGGAAGCCCCGCCGGCTTGCGCTTGTCGTATCGTTGTTGCCCATGATGACGTCCTCGTAGTGAAGTGTGCGGTGGTGATGAAAACGAGCGAAGGCCTTCGCAACGATCAGCCAGGGTCGCGGAGTGGGGCCGGGGCCATTGGCGACGTGCTGCCCGGATGCCGCGTTTCGTCGGTTCGATTCCCGGATCCCCGGACTGACGCGGCACGAGGGGTGGCACTGAAAACGGTCACTATGTTTGCGGCCGCCACGCTGATCGACGAGCGATAGCTTCGTGGCGTCATTCCGACCGTGGCCTTGAACTGGCGAGTGAATGCGCTCTGGTCGGCAAAACCACAGGCGTGACTGATCGCCGCCATGCTGTCGCCCCCACGCAAGAGCCGCACGGCCGATTCGATGCGCAACTTGGTCAGCATCTGCTGCGGCGTCAACTGGTATCTGCTGCGGAAATGCCGGTCCAGCTGCGTCATCGACACGCCAGCCATGTCAGCCAGCGCGTAAACGCGAACGCTTTCCGTGTAGTGCTCGTGCAGGTAGTCGAACACGCGGCGCAGACTGGCCGGGCAAGGTTGCGTCGTATCCGGCGCAGCGATGTCGTGCGAGCTGCCGATGATGCCGCGGATTTCGCCCTGGACGCGCAGCGGGCGCTTGTGGGTCAGGCACCAGCTCGGGACATGGTTGGGAAGAACCTGCAGCTGGAGTTCGTTCTCGACGGTTTCACCGAGCAGCACCTGCTCGTCCTGCCTGGCATGCGAGCTGCCAAACGCATCGGGATACAACTCCAGCTCGTTGCGACCGATCACCTCCTCGCGCCGCGTCAGGCCCAAGCGATGCACCAGGGTCAGATTGGCATGCGTGTAGCGACCCCCGGTATCCTTGATGAAAAACAGGACGTCGGGCAACGTGTCCACTGCCGGCCATCATCTCAGGCCCCAGGGCGGCTCCGTCGAACGCATCGACACCCTCTGCGAAGGCATGTGGCACCCGTGCATCGCGCCAGGCGCGAGCCGGGGCCGCTTGTGTCTCTTGCATGACGCTGATCCCTACTTCGGATGACGAACGATTTCACTTCGGGGTGCGCGGGTCACCGTCTCCCGTCCCCGCACCGTCCGCTGTGACAAATTCACCCTGAAGTCGTGTGGGTGCAGTGCATCCCACACGACCGGGTGACCACCGCGACTCAGAACTTCAGGCTGGCCCTCACGTAGGCGAACCGGCTGGGCAGGTCGTAGTTGGACGCGTCATAGCCGTTGAGCGAGCAGGACACGCACGCCGGCGGCTCCTTGTTCCACAGGTTGTTGATGCCCGCGGTCAGGGTCAGGTCCAGGCTCGTGGGCACCTTCCAGCTGGCGCGCAAGTCCTGGTAGTACGTGGCGCCGAGTACGTGCGTGCCGCTGGGACGGTTGGGCGCCTTCGCCGCGCTGTCGCAGATCGGGAAGCCCGCGGCACCGGCGCAGCTTTCCTTCAGCGCGCTGGTGTAGCGCACCGTCGTGTCGACGGTCCATGCCTTGTGTGCCCAGCCGAGGCGAACGACCGAAGTCAAACGCGGGATCGCGCTGTCGCTCAACTCCACGCCGACGGTGCGCGGCTCACGGCGACCGTTGGCGTCAATCGCTTCGAACTTCTGCACGTAGGTGTTGTTCCAGTCGGCGGTGAAGCTGCCGATGGCGGTCTGCGGACCGCGCCAGTTGAAGCCGAAGTCGAAACCACTGGTCTGGATCGAACCCAGGTTGAGCAGCAGGTTGTCGAACTGGGCGAAATCGCCGGTGCGGCTGCGCACGATGTTGGTGCAGGCCTCGGCCGACGGGTTGCCGCCGGTGACGCAGCGGTTCAAACGCGATTGCGCGTCCAGGGCCTGGATGGCGCCCTCGAGCTTGATCCGGTAGAAGCCCAGGTTGAAATCGAGCTTGCTCGACCACGCCACGTTCTGTGCCCAGCCAGGGCTGTAGACCGCGCCGATGGTCAGGCTCTTGGAGGTCTCGGGCTTCAGATCCTCGTTGCCGCCGGTCTGCACGCCGACCTGACGGCCACTCTGGATATAACCGGCCGGCACGCCCAGTGCGGCGCAGTTGGCCGCGACCTGCGCGAAGTTGACGTGGTCCGCCGAGCAGGGATCCTGGATCGTGGCATCGAAGCGCGACATCGCTCCGTACACCTCGCCAATCGACGGTGCGCGGAAGCCCTGGGCCCAGGTGCTGCGCAGGGTCAGGTCGTCATAGATCTGCCAACGCAGACCGAGCTTGCTGTTGATGGTGCCGCCGAAGGTGGAGTAGTCGGAGTAGCGGGTGGCCGCCGACAGGTCCAACGCCTTGAAGCCGGGAACATCGGCCAGCAGCGGTGCGTTCAACTCCACGTAGTACTCGTTGATGGAGTACTTGCCGTGGGTCGGCAGCGACGGCACGTTGTTGGACTCGCCGGAAACGATCAGCGCATCCGGCTCATACGAGCCGGAGTAGTTGCGGTGCTCGGCACCGGCCGCGAAGGCCAGGTCGCCGGCAGGCAGCGTGACGATGCTGCCGGAGAGGTTGGCCGACCACAGCCGGATCTTGTTCTGGCTGTTGTCGTGCTCGATGAAGCCGATGTAGTCGAGCATTTCCTTGGTGATCGAACCGGGCGCGCCGTACAGGTTGAGCGGCACGCACTTCTCGATCGCCAGACAGCCGGACGGCGAGCCGAGCGCCTTCTTGACGTGCGACATGTTCATCGTGCCGGTCACGCGCTGCTTGGCCCGGTTGTTGCCGTGGGCGAAGTTCACGTCCCAGTAGTAGCCCCGGGTACCCAGCGAGAAGGTGCCTTCCAGACCCGTGTTCAGCTGGAGCGTATCGACCTCCTGGATGAACACGCGGTTGCCCGCCTCCACCAGGCGCCGGCTGACCGAGATCAGGTTGGTCTTGGGGTCGAGGGCAAAGCCGAACGGGTTGTAGATGTTGTCCGCCGCGCTGACGATGGTGGTGGCCATCGTGGTGCCCGTGGGGCCGAAGCCCAGGCCCTGGGCTGCCGCTTCGCTGCGCGAGCGGCGGTTGTTGTACAGGCCGCGCACATACCAGGTGGTCGAGGGCGTGAGCTGGTAGCGCGCGCTCATGAACAGACCGGCTCGCTCGCTCGGGGTCAGCAGCTTGTTGATGCCGCCGTAGTTGTAGCGGTCGGCATTGGTGAACTTGTGGAAATCGGTCGCGTAGTTCGGAACGCCCGTGGCGACATCACGATTGAGCGTGATGTCCTTGGTCTGGCCGGTGATCGGATCGACAAAGCGATAGCGGCCATACGGCGACCCGGCGCTGCAGTTGGCCAGACCGGTACCCGGGATGCACTCCCTGGCGGCACGATCCCACTCGGAGGCGTTGATCACTTCCTGCTTGACGTAGCTCAGGTCGGTGAAGAAATCCAGCCGGTCGGTGGATGCACCAAAAGAGATGTTGGACTGCGTGGTGGTGCCACCGTTGAGGTCCGGGTAGGTGCCGTAGTAGTAGTTGGCTGCGGCGCCATCCTGCTTGCGCTTGGTGATGATGTTGAGCACGCCGGCGATCGCGTCCGAACCATACAGGGCGGACGCGCCGTCCTGCAGGATTTCGATGCGGTCGATGATGCTGGCTGGAATGGTGTTCAAGTCGACCGAGCCGGATACGCCGGATGCCGAGCTCTCGTTCACCCAGCGCAAGCCGTCCACCAGGATCAGCACGCGGCCGGAGCCGAGGTGGCGAAGATCAAGGGTGGCCGAGCCGGTACCCACGCCCGCGCCATTGGGCGGAAAACCAAAGTTGCCCGCCGAGCTGAACTTGGTATTGAGGGCCGAGCCCGACGAGCTCAACTGCTGCAGGATGTCGCCCACGCTGGTCAGGCCGGTGTTTTCCAGATCGGCCGCGGTGATCGAGAGGATCGGCACCTGGGTCGCCATGTCGGCGCCCTTGATGCGCGAACCGGTGACGTCAATCGCGCTGAGGTTGACGGTTTGTTCTGTCTGGGCCTGTTCCGGAGTCTGCGCTCCGGCATCTTGCGCATGCAGCAGGGGGCTGTTCAACGCCGCGCCGGAAATCAGCGCGAGCGAAAGGGAAATGGCGAGTCTGCTGCGTCGTAAAATCGATGTCATGAAGGTTCCCTGCTCAACGTGATGAGTGCATGCCGAACGATCCAAAATCCCACCTGGCTGTTTTGGGTGCGTCGGTACTTTCAAAAAAAGACGAAGCGACGCCAGACGGAATCGGCAAACGCGATCCGCGGGGCGATTCCGTTGTCCCCCTGTCCCCCATACCTGCCCGGAACTTCGCCGACAAAGTTCTCGAATGCCATCCGTGCAATACGTCATCCACCCCGTCGCCATCGCCCCTTGGCAAAGAACGCCCCGATCGCTTGAGCCGCAGGCAGGCACTCAGTTGGCTGACGCGTGCCGCAAAGGGCCCTCACCGCGACGAGACGCGGTCAGCCGACGGCCCGAGCACGCTTCTATCGTGGGTCCACGTTCCCTGTTCGTCTTGTCGTAATTGATCGCTTTTTATGCGGATTAACGTATAAATATGCGAATTCGGGCATGACCGCAGGCAAATTCATCCAGCCGTCCATGCGTCCATCCGCCGACATGAGCACGCCTGACCGGCCGCGCATACGTCGGGGCCCGTGCCCGCCATGACCGGTTGCCACGCATTGACCCGAAGCTCCCCCCGGACCAAGGAAGCCGACCCACCCTGCCGGCACCCCGACATCCAAGGTCGCCGGTACCGTACCGTCAGTGGGCAGGGTCGACGGTCTGCTTCCGCGCCCGTAAAGCCCGTTAAGCTATGTCCGTCGTGTTGCCTATGGTGGCGGCGCGCATCCTTACCCGACGGATCCGCCCGTGATCGATCTGCTCTACGTCATCCTGCTTGGCATCATCGAAGGCATCACCGAATTCCTGCCGATCTCCCGACCGGCCACCTGCTGATCGCCGAGAAGTTCGGGTTGGGCGCGCGCTCGGACCTGTTCAACATCGGCATCCAGGCCGGCGCGATCCTGGCGGTCACGCTGATCTACTGGAAGCGCATCTGGCAGCTGCTGACGCAGTGGCGCGAGCCGGCCAACCGCGACTACCTGCTGAAGCTGGTGGTGGCGTTCGCGATCACCGCCGTGCTCGGCTTCATCGCGGTGAAGCTCGGCTTCAAGCTGCCCGAGACGGTGACCCCGGTGGCCTGGGCGTTGGTGATCGGCGGCCTGTGGATGATCGCCGCCGAACGGCTGGCCGCACGCCAGCCGGAGCGCAGCGAGGTGACCTGGAAGGTGGCGATCCTGGTCGGCATCGCGCAGATGATCGCCGGCATCTTCCCCGGCACCTCGCGCTCGGCCGCGACGATCTTCGCGGCCATGCTGTTCGGCACCAGCAACCGCGCCGCGGCGACCGAGTTCGCGTTCCTGGTCGGCATCCCCACGATGTACGCGGCCACCGGCTACGAGTTGCTGAAGGTGCTCAAGGGCGGCGGCGCCGCGCACGAGGACTGGACTGCGCTGATCGTCGGTTTCGTGGTCTCGGCGATCGTCGCCTTCATCGCGGTGAAGTGGCTGCTCGGCTACATCCGCGCGCACACGTTCACGCCGTTCGCGCTCTACCGCATCGCGTTCGGCGTGGCGCTGCTGGTGCTGGTGCCGGCCGGCGCCTGATCAGGCCGCTGCCTGCTGTTGTTCGCGCGACGGCGGCCACGCGCTCGCCGCGTACGGCCTTCTCCGCGTTGAGCTGCGCGGCGATCCGGCACTGCGGCTTGCTGGTGCGCTCGAACAACTCGTGGGTCCAGCCGATGAAGGCCTGCACTCGCGCCGACAGGTGGCGCTTCTGCGGGTAGACGATCCATACCGGCGAACCGGTGGAGGTCGTGTCGGCCATCACGATCTCCAGCTGGCCCTTGGCCAGCGCGCTGGCGGCCAGGCAGTGCGGAATCTGGATGATGCCGAGGCCGGCGACCGCTGCCTGGATCACCGATTCGCCGTCGTTGATCAGCATGTGCGCATCGATGTCCAGCGTGACCCGCCCGCCCGGCGTGTCGAACTGCCACTGGTATGGCTTGCCCGTGTTCGGATAGACGTAGTTGATGGCGCGATGCTGCTTCAGCTCCGCGATGTTCTGCGGCGCGCCGTACTTGCGCAGGTACTCGGGCGAGGCGCACAGCACGTTGTTGAAGTAGCCGAGCTTGCGTGCGATCAGGTTGGAATCGGCCAGCTCGCCCATGCGGATCGCGCAGTCGTAGCCTTCCTCGTTGAGGTCGAAGTGGTAGTCGCACATCGTCAGTTCGAGCCGGATGTCCGGGTAGCGCGCCTCGAACGCGGCGAGATTCGGGATCAGCGCCGAGCGGCCGATCGCCGAATGCACGGCCACCCGCAATTTGCCCACCGGATGGCTGCGCGCGTGCCCCAGCGCCTCGGTCGCCTCGCTCAGGTCGGCGAGGATCTCCTTGCAGCGGGCGTGGAACGCGGCGCCGTCGTCGGTCAGGCGCAGCGAGCGGGTGGAACGGAACAGCAACCTGGCGCCGAGCTGGGCTCTCCAGCCGTGACACGGCGCGGCTGACCCCGGACGGGGTCATGCCCAGCTGGCTGGCGGCGGCGGCGAAACTCTTGGCCTCGACCACGCGGACGAAGGTCGAAATGGCGGAAAAGTCTTCCATGGTTTCAATTCCTCGTCGATTCGTGACTGCGGCGCACGAGTGTAATGCGCAAGAAACGGATTTTCTATACCGGTAAGTACACCTATTCTCTCGACCCTTCGCCGGAGCCTCGTGCCCGGCCTGCAAGGTTCTGGGAGCGCACGATGAAAAAACAATGGATGCTGGTCCCCCTGATCGCCGTCGCCGTGCTGGGCAGCTGGGTGCTCCTGCACGGCAATGACAGCCAGGCGCAAACCCCGGCCGGCGGGCCGCCGCCGGAGGTGACCGTGGCGCAGGCGCTGACCCGCAAGGTCAGCGACAGCGCCGAGTTCACCGGCCGGCTGGAAGCGGTGAACACGGTGCAGGTGCAGCCGCGGGTCGGCGGCTTCGTGGAATCGGTGCATTTCCAGGAAGGCGCGCTGGTGCGCAAGGGCGACGTGCTGTTCCAGCTCGACGCCCGCCCGTACCAGGCCGAAGTCGACCGGCTGGTCGCCAACCAGGCACAGGCCAAGGCCGAACTGAGCCTGGCCGAGACCAACCAGCGCCGCGCCGAGATGCTGCTGGCCCAGCACGCGATCGCGCAGCAGGAAGCCGATCGCCAGGCCACCACCGCGCAGAGCGCACGCGCCCAGCTGGGCGCCGCCACCGCCGCACTGGCCGCGGCGCGGCTGAACCTGGACTTCACCCAGGTGCGTTCGCCGATCGACGGCCGCGTCAGCAATGCCCGGGTCACCCCCGGCAACCTGGTCAGCAGCAACGACGTGCTGACCAGCGTGGTCTCGGTCAACCCGGTCTACGTCTACTTCGATGTGGACGAGCAGACCTGGCTCAAGCTCGACCACCTGCGCGCCGACGCGAAGCTGGCCGGCCGCAACGCACGGATCGAGGCGGCGATGGGTCTGGCCGACGAATCGGGTTACCCGCATGCCGGCCGCCTCGACTTCGTCGACAACCAGCTGCACACCGGCTCCGGCACGATGCGCCTGCGCGCGGTGTTCGACAACGCCGACGGCCTGTACACGCCCGGCCTGTACGCCCGCGTGCAGCTGCAGAGCGGTCAGGCCCGCTCGCGCGTGCTGGTGGACGACCGCGCGATCGGCACCGACCTCGGCAACCAGTTCGTCTACGTGGTCGACCAGGACGCACAAGGTGCAGTACCGCAAGGTCGACACCGGCGCGCTGTTCCATGGCCTGCGCGTGATCGACCGCGGCCTGGACGCCAATGACGTGGTGGTGGTGAACGGCCTGCAGCGCGTGCGCCCCGGCGCCGAAGTGAATCCGCAGAAGGTGGCGATGTCGTATCGCCTCGACGCCACCGACAAGGCGCTGGTCGAGCGCGGCGACGTACCGGCGGTCAACGATTCGCGCACCGCGCAGACGAACGCGGCGACCCCGACGACTCCGCAAGGCTGAACACGCGCTCCCTCCGCCTGCTGCGCGAGGGAGGAGCAAACAAGACCGAAGCCGCGAAACGGCTTCGTCGAGGATTCATTGCATGAAAAACATCGCCCAGTTCTTCGTCGACCGACCGATCATGGCCGCCGTGCTGTCGCTGCTGTTCGTGATCACCGGCGCCATCGCGGTGTTCCAGCTGCCGATCAGCGAATACCCCGAAGTGGTGCCGCCCACCGTGGTGGTGCGCGCCGCCTACCCCGGCGCGAACCCGAAGGTGATCGCGCGAAACCGTCGCCACGCCGCTGGAGGAACAGATCAACGGCGTGGAAGGCATGCTGTACACGTCCTCGCAGGCGACCAGCGACGGCGCACTGACCCTGACCGTGACCTTCGCGCTCGGCACCGACCTCAATACCGCCCAGGTCGACGTGCAGAACCGCGTGGCGCAGGCGCTGCCGAAACTGCCGGAGGAAGTGCAGCGGCTCGGCGTGACCACGCAGAAGAGCTCGCCCGACCTGACCATGGTGGTGCATCTCACCTCGCCGGATCAGCGCTACGACATGCTGTACCTGTCGAACTACGCGCGGCTGCACGTGAAGGACGTGCTGGGCCGGCTCGACGGCGTCGGCGACGTGCAGATCTTCGGCGCCGGCGAATACTCGATGCGCGTGTGGCTCGATCCGCAGAAGCTGGCGCAGCGCTCGCTCACCACCGGCGACGTGATCAACGCGATCCGCGAGCAGAACGTGCAGGTCGCCGCCGGCGCGCTGAATGCGCCGCCCGGCCCGGGCAACGCCGCGTTCCAGCTCAACATCAACACGCGCGGCCGGCTGGTCAGCGAGGACGACTTCCGCAACATCATCGTGCGCACCGCGGCGAACGGCGGCGTGACGCACCTGAGCGACGTGGCCCGGGTCGAACTGGGCTCGAACAACTACGCGCTGCGCAGCCTGCTCGACAACAAGCCCGCGGTGGCGATGCCGATCTTCGCGCGGCCGGGCTCCAACGCGATCCAGATTTCCGACGAAGTGCGCAGCACCATGGCGGAGCTGAAGAAGGACTTCCCGCAAGGCGTCGACTACTCCATCGTCTACGACCCGACCGTGTTCGTGCGCGGCTCGATCGAGGCGGTGGTGCATACGCTGCTCGAAGCGATCCTGCTGGTGGTGCTGGTGGTGATCCTGTTCCTGCAGACCTGGCGCGCCTCGATCATTCCGCTGGTGGCGGTGCCGGTGTCGCTGGTCGGCACGTTCGCGGTGATGTACCTGGCCGGCTTCTCGCTCAATGCCTTGTCGTCTGTTCGGCCTGGTGCTGGCGATCGGCATCGTGGTCGACGACGCGATCGTGGTGGTGGAGAACGTCGAGCGGCACATCGAGCTCGGGCCAATCGCCGCGCGAGGCCACGCGCAAGGCGATGCGCGAGGTGACCGGGCCGATCGTCGCCACCGCGCTGGTGCTGTGCGCGGTGTTCATCCCGACCGCCTTCATCAGCGGCCTCACCGGCCAGTTCTATCGCCAGTTCGCGCTGACCATCGCGATCTCCACGGTGATCTCCGCGTTCAACTCGCTGACCCTGAGCCCGGCGCTGGCCGCCGTGCTGCTGAAGCCGCACGACGCGCCGAAGGACCGCCTCACCCGCGGCATCGACCGCGCGTTCGGCTGGCTGTTCCGCCCGTTCAACCGGCTGTTCCATCGCGGTTCGGAGCGCTACGTCGGCGGCGTCAGGCGCATCGTCGGCAAGGGCAAGCTGGCGCTGGTGGTGTACGCCGGCCTGATCGCGCTGACCTGGTTCGGCTTCTCGCACGTGCCGACCGGCTTCGTGCCGGCCCAGGACAAGCAGTACCTGGTGGCGTTCGCGCAGCTGCCCGATGCGGCCTCGCTGGATCGCTCCGAGGACGTGATCCAGCGCATGGGCGACGATCGCGCTGAAGCAGCCGGGCGTGGAACACGCGGTGGCCTTCCCCGGCCTGTCGATCAACGGCTTCACCAACTCGACCAACGCCGGCATCGTGTTCGTCGCGCTGAAGCCGTTCGAGGAACGCCGCAGCGCGGATCTGTCGGCCGGCGCGATCGCCGGCGCGCTGAACCAGAAATTCGCCGCGATCCAGGACGCGTACATCGCGGTGTTCCCGCCGCCGCCGGTGAAGGGCCTGGGCACGATCGGCGGCTTCAAGCTGCAGCTCGAGGACCGCGGCGATCGCGGCTACGACGAGCTGTACCAGCAGACGCAGAACCTGATCGCCGCCAGCCGCAAGGAGCCGGCACTGGCCGGGCTGTTCTCCAGCTTCCAGGTCAACGTGCCGCAGGTGGACGCCGACGTGGACCGCGAGAAGGCCAAGACCGACGGCGTGAACCTGTGGCGACGTGTACGAGACCATGCAGGTCTACCTGGGCTCGCTCTACGTCAACGACTTCAACCGCTTCGGCCGCACCTATCAGGTGAACGTGCAGGCCGACCCGGCGTTCCGGCATACGCCCGAGGACATCCTCGCGCTGAAGACGCGCAACGCGCAGGGGCAGATGGTGCCGCTGGGTTCGTTCGTCACCGTGCAGCACGGTGCCGGCCCGGATCGCGTGCAGCACTACAACGGCTATCCGACCGCCGAGATCAACGGCGGCCCCGCGCCCGGCTTCAGTTCCGGCCAGGCACAGGCGGCGATGGAAAAGCTGGCGAAGGACAACCTGCCGAACGGCATGAGCTTCGAATGGACCGAGCTGACCTACCAGCAGATCCTCGCCGGCAACACCGCGCTCCTGGTGTTCCCGCTGTGCGTGCTGCTGGTGTTCCTGGTGCTGGCGGCGCTGTACGAAAGCTGGTCGCTGCCGCTGGCGGTGATCCTGATCGTGCCGATGGTGCTGCTGTCCGCGATCGCCGGCGTGTGGCTGAGCGGTGGCGACAACAACATCTTCACCCAGATCGGCTTGATCGTGCTGGTCGGGCTGGCGTGCAAGAACGCGATCCTGATCGTCGAGTTCGCCCGCGAAATGCAGCAGGAAGGCATGTCGCGCCACGAGGCGGTGCTGGAAGCGGCGAAGCTGCGCCTGCGCCCGATCCTGATGACCTCGTTCGCCTTCATCATGGGCGTGGTGCCGCTGGTCACGTCGCACGGCGCCGGTGCCGAGATGCGCCATGCGATGGGCGTGGCGGTGTTCGCCGGCATGCTCGGCGTGACCTTCTTCGGGCTGTTCTACACGCCGGTGTTCTATGTCGTCATTCGCGCCCTGGTCGAACGTCGCGAGGCGCGCGCGGCCGAACGCGCCGCGGCGCATGCGCTGCCGGCGCTGGAGAATCACTGATGAAAACCTTGCTCAAGATCGCCGCGCTCAACGCGGCCCTGGCTCTCGCTGGCTGCGCCAGCGTGGGCCCGAACTACCACGAAGTGAAACCTGCGGCACCACAGCTGCAGGGTCTCGACGCCGCACAGGAAAACAACGCGCAGTTCCAGGCCGCGTGGTGGAAGCAGTTCAACGACCCCACCCTGGATGCGCTGATCCAGCGCGCCGCGGCGAACAACCTCGACCTGCGCATCGCGGTGGCGCGGCTGCATGAAGCGCGCGCCCTGCTCAGCGGCGCGAAGTCCGACCGGCTGCCGACGATCGACGCCGACGTGAACTACACGCGCAGCCGCGGCCAGCAACCGGGCTTCAGCACGCAACGCAGCACCGTGACCACCTACCAGGCCGGCTTCGATGCGTCGTGGGAGCTGGACTTGTTCGGTGGCGTGCGCCGTTCGGTGGAAGCGGCCGGGGCCGATCTCGGTGCCAGCGAAGCGGCCCTGCACGGCGTGCAAGTGAGCTTGCTGGCCGAGGTGGCGCGCAATTATTTCGAGCTGCGCGGCAGCCAGCTGCGGCTGGACATTGCCCAGCGCGACATCGACAACCAGCGCGAAACCCTGCGCCTGACCACGGTGCGCCAGCAACTCGGCAGCGGCTCGGAACAGGATGTGGCCAGCGCCAGCGCACGGGTCAACGCCGTGGAGGCGCAACTGCCGTTGCTGCAGACGCAGGCCAGCGCCAGCGCCAATCGCCTGGCCGTGCTACTCGGCGCGCGGCCCGGCGAACTGGACATCGACCTGTCACCGACGAGCTTCCAGCCGATCGACGCCGTGCTGCCCATCGGCGACGCCGGCGACGTGCTGGCGCGTCGTCCGGACGTCCGCGTGGCCGAACGCGAATACGCCGCCGCCACCGCACGCATCGGCGTGGCCAAGGCGGACTTCTTCCCGCATATCTCGCTGGGCGGTTTCCTCGGTTTCCTGTCCGGGCGCAGCAACGATTTCGGCAGCCCGGCCACGCGCGCCTGGTCGTTGGCGCCGAGCATCAGCTGGGCCGGGCTCAACGTGCAGCGCGTGCGTGCGAACCTGCATGCCAGCGAGGCGCGCACCGACGCGGCACAGGCGAACTACCAGCGCACCGTGCTGGAGGCGATCGAGGACGTGGACAACGCCGTGACCGGCTACAACCAGCAGCACCTGCGCGTGGGCAAGCTGATCGAACAGGACCGGCACAGCCGCCGCGCCGCCGCGCTGGCCAAGGTGCGCTACCAGGAAGGCGCCACCGGTTTCCTCGAACTGCTCGACGCCGAGCGCACCCAACTCGCCGCCGAAGACGATCTGGCCCAGGCCGAAACCGCCATCAACACGCGCGCCGTGGCGCTGTACAAGGCACTCGGCGGTGGCTGGCAGGCCTGCGGCGACGAGACGTGTTCGTCGGTCGCGAGCGTACCCTGAGCCTGCATACGCCGCTCAAGGCACCTCGTCCGGCAGACGTCTGCGGATTTGCACATCGATCTCCATCACTTCACGGGAAAGAACATGGGTGTACTGAGAATTGCCGCTTTCTCTGACGCAGATACCGGAGGCAACCCGGCCGGCATCATGCTGGCCGACAAACTTCCCGATGCCGACGAGATGCAGCGGATCGCCGCGGAGGTCGGGTTCTCGGAAACCGCTTTTGCGGCCCCGCTTGGTACGGGCTGGCGGGTACGCTATTTCTCACCGGAATCCGAAGTGCCCTTCTGCGGTCATGCAACGATTGCGCTGGGCGCGGCGCTCGCTCTCCGGCACGGCGATGGCATTTTCGGGCTCGCTCTCAATCAGGCGGACATCACGGTCGAAGGCCGCCGAAACGGCGAGGTCATTACTGCCGCGCTGCAATCGCCACCCACCCGAAGCATGCCGGCACGCGCGCCACTGGTGTCCGCCGCCCTCGACCTGTTCGGCTATACGGCTGACGACCTCGACCCACGCATTCCCCCGGCCCTCGTGCATGGTGGCGCAGATCACCTGGCTCTGGGCCTGAGATCCCGCGCAACCCTTGCCGCGATGAAGTACGACCTGGATGCCGGTCGTCACCTGATGAAGCAGGCCGGCCTGGTCACCATCGTGCTGGCCTGGGCCGAGACCTCGCAACGGTTCCACACCCGCAACCCGTTCGCCTCCGGCGGCGTCTACGAAGATCCTGCAACCGGTGCCGCGACGGCGGCTTTTGCCGGTTACTTGCGCGACATCGCGTGGCCCCACGGCGGCGTCATCGATCTGCTGCAGGGCGAGGACATGGGCATGCGCTCCCGCCTGCGGGCTGAAATCCCGACCACGCCCGGAAGTTCGATCCGCGTCTCAGGCACCGCGCGGATCATGAGTGAGTTCGAGTAGGACCCGGCAACTTCGCCATGGCGGAGGCTATCGCCGCACAACACGTGCAAACCCTGTTCAGCCCGTCGGTTGGGGTTCGCTCACGCTCACCCCAACCTACGAGATCCGGTTGGATTGAGGTGTCCCGATTCTTTGCGGGGAGCTCTCCCGGCCCCGATCCGGGCCATCAACGCTGCACGATGTGCGCGAACCACTCCCAGCCGCGCACGCGCTCGGTGATCAGCTTGGCGCAGGTCAGCATCGGCACCGCCAGCAGCGCGCCGGGGATGCCCCACAGCCAGCCCCACACCAGCAGCCACAGCAGGATCGCGATCGGGCTCAGGCGCATGCTGGCGCCCTGGATGAAGGGCGTGATCAGGTTGCCTTCCACCGCGGTGATGCCGGCGAAGGTCAGTACCGGCAGGAACACTTCCAGGCTGGCATCGTTCGCATAGAGCATGCACACGATCGCCAGCAAGGTGGTGGTGACGATCGCGCCGACGTAGGGAATGAAGTTGGCGAACATCGCCACCGCGCCCCACAGCAGCGGATCGGGCACCTTGTACAGCCACAGCATGCCGGCGGTGACCGCGCCGAGGCTGGCGTTGATCAGCAGCGCGGTGAGCAGGTAGCGCGACACCTCGGTCTGGATGCCGCGCACGATGGTCACCGCATGCCGCTTGTAGGCGAAGCTGGGGGTGATCTCGACCAGCCGGCGCAGCATCGAGTCGCCGTAGACCAGGAAGAAGAACACCAGCAGCAGCACGCTGAGCACGGCCGCCAACACCTTCGGTGCGGTCGAGACCACGTCCCAGGCACTGATCGAGATCGGCGTGGACTGTGGCGCGGCCGCGCGCGTACTGGAGCCGCTGACCAGGGTCTGGGTGGCGCGGTTGGCCGCTTCCAGCGGCTTGGTGAAGCTGCGCAGTTTCGGCACGAAGCTCTTGATCGCCGTGGGTGCGCCATGGAACCAGCCGATCGCCGGCTGCGCCAGCAGGCCCACGCCGCTGCCGATGCCGACGATCAGGCCGAGCATCAGCACGCTGGCGGTGAGCCAGCGCGGCAGGCGGATGCGCGCGCCGAAGGCGACGATCGGATTCAGCGCCAGCCCGATGAACGCGGCCAGCACCAGCGGTATCAGCAAGGCCTTGGTCAGCGTGATGGTGTACAGCAGCGCCAGCAGCAACAGGCCGTTCAGCACCATGCGCACCGCGCGCAGGTGACGGCGCGTGCCGCGCGCCACGTTCAGGCGGCGCGCGCTCTGCGCGGCCGGTTCATTGGGCTCATCGGGTTCATTCGGCGCGTCTGGCGCGTTCGGCACGTCCGGTCGCACGGTCGCGGCAACGTCGACGATGACGACATCCGACGCCAGCGGGAGCGGTTCGGGGTTGCTCATGAAGGTTCGCCGCCACCCGCATCCGTCGCGCCGGCGGCGCTGGCACCCGGCCGCATCGCGCCCAGTTCGGCGATCAGCCGCGCGCCATAGGCCACCGCCTCGGCCAGCCCGCCGCCGAGCAGCGGCGCCAGTCCCGGCACGCGCAGCGGATGCACGTTGAGGCTGCCCAGCACGAAGCCGGCACCGGCGGCCACACCCACGGTGGTCAACGGATACTCGCTACCGCGCGCCAGCAGGGCGGCAGCCGGCGTGCTCAGCTCATGCCGCGCCGCGCGCACGCGCAAGCGCGCGGCCTGCACCTTGGCGTTCTGCTTGAACACGCTCATCGCCGGTCCTCCCCGTCGCCCTGTCCAGCCGCGGCGTCCGCTTCGGCCTTGTGCAGGGTCTCGCGCATCATCGCACTCCATTCGTCACGCGTGGCGGGCAGGCTCATCCAGTGCATGCAGCGGCGGAACAGCAGAATCGCGCCGAGCAGGAACAGCACTTGCAGCACCGCCAGCACCAGCAGCGCCCAGATCCACGAGCCGAACCAGGTTGCCAGCAGGAGACCGACCAGGCCCAGCAGGGTCAGGCCGAGGCCGACGCCCGCCACGGTGGCGGCCAGGCCGGCGAGCAGCATCCACGAGATCGCGCTGCGCGCCAGTCCCAGCTCCGCCGCCAGCAAATGCAGTTGCGCGCCGAACAACCGCTTCACCGCCCGGCCGAGCTGGCCCAGCTCGGTCAGCAGACCTGACGACGACGGCGCCGGATCCGGCGCCGTCGCGTCGCGGGATGATCCATCCTCGTCGCGCATTCCCTGCCCCTGCACCGCGTGGTTCAACGTCGCAGGATACGACCGAGCAGCCAGCCCGCACCCAGTGCGATGGCCACCGACTGCACCGGTTTCTCGCGCACGTAGTCGCGCGCCTGTTCCAGCCACGCGTCGGCGCGGTCTATCGTCTCGTCATAGACCTCGCGGCCGCGCTCGCTGACCTGCGCGGCCTTGTCGCTGGCCTTGTGCGCGGCACCCGCTGCCTTGTCGGTGGCGCGATGCAGGCCCTCCTCCACATGGTCGGCCGCACGCTCCACCGTTTCCTTGGTGCTGGCTACGGCGCTGGAGGTGGCCTGCTTGATCCGCTCGGCGCTTTCGTCGATGCGATCGCCGACGGGCTCTTCGGGGTTCTGGACTTGCTTGTTCATTGCTTGCTCCGGGAAAACTGATGAAAGCGACGGCGCAGTACGGCTACCGCCATCAACTGGCGCGACGGAAGAACGCGATGATCGCCAGGATCAGGAAAATGACGAACAGGATCTTCGCGATCCCGGCCGCCGCGCCGGCAATGCCGCCAAAACCCAGCACGGCAGCGATGATGGCGATGACCAGGAAAACCAGGGCGTAGTGAAGCATGGCGGCGTCCTCTCTGCAGTGAATGGTGGTGGCGGTGGGGATACCGCGTGCCGCCATTCACCCATAGCCCGTGCCATGCGAGCGTGAAGGGCACCGGCGTGGCCCTGCACGCTGCGCCGACGTTTGCTCAGCCGGCCACCGCGGGGTTCAGGCTATAAGTACCGATCAGTTCAGCCTCATCCAGCACGTGACCGACCATCGCGGCGCGCAACTCGTCCAGCGAGAAGCCGCGGGTCAATGCCAAGGAGGCTACGTCGAGCGCGGCCACGCGGAAGTGATAATGGTGCACCAGCGTGTCGTTCCACGGCGGGCACGGGCCGTCGTAGCCGAGGTATTCGCCGCCCATGTCGGCATCGCCGGCGAACCAGCCGGTGAAGTCGTTGACGCCCTGCACGCTGCCGGGCGGCCCGAACGGCTCGCGCTTGCCGCGCGGCGTGACCTCGTCGCTGCAGGCACCGGCCGCCAGTTCGCCGCACTCGACCGGGATGTTTGCCATCAGCCAGTGCGTGAACTCCACCCGCGGCAGGTCCGCCGGCACCGTGCGACCGGCCTGGTTCACGTCATCGCCGCGGCTGGGCACGTCGGTGTCGATGCAGGTGAGCACGAACGAGCGCGTGGCCGGCGGCGCGCCCTTCCAGGCGAGGTGCGGGCTGCGGTTGTCCGACAGCGCGACCGGTTGCGCGCGTTTGCCGAAGGCGAACTCGGCGGGAATGGGCTGGCCGTTGGCGAAGTTGTCGCTGCGCAGGTGCATGGGGTTTCTCCGTTGGATAGCAGGTTGCCTGTCGAGTGCGATGCCTGCCTGCGCAGGCATGACGAGCGTGGAGGGCGCCGCGTTTTTCCGCCGTCATGCCTGCGCAGGCAGGCATCGCACTTCGGCAACTACAGAATAGTCGGATACAAGTCGCGCCACTCCGCGTTGCCCTCGTTGATCAGCCGCATCTTCCAGTCGCGCTTCCACCGCTTGAGCATCTTCTCGCGCACGATCGCCGACTCCATCGTCGGGTGAAGCTCGTACCAGACCAGCGTATGGATGCCATAGCGATGGGTATAGCCCTCCACCACATCGTTTTTGTGTTGCCAGATACGTTTGATCAGATCGCTGGTGACGCCGATATAGAGCACGCCATTCTTCTTGCTCGCCAGCATGTAGACGCAGGGTTGTCGCCGGTCCATGGCTATGCCTCGCATTGAAGTGCGATTCCTGCCTTCGCAGGAATGACAAAGGAAAAAAGGTCACACGCTCACTCATCACCCACACCATCGTCATTCCTGCGAAGGCAGGAACCGCACTTCGCGCAGGAATGTCATGGGCTCATGGCTTGTACGTCACCCGATACACCGCGCCGGCCAGATCGTCACTGACCAGCAAGCTCCCATCGGGTAGCGGCTGCACGTCGACCGGGCGGCCCCAGGCTTTCTCGTTCTGCATGAAGCCGGTGATCAGCGGCTGGTACGACAGCACCTTGCTGCCGTCCAGGCGCACCGTCATCACCCGGTAGCCGGATTTCTTCGTGCGGTTCCACGAGCCGTGTTCGGCCACGATGGCCGCGCCCCGGTAGCCGGCCGGGAACTGCGTGCCGCGATAGAAGCGCATGCCGAGCGCGGCGACGTGCGCCCCCAGCTTCAGCACCGGCGGCACGTAATCCTTGCAACGCCTGCCATGGCCGAACTCGGGGTCGAGCAGGTCGCCCTGGTGGCAGTACGGATAGCCGAAGTGCTCGCCGTTGCGGGTGATCTCGTTCAACTCGTCGCTGGGCACGTCGTCGCCAAGCAGGTCGCGGCCGTTGTCGGTGAACCACAGGTGGCCGCTGCCTGGCTGCCAGTCGAAACCGACCGTGTTGCGGATGCCCAGTGCCACGTCCTCCATGCCCGAACCGTCGGCATTCATGCGGGTCAGTTTGCCGTGCGCCGGTGCCGGATCGCAGATGTTGCACGGCGCGCCGATCGGCACGTACAGCTTGCCGTCGGGCCCGAACGCGATGAACTTGCCGCCGTGATGGGTTTCGCCGGGCAACTTGTCGGTGACCAGTTCGGCGGCGGGCGGGTTATCCAGGTGGTTCTCGATATCGCGCAGCACCACGATCCGGCTCACCGCCGAGACGTACAGATCGCCATCGTGGAACGCCACCCCCATCGGCAACTGCAGACCGCTGGCGATCACCCGCACCCGCTCGGCCACGCCGTCGCCATCGGCGTCGGTGAGCGCGTAGACCTTGCCCGCACCGGTCGAGCCGACGAACACGGTGCCCTTCGTGCCCAGCGCGAGCGCGCGCGCGTTCGGCACGTCGCCGGCATACAGCGCGATGTGGAAGCCCTTGGGCAGCACCAGCCGGTCCAGCGGCGGAGCGGCCAGCGCGGGCAGCGACGAGACAACCAGCAACAAGCTCAGCAACAGGCGCATGGCGGTGCCCTTCAATGGGGAAGGGCCAGCCTATACCGGAGCGGTCGCAGCCAGAAGGCCCCCGCCCTGTAAACTGGCGCCCCTACAGGGGAGTTTCATGAGCGAACTGGAAGACCTCACCACGCTGGTGCGCGCGGCCACGCCGCTGCTGGTGATCGAGACGGTGGACGAGCAGCGGGTGATCGATTGCTTCCGCCATGTGATTGCGCAGGCCTTGCGTCCGTTGTGGCGCTGGACCCTGACCGACGGCCTGAGCCGGCTCGATTTCGCCCAGCCCGACGGCGACGTGGCGCCGGATGCCACCGCCACGCTGGACGCGATCCGCGCGCAGGACGAACGCGGCATCTACCTGATGTTCGACTTCCACAGCCTGCTGCGCTACGCGATGAGCCTGCGCCAGTTGCGCGAGATCGTGCAGCGGCAGCGCTCGGCCGCGCACACCATCGTGCTGGTCGGCGCGAAGGTGGAGCTGCCGCAGGAACTCGAAGCGCTGGCCCTGCGCGTACCGCTGTCGCTGCCCGACCTCAAGGAACTGGCCGGCATCCTGCGCGGCGAAGCGGCCGCCTGGCAGCGCGAGCATGGCCGCAAGATCGAGGTGGACAACGACGCGGCGCGCACCATCGTGCGCAACCTGCTCGGCCTGTCCATGCCGGACGCGCGACGCATCGTGCGCAAGCTGATCTACAACGACGGCGCGCTCGGCCCGCAGGACCTGCCCGACGCTGATGCAGTCGAAGTTCAACCTGCTCAACCGTTCCGGCCTGCTGCACTACGAATACGCCACCGCCAGCTTCGCCGACATCGCCGGTGTCAGTCGCGTGCGCGCATGGGTGCAGCGCCGGCGCGCGGTGTTCCTCGCCGCCACGCCCGACCCCGCGCTCGACCCGCCCAAGGGCGTGCTGCTGCTCGGCGTGCAGGGTTGCGGCAAGAGCCTTGCGGCGAAGGCGATCGCCGGCGGCTTCGGCGTGCCGCTGGTGCGGCTGGACTTCGGCACGCTGTACAACAAGTACCAGGGCGAGACCGAAAAGAACCTGCGCGAGGCACTGGCCAGCACCGAGCTGCTGGCGCCGTGCGTGCTGTGGATCGACGAGATCGAGAAGGGTCTGGCCGGCGGCGGCGATGACGGCGGGGTGTCGCGCCGCGTGCTCGGCTACCTGCTGACCTGGATGGCCGAACGCAAGGCCAAGGTGTTCGTCGTCGCCACCGCCAACGCGGTGCAGGAACTGCCCGCCGAGCTGCTGCGCAAGGGCCGCTTCGACGAGATCTTCTTCGTCGACCTGCCGAAGGAAGCCGTGCGCGGCGAGATCTTCGCCATGCACCTGGCCCGCCGCAAACTCGACCCCGCCAGCTTCGACCTGCCTGCCCTCGCCACCGCCAGCGACGGCTTCTCCGGCGCCGAGATCGAACAGACCATCGTCAGTTCGCTCTACGACGCCGCCGGCAACGGCACGCCGCCGGATCAGGCGACCCTGCTCAATGCGTTGAAGCAGACGCGGCCGCTGTCGGTGCTGATGCGCGAGCAGGTGGAGGCGTTGCGGGCGTGGGCGCAGGGGCGGTGCGTGGCCGCGGATTGACGCGGTCCGATTCCCAAGGCAACGCAGACCGGGGCCGTCTTGCGGCAAGCTTTGCGTTCCAGCCGCCCGTGTCGGCATGAAAGTCCCCTGGGTGGTTCATCGCCTCGTCTTTCTCGCTACCGGCTATTCGGCATCCCCGGCAACGATCAGCACCCGGACCGCAGCCATCGAAGCCGCTCCGCGTACGAGACGGTCCAGGCCGGTGGCGAATCCTGAAATGCTGCAACGCAATGGAGTCGACCGCACATCCAGCGCAGATTGCTACGACACTTCCAGATAAGTCAGCCGCTTATTGGATGTCTCTTGCTGTTTTTCTTGTGCTGCGCCGCAAGTTGACACCGGTGACAATGACTCGCAATCTGATACTCGCTTCAGCGCGGGGAGGCGCAGTGAACGCGGCCATCGACCTAACGGATCGACCAGCAGGCGCCCCGACGATGCCGTTTCTGGCGGCGGACGTCGGGGGCACCTATGCGCGTATCGCGCTGGTGCAGGCCTCGACGGAACGGGAGGTCGAGGTGCTTGCCTATCGCAAGCTTGCATGCGCGGATTTCCCGGGATTGCCGGGGCTGCTGGAATCGTTCGTCCAGGCCACGGCGCCACGCGGGGTGCGGCACTGCGTGCTCGCTTGTGCCGGCTACCTGGAGGGCGACGAGGTGTTGAACGACAACCTCGCCTGGCCGATCCACCTGGCGCAACTGCGTCGGGCGCTCGGCTTCGACGACGTTGCGTTCCTCAATGACCTCGAGGCGCTTGGATACGCGCTCGACGGCAGTCCGGACAGCGACAGCCAACTCCTCTGCGGACCGGACCTCCGCACCGATGGTCCCATCCTGGTCATCGGACCGGGAACCGGCCTTGGCGCCGCCGTGCGTTTGCCCGCCGCTGCCGGCGGCCACGTGCTGGCGACGGAAGCCGGGCAGGCCGATTACGCGCCACATTCGATGCGCGAACGCGAGCTGCTCGCCCAACTGGCACCGCAGGGCGGCTACGTGGCCGTTGAACGCATCGTGTCGGGCCCCGGCCTGCTGACCCTGTATACGGCCCTGTGCGCCTTGCGGAAAGAACCGCCGCGGCTGGCCACCCCCGCGGCCATCACCGCCGCGGCCGAAGCATGCAGCGACGCGCAGGCCGTGGAAGCCGCGGAGATCTTCTGTGCCTCGCTGGGCAGTTTCGCGGGAAGCCTCGCCATGACCTTCCTGTCGACCGGCGGCGTGTATCTGGCCGGCGGCTTCCTGCATTCGATGAACGCATTGCTCAGGCGCAGCGCTTTCGAGGAGCGTTTTCTGCACGGGCGCAGCGTGCGCGCTTTCCTGTCGCGTGTTCCGGTCCGGGTGACGGAACACGGGCGCAAGGGCGTGCTGGGTGCCGCGCGCTGGTATCTCCGCCGACACGAACCCTGGAAGGAAGGCGCCGGGCGTGCCCTGGCAAGGCATTCGACCGGATGAAACGCATCGCGCAAGTTCCGCCAACCCAAGTCGACATTCGCCACGAGCTGATTGCCGACCCGGCGCGGGGGCAAGGAAGCAGTAACCCGACACGCGGTCCGTACGGAGCCCAGCAGGGCGCCGCGGCCCGCTGCATCGGAATGGCATCGCAACACCGCGGCAAGGCATCCGTCGGATGCGCGCGCCGCGGGGGCGAAACCCCCTAGCTCGACAGGCATCAACCAAGAGGTAAAGGCCCATGTCCACCATGCATCGCAGGCATCCCTTGTCATTAGCCGTATCGATGTCGCTGCTGGCCGCGCTGGCGACGTCGGCCGTGGCTTCGCCGCGCGGCGGCACGCCGACGGACGCTTCCGGGCAGCAGGCCGCTCCCGCGCAAGACACGCCGGCAGCACCCTCGCCCGAGGCAAAGAAAGCCGCGGACAAGGCGGCCAAGAATGCGGTCTCGTTGTCTGCCATCAACGTCGTCGGCGTGCGCGCCTCGCAGATGCGCGCGATCGAACTGAAGCGCCAGGCCCCCAACATCCAGGACAGCATCACCGCCGAGAGCATCGGCCAGTTGCCCGACGTGACCATCACCGACGCGTTGCAACGCGTCACCGGCGTGCAGGTCAACCGCGACGCCGGCGTGGGCACCACGGTGGACGTGCGCGGCCTGCCCGAGGTGGGCACCATGCTGAACGGCGAAGCGTTCATCACGGCGGACCAGATCGACTCGCAACAGCCCGACTTCACCATGCTGCCGGCCACGCTGTTCCATGGCGTGGACGTCATCAAGTCGCCCACCGCCAGCACGACCGACAGCGGCATCAGTGGCGCGCTCGACCTGCATACCTATCGCCCGTGGGACCTGCCCAGCGGATTCACCTACAGCTACTCCGCCAACGGGGAACGCGGGCGGACCAGCAGCAAGTGGGGACCGGAAGCCAACGGCCTCGTCTCATACAACGCCGAGGGCCGCTGGGGCCTGCTGGTTTCCGCCGACTACTCCGACACCACGCGGTCGAACTCGAACGAGGGCCTCGACCAGTACGGCGTGGTGCTGAACGGTGAAAACGCGGCCAGCGCCGGCGGCTACAACGGCTTCCTGACCCCGTGGAACGGCGCGCCGATTCCTTCGCAGATCGTGCAGAACCCCGACGGCAGCGTCGACGTCAACGGCGACGGCAAGTCCGACGGCGTGTTCATGGGCAGCCAGAACATCGGCCTGTACGACATCACCACCCAGCGCAAGCGCAAGTCGGGCAATGCCTCGTTCCAGATGGATCTGGGCAGCGGATTCACCTTCACCAGCGATTTCTTCTACGCGCAGCAGAAGCAGTTCGACCGCAACGTCGGCATCCAGATCAACTCCACCAACTGGCAGGGCGCGACCTACGTGCCGCTGCAATCGCGCGACACCGGCCGTCCGGTCGCCGGCTCCTACGGCACGCCCGAGCCGGGCTGGGACGGCACGCACCTGTACACCACCCAGGTCTACGAAAAGTGGCCCGGCGACGTCGAATCGTTCTCGCAGATCACCAAGAAGGACTCCACCGCGAAGAACTTCAACATGCAGCTGGAATTCGACAACGGCGGTCCTTTCACGGCAAGCGTGCGCGGCATCCACGCCACGGCGCAGCAGTCGAACGTCGAGACCGACCTCAACATCTCCAATTCCAATGGCGAACTGTGGGGCAACGTGCTCAAGGACGGCGTGCCCGACGACGCCGTGCCGCCCGGCACCTACATCTACCCCGACGAACTGGGCGGCAACCGCGTCTTCAACGCCAACGGGCTTGTGCAGAACACGGTCCCGGTCGTCGCCGACCTGCGCGGCCGCTACCTCTCGGTCAGCCTGCCCTCGTCGCTCGCCAACCAGTTCGCCGACCCCAACGGCTGGACGATGAAGACGCTGGAATCCGCCGGCAACTACGACCGCCAGGTCGCGCTCAACGTGTTCCGCTTCGACGGACACTACGATTTCGGCGGCTTCCGCCTCGACTTCGGCGCGCGCAACAGCATCCGCCATGCCGACAACATCGGCTACACCCTGGTCACCCCCGTGTATGCCGGCATGGGTGCCAGCGACCCGAACGGATGCCTGGTGCGTTATGTGGCCGCGGATGTCGTGTTGAACAGCGGCTCGTGCACCGCGGGCAATGACCTGGGGTACTTCCGCGCCGGCCCCCTCTCGGCGCAGCAGATTCCGAACACGCCCGCGCCGCTGGCCAACAACTGGAAGCAGTACGCCAACCTGCTCGGCTCGGGGATCACCTTCTGGGCGGTCGATCCGCACGCCATGGACAACCCCGAGGCGTACTGGAAGTCGCTCTATCCGCAAACCCAGCGGCAGGGCGAGCCCGGCACCACCTGGGCGGTGGGCATCAAGGAAACCTCGGCCTACCTGCAAGCCAATTTCGACGGCAACCTCGGCAACATGCCGTACAGCGCCAACGTCGGCTTGCGCGTGATCCGCACCAACCTCGGCGTCACCCAGCGCCTCAGCGGCGACCCGGGCGCCTACGGCACGGAGCCTGCCGATGTCGGCGCCCAGATCACGCAACGCAGCTACAAGGACTATCTGCCGGCGGCCAACTTCGCGCTGGATCTCACCGACAGCCTGAAGTTTCGCCTGGGCTTCTCCAAGAACATGATGCCGCTCGACCTCAGCACCTGGGGCGGTGGCCTGGAGCTGAACTATTCGCTGGTGGAAACCCCGCAGGGCCCGCTGTTCCGCGTGGCGGCCGGCAACTCGAACGGCAACCCCAACCTCGACCCGTGGCGCTCCAAGAACTACAACGCCTCGCTCGAGTACTACATCAACCCCACCAGCATGATCAGCCTCGCGCTGTTCCGCATCAACGTGCAGAGCTTCATCAAGAGCGGCAGCGTCATCGACTGCACGCTGCCGGACGAGGATGGCGTCGTGCGCGATCGTTGCGTCACGATCACCGAGCCGGTGCAGGGCACCGGCAACAGCATCCATGGCGCGGAGTTCGACTACCGCCAGGGCTTCACCTTCCTGCCCGGCATCCTGTCCAAGACCGGCATGGAGATCAACGCGACCTACGCGCCGAGCGACTCGGGAGCCACCGACCTGGCCGGGCACCAGATCCCGTTCCAGGACAATTCGACCAAGTCCGGCAACTTCATCCTGTGGTACCAGGACGACCGCTTCCAGGCCCGCGTCGCGTACAACTACCGTTCGCGGCGCGCGGTGTCGGAGGACGTCGGCGGCATCACCGGCATGGAGATGTACGAGGCACCGCAGAAGTACCTGGACGCGTCGGTCTCGTACAAGATCGCCAAGGCCGCCGAGGTGTTCGTGGACGGCACCAACCTCACCAACGAGTACCAGCACTACTACCTGGTGTGGCCCGACCAGCCGGCGCATTCGAACTTCTCCGAGCGCATGTTCATGGTCGGTATCCGGGGCCAGTGGTGAGCGGACGCGGGCGTGCCTTCGCGACGGCACGCCCGATGACCCGCGTGTGCCGCGGCGTGGTTCGAAGGCGACAGGATTGAGGTAATCCGCGCCGCGGGTGCGTACGGCACCCGCGAACCGGCGCGGCGCAGAACCACTCCACCCTCCACCTCGACGCGTCCGACGACGGCAAGGCTGACATGCAGGCCAACACCACACGATCCACCCGCGGCAGCAGCTTCCATCGCTCCATCGGCCTGTTCACCGGCACCGCGATCAACATGACCCAGATGTGCGGCATCGGGCCGTTCATCACCATCCCGATCATGGTCGCCACCATGGGCGGGCCGCAGGCGGTGATCGGCTGGATCGTCGGTGCCCTGCTCGCGGTGGCCGACGGCATGGTCTGGGCGGAGCTGGGCGCGGCGATGCCCGGCTCCGGCGGCACCTACGTCTACCTGCGCGAAGCGTTCCAGTACCGCACCGGCAAGCTGATGCCGTTCCTGTTCATCTGGACGGTGCTGCTGACGATCCCGTTGCTGATGTCCACCGGCATCATCGGCATGGTCGAGTACCTGGGCTTCTTCTTCCCGCACCTGGGCTGGTGGCCGGTGCATCTGATCAGCTTGGTCGCCACCGCCCTGGTCACCTTGCTGCTGTACCGGCGCATCGAATCGATCCGCGTGATCACCATCGCGCTGTGGGTGATCATGCTGCTCTCGGTCATCGGCGTGTCGGCGGCGGGCTTCTCCGATTTCCACCCGGACTACGCCTTCAGCTATCCGGCCGGCATGTTCGGCGGCCAGTTCTTCGTGGGCCTCGGCGCGGGGCTGATCATCGGCATCTACGATTACCTCGGCTACTTCACCACCGCCTACATGGGCGACGAGCTGCGCAACCCGGGCCGCACCATGCCCGGCTCCATCATCATCTCGGTGATCGCGATGATGTTCGTCTACCTCATCCTCAACATCAGCGTGCTCGGCGTGGCGCCGTGGCAGGAGATCGCCCAGTCCAAATCGGTGGCGTCGCTGGTGGTGGAGCACAGCTGGGGCCACACGGCGGCCGCGGTGATGACCATCCTCATCATCGTGACCGCGTTCGCCTCGGTGTTCGCCGGCCTGCTCGGCGGCTCGCGCGTGCCGTTCCAGGCGGCGCACGACAAGGTGTTCCTGTCCGTGTTCGGCAAGCTGCACGCGAAGCACGGCTTTCCGCACGTGGCCCTGCTCACGATGGGCGTGATCACCGCCATCGGCACGTTCTTCGACCTGGCCGAAGTCATCAACATGCTGCTGGCCGCGACCATCATCGTGCAGTTCATCGCGCAGATCGCCGCGCTGGTGGTGCTGCGCAAGCGCCAGCCGGAGCTGCACCGGCCGTACCGGCAATGGCTGTACCCGGTGCCGTGCGTGATCGCGCTGGTGGGCTGGATCTACGTCTACGTATCGGCGTCCACGTTGTCGCTGATCCTGTCCGGCATCTGGATCGTCGCCGGGCTGGTGGTGTTCGCGATCTGGGCCAGGGTGAATCACTCCTGGCCGTTCGCACCCGTGGAAATCCACGAAGCCTATCTTGAGAAGGACTGACGCCATGCGCATCCTGGCCACCACCGTGTTCCTGTCGATGTTCGCACTGGCCGCCTCGGCGGCCGTGCCGCCCGCGCGCAGCGGAGTCTTCGCGCCCACGCGGGTGGACGGCGGCGGCGGGTCCACGACCGCCGTGGCCGGTTGGCAAATCCAGTCCAGCGACAAGGCGCAGGAAGATGGCGCCAGGATTTCCACCGCCGGTTTTTCCACCCGCGGCTGGTACCCGGTGAGCGGCCGCGCCACGGTGATGGCGGGCTTGCTGGAAAACGGCGCGTACAAGGATGTGTTCTACAGCGACAACCTGCGCGCGGTGCAGGCGCCCGATGCCAGCGGCACGCTGTTCGTGAACCCGTGGTGGTACCGCACCGAGTTCACCTTGGCCGAGGGAGCGCACGGACAGCACACGCTGCTGCGCACCAACGGCATGATCGCCAGCGCCGACGTGTGGGTGAACGGGCATCTGGTCGCCGACCAGGCCAGCGTCGCCGGCGCCTATCCCGTGCACGAGCTGGACGTGACGCCGTGGGTGCATGCGGGCAGCAACGTCCTCGCGCTGCGCGTGCATCCGGCCGACCCGCGCCGCAGCCTGTCGATCGGCTGGGTCGACTGGAACCCGACACCGCCGGACAACAACATGGGCCCGTGGCGCGGCGTGGACATCGTGCGGACGGGGCCGATCCAGCTGCGTTTTGCGCACGTGACGCCGGCGCTGTCGCTGCCCGATCTCGCGCACGCCGCGCTGACGGTGAAGGTGGAAGCGCGCAACCTCGACACGGTGGCGCGCGAGGCGACGATCACCGGCGAGGTGGCCGGGGTTTCGCTGCAGCGGACGATCCACCTCGCCGCCGGCGAAACGCAGACCGTCGCGTTCACGCCGAAGACCGATCCCGGCCTCGACCTCAGCCACCCGAACGTCTGGTGGCCCGCCGGCATGGGTGCGCAGCCGCTGTATGCGTTGCAGCTGGCCGCCACCGTCGATGGCGCGACTTCCGACAAGGCCGGCGCCACGTTCGGCATACGCAGCGTCAGTTCCCGGCTGACGAAACAGGGCTATCGGCAGTTCCTCGTCAACGGCAAGCCGATCCTGATCCGCGGCGCAGGCTGGGCGCCGGACATGTTCCTGCGCGACGACCCCAAGCGCATGGAGGCCGAGTTCAGCTACGTGCGCAACCTCGGGCTCAACACCATCCGCAGCGAGGGCAAGCTGGAAAACGCGCGCTTCTACGAGCTGGCCGACCGCGACGGCATCATGATCCTGGCCGGCTGGGAATGCTGCGACAAATGGGAGTCGGCGGCGAAGACCGGCGGCGCGCCGTGGGACGCCGCGGATATGAAAGTGGCGCAAGCCTCGATGGCGAGCGAAGCGCGCCTGCTGCGCAACCATCCGTCGGTGATCGGTTTCCTGATCGGCAGCGACAACGCACCGCCGCCGCCGATCGCGAAGATGTATGTCGACACCTTGCAGGCCGAAGACTGGCCGACGCCGATCATCGCGGCGGCCGTCGACCAGGCCACGGCCGAGACCGGCCCGTCCGGCATGAAGATGACCGGGCCCTACGCCTGGGTGCCGCCTTCCTACTGGTACGCCGACAAGCTCGGCGGCGCGTTCGGCTTCAATTCCGAAACCAGCGCGGGCGCCGACATCCCGCGGCTGGAAGACCTCACCCGCATGCTGTCGCCGCTGGAACTGGAGACGCTGTGGAAGCACCCCGAGGTGCGCCAGTTCCACGCCGCCGCGGACTGGTCGACCTTCGCCAGCATCGCGCCGTTCGACACCGCGCTGGCCAAGCGCTATGGCGCACCGAAGAGCCTCGCCGACTACGTCGCCAAGGCCCAGCTCGAGAACTACGACAACGTCCGCGCGCAGTTCGAGGCGTACAACGCGCACCGGGATGCGGCCAAGCCCTCGACCGGCGTGATCTACTGGATGCTCAACAACGCCTGGCCGTCGCTGCACTGGCATCTGTACGACTACTACATGAATCCGGCCGGCGCCTACTTCGGCGCGAAGAAGGCCAACGAGCCGGTGCACATCCAGTACTGCGTACGACACGCGCGCCGTGGTGCTGGTCAACCAGACGCTGACCGGCGAGCATGGCCTGCAGGCACGCATCCGCGTGCGCAACCTGGACGGCAGCGTGCGTTACGAGCGGCGTGTGCAGAACATCGACCTGCCCGGCAACGGCACGCGCCAGGTGGCGACGCTGCCGGCGCCGGCCGGCCTGTCGCCCACGTACTTCATCGAACTCGAACTGGCTTCCGCCGATGGCCGCCCGATCAGCCGGAACGTGTATTGGCTCCCGACCCAACCGGATCAGCTCGACTGGGCAAAGTCGAACTGGTACCTCACGCCGGTGACGCAATACGCCGACCTCACCGCGTTGCAGTCCCTGCCGGCCGCGACCAGCGAGGTCCGGGCCACGCTGCAGCACAGCGGAGCGGAAGACGTGGTCACCGTCACGCTGACGGTTCCCGCGTCGTCCACGGCCGTGGCACTGTTCCAGCACGTGTCGGTCAAGCGATCCGCCGGCGGCGAACCCGTGCTGCCGATCCTGTGGAGCGACAACGACGTGACGCTGTGGCCCGGCGAATCGATCACCCTGACCGCGCGCTACGCGGGGCAGGCGAACGCAACGCCGGTGGTCGAAGTGAGCGGATGGAATGCGCCCGCCCGCAGCTATCCGGTGGTCGCCCAGCCTGCCGCACAGGAACAGAGCCATTGAACAAGGCCAGACTTTCATGACGCGCGTGACCATCAACGACGTCGCCCGTGCCGTCGGGACATCGAAGAAGACCATTTCGCGGGTGCTCAACAACGATCCGAACGTGAGCCAGTCCATGCGCCAGCGCGTGGCGGACGCCGTCGCCGCGCTCAACTACCGGCCGCTCACCTCGGCGCGCAGCCTGGCGGCCAATCGCTCCTTCATGATCGGCCTGCTGTACGACAACCGTTCGCCCAGCTACATCATGGAGGTGCAGGCCGGCGTGCTGGAGGCGTGCGAGGCGCAGCACTACAGCATGATGGTGCAGCCGCTGGTGTCCACCGCGGCGGACTTCGTCGAGCGCGTCGAGGACATCCTGTCGCGGCACCGGCCCGACGGGCTGATCCTCACGCCGCCGCTCACCGACCACCCGCAGCTGCTCGATTGCCTGCGCCGGCAGGGCGTGCCGTTCGCCTCGATCGCGCCGCGCCACCCCGAGGATTGCATCGGCGTGATGCTGCACGAGCGCGAAGCCGCCGCGGCGATGGTGGATCACCTGGTATCGCTGGGCCATCGGCGCATCGCCCACATCATCGGCGATCTCGAACACGGCGCCGGCATCTGGCGCCTGGCCGGCTACCGCGACGGCCTCGCGCGCGCCGGGCTGAAGGAAGACCCGGCGTACATGGTGCAGGGCCGGTTCTCCTTCGAGTCGGGCGTGGCGGCGATGCGCCAGCTGCTGGCCCTGCCGAGTCGGCCGACCGCCGTCTTCGCAGGCGACGACGACATGGCCGTCGGCGCGATCTGGGCGGCGGCGGAAGCGGGGGTGTCGATCCCGCGCGACATGTCCATCTGCGGCTTCGACGACACCACCATCGCGACCCAGGTGTGGCCGCCGCTGACCACCGTCCACCAGCCCGTGCGCGAGATGGGCCGGCGCGCGACCGAGGAACTGCTGCTGCGCGTACTGAACAAGGGCGAGGCCGGGATGGTCGAGGTCGACTACCAGATGCGCATCCGCGCCTCGACGGCGCGCATCGCCTAGCCCGATCGCTTTACTATCCGACGGAGCCCGCCGGGCGTCTTCTGCCATCCACGTCACCGCCAGAGGAGAGTGCCCGCATGCCTGCCGCACACGACGTCGCCAAGCCGGCCCGGAAGTTCCACTTCATTTCCGGCCTGCCACGCTCGGGCAGCACGCTGCTGGCCGCCATCCTCAACCAGAATCCGCGCTTCCGCGCCGGCATGACCAGCCCGCTGGCCGACATCATGGGCATGGTGATCGCGGAGGCGAGCAGCAAGAACGATTTCTCGTTCGACGTTTCCGACAACCAGCGCGTCGCGATGCTGCGCGGCCTGGTCGAGAACTTCTACGCCGAGCACGCGGATGCCGGCGTGGTGTTCGACACCAGCCGGCTGTGGTGCAGCCGGATGCCGTTGCTCGAAACGCTGTTTCCGCAGGCGAAGGTCATCGCGTGCGTGCGCCAGTTGTCCTGGGTGCTGGACAGCATGGAACGGCTGGTGCGCCGGCAACCGGTCGGCGTCAGCAAGGTGTTCCGCTTCGACACCAACACCACGGTGTACTCGCGCGTCGAGGCGCTGACCGATCCGCGCGGCATGGTGGGCTTCGCCTTCCAGGCGACCAAGGACGCGTTCTACGGCCAATATGCCCCGGGCCATCTGCTGCTGCTGACCTACGAGAGCCTGGTCCGCAATCCCGTTGGCGGCGATGCGCGCGGTCTACCAGTTCATCGGCGAACCGTGGTTCGAGCACGACTTCGAAAACATCGCCTTCAGCGCGGACGAGTTCGACGCCCGCGTCGGCATGCCCGGGCTGCACAGCGTGCGCCCGAAGGTGGAACCGATCGAACGCACCTCGATCTTGCCGCGCGAAATCTTCGCGCGCTTCGTGAACGAGTCGTTCTGGATGGATCCGAAGAACAATGTGAGTCAGGTGCCGATTGTGTAGAAGCCGCGTTTGGGCATCGGACTCGAGATTGAAACGAACCATCGCGGACAGCGATGGTCGGCTGTCGCCGGGGCGCTCATCGGATCTCGGCGAGGTTGGGACGTCGGGTTTCGACCCATTTCTGCCGGTCGCCAAGCTGAAGATCGGCCAATCTACGAGACCGATTGCGAGACTATTCTCGATCTGCGTTCCACACGCGAACACGGTTTCCTGGCCAGTGCCACGCAGCTGGATGGGTGCGAAGAAGCACCGTGGCATTCGGATAGGCCTCTTGGATGGCTGTATACACAAGTTGTCGTAGATGTTGCTTTCGATCTGACATGTACCCTCTCGTACAAGCACAGATTATGGTATCGCCATCCCTATAGATCTTCCTCAGCCGATTATTGAAGTCTTCTTTCCCGCCACGTTGCCAAGTGGCAGTGAATACCTTGTCACGATATTTATTCGTGGGCTGGCCAAGCGAACACTGATGTTGCACCGCATTCATCAGGATGAGCGGCCGTTCAATCGTGTTTTTTAGCCCAAAAACCTCCCCGATGAACAAGACAATATTCCTTCCGGTTGTGCCCTTCGCAGGTCCCCGTTCGCCTTTGAACTCCTCGATGTGAGGTGATTCAAGAACCAGAATCACAGCCTTCTCTTCTGGCCTACACATCGGATCCTTCCGCGAGCCGAATCCTCTGTCGCCCACCTTAATCTCTGACATAAGCCCAACGTACTGGTCGGGGCATGTGCGCTTCTCAAGGTTTTCGGTAGAGTATTCGGTAGAACATTTCGCCAGTGCGCAGCGAACTGCGGCGTAGAAGTCTATGCTAGGGCTCGTCCCTGATTTGGTTGACTCTTGGCATTTCATGCGATGCTCCCGAAGCTGCCAGTATCGTTATATAGGCGCCGCTGCATTCGTGAGCCACTGTGGAGGCGACAAGCAATGCCTCGGGGGTGAATCAGGTCTTGTATCCGGCCAGGTGCATCATCGCTCAAATTCCAAGTCAGCGTCATGTGACTGCCCAACAAGCTCACACAAACGGAGGCTTCTGGGCGAAGCGTACGTAGATGACTGGCCACGTCAGGAACTATTGCGATAGCGGATTCCACGTCATCGCCCTGCCGCGCAAGATTTCCGGCCAAGACGCAGGTGCACCTTTCACAGCTTTCGACCCCGGAAGGAAGCGGGTTGGCGACGAGGACGCGGTATCAGAGCGGCTAGCATGACTGCGACATAACTTGTCGCGCAGGTGCGGACACTGAGTTGCATGACCACAGCACGCAAATCAGTGAAGGGCATTCATTCAACAGGTGAAGAATCATCGTCCGGTCAATTGACGCCGATCCGTTCGCTTGTCCAATCGTGCGACATCACCAAGTTGTGGGCATTGCGCATGATGGTCAAGCTCGGCGCGACCTATGATTGTTTCTATCGACCGGGACGGCGTGGTTTTGTCAAGAAAACGAGCATGCTGGGCCGTCTGGGTTTGCCGAATATCGGGGCAAAGCCCGACGAGGCGACGGTGGACCAGCTGAATCAGTGCATTGAGCTGACGTTGGAGCTCATGGAGAAGCAGGCTCATCGGTATTCCTGGAGCCGCACCGTCGATGCAAATCTCCGTTTGTTGGATAAAGCGTTTTCTCTCTCTCTGGCCGAGAAGACGGTCTTTGTCTTTGCAGCATGGCTCCGTACCGACGACGACCTACGGGACATCGCCGAAGCCTGCAGGCCGCAAGTGGATGTTACCGACCAGCTTCATCGCATCACTGGCTTGTCGGTCGAATCCATCCGTCGTGCCGTTTCGCCGCAGAGCGCACTGCGCCGATCTGGGCTGATTGTCGTGTTGAGCGGAGGACCGCCGTCCGGCAACCTTGATCTGCGACGCAGTGGTCTGCGATGTATTGTTTCGACCCGCTTGAAGTCGATCGACCAGCTATTCGGTGGCGCACTATGCCCAGCCAACGCACCGACACTGACGCGCCAGGATTACGCGTATCTCAATCCCGACTTTGACTTCATCTGCAACGTGATGAAGGAGGCCCTGAAATCAGGCCGGCCTGGCGTCAACGTATTGCTGTACGGGCCGCCAGGTACAGGCAAGACTGAACTGACGCGCGTCATTGCGGAGCAGTCCTCGGTGCCTCTCTACGATGTTTCCTGCGTGGACGAAAACGGGCAGCCGGTCGACGCCCGCAGCCGTCTTGCCAATGCTTCTACGGCGCAGTATCTGCTCAAGGGGCGCAAGGCGTTGCTCGTCTTCGACGAGGTCGACGCGATCTTCAATGATGGCAGCGCATTTTTCGGCAAGCCCACCACCGCCGAGCAGTCCAAGGCCTGGGTCAACGAGTTGCTGGAAGGCGGATACATCCCGACTTTCTGGGTGGCCAATGCCATCTGGAACATGGATCCGGCGTTCGTGCGCCGGTTCGATGTAGTCATCGAAATGGCGGCGCCTCCGTTGCCAAGGCGAGTCGCGTTGCTGGCAGCTCAGTGCGGCACGATGCTGGATGCTGACCAGATTCGCCGGTTGGCGCAGGTTGAGACCATCACACCCGCGCTGGTGACGCGCGCCGCCAGCGTCATGCAGCGGAGTAATGTCCCTGCGAATGATCAGGCAGCCACGTTGGAAACACTGCTTGATGGCACGTTGGTGGCGCAGGGCCACAAGACGATCAAGCGGTCGAACCGAGGTCGGCCCGTTCATGGGTACGACCCCGATTTGTGCAACGCAAGTATGGATCTGCGGGCCTTGGCGGAAGGAGTCACGGCCTCGGGTGTCGGGCGCATTTGCCTTTACGGGCCACCCGGAACGGGCAAGACCGCTTTTGGCTACTGGCTCGCCGAGCAACTGGGCAAGCCGTTGATGCTCAAGCGGGTCTCCGATATCCAGAGCCCCATGCTGGGCGTGATGGAACGCAATCTCGCGCAGGCGTTTGAGCAGGCGGCCCGCGATGGCGCCGTCTTGCAGATCGATGAGGTGGACACTTTTCTGCGTGACCGCAGCGAGGCGCGCCAGAGCTGGGAAGTCAGCCAGGTCAATGAGTTCCTGACCCAACTGGAAAGCTATGAAGGTGTCTTCATCGCGTCCACCAATCTGATGGGCGGATTGGACCCGGCGGCGCTTCGCCGCTTTGATTACAAGGTGGAAATGGACTATCTGCTGTCGCACCAAGCCGACGCCATGCTGGCGGAATTCTTGCGACGTGTTGGTCTGGATGACGCTTTGAGTGCATCCACACACCGGCAGCTGGCCAGCCTGCATACCCTGACACCCGGCGACTTTGCCGTGATGCAGCGACAGCACCACATCACCCCGTTCGTGTGCGTCGACACTGTAGTCACAGCGCTGACCGCCGAAGTGGCTGCAAAGGAATCCATGAAGCCGCGCCGCATCGGCTTCGTTTGAGCCGCATGAGCAAACGGGTCAAACTGACCTCGAACACTCGGGGAAAGCACATGGGCAAAGGGGCCGTCGATACGCTGGCGCGACAGTGGCTAATGTTGAACGTGTTGCCGCGCGCGCCGCACCGAATCACTGCAGGCGAGGTCGCGCTGCGGCTGGAACACGAAGGGCATCCGGTTTCAAAGCGTTCGGTGGAAAGAGACCTCCAGGCGCTTTCCGCGGTATTCCCGATCGAGTGCGATGAGCGCAGCAAGCCGTTCGGCTGGAGCTGGCAGCGCGATGCACCATCATTCAATCTGCCGGGCATGTCATCGTTGCAGGCCGTGGTGTTACTGACGGCGCATACCCTCCTGCAAGGACTGTTGCCGGCCAATCAACTGGTCGAATTGCAGCCGCTGTTCCAGCAGGCGCGACGGACGCTCACCGCGGCGCCGGCACTGGATGGGCAGACCACATGGCCCGACAAGGTTGCCGTCGCGCCGACATCGCAAGCCTTGTTGCCGCCTGTGATCGACAACGACGTCCTGGTCAGGGTACACGAGGCGCTGTATCTGGGACGGCAATTGCAATTGGAGTATCGGGCGCGTGGTCGCAGCGAGTCCAAACACTACTCGGTCCATCCGCTCGGGTTGATCCAGCGCGGGCCGGTGAGCTATCTGGCCGTGCGCATCAAGGACAACACGGACGTCCGGTTGTTGGCCGTGCACCGTATTCGTCAGGCTGTCCGATTGGATGCGAAGGCCGTGGTACCCAAAGGATTCAAGATTGCGTCTGTGGTACCGGAAGTCGCTGCGGGCTTCGGCCGCGGTGAGACCATCCGCTTGGTGATGCGCATGGCCGACCATTCATCGATACCGCTATGGGAAACCCCGCTCTCCGTGGATCAGACCATTTCGGATGTTGGCAAGGATGGTTATGTTGAGGTGCAAGCCACGGTAGAAGAGACGGCTCAGTTGTACTGGTGGCTGCTGGGGTATGGCGACTTTGTGAAGGTGCTCAAGCCTGTGAAGTTGGCGAAGGAGATTCAGGCTATGCATATTCGTGCGGCCAATCTGTGACCCCAGAAAGGTTCTTGTCAGTGAAATTTCTGAGTCACAAGCGAACATTCGCTATGGACCGCCGCGGTGGCTACCCGACCGAATATGATTGGCGCCCAGAGGATTGTTCTTGAATATCCCCACACCCTTATTCGACAGGTTTGTGTGTCACAACAATGCGGTCGCCGCGCAGGTCGCCGGTGACGTGGAAGATCTCGAGTCCATCGGTGCACTCCCCACGCTCGATGGAACGATCGCGTGGTCGTTTCGTGGGCCGAGTGATACTTTCGATCCGGAAGCCTTATTTACCTTCGTGATTTGGCGTGCATCGCTAAGACTGCCACTGTCCCGTTTGCTTCAGGATCCACGCTGCGAGGGACCAGTCGTGATCCTATATCGCGGCGTGGAGACTCCGCCGTTGATGCTGGGTGGTCGAAAGACCTCCCGTTTGCATTTTGTAGGGTCGCCGCGGGATGCGTTGCTGAGAATGATTCCGCCCTTGATCGTCCCAATGGCCTTTGACGGCATGATCGGTGTCGACCATGCCGACGTAAAACTGGCCATCGAACACGGGGGCGACATGCGGCACTTCGAGTGTCGCAGTCAGAATTTCCGGCACGCGACTGACGCAATGATTCGCGACGCACATGAACATCTGGCCTCGCTTGGCGCGAACGCGGCTATTTGCGGTGGCCTGCAGGCACCAAGTGCGCTGAACATCGGAGAGTTCGATGTGTATATAAAAAGCGTTCTCGAGGCCGCACATCCAGACACGTTTGCAGTCATTTCGTGGGTGACCCACGACGATCCTCAGACCATCGCGTCAATCCTCACTATCTCAGGCTAGGTTTAATCCCAAGACGTTGTTCAACGCCAAGGGGATGCGTGTGATTGGCGGTCTGTGGTCAAGGCTTGGAGTCGGTACCACTTGTATTGAAGCAGCCGGTGGCTCTTGAGCAAGGCCTTGGAGACCACGGATTTCCTTCTCGTTGGGCTCGATGGCAACAGCGCAAAACCTACGTCGAATGGCACAGCGGTCGGTGCGGTCCTTGCCCCCTAGAGCGATATCATTGAAATCTCAGAGTCGATTGTTTTGACTGTCCGCTTTTGGCCGAAAGCGGCCATCGGGACGATTTGGCGCCTCCCTCGTTAATCCACTCCCCTTTGTCTAATTTTGAATCACGCATTGGCGCGTAAATTATTACGATATCAGGCGTTGACGCGAGCATCTATTGAAGGTGGCCAAAGCGCAGTTCATGCTCTCAGGTAATCAGTCCATGGAGGTAGTCATGACCGTAAGGCGCATAGCGTTATTTCTCGACGGCACCTGGAACAACCTAGACGACAATACCAACGTCTGGAGGATGAAGTGTCTCTGCAAGCAAACCGCAGATCAGATCGTCTATTACAGCGCTGGTGTTGGCACAGCAAGGGGTGAAAAAATCTCTGGCGGCGCATTCGGCATCGGGATCAATGAAGAGGTGGAAGCCGCTTACGAATGGCTGATGGATAATTACGAGGCGGACAGCCAGATATTTATCTTTGGGTTTAGCCGAGGGGCCTTTACTGCCAGAAGTCTGGCGGGCTTTATTTCGAAGTGCGGGCTACTTCGCTCAGGTTCGCCGCTCTCCATGAGTCAGCTTTACGAGCGCTATCGCAAGGGGGATGCCACTTCGATCCGAGCCCTGGCCCATGAAAAGTGCGAGAGCTTGGAAGATCGCTGGCTCAAAAGATACTCGCGCCCGGTCCCTATCTGGTTTCAGGGGGTATGGGACACCGTTGGTAGTTTAGGAGTGCCCATCCCGGGCCTGCCTAATGTCAGCCACCACGCCTTCGACTTCCTTGAAGTCGATCTTCGCACCAACGATACGCACGCCTTCCACGCACTGGCGATCGACGAGAATCGCGGCGCGTTCAAGCCAACGCTTTGGGTGAAGGCAACAAGTCCCGGCGAGCCCGGGCCGCCCGAACGTGACTTTGCGCACGTTGAGCAGCGTTGGTTTGTGGGGGCACACGCGAATGTTGGCGGCGGGTACCCGGACGACATACTGGCACAGCCCTCCTTGAAGTGGCTTATGGAGAAGGCGGCAGCACATGGGCTGGAATTCAAGGAGTCCATCGTTGTCGACGAGGAGCTATATACGTGCGAGATCAACAACTCGTATGCGGAGATGGGGCACGGCCTCTATGCGATCGCAACCCTAGGCCAGAAAACAGAGCGCGAGATCGGCGGCGATCCCAAAGAGATCGATGGCCACGTGGTGCATACCATTAACGAGTCAATCGATGCGTCGGTCTTTGAGAGGTGGCGTCAAGATGCGAAGTACCGTCCTGAGAATCTTCAGGAGTGGGCGAGGCGAAAGAAGGTGGATCCCGGTTCGCTGAAGAACTCGGTCTTAGCTGGGGAGCCAGCGGTGATAGCGAACTAGCAAGATGGGCTGGCGATCTTATGGTTCGCCAGCCCGTTTTGACTCGGTGGGTTGAGCGCAGCCGATTGGTCTTCGCCCTCTTGCCTACTCCGAGCTTGGGGCCTCCACCCCCAGAACTCACGAGCGAAAGTCATCCACGAGTTTCACTGCACGAGAATCTCGTCAGTAAACAAATGGGCCGGCTTCCCCGCGCCCTCGTGCCCGGGCGGGAGCATGCCGTAGTTCTGCGCGGTGACGCGCAGGTAGCGGGCGGTCACCGGCGCGGCGGCTTCGAAGCGCACGGTGCGGATCATCGCGCGCAGGTCCATCGGGTCCACTGCGATCGGCGTGGATTGCAGCGTGCGCCAGGTCTTGCCGTCATCCGAAACGGCGAAGGTGACGCGGCGTGGGAGCAGCGCCCATGAACCGCTCTGCTGCAGGAAGCGCATCTGGATGGTGTGGAACGGCGTGGCGGGTTGCAGGTCGAGGGTGGCGTCGAGGTCGGCGCCGCGCCAGCCGACCCACAGGCCATCGTTGAAGTCGTCGTCGCCGATCACGCCGTCGACCAGTTGCGTGGCGGTGCCGGCGTAGTGCGGGTCGGGAGCGGTGAGGTAGTTGACCGGTTTGCCCAGCGCCTTGTTGTCGACGCTCTGGAACGTCTGGCTGGTCAGGTACGGCACGCCGTGGCGGAAAGGCGCGACCTTGAGCGTGGCCGGCACGTAGCGGTCCAGCACGTCGCCGAAGGCGGGCGACTGGGCGGTCGGCTCGCTGCCGTCCACGGTGTAGTGCAGCGCGATGTCGTCGAAACCGCGCGCGGCGCGCACGCGCCAGCGGTGGTGGGGCGCGTTGAACTCGAGCTTGTAGTCGACCAGGTTGCGGTCTTCCGGGCCGTAGGCGATGTGCTGCTCGTCCAGCCACGGGTAGTGCGCGCGCATGCGCCGCTGGAAATCGGCGTAGTCGCGGGCGTCGGGGTTCCACAGGCGCTCGGCCAAGCGCGAGCACGCGCGGATAGAGCATCGCTTCCAGGTTGCGCGGCGTGACGCGCTCGCTCCACAGCGGCGCCTCGGCGCCGAGCAGCTGGTCCTGGTGGCCGGCGTAGGCCGGCGCGGCGAACGGGTCGATGCGGTAGATGTCCTGCGTGGTGAGCTCTTCGATCGGCGTGTCCAGGTAGAACGGCCCGGCGACGATCAGCCGGTTGCCGTTGGCCAGCGCCTTGGCCGCCTCGGCGTCGCCGCGCCACATTTCCACCACGGCGTTGCGGTCGGCGCCGCCTTCGAGGATCTCGTCCCAGCCGACCAGGGTCTTGCCGCGCGCTTCGAGGTCGCGCTGGATGCGCTGGACGAACCAGCTCTGCAGCGCCGCGACATCGGGCAGGTGCTCGTCATGCATGCGCTGCTGCGACGAGGCGCTCGCTGCCCATTGCTGCTTGGGCACCTCGTCGCCGCCGATGTGGATGTACGGCGCGGGGAACAGCGCGGCCACCTCGTCGAGCACGTCGTGCAGGAACGCAAACGTCGCCTCGTCGCCCGCGCAGTAGATGTCGGTGAACACGCCCCAGGTCGCCGGCACCTGGATCGGCTGCTTCGGGCAGGACAGCGACGGGTAGGCCGCGACCGCCGCCGACGCGTGGCCCGGCATCTCGATCTCCGGCACGATCATGACGTTGCGCTGGCGCGCGTATTCGACGATGTCGCGGATGTCCTGCTGCGTGTAGAAGCCGCCGCTGCGGCTGCCGTCGGCCTCGCTGCGCCAGGCGCCGACGCTGGTGAGCTTCGGGTACTTGCGTATCTCGATGCGCCAGCCCTGGTCGTCGGTGAGGTGCCAGTGCAGCACGTTGAGCTTGTAGCGCGAGAGCAGGTCGATCTGCTGCTTGAGCAGCGCCACCGGAATGAAATGCCGTGCCGCATCCAGCATGACGCCGCGCCAGGCGTAGCGCGGTGCGTCGTCGATGCGCACGGCGGGGATGGCGAGCGTAGCGTGGCGCCCGGGCGGCAGCAGTTGCCGCAGCGTCTGCACGCCCCAGAACAGGCCGCGGTCGTCGGCCGCCGCGATCTCGACGCGCTGCGGCGTGACGGTCAGCCGGTAGGCCTCCTCGCCGTGCACGGACGGATCGGTGCGCAGTTCGATGCGCGGATGGCCGCTGGCCGCGCCCATCCGCAGCGCGATCCCGCTGTCCTCGCGGATGCCATCGCGCAGGAACGCGGCGATTTCCTGCCCGCGTGGTCCGGCCGGCGCAACGATGCGCACGTTCCGGTTCAGCGCAAAGCTGCCGTGGCCCATCTCGATCCGATTCGGCTGCGGGATGACCGCCCCCTGTGCACGCGCTCGTTGCGCCGGCAGCGCGAGCGCGAGGAGCATCAGGGCGATGAGATGTCTGGACATGCCCGCTGCTCCTGGGGATCGTGGTTGGAAACGTGGCTCGTGCCTGGCGTCGGGACACAAGCTGCGCAGGTCCAGGGAACACGGCAAGGCCTGCAGCATCCCGCCCGACACCGAAAGAAGATAATCCAGGCGGGGTCCGAATGTTGGGATGCGAGATGCACGAAGATCCTCGCATACGCCTTACCCACTGCAAGCTCGACCGTGGATCCGCGCGCACCGGCCCGGCATGCGGCATCATCCGTACTCCCTCTCGCACCCGCCTCTGCCATGCCGAACCTCCCGCCCTTCCACCTGGCCTTTCCGGTGAGCTCGCTCGCGAATGCACGTGCGTTCTACGGCGGGTTGCTGGGTTGTCCCGAAGGCCGTTCCAGCGACAGCTGGGTCGACTTCGATTTCCACGGCCACCAGATCGTGGCGCACCTGGCACCGGAGGAAACGCGCACGGTGGAGGCGCACGACGTGGATGGCGATGACGTGCCGGTGCGGCATTTCGGTCTGGTGCTGGACATGGACGCGTGGCACGTATTGGCCGAGCGTCTGCGCGCGGCCGGCACGCGCTTCGTGATCGAGCCGCATATCCGCTTCGAGGGCCAGCCCGGCGAGCAGGCCACGATGTTCCTGCTCGATCCCTGCGGCAACGCGCTGGAGTTCAAGGCGTTCGCGGATCGCGCGCAGTTGTTCGCGAAGTAGCGCGGCGGTTACAGCGGAGGACGGCTCTGGCACGGCCCTGACCCGACCCTCTGTTTCGGCGTAGTCTTGAACGCCCATCGTCAGGAGGGTCGAACCATGTTCCACCGCACCTGCAAGCTGCTCATCCCGCTGGTTCTGACGTTGCTGCTCCCTGCCGTCGCCAGCGCCGCGCCTGCCAGCGCACCCGGCAACACCACCGCGGCGCTGCAGCAGGCGGTGAACGGCCACTGGCGCTCCGACGCGAACCGGGCCCGCGACAAATATCGGCATCCGGTCGAGACCCTGCAGTTCTTCGGCATCAAGCCGAACATGACGGTGATCGAACTGGCGCCTGGCGGCGGCTGGTACACCGAAATCCTCGCGCCCTTCCTCCACGCGCACGGCCACCTGATCGAAGCGGCGCCACCATCAGCCGCGAAGTTCACCGCCAAGCTCAAGGCCGACCCGGCGGTGTATGGACACATCGCAAAAATCATCCCGTTCGCCCCACCCGATCAGGTGAAGCTGGGCGCTAACCACTCCGCCGACATGGTGCTCACCTTCCGCAACGCGCACGACTGGCTCAACCACAGTCCGGCCACGCTCGATGCCGTGTTCAAAGCTGCGTTCAACGTGCTCAAGCCCGGCGGCGTGTTCGGCGTCACCGAGCACCGCGCCAAACCGTTTGCCGATGGCGTGGAAAGCGCCGGGGCATTGCACCGTCTCCCCGAGGATTACCTGATCGCGCTGGCCCTCAAGACCGGTTTTCGCGTGGCCGGCGTATCGCAGATCAATGCCAACCCGAGCGACCCGGAAGACATCAACGTGCACCGCCTGCCACCGGATCTGTCCGGGCCTGACAGCGAGCACGCGAAGATGAAGGCGATCGGCGAGTCGGATCGGATGACGTTGCGGTTTGTGAAGCCGTGACTGGCAAGCATTGACCTCATTCTGATTCCGGCAATGCAGGCTTTCATCCGATATGCTCCGCGACGACTGCCTCCTGGCAGCAAACAGGGAGATTGGTATGCGCAGGATCTTGCACACTGTGGCCTTGCTGCTACTCGGCACGACGGTTGCCCACGCTAGCGATATCTACGCCTGCAAGAGCATCGACGGAAGCGCGACCTACCAGGACACGCCTTGCCCGAAAGGGGCGACGTTAAAGTCGGCACGGCTTGCCGGCCAGCCTGCACAGGCACGAACGTCCGCAGGCTCCATCTCGAACGGGCTGTCTTCCCCGTCTTGGCCGAAACCCGTCAACAACGCCCCCGTGATCATTGCACCGGTGGCCACCGCTGCCAGAGCCTCGATCGACCCGGCAACCTTCAGTCCAGCGGAATGGACCCGCGCTTCCGGCGACACACCATGGATCCCGCTGCCACTGTCCGGAGGGAAGGAGAAAGTCGCTTACTACGCCTTCATGGCCCATGACTACCACGCCATGCTGAGCATCAAGATCATTTCCGCTCGCGCCGGCATGGTGTTCGAGACGGGCCGGGTCGATTGCCACCCCGGTGTCGACAATGATCATCTGTCCGATGCCACCAGCTCCATTTTCGACGCGACCTCAGGAACGCGCCTGATAGGCGATTTTTTGCTTGATGCCAAACAGGCCCGCATCATGCCGGGCACCGTGCAATATCGGGCCATGACCCAGGTGTGCACGGCCGTTCGCCAGCAACACGGCGAGGTCTCGCATCCACTCCGCAAGGGCCAGGTCATCAAGCCCGACTCGAATCCCTCGCCGCTGGTTTCCGCGATGCTCGCCGGCCTGGTCGAAGGCAATTTCCATGCAGGACCTCACCACGACGTTCACACCACGAACTGTCCGTTGGCCCATGCTGATTCGCTCGATCCACCCGCGCCGCCATTCGCCTCCACAGACATCGCGCAATATGTCGAGCGCGCGTCATCAGGAGATACCGGAGCCCTGGAGCGGCTGCGTGAAGCCGCAGCCAATGGAAACACGCTGGCTGCATACAAGCTCGGCAAGATGTATGGCTATGGCTGCCATGACGGGCGAGGCGTCACACAGGACTTTGGCCAGGCCGTTCACTGGTACACCGTCGCGGCCAACCAGGGGCATAAGGATTCGCAGGAAAGCCTCGGCCTCATGTACTCGAATGGCCAAGGCGTGCCCAAGGACCCAGCGAAGGCTAAATACTGGCGCGATAAATCCATAGGACAGCATGAGTTGCGTGCCATGACCATCGACGGACGTAAGGTCGAGGAACGGGATGCGCAGTTGGCCTTTGTCCGAATGAGCAAGCGCGCCGCGCAGGGAGATGCCGCCGCCAAAAATGATCTCGGCGACATGTATCTGCGTGGTTCCGGTGTGACGCGTGATGCCACTATCGCCATGCAGTGGTACAGCAAGGCGGCCATGCAGGGAGACGCAAAAGGACAGCGAAATCTGGCTCTGATGTACGCAGGCGCATACGGGCTGCCCAGGAACGATAGCTTGATGCTTCACTGGCTCACCTTGGCCGCTCGTAATGGCGATGCTCAGGCGGCGGACAGGATGGGCAAGCTCTATTACGGTGGAGGCCTGGTATTGCGGGATCCAGCCCAGGCAGCGCACTGGTTTGCTGTGGCCGCCGACGAAGGCTACGGGCCCTCGCAATACGTCCTCGCCACCATGTACAGCCGTGGGCTGGGCGTGCCACGCGACGATGTGCAAGCGATAAAGTGGTTTCTGATCGACTTGGCAAACCTCGACAACCTGCTGTTCACCGACAATCTGTTCGAGCAGAGCGAAGCGAGGGCCGATGCCACTCAGGTGGTAGAGGCACAGAAATTGGCCAGGGCGTGGTGGAGCGCGAACGCAAATAAGGAACAGGCCTATCCCAAGTAATTTCGGGGTAGCAAATTGGCGCCGCTACTTATCCAGCATCCCGTATGGTCGTGAGTTCATCCAACACTGGTACCCACTCTCGCTGCCTGGTCCCATTGCGCCCAAGCTTCCGCCCTTCCACCTTGCCTATCCGGTGACCTCGCTGGCCAACGTCCGCATGTTCTACGGCAATCTGCCCGGCTGCCCCGAAGGCCGCTCCAGTGACAGCTGGGCGGACTTCGACTTCCACGGTCACCACTTCGGTGTGGTGCTGTCGATGGATGCACGGAAAGCACTGGCCGAGCGGTCGCGGGCAACCGGCACGCGCTTCGTGATCGAGCCACCTATTCGCTTTGAGGGCCAGCCCGGCGGCGAGCAGGCCACGATGTTCCTGCTCGACCCCTGCGGCAACGCGCTGGAGTTCAAGGCGTTCGCCGATCGCGCGCAGTTGTTCGCGAAGTAGCGCGGCCGGAAGGATCACGATGGAAGCCGAGGATCTGCAAAAACTGGTGACCGTGCGCATGCCCTACGGCAAATACCAGGGCCGGCTGATCGCGGACCTGCCCGGCGCGTATCTCGCCTGGTTCGCGCGCAAGGGATTTCCGAACGGCGAGCTGGGCCGGTTGCTGGCGTTGGCGCTGGAGATCGACCACAACGGCTTGTCGCGGCTGCTCGATCCGCTGCGTCGACCGCAACGCTGAGACGCCGGGCGGCGTATGCTGCCGCTCTCATCCTTTTCTGCGCCGGCCGTCCATGGCCCGCACTGGATCGGCGCCTCCGCTGTTCCGTGCATTCCAGGCACCCGATGATCACCGACCCGTTCGATTTCCCGGCCGCGGCGAGCGCCCTCGCCGCCGACGGCTGGTGCGTGCAGCCGGGTCTGATGTCCGCCGCGCAGATCCGGGCGCTGGCCGGCGAATGCGCGGCGATGCACGACGCGAAGTTGCTGCTGCCGGCGCGCACCGGCGCGGGGCGTACGGCGTCGAGCCTGCGCGGCGACAGCACGCGCTGGTTTCTCAACGGCGCGATGAGCGCGCCGCAACAGGCGTTCACCGATCGCATCGACACCTTGCGGGTGGCGCTCAGCCGCGCGCTGATGCTCGGCCTGGTCGACTGCGAATCACACTACGCGGTGTACCGGCCTGGCGCCGGCTACGCGCGCCATCTCGATTGCCTGCGCGACAGCGACGCACGCGTGGTGTCGGCGGTGTTCTACCTCAACGAGGCATGGCGGGAAGCCGACGGTGGCGCGCTGCGGCTGTACCTGGCCGATGGTTCGTCGCGCGACATCTATCCGCACGCCGGCACCCTGTTGCTGTTTCTCTCGGCGCAGTTCGAGCACGAGGTGCTGCCGGCCACCCGCGACCGCATGAGCATCGCCTGCTGGATGCGCCAGCGCGCACCCGGTCCGATGTTCTGACGCGGCTCAGCCGGCGGACGCGACCGTGGCCGCGTCCGCCACGGCATTGAAACGCGCGGCAATGTAGTCGTCGGTATAGCTGGTCATGCCCCAGCCGCGGATGAAGCCGCAGTGGCCACCGTAGGGGGCGATGTCCAGTTCGACGTTCGGCGGCAGTTCGAGTTTCTCGAAGGCATCGACCGGGATCACCGGGTCATCCTTCGCGGTAAGGATGGTGGCGGGGATCTGCAGCGCCTGCATGGTGTCGCCGGCCACCGAATAGCCGTCCAGATACTGCTGCAGCGACTGGAAGTCGGTGTGCCTGAGCACCAGCGACTCGGTCAGTCCGCGCAGGTGCTGGTTCAGTTCGGACATCTCGAAATACTGATGCTGCGGAAACGCCTTCTGCTTGGCCAGCAGCGAGTGCCGCCACTTGCGCATGAAGTAGGCCTGGTAGAACCACGGCGCGGATTCCTCCAGCGCGAACAGGCCTTCACCGGGATCGATGATCGGGCACACCGCCAGCACGTAGCTGAGCGGAATGCCCACGCGCGAGGTCTGCATGGCCGCACGCAACGCGAAGTTGCCACCCAGCGAAAAGCCCGCCAGCGCCATCGGGCGTGCCGGCCAGCGCTCGGCGATGTCACCCAGCGCGTGCACCACCTCGTCGATGCGGCAGGAGTGGAACAGCGCCTCGTTGAGCCCGTAGCTGTCGCCGTGGTCGCGGAAGTTCAGGCGGAAGATGTCCCAGCCGTCGGCGAGCAGGCGGCTGCCGGTCTGCAGCACGTAGGTGGAATCGACGCTGCCTTCCCAACCGTGGAACAGCACGGCCAGGCCGCGCGCACGCGGCAGGATGTTCTGCGCGGTGTACGCACCGGTGAGGCGCACGCCGCCACCGCCATCGACCACCACCGGCTCGGCACCCTGCAGCACCGTCTTCGCCGCACGCGGCAGCAGGATGCGGCGTACGCCGCTGGACGAAAGCATGGTCTGGATATGGCCGCTGCGCAGCGGCCGGGCTGGCTGGAAATCCTTTCCGCGCGGCAGGTTCATTCCGGTCGATCTTCCAGGGCGCCCGCGATGCGCTCGCGCGACAACTCCGCCATGCGTCGTCGCGCCTCCGGGCTGGCCGGCACCGGGGCGAGGAAATGCACCTCGGCATCCATCGGCGCCTCGCCGAGCAGGCGCACGATGTTCTGCAAGAAAGTCTCGCCCTCGTGGAAGCCGGCGTCGATCACCCGCCGGCCGTCCCGGGCGAAACGCAGGGCCACCGGCTGTACCGGTACCTCGGCGTCCAGCGCGGCCTGGAAGATGCGTGCATGGAACACTTTCAGCACGCCGTTGTAGCCGGTGCCGCCTTCCGGAAACACCGCGACCGCACGACCGTCCCGCAGCCGCTCGACCATCACCTGCATCACCGAGGCCAGCGAATGGTTGCTGCCGCGGCGATGAAATATCGTGCCACCGGCCGCGGCCATCCAGCCCACCAGCGGCCAGCGGGCGATCTCCGCCTTGGCCACGAAGCAGGCCGCGCGCTGCGCGTGCAGCATCTCGATGTCGATCCACGAGGTGTGGTTGGCGACGAACAGCACCGGGTCGGCCAGCGGCTGGCCGCGGCGTACCGCGCGCAGGCCGAACACGCGCAGCAGCATGGTCGACCACCAGCGGATCATGCGATGCACGAACGGCTCGCGACCGTTCTTCATCACCGCCTGCTGGTTCCAGCTGAGGATCAGCGAACACAGCAGGATGCCCAGCACGATGAGCAACAGCAAAAGCGGCACGCGCCACAGGTAGCGCAGGGGGCGCAGCAGGTCACGCTCGGCGATGGTGGTGGTGTCAATGCTCATTCAGTCGGTCAGTTTAGCGTTAGTTGATGCGGGTGCGAGGCTCAGCGTTCGAGTTGGGCCAGCGGCAGCGACGGCGAGCGTTTCACCGTGCGCAGCACGAAGCTGGAATTGACATCGGCAACCCCGGCCGCGTTCAACAGATGGTCGAGCAGGAAGCGCGAGAAGTCCTTGAGGTCGGCCACATAGATGTGCAGCAGATAGTCCATGTCGCCGGTCAGCGCGTGGCAGGCGACGACTTCGTCCCAACCGTTGACGTGCTCGACGAAGCCCTCGATCGCCGCGCTCTCGTGCTTGCTCAGCTGCACCCGTACAAACGCCTGCAGGCCCAGCCCGACCGCCTGCGGGTCGACCTGCGCGGCGTAGCCGGTGATGACCCGGTCGGTCTCCAGTCGCTGCAACCGGCGCAGGCAGGCCGACGGCGACAGGCTGACCCGCTCGGCCAGCTCGGCGTTGGTGATGCGGCCTTCGCTCTGCAGCACGGCGAGCATGCGCAGGTCGGTGCGATCGAGTGTCGTCATGCGCAATAAACCTTCGTGTTTTCTGCCGAGAACGCAATGATGATGCATGATCTGGCGCACGCAGGGCAACAAAACAACCTTCGTGCGGGGAAACCGCCGTAAGCTCTGTACTTGTCCACGCCGCACCGGAGTACGTCATGGAAAACACCCCGCCCCGCAAGGTCGAACACCAGCAGACCGACCGCGGCTACGTGCCGGTGTACGCCACCGGCGTGGTCGAGCAGCCGTGGTCCAGCTACAGCCGCACCGACCACGACGTGTGGGACACGCTGTTCAAGCGCCAGCGCGAACTGTTGCCCGGCCGCGCCTGCCAGGAGTTCCTCGACGGCGTCGAACGCTTCGGCCTGGGCGACGGCGGCATTCCGAAATTCGCCGAGCTCAACAAGGTGCTCGGCGCCGCCACCGGCTGGGAGCTGGTCGCGGTGGAGGGCCTGCTGCCGGACGAGGTGTTCTTCGACCACCTGGCGCATCGCCGCTTCCCGGTCAGCTGGTGGATCCGCAAACCCGACCAGCTCGACTACCTCAGCGAACCGGACCTGTTCCACGACATGTTCGGCCACGTGCCGCTGCTGCTGAACCCGGTATTCGCCGACTACATGCAGGCCTATGGCCGCGGCGGCATGAAGGCGTTCGCGCTCGGCCCCGAGGCGCTGATGAACCTCACGCGGCTGTACTGGTACACGGTGGAATTCGGCCTGATCGACACCGGCGACGGCCTGCGCATCTACGGCGCCGGCATCGTCAGCTCCAAGGGCGAGTCGATCTACTGCCTGGATTCAGCCGCACCGAACCGCATCGGTTTCGACCTGGAGCGGGTGATGAGCACGCGCTACCGCATCGATACCTACCAGCAGACCTATTTCGTCATCGACAGCTTCGACCAGTTGTTCGAGGCGACGCACCCGGACTTCACGCCGATCTACGCGAAGCTGCGCGAGCAGCCGGCACATGCCGCCGGCGATGTCCTCGACGGCGACCGCGTGTTCACCCGTGGCAACCGCGAAGGCTGGGCCACCAACGCCGACACCTGAAGCAGATGTCGCGACGGTTGAGACATCGCCGCGCGACACTGCACCGATGGACGATTTCCCGCCGCCGCCCTCCACGCAGCTGCCGACGACCCGGCAACTGAAAGGCCGCGGCGCCGCCTCCAACCCGGAAGGCCGCTTCGAGAACCTGCGCCACCAGGCCGAAGATGACGGCTGGCAGAGCGCCTTGCTGGACGAAGAGGCGCCGCGCCCGCGCACCGAGGTCACCGAGGAACGCGCGCGCAGCGTGATCAGCCGCAACGACTCGCCGGACATCGCGTTCAGCCAGGCGATCAATCCGTATCGCGGCTGCGAGCACGGCTGCATTTATTGCTTCGCGCGGCCCTCGCACAGCTACCTCAACCTGTCGCCCGGGCTGGATTTCGAGACGAAGCTGCGCGCCAAGGGCAACTTCGCCGAGGTGCTGCGCGCGGAGCTGGCCAAGCCCGGTTACGCGATCAGCCCGATCAACATCGGCAGCAACACCGACCCCTACCAGCCGATCGAGAAGCGCTGGCGACTGACCCGCGCGGCGCTGGAGCTGCTCGCCGAATGCCACCACCCGTGCACCATCGTGACCAAGAACGCGCTGGTCGAGCGCGACCTCGACATCCTGGTGCCGATGGCGCGCGAACAACTGGTGCAGGTGTTCGTCTCGGTCAACTCGCTGGACAACCATCTCGCCGCGAAACTCGAGCCGCGCGCCAGCGCGCCGCACCGGCGGATCCAGGCGATCCGCACCCTGGCCGACGCCGGCGTGCCGGTCGGCGTGCTGGTGGCGCCGATCATCCCGGCCTTGAACGACCGCGACATGGAAGCGGTGATGGCGCAGGCGGCCGAGGCCGGTGCGCGCTGCGCCGGCTACACCACGCTGCGCCTGCCGTACGAGTTGAAGGCCCTGTTCCGCGAATGGCTCGCCCTGCATGCGCCGCAGCGCGCCGAGCACGTGATGAGCCTGGTGCAGCAGATGAACGGCGGGCGCGACTACGACAGCAACTTCGCCACCCGCATGCGCGGCCACGGCGTATTCGCCGACCTGCTGCGCCGCCGCTTCGAGGTGGCCTGTCGCAAGCACGGCTTCGCCCGCGCCCGCGAACTCACCCTCGACACCTCGCGCTTCGTGCCGCCGCGCAAGCCGTCGCCGCAGGGCGAGTTGTTCTGACCGGATCCCGTGGCGCGGAGCTTCACGCGCTGCTGATGGCCACCCGGGTCAAATCGATCGCCACGAGTCGACATTCCGGTACCTGCTCCGCTTCGCGGTGACAGGGCCGGAAAACACGGAGGCACCGATGTCCTCATTTGCGCTTTACCTGATCGGCATGATCGTCGTGATCGGCGGCCTGGCCTATGCGGCCTTTCTGCTGCACGCACCCACGCAATGGATCATCGTCGGCGTGGTGGTGCTGCTGGGCATCGGCATCGTCGGCGCGGTCACGCATACACGCCGGCGCGATCCACCCGAATCATGAGCGACGGTTCCTTCCGGCACGCGCCGGAAGGAACCACGCCGCGCGCGATCAGCCGCCAGCCGGCAGGTATTTCGCGAACCAGCCCAGCGCCCGCTGCAGCACGTCGCGCTGGTGCGCCGGGTCGACGAAGTGGTGGCCTTCGTTCGGGTACACCACCAGTGAAGTCGGCACGCCCTGCGCACGCAGCGCATGCCACATCTCGAACGACTGCGGCGCCGGGCATTCGGCGTCGCGGTCGCCGACCACGATCAGCATCGGCGTCTTCACCTGCTTGATGAAATTGATCGCCGAGCTCTTCGCGTACACCGCCGGGTCGTCGTACACGCTGGCGCCGAAGAACGGCGGCATCCACTGGTCGATCAGGTTCTGGCCGTAGTAGCTCTGCCAGTTCGAGATGCCGGCGCCGGCCACCACCGCGCGGAAGCGCTGGGTCTGGGTCGGCGCGAACATGCTCATGAAGCCGCCGTAGCTCCAGCCGGTGAGGCCGAGCCGCTGGTCGTCGACCGGCAGTTTCTTCTCCACCGCGTCGACGCCGGCGAGGATGTCGCGCAGGTCGCCGTAGCCGAAGTCCTTGCGGTTGGCCTGCACGTATTTTTCGCCCTGGCCGAAGCTGCCGCGCGGGTTCGGCATGAACACGAAATAGTCCAGCGCGGAGAACGCCGCGCTGCCGTAGCCGACGCCGGGCCAGCGCGGCATCACCGCGCTCGACGGGCCGCCGTGCACGCTGACGATCATCGGGTAGGTTTTCTTCGCATCGTAGTGGGCCGGATACAGCAGCCAGCCCTGCACGTGGAAGCCTTCGTTGTTCCACTCCACCGATTCGGCCTTGCCCCAGGCCGGCTTCAGCGCGGCATTGAACGAGGTCACCGCCGCAGGCGCAGTGTCGCCGAGCGTGCCGGCATGCACTTCGGGCGCGGCCGTGTAGGAACTCTGCACGAAGGCGACGTGCCGATGATCGCTGGACAGCGACATCGCCATCGACGCGCTGCCGTCGCCGATGCTGGCCGGCACGGTGAAGTGCACGCGCTGTTGCTGCGCGCGCGTGGCGGAGACGGCGTAATCCGCCAGCTGGCTCTGGCCGTTGCTGACCTGGCTGACCAGCATCGACCGCGGCCCGGTCCAGGCGAGCCACGACGGCGTGACGTGGATGTCCGGGGTGAGATTGGCCAGCGCGCCGCCACTGGCGGGCACGGCGTAGATGTCGCCGCCGGTGGCGCCCTGGTCGCTCATCAGGCCGCCGATGAAGGCGATCGCGCGAACCGTCCGGCGACCAGCGCGGCAGCGCGATCTGCAGGCCACGCAACGAACCGCTGGCGACGCCGGACGCATCGACCAGCACCCGGGCGGGGGCATCCGGCTGCGCATCCTGCGCATACAGCTTCGCGACCCACCAGTTGTTGTCGCCCGGTGGCAGCGCGGCGGTGTAGGCGATGCGCGAACCGTCCGGCGACCAGTCGAACTCGTACGCGTACAGGTTGGCCGGGGTCAGCTCGCGCAGCGCGCCGCTGGCCACGTCGAGGCTGGCCACGCGCTGCACCTCCACCCCGCTCACGCCGATTTCGCCGGCCGCCGGCTTGGCCGCGGCCACCGCGCTGGCATGGCGGGTGGCGCCGGGCACGTAGAGAAAGCCGAGCGACTTGCCGTCGGCGGTCCACTGCAGGGCGCGTGCGTAACCTTTCAGCGAGGCCAGTCGCGTCGGCGTGCCGCGGCTGGCGGTGTCGGCCAGGTAGACGTCGTTCTGCATCGCCTTGGTGCTGGTGAGATCGACGCTGCAGTTGGCGATGAAGGCCAGGTGGCGCGAGTCGGGCGCCCAGGCGATGCCCGATTCGGCACAGCTGCCGGGCTTGGCCGCCGCGCTCACGCGGCGCGCGTGGCGACCGCTGGCGTCGGCCACGTCGATCGACGGTTTGCCGTCGCGCTGGATCACCCACGCCAGCTGCTTGCCGTCCGGCGAGAGCGCGGTGGCCTGGATCGACTTCGCCTTGCCCAGTTCGGTCAGCAGCTGCTCGATACGCGGGTCGACCGTGGGCGTGGCGGCGAAAGCCGCCGGCGCCAGCGCGAGGGTCAGCAGCAGCAACGGGGTGGGCAGGTGCAGGCGTTTCGGCATGACGGAGCTCCGGGCGGGGAAACCGTCACGCTACAACCGGACCCGCCGGGCGCAAGTGCAGGACGGCATGACTCCCGGACGGGACGACTCAAGGCGCGCTGGCAGCGGCCTGTCGCGCCGCAACCATCGCGGCGAGCTTGGCGCGGATCGCGGGGATCGCCGCCAGCGCGGCCTTCTCGCCGGCCAGGATGGCCTGGTTCTTCTGCTCGAAATCGGTCGGGCCGATGCCGCGCAGGTCGGGCCGGATCACCACGTCGGCGCGCGCGCTTTCCTGCGCGGCCAGCTGCCGGCCCATGATGCTGATCGACTGGCCGACGATGTTCATCATGCCTTGCGGGTTGCTGCCGTCCGGCGCGGCGGAGATGTCCACCGCGATCACGAAATCGGCGCCGAGCTGGCGCGCCGCGTCGACCGGGATCGGGCTGACCACGCCGCCGTCGACGTAGTGCTTGCCGTGGATCTCCACCGGCTCGAACACGCCGGGAATGCTCGACGACGCACGCACCGCGCGGCCGGTGTTGCCGCGCACGAACACCGTGCGCGTGCCGGTTTCCAGTTCGGTGGAGACCGCGGCGAACGGCATCTTCAACTGCTCGATCGGCTGCTTGTGCAGCAGCTGGTTGACGTAGTCCTGCAACGCCTGGCCCTGCACCAGGCCGCCGGAAAACAGCCGCACGTCGCGGATCTTCGCTTCATCGAGACCGAACGCGGTCTGCTGCAGCGCGAACGCATCCATGCCGCTGGCGTACAGCGCGCCGACCACGCTGCCGGCGCTGGTGCCGGCGACCACGTCCGGATGGATGCCGCTGGCTTCCAGCATCTTGATCACGCCGATGTGCGCGAAACCCTTGGCCGCGCCGCCGCCGAGGGCGAGGCCGATCTTCGGCGGCACCGGCGGCGGCGCGGCCACGATCGGCGGCGGCACGGGCTTCGCTGGCGTGGAAGCAGGCGCCCAGCACGAGCGTGGCGAGCAGTGGCAGGAGCAGGCGGCGGAAGGTCATGGTGTACGCGTGCGTGACTTCTGTAGGAGCGCGCTTGCGCGCGATGCGTCTCGGTTTTCGCGAATCCCGGGCAAAGAGCATCGCCCGCGAGTGGGCTCCTACGCCACGGCGCCGTCGGCCTCCAGATGATAGTGCGTGGCCACGTCGACTTCTTCCTTCGAGCCCAGGAACACCGGCACGCGCTGGTGCAGTCCGCTCGGCTGCACGTCCATGATGCGCTGGCGCCCGGTGGTGGCCGCGCCGCCGGCCTGCTCGATGACGAAGGCCATCGGGTTGGCCTCGTACATCAGGCGCAGCTTGCCGCCCTGCTTCTCGATCTTGGCGTCCAGCGGGTAATAGAACACGCCGCCGCGGGTCACGATGCGATGCACGTCGGCCACCATCGAGGCGACCCAGCGCATGTTGAAGTCCTTGCCGCGCGGGCCGTTCCTTGCCGGCCAGCAGTTCGCCGATGTAACGCTGCATCGGCGCCTGCCAGTGGCGCTGGTTGGACATGTTGATGGCGAACTCGGCGGTCTGCTCCGGGATGCGGATGCCGCGCCGGCTGAGGATGAAGCTGCCGACTTCGCGGTCCAGCGTGAACTCGTGGGTGCCATGGCCGAACGTCAGTACCAGCACGGTGGCCGGGCCGTACACCACGTAGCCGGCGGCGAGCTGGGTGGTGCCCGGCTGCAGGAAGTGCTCGGCCTTCGGCTCGGTCACGCCGTCCGGGCAGCGCAGCACCGAGAAGATGGTGCCGACGGAGACGTTCACGTCGATGTTCGACGAGCCGTCCAGCGGGTCGAACAGCAGCAGGTGCTTGCCCTTCGGGTAGCCGTCCGGAATCTGCTGCGGATCTTCCATCTCCTCCGACGCGCAGGCGGCGAGGTGGCCGCCCCAGGCATTCGCCTCCAGCAGGATCTCGTTGGAGATCACGTCCAGTTTCTTCTGCGCCTCGCCCTGGATGTTTGCTCGCGTGCCGCGCCTCGCCCAGCACGCCACCCAGCGCGCCCTTGCCGGTGGCCACCGCGATGCGCTTGCAGGCGCGCGCCACCACCTCGATCAGCAGGGAGAGTTCGGCGTTGATGTGGCCGGCGCGGCGTTCCTCGATCAGGAACTGGATCAGCGAGATGGGCTTCATGTCGGGTCCACGGCAGAAAGAAACGCCATTGTCCCGGCTCCGCCTGAACAGTGCCAGCCTGCGGACTCCTGCTGACAGCACGTTGGCAGCAGGAGGCGGGCAAGCTGCACCTCCATAGCGGAGGGACACGACATGCGCGATACGGTTTATTTTCTGGTGTTCGACGGCTTCGCCGACTGGCAGGCCGCGCTGGCCCTGTGCGAGATCGGTCGCCCCGGCGACTGGCAGGTGCAGACGGTGGGTTTCTCGATGGCGCCGGTAATCTCGATGGGCGGCCTCACCGTGCAGCCCGCGTTGTCGCTGGGCGAGCTCGACTGTCGAACGGGCGGCCCTGCTGATCGTGCCCGGCGGCCACCTGTGGCAACGCGACGAAGGCGCCGAGGCGGTGACGGCGATCCGCCGGCTGTACTCGGCCGGCGCGCCGGTGGCGGCGATCGACAGCGGCGTGCTGGCGCTGGCCCGCAGCGGCCTGCTCGACCATTGCCGGCACACCGGCAACTGGGCCGGGCACATCGACGGCCACGTGCCGACCTACGCCGGCGCGGAACAATACGACGCCGGCGTGCTGGCGGTCAGCGACGGCGGCGTGATCAGCGCCAGCCACCTCGGCAGCGTGGAGTTCGCCCGCGAGGTGATCCGCACCCTCGACCTGTACAGCCCCAGCGACCGCGAACACTGGTACCGCCTGTTCAAGCACGCCCAGCTGCCGCCGTGGTGCGTCGGCGAGGCCGTGGTGGCCGCGTGATGGAGAAGACCATGCACCCATTGATGCAGCGCACCCTGATGGCCTACCGCCCGCTCTATCTGAGTGGCCTGCTGCTGGACGGGCAGTACAAGCTGCCCAAGACCAATCCGCAGGGCGGCCAGGCGGGGTCGCCGTGTCCGCCGCGGTCGCGTCAACGCACCCTGCTGGCTGCGCTGACCCATGTCGTCTTGCAGCACCGGAGCAGAGGATGACCAGGACTTATCACGGCAGCTGCCATTGCGGCGCGGTGCGCTACGAGGCCGACATCGACCTCGCCGCCGGCACCGGCCGCTGCAACTGCTCGATGTGCACGAAGACGCGCGACTGGGGCGCGGTGATACGGCCCGATGCATTCCGCCTGCTGGCAGGCGAGGAGGCTTTGTCGGACTACCAGTTCCACTCCGGCCGCGTCCATCACCTGTTCTGCAGGCATTGCGGCGTTCGTTCTTTTGGCCGCGGCCATATCGAGGAAATCGGCGGCGACTTCGTATCGGTCAGCGTGGCCTGCCTCGACGACGTCGAGCCGCGGGAGCTGATCGACGCGCCGCTGCGCTTCTCCGACGGCCGCCACGACAACTGGATGTCGCCACCGGCCGAGACGCGGCATCTCTGATTGCACGATTTCCACCTCGCAAGGAATCTCCATGAACCCGCAACGCGTCAGCTTCTTCCATTCGCCACAGAGCCGCTCCGCCGGCACCCGCGCACTGCTCGAGGAGCTCGGCGCCGACTATGAGCTGCACGTGCTCAGCCTGAAGGCCGGCGAACAGCGCCAGCCGGCGTATCTGGCGATCAACCCGATGGGCAAGGTACCGGCGATCCACCACAACGGCGCGCTGGTCACCGAGCAGCCGGCCGTGTTCATTTACCTGGCCGATCTCTACCCCGGGGCGAAGCTGGCGCCGCCGCTGGGCGACCCGCTGCGCGGACCGTACCTGCGCTGGCTGGTGTTCTACGGATCGTGCTTCGAGCCGGCGGTGACCGACAAGTCGCTGCAGCGCGAGCCGGCGCCGCCCTCGGTCTGTGGCTATGGCGACTACGACACCATGCTGAAGACGCTGGTCGACCAGCTCGAAAAAGGTCCGTACCTGCTCGGCGACACGTTCAGTGCGGCCGACGTGCTGTGGGGCACCGCGCTGAACTGGACCACCCTGTTCAAGCTGGTGCCCGACCTGCCGGTGATCCGCGCCTACATCGACCGCGTGCTGGCGCGCCCGGCGATACAGCGCGCTGCGGCGATGGATGCCGAACTGCTGGCCGCCCAGGCCGTGTGAGGCGATGAACGGCGTCCGGCATGACGTTCGGCGCTGTTCGCCAGCGTATGCCTCGGCGATGATGCATGGATGCGTCGAGCCGACCGCCTGTTCCTCATCATCCACGCCCTGCGCGGCCGCCGCACCGCGCTGCAGGCGCGCGCGCTGGCGCAGACGCTGGGCGTGTCGCTGCGCACGGTGTACCGCGACGTCGCCGACCTGCAATTGTCCGGCGTGCCGATCGAAGGCGAGGCCGGCGTCGGCTACGTGCTGCGCAAGGGCTCGGACATCCCGCCGCTGATGTTCACCGCGAACGAGCTCGAGGCACTGGTGGTCGGCTCGCGCTTCGTGCGCGCGTTCGCCGGCACCCGGCTGGCCGAAAGCGCGCAGTCCGCGTTGCTGAAGATCGAAGCGGTACTGCCGCCGGAATTGCGCGAGCGCGCCGCCCGCACGCGGATCTTCGCGCCGGTGTGGCGCGACCAGTATCGCGAGGATTTCGCCGCGTTGATCGACCGGCTGCATGCGGCCATCGTCGCCAATCAGGTGTTGCGGCTGGAGTACCGCGACGAGGGCGGCAACGCCAGCACGCGCGAGGTCGAGCCGCTGTGCCTGTCGTTCTGGGGCGGCAAGTGGACGCTGGGGGCATGGTGCCGGCTGCGCCAGGACTTTCGCAATTTCCGCCCGGACCGCATCGATACCTGCACCCCCTGCGACGAGCTTTTCGTCGAAACCGACAAACGCGACCTGGCCGCCTATCTGCGCGCGGTCGGCGTGGGCAAGCTCGACCTCGGCTGAGCCGTGCGTCGTTGCCACCTGCGCGCCGGACCGCCACGATAGGCACGCCGATCACATGGCGTGACGGATGATGTCGTCATCGATCAACCAGGAATCCGCGTGAACAAGACTCCGATAGTGGCCGTGCTGGCCCTGTCCCTGCTGGCCTTGGGTGCATGGTCGCCGCCTGCGTGCGCGCAGCCCGCCGGCGCTGCCGTGGCCAGCGCCGATGCGCGCTTCAAGGACATCTACAACGCCGAATGGAGCTGGCGTACCGGCCAGGCGGGGATCAGCACTTCCGGCGAAGTGCAGCCCAACAACGCGCGCCTCGACCAGGTCGACGCCGCCAGCCAGCAGCGGCGGCTGGACTACTGGCAGGGCGTGCTGAAAAAGCTCGACGGCATCGACGCTGCGCAACTGTCGCCGGCCAACCAGGTGAACTTCGCGATCTATCGCGCGCAAATCGGCAACTTCGTGGCCAACCAGCAATTCATGAACTGGCAAATGCCGTTCAACAGCGATTCGGCGTTCTGGTCGGACATCGGTTACGAGCTGGGCGGCGACCGCTTGCGCACGGCCCGCGATTACGACCGGTACCTCGACCGGCTAAGCCAGATTCCGGCGTACTTCGACCAGCAGATCGCGAACATGCGTGCCGGGCTCGCGCGCGGCTTCAGCGTGCCGCGGGCCGTGCTGGGCGGTCGCGACGTGTCGATCGCCGCCGTCGCCGAACTGAAAGACCCGACCCAGAGCAGCTTCTACGCCCCGTTCAAGCATCTGCCGGCCGCCATCCCGACCGACCAGGCGCAGGCGCTGCAGGGCCGCGCGTTGCAACGCATCCGCGACGACGTGATACCCGCCTACGCGAAACTGCTGACCTTCTTCCGCACGGAGTACCTGCCACAGGCGCGCAACACGCTGGCGGCCGAGGCACTGCCGGACGGCAAGGCGTTCTATCGCCAGCAGATCCGCGAGTACACCACCCTCGATCTCGACCCCGACGCAGATCCACCAGATCGGTCTGGACCAGGTGGCGCAGATCCACGCGCAGATGCTGGAGGTGATGAAGGACACCGACTTCAAGGGCAGCTTCGCCGAGTTCCTGCAGTTCCTGCGCAGCGACCCGCAGTTCTACGCGAAGACGCCCGAGGAGCTGCTGATGCGCAGCGCCTGGGTGGCCAAGCAAGTGGACGGCCAGATGGCCAGATACTTCGGCCATCTGCCGCGCGCGCACTTCACCATCGTGCCGGTGCCGGCCGACATCGCGCCGTACTACACCTCGGGCCGCGGTGGCGCGGACGCCTACCTGGTCAATACCTACGACCTGCCGTCGCGACCGCTGTACAACCTGCCGGCGTTGACCCTGCACGAGTCCTACCCCGGCCATGCACTGCAGTTGGAGCTGGCCGACGAGCAGCACGACCAGCCCGCGTTCCGCCGCAACAGTTACATCTCCGCCTACGGCGAGGGCTGGGGCCTGTACTCGGAGTACCTCGGCAACGAGATGGGCATCTACAAGACGCCGTACCAGCGTTTCGGCTACCTCACCTACCAGATGTGGCGCGCGTGCCGGCTGGTGGTCGACACCGGCATCCACCACCTCGGCTGGAGCCGCCAGCAGGCGATCGACTACCTCACGATGAACACCGCGCTGTCCGCGCGCGAGATCGCCAACGAAGTGGACCGCTACATCAGCTGGCCGGGCCAGGCGCTGTCGTACGAACTGGGCTACCTGAAGATCCGCGAGCTGCGCGCCAAGGCAGAACAGGCGCTCGGCGCGAAGTTCGACATCCGCCATTTCCACGACACCGTGCTGTCCACCGGCTCGGTGCCGCTGCCGGTGCTGGAACAACGCATCGACCGCTTCATCGCCGACGGCGGGCCGGAGCCGGATTACGGTTGCGACTGTGCGAAAGCGAAGAAGACTTCCGCGGATTGAGGCGGGTGGTGGGCCCTTGCTTCATTTATGTAGTAATATTCATAACAACTCCACAGGGAGAGTAAGCGCATGACCGCTCATTCGACCCGCTTGGCTGAAGCCACGCCCCGTTCCGCGCCGCCGGACGCCCTCGCCGACCCGGCGCTGCGCGCGTTTTTCAAGCTTGCCGAGCACTGGAAGCTGCGCATTGCCGACCAGCGCAGGCTGCTCGGCGATCCGCCGGAGTCGACCTTCTACAAGTGGAAGCGCCAGCAAGGCGGTGCCCTGGGCCGCGACACGCTGGAGCGGATCAGCTACCTGCTCGGGATCTGGAAGTCGCTGCAGATCCTGTTTCCCGACCCGGCCCAGGCGGATGCGTGGCTGCACAAGCCGAATGCGGCGGCGCTGTTCGGCGGGCACTCGGCGCTGGAGCGCATGCTGTCGGGCAATGTCGCCGACCTGTTCGTGGTGCGGCAGTACCTGGATGCGCAGCGCGGCTGAGCGGGTGGTGCCCATGGTCGCGCCTGGTGCGACCGGCCTGCCGCAGGCTGGCGGTAACGAGCGCCGCCAGCCCGCCGCTGCGGTGCAGCGCAGCCATCCGTCAAGCAGAATGCGTCGATGCCGAATGACCTGCCGCCACTGAAACGTATCCGCTGGAGCCATGCCTACCGCATCGTGCCCAGCCGGTTTCCGCCGATCGGCGTGTACGACCGCATCGCCGATCCGGCCGACCTGGATGCGCTGTTCGCGATCGAGGCGTTGACCAACCCGCGCCTGCGCGAGGAGGCCGGGGCGTTGAAGCAGGTGCCGCGGGAGCATCGCATCAGCGGGCCCGGCTCGACCCCGGTGATGGCAGCCTTTACCCATTTGAATCCGGAAGGCAGTCGCTTTTCCGACGGCAGCTGGGGGGTGTTCTATGCGGCGCACAGCGTGGCCACGGCGGTCGAGGAAACCGTATACCACCGCGAACGCTTCCTCGCCGCCACCGCCGAGCCGGCGTGCGACTGCGAGATGCGCTGCTACCGCACCAGCGTGGACAGCCGGCTGCACGACATCCGCGGCAGCCGGCCCGCGGAGCATGATCCGCACAGCTATCTGGCCAGCGTGACGTTGGCGCGCGAGTTGCGCGCCGCCGGTTCCAACGGCCTCGTCTACGACAGTGCCCGCCACCGCGGTGGCGAGTGCCTGGCGGCGTTCCAGCCCGACGTGGTGGCGCCCTGCATCCAGGCCCATCACCTGGTCTATCGCTGGGACGGCAGCCGCATCGCGCAGGTGCTGGAAGTGAGCGAGTTGAAGCGCGATCAGCCGGCCTGACTTCAGCCGACCTGACTTGACCCGGCCCGATTTCAGCCGGACGGGTATCGCCCTGCGGGTTCCCGCAACCCCAGTTCATCGACCATGGTTTCGCGCATCACGTACTTCTGGACCTTGCCGGTCACCGTCATCGGAAACGCGTCGACGAAGCGCACGTAGTGCGGCACCTTGAAGTGGGCGAGGTGGCGGCGGCAATGGTCCTGGATCTCGGCCACGCTGGCATCGCTGCCTTCGCGCAGGCGGATCCACGCGCAGACCTGCTCGCCGAACTTCGCGTCGGGCACGCCGAACACCTGCACGTCGAGCACCTTCGGATGGGCGTAGAGGAACTCCTCGATCTCGCGCGGGTACACGTTCTCGCCGCCGCGGATGATCATGTCCTTGAGCCGGCCCACGATGCTGCAGTAACCGTCCGCGTCGATCACCGCCAGATCGCCGGTGTGCATCCAGCGCGCCTCGTCGATGACCTCGCGCGTGCGCTCGGCGTCCTCCCAGTAACCCAGCATCACCGAATAGCCGCGCGTGCACAGTTCGCCCGGGCTGCCGCGCGGCACGACGTGGCCACGCTCGTCGACCAGCTTCACTTCGAGCTGCGGATGGATCCGGCCCACGCTGTCGACGCGGCGTTCCAGCGGATCGTCCGGCACGGTCTGGAAACTCACCGGGCTGGTCTCGGTCATGCCGTAGGCGATGGTGATCTCGCTCAGGTGCATCTCGCCGACCACCCGCCGCATGACCTCGATCGGGCACGGCGAGCCGGCCATGATGCCGGTGCGCAGGCTGCTCAGGTCGAACTCGGCGAAGCGCGGATGCTCGAGTTCGGCGATGAACATCGTCGGTACGCCGTGCAGGCCGGTGCACTTTTCCTCGGCCACGGTTTCCAGCGTGACCAGCGCATCGAAACCTTCGCCGGGGATCACCATGCAGGCACCGTGGGTGACGCAGGCGAGGTTGCCGAGCACCATGCCGAAGCAGTGATAGAACGGCACCGGGATGCACAGGCGGTCGTGCTCGGTGAGGCGCATCGCCTCGCCGATGAACCAGCCGTTGTTGACGATGTTGTGGTGGGTCAGCGTGGCACCCTTCGGCGCGCCGGTGGTGCCGGAGGTGAACTGGATGTTGACCGGGTCGTCGAAGTCCAGCGCATGCTCCGCCTCGTGCAGCTTCGCCAGCGCCACGGCATCGCCGCGCGCGGCCAACTGCGACCAGCTGCGTGTGCCGGGCTCCGGCGCATCGTCGAGCAGGATCACCTCGCGCAGTGTCGGCAACCGCGCGGCGTGCAGCTGACCCGGTGCGCTGGCGGCCAGTTCCGGTGCGAGGTCGCCCAGGATCTCCAGATAGTGCGAGGTCTTGAAGCGGCGCGGCAGCACCAGCGCGCGGCAGCCCACCTTGTTCAGCGAGTACTCCAGCTCGTGCGAGCGATACGCCGGATTGATGTTGACCAGGATCAACCCGGCCTTCGGCGCGGCGAACTGCAGCAGCACCCACTCGGCCCGGTTCGGCGCCCAGATGCCGATGCGCTCGCCACGCTGCAGTCCCAACGCGAGCAATCCGGCGGCGACGCGTTCCACTTCGGCATGAAATTCGCGGTAGTTCATGCGCACGCCCTGAGCGCGCACCACCAGCGCCGGCCGCTCGGGATGCGCGGCGGCGATGCGGTCGATCAGCGCGCCGATGGTTTCGCCAAGCAGGGGCTTCGCGCTGAAGCCGTGGACGTAGCTGGCTGCTGCACGACGGTTCATGCGTGGCCTCCGGTCGTTGGTTGCCTTGCCGTGACCGCCAGCATAGCGCCGCGCCCACCCGTCACGACGGTTGCACAGCGCAAGGCGGACGCTCGGCCGGTGCCATTGCAGCGCATGCCTGCTGCCCACCACCGGAGGAATTCACGATGACTGCCAGCGGCCTGATCATTTTTCTACTCATCGGCGCGATCGCGGGCTGGCTTGCCGGCCTGATCGTGCGCGGTTTCGGCTTCGGCCTGCTCGGCAACATCGTGGTCGGCATCATCGGCGCGCTTCTCGCCGGTTGGCTGCTGCCGACGCTCGGCGTCGGCTTCAGCCTCGGCAGCCCGATCGTCACCAGCATCGTCTACGCGATGATCGGCGCGATCGTGCTGCTGGTGCTCATCGGCCTGATCAAGCGCGCCTGACCGCGGGGGCGGAAAAGAAAAACGCAGCGGCTCGCGCCGCTGCGTTTTTCATGCTGCAGGAAACCCGCTCAGGCGGTGATGTCGACGTCCTTGGTTTCGCGCCACGAAGAACAGGCCGATCACGAAGGTCATCATCGCGATCACTACCGGATACCACAGGCCCGAATAGATGTTGCCGGTGAGCGCCACGATGCCGAACGATACCGAAGGCAGGAAGCCGCCGAACCAGCCGTTGCCGATGTGATACGGCAGACTCATCGAGGTGTAGCGGATCTTGGTGGGGAACATCTCCACCAGCCACGCCGCGATCGGTCCGTAGACCATGGTCACGTACAGCACCAGCAGGAACAGCAGGAAGATCAGCATCGGGTAGTTGCTGCGTGCGGGATCCGCCTTGGCCGGATAGCTGGCCTGATCCAGCGCGCTGTTCAGGCTGGCGCCGAAGGCCTTGTTCTGCGCGGCGAAATCCGCCTTGTTCAGTGCCCCACCTTCGAACGCCTCGATGACGCTCGCACTGCCCACCATCACCTTGGCGACCGAACCGGCTGGCGCCGCCTGGTTGTCGTACGGCACGCCACGCTTGGCCAATGTGCTCTTGGCGATGTCGCACGAACTGGTGAAGGTCGAGGTACCGGTGAGGTTGATCTGCAGATGGCAGTTGGCCGGATCCGCCAGCACGGTGACCGGTGCACTGGTGCGCGCCGCTTCGATGCCCGGATTGCCGTAGTGGGTGATGCCCTTGAAGATCGGGAAGTAGGTCAGCGCGGCGAGCAGGCAGCCGGCCAGCACGACGGGTTTGCGCCCGATCTTGTCCGACAGCCAGCCGAACACTACGAAGAATGGCGTGCCGATCAGCAGCGCTGCGGCGATCAGCAACTGCGTCGTGGTGGCGTCGATCTTCAGTGTGCTGCCGAGGAAGTACATCGCGTAGAACTGGCCGCAGTACCACACCACGGCCTGGCCGGCGGTGGCACCGAACAAGGCCAGCAACACCAGCTTGAGGTTGCCCCACCGCGCGAACGACTCGGTCAGCGGGGCCTTCGACTGCTTGCCCTCGGCCTTCATCTGCTTGAACACCGGCGACTCGGCCAGCTGCAGGCGGATGTACACCGAAATGGCCAGCAGCAGCGATGACAGCAGGAACGGAATGCGCCAGCCCCAGTCGTCGAACTTGTCGCCGAGCAGCCACTTGCAGCCCAGGATCACCAGCAGCGACAGGAACAGGCCGAAGGTGGCGGTGATCTGGATGAAGCTGGTGTACAGCCCGCGCTTGCCCGGCGGCGCATGTTCGGCTACGTAGGTGGCCGCACCGCCGTACTCGCCGCCCAGCGCCAGGCCCTGCAGCATGCGCAACAGAATCAGGATCACCGGCGCCGCCACGCCGATCGAGCCGTAACTGGGCAACAGGCCGACGAAGAAGGTGGACAGGCCCATGATCACGATGGTGATCAGGAACGTGTATTTGCGTCCGACCAGGTCACCGACCCGGCCGAACACCAGTGCGCCGAACGGGCGCACTGCAAAGCCGGCGGCGAACGCGAGCAGCGCGAACACCAGCTGGCTGGCCTCGTTCAGGCCGGAGAAGAACTGGTGACCGATGATCACCGCGAGTGAACCGTACAGATAGAAGTCGTACCACTCGAACACGGTACCCAGGCTGGATGCCAGGATTATCCGCTTGTGGCTGACGTCGAGCGCGGCGCCAGCATTGCCGCCGGTGACGTCAATCGCATTTGTGGCCATGATGTTTCCCCTCCCGAGATAGTGAAATGCCTCTCCCGGGAACCCGGGGAGAAGTTGGGAGGTGCGGTCGTCCCTCGAACGGACCGCACCTCGTCATCCTCCCGACGCGACGGGAGGGCAATCAACGGGCGGCGTACACGCGGTACGCCACCGTGAAGTTTTCAGAAGCGATAAAGCGCGTTGAGGCTGACCTGGTTGCCGCTGGTGGTCTTGCGATCCACGCCGTTGCTGGTGGAGTCGAGTTTGTCGTGCATCCATTCGGCACTGAGGTCGTAGGAGCCGGCGGTGTATTGCAGGCTCAACGCCGTCTGACGGTTGCGCAGCAGCCCGGTCGAGCCATTGCCCATCCAGGTGATCACGTCGTTGGTATCCGGCCGGCTGTACGCGTAGAACGCGTACAGGCTCCAGTTCGGCGTGAAGCTGTAGCCCGCCTGCACGAAGCCACCGCTTTCCTGGATGTCGCCGAATTGCGACATCGCGCCGAAGATCTCGCCAAGGCCGTTGCCGGTGTAGGCCAGTCCCTTGAACGTCCACGGACCGGGCTTCCACTGGCCGCCGATTTCGTAGCCCACGCTCTTGACGTCGGAGCGGATCGGCGTGGGTGCGGTGCCGCCCACCCCGCGCAGGTCGACCTTGCTGTAATGCGCCGAGAAGTACGCCAGCCAGTTCTTGTCCTGCACGTGCAATCGCGCCTCGACCTGCGGACGGAAACCGACGCTGCCGGCGGTGAGGTAGTTGACGTTGTTGCCGGGTCCGCTCCAGGTGCCTTCGAACACGCCCACGTCGAGCCGCCATTGCGCGCCGGTGCTGCCGTGGTTGAGATCCTGCATCACCACCACGCCGGGGAAGCGCCAGCCGCCGTAGCCGGAGCCGAAGCCCAGCGGGAACGCGATGTGCGCCAGCGAGGTGGGCGAGTTGTCGACCGGGAACATCAGGTCCCACTGCTGGCCGATGCGCACGGTGGTGCCGCTCTCCGGGTTGGTCAGGTCCATGTAGGCCTGGCGCAGGCGCGGCGTCGGCTGCTGCTGGCTGTACGGACCGGTGCCGTTGAAGCCGCCGAAGAAGTCCATCTCGATGCGCCCGCCGCCGCTCCAGTTGCCGGCAAACTTGGCGCCCTTGAAATCGAGCCAGAAGCGCGTGTTGCGTACGTCGACGCCGGAGAGCGAACCCTTCGAGCCGGGTATCGGGAACAACGCGTTCTGGCCGTTGCCGTAGGTGAAGCTCTTGTTCTGGCTGAACGCGCTGGCGCTGACGAAGCCGTGCAGCGCCACCGACACGCCAGGGGCGCTGCTGAACACCGGCGTCGCGGCGGCCGGAGCCGCCGCCACATTCTGCACGGGTGCCGCCGGCGCTGCGGGCGCGGCTTTCTGCGCCTGGATCATCGCCTTCAATTCGTTCAACTGCTGCTCGAGTTGCGCCACGCGCTGTTCGAGTTGCTGCTCGCGCGTGTCGCTCTGCGCGTGGCCAGCCAGCGGGAGCATCAGGGCGCAAGCCATGCTCAGGGCAAGCGCGGAATAACGGTTGGTGTGTCGCGTGGTCATGCGTGCGTCTCCCCGAGGTCGATGACGGGCCGAGCATGGCCATGCTGCAGCGCGGGCGACTATTCGCCATTGGTCGAACTTCGACCAAAGTCGAGCCGGCTGCGCGCCGCCACCTCCGCATCGATCGGGCTACACTCGAAGTCCGCTCGCCGCCGGGCATTGCGCCTGCCGCGGCACCGCGTCGCCATTTCCAAGGCCAAGCCAGCAGGAACCCAGCCATGTCCAAGCTTTATCCGGTCGATCCCTCGTTCGCCGCCGCCGCGCGTTTGCGCCACGACGATTACACCCGCCTGTATGCCGAATCGGTCAACGACCCGGAGGGCTTCTGGGCCCGCATCGGCCAGCGCCTGGACTGGATCAGGCCGCCGACGAAGATCAAGAACGTATCGTTCGACCGCAGCGACCTGCACATCCGCTGGTACGAAGATGGCGAGCTCAACGTGTCGGCGAACTGCCTCGACCGCCAGCTGGCCGAACGCGGCGACAAGGTGGCGATCATCTTCGAGGGCGATGACCCGAACAGCTCGCGCAAGATCACCTATCGCGAACTGCATGCGGAAGTGTGCAAGTTCGCCAACACGCTGAAGCATCTCGGCGTGGTGAAGGGCGACCGCGTGGCAATCTATCTGCCGATGATTCCGGAAGCCGCGGTGGCGATGCTGGCGTGCGCCCGGCTCGGCGCGATCCACTCGGTGGTGTTCGGCGGTTTCTCGCCCGACTCGCTGGCCGGGCGCATCGTCGACTCGCAGGCCAAGGTGGTGATCACCGCCGACGAAGGCCTGCGCGCGGGCAAGCACATCCCGCTGAAGGTCAACGTGGACGCCGCGCTGGAACGCCCCGGCACCAACAGCGTGGAAACCGTGATCGTGGTGCGCCACACCGGCGGCGCGATCGCGATGCAGTCGCCACGCGACCGCTACTACCACGCCCTGATGGAAGGCCAGTCGGCCGATTGCCCGCCCACGCCGGTCGAGGCCGAACACCCGCTGTTCGTGCTGTACACCTCCGGCTCCACCGGCAAGCCGAAGGGTGTGGTGCACAGCACCGGCGGCTACCTGGTGTTCATCAGCTACACGCACGAGCAGGTGTTCGACCTGCGCGAGGACGACATCTACTGGTGCACCGCCGACGTCGGCTGGGTCACCGGCCACAGCTACGTGGTGTACGGCCCGCTCTGCAACGGCGCGACCACGGTGATGTTCGAAGGCGTGCCGAACTACCCCGACTACAGCCGCTTCTGGCAGGTCATCGACAAGCACAAGGTCAGCATCTTCTACACCGCACCCACCGCGATCCGCGCGCTGATGCGCGAAGGCGAGGCGCCGGTGAAGAAGACCTCGCGCGCCAGCCTGCGCCTGCTCGGTTCGGTCGGCGAGCCGATCAACCCCGAAGCATGGGAGTGGTATCACCGCGTGGTCGGCGACGAGCGCTGCCCGATCGTCGACACCTGGTGGCAGACCGAAACCGGCGGCATCATGATCTCGCCGCTGCCCGGCGCGATCGGCACCAAGCCGGGTTCGGCCACGCTGCCGTTCTTCGGCGTCAAGCCGGCCATCGTCGACGCCGAGGGCACCGTGCAGGAAGGCGTGGCCGAGGGCAACCTGCTGATCACCGACTCCTGGCCCGGCCAGGTGCGCACCATCTACGGCGACCACCAGCGTTTCATCGACACCTATTTCAGCGCCTACCCCGGCAACTATTTCATCGGGCGACGGCGCACGCCGCGACGAGGACGGCTATTACTGGATCACCGGCCGCGTCGACGACGTGATCAACGTCAGCGGCCACCGCCTGGGCACCGCCGAAGTGGAGAGCGCGCTGGTGGCGCACCCGAAAGTCGCCGAGGCCGCCGTGGTCGGCTGTCCGCACGAGATCAAGGGCCAGGGCATCTATGCGTACGTCACGCTGATCGCCGGCGAAACCGGCAGCGACGAACTGCGCAAGGAATTGATTGCCTGGGTACGCAAGGAGATCGGCCCGATCGCCACGCCGGATTACCTGCAGTGGGCGCCCGGCCTGCCGAAGACCCGCTCGGGCAAGATCATGCGGCGCATCCTGCGCAAGATCGGCGAGAACCTGCCCGACCAGCTCGGCGACATCACCACCCTGGCCGACCCGAGCGTGGTGAAAAACCTGGTGGATGAGCGGTTGATCAAATGAAGCGCCGGGGAGCGGGGAACGGGAAACGGGGAACATGGGATGATCGTTCCGCCGCGAGCATCGCGACATCCCGCGCTTTGGTCAGCCGTTTCCCGTTCCCCGTTCCCCGCCCCGGAAACCCATGCCCGACATCCTGATCGCCGACGATCACCCGCTGTTCCGCGACGCCTTGCAGCGTGCGGTGCTGACTGCGTTGCCGCAGGCGCGCGTGCACAGTGCCGACAGCGTGCACGCACTGCTCAGCCTGATCGAACAGTTCCCCGAGGCCGAGCTGCTGTTGCTCGACCTGCACATGCCCGGTGCGCGCGGCTACTCGGCGCTGGCGCATATCCGCGGCCAGTACCCGGGGTTGCCGACCATCGTGGTGTCCGGTCATGAAGAGGCGCAGGTGGCGCGGCGCGCGATGGCGCACGGCGCCTCGGCCTACATTCCGAAATCCACCGATGGCGCCAACATCGTGGCGGCGATCCGCGCCGTGCTGGATGGCGACGTTTGGTTGCCGCCGGCCCTGCTCGGCAGCCACGCCGAACTCAAGCCCGACGAAGCCGCCGCCGCCGCGCAGATCGCCACGCTGACGCCGCAGCAGTTCCGCGTGATGACGATGATCGCCGAGGGCCTGCTCAACAAGCAGATTGCGTGGGAACTGGGCGTCTCCGAAGCCACCGTGAAGGCGCACATGACCGCGATCATGCGCAAGCTCGGCGTCAACAACCGCACCCAGGTCGCGCTGATCGCCAGCCAGCTGGCGGTCGAACAGGAAAGCATGCCGGCGTTGCCGGAGAACGACGACTGACGCCGCGTCGCTAGCGGCGCAGCAGCGCGGTCAGCACCGCGCGCAACGCGGCCGGCCGCACCGGTTTGTGCAGTACCGGATAACCGAGTGCGCGGGCGCGCAGTTTCAATTCGCTGCTGCCGTCGGCGGTGATCATCGCCACCGGTGGCAGTTCGCCCAGTGCCTCGCGCAATTGCTGCAGCGCCTGCAGGCCATCGACGTCGTCGCTCAGGTGGTAGTCGGCAAGGATCAGGTCGATCGGGCCACGCACCAGTTCCTGCGCCGCCTGCGTCGCGTCGAGTGCAAGCCGGCAGTCGACACCCCAACGACTGAGCAGGGCACGCATGCCGTCGAGAATGCTGGCGTCGTTGTCCAGGCACAGCACGGTCAGCGGCAGCTGCTTGTCGGAGCCGGCGCGCTGCACGCGCTGGCGACGCTGCGGCACGGCTTCGCTGCGCGGCACGGTCACGGCGAAACAGCTGCCATGGTTGAGCCGCGAATGCAGGTCGAGCCGGTGGCCGAGGATGCCGGCCAGGCGATCGCAGATCGACAGGCCCAGGCCCAGCCCCTTCTCGCCCCACGGCGAGGGCTGCTCCAGCCGCTGGAATTCGTCGAAGATCCGCGCGCGCTGTTCCGCCGGGATGCCGGGGCCGGAATCCCACACCTCGATGCGCACCTCGTCGCCGCAGCGCCGCGCACCCAGCAGCACGCCGCCCTTGCTGGTGTAGCGCAACGCGTTGGAAAGGAAGTTCTGCACGATCCGGCGCAGCAGTTGCGGATCGCTGCGCACGGCCAGCCGCGTCGGTGCCACGCGCAGGCGCAAGCCGCGCTGTTCGGCGACCACCGCGAACTGCGCCTGCAGCGAATCGAACAGCTCCGCCAGCGCGAAGCCGCCGACTTCCGGGTGGTAGCTGCCGGCGTCCAGCCGCGAGGTATCCAGCAGCGCATCGAGCAGGTCCTCGGCGGCACGGAACGAGGCGTCGATGCGCTCGGCCAGCGCGCCGGCCTCGGCATCCAGCCCCGGGTGCTGGCGCAGCGCCGAGGTGAACAGCCGCGCCGCATTCAGCGGTTGCAGCAGGTCATGGCTGGCGGCGGCGAGAAAGCGGGTCTTGGAGATGTTCGCGGTTTCCGCCGCGCGGCGCGCCAGCGCGGTGGCGGCCAGCGCCTCGGACAACTCGGCGGTGCGCTGCTCGACGCGCTGCTCCAGCGTCTCGTTCACCTCGATCAGCGCCTGCTCGGCGTGCTTGTACGCGGTGACGTCGGTGTAGGTGGTGACGTAGCCGCCGCCGGGCAGCGCGCGGCCGCGCATCTCGATCACCGTGCCATCCGGGCGGATGCGCTGGAACAGGTGCGACGAACCGGCGTGCATGTAGTCGATGCGTTTGGCCACATGGCCGTCCACTTCGCCTGGACCGCACTCGCCCAGTTCGGCGTTCCAGCGGATCAGGTCGGCCACCGGCACGCCGACATGCACCATGCCATCGGGATAGTCGAACAGTTCCAGATAACGCCGGTTCCACGCCACCAGGCGCATCTGCGCATCGACCACGCTGATGCCCTGCGACACGTTTTCCAGCGTGGTGGACAACAGCTCGCGGTTGAAGCGCAGTTCCTGCGACGCCTCGTCCAGCAAGGCCATCGACTCGGCCACATCCAGGCCGCTGCCGGACAGCGCGCTGATCAGGATGCGCCGCGCGTTGGCCGCACCCACCGCCGAGGCCAGCAGGCGCTCGGTGTACTGGATCAGCGCGCGATCGGCCGCCTCGCCGGGCAGCAATGGCTTGCCGCGGCGCCGTGCGTATTCGTCGAACGCGCGCGTGCTGCTGCGTTCGCCGACGATGCGCTCGGCGATCGTGCGCAGGTCGGCCACCGCCACGCGGCCGCGCCAGTCGCCGGCACCGCTGCGGCTGGCCGGGTCGGCGTCCATGAACATCGCCGCATGCAGGCGCTCCTCCAGGCTGGGCCGGAAGCGCAACGAGACGAAGACCAGGCAGCCCACGTTGACCAGCAGCGACCAGAACGTGCCATGCATCACCGGGTCCCAGCCGCTGAGGTGGAACAACGCTTGCGGGCGCAGCCAGTCCCAGCCAAACGGGCCGGCCTGCAGCCAGTGGTCGGAGCGGATCACCGCCGGCAGCAGCAAGGTGTACAGCCACACCGCGAAGCCGCCGGCCAGGCCCGCCATCACGCCGCGCCGGCTGGCGCCGCGCCAGTACAGTGCGGCGATCAGCGCCGGTGCGAACTGCGCCACCGCCGCAAACGCGAGCAGGCCGGTGGCGGCCAGGTTCTCCGCATTCGCGGCAACCCGGTAATAGGCATAAGCCATCAGCGCCAGCGACACGATCGCGACACGCCGCACGCGCAGCACCAGTTGCGACAGATCGCTGCGCTGTTCCAGCCGCAGCCGGCGGATGCGCAGCAGCGTCGGCATCACCAGGTCATTGCTGATCATCGTCGACAACGCCACCGAGGCCACGATCACCATGCCGGTGGCCGCCGAGAAGCCGCCGATGAAAGCCAGCAACGCCATGCCGCCGTCGCCATGCGCCATGCGGCAAGGTCAGTACCCACGCGTCGGCCACGCCATCGCGCACCAGCGGCATGTGCGCACCGGCCGCCACGATCGGCAACACCGCCACGCTGATGATGGCCAGGTACAGCGGCACCATCCAGCGTGCGCGAGTGAGATCGCCGGCGTCCTCGCACTCGACCATGCCGATCTGGAATTGTCGCGGCAGACAGAACATCGCGCAGAACGCCAGCATGGTCTGCGCCAGGAAACCCGGCGACAGGCCATTTCCCAACTGCTCCAGCGGGATCTGCACGGTGCTGGCCAGCCCGGGTCCCTGCCACCAGGCGTAAACCGCCAGCGCGACGAAGGCCAGCAGCTTGATCAGCGACTCCAGCGCAATCGCCAGCATCATGCCATGGTGGTGTTCGGTGGCATCGATGCTGCGCGTGCCGAACAGGATCGAGAACACCGCCAGCAGCAATGCACACCACAACGCGCTGTCGATGCCACCGGCGGTCACCACGCCATGCGTCACGCCGCCGAGCACGCCGTACGACATCGCCACGGCCTTGAACTGCAATGCGATGTACGGCACCACCGCGATCACCGCGATCACCGCCACCAGCGCGGCCAGCCCGTGCGACTTGCCGAAGCGCGCGCCAATGAAGTCGGCGATCGAAGTGATATTGCGCTGCCGCACCACCTGCACCAGCCGGCGCAGCAGACCGAAGCCGAACACGAACAGCAGGATCGGACCGAGATAGATCGGCAGGTAGGCCAGGCCCTCGCGCGCCGCCGTGCCGACCGCGCCGTAGAACGTCCACGACGAGCAGTACACCGCCAGCGCCAGGCTGTAGACGATCGGCCGCAGGCGCGGCTGGCGCGGATACAACGGCCGCCGATCGCCCGCGTAGGCAACCACGAACAGCAGCCCGACATAGAGCAGCGATACCAGCAGCAGCAGCCAACCCTGGATCAAGCCTTCACCCCTTTCGATGCTGACGCGCTTGTGCGGTACCCATACCGGCGGCACCATGCACGGATGACCGCCACGCACGACCGCGCGCTAGCCAACGTAGCAGAGCATCTTCGCGATGACGAGATTCATGTGTGGCTACTGGACTACCGGCAGCAGCTTGGCCGCGCGCCGCTACGCACGGTGCTGGCGGCCTATCTCGGCATCGATGCGGCGGAGGTGGTCCTGGTCGACGGCGAGCACGGTCGTCCGGAACTCGCCATGGGGCACCAGCCAGCGCTGGGCTTCAACTGGTCGCACAGCGGCGGGCACGCGCTGATCGCGCTGGGCCGTCAGGTCGCGCCCGGCATCGATCTCGAGCGCAAGCGCCCGCGGGCACGCGCGCTGGAGATCGCCGAACGCTACTTCAGCGCCGACGAGGCCGCCGCACTGGCCGCCTTGCCGGCATCGGAGCGCAGTGTCGCCTTTCTCGAATTATGGACGGCCAAGGAAGCCGTGCTGAAGGCGCTGGGGCGTGGCATCGCATTCGGTCTGGACCGGCTCAGCATCGCCAGCGGCGGCGACCAGGTGCGGCTGCGACGGCTGGAGGGCGATGACGTCGATGCATGGCAACTGCGCCGGCTGGCGATCGCTCCCGAGCTGATCGCGGCGCTGGCCTGGCGCGGCGACGAACGCCGGATCCGGCTCGGCACGCTTGCCAGCGGCGACTGATCGGCGCACTGTCTCGGGCCCATCGGCGTTCGTCGCGATGTGACCATGTGAACGTCCCCCACTGCCCGGGATCAAGCCGACCATGACCCTGCTCAGCGTCAACCTCAACAAGATCGCCGTGCTGCGCAATTCGCGCGGCGGCGATGAACCGGATATCTGCCGGGCCGCACAAACCTGCATCGAGTCGGGCTGCGGCGGCATCACCGTGCATCCCCGCCCTGACCAACGCCACGTACGCCCGGGCGACGTGCGCGCGCTGGCCGCGATGTTGCGCGGCCGGGTGGAGTACAACATCGAAGGCAACCCGTTCGCCGAGGCGCGCGGCGAATACCCCGGTCTGGTGGCGCTGGCCCGCGAGGTGCGGCCGACTCAGGTGACTCTGGTGCCCGACAGCGATGGCCAGATCACCTCGGACCACGGTTTCGACCTGCACCGCGACATCGCCCGACTGCGACCGCTGGTCGGCGAACTGTGCGATCTGGGTTGCCGAGTCAGCCTGTTCGTCGATGCCGGTAGTCAGGATTTCGATCTGGCCGCGGTCATTGGCGTGCAACGCATCGAAATCTATACCGGTCCGTACGCGCAGGCCTTTGCCGACGGCGATCCTTCGGGCGCACTGGTCGCCTGCGCGGACACCGCCCGTCGCGCCCAGCAGGCCGGCCTGGCGGTGAATGCCGGCCACGATCTCAGTCAGGCCAATCTCGGCACGTTCAAGTCGGCGATTCCGGGGCTGGCCGAGGTGTCGATCGGCCACGCGCTGATCGGCGAGGCGTTGTACGAAGGCCTGGCCACGACCGTGCGCAACTATCTGCAGATCCTGCGCTGAGCAGGCGCCCGCACCGCCACAACAAAAACCCCCGCGCGAGGCGGGGGTTTCGATATTGCATGCTGCGATGACAGCGCTGGATCAGAAGTTCTCGGTGAAACCGATCTTCACCAGCTTGTAGCTTTTCGCGTCGGCCAGCACCCGTGCCACATGCTGGTAGGCCACTCCGTCATCCGCTGCGATCTGGATTTCCGGTTGGTTGCTCTGCTGCGCGATCACCGCAAGCTGTGCCTTCAGGCCCAACTCGTCCACCGGCGTATCGTTCCAGTACAGCGAACCGGACTGGTCGATCTTGAGATGAATCGGGTCCAGCGGGTTGGTCGGTGGCGGCTGATCCGGATTGGGCTGCGGCAGATCGACCTGGATCTTGTGCGCCAGCACCGGCGCCGTGATCATGAAGATGATCAGGAGCACCAGCATCACGTCGACCAGCGGCGTGACGTTGATCTCCGACATCGGACCACTTGTCTTGGTAGAGAAAGCCATCTCAGGTCACCCCTTCGGCGCGTCAGTGGTCATGAAGCCGACATGCACCATGCCTGAGTCCTTGGCGTCACCGATGACCTTTTTCACGATCTTGAACTCGGTGTCCTTGTCCGCACGGATCTGCAATTCCGGCTGGGGCGACTTCTGCGCATTCACCGCAAACTGCGCCCGCAACTCGGCTTCGGTGACCAGGCGGTCATTGAAGTACATGCTGCCATCCCGCTTGAGCGCCAGATCCAACGGCGGCACCGGCAGCTCCGCATCCTTGGTCTGGGGGTTCGCTATGGGCAGGTCGATCGTGATGGTGTGGGACATCAGCGGCGCAGTGATCATGAAGATGATCAGCAGCACCAGCATCACGTCGACCAGCGGCGTGACGTTGATCTCCGACATCGGGCCGCCGGAACTGTCTCCTACGCTCATCGACATGGGTCAATCCCTCACTTCGAGCTTTCGACGCGCGAACCAGTCGAGAAGAAATCGTGCAGGTCATGCGCGAACTCGTCAAAACGGGCGTAGACCACGCGATTCGAACGGCTGAAGAAGTTGTAGGCGAACAGTGCCGGGATAGCGGCGAACAGACCGAAGGCGGTCATGATCAGCGCCTCGCCGACCGGGCCAGCCACCGCGTTCATCGAGGCATTGCCGGTCGCGGCGATGCGGATCAGGGCGTGGTAGATGCCCCACACGGTACCGAGCAGACCGACGAACGGTGCGGCGGAACCGACCGTGGCGAGCAGGGTCATGCCGCCTTCCAGACGCAGGCTTTCACGAGCAACGGCCTGACGCAGTGCACGGTCGATGAACTCCGAACGGCTCAGCGACTCAGCCAGGCGACCGGTGGTGCTGGCCGAAGCGGTAGCTTGCTGGTGATGGGCGACTGCCGAGGCGGCGTCCAGCGCGATCTTGGAGAAGGGCTCGCTGCGCGGCTGCGCTTCCAGCTCGCGAATGGCGTCCTGGGTGGAACCGTTGCCCCAGAATCCGTTGATGACCTTGTCGGCACGGGCCTTCACGGTGGCGTTGCGGATGCCGTTGGCAATGATGAAGTACCACGACATGAACGACATCACGACCAGCGTCACGAAGACGATCCAGCCTAGCGCAGTCAAAATTGTGGATCAAATCACCAAAGCCCATGGCCTTCATGGCTTCGGCGTTGGTATTGCCACCCAAGGCCTGTGCGGCATCGGTCGTTGCAGGAGTCTGTAGGAACATAACGCTACCCTAGGGAAGTCAAGCGTGAACTGTAACTGTAAACCGGAAGTACCCGGTTACAGCTGGTTGAGATTGAAGTTGACGGGAACGCGAGCGTACCCCTCGACTTTCTGTCCATTTCGGATCGTTGGATTGAAGCGCCAACGACGTGCGGCATCCATCGCTGCACGATCGAGTTCATGGTAACCACTGGATCGATCGATCTTGATGTCCTTCGGCGAGCCATCCACGCCCACCAGAATCATCAGAACCACCGTACCCTCATGCCGCTGGCGGATTGCCTGCGGCGGATACTTCGGCTGCAACCGACTGTTGTAGCTCAGATCCGAGCTGGCCGTGATGTCCGATGGCGGCGCCGGTGGTGCTGGCGGTGCCGGCGGCGGTGCCGGAGTAGCCATTCGCCGAACGCTCTTCGACCGGTGGTGGCGGAGTCGGTGGCGGCGGGGTCGGTGGCGGCTTGATCTGCTGAATGATCTTCGGCGGCGGCTGCTTCGGCGGTTCCGGCGGCGGCGGTGGCGGCGGCGGCGGCGGCGGCGGCGGCTCGATGAAGTTCACCTGGACGACGCGTTCCTTTTCCTTGTGGTTCTGATTCGGTGGCGCCATCGGCGCCACGATCAACAGGAACGCAAACGCATGCAGCCCAATGGCAACTGCCAATGCCCAGGTGCGCTTCCAACTAAACGGCTCGCGCCCGATTTCTTCGTTACTTGAGGCCATCTGTCACTATTCTGAAGCTGATCAACCGGAAGAGAACGTTGCCGCAGGGCTGTGACCCGACACCGTCTGATGCCTGGACGATACGGGGGAAAACTCAGCCACTGGGGAGACGCAGGGGAAAGGTTTCAACGGTACAACAGCACATGGCATTTGTATAGCGCCGCAGGGGCATTGAATGGACGTCCATCCTCCTGCAGCCTGCCGCGATGCCTTACTCGGCGGTCAACCCGCGCCAGCCTTCTTCAGCCAAGCCTTGGCCTTTGCGGCCGTCTCCGGATCCTGCGCCGCCTTCTTCATCGCCGCGATGGCAGCGGGCTTGTTCTTCAGGCCACGCTCGCTTTCGGCCAGCAGCATGTAGGCGGTGCCCTTGTGCTTGACGCCTTTGTCGATGGCTTTGCTGGATCAGTCCCTTGGCCTGACTGTACTTGCTTTCGCTCAGCAGCAGCCGGCCGGCACGCAGTGCGGGCTCCCCGTCGCTGGCCAGCGGGCGCGGCCTTGTTGTAGTAGTCGACTGCCTTGCCGGTGTCGTTGGCCATCTCGGCCGACTGGCCGAGCAGCACATAGGTGTCCGCGCTGGGCTTGACCACACCCTTGGCCATGCCGTCCTCGAGCACCTGCGCCGCCTTCGTCGCATTCGGCGCGGGGTCGTCGCTGGCCTGCCCGGTGATCAGGTACAGCTTGGCCAGGTTCACGTAATGCGAGTCCTTGGTCTTGAGCGTGCCGTTGGCGCGGGCCTTTTCCATCAACTGGATCGCCTCGGGATATTTCTGCGCCTGCATCAACACCGCCACGGCGTTGTTGAGCGCGTTCGGGATCGTTCGGGTTGGCATTGAGCTGACTGCTGAGCCAGCTCGGCGGCCTTGGTCGTCCTGGCCGGATTCGGCATAGCTGGCCATCAGGATCTGGTCCCAGCTCGGCTTCCGGCTTGTCGGTCAGCGACTTGGCCTTGTTGATCGCCGCGATCGCTTCGGGATACTTGCCGAGGCGATAGTCGGCGTTGCCTTCGAGCGCGTACGAATCGGCCGTTTCCTTCTTGCCTTCGGCGCGCCACTTGGTGATCGTATCCAGCGCAGGCTGGTACTGCTCGTCGGCCATCTGGAACTGGGCCAGCATGTACTTAAGCTGGAAATAGGTGTCGTTCGGCATCACACCGATCGCCAGCGAGCGCTGCAGCGAAGCAATGGCGCCCTTGTAGTCGCCGTCGTTGTACTTGAGGCTGGCCATGCCCTGCAGAGCCAGCGCCTGGGCGTACTTGCTCTTGCTGCCGTCGATGATTGGCTGCAGCAGCGGCTCGGCCTTGGCCTTGTCGCCTTCGTTGACCGCATCCAGGCCATCGTTGAGGTTCTTCTGGTCCTTCTGCGCTGGTCAGATCGAGCTTGGGTTCGACGCGCGTCGCGTTCGGATACTGCGCTTCCTTCTTGGGCTGGCGTCGTCGTTGCTTGCGCGCCAGCGCCGGGCTGCTGGCCAGACCCAGCAACAGCGCGGCGCTCGCCAGCATGGTTAACCCTCGGGCATGCTTCATGGTGATCCTCATATCGTCTGCGCGGTCGAATGGACGCGGGGGACTCGGAGATTAACCCGAGCGGCAAGAGATAACAAGTTGCAGCGCCGCATAAAAGACTGTTTGAAATCAATCACTTGTAGCGCTTTCGGAAGAATTGCGTGCCGATCACCGCAATTCGGCGATCGCAATTGCGCGACTTCGCCGGACGCAAGATGCCGGCCGGCGCACGCGGCGGCAGCTGGCGCACCGCACGTCGCGGCTACGCCGGCGACACGCCAGGCTCAGATATCCAGGTTGGCGACCTTCAGCGCATTGGCCTCGATGAACTCGCGACGCGGCTCGACCGCCTCGCCCATCAGCATGGAGAACATCTGGTCGGCGGCGATCGCATCCTCGATGCCCACCTGCAGCATGCGCCGGGTCTCCGGGTTCACCGTGGTATCCCACAACTGTTCCGGATTCATTTCGCCCAGGCCCTTGAAGCGCTGGATGCTGCGGCCCTTCTTGGCCTCGTCCAGCAACCAGTTGCGCGCCTCGACGAAACTGAGCACGCCGCGCGAGGCGTTGCCTCGACGCACGACGGCGTCGGGCTGGATCATGCCGGCGATCTGCTGGCTGATCGCCAGGATCGGGCGGAATTCGTTGCTGCTGAAGAACGGCTGCGGCAGGAACCAGGTGTGGCTGAGCCCGTGCTGCTCCTTCACCACCTCGATCGCGGCAGGCTGCTCGCCCATGCGCCGGGCGCAGCGACATCCGGTAATGCGGCTTGCCCAGGCCACTGGCGGCCAGGCGCTGGGTGGCGCCGTCGCAGCCAGCCTGCATGGCCGCTGGATCGGTCCACAGCGCCGGTTCCATCGGCGTGTGTTCGAGCAGCGCCTTCAGCACCGCGGCATCGAAGCGATGCGCCAGCTTGGCGATCTGATCCAGCGCCTGCTGATAGCCGCGCAGCAGCTTTTCCAGCGCCTCGCCGGTGATCGGCGGTGCGTCCGGGCTGTAGGTCAGCGCGGCGTTGTCGACCGCGCTGGAGATCAGGTAGTCGTTCAGTGCGGTGTCGTCCTTGATGTACAGCTCCTGCTTGCCCTGCTTCACCTTGTACAGCGGCGGCAGGCCGATGTAGATGTGGCCGCGCTCGATCAGCTCGGGCATCTGCCGGTAGAAGAAGGTCAGCAGCAAGGTGCGGATGTGCGAGCCGTCGACGTCCGCATCGGTCATCAGGATGATGCGGTGGTAGCGCAGCTTGTCCGGGTTGTACTCGTCCTTGCCGATGCCGGTGCCCAGCGCGGTGATCAGCGTGCCGACTTCGGCCGAGGCCAGCATGCGGTCGAAACGCGCCTTCTCGACGTTGAGGATCTTGCCTTTCAGCGGCAGCACGGCCTGGGTCTTGCGGTTGCGGCCCTGCTTGGCCGAGCCGCCGGCGGAATCGCCCTCGACCAGGAACAGCTCGCACAGCGCCGGGTCCTTCTCCTGGCAGTCGGCCAGCTTGCCGGGCAGGCCGGCGATGTCCAGCGCACCCTTGCGGCGGGTCATCTCGCGCGCCTTGCGGGCGGCTTCGCGGGCGCGCGCGGCGTCGACCACCTTGGAGGCGATCGCCTTGGCTTCGTTCGGGTGTTCCAGCAGAAATTCGCCGAGCTTCTCGTTGACGACCTGCTCCACCACCGTCTTGACCTCGGACGAGACCAGCTTGTCCTTGGTCTGCGAGGAGAACTTCGGGTCAGGCACCTTCACCGACAGCACCGCGATCATGCCTTCGCGCATGTCGTCGCCGGACAAGGCGCCGACCTTGGCGTTCTTGGCCAGGCCGGATTTCTCGATGTAGCTCTGCAGCGAACGGGTCAGCGCGGCGCGGAAGCCGGTGAGATGGGTACCGCCATCGCGCTGCGGAATGTTGTTGGTGAAGCAGAACATCGTCTCCTGGTAGGAGTCGGTCCACTGCATCGCCACTTCCACCACGATGCCGTCCTGTTCCGCTTTCAGGCTGATCACGTTCGGGTGCAGCGCGGTCTTCAGCTGAGCCAGGTGCTGCACGAACGAGCGGATGCCGCCTTCGTAGGCAAACGTGTCCTGGCGGCCCTCGCCGCGCTCGTCCTTCAGCTCGATGGTGACGCCGGAGTTGAGGAAGGCCAGCTCGCGCAGGCGCTTGGCCAGGATCTCGTAATGGAAGTCGATGTTGCTGGTGAACGTGGCGGGGCTGGGCAGGAAGCGCACCAGGGTGCCGCGCTTGTTCGACGGGCCGACCACCTTCAACGGGATACAGCGGCTCGCCCAGCGCGTATTCCTGCAAATGCTCGAATCCGTCGCGATAGATGGTCAGCCACAGGTGGTCGCTCAACGCGTTGACCACCGACACGCCCACGCCGTGCAGACCGCCGGACACCTTGTACGAATTCGCGTCGAACTTGCCGCCGGCATGCAGCACCGTCATCACCACCTCGGCGGTGGAACGGCCCTCTTCCGGGTGCATGTCGACCGGAATGCCGCGGCCGTTGTCGCTGACGCTGACCGAGCCATCCTCGTGAATGGTGACCACCACTTTGTCGCAATAGCCGGCCAGCGCCTCGTCGATCGCGTTGTCGACCACCTCGAACACCATGTGGTGCAGGCCGGTGCCGTCATCGGTGTCGCCGATGTACATGCCCGGGCGCTTGCGCACCGCCTCCAGGCCCTTGAGGACCTTGATGTTGCTTGAGTCGTAATGCGATTGTCGTTCATGGATTCGTTCATGCGTTGACCGTTTCCTGGCGCCAGCGACCCGCCCGACACGGCGCCGTGAAAGGCCGGACAGGGTTATGCGATCTCGGGGAGATGCAACCTTCTGATTATAGCAGGCGCGCCAGCTCGCCCTGTTCCACGTGGAACACGCGGGCCGGTAGCCCCTGTAAGGCCCGTGGCAACTCGGTGCCGGTGAGCAGTAGTCTGGGCATGCGCCGCGGCGAGTTGCGCCACCACAGCCGCCTGATGGGCGTGATCCAGCTCGGAGGCAAGGTCGTCCAGGCAAACGATGGGCCATTCGCCTCGACGCTCGGCGTACAGCTCGGCCTGAGCCAGCATGCAGGCGAGAGCGGTGAGCTTCTCCTGCCCGCGGGAGAGGTGTTCCCGCAACGGTGCATGTTCGAAGGCTATCGTCCAATCGGCGCGGTGTGCGCCCAGCGTCGTGTGACCGCGGGCCAGATCCCTGCCCCGCTGCTCTCGCAACTGACGGCTCAGATCCTGTTCCTCCGACCAGCCGCGACGGTAGCGCAGTTCCGGCTCCCCAGTTCCGGCAGCAGGCCCGCGAACGCTGTTCAGCAGTTTCGGCCGGAGCAGATCCAGGTAAGTCCTGACGCTGCTGGTCGATCAGCTCGGCGGATTGCGCCAGTTCGGCCTCCCAAGGGGCGAACAGCTCATCCGTGGGAAGGATCGTTGCCCGCAGCAAGGCTGTTGCGTTGTTTCAGCGCCCGTTGATAGCGCCGCCAGCCAGGCAGGAAATCGTGTTCCACGTGGAACACGCCCCAATCGAGATAACGGCGACGCTCTTCAGCGGCACCGGCGATCAGCGCATGCGAGCCCGGTTCAAAGCAGACCACGGCGCATTCGCGCACCAACTGCCCGATCGCCACGTTTTCGCCGTCGACCCTCGCCTCCCAGCGCACGCCGCTGCGGCCCAAGCCCACGCGGCTGGCCCGACCATCGTCATGACGCAATTCAGCAAAGATCGACAGCAACGGCGCGCCTCGCTGCAGCAGCGCATCCTTCGCGCCGGCGCGGAACGAACGCGCATGCGAGAGCAGGAACACCGCTTCCAGCACGCTGGTCTTGCCGGCCCCATTGGCGCCCACGAAAACGTTGACTGCCGGGTCCAGCTCGATGGCGACATCGCTCAAGCAGCGCAACCCACGCATGCGCAACTGTTCGATCCTCATGCAGCAGGTCGCCCGCAAACAGGAACGCCGGCGCTCCTGACAGGAACCCCGGCGTCGTCTGTTATTGCCGCCCATGGCAAAGACCATGCGTTGGCCGTCAGAGCCGCAACGGCATGATCACGTGACGGGCATGCTCGTTGTCGTGTTCCTGCACCAGGCAACTGGACTGGGCGTCGCGCAGGCTGAGTCGGGCCTGGTCGCCGCGCAGGGCGGCCAAGGCATCCAGCAGATAGCCAACATTGAACCCTACCGCGAGATCGGACACGTGAGTGTCGGCTTCGACCTCCTCGACCGCCTCTTCCTGCTCCGGGTTGTGCGCCACGATGCGCAGCTTGCCGGGCGACAACTCCAGTCGCACGCCACGGTACTTCTCGTTGGACAGGATCGCGGCGCGCTGCAATGCGCCCCGCAGTACCTCGCGATCCAGCGTGGCGGTCTTGTCGGCGCCCAGCGGAATCACCGCCTCGTAATCGGGGAAGCGGCCGTCGATCAGCTTGGAAGTGAACACCACATCGCCACGGCGTACACGCAGGTGGTTACGACCGAACTCCAGTTCGACCTGCCCATCGCCGGTTTCCAGCAAGCCGATCAGCTCGTTGACGCCCTTGCGCGGAATGATGATCTGGCGGCGGGTACTGACCGAGCTCTGCAGTTCGGTTTCCTTCATCGCCAGACGGTGGCCGTCGGTCGCCACGCAGCGCAAGGTGTGCTCCTGCAGGTCCAGCAGCATGCCGTTGAAGTAGTAGCGGACGTCCTGGTTGGCCATCGCGAAGGCGGTGCGCTCCATCAAGTCGCGCAACGCCTCTTCCGGCAAGCTGACTTTTTCTACCAGTTCGATCTCGTCGACGGTGGGAAATTCGCTGGCCGGCAGGGTCGTCAAGCGTGAAGCGGCTGCGCCCGGCATTCAACGACTACGCGGTCGCCATTGAGCTTCAGCTCGATATGCGCGCCATCGGGCAGAGCCCGCACGATGTCGAACAGCTTGCGGGCCGGAATGGTGATCTCGCCGTTCACCAGCTTCTCGGCGTCGGCCGTGGCAACCATCTCCACTTCCAGATCGGTACCGGTCAGCGAAAGTTTGTTGTCGCCAACCTTGACCAGCAAGTTGGCCAGCACGGGCAGGGTCTGGCGGCGTTCGACGACGCCGACGACCTGCTGCAGTGGTTTGAGCAGAGCTTCTCGCTGGATGCTGAATTGCATGGCTTTGCTTCCCCTATACCTGCTGTTCTGTCTTTAAAAGAAGTTTAGTAGTTGTTGTAGGCACTGTGGGTAACTTTTTTACCGAAATTTACTTTTAAAAATCAATTACTTACATGATTTTCTGGCTGTGCCCGGAACGACTGGATGCCGGTGGACGCTTTGTGGATAACTTCAGGTGCCAATTCATCCACCCATTATCCACAGCTTGCATGGCCTGCTTATCCATAATCTTTCCGCCTCCGTCTCAGCCGGTCAGTGTGCGGATCAACTGATCCCAATCCTGGCGCATTCGCGGATCGGTCTCGATGAACTTGCGGATGGTCTTGCAGGCGTGCATGACCGTGGTGTGGTCGCGCCCGCCGAACGCCTCGCCGATCTCCGGCAGGCTGTGTTCGGTCAGTTCCTTGGACAAGGTCATCGCGATCTGCCGCGGCCGCGCCAGCGAACGCACGCGTCGTTTGGACAGCAGGTCCTGCAGGCGCACGTTGAAATATTCGGCGGTGATCTTCTGGATGTTCGGGATGGTGACCGCCTGGGCGTGCGTGGCGAGCAGGTCGCGCAGGGTTTCCTCGGCGAAATCGGTGGTGATCGGCTTGCCGTAGAAGTTGGCGCGGGCAGCCAGCGTATTCAGCGCGCCCTCCAGATCCCGTACGTTGGACCGGATGCGCTTGGCCAGCAGCATCGCCACGCTCTCGTCCACCGCTACGCCCTTCTCGTGCGCCTTGGCCAGCAGGATCGCCGCACGGGTCTCGAAATCCGGTGGCTCGATCGCCACCGACAGGCCCCAGCCCAGGCGCGATTTCAACCGCGGCTCGAGCTTGTCCACTTCTTTCGGGTAACGATCGCAGGTCAGGATGATCTGCTGCTTGGACTCGAACAACGCATTGAAGGTATGGAAAAATTCCTCCTGCGTGGTGTCCTTGCCGGCGAAAAACTGGATGTCGTCGATCAGCAGCGCGTCGACCGAGCGGAAGCGCTGCTTGAACTCGTCCATGCTCTTGGCACGCAAGGCCTCGATCATCGAGCCGACGAACTGCTCCGAGCGCAAGTACAGTACCTTGCAGTCAGGGTTGTGCTCGCGCATCAGGTTGCCGGCGGCGTGCATCAGGTGGGTCTTGCCCAGGCCGGTGCCGCCGTACAGCAGCAGCGGGTTGTAGGCGCGACCGGGGTTGGTGGCCACCTGCATCGCGGCCGCCTTGCCCAGCTGGTTCGACTTGCCTTCGACGAAGGTCTCGAAGGTGTAGTGCGGGTCAAGATTGTGGGTGAACGCCGGGGCTGGCGCAGCGGCCATGACGCGGTTGGCCGGCGTTGCTGGCGGGTTTGACGATCGCGGCGGAGCGGACCGAACTGGAGCCGACTTCCAGCCGCACCGGGCACGGTTTGCCAGCCAGATGCTGCAGCACGGCCTCGATCTGCGCCAGGTAGCGTTCGCGCACGGTGTCCAGGGTGTACGAATTGGGTGCGAACAGTTGCAGGCCGTCGGCATCGTCGCGCGCCTGCAACGGCATCAGCCAGGTGTGCAGGTCTTCGGCGCTCAAATCGCCTTCGAGGCGCTCAAGGCAGCGCCGCCACAGATCACTCATGAATGAAATCAACCACAGCTTGGAGCGCTTGCGCGCGGGGAATGGGCTAGTCTAGCAGCAGCCCCAGCCGCCCAGCCCGCCACATATCCACACGGGTATCCACAGGCCATGCACAGGCCGTCGTCCCGCGTCATTTGACAGCGTGCGCGGAAAAGCCGACATACTTTCCAACCTTTTTATCCACATTCCCTTCGGAGTAAGCCATGAAGCGGACCTTCCAGCCCAGCAAGCTCAAGCGCGCTCGCAACCACGGTTTCCGTGCCCGTATGGCCACCGCCGACGGTCGCAAGATTCTCAACGCCCGTCGCGCCAAGGGCCGCAAGCGCCTGATCCCGTAAATACGGATCCAGCATTGGGGACGAGCGTCATGTCCACCGCCGGGCTGCCGCGCGACGCGCGGTTACGTCGGCCAGAAGACTTCGCCGCCTTGCGGACAAGCAGCGGACGCGCAGGCGGCCGCTGTTTTCATATGCGTTACCGTGACAACGAGCTTGGGCCATGCCCGGCTCGGCCTGGCGATTTCCAAGCGCGTCTCCAAGCGTGCGGTCGAGCGCAACCGGATCAAGCGCCTGCTGCGCGAGTCGTTCCGCCGGGTGCGCCACCAGCTGCCAGCGGTCGACATGATGGTGATGGCGCGCGAGCAGGCCGCCGGCGTGCCCGGGCCGCAACTGTTGGCCGAGATCGACGGGTTGTGGAAGAAATTGCTGGCCGGCCTCGGAACGCCCGAACCATTGAAGCGGGCGGGCGACACCAGCACAATCGAGCGTTGACCTTTTCCTTTTCTGTCTCCGCGGCGTTGACACGTGTCGTGGCGTTACCCGGATCTGCTACGCGATGAATCAAACGCGCACCTTCCTCATGTTCGCCCTGTTGGCCGTGGCCTACCTTCTGTTCCTGGCCTGGGAGAAGGATTACGCACCGAAGCCGCCGCCGGCCGAGGTCGCCAGCGCCGCCAGCGCGGCAGTCCCCTCGGCCGACCACAGCGTGCCCGGCGCGATCCCGAATGCCGTGGCACCTGCCGCACGCTGCCCCGGCGGCGGCCGGTGATGTCGCCCCCGCGACGGCACAGCTGATCACCGTCAGCACCGATGTATTGAAACTGAGCGTGGACACCCGCGGCGGCAGCCTGGTGCATGCCGATCTGCTGGCCTATCCGCAGGCGCCACACACGCACAAGGCACCGAATCCGCCGCCGACCGTATTGCTGACCACCGACCCCGAGCGCTACTCGGTGGCCCAGAACGGCCTGGTCAGCAGCAGCGATGGCACCGCGGCAGACCAGCCGAACCACCTGGCACTGTTCCACAGCGAAAAGACCGTCTATGCCCTCGCCGACGGCCAGGACGAATTGAAGGTCGACCTCACCTGGCAGGACGCCGCCGGCCTCAAGGTCACCAAGACCTACACGTTCAAGCGCGGCAGCTACGTGATCGGCGTCAGCCAGCGCATCGACAACGGCAGTGCCACGGCGTGGCAGGGCAACGCCTATCAGCAATTGCTGCGGGTCGAGCCGCCGAAGCCGTCCAGCTGGATCAAGGGCTATATGGATCCGGAATCGCGCAGCTTCCAGGGCGCCGCCTGGTACACCGGCGAGAAATTCGAGAAGCTGACGTTCAAGGAATTCAGCGGACCCGAAGGATGGGCTCAACGCCCCGATCAAGGGTGGCTGGGCGGCGATGCTGAAGCTGTACTTCGTCACCGCGTGGATCCCGCCGGCCGACCAGACCGAACAGTACGTCACCCAGACCCTCAACCCGGGCAGCGCGCATCCGCGCTACTTGATCCGCACCGTCGGCCCCGCGCTCGACGTGGCGCCGGGACAGAGCCTCACCAGCCAGTCGCGCCTGTATGTGGGCCCGAACAAGCAGGGCGCGATGGGTACGATCGCGCCAGGGCTGGATCTCACCATCGATTACGGCATGTTCAAGATCATCGCCGTGCCGATGCACTGGGTGCTGTCGCAGTTCCATGCGATCTCGAAGAACTGGGGCGTGGCGATCATCCTGCTGGTGCTGCTGATCAAGGGCCTGAGCTGGAAGCTCACCGCGATCCAGTACCGCTCCAGCGCCCGCATGCGCAAGCTGCAGCCGCGTGTCCAGGCGCTCAAGGAGCGCTATGGCGACGACAAGCAGAAGATGCAGATGGCGATGATGGAGCTGTACAAGAAGGAGAAGGTGAACCCGATGGGCGGCTGCCTGCCGGTGCTGATCACCCTGCCGGTGTTCTACGGCCTGTTCTTCGTGCTCGAGTACAGCCTGGAGTTGCGCCACGCGCCGTTCCTGTGGATCCCCGACCTCAGCGCGCCTGATCCGATCTACATCCTGCCGATCATCTACGCGATCGTGATGCTGGGCACGCAGTGGCTGAACCCGGTCGCCGCGGGCATGGACCCGACCCAGGCGAAGATGATGAAGGTGATGCCGCTGCTGTTCACCGTGATGTTCGCGTTCTTCCCCGCCGGCCTGTGCCTGTACTACGCCGTCAACGGCATCGTCGGTCTCGGCCAGCAGTGGTGGATCACCCACCATATCGACCGCGAGGACACGGTGGCACCAAGGCCGCCTGACCCCGCGTCATCGCCACCATGTCAGCCGCGACCGGGCAACCGTCGCGGCTGACTTCGTTTAGAGTCAGCGGATCATGAGCGAACACAGCACCGACACCATCGCCGCCATTGCCAGCGCGCCCGGCGCCGCCGGTGTCGGTGTCCTGCGCGTGTCCGGCCCGGCGGTACCGGCGATCGCGCAAGGTCCTGCTCGGCCGCGCGCCGCAGCCGCGCCACGCGCATTTCGCCGCGTTCCGTGACCGGTCCGGCGAGCTGATCGACCGCGGCCTGTTGCTGCACTTCCCGGCGCCTGCCTCCTACACCGGCGAACATGTGCTGGAGCTGCAGGGTCACGGCAGCGCGGTGCTGCTCGACCTGCTGCTGCGCCGCGTCTGCGAACTCGGCGCGCGGCTGGCCCGCCCCGGCGAATTCACCGAGCGCGCATTCCTCAACGGCAAACTCGACCTGGCCCAGGCCGAAGCGGTCGCTGACTTGATCGCCGCGCGCTCGCAGGCCGGCGCACGCGCCGCCTTGCAGTCGATGGAAGGCGTGTTCTCGCGCAAGGTCGAGGCGCTGCTGCAAAGCGCTGATCGCCTTGCGCGTGCACATCGAGGCGGCGATCGACTTCCCCGAGGAGGAGATCGACTTTCTCGCCGACCCGGCCATCGCGGCACAGCTCGAAAGCCTGCGCGCCGCGTTGGCCGAACTTCTGCGCGAGGCGCAACGCGGCTTGCGCTTGAACGATGGCCTCAAGGTGGCCATCATCGGCCGCCCCAACGCCGGCAAGTCCAGCCTGCTCAACGCGCTGGCCGGCAGCGACCGTGCCATCGTCAACGCCCGTCGCCGGCACCACCCGCGACGTGCTGCGCGAATCACTCAGCCTCGACGGCATCGCGCTGGAACTGGCCGACACCGCCGGCCTGCGCGACACCGATGACGAAGTCGAACGCGAAGGCGTGCGCCGCGCCCACGGCGAACTGCAGCGCGCCGACGTCGCCCTGCTGGTCACCACCCACACCGGCTACGCCGCGCGATCTCGCGTTCTTCGACAGCCTTCCCGCCGGCGTCGAACGCGTGGTGCTGATCAACAAGATCGACCTCGACCACCTCCCCGCCCGCCACAACCAGTGCGAAGGCGTGCACTGGCTGTGGGCCTCGGCGAAAACCGGCGAAGGCCTCGACGCCCTGCGCGAGCACCTCAAACACCTCGCCGGCGCCGGCAGCGGCGAAGGCGCCTTCAGCGCCCGCCGTCGCCACGTGCTTGCCCTCGAACAAGTGCAAACCCACCTCGACCACACCGCCCACGTACTCACCCACGCCCGCGCCGGCGAACTCGCCGCCGAGGAACTGCGCCAGGCCCAGCACGCACTCGGCGAGATCACCGGCGACTACAGCAGCGACGATCTGCTCGGGGCGATTTTCAGCTCGTTCTGCATCGGCAAGTGAACTGGCGCACCCGCGCCGGGTGGTTCATCCGCGTCGTTCGCCCAGGAAAGCATGCAGTTCGGGCAACACGGGCATGCCGCCCTGTGCTCCCAGCTTTCCCACCGACAATGCGGCCGCGGCGCAGGCTTTGCGCACGGCGGTGGCCAGGCCTTCGTGCAGGAACACCGCCAGCGCGGCGTTGAAGGTGTCGCCGGCACCGGTGCTGTCGACGACGTCGACGGCGAAACCGGGTTGGTGAACCGGGTCACCCGTCTCGCGGTACCAGGCGCCTTCGCCGCCGCGGGTGAGCACCACGGGACAGGGCGCGCGTTGCAGCAGGCTGCGGAACTCCTCGTCCGCATCGGTGCCGAGCAGGATCGCCAGTTCGTGCTGGTTCGGGGTGACGTAGCGCGCCAGCTTCAGCCACTCGGTGGGCAGCTTTTGCGCGGGGGCGGGGTTGAGGATCACCGGCACGCCGAGGCGGTGGCCCAGACGCAGGGTGGCTTCGACGGTTTCCAGCGGGATTTCCATCTGCACCAGCACCGCGTCGGCGCGGGCGAGCAGCGCTTGCGCTTTCTCGACCTGGGCCGGGGTGACCCGCGCGTTCGCGGCGGGCACCACGATGATCTGGTTTTCGCCGCCGGCGACGGTGATCGAGGCGGTGCCGCTGGCGCTGTCGTCGAGGCGCGCAACGTGGGTCAGGTCGAGGCGTTCGGCGGCGAGGCCCGCGTGCAGCTGGTCGCCGAAGGCATCGCGGCCGAGCGCGCCCACCAGCGCCACTTCGGCGCCGAGGCGCGCGGCGGCCACGGCCTGGTTGGCGCCCTTGCCGCCTGGTACGGTGAGAAAGCGTTCGCCCAGGATGGTTTCGCCCGGGCCGACGAAGCGCGGTGCCTGGGTCACCAGATCCATGTTGATGCTGCCGACGACGACGATGCGAGCCATCTGTTGCTCCTGTGGCGGACGCGACAGCTTAACCGCTGCCACGAGAGAGTCAGAAGCCGTACGGCTTGCGCGGCGGGCGGCGCAAACAAAAACGCCGCGAGGATCGCGGCGTCTAGTTCTACCCGGGTCGAGAGCGACCGCTTCCCCGCCCTTGCCGGGAAAGGGTGCGTGACGCGATCAGGGCAACGGCGCGAGGCCGAAGCCGGTGTCGTCGCCGGGCAGCAGGTCGGGTGCGGGGCCGGCCACGGCGAGCAGGGACTGGGCGTAGCTGTCCTCGATGCTGACGGTGGAGACCTCGTCCCAGGAGAAGAACGAAGCCTCGCGCATCCACTCCGCATCGGGGCTGAGTTCCTGCATGTTGAAACCGTCTTCCTCGACGCCGACCAGGCGGCCGATGTAGCAGACCTCGGATTCGTCCTCGCTGTCCACGTGCACGCCGATCACCGGTGCCTGCGCACCGGCAGCCTCGATGACTTCGCGGATGTTGTCCAGCGGGAAACCGCGCGGCGGGCGCGGCAGGATGTGCTTCAGCGCCAGCGCCTTCTCGAAGAAGGCGTGGTGCTTGTCCGGCGCTTCCAGTTCGGAGATGTCCCGATGGCGCATCACGTACATGCCGTCGTAGGTGATGCCGTCGCCGACCACCCAGAGCAGGAAGAACTCGCGCCCCACGCCGCCCACGTAACCGCAAAAGCTGCCGTGCTCAAGCTCTTCGCGCCACAACCGCACCAGCGTCTGCTTCTGCTGCGCCTCGCGCAGCTGGGCGCGCTGGCCGGTGTTTTTCAATTCGATAACGTTGTTCACGGTGTCCATTTTAGCAGACCGGCCGGCCGCCGGCTTGTTCAGAGGATGTAGCGACTCAAATCCTCGTTCTCGACCAGACTTCCGAGGTTTTTATCTACCTGTTCGGCGTCGATCAGGTAATTTTCGCCGGACTTGTCCGCGGCCTCGAAGGAAATCTTCTCCAGCAGCCGCTCCATCACCGTGTGCAGCCGGCGCGCGCCGATGTTCTCGGTGCGCTCGTTCACCTGAAACGCCACCTCGGCCAGCCGGTCGATGCCGGAGTCGGTGAAGTCGATGGTCGACGCCCTCGGTGCCGAGCAGGGCCACATACTGCTTGGTCAACGCGTTGTGCGGCTCGCGCAGGATCCGCTTGAAGTCGTCCACGCTGAGCGCGGACAGCTCGACCCGGATCGGCAACCGACCCTGCAGCTCGGGGATCAGGTCCGACGGCTTGGCCAGCGAGAACGCGCCGGAGGCGATGAACAGCATGTGGTCGGTCTTGATCGGGCCGTACTTGGTCGACACGGTGGAGCCCTCCACCAGCGGCAGCAGGTCGCGCTGCACGCCTTCGCGGCTGACCCCGGCGTGGCCGTGGTCGCCGCGCTGGGCGACCTTGTCGATCTCGTCGATGAAGACGATGCCGTTCTGCTCGGCCGCCTCCATCGCCTGCGCGCGGATCTCCTCGTCGTTGAGCAGCTTGCCGGCCTCTTCGTCGATCAGCAGCGGACGCGCCAGCTTGATCGCCAGCTTGCGGTTCTGCGTCTTGGCGCCGCCGATGTTCTGGAACATCTGGCGCAGCTGCGCGCCCATCTCCTCCATGCCCGGCGGCGACATGATCTCCACGCCCACGTTCATGGCGAAATCCAGCTCGATCTCGCGCTCGTCCAGCGCGCCTTCGCGCAGCTGCTTGCGCAGCTTCTGGCGGGTGTCGCTGTCGATCGCGGGAGCGGCCGGTGCGTCGTGGCTCCAGTCGGTCGGCCGGGTCTGCCGGCGCGGCAGCAGCGCGTCGAGGATGCGGTCCTCGGCGCGATCCTCGGCCTGCGTGCGCACGCGCTTGACCGCCTGCTCGCGGGTCAGCTTGTAGGCCACATCGGCCAGATCGCGAATGATCGATTCGACATCCTTGCCGACATAGCCCACCTCGGTGAACTTGGTCGCCTCGACCTTCACGAACGGCGCATTGGCCAGCGTGGCCAGGCGCCGCGCGATCTCGGTCTTGCCGACGCCGGTGGGGCCGATCATCAGGATGTTCTTCGGCGTGATCTCGTTGCGCATGCTCCGGCTCCAGCTGCATGCGCCGCCAGCGGCTGCGCAACGCCACCGCCACGGCGCGCTTGGCGTCGTGCTGGCCGATGATGTAGCGGTCGAGTTCGTTGACGATTTCGCGGGGAGTGAGTTCGGACATGGGCTGGCTTCTTTGTAAGGAAAAGCGGGAACGGGAACGCGCGCTTTTCGGGTGCCGGACGGATGCTGCAGGAGTGCGTGGCTAATAAGTGGGGCCGAAGCGGGAGTGCGAAGGCTTGCCGTGGGCGGGATGTTTCCCGTTCCCCAGCCGCCGTTCCCTGCTCCACTCACAGCTCTTCGATCGACACGTTGTGGTTGGTGTAGATGCAGATGTCGCCGGCGATCTTCAGCGCCTTCTCGACGATGGTGCGCGCATCCAGGTCGGTATTTTCGAGCAGGGCCATCGCGGCGGACTGCGCGAACGGGCCGCCGGAGCCGATCGCGATCAGGCCGTGTTCGGGTTCCACCACGTCGCCGTTGCCGGAGATCAGCAGCGAGGCTTCCTTGTCGGCCACCGCCAGCATCGCCTCGAGCTTGCCGAAGCGGCGGTCGGTGCGCCATTCCTTGGCCATCTCCACCGCGGCGCGGGTGAGGTTGCTGTTGTGCTTTTCGAGCTTCTGTTCGAACAGCTCGAACAGGGTGAACGCATCGGCCGTGGCGCCGGCGAAGCCGGCCACCACGTCGCCGGCCTTGCCGAGCCGGCGCACCTTGCGGGCGTTGCCCTTCATCACCGTGTTGCCCAGCGTGACCTGGCCGTCGCTGCCGATCACGACGCGGCCTTCGCGGCGCACGCAGACGATGGTGGTGGCGTGAAACGATTCCATGGGAGCTCCGCAAGAGTGTGCTTGAGCGGATGAGATGGGGCCGTGGGGACGCCGCTTCAATGTCGGGGCGGGCGGCGTTCCCCGTCCGGCAGGCAGTGGCGGAATCTCATGGCTTGCGCTTGGCCCGCGGGTGCGCGGCGTCATACACCTTGCGCCAGGTGCTGGAAATCCAGGTGGGTGTAGATCTGCGTGGTGGCGATGTCGGCGTGGCCGAGCAGCTCCTGCACGGCGCGCAGGTCACCGGAGGATTCCAGCATGTGGCTGGCGAAGGTATGCCGCAGCAGGTGCGGATGGATGTGTTTGGGAATGCCCTGCTGCAGCGCCAGCTTGTTCATGCGCAGCTGGATCGTGCGCGGGTTGATCGGCGCGCCGCCGCGACCGCGAAAGATCGGGCTGTCGGCCTGCATGCCTTCTTCCGCGCCCAGCGCGCGCAATGCGGCGACGGCATGACGGCCCACCGGCACGATGCGGGTCTTGCTGCCCTTGCCGAGCACGCGCACCTCGCCGTCGTCGAGGCTGAGATCGAGCCAGCGCAAGCCAACCAGTTCGGACAGGCGCAGGCCGCTGGAATAGAACAGTTCCAGCATCGCGCGGTCGCGCACCGCGAGCGGGCCGCCGCTATCGGTTTCGACCAGGGCGGTGGCCTCGTCCACGTCGAGCACCTGCGGCAGTTTGCGGCGCACCTTGGGGCCGCGCACGCCGAGCAGCGGGTCGCTGGCCAGCTGGCCTTCGCGGCTGAGTTGGCGAAACAGGCTGCGGCAGGATGACAGCAGACGTTGCAGGCTTTTCGGCGCCAGCCCGCCACGGTGTTCCGCGGCAACGAAGCCGCGCATCCGGTTGGCGTCCAGTGCCTCGAACGCATCCAGCTGTTGTTCCTGCATGAAGCGCAGCAGCTTGGCCAGGTCGCGGCGGTAGCCGGCAACCGTATGCGGTGAAGCGTGGCGCTCGTTGGCGAGGCGGTCGAGCCAGCGCTCGACCTGTTGCGCGGGCGTCATCGCCGGCTCAGCAGACGTCCCGCGAGCGTGCCAGCGCGGCGGTGATGGTGGCGGCGATCATCTTCAGGAACAGCGTGCCCATGCCGGGCTGGAAGTGATCCGGGTCGGCGCTGCCGATCGCCAGGATGCCGCAGTCGCCCAGCCGCATCATCGCGACCGAGTGGACATGCGCGGCCCCGTCGCCGAACAGGCGTTCGAGCTTCTCGGCGGAAAGGCGGCCGGAGACCGGTTCGTTCTTCTGCAGGAACTCGCTGAATTCCGGCAGTGCCGCGGCGCCGCCGGCGATCTGCTGCAGCCAGTCCGCGCGCGGCAGCTTCGGCTCGGCGCCGAACAGCAGCAGGCGCACCTGGTCGGTGTGGAAATCCGCGCTGAGCCTGGCAACCACCGTGCGTGCAGTCACTTCCATCGTGTTTGCGCGCAGCAGCGCCACGGTGAGCGCGTGCACGCGCTCCATCAGCTTTTCATTTTCGGCGGCGATCCCGATCAACTCGGCCAGCCGGCGTTCCAGCTCTGCATTCTTGTCGCGCAGGCTCTGCAGTTGGTACACCGCCAGCGACGACACCGTGCCCTGCTCGCGCGGCATGGTGAGCTTGACGGCCAGTTCGGGGTATTCGCTGAGGAATTCCGGGTGGCGCTTCAGGTAGGCGGCGACCACGCGGGCCTGGGTGGCGTCGTCGAGCAGGGTGGCGGTCATGCGTGGAACTCCTCGAACCGGTGCGCGGCGTGCAGAAAGGCGCGCCGTCCGGCTGGAGTGTGCGATGGACGCGGGCGCGCTTCAACCGCCGCGTTGCGCGGCGACGGCCGGCACCGGCCATTCGCCTTCGAACGCGAACGCGGCCGGTCCGGTCATCCACAACGTGTGGTCGGGACCGGGCCAGTCGATCCGCAGGCTGCCGCCGGGCAGTTCGACCGTCACCGTATCGTCGACTTCACCGCGCTGGTGCAGCACCGCCATCGCCGCGCAGGCACCGGTGCCGCAGGCCAGGGTCCAGCCGGCACCGCGCTCGTGCACGCGCAGGCGCAGATGGCCGCGATCGAGCCGCTGCACGAAGCCGGCGTTGGCGCCCTCGGCAAAGCGGGCGTGGTGCGACAACAGCGGACCCAGCTTCAGCAGCGCCGGATCTGCCAGCTCGTCGACCGTCACCACCGCATGCGGGTTGCCCATCGACACGGCGCCGATCTCGAGCGTGGCCTCGGCCACGGCGATCTCATGGCGAGTCACGACGGCATCCGCAACGAAGGGAATCCGTGCGGGCTCGAACACCGGTTCGCCCATGTCCACGGTGACCGTGCCGGCATCGAGCAGGCGAACCGTGACCGGGCCGGACGGGCTCTCGATCCGCACGCTGTCGCCCAGCGACAGCGCACCGGCGCGGTGCAGCCAGGCCGCCACGCAACGCACGCCATTGCCGCACTGACCCGACGGCGAGCCGTCGCCGTTCCAGATGCCGTAGTAAAACGCGCACGTCGGGTCGCGTGCCGGCTCGATGCTCAGCAACTGGTCGAAACCCACGCCGGTGTGGCGGTCGGCCAGGGCGCGGATCTGCGCGGGCTGCAACGCAAACGCCTGTTGCCGGCAATCCAGCACGACGAAGTCGTTGCCGATCCCATGCATTTTCGAGAAGCGCAGCGGCATGGCGGAATCAGTACCGCTCGGCAGCCGGGTTGTCGACGGTGGCCGGCAGCGCGGGCGCGGCCGGTTTCGCGGTAGTCGATGTCGCCGCAGGATGGGTCGGCAGCACCAGCGGGCCCTTGTTGCCGCAGCCGGCAAGCAGGGCGATGACGAGGCAAAGTGGCAGCAGCAAGAGGGATCGGCGCATGGCGAAGGTTTCCTGGAGACCGCTGCAGTATAGCGAGGCATGCCAGCGTGACCGCGCATCGCCGCTATCATGTGCGGACAGATCGCATCGTAGTGCGATGAGGTGAAAGACGATGGACTGGAGCGCCTTGTTGCGCATGCCGACGACGGTGTTGCTGGTGCTGGCGGCAGTGTTTGCGCTGGTTACCCTGGTGCAGCTGGTGGCCTTGCGCCAGCGCCTGTACGGTGGCCGCCCACTTGCCGCCAGCTGGCGCGCGTTGTTGTGTCTGGCCGCCTTTGCGCTGACCCTGCTGCTGGCTGGCGCCGGTTACGGCCTGCGTGGCTATCGCCTGCTCGGCGAGGAGGCGCCGGTGGTGGAGATCGACGCGCGCATCCTGTCGCCGCAGCGCTGGGCGCTTACCCTAAGCTGGCCCGACGGCAGCACGCGTCACGTGCAGCTGGCCGGTGATGCCTGGCGCCTGGAAGCCGTGGTGCTGAAGTGGAAGCTGCCGGCGCTGCTGGCCGGCTTGCCGCCGCTGTACCGGCTCGACCGGTTGTCCGGCCGTTACGACGATCCCGTACAAGAGGCCGAGGCGCCGCGCACCGTGATCGGCTTCGGCGAAGCCGGCGCGTTCGACCTGCCCGGACTCAGCAAGCAGTATCCGCGCTGGCTGCCCGAGGTCGACACCGTCTACGGCAGCGGTGCGTTCCTGCCGCTGGTCGATCAAGGGCACTACAGCGTCAGCCTGATGCGCACCGGCGCACTGGTGGCGCGGCCGGACGAAGCCACCGAGCGCCGCATCGGGCAACCGCTGGGCGGTTGAAGCGGTGGTCCGGCCCGGATTATCCGGCTGGTGCGCTCACGCCAGCGCGAGCTCATAGCGCCACGCATCGGCGCCATCCTGGTAGTAATGCGCGTAACGGCCTATGCGCACGAAGCCGCAGCGTTCGTACAGGCCGATCGCCGCGGCATTGTCGGTGCGCACCTCCAGCCGCAGGGCGCGGCAGTCGCGCCGCCGGGCTTCGTCGGCGGCCGCCGCGAGCAGGCTTGCGCCGATGCCCTGGCCGCGTGCCTCCGGCTGGGTCGCCAGCGAATACAGCCGCGCCACCCGGTTGCCCTTGCGGAAAAACAGCACGGCGCTGCCCAGGAAATGATGATGGTTGGCACTGGCCACCAGTACCTGCGCGGAATCGCTGTCCAGATGGCGGCGATATTGCGCGCGGCTCAGGCGATCGCTGTTGAAGCTGCGCAGCTCCAGGGCGACCAGGTCGTCGAGATCGGACGCGACGGCGCGGCGCACGCGCGAACGGCTGGCGGCTGGCGGCATGGCGGTGGGATCCGGCACCACGCGACGCGTGTGGTGGGTGGTCATGGGGAGAGAAGTGGTCGGCACGCGGGGACTCTAGCAGTCGGCGCGCCTGATGGGCATTCGAGGCCGGTTTATTTGCGCTTCAGCGCGTGCCCTTGTGCAACGCCGACGCTGTGCCAAACTGCGCGTTTTGCGCCTCCCAGCCGCCCGTGACCGGGCATTTCCGCCGCAGCCGTCCTTCACCCGAGTGGTGCCATGACCCGTCTGGTCATCGTTGTCGAAAAAGCCTCCGACTGGGGTTCGTACTACCCGTCCGTCGATGTCATGAGTGCGATGGATTACCTGCGCAAGCCGGTGGGCAGCGACGACGAACGCACCCACGTCATCAACCTGTGCCGCAGCTACAAATACCTGGGCACCGGCTACTACGTGTCGCTGCTGGCCGAGGCGCGCGGGCACAAGGTGATGCCGTCGGTGCGCACGGTGAACGACCTGCGCCGGCGCTCGCTGTACGGCGTGGACATCGAGGACCTCAACCAGAAGCTGACCCACTTCCTTCCGGCCGGCGGCCGCGACACCACCGACTTCGGCATCCTGGTCTACTTCGGCGAGACCGCTTATCCGGCGCTGCAGGATCTGGCGCGGCAGGTGTTCGAGACCTTTCCCTGCCCGCTGCTGCGCATCGAGTTCGAGCGCGACCGCGTGTGGCAGGTCAGCTCGATCAAGCCGGTCGGCCTGCATACGCTGGATGATGCGCAGGAAGACGCCTTCGCCGAGGAACTCGACCGCTTCTCGCGCAAGCTGTGGCGCAAGCCGCGCGCGCGCAAGCAGTTCCGCTACGACATCGCGATGCTGGTCGATCCGAAGGAGCAGATGCCGCCGTCGAACAAGAAGGCGCTGAAGGCCTTCATCGGCGCCGGCAAGGAGCTCGGCATCGAGGTCGACCCGATCGGCAAGAACGACTACCAGCGCCTGGCCGAATACGACGGCCTGTTCATCCGCGAGACCACCGCGTCGCGACAACCACACCTACCGCTTCGCCCATCGCGCGGAGAAGGAAGGCATGGTGGTGATCGACGACCCGACCTCGATCCTGCGCTGCACCAACAAGATCTTCCTCAACGACCTGATGGTCTCGCGCAAGCTGGCCGTGCCGCGTACCGAGATCCTCTATCGCGACGACAGCAAGGGCACCAAGGAAGTGGTCGCCAAGCTCGGCTTCCCGCTGGTGCTGAAGATCCCCGACGGCTCGTTCTCGCGCGGCGTGGTCAAGGTGGAGGACGAAGAGGCGCTGGCGCACGCGGCCAGCGGCCTGTTCCAGCACAGCGCGCTGTTGCTGGCGCAGGAATACGTCTATACCGAGTTCGACTGGCGCATCGGCGTGCTCAACCGCGAGCCGCTGTACGCCTGCAAGTACTACATGTCGCGCGGCCACTGGCAGATCTACAACCACGGCGCCAAGGGCACGGCGAAATCCGGCGGCTTCGAGACGATCGCGGTGAAGGATGCGCCGGCCGAAGTGGTCAAGCTGGCGCTGAAGGCGACCCAGCCGATCGGCGATGGCCTCTACGGCGTCGACCTGAAGCAGGTCGGCAACAAGCCGGTGGTGATCGAGGTCAACGACAACCCGTCGATCGACGCCGGCGTCGAGGACGCCCACCTCGGCGATGAACTGTACCTGCGCATCATGCGGGAGTTCCTGCGCCGGATGGAGCGCAAGCGCCAGGGCGGCAGCGCGCACTGAGCAGTGCGCCGGCAAGCGGCTTGCCTGCCACCGCCATCAATGCCAGACCGCGCCGCGAGCCACTGCGCCGCCGCCGCGCGCCGCGCACAGCGCCAGCAACTGGCGCGGCAGCGCCGGCTCCAGCGCCAGCAACACGACCAGCGGCGCCCCGAGCAGCCAGAACGCCGGCGTCCAGCCGAGCAGTTCGGTGTGCGCCGGCACCAGGGTGCTCAGCAGCAAGGCAGCCGCCGGCGAACAGCCACAACACGGCGGCGCCGAGCAGACGTTGATGGTGCGGTGACGCCAGGACTTGCATGCGCATGGGGAGTCTCCTCGGGAAGATGCCCGCAGATTGCCGCGCACCCATCTCACCGGTTGCGACCATCCTCAGCGCGTAGGAGGGATGCCGCCGTCGCTCCTGCTTCGTTCCATGCAGTTGCGCAGCCACGCCTGACGCGTCGCCGGTGCCCACGCATCGCCCGCCGGCAGTCCCCCCTGCGTAGAATGGACGCCAGACACCCAGCAGAGAATTCGCATGTCCAGTCGCCCAGTTCGCCGTGTTCGGCCATCCCATCGCGCACAGCCTGTCGCCGCGGATCCATCAGGCGTTCGCGCAGCAGTTCGGCATCGAGCTGGAGTACCGCGCGATCGACGCGGCGCCGGCCGACTTTGCCGCGGCCGTGCGGCGCTTCTTCGCCGACGGCGGTCGCGGCGCCAACGTCACCCTGCCGCACAAGGCCGCCGCGTTCGCGCTGGCCGACGCAACGCAGCGCGGCGGCCACCCGTGCCGGCAGCGCCAACGTGCTGACCCCGCTGGCCGATGGCCGGCTGGCCGCGCACAACACCGACGGCGCCGGCATGGTGCGCGATCTCACCGAGCGTCACGACCTCGACCTGCGCGGCCACACCGCGCTGCTGCTCGGTGCCGGCGGCGCCGCGCACGGCGTGGCGTGGAGCCTGCTGGATGCCGGCGTGGAAACGCTGACCATCGTCAATCGTTCACCGGCGAGCCGCCGACGTGCTGGCCGACGCGATCGGCGAACCGGCGCGCGCGCATACCCGCTATTGGGACGACCTGGCCGATATCGGCAGCTACGATCTGATCGTCAACGCCACCTCGGCCGGCGTACTGGGCGCGGCGCTGCAGCTGCCGCTCTCGCTGATCGGCGCGCGCGCGCTGTGCTACGACCTGTCCTACGGCGCCGCCGCCGGCAGTTTCCTGAGCTGGGCGAAGGCCGCCGGTGCGCGCTACGCGTTCGACGGTCTCGGCATGCTGGTGGAAACCGCTGCCGACGCGTTCGAGCTGTGGCACGGCAAGCGACCGGATACCGAGCCGGTGTACCAGGCCTTGCGCCAGCAGGCGGCGTGAGCGCGCCAACCTGCCGGGTGGGTTGCGGCGCCTGCTGCATCGCGCCGTCGATCAGCTCGCCGATTCCCGGCATGCCCAACGGCAAGCCCGCCGGCGCGCGCTGCGTGCAGCTGACCGCCGACAACCGCTGCGCGATCTTCGGTCAGCCGGAACGCCCCGCCGTTTGCAGCAACCTGCGCGCGGAACCGGCGATGTGCGGTGCCGATCGCGCCCACGCGCTGGCCTGGCTCGCGCAACTCGAGGCGGCTACGGCAAGTCGCTGACGCGGCCGCGCCACATGCTTGAAACATGGCTGCGCCAGGATGCCCGCCATCCGCCGGGAGCGCGTCGGTGACGGACGCTCCAGCGCGCGGCGACCGTTCGTGCAGCAGGTGCCATGTCCCGTTTTCTCTCCGCCGCATCGCATCGATATGCGCTCGCCATCGTCTCGTTGCTGGTGCTGGCCGCGACCATCGGGACTTTCCGGTATAGCCAGACGATGGCGAATGCCTCGCTCGAAGACGCCGTTTCGTCAGCCGACGGGATGAACGAGACACCGGCCGACGATGCGCAAAGCGGCAGCGCGATCCTGCTCGGCCTGGCCCGCGCCGCGATGCAGGAGGGGCGCCTGGTGGCGCCGGCCGGCAGCAACGCGTTCGAGTTCTACCTCAGCGTGCTGCAGCTGGAGCCGGAGAACCGCACTGCCCATGAGGCCCTGCGTGAGTCCTTTGCGCGCGCCTCGGAAGAGATCGAGCGCACCATCAACCGGCAGGCACTGGAAGAGGCGCGCCGCGAGATCGACCTGCTGCGCGAATTCGACCGCGACAACTTCACCCTGGCCCTGCTCGGCGGCAAGCTCGTCCGCCGCGCGCAACCTGGTGACCCGGCAGCACGAGGCGGAAGCTGCCCGCATCCGCGAGGCGAACGCCGCGCGTGGCGCGGCGCATGTGACGCCGGCATCAGGCGGACGCCAGGTACTCGTCCTTCAGCCGCACGTAGTGCTCGGCCGAGTAATGCAGCTGCTCGATCTGGCGGTCGCTGAGCAGGCGCACGAACCTGGCCGGGTTGCCCAGCCACAGCTCGCCTTCGCCGACCACCTTGCCCGGCGGGATCAGCGCGCCGGCGCCGACGAAGCCGTGCTTGTGGACGACCGCGCCGTCCATCACGGTGGCGTGCATGCCGATCAGGCAGTAGTCGCCGATGCGTGCAGGCGTGCACCACCGCGGCGTGGCCGATGGTGACGCCCTCGCCGATCAGGCACGGGAAGCCGGGGCCGTACGGCCGGCGTGCGCGACGTGCACGATCGCGCCGTCCTGGATGTTGGTGCGCGCGCCGACGCGGATGTGGTTGACGTCGCCGCGCAGCACCGTGCCGGGCCAGATCGAGACGTCGTCGCCCAGCACCACGTCGCCGATCACGCTGGCGGCGGGATCGACATAGACGCGCTGGCCGAGGCGGGGCGCGACGCCCTTGAAACTGCGCAGGGGATTCATCCGGCACATTCTAGCGACGCCGCGTCCGGCCATCACATGGCCGTGCTTGATTTCGCCCGGCGCGGTCGCCACGCTGATGGCCTGAAAGGAGCATCCATGAGTCACGACAACCCGCTGCTGGCCGACGACACCCTGCCGGCGTTTTCGCAGATCCGGCCCGAGCACGTCGGGCCGGCGGTCGACGCGATGCTTGCCGACTACCGCGCCGGCATCGACGCCCTGCTGGCGCCCGGCGCGCCGCGCGATTTCGCCACCGTGATGCTGACCCAGGAGCGGCTGGAACAGCGCCTGGCGCGCGCCTGGGCGCCGGTGTCGCACCTGCATTCGGTGGCCGACACCGAAGCCTTGCGCGAGGTCTACGGCCGGCCGAGGAAAAGCTCACCGAGCACGCGATCGAGCTGGGCCAGAACCGCGAGCTTTACGCCGCGGTGCAGGCGCTGGCCGATGCGGCGGATTTTGCCACGCTGCCGCGCGCCCGAGCGCGCGCTGGTCGAACACGCGCTGCGCGATTTCCGGCTGTCCGGCGTGGCGCTGGAGGAGCCGGCGCGTTCGCGCTTCCGCGAGATCGGCGTGGAGCTGAGCCAAGCTGTCCACCGAATTCTCCAACGCCGTGCTCGACGCCACCGAGGCCTGGCACGAACACGTCACCGACGAGCGCGATCTGGCCGGCATCCCCGAATCCGGCCGCGCGGTGCTGCGCCAGTACGCCGAAGAGCAGCAGCTGGACGGCTGGCTGGTCACGCTGAAGCAGCCCAGCGTGCAGGCCGTGCTGACCTACGCCGACAATCGCGCGTCTGCGCGAGCGGGTGTACTGGGCCTACCAGACGCGCGCTTCGGACCAGGGCCCGGATGCGGGCAAGTTCGACAACAGCGCGCGCATCGAGCAGATCATGGCGCTGCGCCACGAAGCCGCGCAGCTGCTCGGTTTCGCCAATGCGGCCGAGGAATCGCTGGCGACCAAGATGGCCGCCTCGCCGGCCGAGGTGATGGAGTTCCTGCACGATCTGGCCGCGCGCGCGAAGCCGGTGGCGGAGCGCGAGCTGGCCGAGCTGCGCGAATTCGCCCGCGCCGAGCTGAAGCTCGACAACCTCGAGCCGTGGGACGTCGGCTACGCCTCCGAGAAACTGCGCGAGCGCAAGTACGCGCTGGACGAGGAAGAACTGAAGCCGTATTTCCCGCTGCCGGCGGTGATCGACGGCCTGTTCGGCGCTCACCGACGAAGCTGTATCGGCGTCAGCGCTGGCGCCGCGCGACGACGTCGACGTCTGGCATCCGCGACGTGCGCTACTACGACGTGCGCGATGCCGACGGCCGCGTGTTCGCCGGCGCCTACGTCGATCTGTACGCGCGCAACGGCAAGCGCGGCGGCGCGTGGATGGACGTCTGCCGCGCCCGCTTTCGACGACGGCGAGCAGACGCAGCTGCCGGTGGCCTTCCTCACCTGCAACTTCGCGCCGCCGACCGACGGCAAGCCGGCCCTGCTCACGCACGACGACGTGCTGACCCTGTTCCACGAATTCGGCCACGGCCTGCATCACCTGCTGACCGAGATCGCGCTGCCCTCGATCGGCGGCATCAACGGCGTCGAGTGGGACGCGGTGGAGCTGCCCAGCCAGTTCATGGAGAACTTCGGCTGGAACCGCGAGGCGCTGGATCTGTTCGCGCGACACTACGAGACCGGCGAGCGGCTGCCGGACGAATTGTTCGAGCGCATGCTGGCCGCGCGGCATTTCCATGCGGGCCTGTTCCTGGTGCGCCAGCTCGAGTTCGCGCTGTTCGATTTCCTGCTGCATCTGGAGTACGATCCGGCGCACGGCGCGCGTGCGCTGGCGGTGCTGGACGAGGTGCGCAAGCAGGTCGCGGTGATGCATCCGCCGGCATGGCAGCGTTTTCCGCACGGCTTCAGCCACATCTTCGCCGGCGGTTATGCGGCCGGTTACTACAGCTATCTGTGGGCCGAGCTGCTGTCGGCCGACGCGTTCGGCGGGTTCGAGGAGCAGCCGGGACATGTGCAAGCGTGATCGATCGCGCACCGGCGAACGCTTCCGTCGCGAGTTCCTCGCGGTCGGCGCCAGTCGCGCCGGCGCTGGAAAGCTTCATCGCGTTCCGCGGCCGCAAGCCGGAGCCGGAAGCGCTGCTGCGCAGCTACGGCCTGGCTGTGTAAGTGATCGTCGTCACGTGACGCTGCGGCCAATCCGCCAGACCGCACGAGTGGCTTCCAACGCAGGCATAAAAAAAGCCCGCCGAAGCGGGCTTTTTCAGGGTCGCTTGAGTCCCGAAGGACTTCAGGCCGCCTGGACTTCCTCAGCCTGCAGGCCTTTCTGGCCCTTGGTGACGACGAACGTGACGCGCTGGCCTTCCTGCAGGGACTTGAAGCCCGTGCCCTGGATCGCGCGGAAATGCACGAACAGGTCGTCACCGCTTTCCGGGGTGATGAAGCCAAAACCCTTGGCGTCGTTGAACCACTTGACTGTACCGCTCTGACGATCCGACATGTAACATTACCTTTGAAGCATGGATGGTTTGCGGCTCGGAGCGAATGCACTTGACCGCAATAGAAAGCAGGAAATCGGAGTTGCCTCGGACTCTTGCTCGGGCAGCATACACTGGAAAACGGCGGTTTCGGTGGGTTTTTGTACCGAATTCCCGTATATCGTCCAGCCCCGACTGTCAAAGTCCGCGCGGTTTTGCCGCGCACGCCGCGCTGCAGAGCCATCTGCGACCGGCCTGCCACGGCCGTGGGCGCCGCCGGAGGTCCCCCGGCAACCCGGTTTGGCGCTTCCCTTACAATGTGGCCATGAAGATTGCCTCGTGGAACGTCAATTCGCTGAAGGTGCGCCTGCCGCACCTGACCCAGTGGCTGGCCGACGCGCAGCCGGACATCGTGGCGCTGCAGGAAACCAAGCTGGAAGACGCGAAGTTTCCGGTCGACGAGCTGGCCGCGGCCGGCTACCGGGCGGTGTATTCGGGCCAGAAGACCTACAACGGCGTGGCGATCCTGGCCCGCGCGAAGCCATGACGGTTTCGGCGACGTCGTCACCGACATCCCGGGACTGGACGATCCGCAGCGGCGCATCCTGGCCGCCACCATCGGCGATCTGCGCGTGGTCAATCTGTACGTGGTCAACGGCAAGGCGGTCGGCGACGAGAAATACGCCTACAAGCTGGACTGGCTGGCGAAGGTGCGCGAGTTCCTGGCGCGCGAGCAGGAACGCCACCCGAACCTGGTCGTGCTGGGCGATTTCAACATCTGCCCGGACGATCGCGACGTCTACGATCCGGTGGCCTGGGGCGAGGACATCCTGTGCTCGCCGCCGGAGCGCGCCGCGCTCAAGGCGATCACCGACCTCGGCCTGCACGACAGCTTCCGGCTGTTCGAAGCCGAAGCCGGGCACTACAGCTGGTGGGACTACCGGCAAGCCGCGTTCCGCCGCAACATGGGCCTGCGCATCGATCTGATCCTGATCGGCGAGGCACTGAAATCCGCCGCCACGGCGGCGGCGATCGACCGCGAACCGCGTCGCTGGGAACGCCCCTCCGATCACACGCCGGTGACGCTGGAACTGGATATGAGAGCCTGAATGACTGCAAAAACCGAATGGCCCAGCTCGCTGGACGACAACGAGCTGGATGAACTGGACCACTACCTGCGCGCGCACACCGGCGAAGGCGATCTGCTGCTGGACGGCGTGCACGGCCTGCTCACGCGCGCTGGCGGTCGGCCCGCTGCTGGTACTGCCGGACGAATGGCTGCCCGAAGTGCTGCACGAACCGTTCGCCGACGAAGACGAGGGCAACCGCGTGCTGGCGCTGCTGGCCAAGCTCAACGATTCGATCAGCGCCGAACTCGATGTCGGACGCGTACGAGCCGATCCTCGGCGAAGTCGAGCTGGAGGACCGGCCCGATGCTGTCCGCCGCGGCTGGTGCGAAGGCTTCAGCCGCGGCATCGACCTGCGCGCCGCGCTGTGGGAAAACCGCCTGGCCGAGGATCCGCAGCTGATGGAACTGCTCGGCCCGGTGATGGCGCTGGCGGTCGACGAAGGCGTCCTCAGTGCCGACACCGAGTTCGAGAAGCTCAGCGACGACGAATACGACGAATGCCTGGCGCAGGTGCCGGCCGTGCTCGGCGCGGTCAACCAGTACTGGCAGACCAAGCCCGCCACCGAGGCGGAAGTGGAAACCATGGTGCTGCAACAGCGTCCGGACAAGGACGACGACAACTCGCCGCCACGCCAGCGCAGCGGCCATTGGGTGCATTGATCTCTTGGTCGGCGCGCCGCGCGCATCCGGTGTTGCCTGCGATGAAACGATCCGTTCCCGTGCCGAGCGCTTGGATAAGCCGCCGGACGGGACCATCTTGGCGGCCATACCTTCCCTTGCCGGAGCACGCCATGAGCGACCGCCACATCACCCGCCGCATCCGCGGCATGGACACGTCCGACGGCGCCGGCGTGAAGCTGAAGCGCGTGATCGGCCAGCCCGGGCTGGACATGCTCGATCCGTTCCTGCTGCTGGACGAGTTCCGCTCGGACAGCGCCGGCGACTACATCGCCGGTTTCCCGGAGCATCCGCATCGCGGCTTCGAGACGGTCACCTACATGCTGGCCGGGCACATGCAGCATCAGCGACAACCACGGCAACCGCGGCGATCTCACGCCCGGCAGCGTGCAGTGGATGACCGCCGGCCGCGGCATCCTGCATTCGGAAATGCCGCAGCAGGAAAACGGCCTGATGTGGGGCTTCCAGCTGTGGGTGAACCTGCCGGCGAAGGACAAGATGACCGCGCCGCGCTATCAGGACATCGGGCCCGAGCGCATCCCGGTGGTGCACCCGGCCGACGGCGTCGAGGTGAAGGTGATCGCCGGCGCGCTGGCCGGCGCCACCGGCCCGGTCGAGGGCATCGTCACCGCGCCGGTCTACCTGGACATCAGCCTGCAGCCGGGCGCGCAGTTCACGCTGGATCTGCCCGCCGGGCATCACGGCTTCGCCTACGTGTTCGACGGCGAGGCGGCCCTGGTCGGCGGCGAGCAACTGCAGCGCAGCGAACTGGGCGTGCTGTCCGACGGCGAGCAACTGCAGCTGGCCGGTGGCGACAAGCCGTCGCGTCTGCTGGTCGTCGCCGGCAAGCCGCTGAACGAAACCGTGGCGCGCTACGGGCCGTTCGTGATGAACACGCCCGAGCAGATCCACGAAGCCATCGCCGACTTCCGCGCCGGCAAGTTCTGAGTAGTCGTGTCCCCGCCTGTAGCGCGATGCTCTTGCGTGATTTGACGAAGAGCATCGCGCACGACCGAAGGAAGTCCCTTGTGGACAGGGTGCGCTCCTACCGCGCGATGCGTAGCGTGGCCGGGAGTTTGTGTATCGCCATCTCGCCGTTCCGCCACATCGCCGGCTGGCCATTCAGCCATGCCCGGCCGGTCGGCTGGCCTGCATACGGCCACGGCAACACCAGACCGCCGGGCGGCATGGCGACGTCGGCCGGCAGCGACAGCACCAGCTGGCCGTCGCGTTCGCGCAGGCTGTAGCCGAGTTCACCGTAGGGCGTGCGCAGGTGCGCGATGCCGACGCCCTCGCCTTTCAGCCAGTCCGACGGAATACCTGCGGCCAGCACCAGCGCGTGATCATGCCGACGCTCGTACGCGAACATGTCGTACAGCGAGCGCAGGAAGTCCGAGGCAATCCACGCGTGCGGCATGTCGCCCACGAAGCGCGGCTGGCGCGGCTCGCGGCCGACCACTTCGGCCCACTGGTTCCACGCCGTGGGGCGGCGATCGGCCATGTAGAAATCCAACAGCACCGGTATCCGCTCGCGCCAACCCAGGCGCACGAATGCGGCCACGTTGCGCCATTCGTACGGGGTGTAATCGTTCCACGGCTTGCCGCTGTCGCGGCGTGCGATGAAATCCCGCCAGTAACGCTCGAACGTCTGCTGCAGCAAGGCCGGCGGCAGCCAGTCGTGCGCGTCGCCGGGCGACAGCGCGATGGTGGTGGAGGTGGCGTCGAAGTCGCCCAGTTCGGCGGCGCCGGGAAGGTAGTCGATGTCGTGCGTGCGCACCGCGGCGAGAATCGATGCGCGCAGGTCGGCGCGGAACGCGTCGCGCGACGCGGCCCAGCGTGCCGCTTCGTCGCGTTTGCCCAGCGCATTGGCCAGCGCCACCGCGTCGGCGTAGCCGCGCAGCGCCCAGAAGTCGTCCCAGTACGAGTGCATCGGCTTGGCCGAGTAACCTTCGTGGCTGATCGAAGCCGGCATCAGGCCGTACAGCGCCGTGCCGCGGTTCGCCGGCGTGCGTTCGCTCGCGCGCAGCCGGTCCATGGTACGCCACCGTGCGTTCGACGTGCGGCCACAACTTCAGCAAGCCGGCGCGATCGGGGCCATAACGCCACCATTCGGCAATCGCGAACAGCAGCTCGCCGTGGCTGTCGTTCTCCGGCACCGGATCGGCACCGCGCGCGTCGACGCAGCACGGCACCTTGCCGGTAGTGAACTGGTGCGGCGCGTACCACGACACGAACGCGCCGGCAACGTCGGCGTGGCCGCTGCGCAGCAGCGCCTCGCTCATCATCGCGCCGTCGCGGATCCAGGTGCGTGCGTACGAGCGGGTACCCGGCTGCAGCGCCGGGCCGTCGCGCGACATCAGCATCTGTGCCTGTGCGCTGCGCGCGGTGTCGACCAGCGCCTGCTGTGCGGCGGGCAATTGCAGGGTCACCCGGTTGAGTTTTTCGCGCCACGTCGCGGCCGCATCGTCGCGTTGCTGCTGCAACCAGCGCGCCGCGTCGGCGGGCGGGGCGAACGCCTGCCCCTCAGCGCGCACCACCAAACCCAGCGTGACGCTGGCGTGCGGTGGCAGGGTCAGCTGGTAGAGCAACGCGCCCTGCGCATGGCCGCTGTCGTCGTGCAGCGCGCGGACCTGTGGACGTTCGCCGGCGGCCAGCCGCTGCGGCAGCGTGACGGCGCCATGGCGGCTGGCGACGAAGGCGGTCGGTGGCTGCAGCGGCACGGCACGCAAGCCGTGATTGACCTGCACCGCATGGCCATCCCAGGCGAGATCGTGGATCGGACTGATGCCGCCGGGCGTGTTGAGGAACTGGGTCGGCGGATTCACCTGGAACGGGCGCAGCAGCAGGGCCAGAGTGAGCGAGCGCGGTTGCGCGCCGTCGTTATGCAGGCGGTATTGCAGGAGCAGGTTCGAGCGGCCCGGCGTGCCGCTGGCGAACGCCGTGGTGTCCAGCCGCAGCGTGCCGGTCTGCCAGTGCACCGTGGGGATCGGCAGGTAGTCGTCCTGCAGACTCTGGGTGGTCTGCACCGTGGCCCAGTCGATCAGTTGGTCGCCGTCGAGCAGCATCGGTTCGATCGACCAGCCGCCCTTGCGCACTTCCACCGCGCCGTCTTCGGAGATCAGCGCCGACCGCTGCGCACCGCCATCGACGCCCACCAGCGTCCAGTAGCTCTGCTCGCCGGAGAAACCGCGCGGATAGATGCCGCGCGGGGCGCGCTTCGCCTGCTGTTGCAGCAATGCATTGGGCGTGAGCTCGGCAGGCACCGCTTCGCTCGCCGGCGCCGGCGGCAACGGCGTCAGCCGCAGGTTGCCCACGCACAACTCGCCGCGGCCGCCCTGTCCGGCGTAGACGGTGAACTCCAGCGTGCGGGTTTGCCGCAGCGTGCGGTCCTTCGCCGGACCCCAGGCGGATTCGATCTCGCGCTTCGGCGCAGTGATCGTCTGCCAGTCCTGGCCGGGCTGGAAGTGCTCGCGCCGGTACCACCACACGTTGTCGCCGCTGGCGTCGATCAGCTTCAGCTGCAGGTCGTTCGGCGGCATCGCGCCACGCACGTCGAACGACAGCGCGTAGTTGGCGGGAAAGGTGATCGGCAGCGTGCGGCGCAGCGTGGCGCCGCCGGAAACGCCGTTGAAGTCGAAGTCGAGGCACAGTCGCCTTGCCGTGCGGGCCGTCGGTCGGGCGCAGCGAGGCGCTGATGTCGTCGGTGCCCTCGGCTTGCCAGGCGACGGGGTGGGTGAAGTCGTCGAGAGTGCGTGGGGCATCCGCGGCGTAGGCCATCGAACCGAACGCCAGCAACAGCGGCAGCAGCAAAGCCGGGCGCAGACCGTGGTGCATGCCTTCAGCCCTTCACGCTGCCCAGCAGCAGCCCTTGCAGGTAATAGCGTTGCATCGCCAGGAACAGCAGCAGCACCGGCAGCACGGTGACCACCGAACCGGCCATCATCAGTTCGCTGTCCTGCGAATGTTCGCGCGCCAGCGAGGCCAGCCCGATCGGCAGCGTGTAGTGCTCCTGCCCGGTCAGCACGATCAGCGGCCACATGAAGTCGTTCCACGCGGCGAGGAAGGTGAAGATGGCCAGCGTCACCACAATGGGTTTGAGCAGCGGCAACACGATCTGCGCGAAGATGCGCCACTCGCCGGCGCCGTCGATGCGTGCGGCCTCCAGCAGTTCGTCGGGGATGCCGCGCGCGTACTGGCGCACCAGGAAGATGCCGAACACGGTGGCCATCGCCGGCACGATCACGCCGGCGTAGCTGTTGACCAGGCCGAGGTACTTCAGCAGCAGGAACAGCGGCAGCATCGCCACCTGGGCGGGAATCACCAGCGCGCCGAGCAGACCTTGGAACAGGCGCTCGCGACCGGCGAAACGCAGCTTGGCGAAGGCGTAGCCGGCCATCAGGTTGAACGCCAGCGACAGCGCGGTGATCGCGCCGGCGACGAGCACGCTGTTGAGCAGGTAACGTCCCATGCCGGCGCGCACGAACAGCTCGCGGTAGTTTGCCCAACTGGGGTGTTTTGGCAGCAGCGACGGCGGCAGCGCGCTGGCCTCGCCCGGCGCCATGAACGACACCGACAGCATCCACAGCAGCGGGAACAGTGCGATCACCGCCGCGCCGAGCAGCAAGCCGTTGATCAGCGCCTTTGCCAGCCGCGGGTTCATGTCTCATCTCCACGCTGCGACAGCTTCACCATCAGCACCGTCACCGCGAACATGAGCAGGAACAGCAGGAACGCCACCGCCGAGGCGGAGCCGAGGTTCCACCACTTGAAGCCCTCGTCGTACATCAGGTACAGCACGCTCACCGTGCTCTGCAGCGGGCCGCCCTCGGTCATCACGTAGGGCTCGGCGAACAGCTGGAAGTAGCCCGACACGGTGAGGATGCCGACCATCAGCATGGTGGGTTTCAGCATCGGCAGGGTGATGTGGCGGAACTGCCGCCAGGTCGATGCGCCGTCGATGCGCGCGGCTTCGTACAGGTCCGGCGGGATCGCCTGCAGCCCGGCCAGGAAGATGATCATGTTGTAGCCGAAGTTCTTCCACACCGCGAACAGGATGATCGTCGGCATCGCCCAGTGCGGATCGCCCAGCCAGTCGATCGGGTGGATGCCGACCAGGCCCAGCACGTAGTTCGCCATGCCGTACTTGGTGTTGAACAGGTAGCGCCAGATCACCGCCACCGCCACCACCGTGGTCACCACCGGCGCGAACAGCGCGGTGCGGAACAGCGGCTTGCAGCGCGCCAGCGGCGAGTTGAGCAGCATGGCCGCACCGAGCGAGGCACCCATCGACAAAGGCACGCCCACGGCCACGAAGTACACCGTGTGGCCGAGCGCCGACCAGAACAGCGGGCGATGCAGCAGCTCCCAGTAGTTGGCGAAACCGACGAAGCGCAGGTTGCGGATGTCGGCCAGCGCGTAGAGGTCGTAGTCGGTAAGGCTGAGCGCCAGCGCGGCCAGCACCGGCAACAGGAAAAACACGCCCAGCACCAGCAGTGCGGGGGTGAGGAACAGCCAGGCGGTGCGTTGCGGATTCATGGCGTGGTGGCTGCCTGTGCATGCTCGAGCACCCAGCGGCGCTTGGCCAGGATCGCGTCGGCGCGCCGGTCGATCTCGGCGGCGGCCTGATCGATCGTCAACCGGCCGGCGATCGCCTGCGCGGCGACCAGCTGCATCTCGTTGGCGATGCGCTCCCACTCCGGCACGGCCGGCACCGGTTTTGCCTGTTCCAGTTGCTGGCGGAAGGCGTGCGCCTTCGGGTCGTCGCGCAGTGCGCCGCCCTCCCACGAACTGCGTCGCGGCGGCATGTCGCCAAGCAGGTCGTAGAACTGCTGCTGCACCGCCGGTTGCGACAGGTATTCGATCAGCTGCCAGGCGGCGTCCTTGTGCTTCGAAGCGCGGAAGATCACCAGGCTGGAACCCCCGGCGATGCCGATGCCGGCGCCGTCCGGGCCGGGCAGCGGCGCGGTGGCCCAGTCATCCTGCTGCGCCGCAGGCAGGCGCGAGCGGAATTCGCCGATGTTCCACGGCCCGGACAGGTAGAACGCGTATACGCCGCGGCCGAATTCCGTCCACGGGTTGCCGGCCTCGACATTGGTGATCGCCGGTGCCTGATGCTGCCGAAACGTGTCGACGTAGAACGCCAGCGCGCGCTTGAACCCGGCACTCTCGAAGTTGCCGTAGCGGCCGCCGTCGCGCAGCAGCGGTTCGGGCTGCTGCAATGCCAGCGACAGCAACTGCTCGTACTCGTTGGTCGGCAGCAGGATGCCGTAACGGTGCTGGGACGGGTCGCTCAGCGCGGCGAGCTGGCGCCGCCATTCGTCCCATGTGTGCGGCGGTGCGTCGAAGCCGGCGGCCTCGAGCAGGTCGCGGCGGTAGAACAACAGCCGGGTATCGACGTACCACGGCACGCCGTACAGCGTGCCGTCGATCACATTGGTGGCCCAGATGCTGGCGAAATAATCGTCCGGCTGCACCACCGCCGAACGGTCGACGCGCGCCTGCAACGGCTCCAGCGCGTCGAGCGCCGCCAGCTCGGGCAACCAGGTGTTGCCGAGCTGGCTGAGGTCCGGCGTGGAGTTGCCGGCGAACGCGGTGAGCAGTTTCTGGTGTGCCGCGGTCAGCGGCAATTGCTGCACTTTCACCGTGATGTGCGGATGCGCGCGCTCGAACGCCGGCAGCAGCTTCACGATCGCCTCGCCTTCGCGGCCGATCGTCCAGAACGTGAGCGCGTTGTCGTCGCCGCCCGATGACCCGCAGCCGCCGAGCAGGGTCATGCCAGCCAGCAGACACCCGACCAGGGCGGTGCGAACGATTCGTTCGATGGCCGTAGTCGGCAAGCTGTGCGAGGCTCCCATCGACATGCGACGCCGCAGACGCCGAGGCATGCGAATGGCAGCGATCGGCCTCATGGTTTCGCGGCGGCCTGTTCAAGCCAGCCGCCAGTGAAGCCGGCGCGCTCGAGTCCCTTGCGGATGTACGGGTTCTTCTTCATCACGTTCCACACGAAGCCGCTGCGCCAGTTTTCGGTCATCAGCACGATCGGGCCCTGGTCGATGCCCAGGTAGACGTCGTCGACCCAGCCCATCGGCCGCAGCTTGCCGGTGCGCAGCTGGGTCTGCACGTGGAAGCTGGGATTGAACGCGTCGATGAAGCCGTACTCGCCGTAGATGTCCTTGCCGTAGCGGCGTTTCATCTCTTCCAGCGCGGGGATCACCAGTTCCGGCGCGAACGCGATCGAGCCGCCCGCCGCGGTCGGCGCGATGGTGCCGTCGTCCACCGGCCAACCGAGTCCGGCGCCGCGGGCGGTGTAGCCGTGGAACTCGCGCCGGCCCTGGCCCTCGACGATGATGCCGCCGGGACCGTTGCTGGCGGTCAGCCCCCACACGTTCGGGCCGTAGCCAGTCCAGTTGCCCGGGTTGGCGATTGCGTAGTTGCGCTGGGCGATCACCGCGCGGCGGCTGTTCTCGAAATAATCGAGGTCGTGTTCGCGGTTCCAGGCGTCGCGGATACCGCGGAAGTCGATCCACACATGGCTGTACTGGTGGCCGAACATCGGTCCGAAGTTCAGTAGTTGCACGCCGTGGAACTTGCCCCAGTGGCGATCGTAGGTGCTCGTCCACGCGCTCCACGCGTCGGCGTCGACCGGATGGGTGGGCGAGCCCAGCGCCAGCACGTACAACAGCAGGGCCTCGTTGTAGCCCTCCCAGTCGTGCGGGATGAACTTGCCTTCCGGCGTCCAGCCCATGCTGACCAGCGGCGGCCGCGCCTGCGCCCAGGGCCAGTCGACGCGGCGGTAGATGCGGTCGGCCAGTGCGCGGATCTCGTGTTCGGCCGGCGTGTCGCGGTCGTAGTACGACTGCGCGAACAGCACGCCGCCAAGCAGCAAGGTGGTGTCCACGGTCGACAGCTCGGTCCAGCGCGCGAAGCGCTTGCCGCTCTTCATGTCGAGGAAGTGGTAGAAGAAGCCGCGGTAGCCGCTGGCGTCGTCCTCGCTGTCGTTCTGCGGCGCGGTGTCGAAGAAGCGCAGGGTAGCCAGGGTGCGTTCGATCGCCTGCTCGCGCGTGATGTAGCCGCGCTCCGCCCCCACGCCGTAGGCGGTCAGGCCGAAGCCGACCGCGGCGATGCTGGAGAAGGATTCGCCGGGGTAATGGTCGGGGATCAGTCCGTTGACCGGATTGGCGCTGTCCCAGAAAAAGCGGAAGGTGCGGTGTTCGAGGTCGTTGACCAGCGCCGGAACGTCGGCAGTGCTGGCGACGGCGGGAGCGGGTTGGGCCTGCCAGGCCGGACTGGCCGGAGCCGCGAGGACCAGGGCCAGGCCGAGCAGGAGGGAGGAAAGCCATGCGGGCCGGTGGGGAAGCATCATGATCGGTCTGCCGTGTCTTGCGTTTGCGGCCATCCGGTTCCGCGCTGTGTCGAAATCAGGCGCGGAATCGGATGGCCGTCTGGACGTCCGCCAGCGTCAGGCTGGCGGACGGATGAAGCGGCGGTGCTCTCCTGTGCCGCGGGTGGATCAGAACGTGTAGCGCGCGCCGATCTGGAAGCGGCGGGTCTGGTTGGGATCGGCGCTGGTGGCCCGGCCGAAGTCGGGGTTCAGGACGGTGCCGTTGTACAGATTGTTGACATAGCCGTTGTCGACGTCGCGGTTGAACACGTTCATCACGTCGAAGCGAAGCTCGAGTGCCTGGCTTTCGCCCCAGCGGAATTCCTTGGCGATCGACAGGTCGAGGTTGAGGTACTTCTGGCCGTACTTGCCGTTCTTGTAGTAGACGCAGTTGTAGTCGCAGCCGGGCAACGTGACGAAGTAGTCGTAGGGCAGGCCGGAACCGTAGGTGAAGATGCCGGTGAGGCGGGTATCCCACGGCCCGCGCACGATGCCATTCAACACCAGATGCTGCTTTTCGCCTACGTGGTTGGCGGGATAGCCGGCCGGATCGACGTAATCCAGCGAGTAGTTGTCACCCCCTTGCTGACGCGCGCGCTGGTAGGTATAGGCCAGACCCACGCCCCAGCCGGAGGCCTCGGTGTACGGCTTGTCCACGCTGACCAGGACGCTGCTGGACTGGGTTTTCTTGTCGGTGTTGTGCAACACCACGCCGTACGGGCTGCCGGGCATGATGTCGAGCGTGAAGCCCGGTAGCGGCAGGCGGTTCCACACCCAGGTGAACTGGTCGTAGCCGAGCACGCGGGCCAGGGTCAGCGAGGCGGTCCAGTCGCCCATCACCTGGCGCACGCCCAGGCTGAACTGGTCGGTGTGCGGCGGCTTGGTCTTGTTGTTGATCACGTCGATTTCGGAGCTGAAGCCGGGCGAGCCGGACGCCAGCAAACCGTTGAGGCCGGCCGGGGTGAGGTAGCTCGGATCCCACGCGATCGTGCCGGCCTGGCTGCCGCCCGGACTGAACAGGAACGTGTAGTTGGGCACCAGCGAATGCAGTTCTTCCTGGCTGACCCAGTCGAACGGCGTGCGGTCGAAGTAGCGGCCGGCCCCGCCGAAGACGGTGGTGCTCTGGTCGCCGCTCGGGCTGACGTCCAGCGAGAAGCCCAGCCGCGGCTGGATCGCGCCCTTGTAGCCATCGCGGTTGTTGCCGTTGCTGATGTAATTCTGCAGGCCCAGATACTCCAGCGTGGGGATCTGCGCGGCCGGCGTCACGTAGTCCTTGTTCAGCGCGTTGGTCTCGTAGTCCCAGCGCAGGCCCAGGTTCAGCTGCAGGCGCTCGGTGACGTCCCAGTCGTCCTGAACGTAGAGACCGAACTGGTTGGTGTGCAGGTTGGCGCTGGCGCCGGTGGGCGAATACACCGCCTTGTACGGCGTGTTGAAACCACCCGGGTAGGCAGGGCCCTCCTGGAAGTAGTAGGTCGGCACGGTGGCGCTGTTCTGTTCCAGCGTGATGCCGTAGGCGGCGTACTTCACACCCATCTTGATAGTGTGGTTGGGCAGGCCGAACCAGGTGAAGTCGTCGCGCAGGGTGCGCTGGTTCTGGCCCTTGTCCTGCAGGTCGCTGCCGCTGCCGATCACCGCGATGCCCGGGTCGTAGACGCTGCGCACCGCGCCGGATTCGGCCGAGGTCGGACGCCACTTCGCGTTGCCGGCATCCAGCAGCAGGTCGTTGGTCCAGCTGTCGCCGCGCGATTGCCACTTCAACAGCAGATCGTCGACGTCGTTCTTGCGGTTGCTGCGCGCGCTGTAGGCGGTGGTGCCGCCGAAGCCGAGCTGCTCGCTGTCGCGCCGGGTGGTCAGGCTGAGGTCGACGTTGTTGTCGTGGTTCGGCTGCCAGCTCAACTTGCCGAAGAACGCCTTCTCGTTGAACGGCGCCGAGAAGGTGCCGTTGTACTGGGCGAAGCGCGGGTCGTTGATCTGCACCGTGTTGTTGGCGGTGTCCTTGCGTTCCTCGTAGTTGATGAAGAACTGCGCCACGTCCTGGATGATCGGGCCGCCCAGCGTGAAGCCGCGCTGCTCGCGCTTGTATTCGGGCTTCTTGACGTGGTTTTTCTTGTCGAACGAGTTCTGCGCGATCATCGACTGGTTCTGGTAGTAGTCGTACAGCGAGCCGTGGAATTCGTTCGTGCCCGACTTGGTCACCGCGGTGATGATCGCGGTGCCGGCCTGCTCGTACTCGGCCTTGTAGTTGTTCGTCAGCACGCGGAATTCCTGCACCGCTTCCTGCGAGAACGGGTTGCCGCGGGTGGAATCCTGGCCGGCGATGCCGCCCTTGAGCACGTTGTTCTTCAGGCTGGCGCCATCGATGAAAACGTTTACATTCTCGGCCGATTGACCGCCCGCCGAGAAGGTTTTCGTGTTGGGGTCGCGTGAGGTGACCACGCCCGGCACCAGCTTGGCGAAGTCGAGGAAGTTGCGCTCGTTCTGCGGCAGTGTCTGGATCTGCTTCTGGGTGAGGTTGGTGGCTACCTCCGAGGTGCGCGTTTCGACCAGGGTGGTGGCGCTTACCGAGATGCCTTGCAGTTCGGTGGCGTTGGCGGTGCTAGGGGCGGCCGCGCCGGCGCCGGCGTCCAGATTGAGGTTCAGCGCCTGGCCGACCTGCACGGTGACGGTCTGGCTGGCACTGGCACCGTTGCCGCTGGCCACGATGTTGTAGCTGCCCGGGCTCAGGCCGGCCAGGGTGTAGTTGCCGTCCGCACCGACCTTCGCCTTGCTGACGAAGCCGTTGGCGGTATTGGTGGCCACCACCTGGGTGGGTATCTGTCCCTGCGGAGCGGTGACGCGACCGCGCAGGATCGCCGTGCTGGTCTGGGCGCTGGCGCTGCCGGGCAGTGCCAGTGCGGTGACCAGCAGGCCGGCGAAGACCAGCGATATCTGCCTGGATAACATGCGTTGATTGACCATGACCTATCCTCTCCCGTAGTTGTCGCAAATAATTCGGACTCTCTGCTGTCGCGTTAGTCGTGCTGCTGCGGGCGGCTGTCCCCGGGCCGTCTGCGTCGAACCGCCCTGCCATGTCGCGGTTCTTCCGACGCGTTCCTGCGCCGGTGTGGATCGGTGTCGGTTACTCGGGTGTCGTGCCGCTGGACGCCCGAACTACCAGTTCGGCAGTGACGTGGCGATGAGTGCCGGCCATCACCCTGTCCGGGTTGTCGATCTGTTCGCCCAGCAGCTCCATGGCCTGGCCGCCGAGTTCGGCGATGTGCACCTGGATCGTGGTCAGCGGCGGCGTCACGTAACGCGCCATCGGCACGTCGTCGAAGCCGCTGATGGCGATTTCCCCGGGCACGCGGATACCGGCATCGCGCAAGGCCGCCATGCAACCGATCGCCATCATGTCGTTGGCGGCGAACACGGCATCCGGGCGTGGCTGCAGCGCCAGCACCTGCTGTCCGGCGTGGTAACCGGATTCCTCGCTGAAGTCGCCGCGCAGCACGATCACCGGGTTGTGCGGCGCATGGCTGGCGAGTGCTTCGCGGTAACCGAGTTCGCGTTCGGCGGCATCGCGGTTGCCGGGCGGACCCTGGATGAACACGATCCGACGGCGGCCGACCGCGAGCAGGTGCGCCACCATCTGCCGGGCGCCGCCGTCGTTGTCCACCGAGAGCGCGCAATAGTCGTTGCCCGCCAGCCGGGTGTTCATCAGTACGGTAGGCAGATCCTGCGGCAGGTTCTGCCGCAGAAAGTCAGCATCGGCATGCGGCGACATCAGCAGCAGGCCGTCGACCCGGCCCTGCATGGCTCGCAGGGCGGCTGCCGCGCCGGCGGCGTCGTCGTGCGAGCTGGATACCAGCAAATGCAGGCCGCGCGCCCGTGCGGCGAGGTCGATGCCGCGGATCAGTTCGGAAAAGAACTCGCCGTAGAGATCCGGCAGCAAGGCGCCGATGGTGTTGGTACGACGGGTGATCAGCATGCGGGCCGCGGCGTGCGGCACGTAACGCAGGCGCAGTGCGGCCTCGCGGATGCGCTGCCCGGTGTCGTCGGTCACCCCGCGGCCGCCATTCAGGGCACGCGATACCGAGGCTACCGATACCTTGGCTTCGCGTGCCACGTCTTTGATGGTTGCTGCCGCCATAGTGGAGTGGCCTGGGTGCCCGGAAACCGCGACGTGGCGGCCAACGTAATCGTTTTCATGGCGCATTGTAAAGTGGTTGTAAAGACGGCTTCCTGCTGCAGCGCGGAAGGTCCCGGCGTTCGTCGGCGAATTTGCCGCCCAGGAAATCCGGCAGACGGGGTTTCTACAGGACAAAGCCACTTATGGCAGTGCAGCAGACGGTGTGGTTGGCACGAATCAGGCATGGCATCCGTAGGGCTCGCGCTATCCGGGTTTTGTGGAGTGCGTCTCCAATATGCGCGGGGCAGCCAGTTGTTTAAGAATTCGTTCTGTCGTTAAATGAAGGTTAATCCTAGCGAGCTCAACCGACTGTATCCTCAAGCTCTGAAAGTAATTCAAGAAACCACAGGCAAGCGACTGTTTTTACACGCCATGATGACGTCTACTGACCTTGCTGCTCGTTCTGCCCGCCGTGCTGATGGCCAGCGCGGTGAAGGTCGTGCCGGCCGGTCAGGTGCTACAGCCTGTATCGCCGCGGCAAGCTGGTGCGTGTGCTGGCGCCGGGTACGCACGTGGTGTTGCCGCTGCTGGATCGCGTCGCCCACAAGATCAACCTGGCCGGTCAGACCCTGCGATTCGAGGAGCCGCTGGCCGACGCCAGCGACGTCCGCGGCACCGTGTACTGGCAGGTGCTGGAGCCGGAGCGGGCCGACGCGGTGTTCGAGCAGGTCGACCAGCTGATCCGCCGCGGCGCGCAGGAAGCCTTGCGCAGCGAGCCGGTTGCCGATGGCCTCGACCGTCGCGACCTCGGCGCCCGGGTGAAACAGGCCTTGAACGGCGCGCTGCGCGAGCGCGGCATGATGGTGACCCGGGTCGAGCTCGATCTGGCCTGAGCAAGAATCGCGTCAGCCGCCCGAGAGCGTGCACGCAGCAGGGGATTTTGCAAATCTTCAACCCGCTTCGGCGGGTTTTCTTTTGCCGGGGGCTGGCACGTGCCGGCGCCGGCCGCGGATACTTTGCGCCCCCACGTTCCCGAGTAACCGCATGACTTCCCGCGACGCCTTGCAGGCCCGACTCGAACAAGGCATCGCCGCGCTGGGCCTGAGCCTGCCGGCCGGGGCGGTCGCGCGACTGCTCGACTACCAGGCCCTGCTGGAGCGCTGGAACGCGGCCTACAACCTCACCGCCGTGCGCGATCCGGCGGAAATGATCACCCGCCACCTGCTCGATTCGCTGGCGATCCTGCCGTATGTGCGGGGTGCAACGCTGGCCGACCTGGGCACCGGCCCGGGCCTGCCCGGCATCGTGCTGGCGATCGCCGCGCCGGGGCGCGAGATCCTGCTGGTGGATTCCAACGGCAAGAAGGTGCGCTTCCTGCGCGAGGCGATCCGTGCGCTGAAGCTGGACGGCGTGCGCGCCATGCAGTCGCGGGTGGAAGACGTCGAGGGCCAGTACGACTGCGTCACCGCGCGCGCGTTCGCCAGTCTCGCCGACATGCTCGGCTGGGGCGGCCACTTGCTGGCGCCGGACGGAATCTGGCTGGCGATGAAGGGCAAGCGGCCGGACGACGAACTGCCGGGTATCCCGCCGGAGTTCGAGGTGCGCAGCACGCACGAGCTGGCGGTGCCGGGGTTGCCGGCCGAGCGCCATCTGCTGGTGCTCGGCCGCGCCTGAGCTGGCTTATTCGTCCAGCACGCCGCCGTTGCTCTCGATCACCTGCGCATACAGCTTCGCCGTGGCCTTCGGCGTGCGCTGCTGGGTGGCGAAATCCACGTGGTACAGGCCGAAGCGCTTGGAGAAGCCGAGCGACCACTCCAGGTTGTCCATCAGCGACCACGCGTAATAACCCTTCAGGTTCACGCCGGCCCCGATGGCCTTGTGCAGCGCCTTGAGGTGCTTGCGCAGGTAGTTCGTGCGCAGCGGATCGTCGAGCACGCCGTTCTCGGCCACCGGCGGGTCGTAGAACGCCGAACCATTCTCGGTGACGTACAGCGGAATGTCGCCGTAGCGCTGCTTGAACCAGGTCAGCGTGTCGGTCAGGCCCTGCTCGAACACTTCCCAGCCGGTCTCGGTATAGGTCTTGTTCGGCTGGCGCACCGGCACCGCCTTCAGCGGGTACGCGTTCGCGTCGTGCTTCACCACCGCGCGGGTGTAGTAGTTGATGCCGACGAAATCGACCTTCTGGTTCGTCAGTTTGAAATCGTCGTCGGGGAAATCCGGCCAGGCCTCGCCGAAGATTTCCTTCAGCTCGGGCGGATAGCTGCCGAGCAGAGCCGGGTCGGCGAACTGCTGGTTCATGTAGGCATGCGCGCGACGGGTGGCGGCCAGGTCCTCGGCGCTGACTCCGAATGCGGGTACTTCGGCTCGATGTTGAACACCACGCCGATCTCGTGTTTGCCATGCGCGCGATACGCCTGGATGCCGGCGCCGCTGGCGCGCATCAGGTTGTGCGCGGCGATCGGCGCCTCGTACTTGTTGCGATGGCCCGGCGCCAGCGCGCCGTGCAGGTAGCCGCCGTCGGTGACCACCCAGGGTTCGTTGAGGGTGGCCCAGCGCGGCACGCGGTCGTCCAGCGCCTTGAACATGACTTCAGCGTATTCGGCGAACCAGTGCGCGCTGTCGCGGTTGAGCCAGCCGCCGCGATCGTCCAGCGCGGCCGGCAGGTCCCAGTGGAACAGCGTGGCGTTCGGGGCGATGCCGTTTTCCAGCAATTCGTCGACCAGCCGCGAATAGAAATCCAGCCCCTTCGGGTTGACCCGGCCGGTGCCCTCGGGCAGCACCCGCGCCCAGTTGATGCTGAAGCGGTAGCCCTGCAGGCCCAGCGCCTTCATCAACTGCACGTCGTCCTTGTAGCGGCGATAGTGGTCGCAGGCGACGTCGCCGGTGTCGCCGTTGGTCATCATTCCCGGCGTATGCGCGAAACGCTGCCAGATGCTGGGCCCGGCGCCATCGGCCAGCGGCGAGCCCTCGATCTGGTAGGCGGAGGTGGCGGCGCCCCAGTGGAAGTCGTCGGGGAAGCGGAAGCTGGCGCGAGTCATGGGATACCTGCAACTAAAATGCTTGATGTAAACGATTACATGGGCAGAATAGCCGAATGTCCCGCTGCTGTGCAGACAAGCGCATGCTGCGGCCAGACCGATGACGATGACGGCCGTCGTGGCCAACCCCCGCGGAGATGCCGATGGCCACCGTACGCCTGGATCAGTTGCAGAAGGTCTACCCCAACGGCCACATCGGCGTGGCCGGCGCCAGCTTCGAGATCGCCGATGGCGAATTGCTGGTGCTGGTGGGGCCATCCGGCTGCGGCAAGACCACCTTGCTGCAGGATGATTGCCGGACTGGAATCGATCAGCGCGGGCACGCTGAGCATCGACGGCCGGGTGGTCAACGAAGTGGCGCCGAAGGATCGCGACATCGCGATGGTGTTCCAGAACTACGCGTTGTACCCGCACATGACGGTGGCCGAGAACCTCGGCTTCGGCCTGAAGCTGCGCGGGCACAAGCAGGCCGATATCGACCAGCGCGTGGCGGCAGCCGCGAAGACCCTGGAGCTGGACAGCCGCCTGGACTCGCGCCCCGGCGCATTGTCCGGTGGCCAGCGCCAGCGCGTGGCGCTGGGCCGGGCGCTGGTGCGCGACCCCAAGGTGTTCCTGCTCGACGAGCCGCTGTCCAACCTGGACGCCAAGCTGCGCCTGTCGATGCGGGTGGAGATCGCGCGGCTGCACCGCCAGCTCAAGGCCACCATGATCTACGTGACCCACGACCAGATCGAGGCGATGACCCTGGGCCAGCGCATCGTGGTGCTGGACGGCGGGGTGATCCAGCAGATCGACACGCCGATGAATCTGTACGACAAGCCCGCCAACCTGTTCGTCGCCGGCTTCGTCGGCAGCCCGGCGATGAACCTGCTGCACGGCACGTTGCGCAACGATCACGGTTGGATGCTCGCCACCGCGCACGGCGACATCGCCTTGGGCGAACCGCCGCAGGCGGCGGCGTGGCAGCCGTGGCGCGATCGCGCGGTGGTGCTGGGGATCCGCCCGGAGGATCTGCAGCCGCAGGACGCCGGTGCCGTGGCATTCGAGGCCCAGCTTGAAGTGCTCGAGCCGGTCGGCAACGAGATCTTCCTCAACCTGCGCTACGGCGCGCAGGCGCTGGTTTCACGGGTGTCGCCGCGGGTTCTGCCCGAGCCGGGCAGCACGCTGGGGCTGGGCCTGGTGGCCGCACGGCTGCACCTTTTCGATGCCGCCAGCGGCGTGCGGATCGGCGCCTGAGAGCGGGCAGCACGGGGCGGAGTGAGGCATTACACTAACCCTCTCCACGCGTACGGTAGCTATCCACCCATGGCCCGCATCATCGCCGTCGCCAACCAGAAAGGCGGCGTCGGCAAGACCACCACTGCCGTCAATCTCGCCGCTGCGCTGGCCGCCGCGAAGCGCAAGGTGCTGCTCGTCGATCTGGATCCGCAGGGCAATGCGACGATGGCGTCCGGCATCGACAAGCGCGACGGCCAAGCCGAACGGCTGCGACGTGCTGCTGGAGGAAGCGCCGATCGCCGACGGCGATCGTGGCGACCGAGGCGCACTTACGATCTGCTGCCCGGCAATGGCGACCTCACCGCGGCCGAGCTGAAGCTGATGGACGCGCTGGCGCGCGAGCGCCGGCTGAAGGAACAGCTCGCCAAGGTCGGCGAACTACCACACCATCCTGATCGACTGCCCGCCGTCGCTGCACCTGCTCACGCTCAACGCGCTGACCGCCGCGGATGGCGTGCTGATTCCGGTGCAGTGCGAATATTTCGCGCTGGAAGGCTTGTCCAGCCTGCTCGACACGATCAAGGCGGTGCGCCAGCGCCTGAATCCCACGCTGGAAATCGAAGGCCTGCTGCGCACCATGTACGACGTGCGCAACAACCTCGGCAACGAAGTGTCCGCGCAGCTGACCCAGCATTTCGGCGACAAGGTGCTGCGCTCGATCATCCCGCGCAACATCCGTCTGGCCGAGGCGCCGAGCCACGGCAAGCCGATCAATCTGTACGATCGCAGATCGCGCGGCGCGATCGCCTATATCGGCCTCGCCGGCGAGATGATCCGGCGCGAACGCGGACTGTCGCGCGGCGTCCAGCCCGATCCGGTCGAAGACAGCGAGGCACGGGTGTCCGCGCCGGCGCACGACGACAGCGGCCCGGTGCTCAAGGCGCCGGCCGCCAACCATCAGGAATAAGGCATGGCAGCGCAAAAAAACGCGGATTCGGACGCGGGCTCGACGCCCTGCTCGGCGGCGACGGCGAGCGGTGCGCCGTCGGTGATCGGCCAGGAGGGCGAGCTGCGCACGCTGCCGATCCAGCAGATCCAGCCCGGCAAGTACCAGCCGCGGCGGCACTGGAACGACGAGCGCGCTGGACGAACTGGCCGCCTCGATCAAGGCGCAGGGCGCTGATCCAGCCGGTCGTCGTGCGCGAGATCGGCGCAGACCGCTACGAGCTGATCGCCGGCGAGCGCCGCTGGCGCGCGGCGCAGCGGGCCCAGCTCGCCGAGATTCCGGCGCTGGTCAAGAAGGTGTCCGACAGCGCCGTGCCGCGATGGCGCTGATCGAGAACATCCAGCGCGAGGACCTCTCGCCGCTGGAGGAGGCCGATGCGCTGTAGCGGCTGATCGACGATTTCGATCTCACCCACCAGCAGGCCGCCGATGCGGTCGGCCGCTCGCGCGCGTCGGTGTCGAACCTGCTGCGCCTGCCCGAGCTGCCCGAAGCGATCAAGCGCCTGCTCGACGAGGGCAAGCTGGAGATGGGCCACGCGCGCTGCCTGCTGACCCTGGCCGAAGGCATCGCGCGTGCCGCTGGCGCGCCAGGCCGCCGACCCTGGGCTGGTCGGTGCGCGAGCTGGAGGAAGCCGCGCGCCGCGCGCAGACCGCGCCGAAGGGCAAGGCAAAAAGCGCGCCCGCCGCGCGATCCGAACATCGCCGCGCTGGAACGCGAGCTGGCCGAACGCTTCGCCACGCGCGTCGAACTGGCGCAAGGCCGCGGCGGCCGCGGCAAGCTGGTGATCCACTACCACAGCATCGACGAGCTCGACGGCATCCTCACCAAGATCCGCTGAGGCGCGCAGCTTCGTCGCGCCTGCAGGGCGGGCTACCCGCCTGCGCCCGTTCGGAAGCGGATCGCGGCGCCAGGCGTTAAACTGCGCCCCTGCCGCGCCCGGCACGGCACCCGCTCCCGCTGAAAGGCCTCTCCATGCCGCAACTCTCCGTGGTCGTCCCCGTCTTCAACGAGCGCGACAACATCCCGCCGTTGCTCGCCGAGATCGCCGCTGCCCTGCGTGGCAAGGTCGATTACGAAGTGATCTACGTCGACGACGATTCCAGCGACGACAGCCGCGCCGTGCTGGCCAGCGCAGAAGACCATTCATCCGGAGCTGCGCGTGCTGCATCACGTCACCCGCAGCGGCCAGAGCACGGCGGTGTGGAACGGCGTGCGCGCGGCCGCCTCGCCGTGGATCGCCACGCTGGACGGCGACGGCCAGAACGATCCGGCCGACATCCCGAAACTGCTGGCCGCGCGCGATGCCGCCACGGCGGACGTGCGGTTGTTCGCCGGCTGGCGCACCACCCGCCGCGACAGCTTCAACAAGCGGATTTCCTCGAAGGTCGCCAACGCGGTGCGCTCGCGCATGCTGAAGGACGCCACCCCGGATACCGGCTGCGGCTTGAAGCTGTTCGAGCGCGAGGTGTTCCTGCGCCTGCCCTACTTCGACCACATGCACCGCTACCTGCCGGCGCTGGTCAAGCGCGCCGGCTTCGCCAGCCAGAGCGTGCCGGTCGGCCACCGTCCGCGCACCGCCGGCGTGTCCAAGTACGGCATGCTGGACCGGCTGTGGGTCGGCCTGGCCGACCTGCGCGGCGTGGCCTGGCTGATGCGCCGCGGCAAGGTGACCAAGGTCGAGGAACTCTGATCCACGTCTGCGCTGCTTCGTGCCCGCGGTCGTATGCTGGGGATCTTTCCTGGGGAGATACCGCCCATGAGCATCGTCACCAAACGTGTCTATGAACCGGCCGCGAAAGCCGACGGTTACCGCGTGTTGATCGACCGGTTGTGGCCGCGCGGGCTGAAGAAGGAGGCGGTGCCGCTGGACCTGTGGGCGAAGGAGCTGGCGCCCTCGACCGCATTGCGCCAGTGGTTCGGTCACGAGCCGGCGCGCTGGGACGGCTTCCGTCACCGCTACGCCACCGAGCTGGATGCGTTGGCCGAGCACTGGCAGCCGCTGGCCGAAAAGGCCGCGCGGCATACCGTCACCCTGCTCTACGGCGCGCGCGACGAAGAGCACAACAACGCGGTGGCGATGAAGGCCTACCTGGAAAACTGGCTGCACACGCACGGTCCGCGCTGAGACCGCCAGGGCGCGCGTGCCTCAGCCCTCGCGCTGCGGCGTGCCGACCCGCGGCCAGTTGGCCAGCGCCGCGCGCGCCTGCATGCGGCCGCAGTTCGATCAGCTCGCGCGCGCGGTAGAACTCGTAGGCACAGCGCCATGTTGCGCGGCAGCTGGATCAGCAGGTCCGGCTCGTACGCGGCCAGGCGCAGGCGCGACAGGTTCGCCTGCATCAGGTCCATCGACTGCGTCAGCAGCTCGAACGTGCCCGGCGCGCGCGGCTGGCTTTCGCCGCGCGGGATGATCCGGCCGATGAACTCGCCGATGCGGTGGCGGTACCCGTTCTCCGCGATCGCCGGCTGAACCGGCGGCTCCGGCGGCGTGGCCGCCACCGCCGGGCCATCCACGCTGACCGCGATCAGGTAGTCGGCGCTCTCGCGGATCAGCGGCGTCACCGGCACCGGGTTGAGCAAGGCGCCATCGACCAGCCGGCGTCCGTCGATGAGGTGCGGGCGGAACACCGTGGGGATCGCGATCGAGGCGCGGATCGCGTCGAACAGGCCGCCGCGGCTCAGCCATACCTCGCGGCCGCGTTCGATATCGGTGGCCACCGCGGTGAACGCCAGCGGCAGTTCCTCGATCCGCACGTCGCCGACCAGCCCGCGCATGGTCTCGATGATCTTCTCGCCCTTGATCAGGCCGCCGCCGGAGAACGTCCAGTCGACCAGCCGGAGCACGTCCAGCTTGGCCAATGCGCAGACCCAGTCGCGATACACGTCGAGCTTGCCCATCGCGTGGATGCCGCCGATCAGCGCACCCATCGAGGTGCCGGCGATGGCCACGATCTCGAAGCCCTGCGCTTCGATCTCCTCGATCACGCCGATGTGCGCCAGCCCCTTGGCGCCACCGGCGCCGAGCGCGAGCGCGACGGTCGGCCTGGATGGCGCGGCGGGTGGGGCGAGTTCATCGTGCGGGCGTGGCTGCGGGCATGTCCGGTCGTCACGGCGGGTTGGCGATGGTGCTGTGCTGAAATCGGTCGCGCGACAGCATTACGCCGGCCCATGATGCACCCCAACGACAAGGACACGCACGCGATCATGCCAGTGGCACTCCCTTCGGCGATCCCGCCAGCGCGCAGGCGTCGCCGCGCCATGGGGCGGGCCGCATGAGCTGGCAGGCCTGGGCCACGGTGGCGATCATCGTGGCGGCCATGGCGATGTTCGTCAGCGAGAAGGTGCGCATCGACCTGGTCGCGCTGATCGTGCTGGCGGCCCTGGTGGTGCTGGGCATCGTCAGTCCGGTCGAGGCGCTGTCCGGTTTCAGCAACGAGGCTACCGTGACGGTGGCGGCGATGTTCGCGCTGAGCCTGGGCATCGAGCGTTCCGGCGTACTGGATCCGCTGATCCGGCTGCTGATGAAGATCCGCCGGCCCTGGCTGCTGACCTTGGCGATGATGCTGGCGATCGCCCCGCTGGGCGCGTTCGTCAAGAACATCGCGCTGGTCGCCACCTTCCTGCCGCTGGCCCTGCGCGTGTGCGAGCGCACCGGCACCTCGCCGGCGCGGGTGCTGATGCCGATGGCGTACGCGGCGCAGATGGGTGGCGTGTGCACGCTGATCGGGACGTCGTCCAACCTGCTCGCCGACAGCTTGGCGCAAAACCACGGCCTGGCCGCGTTCGGCGTGTTCGAGTTCACCCGCATGGGTGCCGTGCTGGCGGTGGTCGGCATCGCGTATCTGATGCTGATCGGCCGACACCTGCTGCCGAAGCAAGATCGACACGGCACTGACCGAAGGCACCGATGTGGGCAAGTACGTCACCGAACTGGAAGTCGGCGACGAGTCGCCGTTGCTGGGCACGGCGATCGCCGAGTGCGCGGCTGGGCGAGGAATTCGGCGTGTATCCGCTGGAACTGTTGCGCGGCGAGCGCCGCATGTGGTCGCCGCGCGATGCAGAAGCTGGAAGCGGGCGACGTGCTGCTGATCCGCGGCGACGTGGGAGAAGATCGAGGAATTCCAGCGCCGCGCGAAATTGCGCAACGCGCCGGAGCGCCGCTACGCGCCGGAAGGCGACCATCCGCGGGTGCTGGTCGAGATGATGGTGGCGCCAGCCAGCCCGGTCGAAGGCCGCAGCCTGGCCGAAATCGAACTGGACTGGCGTTACCGCGCCATCGCGCTGGCACTGCATCGGCGCGGCGAGGTGCTGCGCGACAAGCTCAGCGAGACCCGGTTGGCGGTGGGCGACGTGCTGATGGTGCTGGTCGACGAGGAGGCGATGCCGAAGTTGCGCAATGACGAGGCGTTCGTCGTGCTCACCGAACGCGAGGACGCCCGCGGCATGTCGCGCAAGGCCTGGGTGGCGGCGACGATCATGGCCGCCGTGGTCGCGGTCTCGGGAATGCACTGGCTGCCGATTCCGATCGCCGCGATTTGCGGCGCGATTGCCATGGCGCTGACCGGCTGCTTCGGGCGCAAGGATGTCTACGAGGGCATGGACTGGAAAATCATCATCCTGCTCGGCGCGATCCTGCCGTTGGGCCTGGCGATCGAGAAGAGCGGACTGTCGACCGTGGTGGTGGCGGCTACCCTGCACCTGGTCGGCGACCACGGCCCGCTCGCCGCGCTGTTGGCGGTGTACCTGCTCACCGCCTTGCTCACCGAGCTGATGGGACACAACCCCGTCGGTCGTGCTGATGGTCGGCATTGCGGCAACCGTGGCGCACGCCATGCACGCGGACCCGCGCCCGTTCGTGGTGGCGGTGGCGTTCGCCGCAGCCACCTCGTTCGCCACGCCGGTGGGTTATCCCACCAACACCATGGTCTATTACGCCGGCGGCTACCGCTTCACCGATTTCATGAAGGTCGGCATTCCGTTGATCGCGCTGTTCTGCGCGCTGTCGATGTGGCTGATCCCGATCTTCTGGCCGTTTCATCCCTAGGAACGGGGAACGGGGAACGGGGAGAAACGCGGCTACAAGGTCCCGTCCGCGTTCCCGACTTATTGGTAGCCGCCCAGCGCCAGTTGCAGCAGGATCTTCATCTCCTCGCGCAGTGACAGCGGCGCCACCACTTCCGCGTCCGGGCCGTACTTGAGCACGTCCATCAGCAGCTCCTTCGAATTGGAATAGGGCAGTTTCAGTTCGTAGCGGCCGTCGGGCAGCCACTCGCCCTTCTGCTGCGAGTGCCAGTGCTCGTCGGCGACCCAGCGTGCGGCGTGCGCCGAAAAACGCAGCGTGGCCCAGGCCTTCGGCTTGCCGGCGAAGATGCCGTAGCTGGAGGCGAGCAGTTCGTTGAGGTCGGCCTCGCCCACGTCGATGGCGGCGGTGTCCAGCGTCTGCGCATCGCCGATGCGGTCGATCGCGAAACTGCGCAGCGCCTCGCGGTCGTGATCCCACACGTCGAGATACCAGTTGTCGCGGTAGTGGGTCAGCCGCTGCGGCGAGACGGTGCGGCGGCTGTCGGCGTTGGTGGTGCGCGCGCGGTAGCGGAAGCGCAGCTGTTTGCGCTCCAGCACCGCGCCGGCGACGATGCGGAACACCTGCTGGTCGAGCTTGCGCTCGCCCCACGGGATCACCCGGATGCGCTCGATCGGCAAGGTCTTGCCGCTGTCCTGGTGCGACAGCAGGCCCTCGATGCGCGACTTGAACGGCGCCAGCGCGCCGGCCAGCACGCCGGGACCGGAGCGCCCGATCAGCTCGTTCAGCGCCAGCAGCGCGGCCAGTTCGTCGGAGGTCAGCCACAGCCCGGGCAGCTCGAATTTCTCGCCTTCGCCGAGCTCGTAGCGGAACGCCGCCTGGTCGGTGCCGGCGCTCTCCATCGGCGCGCCCAGCGCATCGCGCAGGAAGTTCACGTCGCGGTACAGCGTGGCGCGCGAACACTCCAGCTCGTTCATCAGGCGGGCCAGCGTGATCGGGTAGTGCGCCGACTTCAGCAGCCGGTGCAGGGTCAGTATGCGTTCGTAGCGATCCATGGGCTGGCGGCATATCGTCGGGAGAAGGCGTTGTGTAGCATGGAGGCGGCCTGTGGTGGCCGCAAGTCGCCCTGTCGCATCCCATCGGACTTGTCATGCCGCCTATTCGCGAATTGTCGCCAGAACTCGTGTCCCTTCCCGCCGCGGGTATCGATGCGGGCCGGCCCGGCTGCGCGGAGATCCTGCTGCGCGTGCTGGCGATCAGCGGCTACGGCCTGTGGATCTGGCTGGGCATGGCGCTGACGCTGGGCATGAACCAGATCGGCCGCTGCGACGTGCGCATGCCGCTGGTGCTCGGTGCCGCGCTGGTCGGCGCCGGCCTGCTGCTCGTCTGCCTGCGGTTGCCGGCGAGTTCGCACTGGAATGGTTGGCAACCGGGTCGCAGCCGCCGGCTCACCGGCCCGGCGTGGATCGCGCTGGTGACCTTCCTGCCGGTGCTGCTGCTGATCGCCCTGGGTGACGGCCACGGGCATGCGCTGCTGATGCGCCTGGCCGGCGTGACGCTGATGCTGTGCAGCCTGACTTGCCTGGTTTACACCGCGTATCGCCGTCGCGGGCAGCTGCCGCCGAACCTGCAGCGGATGTCCTCGTCATTGCCAGTGAGCCGGCTGGTGGCCGGCTGGTACGGCGGCGGCTTGTGGCTGTGGTTGTGCGCGATGGCGCAGGGCGGGCTGGAACCGCCGCACCGGGCCTACCCGTGGATCCTGTTGCTGCTGGCGCTGGCCCTGCTGCTGGGTTTGCTCGAAGGCATGCGTTGGGAGTCGCTCGGCGTGCCGCGCGACAACGGCACGGAGCTGGACGTGCACGGTGTGCTGCCGGTGCGTTTCGTGGCCGCGGTTTTCATCTACCTGCTGCCCTGTGCCGCGCTGTTGCTCACCGAGCGTTTCGGCAATGGTCTGCTGGCGGGGGCGATAGCCGTGCCGAGCTGCCTGCTGGGCCGGATGCTGGAGCAGCACGCGTACGAAACGGCGCTGGCCAGCGATTTGCGCGGTTTCGGCTGAAGCCGGCGCGGACCGCATGGCAGCGCCATTCATTGCAAGTTCAAGCCGTCCCGTTAAGGTAACGGGCTTACTGTTATTTAACGATTGGACTGCCCTCGATGAAAAAGACCTTGATCGCCGGCCTGCTGCTGGCTGCTTTTGCGAGCTTCGCCGTTCAGGCCCAGGATGCCGATACCAGTGCTGCCAGCAATAACGGCGGCTGGAGCGGTTCGGGCGAATTCGGCTTTGCATCGGCCACCGGCAACTCGCGTTCGGAGAACGTCAACGCCAAGCTCGGCCTGAGCCAGGAAAACGAGCAGTGGAAGAACAACTTCTTCGTCGATGCGCTGCGCTCGAAGAGCCAGCAGACCCTGGTCGATACGAACGGCAACACCCTCAAGCAGTTCAACACCACCGCGAACCGCTATGACGGCGGCGCCTCGGTCGGTCTCAAGCTCGACCCGCGCAGCTACATCGTCGGTGCCGCCCGTTACGAGCACGACGACTTCGGCGCCAACCTGTGGCAGGGCATCGTCTCGCTCGGCTACGGCTACATCGCGCTGAAGGACGAGCGCAACGAGCTGTCGTTCGAAATCGGTCCTGGTTACAAGCGCTACCGCCCGGCCGACGTCGACACCGTGGTCGGTGGCGTGGTGGTACACCAGCAGCAGCCGACCGAGAGCGAGATGGTGGCCCGCGGTCTGGTCAACTACAAGTACAAGCTCACCGAGAACACCGCGTTCGAGGACACGTTCCTGATGGAAGCGGGTTCGAAGAACACCTACCTGCAGAACGACGCGGGCCTGGCGGTCAGCATGACCACGAAGCTGGCACTGAAGGTCGGCTTCCAGGTGCGCCACAACAGCGACGTGCTGCCGGGCACCAAGAAGACCGACACGCTGACCACCACCAACCTGGTCTACAGCTTCTGAGCCGAGCGGCCCGGCGTGACCGAGACAGCCTCGCCGGGTTTTCCGGCGGGGCTGTTTTTTTTGGGCGGGATGGGGAACCGGGTCAAAGCCCGAGCAAATCCCCGGCGCCTTGCGCCAACAACTGCTTGGCGACCTCGTGGCCCAGGGCCAGCGGGTCGCTGCCGCTGGCCTCGGCGCGCAGCAGGCGGCCGCTGCCGGCGTCGCCGACCATGCCGCGCAAATGCAGCCCGTGTTCGCCCAGCAGGCACCAGGCGCCAATCGGCACGGTGCAGCTGCCGCCCAGCGCCTGGTTCATCGCCCGCTCGGCGCTGACCGTGAGGCGCGTATCGGCATCGTCCAGCGCGGCCAGCAGGGCCAGTACGCCGGCCTGGCCCTCGCGCGCCTCGATCGCGATCGCCGCCTGGCCCGGCGCCGGCAACCAGTCCGGTGCGGCCAGTCGCGAGCGGATGCGCGTGGCCAGGCCCAGCCGCTCCAGCCCGGCGCAAGCCAGCACGATCGCGTCGTAGTCGCCGGCGTCGAGCTTGCCCAGCCGCGTGCCGACGTTGCCACGCAGGTCGCGCAGGACCAGATCCGGCCGCAACGCGCGCAATTGCGCCTGCCGCCGCAGCGACGAGGTGCCCACGCGCGCGCCTTGCGGCAGCGCGGCGAGGTCGGCGTAGTCGTTGCTGACGAACGCATCGGCGGCGTCCGCGCGCGGCAGGATCGCCGGCAGCACGAAACCCGGTTCCAGCTGCGCCGGCACGTCCTTCAGCGAATGCACGGCGAGGTCGGCGCGATCTTCCAGCATCGCCACCTCGAGCTCCTTCAGGAACAGCCCCTTGCCACCGATGGTGGCCAGCGGCTGGTCCAGGATCTCGTCGCCGCGGGTGGTCATCGGCACCAGCTCCACCGCCAGCCCCGGATGGGTCGCGCGCAGCAGCGCGGCGACGTGCTCGGCCTGCCACAGCGCGAGCGCGCTCTTGCGGGTGGCAATACGCAGGGTGGAAGGATTCATCGGGACTCCACAACGTTCGACAGAACGCCATTGTCGCGTAGTTTCCCGGCCGCAGTGCAACGACGTATTGGCGCAGGTAAGGTTCCAAGCCGGCCACGGCCCGGCTACGATGGTCGAAATTCACGGGAGCAGATCATGCAAAGCGGCAATCCGGCGCTCAACAAGGACACCTTCCTCGACGCGGCCAGCGGCGCGGTCTTCACGCGCGACAGCGAGGCGATGACGATCAACGGCACGGTCAACAAGACCGGCCTGCTGCTGATCCTGGTCGTGATCGGTGCGATGTACAGCTGGGGCCGCTTCAGCGGTCCGGACAGCGTCGGTGCGCTGTATCCGCTGATGCTCGGCGGCGCGATCGGCGGCCTGGTACTGGCCCTGGTCACCGTGTTCAAGAAGACCTGGGCGCCGATCACCGCGCCGTTGTATGCCGTGGTCGAAGGCGTTTTCATCGGCGCGCTGTCGGCGATCTTCGAGATGCGTTATCCCGGTATCGTGGTGCAGGCGGTCGGGCTCACCTTCGGCACCATGGCGGCCATGCTGCTGGCCTACCGCAGCGGGCTGATCCGCGCCACCGAGAAGTTCAAGCTCGGCATCGTCGCGGCCACCGGCGGCGTCCTGCTGTTGTACCTGGCCAACTTCGCGATGGGTTTCTTCGGCTATTCGATCGGCTTCATCCACGGCAACAGCCTCCTGGGCATCGGCTTCAGCGCCGTCGTGGTGGTGATCGCCGCGCTCAACCTGATCCTCGACTTCGACCTGATCGAAACCGGCGCACAGTCCGGCGCGCCGAAGTACATGGAGTGGTACGGCGCGTTCGCGTTGGTCGTCACCCTGGTCTGGCTGTACCTGGAACTGCTGCGCCTGCTGTCGAAGCTGCAGTCGCGCAACTGACGGGCGTAGCCCGGTCCGGCGCGGCCGGACACCGCAAGAAGAAAGGCGCGGGTGACCGCGCCTTTCTTTTGTCCGTCGCTCAGGCCTGCGCCGTCGGCCCGGGTTCCACCAGTCGCGGATCATCCGACGGCTTGCCGCCGTGGCGGTCGGCGGCCAGCAGCATGTAGAACGCCGGCACCACGAACAGCGTGAACAGCGTGCCGATCGCCAGGCCGGTGGAGATCACCAGGCCCATGTTGAAGCGGCCTGCCGCGCCGGCGCCGGAGGCGATCACCAGCGGCAGCACGCCGAGCACCATCGCCGCGGTGGTCATCAGGATCGGCCGCAGGCGCACCGCCGGCGGCATGTTCGATCGCCTCGCGCTTGGTCATGCCGGCCAGCTGCGAACTGGTTGGCGAACTGCACGATCAGGATGCCGTGCTTGCTGATCAGGCCCATCAGGGTCACCAGGCCGACCTCGGTGTAGATGTTGAGGCTGGCGAACAGGTTGACGAAGATCAGCGCGCCGAACAGCGCCAGCGGCACCGAGACCAGGATCACGATCGGATCGCGCAGGCTGTTGAACTGCGCGGCCAGCGCCAGGAACACGATGATCACCGCGAACAGCAGCGTTGCGCCGAAGCCGCCGGACTCCTGGATGAACTGGCGCGACTGGCCGGCGTAGTCGACGTTGTAGCCGGTCGGCGCCACCTCGCTTCACCAAGTCGCGCAGGTAGTGCCAGCGCATCGCCCTGCGACATCCCGCTGACGCCGGAGATCGTGGCCGAGTTGAGCTGCTGGAAGCGGTTGAGCGATTGCGGCACCACCTGCCTGGTGATCGTGGCCACGGTCGAGGCCGGGATCACCGAGCCGTCCGGCGCGCGGATGTAGTAGTCGAGCACCTGGCTCGGGTTGAGCCGGTCGGCCTGCAGCACCTGCGGGATCACCTTGTACGAGCGGCCGGCGATCGAGAAGTAATTGACGTAGCCGCCGCCCAGCGCCGCGCCGAGCGCGGCGCCGACGTCCTGCTGGGTCAGCCCGAGCGTGGCGATCATGTCGCGGTCGACGCTCGACCGTGCTCTGCGGCTTGTCGATCTTGAGGTCGGCGTCGACGAAGTAGAACTTGCCGCTGGCCTGCGCCTTCTGCAGCACCTGCCTGCGCCACCTCGTTGAGGTTCTCGAACGGCTCGGTGGTGGTGATCACGACCTGGATCGGCAGGCCCGATGCACCGGGCAGCGGCGGGAACTGGAACGCGGCGACCTGGCCGCCGGCGATGCCGTTCCACTTCTCCTGCAGGTCCTGCTGCAATTCGTGCGCGCTGCGGTGCGCTGGTCCCACGGCTTGAACAGCACGCCGCCGATGCCCTGGTTGATGGTGGGCACGCCGGTGATCTGGAACATCTGCTCGTATTCCGGCAACTGCCTGGACGATCTCGAACATCTGCTTCGCGTAGACATTCATCTGCTGCGCCGTCGCGTTCGGCGCGCCCGACGATCTGGCCGACGCACGATGCCCTGGTCTTCCTCCGGGCGCCAGCTCGGACTGCGCCGTCACGCCCAGTGCGATGGTGGCCAGCAGCAGCAGCGCGCCCATCACGATCGACTACCGACGTAGGTCGACAGCGTGCTGTGCAGCGCGCGCTGGTAGCCGTGGTGCACGCGGTCGAACTGGCGGTCGATGAACTGCACGAAGCGGCCGCTCTCCTGCTCGCTGCGGAAGAACGCGAGCCCATCATCGGCGACAGCGTCAGCGCGACGATCGCCGACACCGTCACCGCGCCGGCCAGCGTGAACGCGAATTCGGTGAACAGCGCGCCGGTCAGGCCCCCTGGAAACCGATCGGCACGTACACCGCGATCAGCACGACGGTCATCGCCAGGATCGGGCCGCCCAGCTCGCGCGCGGCGAGCAGCGCGGCCTGCAGCGGCGTCTTGCCCTCTTCCTTCATGTGCCGGTCGACGTTCTCGACCACGATGATCGCGTCGTCGACCACCAGGCCGATCGCCAGCACCAGCGCCAGCAGGGTCAGCAGGTTGATCGAGTAGCCCAGCGCCAGCATCACGAAGAAGGTGCCGATCAGCGACAGCGGCATCGCGATCACCGGGATGATCACCGCGCGCAAGCTGCCGAGGAACAGGAAGATCACCAGGGTGACGATCAGCAGCGCTTCGACCAGCGTCTTGACGCACCTCGTTGATCGAGCTGTTGATGAACTCGGTGCCGTCGTAGACGATCTCGCCCGGTCAGCCCGCTGGGCAGCTGCGCCTGGATCTCCGGGAACGCCTCGCGCACGCGCTCGGCCACGTCGAGCACGTTCGCGTCGGGCGCGACCTTGATGCCGATGAACACCGATCGCTTGCCGCTGAAGGCGACGTTGAAGTCGTAGTCTTCCGAGCCCAGCGCGACGTTGGCGACGTCCTCCAGGCGCACGATCGCGCCGTTGATCTGCTTGACCGCCAGCTGCTTGAACTCGTCGACCGAATGCAGGTCGGTGCCGGCGGTCAGGTCGACCGTCACCATCTGGCCCTTGGTGGTGCCGACCGCGGCCAGGTAGTTGTTGGCGGCCAGCGCGGTGTTCACATCGGTGGCGGTGACGCCGTGCGCGGCCATCCTGGCCGGATCGAGCCAGGCGCGCAGCGCGAACTGGCGCGCGCCGAGCAGCTCGGCGGTCTGCACGCCATGCGATCGAATCGAGCTTGGGCTTGACCACGCGCGCCAGGTAGTCGGTGATGTTGTTGGTGGGCAGCACGTCGCTGTAGAAGCCCATGTACATCGCGTCGATCGGTCTCGCCGATCTGCACGTTGAGCACCGGCTGCTGCGCCTGCGGCGGCAGCTGGTTGCGTCACCGAGTTCACCTGGGTGGTGATCTCGGTCAGCGCGCGGTTGGCGTCGTAGTTCAGGCGCAGGGTCGCGGTGATGGTCGACACGCCGCTGCACGCTGCTGCGACGACAGGTAGTCGATGCCCTGCGCCTGCGCGATCGCCTGCTCCAGCGGCTGGGTGATGAAGCCGGCGATGGTCTGCGCATCGGCGCCGTAGTAGGCGGTGGTGACGGTGACCGACGGCGTTCTCGGTCTGCGGATACTGGCGCACGCGGCAGGCTGCTGACAGCGAGCGCAGGCCGAGCACGAGGATCAGCAGGCTGACGACCATCGCCAGCACCGGCTTGTTGATGAACAGGTCGGTGAATTTCATGGCGTTCGCTCAGTGTTCCTGCGGCGCGGGATGGGCGCTGTTGGCCGGCTGCACGCTGTTGTCGATCGCGATCGGCGCGCCGTTCTTCAGCTTGATCTGGCCGCTGGTCACGACCACGGTGCCGGCCTCGATGCCCTTGAGGATCGCGACCTGGTCGCCGCGGGTCGTCGCCGATCGTGACGAAGGTCTGCTTGCACCGTCGGGCGGCAGCGGCTGGCCCTTGTCGTCCTTGCCCTTGGCCGGCTGCACCACGTACACGGTGTCGCCATACGGGTTGTAGACGATCGCCGTCTGCGGCAGGGTCAGGTGGCGCTGCTCGTTGCCGACGTCGACGCTGACATTGGCGAACATGCCGGGGATCAGCGCGTTGTCGTGGTTGGGCACGGTGGCCTCGACCTGCACGTTGCGCGTGCCCAGGTCGACCTTGGGGCTGATCGCGTTGAGCTTGCCGGTGAAGTCGCGGCCGGCATACGCATCCAGCTTCAGGTTCACTGCCTGGCCGACCTGCAGGCGGCCCAGTTCGCTTTGCGGCACGGAGAAATCGACGAACAGCGGATCGAGCTGCTGCAGCGTCACGATCGTGGTGCCGGCGTTGAGGTACGCGCCGGGGCTGATGGTGATGATGCCGGCGCGGCCGGCAAACGGCGCGCGCAGCTGCTTCTTGGCCACCACCACTTTCTGCTGCGCCACCGCCGCCTGCTCGGCCCTTGAGATCGGCGGCGGCGGTGTCGTAATCGGCCTTGCTGATCGCCTGCGCCGCCAGCTGCTTGCGCGCCCGCTCGAAGGTGAGCCGGGACAGCTCGGCCGCCGCCTCCAGCTGTTGCAGCTGGGCGACGTCGTCGCCGTCGCGCAGCTGCACCAGCACCTGGCCTTCCTTCACGTCCTGGCCGGATTTCAGGTTCACCCCGGTGACCAGGCCGGCCACGTCCATCGCCAGGTCGGCGCCGTTGGCCGCACGCAGCGTGCCGACGGCACTCAGCGCGGGTTGCCATGGCTGTGCGCGGGCGGTGGTGGTGCTGACCGTGAACGGCGCCGGCTTCGGCATGCCGTGGATCATGCGCATGACCAGCAGCACCTTGATGCCGGCGATCAGCGCGATCAGCAGCAGCACGCCGACGATCATCCAGAGCATGCGCTTGGTGGTGCTGGGCTTCTTGTCGACGCGCGTAGGCATGCGCGAACTCCTTCAGTTGGCGATAGGTCTTGGCGACCGCCCGTGACGGCGAAAGCCGAAAGGCGGACATCCTGTCCGCACGCGTGGATGGAGCTAGGGTTTCTGACTGGCCAGTTCGGCATCGCTGCGCCAGCCGCCACCGAGGGCGGCGTACAGCGCGGCGGTGTCGGCCAGTCGCGCCACGCGCGCCTGGATCAGCGCGATGCGTGCCTGCTGGTAGCTGCGCTGCGCATCGAGCAGATTGAGATAGCCGGTCGAACCGAGTTGGAACTGGCGGTCGGTGAGTGCGAGCTGCTGCGCTGCCGCGTCCTCGGCGGCGGCTTGCGCGGCCAGTCCTTCGGCGTCGTATTGCAGCGCCTGCAACGCATCGGCGACGTTCTGGAACGCGACCAGCACGGTCTGCTGCCAGTCCGCCACGGCCTTGTCCAGGCCGGCCTGCGCGGCACGCTTCCTGTGCAGCAGCTCGCCGCCATGGAACAGCGGCTGGGTGAGGCCCAGGCCCAGCGACCAGGCGCCGGTGCCGGCGGAAAACAAGTCGCCTGCGCGCAACGCCTGCGAACCGGCGCTGCCGGACAGCGTGATCTGCGGCAGCATCGCCGCGGTGGCCACGCCGACCTGCGCCGACGCGGCATGCAGCTGTGCCGAAGCCGCACGGATATCCGGGCGCTGCTCGACCAGGCCCGAGGGCAGGCTGACCGGAATGTCGCGCGGCAGGTCGATCGCATCCAGCGTCAGCGGCGACAGCTCCAGTTGTGCCGGCGTGGTGCCCAGGTAGGTCGCCAGCTGGTTCCGCGTCGCGGCGAGCTGCGCGCGCAGTGGGGGCAAGGTGGCCTCGGTGGCAGCCAGTTGCGAGCGCACGGCCAGCGTGTCGGACAGCGACTTCGAGCCGATTTCCTGTTGCTGGCGGGCGATCTGCAGACTCTTGCCCTGGATCTCGAGGATCTGTTCGGTCGCGCGCAGCTGCTCGCGCAGCGAGGCTTCCTGCAGCGACGCGGTGACCACGTTCGCGGCCAGGGTCAGATAGGTGGTGTCGAGCTGGGCGCGCTGGTAGTCGGCCAGCGCGAGCTGTGCCTCGATCCCGCGGCGCACGCCGCCGAACAGATCGAGCGTATAGCCGATGCTGACCGAGGCGTTGTAGACGGTGAACGGACCGCGCCCGGCCGGACCCACCGACTCCGCAGCGGACTGCTTCTGGCGGGTAGCGTCGGCGCCGGCGTCCAGCGACGGAAACAGTCCGCCGCGGGCCGCCTTGGCGTTTTCCTGCGCCTGGCGCAGCGCTGCCTGGGCCGATGCCACGGTGGGGCTGTGCTCCAGCGCCGCGTTCACCCGGCGGGTCAGCTCGGCATTCCCGAACGTCGTCCACCAGCGCGCCGGCACCTCGCGGCCCTGCAGGAAGCGCTGGGCGTCGCCACCGGCTGCTGTCGCCGCCGCGGTGCCGGCGCGGCAAGGGCTGCGCCGTGAAACGGTCCACCGACGGGGCGTCGGGGCGCCGGTAGTCGGGACCCACCGCGCAACCGGCCAGCGCCAGGCCGGCCAGCAGCGTGAGAGCACAGCCGGCGAACGAGACGGATTTTGCATCAGATAGCGGCAAGGGGATGACCTGGGCAAGGGAGCATCGGGTCGGGAAAATAGCAGACTGATGAGTTCAGATATATAGGGGGACGGTCAAAAAACTTCGAAATTTTTGTCGAATTCGTCGGCCCGGTTCAGCCGGCCCAAGCGGCCAGCCAGGCAAACGCAACCCAGCGACGCCCTGTCGTGCAGCCAGCCCACAACAAAGGTAGGCCGGATGCCCTCGCCAGGAGCGTCACCCGGCCAGCAAGGCACGCGCGCGCGCCACCACGTTGGCGACCGTGAACCCGAACTCGCGCAGCAGCACGTCGGCGGGCGCGGAAGCGCCAAAATGGTCGATGCCGAGCATGTCGCCGTTCGGGCCGACGTAACGCTCCCATCCCTGCGCTACGCCAAGCTCCACCGCCAGCCGCGCCGTCACGACCGGCGGCAGCACGTCGTCGCGATACGCCTGCGGCTGCGCGTCGAACAGTTCCCAGCTCGGCATCGACACGCAGCGCACGGCGATGCCGTCGGCCTGCAGCTGGTCGGCGGCTTCGACGATCAGGCCCACTTCGGAGCCGCTGGCGATGAGGATCAGCGCGGGCTTGCCGTCCGGCGCATCGCTGAGCACATACGCACCCTGGCGCAAGCCGTCGGCGCTGGCGTAGCGAGTGCGGTCCAGCGTGGGCACGTTCTGCCGGGTCAGCGCCAGCAGCACGGGGCGTTTCCTCGTTTCCAGCGCCACCTTCCACGCCACCGCGGTCTCGTTCGCGTCGGCGGGTCGGATCACGCTGAGGTTGGGGATCGCGCGCAGGCTGGCCAGCTGTTCGATCGGCTGGTGGGTGGGGCCGTCCTCGCCCAGCGCGACGCTGTCGTGGGTGAACACGTGCACCACGTGGATGCCCATCAGCGCGGCCAGGCGGATCGCCGGGCGCATGTAGTCGGAGAAGATCAGGAAGGTCGAGCCGTACGGCACGAAGCCGCCGTGCACGGCCAGCCCGTTCGCGATCGCGCCCATCGCATGCTCGCGCACGCCGAAGTGCAGGTTGCGTCCGGCATGGCTCCAGCCGCCGCCGTCGGAACCCTGGCTGTCTTCGCCCGGCGCCAGCGGCGGATTGAAGTCGCCCAGGTCCTTCAGCGCGGTGTGGGTGGACGGATCGAGGTCGGCCGAGCCGCCGCCCAGCGCGGGCAGTTTCGGCGCGATCGCGTTCATCACCTTGCCGCCGGCGACGCGGGTAGCGAGGCCCTTGGCGTCGGCGGGAAACACCGGGATGTCCGCATCCCAGCCCGCCGGCAGTTCGCCATCCAGGCGGCCTTGCAGCTCGGCCGCCAGCTCCGGGAAGGCTTTGGTATAGACGTCCATGCGGCTATTCCAGGCGCGTTCGGCCTCCACGCCGCGGTCCAGCGCCTCGCGGAAATGCGCCAGCGCCGGCGGCGGCAGCAGGAAGTCGGGTTCGACCGGCCAGCCCAGCTTCTCCTTCGTCTTCCGGACGTCCTCGACGCCCAGCGGCGAACCGTGCGCCTTGAACGTGTCCTGCTCGGGCGAGCCGTAGCCGATATGCGTGCGCACCAGGATCAGCGAGGGCCGCGTGGTGTCGGCGCGGGCCGCGTCCAGCGCGGCGTGGATCGCTGCCAGATCGTTGCCGTCGGCCACCTGGATCGTTTGCCAGCCGTACGCCTCGAAGCGTTTCGCGCGATCTTCCGAGAAGGTGATGTCGGTGCCGCCGGCCAGCGTCACGTAGTTGTCGTCGTACAGGCAGATCAGCTTGCCCAGCTTCAGATGCCCGGCCAGCGAAGCCGCCTCGCTGGCCACGCCTTCCATCAGGTCGCCGTCGCTGACGATGGCCCAGGTGTGGTGGTCGATCACCGTGTGGCCGTCGCGGTTGTAGCGCGCGGCCAGGTGCGCCTCGCCGATCGCCATGCCCACCGCGTTCGCCAGGCCCTGGCCGAGCGGGCCGGTGGTGATCTCGACGCCCGGCGTGTGGCCGTACTCGGGATGCCCGGGCGCCTTGCTGCCCCACTGGCGGAACTGCTTGAGGTCGTCCAGCGTGAGGTCGTAGCCGGTGGCGAACAGCAGGCTGTACAGCAGCGCCGAGCCGTGGCCGGCGGACAGCACGAAGCGGTCGCGGTCGGGCCAGTGCGGGTTGGCGGGGTTGTGCTTCAGCTGCCGCGTCCACAGCGCGTAGGCCATCGGCGCGGCGCCCAGCGGCAGGCCGGGGTGGCCGCTGTTGGCGTTCTGCACCATGTCCACCGACAGGAAACGCAGCAGGTCGATGCATTGCTGGTCGATGGCGTGGGGCATGGCGGTATCTCCGATGGTGGTGTGCGGTGACTCAGGCGAGCGCGGCGTCGACGATGCCCTGGGCTTCCTTCAGCAGCGCTTGCAGGTGTTCTTCGCTCTGGAAGCTCTCCGCGTAGATCTTGTAGATCGCCTCGGTGCCGGACGGCCGCGCGGCGAACCAGCCGTTGGCGGCGATCGCCTTGATGCCGCCGATCGCGGCGCCGTTGCCGGGTGCCTTGTCGAGCACCTGCTCGATCTTCTCGCCGGCGAGCAGGTCGGTCTGCAGTTGATCGGGCGACAGCTTCGTCAGCTTCGCCTTCTGCGCCGGCGTGGCGGCGGCATCGACGCGGCTGGCGAACGGCTTGCCGAGTTCGCCGGTCAGCCGTGCGTACAGCTCGCCCGGGTCCTTGCCCTCGCGTGCAGTCATTTCAGCCGACAGCAGCGCCGGCACCAGGCCGTCCTTGTCGGTGGCCCAGGCCGTGCCGTCGCGGCGCAGCAGCGAGGCGCCGGCGCTTTCCTCGCAGCCGAAGCCGAGCGAGCCGTCGAACAGGCCGGGCGCGAACCATTTGAAACCGACCGGTACTTCGTAGAGCTGCCGGCCCAGCCGTTTCGCCACGCGGTCGATCAGCGCGGTGCTGACCACGGTCTTGCCCACCGCGGCGTGCGCGCCCCATTGCGGGCGATGCCGGAACAGGTAGTCGATCAGCACCGACAGGTAGTGGTTCGGCTCCATCAGCCCGCTGCTGCGGGTGACGACGCCGTGGCGGTCGTGGTCGGTGTCGCAGGCGAACGCCACGTCGTAGCGGTCCTTCAAGCCGATCAGCCGCTGCATCGCGTACTTCGACGACGGGTCCATGCGGATCTTGCCGTCCCAGTCCACGCTCATGAACGCGAACTGCGGGTCGACCACCTCGCTGACCACGGTGAGGTCGAGCTTGTAGCGCTCGGCGATCGGCGCCCAGTAGTGCACGCCCGCGCCGCCCAGCGGATCGACGCCCATGTGCACGCCGGCGCCGCGGATCACGTCGAAGTCGACGATGTTCGCCAGGTCGGCGACGTAGCTGTTGAGATAGTCGTGCTCGTGCGTGGTGGCCGCCTTGCGCGCTTGCGCGTACGGCATCCGGCGTACTTCCTTCAGGCCGCCTTCGAGCAGGGCGTTGGCGCGGTTCTCCACCCACTTGGTGATGTCGGTGTCGGCCGGGCCACCATTGCTCGGGTTGTACTTGAAGCCGCCGTTGTCCGGCGGGTTGTGCGACGGCGTGATCACGATGCCGTCGGCGAGGCCCGTGGTGCGCACCTTGTTGTGGACCAGGATCGCGTGCGACATCGCCGGCGTCGGGGTGTATTCGCCGCCACTGGACATCATCACCTCGACGCCGTTCGCGGCCAGCACCTCCAGCGCGTTCTCGAACGCGGGCTGCGACAGCGCATGGGTGTCGGCGCCGATGAACAGCGGGCCGTCGATGCCTTTCGAGCGGCGGTACTCGCAGATCGCCTGGCTGATCGCGAGAATGTGCCACTCGTTGAAACTGCGCTCGAACGAATTGCCACGGTGCCCGGAGGTGCCGAACGCGACGCGCTGCGCGGCCACCGACGGGTCGGGCCGCAGGTCCGCATATGCGGCCAGCAGCTTCGGGATGTCGACGAGGATCGAGGCGGGTGCCGGCTGGCCGGCGAGTGGACTGATCTTCTGGCTCATGCTTTTCCTGGCGTGGCGCCGTCGCGCAACTGGCGGTAACGGCGGATCAAGGTGTTGGTGGAACTGTCGTGGCCGAGTTCCGGCACGTCCTTCGCGGTCAGCTCGGCGATGGTGGTTTTCGCCAGCTGCTTGCCCAGCTCCACGCCCCACTGGTCGAACGAGTCGATGTCCCAGATCGCGCCCTGCACGAACACGCTGTGCTCGTACAACGCGACCAGGGTGCCGAGGACGTGCGGCGTCAGTTTCGGCGCGAGGATGGTCGTGCTCGGCCGGTTGCCTTCGAACGTGCGATGCGGCACCAGCGCTTCGGGCGTGCCTTCGGCGCGTACTTCTTCGGCTGTCTTGCCGAACGCCAGCGCCTCGCCCTGCGCGATCAGGTTCGCCATCAGCAGGTCGTGCTGATCGCCGAGCGGATTCAGGCTCTGCCCGAAACCGATGAAATCGCACGGCACGATGTGCGTGCCCTGGTGCAGCAACTGGTAGAACGAATGCTGGCCGTTGGTGCCCGGCTCGCCCCAGTAGATCGGGCCGGTGGCGTAGTCCACCGCACTGCCGTCGAGGGTGACGCGCTTGCCGTTGCTCTCCATCGTCAGCTGCTGCAGGTAGGCGGGGAAGCGTTTCAGGTATTGCTCGTAGGGCAGCACCGCCACGCTGGCGGCGTCGAGGAAGTTGGCGTTCCAGATCGCCAGCAGGCCCATCAGCACGGGCAGGTTGCGTTCCAGCGGCGTGTGGCGGAAGTGTTCGTCCATCGCGTGGAAGCCGGCCAGCATCTCGCGGAAATGCGTCGGGACCGATCGCCAGCATGGTGGACAGGCCGATCGCCGAGTCCATCGAATAACGCCCGCCGACCCAGTCCCAGAAGCCGAACATGTTGGCGGTGTCGATGCCGAACTTCGCCACCTCGGCGGCGTTGGTGGAGACCGCCACGAAGTGCTTCGCCACCGCGCTCTCGTCGCCCAGCGCGGCCAGGCACCAGGCGCGCGCGGCGTGCGCGTTGGTCAGCGTCTCCAGCGTGGTGAAGGTTTTCGAGCAGACGATGAACAAGCGTCTCGGCGGCGTCCAGGTCACGCACGGCCTCGGCGAAATCGGTGCCGTCCACGTTGGAGACGAAGCGGAACGTCAGGTCGCGCCGGCTGTAGTGGCGCAACGCCTCGTACGCCATCACCGGGCCGAGGTCGGAACCGCCGATGCCGATGTTGATCACGTTGCGGATCGGCTTGCCGCCGTGGCCCAGCCACGCGCCGCCGCGCACCTTCTCCGAGAACGCGGCCATGCGGTCGAGCACGTCGTGCACGTCCGCCACCACGTCGCGGCCGTCGACCCGCAGGCTTTCTCGACGGCCGGTGCGCGCAGCGCCACGTGCAGCACGGCGCGATCTTCGGTGGTGTTGATCTTCTCGCCGCGTGAACATCGCCTCGATCCGCTGCGGCAATTCGCAGGCCACGGCCAGCTCGCGCAGCAGGCGCAACGTATCGGCATCGACGCGCTGCTTGGAGTAATCCAGATACAGGCCGGCGGCGTCGACGACAAGGCGCTCGCCGCGCTGCGGGTCGGCGGCGAACAACTCGCGCAGGTGCTTCCGGCCAAGCGTGGCAACGTGCTGCTGAGCGCCTGCCACTGCGGGCGCGTGGTGAGGGCCGGATGGCTCATCGGTCAATCGGCTCCTGCGACTTCGCGTCGAGTGCGCTGGCCTTGTCGGCGATCCGCTGCAGCAACTGTTTCCAGGATTTCACGAAGGCCTCGGCGCCGTCCTTCTGCAGTTTCAGCGCCAGCGCGTCGATGTCCACGCCGGCCTGGGCGATCTGCGCCAGCACCGCATCGGCGTCACCGCCGTCGTTGGCCATCACGCCGTGCAGCTGGCCGTGGTCGGCGAATGCGTGCAGGGTTTTTTCCGGCATGGTGTTGATGGTGTCCGGCGCCGCCAGGGCGCTGATGTACAGCGTGTCCGGCGCGGACGGATCCTTGGTGCCGGTGCTGGCCCACAGCAGCCGCTGCGGCTGCGCGCCGGCGGCGGCGAGCTTCTGCCAGCGTGGCGAGGCGAGCAGTTCGCGGTAGGCGCGATAGGTCTGCTGGCCGACCGCGATGCCCAGCTTGTTGTGCAACGCGTCCGGCAGCTGCTTGTTGGCGGCCACGTCCCAGCGGCTGACGAACAGCGAGGCGACCGAGGCCACGCGCGGATCCAGCCCGGCTGCCAGGCGCCGCTCGATGCCGCGCAGGTACGCCTCGGCCACGGCCCGGTACTGCGCGCAGGAAAACAGCAAGGTCACGTTGATCGGGATGCCGCGGAAAGATCGCCTCCTCGATCGCCGGCACGCCTTCGGGGGTGCCGGGAATCTTCACGAACAGGTTGTCGCGCCGGCCCTGCTCGTGGATGTGGCTGGCCGCGGCGATCGAGCCGGCGGTGTCGGCGGCCAGCAGCGGCGAAACTTCCATCGAGACCCAGCCATCGACCTGATGGGTGGCGTCGAACACCGGCTGGAACAGATCGGCGGCGCGGCGCAGGTCCTCCAGCGCCAGCTCGGTGAACAGCGCTTCGCCGTGACAGCCGGCCAAGCGTCTTGGCATGGATGCCGGCGTCGTAGGCGTCGCCGCCGCCGATCGCGGCGTCGAAGATGCTGGGGTTGGAGGTCAGCCCGGTGATCGAATCCTCGGCGATGTAGCGCGCCAGCGTGCCGTCGTCGAGCAGGCGTGCGGGTGATGTTGTCCAGCCACAGGCTCTGGCCGAGGTCGTGCAGTTGACGGGTCGCTTTCATGCTTGCTCCATGTTTCCGAGTTCGATCGTTGGATGATTTCAGTCCGCCGGCAGGTTGATCGCGGGCGCGCTCGGCAGGAAATCTTCAAGCTTACGCTGGCGCAGATCGCCGATGCACGCGATCGCGAGGTCCGGCGCGCGGGTCGACGACTTCGTTGGCGCTGTCGGCCGCGTAATGGCCCTGGCGCACGAACACCGTGGTCAGCTTGTGGCCCAGGCGCTGCTTCATCGCGGCGAGGATGTGCGGCTTGTCGTCGACCATCACATAGTGCGCGGCCGGGTAGCGTTGCTGCATCGCCACCAGCATCTGCTGCTTGTGCACGTAGATCAGCACCTCGCCGCGCAGCGCTTCCCACAGCCCGGCGCGCCGGATCTTGCGCGGCTGGAACACCACGTCGCCGTCGGACAGGATCGCGGCGGTGCCCAGCGTGCGCAGGTGCGCCACGGTTTCCAGCGCGTGCGGATACAGCCGCTCGGCGAACGGATACTCCAGCAGGTAGTTCGACATCTGCAGCAGCGACGGATCGTTGTCCAGGCCGGCGCGGAAGCGCTGCAGCGCGCCGAGGTAATCGGCGAACGCCGCCGTGTTCGCGCAGTTCTTCGTAGATCGCCCAGTAGCGGGCGCGGCCGTCCGCGCCGAACGCGGCCTCCAGCGTATCGCCGAGGTCGGCGCCGAAGCGGTCGTTGTCGAGCAGGGTGTTGTCGACGTCGAGCAGGAAGACCACGGCGGCGGCGGTGGCGGGTGTGTTCAGCATGGCGTGCTCTCCTCGGCCTGCGGGTCGTGCCAGCCTTCGTTGCCGCTGACCACATGGGCAGCCTCGGGCGGCCCCCAGCTGCCCGGTTCGTAGGAAGCTCACCGCGCCCTCGTGATGGAGGATGCGGTCGACCACGGCCCACGCGGCCTCGACACATTCGTCGCTGGTGAACAGTGCGTTGTCGCCGCGGATCGCGTCGCCCAGCAGGCGTTCGTACGGGGATTTTTCCGGCCCGGCATCGTGTCGTGCCACCAGCTCCACGGCTTCGCCACGCATCTCCTCGCCGGGCTTCTTCACCCGCATGCCCTCGGCGATCACCACCTCGGGGCCGAGCCGGAAGCGGAAGTAGTTCGATTGCGGCGCACCGATGCCGTCGAACACCGACAGCGGCGGCGTCTTCATGTCCACCATCACCTGGGTCGTGGTGATCGGCAGGTGCTTGCCCGCGCGGATGTAGAACGGCACGCCGGCCCAGCGCCAGGTGTCGATGTGCAGGCACAACGCCACGAAGGTCTCCACGCCGGAATCGGCAGCCACGCCCTCGACCTTGCGATAGCCCTCGAACTGGCCGCGCACCACCTCGGCCGGATCGAGCGGGCGCATCGCGCGGAACAGCCGCAGCTTCTCCGCCTTCAACGAGGCCGGGTCGTTGCCGATCGGCGCGTCCATCGCCAGCAGCGAAGTCACCTGCAGCAGGTGGTTCTGCAGCACGTCGCGGATCGCGCCGACGCCCTCGTAGAAGGCGCCGCGGCCATCCACGCCGAACCGCTCGGCCATGGTGATCTGCACGCTGTCGACGTAGCGGTTGTTCCACACCGGCTCCAGCACCGTGTTGGCAAAGCGGAAATACAGCAGGTTCTGCACCGGCTCCTTGCCCAGGTAATGGTCGATGCGGAAGATCGCCGACTCGGGGAATACCGCGTGCAGCGTGCGGTTGAGTTCCCGTGCCGAGGCCAGGTCGCGGCCGAACGGCTTCTCCACCACGATCCGCGCGTCATCGGCGCAGCCGGCCTGCTGCAGCCCCTTCGCCACCACGCCGAACAACGCCGGCGGAATCGCCAGGTAGTGCAGCGGCCGCTTCGCCGCACCCAGCGCCTGCTTCAGCGCGCGGAACGTGGCCGCGTCGTTGTAGTCGCCGTCCACGTACTGCAGCCGCGCCGACAGCTTCGCGAACGCCGCTTCATCGACCTCGCCGCCCTGCTCCCTGGCCGCCTGCGCCAGGCTGTCGTGCGCGCGCTGGCGGAGCTTCTCCCCATCCCAGCCCGAATGCGCCACGCCGATCACGGGCAGATCCAGCCCGTCGCGCTGCGTCATCGCCTGCAGCGCAGGAAAGATCTTCTTGTAGGCAAGATCGCCGGTGGCGCCGAAAAACACCAGGGCGTCCGAGTGGGGTATCGGCATGGTGATGACTCTCTCCTTGGGCGGGTGGCGTCGGCGGCGCGAGTTGGCGGCACTCCGCTCGACAGGCCGGACATCGGTTTACTTTCCAGCCTGCACGCCGAAAGGTTAAGTCGATGCATAGCCGGGTCGCCACGCCAGGGCGTCGTGGCCATTGCCAACGGACGTGCATGGCAACAGGGGGCAATGCTGACCCACGGTCAGACTGCCCATGAAAACCGCACCCGCAATCCAGACGTCCAAGCCCGTTGGTCGATCACGAATGCGTTCCGGGGCGGCCGCAAGACTCGCCAAGAACGTCCATGCGTGATGGAAATTCCCTGGTGGCGCGGCACTACCGTCCGGTCATCGTTGCATCTGCGCAGTGCGCGAAGCAACACCGAACCACCCGAGCCAGCGGCCCGAAAGTCGGGGTGCCACGATGGCCCAAATGAACGGCTAAGCGCCAGCGCAGGCGCGCCCGATGGGACCCAGATGGGTGAACCCGAACCCGGCGGAATACTTGAGCCCATAGCCTAGCGCGCGGTCGAAGCCAATATGGGCGCCCCAGATCGTGCCGGCCGTGACGGCTACCGGTACCGACAGCAGGACACCGGCCGTCAGCAGCAATAAGGCACCGCTGAGAGAGTGCGCGAAGTTGTACGCGGCGGCGCCCACCCTCGGTCCGGCCAGGTATCCAAGGAAAGACACGTCTGGCGCGAGGAAAAACAAGGCAAAGATTCCCCAGCTGGCACCAAACTTTGCATAGGCCAGCAGGCAAATCATCAGAACGCATAGCCCTTCGATGCGGAGCAGAACCCGAACGCCACCTGATGCCGAACCTGTCACGAAGTTTCTCCTGAGCCCAACGCTGGAATTAAGCGGCGGCGCAGCCGTCCGCGTGGATGAAGAGTCGGACGCCAGCGTGCGAAATGGGGCTGGATGACCTGTCAGGCGGCATGCGCGAAATCATTGCGACTGATAGAACTGCAGACTGTTCTGGCCGGGATCGCGAAGATGGAACTCTCGCGTACCCCAGGGTGTGTCGGCAGGAACAGGCCACGGGCTACCTTGGCCGGTGCCTGGGTTGATGCTGCCGCGCTCAGCGAACTCGCGATAGATGGCATCCACGTCGCTCACGACGAAGCGATACGCCGGGCGATCGATGGGATGCGCCCATTGTTCCGAGTCAGCCCACTGAATGTGCAGCTCTACCCCATCTCGCGTAACAGCGGCGTACTTCGGGTTGTCCGGGTGGTCGACGAAAGATTGGGCGAAGCCGAGAGTGGAGTAGAACTGCACGGATGCAGCTACATCGTTCGCCATAAGAACTGGGTGGACGGCTTGCAGATGGGCTGTCATCGCGACCTTCGATATTGTTGTGCCGCCTAACGTTGGAGTTAAGCGGCGGCGAAGCCGTCCGCCTTGGATGTCAGATAGATGATTGTGCAGGAAGTCGCAACTGGCCATTGGCATAGTATTGATCAAGACACGTGATCAGCCGATCTGTGTCAGAGCGAATTTTCTTTGCCTGCGCGTGAGGAAAATCTCCCTGCTCAGCCGGAGCGGCAGCCAAGTACGCCTTGCCGTTATCGATTGAAGACGAAATCTCGGCAACACATACATGGGCGCTTTGAGCAGCATCTATGATCCTGCGAGGGAAAAGTAGCGGAAAGACAAAAAACACTTCGCTGTCGGTCCCGCCGCGCATGGCCTCCGTTAGAAGCCTAGTCCGGCCATCAGCAGTCGGTTGGCTCATTGCATTGTCTACCGCGTCCTTGAACCTGGCGGAAAACTGCTCGGAATAAGGCTGCGTAGCTTGCGCTGCAGTGCTGAGTAGTAAAGCTGCCATGAAAAAAAGCATAAAGGTGCGCATGGAAGCCTCCTCGTCTAACGCTTGAGTTGAGCGGGGGCGAAGCCGCCCGCCTTGAACGAGTAAACGGGGTAGAACCCCCCGAAAGCTCAGGGCAAAAGACTCATGCGTCTGGGCTTGATCGGAAGTCTCTTACGGAATTGTTAGGCCGATTGCCCTAGATCTAGCCGTGGCGATGGAAGGCCCCTTGGACGAAACGTAGCCCGGCAACAACCTGATCGATACGTGCTTCCGATAACGAGCCAATGTACGAGCCCAGCCGCGCTTTGTAGATGCAGGAGATTTGAGAGGCGATTACGACACTTTGCCGTTCCAAGTCGCCCTCACTAGGTTCTAGCAGGACATTGCCAGGCTCTGACGCTTTATGGAGGTTTGAACTCAGGGCACAGACAATGACGGTGCTGATGCGAGAGTGATTAAAGACGTCCTCTTGCACGACCACATGTGGATGTGGCGACCCCGGAAACGAGCCTCTCGTCTCGTCGGCGGCGATCCAGAATATGTCGCCGCGCCTGACGACGCGGAGAGGAGACTGGATCTGGAGTGCGACTTCTCTGTCCATGTGGCCTAACGCTGGAGTTAAGCGGCGGCGAAGCCGTCCGCCTTGAACGAACTGTTAGGCTGCTCGCCGCCGCCTGGCGATAGCGCCAATGCCGCCGCCGATAAGGCCATAAATTGCGCCAAGAACCACAACGGATACGGCAGTGATGAGCCAAACCGTCACCGTGAGAGTGCCGGGTGGCAGCCTGCCAGCACCAATGACCCAGGAGACTGCCCAGCCAGCCGATGCGTCAACCAGGCCCATGGCCATACCGAGCAGAACTGCGGCCCAGAACCCAGAGCTCCGGGTGATTAGCCACGCGAAGAGGATGTACAGGAGGGCAGACCCAAACGCTGCATAGGCGTATGGAAAGCCAACCGTTTGAGACGCGATCCCGGCAAGCGCATCGAATGCGACGACGGCCAGGAACGAGAGCAAAACGATCTTCACCGGTTTCAAGAGACTCTCCTGTGCGGCCTAACGCTGGAGTTAAGCGGCGGCGAAGCCGTCCGCCTTGAACGAACTGTTAGGCCTGCGCAGCCCGCGGGCCACATTGGACCGCTGCCGGAACCTGCCGTTGACGCCTTGCGCAAAGCTGGTGTAGTGGCGCAAACCCGGTGGAACCATGACTATGCCTCTGCGGAAATACGAGCCTGAGAAAAATACACCTACGGCGGCTTTAAGAATGACAAGTTTCGCTTGATTGCTCTGATTGTGCGAGATGTGCGAGTGATCCTCTGCTTGGCTCTTGCCTTGCTTTTGCGTGGATGCTGAGGAGCAGGCCTAACGCCTGAGTTAAGCGGCGGCGAAGCCGTCCGCCTTGAACGAACTGTTAGAACTTACTACCAAACGCTACAGATTGAGCTGGCTCTTATGCATGAAGGAACCTTCTACTTTCGCATCTGCAGGATCAGCCTGATGGCGCGGCGGCACTAGAACGACAAATAGATGATCTTCTGGCGGTGACGTTGCAGCTCGATTAGCAAACGCTCGGCGGATGTGTGCGGGCGAATTTAAAAGCAATTTCTCGGCAGACTTTGATATTTGAAATGAGGTGCAACTCGGGCAGCCAAAGTATTTGAACTGCCCGCCAGACACCAGGTAGTACTCTGCCGGGGTGTCGCATAGCGGGCAGTTTTGGCTAATGTCCTCTTTCATTACGACGAGGCCTCAAATGAGTTCTAACGCTGGAGTTAAGCGGCGGCATAGCCGTCCGCTTGGACGACTGGTTAGGCCGCGTGAGGTACGGAAACGAAGTACGACAACCCAAAGAATAGAAGGAGATAAATTGCGAAGAAGACAAGCATTGCGTCGGATAGCTTTGATAGGTAGCTGTCGTTAAGCGAACGATGCTCGCGTGCGAACAGGAACTTCATGGTAGCCCACCCTGTGGCGATGTTATTGCGCAGAAATAGCGAAGGCCTACCCATCGCCTCGTACTTTTGCGGATGCGCGACCTCAAGGCGTTTGAACAGCAGCTTGATGAGCACAAACCAGACGATGACCATGCCAAAGAGCACAGCGAAGAGAACGATCGAAGGTGCCTGAGGATTCATGAGCTCTCGATTTACGGCCTAACGCTGGAGTTAAGCGGCGGCGAAGCCGTCCGCCTTGAATGAGTAGTTAGGTTGCGTCGCCATTGTGCTTGTTGGCCCACTCATTAATAGAGCCTTGGTGAACATAGACGATTCCTACTCCAATAATGCCCGCGACGATGAACGCGATCGAGGAGACAACAGAAAGCGACCATATGAGCGAAGCAAACGCAGCGATGAGGAACGCGCCGGCGACACCAAAGATGAGAAGAAGGACCGCAGAACCCGCCGGCGTGGAAAAGTGGCCCAGGCCGCTTGACCCAACCGTGACGTAGTTTTCCCCCATGCGCCAGACCGTAACCCACAAAGGTATTGCTACACACGCACAGAATAAGGCGATTGTACGGGCTAGCCCGTTGACGCCCAGCTGAGTAGCCGCGAGAGCTACCGCGACGCTAAAACTGGTGCCACCGATCGCGATGGAGCGCTGCATGGCCCAAGTCGCGCCATTCATGTGGCCAAGCGGCACCGTGATGGCGTCTTTTAAATGTTCGATTGATGATCGGTCATCCATGAGCATCCTAACGCTGGAGTTAAGCGGCGGCGAAGCCGTCCGCCTTGAACGAGTAGTTAGATGCACTACCGCTTGATATTGCCACTGAACTGCTTTTCGTAGGCCGCAAGTGCTTCGGTGCAACGAGCCAAAATTTCGTTCTGTGCTTTGAGCGGTGACGAGTCGTAGCGCTGGCCCACCGCCCGGGCCAGATGTTTAATTGTGTCCGCGAGGATGTCACCCCAAGCGGTAGTCTCGCCTGGCCCATCCGCACCACCGTAGGCACCAATCTTGAGCGAGACAAGAAGATCGCTGTGAGTGACCCAGATGCGAGCCACCTCTTGGGCATCAGGATCATCGGCGGCGTCATCGGGAAGAGGAAGTTGGTTCATGGCATCTAACGCTGGAGTTGAGCGGCGGCGTAGCCGTCCGCCTCGAACGGGATGTTAGGCCAGATCGCGAGATAGAAGAAAATTAGTCCGTACACATGTCACCAGTCGCTCGGCCTGCGACTACCACATTCATGCAACCAAGTTGGCCTACAAGCGCGCTGCAACTGCCGACCACGGGCTGATTCCTAAGCGTCTTTACCGGTGCGTCGCAACGACCAACACAATCGCTCCGATCCTCGCAAGACTTTCCCGCATCCGGTGCTGGGTAGACACAGGTACTGGAAATAAAGCCGATCTGTTCGATATGACCGCGCAGTCGCTCACAACGTTCAAGCTCCTGCACATTGAATTTTTCGCCGACGGCCGCTTTACGAACCGGAAACGAAGTCGTACAGGAAGTCAGGAACACAAGTAGAAAAATTGAAACGGAGATTCGCATTGGGGCCTAACGCTGGAGTTAAGCGGCGGCGTAGCCGTCCGCCTTGAACGAATTGTTAGGCGCTTCCGCCATGACTTTTTGACCACGAATCCCAGTACGAAGAACTTGCATGATCCAAGTCCTGGACAGAAATTGCCTCTCCAGTATCAAGTGCAAGGGAATCTGAGCCATATGCAAGACTGAGTGTGCCCATGGTGCAATAGATAGCCAATGGATCCTCGCTCACTATGGAGAGAATCTCTGGACTGCGCCGGCCAATCTCCTGGAGATCGCTACAGGCTGGCTCACCCTCATCTTGCAGTTCGAGGAGCGAACAGCCCTTTAGAAAAATGACGAAGCCTTGGCCGCTTGGGGCAAACGCCTTGCGCAAATATGGGATGGAAACGTGGACAGCGACATCGCCGGGTACCGAGCCATCAATCCGATCGATTGAGCCGTCATGCAAGTACTTCCAAACCTCTGAGTTGCTCATAGAAGCACCTAACGCTGGAGTTAAGCGGCGGCGTAGCCGTCCGCCTTGAACGAGTAGTTAGAGCGCACTGCCACTCACAGCATGCTCCAGATAACAGCGATTGCGGGTAGAAAGCCTAGCGCAGCGCAAACGCAGGCACGAACTTTGGCTGCAGTAAAACTGAAACCGGAAAGACAAAGTGCGACCAAGATGCACACAACACCGACGCCCAGTACTGCAATTGACAGATGCCGAGCGGCTTCGATTTGTGCGCGCGGAACGGAGGGCGAGGGATCGCCAAGTTGCGACGTGACGCCGAAGAAGGCTAGCAGCCAACCAGCCACAACCAGAACCAAAGCCAGATTTGCTGCCGTAGTCTGCTTCATAGGCTCTAACGCCTGAGTTAAGCCGCGTCGCGGAGCGACGTCGGCTTGAATGAATTGTTAGGCTTCATGGCGAGAATGCTTCTAGCTCACGGGCCCTGTTGCGGTAGAACTCGATCGCCAACCGGGTTGCCTCGGTTGCCGATGGCGGTAGCATCTTGCCAAGATGTTGTTCTGGCGCGGGGATCGACTCGGCACGATTGCCGCTCCCTATTGTGAAGCTGTCTAGGCTAAGAGTGTCGAGAGAAAATTTAAATTCGATACCAGCGGCAAGCTGATCGTGACGCAAAGGGGAGTGGCCTGCCTTGGCTTTGTCGAAGAATTCATCTTGGGTTGAGACGCCGAAGGCTTTGAAAATCAGTCTCTGGGTGGCCACGTAGTCGTTCGGAGCACCGAATTGAAGGATTCTGGCGGTTTCCGGCAGCACGACTTTGAACTCCATGTACTTCATGTCCGGACGCCACTTAACCAGCGCGTCATGCGCTTCGGAACGCCGCGCATTCCAAACGTAGCGGAGCAGGGGGTCCGTTTCGCGAAGTTTGTTTAGGTCGTCTCGCCACGAGGTTGCACCCAGTTTCTTTGCAGCATCGGCTAAGGACTGGTGTATCGCGTCAAGCAACAAAAGCACAGTTACAAAAGTACGCTCAACATCGTCAATGTTTCCGCTTTTCCCGTACTCCAGAATGTTCTGATAATACAGATCGCACCAGTCAAGCCATTTGGACGACTTGACGATGAATTCGTGGGCTCGGTCGAGATCAGTCAAAGGAAGCCTAACGCCTGAATTAAGCCGAGCCGCGAAGCGGCTGAGAGTTCCTACGTAAAAGTGGACACCGACGGATCAGACGCCTTGGGCTTCGAACTCTACCGGAGAACGGTAACCCAGGGCGGAGTGCAAGCGGTGCTTGTTGTAAAAATCGATGTAGCTGCGCAGGGCCGAGCGCAGGGTTCGTTCGCTGGTGAAGGGCTGGCGGTGATACATGTCCGACTTCATCGACTTGTTCCACGACTCCATGTGCGCGTTGTCGGTCATGCGACGTGGCCGATTGACGCTCTGCATCAGCGCCGCGCTGGCCAGGGCCTGCTTGAACCGTGAGGACAGAAACTCCACGCCGCGATCGCTGTGCACCACCGTGCCCGGCGGCGGTTTTCGGTGGCGCACGGCCGCACGCAGCGCGCGACAGGTCAGCTGTGCCGACTTTTCCGCGCCCAGCGCCCAGCCGAGCAGGCGACGTGAGTACCGATCCATCACCGTGGCCAGATAGCGCCATGCGCCGGAAACCTTCAGATACGTCACGTCCGTCACCCACACCTGATCGATGCGATCCACGGTCATCGCATGGACTTGGTTGTCGACGCTGGCAAAGAAGCGGTCAAGCCCCGGTGTGCGCCGATACAGGGTGGCTGAGCAGGCCTGCAGCGCATGCTCACGCATCAACCGCTCGATCCGGCGGCGACCGACGTTCTCGCCTTGCTGGCGCAGCTCGGCGTGCACGCGCGGGCTGCCATAGGTTTCCCGGCTGTTGCGGTGCACCCGGCGGACCCGATCCATCAGGCGTGCATCCTCCTGCGCGCGTTCGCTGGCCGGGCGATCACGCCAGGCGTAGTAGCCGCTGGCGCTGACGCCGAACAGGCGGCAAAGCACTCTCACCGGGACGGTTTCCTGTTGCCGCTCGATGAAGGCAAAGCGTTCGCTTTTCGAGCGGAAGTGAACGCGATCGCTTTTTTTAAAACGTCATGCTCGATCTTCAGTTGATCGTAGGCCTTCTTGACCCGACGCAACTCTTTCAGTTCGGCGGACACCGCCGGATCGACCGTCACACCCTTCGTCATGATCTCGCCCTCGCGCGCCTGTTTGCGCCAACGAGACAACATGAAGGGGTGGATGTAAAGCGACGCAGCGACATCCTGCACGAGCACGCCGGGAAGCGAACTCAAGCGCACGGCTGTGGCTTTGAATTCGTCGCTGTAGCGAGTGGTGGTTCGGGGGCCTGGCTTGGGCATGGAACACTCCTGAAATGTTAGTTCAGGGTGTCCACTAAAGCGGAGGAACTATCGCTTCGGCTTGAATGCATTGTTAGGCCGCGACCTCATTGCAAAGAGTGCAGCCCAATCATGTTGCCCTCGGTGTCGGTAACCAGGGCAATAAATCCGTACTGACCTATAGAGAACTTCTCTTTGAAGATCTTTCCGCCGCTCTCAGTTGCCCGTTTTGCCTCGGTGGCACAGTTGGCGCAGGTGAAATAGACCAGAGTGCTATTACCCCCGGACGGGAAGCCCTCCATCTTGACGAGTGCCCCCGGAGCACCCGGTCGCTCCTGCTTAAAGGCAAAGGCCCACATTTCAATGTCCGGACCTTCCAGCCGCTCCAGGTGAGTTGAGAAAACAAACTCATAGAAGGCTCGGGCTCGATCCATGTCTTGCACGTAAATTTCGAACCAGCCGACGGGATTGTTTGTCATGACAGATCTCCGAGTTTAGAGAGTCCTCGATAGCGGCCTAACGCTTGAGTTGAGCGGCGGCGGAGCCGTCCGCCTCGAACGAGTGGTTAGGCATGTGACGAACTCACCTAACGAACGTCCCGTAAACGAAAAGTACAAATGCGATTGGTGCGGTGAAGTACATGATCTTGACGAGTCGGGCCATCTTTACCACGGATGGAGCAAAGCCATTGAGTTCAAGGGAGTCGTCCATGATCAGTTCAAGGGTGTCGGCCGTCCGTTTGAATTTGAAGGGATCAAACCGGCTACCTTCAGATACCTCAAAGTAGGCGGGATTGGCTTTTAGAGCACGGCGATACGTCACCTTGGCCAGAACGATTGCGACCGTGATGTAGAGCCACGAGCCCCAAATTAAGATTGCGCCGAGATCCATACTTTTTGACTGCCTAACGCTAGAGTTAAGCGGCGGCGCAGCCGTCCGCCTTGAACGAACTGTTAGGCGGAACCCGAGGCCCGACCTTTGATGGACGATAGCGCCACACCAAACGCACCACAAGAACGCGAGATGGTGAGGGCCTGCGTGCGACAGACGAACCGCTGACGAGATGATGACGTTGCGGTGGACCGCGCGTGCGGCAGACGCGATGGATGCGCGAACGAACACGCGCGCAAGTTGCGACGAACCACCCCAGCGCCCGCGAGCAATACACGCAGGCCAGCCGGATGCACAACGAAGAAACGATGCTGATGCGAGGCGTAATCAAGACGCTGGCGCTGATTTGATACTGACCCGAAAGCGCTTGTGAAGCCTAACGCTCGAGTTAAGCGGCGGCGGAGCCGTCCGCTTGGATGACTGGTTAGGGCTGTGCGACGTACTCAACCCAAATAGACGAACCCGGATGATGCTCTTCGATAGTGCCAATTGCGTCAACTAAGCCCGGACCTTGCAAAGGGACTGCCCGAGCGAAGTCGGTGATTTCGAACCCTTGGGTGCGCAAACCGGACAACTCAGAGGATGAGAGGACGCTAGCGTTGACCCAAAGCGGAGACGGTGGACTGCCACCACATTCTTTGACGAGCTGATCGTAGCCTTCTCTCGTAAGAACCAAATGCGGCATTTGAGCCCTAACGCTAAGTAGATTTCAAAATGCAGTGTAATCCAGCAGCCTAATTCCTGTATTCCGTGCCCGGTTCGCGCTGTCGGCCTACTCAAATCAACGACTTGCTCTCCTTGGCGCCGCCTAATTCGGCAGCCTAATCTCGCCATGTCTACAGACCGGAGGCATGGATGACATCCTTTCACGGAGCCGGGGAACGGACAAGCGGCGAGGTTGCCCGGTCTGCGCCCAAGTTGCTTGATCAGGTGCGTGAGCGGATGCGCCGGCTGGGCATGTCCAAGCGCAGCGAGGAGGCCTATGTGGGCTGGATTCGCCGCTTCATCCTGGCCAATGACAAGCGCCACCCGACCGAGCTTGGCGCGCCGGAGATCGAGCGATTTCTCACTGCGCTGGCGGTGCACGGGCAGGTCGCCGCGGCTACCCAGAACCAGGCCCTGTCCGCCCTGCTGTTCCTGTACAAGCAGGTGCTGGGGGTCGAACTGCCGTGGCTGGACGGGATCGAGCGAGCCAGGCGGCCGCAGCGGCTGCCGGTGGTGTTGACCAAGACGGAGGTCACCGCCTTGCTGGGCGAACTCACCGGCTTGCACTGGCTGATGGGAAGTTTGTTGTACGGCACCGGCATGCGGCTGATGGAATGCGTGCGCTTGCGTATCAAGGATGTGGATTTCGAGCGCGGCGAGATCGTGGTGCGCCAGGGCAAGGGCGCAAAGGATCGCCGCACCATGTTGCCGCGCTCGCTCGATGAACCATTGCAGGCGCAGTTGGCCGAGGCGGCGCGGATTCATCAGCGGGACGTGGCGGCCGGGTTCGGACGGGTCTGGATGCCCGATGCGCTGGCGCGCAAATTTCCCGGCGCCGCACGGGACTGGGGTTGGCAGTACGTGTTTCCCGCCGCGGCGCGCAGTGTTGATCCGCGCGACGGGGTGGAGCGCCGTCATCACGTGGATGAGTCACGCTTGCAGCGCGCGATCAAGGCGGCACGCGATCGTGCCGGCGTCGTCAAGCCCGCCACCTGTCATACCCTGCGCCATTCGTTCGCCACCCATCTGCTTGAAGCCGGCCAGGACATCCGAACGATCCAGGAATTGCTCGGCCACAAGGACGTCGCCACCACGCAGATTTACACGCACGTACTCAACCGCGGCGGTCACGGTGTACTCAGTCCGCTGGATCGCTGAGCGGCGAGCCGGTTGGCCACTGGTCGCCGCCGGATCAGTCTGCCCGTGGCCAGTTGAGTTCCACGTCGTGCTCCGCCCCGTCATTCACCAACGGGATGCAGCCGTCTTCCTGCATCACGCCGTCCAGCCACACCGCGCCAAGCGTACCGGGCTCGCTCTGGCGCACGTCGATCGAGTACAGCGTGTCGTGGTGGCGATAGCTCAACGTGAATCCGTGCCAGTCGTCGGGTAGCACCGGCACGAAGCGCAGGCGGCCGGCTTCGAGGCGCAGGCCGAGCAGGGATTCGACGATGAGGCGGTACATCCAGCCGGCGGAGCCGGTGTACCAGCTCCAGCCGCCGCGGCCGGTGTGCGGCGCCACCGCGTAGACGTCGGCGCTGACCACGTAGGGCTCGACCTTGTAGACGTCCATTTGCGCGGCGTCGATGCCGTGGTTGACCGGGTTGATCAGACGCAGCAGTTCCCAGGCGCGGCCGCGGTCGCCGAGTTCGGCGAAGGCCATCGTGGCCCAGATGGCGGCATGCGTGTACTGGCCGCCGTTTTCGCGCACGCCAGGCAGGTAGCCCTTGATGTAGCCGGGATCGAGCGCGGATTTGTCGAACGGCGGATCCAGCAATTGCACCAGGCCGGCGTCGCGGCGGACCAGGTGGGCATCGAGTGAATCCATCGCCTGCTGCTGGCGTTCCGGCGAGGCGACGCCGGACAGTACCGACCAGCTCTGGGCGATCGAGTCGATCCGGCATTCGTCGTTGCCGGCCGAACCCAGCGGGGTGCCGTCGTCGAACCAGGCGCGCCGATACCAGGCACCGTCCCAGGCGTGCTGTTCCAGCGCGATGCGCAAGCGGGCCACTTCGGCATCGCAGCGGTTCGCGAAGGCTTCGTCGTAGCGCAGCCGGGCCACCTCGGCGAAGCGGGCCAGCACCTCGCAACTGAAGAAGCCCAGCCACACGCTCTCGCCGCGACCGCCTTCGCCGACCCGGTTCATGCCGTCGTTCCAGTCGCCGCCACCGATCAGCGGCAGGCCGTGCACGCCGCGCAGGTCCAGGCTGCGTTCGATCGCGCGCACGCCGTGCTGGTACAGCGTCTCACGCAGGCCGGAGTGTTGCGGCAGGTCGTAATAGGATTCTTCGCCCGGATGCAGCGGGCGGCCCTCGATGTAGCCGACCGGCGTGTCCAGCACGCCGCGGTCGTCGGTGGCCAGCACGTAGCGCGCGATCGCCAGCGGCAGCCACAGGTAGTCGTCGGAGCAGGTGGTGCGCACGCCACGATCCAGTGGCGGATGCCACCAGTGCTGCACGTCGCCTTCGCTGAACTGGTGCGCCGCGCACAGCAGCAGCTGGGCACGGGCGATCTCTGGCGCGGCGTGGATCGTCGCCATCGAATCCTGCAACTGGTCGCGGAAGCCGAACGCGCCGCCGGACTGGTAGTAGCCGCTGCGTGCCCAGATCCGGCAGCCGATGGTCTGGTACAGCAGCCAGCCGTTGGCGAGTACGTCGAGCGCCGGGTCCGGCGTGTGTACCTGCACCGCGCCGAGGGTGCGCGCCCAGTGCGCGCGCAGCTTGTCCAGCGCCTCGGCGGCGCTGCCGTTGCCGCGGAAGCGCTGCACCAGTGCGCTGGCGTCGGCGGCGTCGCGGCCGAGGCCGAGGCGGAAGATCAGTTGGCGTTGTTCGCCATCGTCCAGCGTCACGCCCGATTGCAGCACGGCGCAGGGATCGAGGCCGGCGCCGAGCCGGCCGGACAGGCTGCTGCGGCCCAGCCCGGCCGGCGCGCGCATGCTGCCGTTGCGGCCCAGGAATTCACCGCGGTCGCCGCCGATGCCGCGCGCGGCATCATCCACGTCGAGGAAGGCCACGCGGTTCGGGAATTCGGTGTTGTAGGCATTGCGCGCGAACAGTGCGCCGCTGGCCGGGTCCGATTCGGTGATCACGTGCATCGCGGTCTTCTCGCGCAGGTCACCGAGCAGCCATTCGACGTAGGCGGTGACGCTGAGCCGGCGTGGCTGGCCGGATTCGTTGCGCAGTTTCAGCACCGAGAATTTCACCGAGGCGTCCAGCGCCACGTAAATCCACAGTTCGGAATGGATGCCATCCTCGCGGTGTTCGAACACGCTGTAACCGAAGCCGTGGCGAGTGGTGTAGCTGCCGCTGCCGCGGCATGGCAGCGGGGTCGGCGACCATACCTGGCCGGTCTCTTCGTCGCGCAGGTAGATGGCTTCGCCGCCACTGTCGCCGACCGGGTCGTTGTGCCAGGGGGTGAGCCGGAATTCGTGCGCGTTCTCGGCCCAGGTATAGGCGCTGCCGCTGTCGGAGATCACCGTGCCGAAGTGCGGATTGGCCAGCACGTTCGACCACGGTGCCGGGGTGGGGCTGCCGATGGTCTGGGTGATCACGTACTCGCGGCCGTCGGCGCTGAAGCCGCCATGCGGGTTGGCCAGTTGCAGCGGTGCGGCGGTGCTGCCGTGGTCCACGCTGCTGCCGATGCGGCGGGGCTGGGTCGGTTCGAAGCGTGGCGCGTGGGTTTCCACCCGGCGCCGGCTGATCTGTTCGGCCAGGCTGCCGCGGCTGTCGACCAGGATGATCCGCGCGCTGGCCAGCATCACGCTGCGATCCTCGCTGGAAAGCTGTTGCGCGGGGCGCACGAAGATGCCGCCGGGGTGATCGAGCAGGCTGGCTTCGCTGCCCGAGGCGATCAGGCCCATGATCTGGTCATGCAGTTCCTGCCGGTAGCCGGCGCGATCCTCGTTCCAGATCACCAGGTCCACTGCCAGGCCTTTCAGGCGCCAGTACGCATGCGCCTGCACCAGCAGGCGCACCAGTTCGATCCGCGCCGGGCTGGCGATCTGCAGCAGCACGATCGGCAGGTCGCCGGAGATCGACTGCCCCCACAGGCCGGACTGGCCGCGGCGGTTGCCGCGCAGCACCGCCGGTTCGGCGCGCAGGTTGGCGTTCGGATACAGGATGCCGGTGGCCATGTGCTCGTACAGTTGCGCATCGGCGAGGCTGGCGTTGAGCTGGCGCAGCAGCACCTGGCTGTGCGTCCAGGCCAGGTCGAACACGCGGCTGGCGAGGTGGCGGTCGCGGTATTTGCCGATCAGCTGCAGGCAGCCGCTGCGCTGCTCGGCGATGCCGGTGACGAAGTCGACGGTGGCCGACTGTTCCGGTTCCAGCGTGATGCGGCAGCGGATCGCCACGATCGGGTCGAGCACCGGGCCCGCGCTGTTGGACAGCTGCTCGCACGCGCTGTCCAGCGCCTGCGGCTGCGCCGTGCTGCGGCCGCGGCCGAGAAAGCGCGCGCGGTCGGTCTCGTAGGAGATCGCATCGATGTCGGCGTCGTGCACCGCCAGCAGATGGCACATCCACGGCACCGCTTCGTCGTGCGCGCGCGGTCGGCGGGTGCACAGGATCGCCTGCAGTTCCGGCAGCAGTTCGGTCTGCACGAACAGTTTGCTGAAGGCCGGGTGCAACGCGTCGGCCAGCGGTCGCGCCAGCACCACTTCGGCGTAGCTGGTCAGTTCGATGGTGCGCCGTTGGCGGCTGCGGTTGGTGATGCGGGTGCGGCGCAGCTCGATGTCGTCTTCGGGCGACACCACGATCTCGGTGTGCGCGTCGAACTCGCGCTCGCGCACGCGGAACTCGGCGCGGGCGTCGGAGAAGATCGCCTCGTACACCTCGGTCTTCCTCAGCGTGGGCTGGTAGGCGGTCGACCAGCAGTCGCCGCTGGCGACGTCGCGCAGGTAGCAGAACATGCCCCAGTGGTCGCGCGTGATGTCCTCGTGCCAGCGCGTCAGCGCCAGCTCGCCGCGCCGGCTGTAGCCGCCGCCGGCGCTGCTCAGCATCACGTGGTAGTGGCCGTTCGACAGCAGCTGCACCGCCGGGCGCGGCCGGTCCGGGTCGGTGAACACGCGCAGCCGCGCCTCGGCGGTGCGCGGGCTGCCGGCGGATTCGGGGAAGCCGGTGGCATGCAGGTATTCGGCGGCGGTCTTCGGCACGCGCTCCTGCAGCAGCAGGCTGGTGGCCTGGAACTGCGGATCGGATTCGAAGCGCCGCTGCATCGGCCGACCCAGCAGCGCGTAACCCAGCGCGAGCAGGCTCATGCCCTGGTGGTGCGCCATGAACTGGCGCACCACCGCCGAGTCCTGCCCCAGCGGCAGTCGCGCCGGGGTGTAGTCGATCGCCTCGTACAGGCCGAAACGGCCGCGCGCGCCGACCTCGGCCAGCCGCTGCAGGTTCTTTGTCGCCGCGGCCGGCGCCACCATCATGGCCAACGCGCTGGCATACGGTGCAATCACCACGTCGTCGCCGAGGCCGCGCTGCAAGCCCAGCCCGGGTACGCCGAACGCGCGGTACTGATAGGTGAAGTGCGCGTCCAGCGTGTTGTAGCCGGATTCGGAAACGCCCCACGGCACGCCGAGCTGGTTGCCGTACTCGATCTGCCGCGTCACCGCGGCGCGGCAGGTCTGGTCGAGCAAGGTGCCTTCGTAGCTGGGCATCACCAGGGTCGGCATCAGGTACTCGAACATCGAGCCGGTCCACGACAGCAGCACCGGCTCGCCGCCGACGGTGGTGAGCAGCCGGCCCAGCGCGAACCAGTTGTCCTGCGGCAGCTGGCCCTGCGCGATGCCGACGAAGCTGGCCAGCCGCGCCTCCGACGCCAGCAGGTCGTAGTAGCCGGCGTCGAGCCGGCGCTGGTCCACGTTGTAGCCGATCGCAAGCAGGTCGCGCGCGCTGTCGTACAGGAAGCGGTAATCCATCAGCGCCAGCTCGGCGGACCACTGCGCCAGCTGCTCGATCGCGGCGAGGCGCTCCACGGCGCGTTCGCGCACGCCGTCGGCGCCGGCGTCGCCCGGCCAGCACAGCGGCTCGATCCGTGCCAGCTGGCCCAGGCTGGGGATGCCGCTGAAGCCGGCGTGATCGTCCTCCGCCGGATCGAGTTCGAGCGCGAGTGCTTCGTCGACCAGCTCGCTGACCTGGCGCAGCAACGCATTGAGCCAGAACGCCGCGTCACTGGCCGGTTCGACGGTAAGCACCCGCGCCAGCGCGAGGGCGTGGTCGAGCTGCTGCTGCAGCAGCTTCAGCGCATGGCCGCTGCGCTCGGGCGGAGTGGCCAGCGCGTCCTGCAGCTCCTGCCGCAGCGGTTCCAGCGCGCGGGCGGCATCGGCGTCGAGCGCGTCGTGCAGCAAGGCCAGCGTGTCGAGCAGGCCCTGGAACACGCGCGGCTGGAATACCGGCTCGTCGATCAGTGCCAGCAGGCCCGGACCCAGCGTCAGCAGGTGACCGGCGAGGTTGCCGCTGTCCACCGCCGAGACGTACAGCGGCGGCAGCGGTTGCAGGCTTAGCGTGTCGTACCAGTTGTAGAAATGGCCGCGATGGCGCGGCAACAGCTGCATGGTCGCCAGGCTCAGCCGGGTGCGCTCGAGCAGGCGGCCGGTGCCGAGGAAACCGAAGTCGTGCGCCGCCAGGTTCGCCAGCAAGGCCATGCCGATGTTGGTGGGCGAGGTGCGGTGGGCGATCGTCGGCCCGGGATGTTCCTGCAGGTTGTCCGGCGGCAGCCAGTGGTCGGTGGCGTCCACGTGGGTATCGAAGAACGCCCAGGTCTGTCGCGCGAGCGTGCGCAGGAAACGTTGTTGCGCCGCGCTCGGTGCAAACGCATCGGGCGTGCGCGGCTGGCTGATCCACCACGCGATCGCGGGCGACAGCAGCCACAGCAACAGCAACGGCGCCGCCAGCCACAGCGCCGGCGGGTGCCGCAGCGCCAGCGCCACGGCCAGCAGCACAGCCAGCAGCGGGCCGATCCACATCAGCCGCCACAGCGCGGCCGGTGCGTTGCTGCTGCGCCGCTCGACCTCGCTCGAGGTTTGCCACTGCAGCAGGTGGCGATGACTGGCGAGCACCCGCCACAGCGTGCGCACGATCGCATCCAGGTGGAACTGCGCCTCGTGCGGCAACCACGCCAGCCCGAGGAGCATCCGCGCGAAATGCTGCAGCCCGGCCTGGAAACCGGCGCGCAGGTGCTGGTCCAGCTGCACGTCGCGCGGCTTCTGCACCAGTTCCAGCAGGGCCGACAACAGCGGCGGCACCAGCACCATCGACAGCACCGCCAGGGTCCACGAGAGCACCGGCGAAATCAGCAGCCAGCCCGTCACCAGCAACACCAGCAGCGCGACCGGCACCAGGCTGCGGCGCAGGTTGTCGAGGATTTTCCAGCGCGACAGCGCAGTCAGCGCGTTGCGCCGCCAGACGCCGTGCGCGGTCGGCGCCCACGGCAGCAGCCACGGCAGCAGCTGCCAGTCGCCGCGGATCCAGCGGTGGCGGCGCTTCACGTCGGCGCCGTAGCGGGCCGGATAGGCCTCGAACAATTGCACGTCGCTGAGCAGGCCCGCGCGCGCGTGGCAGCCTTCGACCAGGTCGTGGCTGAGGATGCGGTTTTCCGGGAAACGGCCGTCCAGCGTGCGCTCGAACGGGTCGATCGCGTAGATGCCCTTGCCGATGAACGAGCCTTCGCCGAACACGTCCTGATAGACGTCCGAAACCATCTGCGTATACGGATCGATGCCGGCGTCGCTGCCGTACAACTGGGCGTAGCGCGAGCGTGCGGTGCTCGGCAGGCTGATCCCCACGCGCGGCTGCAGGATCGCGTAGCCGCTGACCACGCGGCGCCGTTCCGGGTCGTACACGGCGCGGTTGAGCGGGTGGTCGATGGTGCCGACGAAGGCCTGCGCCGCGTCGCGCGGCAGTTCGGTGTCGGTGTCCAGGGTGATCACGTACTGCACCGGCGGCAACGCGGCGATGTCGCCGACGACCAGCATGAAGCGGTCGTGCGCGTTGCCGCGCAGCAACGCATTGAGGTCGGCCAGTTTGCCGCGCTTGCGTTCGTGGCCCATCCAGCATTGCTCGCCGGCGTTCCAGCGGCGCGGCCGGTGGAACAGGAAAAAGCGGTCGACCCGCGCACTGGCGTAGCGCTCGTTGAGCGCCTCGATGCGGCGTTGCGCCAGCCGCAGCAGCGCGTCGTCGCCGGGCAGCGTTTCGCTGTCGGCGTCGGCGAAGTCGGTGAGCAGGGCAAAGTGCAGGTGTTCGTCGCGGTTGCCGAGGAAGCGCACTTCCAGCGCCTCGATCAGCGCCTCGACGTCCTGTGTGCTGGCGAACAGGCTGGGTATCGCCACCAGGGTGCGTGCGCTGCTCGGGATGCCGTGCGAGTAATCCATCCGCGGCAGCTGCCGTGGCGCGATGGTCAGCGTGGCCAGCCAGTTGAGCAGGCTCAAGCCCAGCTGGCTGGCCAGGATCGCGGCCGGAACCGCCAGCGCGATCAGCGCCCAAGGCGGCAGCGGGTTGCGCGCGGCGGCGGTGATCAGCGGTTGCGCGAATGCGAACGTCAGCAGCGCCAGCAGGCCCAGGTAAATCGGCAGCGGCGCGCGGTCGAAGCTGCGCCGCGCGCGTTCGCGCAACGACGGGCGGATGCCGAGGCGCTGTTCCAGCCGGCGCCGGCCGCGGTCGACCAGGAAATAGCCGACGTGCTGCGGCAGGGTGTCGGCGGCGGCGGACTGGCACAACACGATCGCCGCCGCGGCCACGTCCGGCTCGCTCAGCCGATGCCGCCGCGCCAGCCCTTCCACCACGTGGCGGTAGCGGTCGCGGGTGGCGAAATCCATCGCTGCGTAGACGCCGGCCGGATCCCCGCGCAAGTGTTGCTCGACCAGGCTGCAGTGCTCGACGAAATCGCGCCAGTCGATCGCCGACAACGTGCGCAGGCTGCCGATGCTGTTGCTGATCGAGACCTGGTTGGCGGCCTGCTGCTGCGCTTCCAGCTGCACCAGGTGCTCGATGCTCTGTCCCGACGCGGCCAGGCGCTGCTCGATCCAGCTCAGCGGCAGCGCCAGCGCCGGGCTCTGGCCTTGCAGCCGGCGCGCCATCTCGGCCACGAACGGGCCGTTCATCGGCGGGTCCGAACGCGCCATGTCGGCGACCACCAGCACCACCGAGTTGGGGTCGCGCTCGGCCGTGGCGGTCATGGCCTCCGCCCAGCGCACGGCCTTGCCGCGGTAGCCCCAGTCCGCCATCACCCGCGCGGCGACCCGGCGCAGGTTTTCGATCAGCGCCAGCCGCAGCATGATCGGGATCGCCCACAGCTCGCCCAGGCGCAGCGGGGTCACGTCCTGGTAGGCGTTGATGAAGCCGCGCAGGCTGTGCGTGTCGACCCGGCCGTCGCCGTGCGAAATGACTTCCAGCGCGATGTCGTAGACGCGCGGCAGGCCAGTCGACGGGCCGCTGGCCAGTCGCGGCAATTCGCGGCTGTAGCCCTTGGGCAGGTGGCGCCGGGCGATGCGGATCTGTTCCTCGATCAGGTAGAAGTTGTCCAGCAGCCATTCGCCGGCCGGGGTCACCCGCCGCTTGCGCCGGGTCGCGCCGGTCAGCCGCTCGCAGGTGTGGGTCAGTACCGCCTCGTTGTCGTCCAGCCGTCCCAGCAGCAGATCCACGCTCGAACGCGCGCTCAGCCGGTGCTGGCCGGCCAGGGTACGGCCGTGCCGTTCCATCTGCTCGGCGCTGAACAGCTCCGCGCGCAGCGCCGGTTCCTGCTCCGGTCGCGTGCGCTCCGCCGCGCGCCGTCGCCGGAACGCCTGCAGCCGCCGCGGCTTGAGCAGTTCGAGAAAAGTACCGATGTTCAAAGCGATTCCTTGGGATATCGTGCCGCTGCCGGCCGGACCGGCCATGCGCGGGGCTGCCGGTGGCCGCCATGCGGCCCGCCGGCCGTCCTTCGCACGCTACTCGCAGGCGTGTGAAGAGCGCGCACGCTACGATGTGCATCGCCCTCTCCCACGGAGTCACGCCGTGTCCTTGCGGATCCGCAGTGCCACCCTCGCCGACCTGCCCGACCTGGCCGCATGGAATGCGGCGATGGCCTGGGAGACCGAGCGCAAACAGCTCGACCCCGCCACGCTGGAAAGCGGCGTGTGCGGCGTGCTCGAGCAACCGCAGCGGGGCTTCTACCTGGTCGCCGAGCGCACCGGCGTGGCGATCGGCAGCCTGCTGGTGACCTACGAATGGAGCGACTGGCGCAACGGCGATTTCTGGTGGATCCAGAGCGTCTACGTGCTGCCCGCGGCGCGCCGCGGCGGCGCGTTCCGTGCGCTGTACGCCGAGGTCGAGCGACGCGCCGCCGCCGCCGGTGCGGTCGGCCTGCGGCTGTACGTGGAAACCGAGAACCATCGCGCGCAGGCGACCTACACGGGACTGGGCATGCAGCGCTGCCACTACTTCATGTACGAAGCGCTGCTGCCGGGCAAGGCTTCATAGGGCGGGCGGTGCCCGCGCTACCGGCCGGGTGCGGTCCGGGCGGGTTCGGCCAGCAGCTTCTGGAACTCCGCCGCCGGCATCGGCTTGCCGTACAGATAGCCCTGCAGCTACGAGCAGCCGGCGCGGCGCAGGAACTCGCCCTGCTCCGGCGTCTCCACGCCTTCGGCGACCACCTGCTTGTTGAGGCTGCGGGCCATGGCGATGATCGCGCTGGTGATGGTGGCGGTGTCGCGGTCGCTGGTGAGGTCGCGCACGAACACGCGGTCGATCTTCAGCGCGTCGATCGGGAAGTGCTTGAGGTAGGACAGGCTGCAGTAGCCGGTGCCGAAGTCGTCCAGCGACAGCCGCACGCCGCGTCGCTTGATCCGTTGCAGCAGGCCGGTGCTGGCGTCGCCGCCGGACATCACCATCCGCTCGGTCAGTTCCAGTTCGAGCAGGCCGGCATCGAGCCCGCTGTCGTTCAATACCTCGTCCAGCCAGTTGTAGAACTCGGCGTGCTGGAATTGCAGCGGCGACACGTTCACCGAGATCGGGATCGGCCGGCCGAAGCCCTGCCACTGCTGCGCCTGGCGGCAGGCCTGGCGCAGCGCCCAGGCACCGATCGGCAGGATCAGCCGGGTGTCTTCGGCGATCGGGATGAACTGGTCCGGCGGGTGCAGCTCGCGTCCATCCACGTGCCAGCGCAGCAACGCCTCGGCGCCGACCACGCGGCCGCTTTGCGCATCCACCTTCGGCTGGTAGTGGAGGCTCAGTTCGTGGCGCGACAGCGCCTTGCGCAATGCCGTCTCGATCTGCCGCCGGACCTTCGCGTGCTCGCTCATCGACGCGGTGAAGAAGCGGTAACCGTGCAGCCCCTGCGTCTTCACTGCGACCAGCGCGGCTTCCGCATGCTGCAGCAGGGCTTCCGAATCGAGGGCATCGTCGGGATACACGCTGACGCCGATGCTGAGCTGCAGGTTGAGTTCGGGCAGGCCGGCGACGCGGGTTCGCTGGCCGTGGTTGATCAGGGTCTGGCACAGGCTGGCGGCCTCGCCGACGCTGTCCAGGTGCGGCAGCACCACCACGAACTCGTCGCCGCCGTGGCGGCTCAGCAATTGATCGTCGGGCAGGCAGCGGCGCAGCTGTTCGACGAAGGCCAGCAGCACGCGGTCGCCGCTGGCGTGGCCGTGCAGTTCGTTGACCTGCTTGAAGTTGTCGATATCGATGTAGAGCAGCGCGGCGCGCTGCTGGCGCCGGTTCGCGGTGGCGATCGCCTGGCCGACGTGGCCGTGCAGCTGGCTGCGGTTGGGCAGGCCGGTGAGCGTGTCGTGCTGGGTCAGGTGGATCATCTTCAGCGCCAGCGCGCGGGTCTCGCTGACGTCGTGGAACACCAGCACGCCGCCGATCACGTTGCCGGCGTGGTCGTGGATCGGCGCGGAGGAATCCTCCACCGGCGTGTCGAAGCCGTGGCGGTGGCGCAGCAGGGTCTTGCCGGCCAGGTCGACGATGGCGTTGCGTTCGATCGCCGCGCGCAGCGGGTTGGCCACGGCGTGGCCGTGTTGCGCATCGAACAGCTGGAAGATCTCCTCGATCGGGCGGCCCTGCGCCTCGACCCCGCTCCATCCGGTCATCGCCTCGGCGATCGGATTGAGCGAGGTGATGCACAGCTGCGGATCGGTGGTGATCACGGCATCGCCGATCGAGCGCAGGGTGACTTCGGCCAGCTCGCGCTCGCGGTGCAGCGCTTCCTCGAACGCCTTGCGCTGGCTGACGTCCTGCACCTGCGAGACGAAATACAGCGGCCCACCCTGCCCGTCGCGCACCAGCGACACGCTGAGCTTGATGTGGACGACATGGCCGTCCTTGTGGAAATTGCGCTTCTCCAGGTGGTACGACTCGCGCTGCCCGGCCAGCAGTTGCACCATCAGTTCCGCGTCGCCGGCCATGTCGTCCGGATGGGTGAGGCTGGCGATGTCCAGCTGCAGCAGTTCTTCCTCGGAATAGCCGAGCATCTGGCATACCGCGGCATTGACGCGCAGCAAATGGCCATCCGGGCGGATCAGCGCCATGCCGATGGCGGCATGCTGGAATGCACCGAAGAAGCGCTGCTCGCTTTCGTGCAGCTGCAGTTCCAGGGTGTGCCGTTCGGTGATGTCGATCAGCGTGGTGAACACGCCGCAGACCTTGCCGGCGTCGTCGAAATCCGGCTGGAAATTGCCGCGGGCGTAGCGTCGCTGATTGCCGCTGTACAGCTCGCCCTCGTAGCTGGCCAGGTGGCCGGCGTAGGCATGTTCCAGCGCGCCGCGTGCCAGCGCGTGGTTGCGTTTGCCGACCAGGTCGACCAGGCGCTGGCCGACTATCTGCTGCGGGTCGAGGCCGAGCCAGCTGCGATGGGTATCGTTGGCGTAGCGCAGGCGTTGTTCGAGGTCGAGGTAGGTGATCAGCGCCGGGGCACCGGCCAGTACCTTGGCCGGCCAGTCCGGCTCGCTCGGACGAGATGACGCTGCCTTGGCTGGCTTGTGCGGCCGCATGGTCATTCCATCAGCGTGGCGCCCCCTGTTGGCGCTGTCCCATCATGCTCCGAGTTGTTGCCGCTGCACAGCCGTCACCCGCCCGGAGCGCCATCGGCTCAGTGCAGGGCGGTCGCCGGCGCGCCGAGTCCGCCAGCGTCATCCAGCACGATCCGGCCCAGTGCATGCAGCTCGCCGGCGCTGCCGTGGCGATCGGCCAGCAGGGCCAGCAAGGGACCCAGCGCCTGCGGCGCCAACGGATAACCGTGTGCCAGCACGCGGGCGCGACCGCCTTCGCCGCGCTGGGCCACGGTGATCGCCACCACGCCCAGGCCGGGCGCCTCGTGCGCGAACAGCGTCGGCGGGTCGTAGCCGGGTTCGACCGCGGCCAGGGTTTCCAGCAGGTAACCGGGGCCGGCCTCGGCCGTGCCGGTCGACTGCAGTTGCAGCGGCAGCTGATGCGCGTCGAGCAGCGCGGCGTACTGGCGCAGTTCGAACACGATGCCGGCGAAGCCGTGCGCGCGCTCCGCGCCGTCGCCGGTCTGCCGCGCCAGCCATTGCGCGGGCGACTGCGCCAGCACCTTGCCGTCGGCATAGTGCAGGCCGAGGCCACGCGCGCTCATCGTGGTTTCCTCGCGCTGCGGGGTCAGCAGCGCGGTTTCCAGCAGCGCCCACAGCGGCGCCAGATTGACGTGTTCGTACTGCACGCAGGTCAGCGCCAGCAGGTCGTTGCGGCTGAGATAGCGCACGTGCTCCAGCCGGATGCCGAGCGTGCGCATCAGCCAGTCGGCGGTCAGCGCGCCGGTTTCGCCGCGACCGACCAGCTGGATCTCCAACTGCTCGGACAGTTCTTCGGCCTGTTCCGCCGACGCCAGCAGGCTCATCGGCAGCAACCGCATCGGGCCCTCGGCGTAGACCGGCGACGGTTCCAGCGGCTGCGCCGGCATGTGGCCGTCGTGACTGCCGAACGCCACCACGTTTTGCAGGCGGCCGCGCGGCACGCGCCGGGCCAGTTCGTCCAGCGTGGCCCACACCGGGAAACCGGGGCGCAGCAGCTCGACCTGGTCGAACATGGCACCGGCCAGCGCGAGCCGGGCCGCGTCGACCTGCGGCACCAGCGCATGCAGGTCGGTGGCGACCAGCGCCGCCAGTTCGGCGGCTTCGTCGCGACTGAGCGTCATGCGTGCCGGCGACTCGCCGGCAACCGGTTCCAGCGCCAGCACGATGGGCAGGGCGAGCAGGGTTTGCGCTTCCACGGGCAGTCATCCAGAGGACAAAGAGCATCAATTCTATCAGCGCGCGTGCGGCGGCCCTTGCCGTCGGTGCTGAACGGAGCGGGATTTTCCGCGGTATCCGGGCTTTCGCCGCGCGGCATGGCGGGTTAGCCTTGAGGGACTTGAGTCGTGGACTGTTTCGAGCATGGAAAACACGCAGAGGCGCGTTGGGGTGATCGGCGGCGTACGCATCCCGTTTTGTCGCAACAACACCGCGTACGCCGACGTCGGCAACTTCGGCATGTCGGTGAAAGTGCTCGGCGCGCTGGTCGAGCGCTTCGGCCTGCATGGCGTGGAGCTGGGTGAAGTGGCGATGGGCGCGGTGATCAAGCATGCCTCCGACTGGAACCTGGCGCGCGAGGCACTGCTCAGTTCCGGGCTGGCGCCGACCACGCCCGGCATCACTACTGCGCGCGCCTGCGGCACCTCGCTCGACAACACCATCATCATCGCCAACAAGATCGCCGCCGGGCAGATCGAGGCCGGCATCGCGGGCGGCTCGGACACCACCTCCGACGTGCCGATCGTCTACGGCACCCGCCTGCGCAAGCGCCTGCTGGCGATGAACCGGGCGAAGACGCCGATGGACAAGCTGCGGTCCGCGTTGCGCGGGTTTTCCTTCAGCGAACTGAAGCCCTCCTTCCCCGGCGTGGCCGAGCCGCGCACCGGCAAGTCGATGGGCGACCACTGCGAGCAGATGGCGAAGGAGTGGCAGGTCGGCCGCGAGGCGCAGGACCAGCTGGCGCTGGAAAGCCACCACAAGCTGGCCGCCGCGTACGCCGATGGTTTCTTCGAGGATCTGCTGGTGCCGTTCCGTGGTCTCACGCCGCGACGGTTTCCTGCGGCCCGACTCGACCATGGAGAAGCTGGCGTCGCTGAAGCCGGCGTTCGACAAGACCTCCGGTCACGGCACGCTCACCGCCGGCAATTCCACCGGCCTGTCCGACGGCGCCGCCGCGGTGCTGCTGGGCAGCGACGCGTGGGCGGCGCAGCGCGGGCTGAAGGTGCAGGCGTACCTGCGCGACGCCGAAGTCGCGGCGGTGGATTTCGTGCACGGCGAAGGCCTGCTGATGGCGCCGACCATCGCGGTGCCGCGCATGCTGGCGCGCCAGGGCCTGACCCTGCAGGACTTCGATTACTACGAGATCCACGAGGCATTCGCGGCGCAGGTGCTGTGCACGCTGCGCGCGTGGGAATCGGCCGACTATTGCAAGGGCCGGCTCGGCCTGGATGCGCCGCTGGGATCGATCGACCCGGCCAAGCTCAACGTGCACGGCTCCAGTCTCGCGGTTGGCCATCCGTTTGCCGCCACCGGCGCGCGCCTCGTCGCCACGCTGGCGAAGCTGCTGGAACAGAAGGGCGCCGGTCGCGGCCTGATCTCGATCTGCACCGCCGGCGGCATGGGCGTCACCGCGATCCTCGAGCGGCCGTGAGCGCGGCCGCCTGATCGTGTTGCGGCTGCGAACCACCATCGGCTTGAGCGTGATGGCGCTCGCCATCGGCGTCGCCGGCACCGGCTGGCTGAGCACGCTGACCGACGAATGGAACGGTCCGCCGGCACGGTTTGCCCACATCGCCACCCATGTACGGCCCGCTCCGCGCGCCCTGCCCCCGCCGCCGCGTTCGTCCGCGCCGCCGCGTGTGGTGCAGAGGCGCCGCCCGCTCCCACCCATCGACTACAGCGAAGCACAGGCCAGCGTGCCCGCGCCGCCGCCCGAACTGGTGCCGCTGGCAACGCCTGCCGACACCTCGCAACCCTGGTACAAGTTGCGCGGTCATCTGGATGGTCGCGTGCTGCTGCACGTCGAAGTCGACGGTGGCGGCCTGGTCAGCGCAGCACGCGTGCTCGAATCCAGCGGCGACGCCGTGCTCGACGAGCACGCCTTGCGCAGTGTGCGCGGTTGGCGTTTCGCGGTGCCGGCGGGTCATCCCGATGGCATGGCTGGCGAACTGCCGATGCAGTTCTCGTCGAAGGGTGATCGCATCGCGCGGGTGCCGTAGGTTTTGGGTTGATCACTGTTTTGGGGCGAAAGCGAAGAGCTTTCGTCCTCCTTGCGGAGGGCGAGTTACTTTCTCTTTGCGTGACCAAAGAGAAAGGTAACCAAAGAGAAAGGCCACCCCGCTTGGCGCTTGCCGGGCATCCTGCCCGGCAAGTCCGTGAGCCGGGGCCGGGCTTTTCGAACGGGCATCCTGCCCGTGCGAAAAGGAGTCGACATCCCTGTCGACTCCCGCTGCGCGGCCTGTCGACCCCGACTCACCGCCGCACAGGGGCCCCGGTAGAGCAGCGGGCCTTCCTGGCCCGCACTCGATGAAGAGCGGAGAAGCAAAACCTCGCAGCGTGCGTCATCTCGGCGAGGGCTGAAGGAGCTTCACAACAGCGAAGTTGGTGATTCGGTGATTCTGCGCGGCATGGAGGCACTGGATTCCAGCCTTCGCTGGAATGACGAGCAGAGAAAGCACCGGATGCGATGCGCGGGTTTTGCTGTTGATCTTGATCCGGCTTTTCTGAAAAGTGCGGGCCACGATGGCCCGCTGCTCTACCGGGGCCCCTCTGAAGCGGCGGGCGGGCGAAGGAAAGCCCGCAGGGTGGCTTGCATGGATGCAAGCCAGTTTGGCGTCAGCACAGGATGTGCTGTCGACAAACCCCGTAGCCCGCCCGCGGACTTTCCGGGCAGGAGGCCCGGAAAGCGCGTAAGCGGGGTGGCCTTCTCTTTGGTTACTTTCTCTTGGCCACCCAAGAGAAAGTGACTCGCCCTCCGCAAGGAGGACGAAAGCTCTTGAGTTCCTGCTTCAAAAAAGCGGAACCCACAACACCCCCTTCGGCCGGCCTCAAACCCCGGTTTTCAACCGCGAAGCACCGGCGCCAGCATGCGGAAACTGCCGGCGTCGGCGTCCAGCTCCACCATGCCGCCGACCGGAACGATGAACTGCTCGCGGATGTGCCCGATCATCGCGCCGCGGTAGGCGGGGACTTTCATCGGCTTGATGTGGTCGTCGAAAATCTGGTCCAGCGTCAGCGAGCCATAGCCTTCGCCGGGGTCGCAATCGGTGCACTCACCGAAAACGAAGCCGGCGATCGCGTCCAGCGCACCCATCAGCTTCAACGTGGTGAGCATGCGGTCGATGCGGTACGGCGCTTCCTCCACATCTTCCAGGAACAGGATCTTGCCGCGGAAGTCCGGCAGGTAGGGTGATCCGGCCAGGGCCGTCAGCACGGTCAGGTTGCCGCCAATCAGCTCGCCGCGTGCCTTGCCACCGGTGATGGTGAGCGTGCGGTGCTTGCGCGGTACCAGCTCGTCGCCTGCGTCGGACGGGTTGCGGTACTGCATCAACGCGCGGTCGAAGAACACGCGCCGGAACTGGTCGACGTTGAAACGGTTCCAGCTGCCGGCGCCGATGGGCCCATGGAAGGTGACCAGGCCCGCCTGCGCGAGGATTGCGTTGTGCAGGGCGGTGATGTCGGAGTAGCCGAGCAGCACCTTGGGGTGGGCGCGGATCATGTCGTAATCGAGCAGCGGCAGCAGCCGCGCGGCACCCGAGCCGCCGCGAACGCACACGATGGCCTTGACTTCGTCGTCGGCAAACATGGCATTGAGGTCGCCGGCGCGCGCGGCGTCGCTGCCCGCCAGGTGGCCGTATCGCGAGGCGTAATGCTCGCCGGTCTTCACCTTGAAACCCAGCGCCTGCATCGCTTCCTGCGCGAGTTGCAGGTTGAGCCGCTCACTCGTGGCCGAGGACGGGCTGACCAGCGCGACGGTGTCGCCCGGGGCAAGCGCCGCCGGCAGCAATCGCCCGCGCGGGGCCGCGATCGCTTCGCCACCGCGAACGAGTGGCAACAGAGCCGCCAGCGCGGTGCTTGCGATGAAATGTCGTCGGTCCATGTCTCGTCCTGCCGGTGGGGATGCGGGCCAGATTAACGCAACCAGGCTGACCGGACCTTTGCCTGGGCCATCGCCGGTTCGGTACGCAATGCGGTGCATCACGACCATGCGTGAGGAGCGCTGACGCGCGCCTGCTTCAGCAGGGGCGGGCTGCGATTTCCATCGGGCGAAACGCGCGACAGCGCGTGGAACTCACAGCACGCCCTTGGCGCCCACTCCGAACGCGGTGAACAGCCGCGTGATGATCAGTTTCGGTGACAGCGCCACGTCGGGAAAATCGCCGACCGGCTGGTAGCAGGCGTAGAAGTCCGGGTCGGTGGCGCGCAGCGGCTGGCAGTCGGGCTTGAGGTCGTAGCTGGTGGCGTAGCGGAACGGCCACAGGTCGAACAGCGGCAGGCTTTCGGAGACGCTGCCGATGGCCTGGTTGATGTCGGTCAGCACCGGCACCTTCGATTGCCGCGGTGCGATCACCCATGCATTCTCGGGCTGGGTGGCGCGCATGATCCGGCGGCGCAACTGGTCGGCGAACGCCAGGTCGTAGACGATCACCCCGGACTCGGTGTTGTAGTGGTCCGAGCGCGGGTCGAAGTTGTGCGAACCGACCATCGCGAACGCGTCGTCGATCACGATCGACTTCGCATGCAGGCCGAAGCGGCGGCCCTCGCTGCGCAGCGGCGCCGGGCGGTTGTTGCTGCCGCGGCTGCCGAGCAGGTGGAAGCGCGCGGCGGAGGCGCTGGCCGGGCTGGCGGTTTCCTGCGGCAGGCTGGCGCTATCGTTGCCGAGGTTGGCCAGTTCGTTGTCGACTGCGGCGCTGGGCGCGTGCGGCTTCATTTCGTAGATCTCGAAGCCGAATTTCTTCAGGTAGCGCTTGCGATGCTTGTACGACATCGCATACACGGCGAAGGCATCGGTCGAGGCCAGCGAGTTGGTCGAGACGATCACCCGCGGTGGCTCGCCGCTCCGTTGCAGGATCCGGAAGATGTGCCGGGCGCGCTTGCTCATCACCAGGTACGGGGTTTGCAGCAGCACCTCGCGTTTCGCCTCGCCGATCATGTGCATGATGTGTCGGGTGAACTCGGTGGCGCTGCGTTTCAGCACGGCGTCGGTCTTGGCCGGCAGATCGCTGAAGTACTCGACCTTGCCGACGTGCAGCGAAGGGTCGACCAGCCAGGCCTGCAACCAGGCCGGATCCTCGGCGGCCTGCTGCACCCGCGCCACGCGTGAGGGCCAGCGGTAATGCGGCGGCAGCCAGGCCGGCGCCGCGCGGTCGGACAGGATGCGCCGGTTGACGTCGCGCAGGTGGGTCAGTGGCAGCGAGCGCTTGTGCTTCCAGAACATTTCGAAGCTGGCCGCCATCTGCGCCGCGGCGGGACCGCCGACCATCACGTCGCGATCGACGTAATCGAACGCGTCGTCCCAGTTGAAATAGCGGTCCTGGTAATTGCGTCCACCGGTGATGCCGATGCTGTCGTCCACCAGCAACAGCTTGTTGTGCATGCGCTGGTTGAACTGCATGAAGCAGCACAGCACGCCGGCGGCGAATTCCAGCGGCTGCGTGTGGGCTTTCTGGAAGGTCGGGTTGTACAGCCGCACCTGCAGGTTCGGGCTGACCCGCGCCAGCCGGTCGAGCAGGTCCGGGTCGTCGAAGGAAAACAGCTGGTCGGCCAGGATGCGCACGCGCACGCCACGGCGCGCCGCCTGCACCAGTTCGTCCAGCATCAGCTGGCCGGCATCGTCCTGATCCCAGATGAAGGTCTGCACGTCGATCGACCGCCGCGCCGCGCGCACCAGGTTGATGCGCGCCGCCATGGCCGGTTCGCTGTCGTCGAGCAGGGTGACCACGTGCGCCGGCTGCCGTGCGGTCGAGATCTGCAGCGCATGGGTGGCGGCGTCCAGCAGCGGCGACGGGGTCGCGCAGTGATCGGCTTGCTGGCAGCCGGTGACTTGTGGGGTACTGGCGGCCACCACCGCATCGGCGCGACGGATCTGTGCGCGTGAAACCGTGCAGCCCTGCAATAGCAGGGTCAGCAACAACAGCGGCAAGGCGAATCGGCGCAGGCAGGACATGCGTGAATGATACGGAGGACGCGTGCTGTGTTCGTGAGCGCGTCGATGCCGGCTGCGGCCGGCCGTACCGGAGGGTCGGCGTGGCCGGTCGGCTCCGGATGGGCTTCGGATTACGGCGACCAGAACGCGTCCAGGCGGGCGTTGCCCGGTTCCAGTGCGCCATCGAGGTGCAGCACGGCCAGCGCCGCTGGCGGCATGCCGCGGAATTCATCGGAGCGGCCTTCGACCAGCAGCGCGACCAGCCGCTCGATGCCGGGGTTGTGGCCGACCAGCATCACCGTGCCGGCATCGCCGTGCTGGTCGAGCAGGGCCAGCAGTTCGCCGGGCGAGGCGTCGTAGATTTCGCTGGCCAGTTGCGGCACCGGCGCGTTGTCGATCGCGGCCAGGGCCAGCCGGGTGGTCTCGTCGGTACGCCGGGTCGGCGAGCACAGCACGCGATCCGGACGCAGGCCGTGCGTGGCCAGCCACAGTCCGGCCGCTTGCGCCTCCTGCTCGCCGCGCGTGCTCAAGCGGGCGTTGCAGGTCGTCGCCGGAGCTTTCTATCGGCACCGCTTCGGCATGTCGCAACAGGATCAGTTCGTGCATGGATGACTCCGGGGCTAGTGGTCGCGCGATGGACATCGAGGGTGGCGTCAGTGCTGGCGTTTGATCCAGCGCAGCAGGCCTTTCCAGTCCTGCTGGTGGTTGCGTACCTGTTCGGACTGGTAATCGAAGATGCCTTTGCCGAGGCCGGCGAGCAGCACGTAGGCCTGGCTGTCGCGCAGTTGCGCGGCGATCGGGAACGGCGATTGTTCGGCGAGCTGGGTCACCGCGTCCTGGCTGGCGTGGGTCCACGGCTTGAGCCGGTTGGCGACCAGCGCCACCGGCAGCTTGCCGCGGCGGATCCGGTTGATCGACTGCAGTTCGTCGAGGAAACGCAGCGTGGCGTCGAGGTCGAACGAGGACGGCAGCACCGGCACCAGCAGCACGTCGGCCAGTCCAGATAGGGCTCCAGCTCGCGCTCGCCGGAGCCGGCAGGGGTGTCGATCAGCAGCTGCTGGGTGTCCGGCGGCACGCGCTGCAGGCTGCGGCGGCCGCCTTCGAGCGCCAGCACGCCGGGGACATTGTCCGGTCGCAGCTCGGCCCAGCGGAAGCTGGAGTGTTGCCGATCGGCGTCGATGATGGCGGTGTGCTGCCCCGCCTGTGCCCAGTGCGACGCCAGTTGCGTCACCAGTGTGCTCTTGCCGCAACCGCCCTTGCTGCTTGCCACCAGCGTCGTAAGCATCGGATCACCCTTGCCACGGAAGGTGATCCCAGCCTAGCGGGCGGGGCGGCAAAGGGGAATCCCACAAAGGGAACGCACTTCGCTCGCGGGGAACGCGCTCCCGGTTGGCGATGCTCCCGGTGTTTTCGTTCCCCGCTCCCTCGGCTCACAGTGCCTTGCGCGGCTGCCAGTCGGCGGGGGCTTCGGTCGGGATGTTGTTGTCGCGCAGGGCGGCCAGTTGCAGGCTCATCTCGGTGCCGCCGCTGCGGGCCAGCGCCAGCAGGTGCTGGGCCACGGCGGGATCGTCCTGCGCACGGGCCAGCAGCTGGGCGAAGTTCTGCACCTGCCAGATCAGATCGCGGCGGGCGTTCTTCGCGTCTCTGCTGCTGTGCCGGGTCTTCGGCGAGGACTTCGCGCAGGTGCAGGCCCGAGCGAGCGGGCCAGCGGGCTGGAGCCCCATTCGAGGGTCTTGCCCAGCTTCAGGCAGTCGGCCTTGATCGAGGCGTCGTCGCCGGCGTTCTCGCACAGCTTGGCGATCAGCGGCAGGCTCGGCTGCGGCTGGCTGCCGGCCAGTCCGAACACCAGCACGGCCTGCATGCCGACCGCGCCGCCTGCGTGGGCCGGATCGAGCGTATCGGCCGGCGGCGGCAGCACGCCGACCGAGCTGGCCAGTGCTTTCAGGCTGATGCCGGTGTAGTCGTCGTACAGCTTGGCGGCGGCGGCCTTGGCCAGGTCGTCGCGCGCGGCGTCCTGTTTCATGGTGCGGGCGTCGCTGCCCAGCTTGAGCAGCCATACCGCGGCGTTGTCCGGTGCCTGCGCCAGCAGGCGCTCCAGCGCCGCGGGGTTCGGGCAGGCATCGGCCTCGGCGTCGCAGTCCGCCAGTTGCACCCAGTGACACCGCCGCGCCGGCGCCCTCGGCCATGGCGGCGCGCTCGATCAGGCGGTGGAAGCTGTTGCTCGGCGACTGGTTGAACAGCGGTCGCGCCAGCAGGGCGGCACCGAGCAGGCGGCAGCGGATCGCCGGCGGGGGCCAGTACGCTGACCAGATCGCGCTGGAAGGCGAGCTGCGCCTTGTCGCGGGCCTGCGCGGCCTTGTCCGGCGCGGGAGGGTGCTTGCTGGCGGCCGTCTTGCCGGCAAATGCCGGGATGGCGGCGAACGACAGCGCGCAGGTCAGGGCGAGGCAAGCGCAGTCCGCGCATCATGGGCGATGTTCCAGCGGTCAAAAGAGCGAGCATAGCGTGCGCACATTAAGCGCGGCTGATCCGCTCACCCGTATGGGCGACCTGCGGCGGCAGGCTTGCTAGGATGGTCATTTCGGCGCAGAACTGCGCCTTTCACGGTTCGGGAGACGCATAGATGGATCATCTTTCGACATTCGCCGGCGGCGCGCCCTGGTTTGTCGGCTGGGGCACGCTGGCCCTGATCAACGCCGCCCTGGCGCAGGGCAAGAACCGCAGCGGGTTGCTGTGGTTCCTGCTGTCGCTGGTATTCGGCCCGCTCGCTACGCTGTTGCTGGTGCTGTTGCCGAAGGTGCGCTCGAAGATGTTCTGAGGGCGGGTAACGGGGAACATCCGGCTCGCGGCAACCCGCCGGAATGCCACGCAGGTTGCTACAGCGCGCGAAACCGCACTCCGGGATGCGGCTACACGTTCCCCGCTTTCGACCTACTCGCCCAACGCCTCGCGCATGAATTCCGGCTGGGCCAGCGCGCCCTTGTGGATGTCGGCGTTGTAGTAGCGGGTGGGGAAGCTCTTGCTGATCGCGCCGCGCTCGCGGAAGCCGGACAGGTCGCCGCCCTTGCGCGCCATCGTGCAGCTCCACCAGCCGGTCGGGTAGCACGGCTGCGGGAACGGCAGCGTCTTCACCGCGCTGAAGCCGGAGGTGCGCATCGCCGAGCGCATCGACTTGATCAGGTCCAGATGCGCCAGCGGCGATTCGCTCTGCTGCACCAGCAGGCCGCCGTGGCGCAGCGCCTTGAAGCAGCTGGTGTAGAACGCGGCGTTGAACAGGCCTTCGGCCGGGCCGACCGGGTCGGTCGAGTCGACGATCACCAGGTCCACCGATTCCGGTTCCGCTTCGGCCATGTACTTGATGCCGTCGATGAACAGCAGCTCGGCGCGCGGATCGTTGTTGGACTCGCACAGTTCCGGGAAATATTCCTCGGCCAGCCGCGTCACGCGCTCGTCGATCTCCACCTGCACCGCGGATTCGACTTCCTCGTGCCTGAGCACCTCGCGCAGCGTGCCGCAGTCGCCGCCGCCGATGATCACCACGCGCTTGGCGCGCGCATGGGTGAACAGCGCCGGGTGGGTCATCATCTCGTGATAGAAGAAGTTGTCGCGCGTGGTCAGCATCACGCAGCCGTCGATCACCATCAGGTTGCCCCAGTCGGTGGTCTTGTGGATCTCGATGGTCTGGAACGGGGTCTTCTCCGCGTGCAGCAGTTGCTCGGTGCGGAAACCGATGGAGGAGCCGGAAGCCTGGTGGGCTTCGGTGAACCAGCTGGTTTCATTCGGCGTGGACTGCTGCGACATGGCGGGTGTTCCTGACGAACCGGGTGGGATAGCAAGACTGCCCATTGTAGCGATAACCGCCGTGAACGTCCCGGCAGAACCGGGCACGCCCTGCGCATATCGTCACAGCCGCCCATTACAATGACGGGTGGCCTGCCGGCGGACTTCCGCCGGCGGCCGACCAGTCCGATCGGCCCCGCGGCGTGCGAGGCTTCCGGTCGCTCGGGCTCGTGCTCCACTCACTGAGCAAGACGTCAAGGCTCGCCGCTGCGACGACATCATCCTTTTCCATCGAGGAGATTTCTCTACATGGCGAACCATTGGAACATCGACGCTGCCCGCCACACCTATGCCGTACCCCACTGGAGCGACGGCTACGTCGACGTGGACGCTGCCGGCGACATCGTGATGCGCCCGCGCGGCGCGAAGGGCCCGGCGTTGTCGCTGCCGCAGATCGTCGAGCGCGCGCGCGCCGAGGGCCTGCGATTGCCGCTGCTGGTGCGTTTTCCCGACATCCTGGCCGATCGCCTGGCGCGGCTGCAGGGCGCGTTCGCCCAGGCGATCGCCGAGCACGGTTACGCCGGCGGCTATACCGCGATCTATCCGATCAAGGTCAACCAGCAGCGCGGCGTGGCCGGCGAGCTGGTCGCTGCCGGCACGCACGGCTTCGGTCTCGAGGCCGGCTCCAAGCCCGAGCTGATGGCGGTGCTGGCGATGGCCCGGCCCGGTTCCATCGTGATCTGCAACGGCTACAAGGATCGCGAGTACATCCGCCTGGCACTGATCGGGCGCAAGCTCGGTTTGCGCGTGCACATCGTGATCGAGAAGCTGTCCGAGCTGGACCACGTATTCAGCGAGGCGAAGGCGCTGGGCGTGGAACCGCTGCTCGGCGTGCGCGTGCGGCTGGCTTCGATCGGCGCCGGCAAGTGGCAGAACACCGGCGGCGACAAGGGCAAGTTCGGGCTGTCGCCGAACCAGGTGCTCACCCTGATCGAGCGGCTCGACGCGGCCGGCCTCAAGCACACGCTGAAACTGCAGCACTTCCACATGGGCTCGCAGATTTCCAACGTGCGCGACATCGCCAACGGCATGCGCGAGGCGACCCGGTACTTCGTCGAGCTGAGGCGGATGGGCGTGCCGCTGGAAATCGTCGACGTCGGCGGCGGCCTCGGCGTGGACTACGAAGGTTCGCGCTCGCGCAGCCACAACTCGATCAACTACTCGATCGAGCAGTACGCCTCGACCATCGTGCAGTCGCTGGCCGAAGCGGTGGAGGCCGAGGGCCTGGCCGCGCCGCACATCCTCACCGAGGCGGGCCGCGCGATGACCGCGCACCACGCGGTGATGGTGGTCAACGTGACCGAGGTCGAGGAAGTGCCCGGTGGCGTCATCCCGCCGGCCTGCGCGGACGAGCCGGCGGTGCTGCGCCGGCTGCGCGAGACCTACGGGGAACTGGACCGGCGCCCCGCACTGGAGCTGTTCCACGAGGCCCAGCATCACCTGAGCGAAGGCCAGACGCTGTACGCGCTGGGCCAGCTGGCGCTGGCCGACCGCGCGCGGCTGGACGAGATGTACTACGCCATCGCCAACGCCGTGCGCGCTCGCCTGCTGCCGGCCGAGCGCTCGCACCGGCAGGCGCTGGACGAGCTGGACGAGAAGCTGGTCGACAAGTACTTCGTCAACTTCTCGGTGTTCGAGTCGATCCCCGACGTATGGGCGATCGGCCAGATCTTCCCGATCGCGCCGATCGCGCGGCTCGACGAACAGCCCACGCGGCGCGGCGTCATCGTCGACCTCACCTGCGATTCGGACGGCCGCATCGACCACTACGTCGATGCCGAGGGCGTCGACGTCAGCCTGCCGCTGCATGCGCTGAAGGATGGCGAAAGCTATCGCCTCGGCATCTTCATGGTCGGCGCGTACCAGGAGACCCTGGGCGACATCCACAACCTGTTCGGCGACACCGACGCGGTCAACGTGCGCGTGGAGGGCGACGGTTACACTTTCGCCCACGTGCGCCGCGGCGATACCACCGACCTGATGCTGGATTACGTCGGCTACGACCTGGAGGCGCTGCGGCAGAGCTACCGCGAACGCATCGCCAGCGCCGGCGTGAACGAGGTCGAGGCTGCCCGGTTGTATGACGCGCTCAATGGCGGGCTCATGGCGTACACCTATCTGGCCGAAGACGCCGGCTGAGTTTCTGCTCCAAGGTCCAATGGCGCCGCGCGCGGCAGCGCCTACAATTTGCGGCATGGGCGCGGCGGTGAGGCCGCGCCTCCCCGCCATCCCGAAGGAGCAAAGCATGAACAGTCTCAAGGCAAGGTCGCCCTGATCACCGGCGCGGCCAGCGGCCTGGGCAAGGCGATCGCCGAGCTGTACGCACAGCACGGCGCCAGCGTGGCGATCGCCGACATCAACCAGCAGGCCGCCGATGCGGTGGCCGCGGAAATCAACGCGGCCGGCGGCAAGGCGATCGGCGTGGCGATGGACGTCACCAGCGAGGACGCGGTCAACGCCGGCACCGACAAGGTGGTCGCGGCGTTTGGCCGTCTGGACATCCTGATCTCCAACGCCGGCGTGCAGATCATCAACCCGATCGACCAGTTCGCGTTCGCCGACTGGAAGAAGATGCTGGCGATCCACCTCGATGGCGGCTTCCTCACCACCAAGGCGGCGCTGCAGCACATGTACAAGGATGACGGCGCCGGCAAGAGTCGCGGCGGCATCGTGATCTACATGGGCTCGGTGCACTCGCACGAGGCGTCGAAGCTGAAGTCTGCCTACGTCACCGCCAAGCATGGCCTGCTCGGCCTGGCCCGCACGCTGGCCAAGGAAGGCGCGCCGCACAACGTGCGCTCGCACGTGATCTGCCCCGGTTTCGTGCGCACGCCGCTGGTCGAGAAGCAGATCCCGGAGCAGGCCAGGGAGCTGGGCATCAGCGAGGCCGATGTGATCAAGAACGTGATGCTGAAGGACACCGTCGACGGCGTGTTCACCACCGTCGAGGACATCGCGCAGACCGCGCTGTACCTGGCCACCTTCCCGTCCGCCGCACTGACCGGTCAGTCGATCGTGGTCAGCCACGGCTGGTTCATGCAGTAGTGGCGGCCGGCCGCGACCCGGCGGAGTCGCTGGCGGCGTCGGTGACCCGCGACTACCGCAGCATCGCCCTGGTATTGCAGGGCGGCGGCGCGCTCGGTGCCTACCAGGCCGGCGTGTTCGAGGCGCTGGGCGAAGCGGGCCTGCAGCCCACGCGTCTTGCCGGTATTTCGATCGGTGCGTTGAATGCCGCGATCATCGCCGGCAACGCACCCGAACGGCGGGTGGAACGACTGCGCGAATTCTGGGAGACGATCTGTCGCTCGCCGCTATGGCCAGGCACACCGGTGCTGTCCTGGTTCGACGCGGTCGCGTGGCCGACCGCATGGCTCAACGGGTTGAGCGGCCTGGCCGCCTGGCGCGCGATGACCGAGGGCCAGGCCGGCTTCTTCCGCCCGCGCCAGCCACCGCCGTTCCTGGGCGCGCATGCCACGCCCGGCAGCGTGAGCTGGTACGACACCGCGCCGCTGCGCGCCACGCTGGAACGGCTGGTCGATTTCGACCGCCTCAACGACCCGCGCTCGATGCGCGTGGCGGTCGGTGCGGTGAATGTGCGTACCGGAAATTTCGCCTACTTCGACAATCGGCGGGAGCGCCTGCGCCCCGAGCACTTCATGGCCTCCGGCGCCCTGCCGCCGGGGTTTCCCGCCGTGGAGATCGACGGCGAGTTCTACTGGGACGGCGGCATGGTCTCCAACACGCCGCTGTACGAGGTGCTGAGCGAACGCCCCGGTTGCGACACGCTGGTGTTCCAGGTCGATCTGTGGAGCGCCCGCGGCACGCCGCCGCGCGACCTCGCCGACGTGGCCGAGCGCAGCAAGGAAATCCAGTATTCCAGCCGCACCCGGCTGGTCACCGAATTCATGCAGCGGACGCAGGAGCAACGCCGCCTGCTGCATGACGTGATGGCGCTGGTGCCGGAGGACCGGCGCAACGATCCGGCCTACCGCCATGCCGAGGCGCGTGCCGCCGCGTCGTTGACCAACGTGATCCACCTGATTTATCAGAACAGACTGCACGAAGGCCATTTCAAGGACTACGAATTCAGCGCCGCCAGCATGCGCAGCCACTGGCAGAGCGGGCTGGACGACATGCGCCATACCCTGGCGCACCCGCAATGGCTGGCCGCGCCCGATCCCGAGCACCCGTTCGTGACCCACGACGTGCATCGCGGCGAGGCCGGGTAGGCACCCGGCGAAGGTGGCCGCTCAGCTGTCGCGGGCGACCTGCAACCCGGCCGCCGACTGGCTGACCGGCATCACTTCGATGCGGCAGATGTCGAGATGCGGCGGCAGGTTGGCGATCCACCAGATCGTGTCGGCGATGTCGCTGCCGGTGATCGGATGGGTGCCGGCGTAGAGCTGGTCCGACGCGGCCTGGTCGCCGCCGGTGCGCACCAGGGTGAACTCGGTCTCGGCCATGCCCGGCTCGATCGAGGTTACCCGCACGCCGGTGCCGTGCAGGTCGGTGCGCAGGTTCTGCGAAAACTGGGTGACGAAGGCCTTGGTGCCGCCGTACACGTTGCCGCCACGGTAGGCGTAGCTGCCCGAGATCGAACTGATGTTGACGATCGCGCCGCGGCGGGCGATCAGCTGCGGCAGCAGCAGATGGGTCAGCGACACCAGCGCGGTGACGTTGACGTCGATCATCTGCTTCCACTGGGCCAGGTCCGCCTGCTGCGCCGGCGCGGTGCCCAGCGCCAGGCCGGCATTGTTGACCAACAAATCGATGCCGGCGAAGGCCGGCGGCAGGGCCGCGTGCGCCGCATGCATCGCAGCTTCGTCACGCACGTCGAACGCTGCCGCGTGCACATGTTCGGCGCCGTGGCGTTCCACCAGTTGCTGCAGTCGCTCGGCACGCCGGCCGCTGGCGATCACGCGCCAGCCACCGGCCACGAAACGTTCCACGGTGGCGGCGCCGAAGCCGGAGGTGGCGCCAGTGATCCAGACGGTCTTGGTGGTCATGCGTGAAAATCCAGCTCGGCGTGCCGGCATCGTTGCGGCCGGCAGCTGTGGTGCGCGCGAGGCGCGGGTTACCTGCCTTCCTTCAGCGCGATCGCATTGATGCCGGCGCCAGCCAGCCGCTGCTTGGTCGACTCCAGCTCGGTGGCCGAGCGGAACGGCCCCAGCCGTACGCGGTTATAGGTCTGGCCGCCGATGTTGACCGACTGCACGTTGGCCATGAAACCTTGCAGTGCGAGTTTCGCCTTCAGGGTTTCCGCATCGGCCGCGTTCGGAAACGCGCCGACCTGCAGCAGGTAGCCGCTGCTACCGGCGGGTTGCGGTACCGCCGCCGCCGGAGCGGCGGTGATGTTCTGGCTGACCGCGTCGGGCGCGTTTGCGGCCGCTTGCGTGGCTTGTTGCTGAGCGGCGGCCTGCTGCGCCTGCAGCTGCGTCGCCTGCTGTTTCTGCTGCTGCTCGACGCGCGCCTGCGCGCTGATCTCGGCGTCGGGGATGCGCACCTCCTTCTCCGACAGCACCGAGTAGAAATCGAATTGCGGCTTCTTCGGCGCATTGTCGCCAGCGCTCGATTCGAGCACGCCCGGTGCGCTGCCGCGCTCGGCGGTGGCTTGCGGATTTGCCTGCGGACCGTCGGTCTTGCGCAGGCTGGTCAGCAGGCTGCCGCGCATCATCACGGCCATCAGGATCGCACCGATCACCACGCCGATGACGGCGTAGCCCCAACCCGGGAAGCCCTTGCTGCCGTTGCGCACGGCCTGCCGGCCCCTGCCCTTGCGTGCTGCCATCACATCTTCTCCGGGGCGCCGAGGCCCAACAAATCCAACCCATTCTTCAACACTTGCCGGGTCGCCACCACCAGCGCCAGCCGCGCATTGCGCAGCGCGGCATCCTCGACCAGGAACTGGTGCGAGTTGTAGTAGGTGTGGAACGCGTTGGCCAACTCGCGCAGCCACGCGGCGACCAGGTGCGGCTCCAGGTTCGCCGTGGCAGCCTCGACCAGTTCAGGGTACTTCGACAGTTCGGTGAGCAGGATCTGCTCGTGCTCGTTGTCCAGCCGGTCGAGGTGGGCGAGGCCGTCGGCAAGATCGACCGTGAAGCCCTTCTCCGGCGCCTGGCGCAGCACGCTGCAGACGCGGGCATGTGCGTACTGGATGTAGTACACCGGGTTGTCGTTCGACTGCGAACGCGCCAGGTCGATGTCGAACACCAGCTGCGAGTCGCTCTTGCGCGAGATCAGGAAGTAGCGCGTGGCGTCGCGGCCGACCTCGTCGATCAGGTCGCGCAGGGTGACGTAGCTGCCGGCGCGCTTGGAGATCTTCACTTCCTCGCCGCCCTTCATCACCGTCACCATCTGGTGCAGCACGTATTCCGGCCAGCCCTTGGGGATGCCGCAATCGAGCGCCTGCAGGCCGGCCTTCACCCGCGCCAGCGAGCCGTGATGATCCGAACCCAGCTCGGTGATCGCGCGCTCATAGCCACGCTGCCACTTGCTCAGGTGGTAGGCCACGTCGGGCAGGAAGTAGGTGTAGGTGCCGTCGGACTTGCGCATCACGCGGTCCTTGTCGTCACCGAACTCGGTGGTGCGCAGCCACAGCGCACCGCCATCCTCGTAGGTGTGGCCGTGGGCGACCAGTTCGCGCACGGTCTCTTCCACCTTGCCGTCGCTGTACAGCGACGATTCGAGGAAATAGGTATCGAAGGCGACGCCAAACGCCTGCAGGTCCAGATCCTGCTCGCGGCGCAGGCTGGCCACGGCGAAGCGGCGGATCGCGTCGAGGTCGTCCACGTCGCCGGCCGCGGTGACCGTCTCGCCATCGGCGACCACCGCCTCACGGTCGAGATAGGCGCGCGCCACCTCGGCGATGTAGTCGCCGCGATAGCCGTTCTCCGGCCAGCTGCTGTCGTCCGGCGTGATCCCGCGCGCGCGCGCCTGCACCGAGATGGCGAGGTTGGCGATCTGCACGCCGGCGTCGTTGTAGTAGAACTCGCGCTTCACGTTCCAGCCGCTGGCGTCGAGCAGGCGACTCAGACAGTCGCCGATCGCCGCGGCGCGGCCGTGACCCACGTGCAGCGGCCCGGTCGGATTGGCCGAGACGAATTCCACGCCGACAGTCGCGCCGTTGCCGCCGGTGTTGCGGCCGTAGGCGTCGCCTTCGCTCATGATCCGACGCAACTCGGCATGGTAGGCGCCGGCGGCAAGGAAGAAGTTGATGAACCCGGGCCCGGCGATCTCGACCTTGTCCACCAGCGTGTTTGCCGGCAGCGCGGCGACCAGTTTCTCGGCCAACTCGCGCGGTTTGGCGCGCGCCGGTTTGGCCAGCAGCATCGCCACGTTGCAGGCGAAATCGCCGTGTTCGCGGCTGCGCGCGCGCTCGATCACGAAGCCGGGCAGGCTGAGGTCGATGGGCAGGGTGGCATCGTCCTGCAGGGCCTGGATCGCCTGCAGCACCAGTTCGCGCAACGGTTCTTTCACGGTGGGATCGGTTTCGTGATGGAACCGGTAATCCTAACAGACCCCCATGCTGCCGCAGTGCGCCAACTCCGGCGTGCGTCACCGGTGATGCGGCGTGGCGCGAATGGACATGGATTTGCTGCGGCGCCGCGAGTCTGCTGTGGATAAGTCTGTGGGGAACGTCGCTGGCCAAAGGCCGAGATCCGTCTGTTCTCCGGTCCGCTCTAACTGCTTCGGCGAATAAATACTTAATATCAATGAGTTATGCCGTTAACTTGCGATCAAGGTCGCAATGAGGCCGGCAAGTGTCGGTCTTTCCGGTTTGTGCATAAAGTTACGCGGCTTGCCGCCGCTTTCCGCTGCTGGCTGGAAGTGTCATCGGCCCGTCATGTCGTGCCGCGATACTGCTTGGGCCGGACATGAACTCCCCTCCATTTCTCGGCAAACGGAGACGCCGCTCTCTCCGCTCCCCCAATCGGCCCGCGGCGTGGTCCACCCACGCCGCTTTTTTTGCCGGTGCGGATCTCAGATCAGGCCGCGCGCCGCCATCGATACCGGCTCGCCGCTGCCGATCACCAGATGATCGAGCACGCGCACGCCGACCAGCTGCAGTGCATCGCGCAACTCGTGGGTGATCGCGCGGTCGGCGGCGCTGGGTTCGGCCACGCCGGAGGGGTGGTTGTGGGCGAAGATCACCGCGCAGGCGTTGTGCTGCAGGCAGGCGCGCACCACCTCGCGCGGGTGCACGCTGGCGCCGTCGACGGTGCCGCGGAACAGCTCCTCGAACGCCAGCACGCGGTGGCGGTTGTCCAGGTACAGGCAGCCGAACACCTCGTACGGCAGATGGCGCAGTTGCGCGCGCAGGTAGTCGCCGCTGTCGCGCGGATTGCCCAGGCTGGGCTTTTCCAGCAGTTGTTCGGCCAGGCTGCGCCGGGCCAGTTCCAGTGCGGCGACGATGCGCGCACGCTTGGCCGGGCCCAGCCCGTCAATCCGGATCGGCTGCTCGGGCCGGGCCAGCAATGCACCGAGGCTGCCGGCGGCGTTCAGAAGTTCGCGGCCTAGTGCCAGCGCGTCCTTGCCGCGGCTGCCGCTGCCCAGCAGCACCGCCAGCAGTTCGGCATCGGACAGCGCGCCACAGCCGCGCGTCAGCAGTTTTTCGCGGGGGCGTTCGCCTGCGGGCCAGTCGCGGATGCTCATGCCCACCAACTTGCCGGACGGCGCCCGCGCCGGGCAGCGGTGCGGGTGAATGAATCCGGTAAGCTAGGCCTCTGCCCGATTGTCAGGCCCGCCTTACATGAGTCTTGCCCAACGCCGCATCCTGCTGGGAGTGTCCGGCGGCATCGCCGCCTACAAGTCCTGCGAACTGGTTCGCCGCCTGCGCGACCTCGACGCCGAGGTGCGCGTGGTGATGACCGAGGGCGCCACCCATTTCGTCAGCCCGACCACGTTCCAGGCGCTGTCCGGCCAAGCCGTGCGGGTCAGCCTGTGGGACGCGCAGGCCGAGGCGGCGATGGGGCATATCGAACTGGCGCGCTGGGCCGAACGCATCCTGGTGGCGCCGGCCAGCGCCGACCTGCTGGCGCGGCTGGCGCACGGCATGGCCGACGACCTGCTGACCACGCTGTGCCTGGCCAGCGCCGCGCCGCTGTACCTGGCGCCGGCGATGAACCAGCAGATGTGGGCGCACCCGGCGGTGCAGGCGAACATCGAGACACTGCGCCGGCACGGCGCGCAGCTGCTGGGTCCGGCGGTGGGCGACCAGGCCTGCGGCGATGTCGGCAGCGGCCGCATGCTGGAACCGCACGAACTGCGCGATGCGCTGGTGGCCTCGTTCGGCAGTCGATCGCTGGCCGGGTTGAAGGTGCTGGTCAGCGCCGGTCCGACCTACGAGGACATCGACCCGGTGCGCTTCATCGGCAACCGCAGTTCCGGCCGGATGGGTTTCGCGGTGGCCGAAGCGGCCGCCCAGGCCGGTGCCGAAGTGACCCTGGTGGCCGGGCCGGTGAGCCTGGCCACGCCGGCCGGTGTGGCGCGCCGCGTCGATGTGCGCAGCGCGGCGCAGATGCATGCGGCGGTGCTGGCCGCCGCCGCGCAGGCCGATATCTATATCGGCGCGGCGGCGGTTGGCGACTACCGTCCGCTGGAGGTATCCGCGCGGAAACTGAAAAAGCACGACGGCAGCGAGCTGACCCTGCACCTCGGCGAGAACCCGGACATCCTGGCCAGCCTTTCGGCGCAAACCGCGCACCCGTTCCTGGTCGGATTCGCGGCGGAGACGCATGATGTGGCGGGCTATGCGCAGGGCAAGCTGCGAACGCAAGGGGCTGGACATGATTGCGGCGAATCAGGTGGGCGGTGGCCTCGGTTTCGAGGCGGCCGACAACGCGTTGACCCTGTACTGGGCCGACGGCGCGGTCGGAACTGCCGCGGGCGGCAAAATCCGAGCTGGCGCGCCAGCTGATCGCTCACGTGGCCGAACGCTACCGGGCCACGCGCGGATGACGATCGAGGTCGAGCTGAAGATCCTCGACCCGCGCCTGGGCGACAGCATCCCGTTGCCGCAGGCCGCCACGCCCGGCAGTGCCGGCATGGATCTGCGCGCTGCGCTGGAACAGCCGCTGACGCTGCAGCCTGGCGAAAGCGCGCTGGTGCCCAGCGGTATCGCGATCCATATCGGCGACCCGGGCTGGTGCGCGCTTGATCGTGCCGCGCTCGGGGCTGGGCCACAAACACGGGCTGGTGATGGGCAACCTGGTCGGGGTGATCGACGCCGACTACCAGGGGCCGTTGATGATTTCGTGCTGGAATCGCGGCAGCCAGCCGTACACCATCGCGGTGGGCGATCGGATCGCCCAGTTGCTGCTGGTGCCGGTGGCGCAGGCGCGACTGAACATCGTGACCGACTTCGCGCCGAGCGAGCGCGGCGGCGGTGGCTTCGGCTCGACCGGTATCCAATGAATCAGCAGGCTCGGCCCGGAAGCATCGGGCCGATCGGTGGTACAGCCGCGGGGGCGTGGTATGGCGTTGAACATCGCGAAAGAACGACTGCGCAACCGGCAAGTCGACTGGATGGCCCTGTTGCCACTGGCCGGCGGCACCGTGCTGCTGCTGCTGGGGCTGTTCTGCGCCTGGCAGACCTGGCTGATCGCCGACGAAGGCAATGCCATCCGGCGCGTGCATGCGGCACAGGACGAGGCGGTCAAGGCGGTGTCCGCGGAAATTGCCAGTCAACGCGCGGCGGTGGAGAAAGTGCTGGCCGCCGTGGATCCGGCGACCCTGATGGGCGATCCCGTGCAATCCGCCGCCGCGTTGCGCCAGCAGTTGCCGCAGGCAAAGAAGCTGGAGCTGTACAGCGGCGACCTGGGCGAGGTGCTGCGCGCCAATTACCGCGAGTTCGGCTACGCCAAGGCAGCCCAGCTGATGTCGGCGCAAAGTGCCGAAGGCGTGCCGCTGGCGCAAAGCGTTTCCTATGGCGGTGGCGATCGCCGGTTGAGTCTGGTGATCCCGCTGGGACTGCCGCAACAGGCCCAGGCGTGGGCCTGGGTCGAGCTGCCGTTTGCTCCGCTCAGGCAGCGCTTCGACGGCGTGTCGCCGGCCGGCGGTCGGCTCGACCTGCGCCAGGGCGATGATCGCAACAGTGTGCAGCTGTTCTCGCATGGCTCCGCCTCGGCCGAAGCCGAGGCGAGCGGGAAGCCGATCGCCGGCAGCGTGTTCAGCGTCGGTGCCGGCTTGCCGGGTGCGTTCATCGTGCTGCCGCGTTCGTGGTTGCTGAGCGGGTTGCTGGCCTTGCTCGGCTTGGGTGGTGGCAGTTACCTGTTATGGCTGCGCCTGCGTCACCTGCGTGTGTCGGCACCGGCCGAAGCGGAGGAGCCATTGGCGCAATCGGATCAGGAAGTCGCGGCGCCGGCGCCGGTGCGGGCCAGGCCGCCTTCGGCGCCGCCGGCCAGACCACCGGCACCCAGGTCGCCGCCACGGCAAGCGTGGATCCGGGCATCTTCCGCGCCTACGACGTGCGCGGCGTGGTGGGCCAGACCCTGAACAGCGACGTCGCCCGCGCGCTCGGCCAGTCGATCGGCACGCTGATGGGCGAGAAAGGTCTGCGCGAGATCGTCGTCGGTCGCGATGGCCGGCTGTCCGGCCCGGAGCTGGCCGGTGCGCTGGCCGAAGGCCTGCGCGAGGCCGGCATCGACGTGATCGATATCGGCGCGGTGCCCACGCCGGTGGTGTACTACGCCACTTACCGTTTCAACACCGGCTGTGGCGTGGCGGTTACCGGCAGCCACAATCCGCCGGACTACAACGGCTTCAAGATCGTGGTCGGTGGCGAGACCCTGTCCGAGGGCGCGATCCAGGATCTGTACCAGCGCATCGCCAGCGGCGCGCTGGCGAGCGGCGGCGGTGGCGGCCTGCGCCAGGTCGACGTGGCGCCGGACTACATCGAGAAGATCGTTTCCGACGTGCTGGCCGAGCGTCGCCTGAAAGTCGTGGTCGATTGCGGCAACGGCATTCCCGGGGCGATCGCGCCGCAAGTGCTGGAGGGCGTCGGCTGCGAGGTGATCCCGCTGTACTGCGACGTCGACGGCAGCTTCCCGAACCATCATCCGGACCCGTCCGATCCGGCCAACCTGGAAGACCTGATCCTCGCGGTGAGGCAGACCGGCGCCGACCTGGGCGTGGCGTTCGATGGCGATGGCGACCGCCTCGGCGTGGTCACCCGCGCCGGCGAGATCATCTACCCCGACCGATTGCTGATGCTGTTCGCGCGCGACGTGCTGTCGCGCCAGCCCGGCGCCACGATCATCTACGACGTGAAATGCACCAGCCACCTGAAGGGGCAGATCCTGGATGCCGGCGGCAGTCCGCTGATGTGGCGCACCGGCCATTCGCTGATCAAGGCGAAGATGCGCGAGACCGCGGCCGAGCTGGCCGGCGAGATGAGCGGGCATTTCTTCTTCAAGGAGCGCTGGTACGGTTTCGACGATGGCATCTACGCGGCCGCGCGGCTGCTGGAAATCCTCGCCGGCGACCTGCTCGGGGCGCAGCCCGGAGGAGGTCTTCGCCACCTTGCCCAAGAGCGTGTCCACGCCGGAACTGAAGGTCGAGTTGGCCGAGGGCGAGCACTACCGTTTCATGGACAAGTTCCGCCAGCAGGCCAGCTTCGAGGATGCCAGCCTGATCACCATCGACGGCGTACGCGCGGACTGGCCGGATGGCTGGGGCCTGGTGCGTGCGTCGAACACCACGCCAGTGCTGGTGCTGCGTTTCGAGGCGGCCGACGAGAAGGCGCTGAAACGGATCCAGCTGGTTTTCCGCAAGCAACTGCTGGCGGTGGATTCCAGGCTGACGTTGCCGTTCTGAAAACGACACAGCCTCGATAATTGTCGAGGCCGTGTCGGCTCCGCGATGGCGCGCACGTGGCCGCGGGGAGGCGGCACAAGGCAGGTTATTCCGCCGGCGGCTCCTGGGCCGCCTTGAGCTCGCGATAGCGTGCCAGCTGCTTGGCCTGCGACTGCACGGTCTGCGCCCGCAAGGCCTGCTGGCGCTGCAGCGTATAGCGTTGCGCGGCCACCACGTTGCGCTGCGCGGCAATGCTGTCGACCAGGAATTTCGGCACCGTGTCCTTGGCGTTCTCGATTTCGGCGGCCCGGCCGAGCAGGTCGGTCAGCGCCTTCTCCTGGCTGCGCAGGTTGATCTGGGTGGTGTGGATCTGCTGGTCGATCGTGTCCAGCGTCTGCTGCAGCGAAATCTTGTAGGACTCCTCGTCCGGGTACGCCGAAAGCATCTGCGCTTCGGCGTTGGCCCGTTCCTGGGCGGCGCGTCGCTTGGCCTCCTGCTCGGCGGCCAGCTTGTTCGCGACGGCACGCTCTTCGGCGTTCAGCTGACGTGGCACCCGCCGCACCACCATGCCGCGATCGTTGACCAGCTCGTAGCCGTATTTCATCGCCTCGGCGGTCAGGCTGTCGCTGAAATGCATCAGGCCCTGGCCGTCATGCCATTTGTAGCGGATATTGCCGGTGTTCTGGGCCTGCACCGACAGGCTCGCGACCAGTGCAGCAGCGACAATGGCAAGCAGTGACTTATGCATGGGCTCCCCCTTGGCTTGCCAGTATAGCGGTCGGAGTGGCGCCGTCGGGCCAGGCTTCGCGCGGCAGTAGCGACCACTGTGATCAGGTTCGCGAGTCTATCCGCCGCAAGATGAACTCAGCGCCTGTGAAAAATCGCGCTTCCTGCGTGATTTTCCAGTCGTGCGTCCGGCCATCCGTCGCCGGTCCGGGAGGCTGAAAATTCGCAGCCTCTCAGCGCTGAACCCCGTAACGTTCGCGGTAGGCGAGCAGGCGGGCATGCTCGGCGGCCAGCCGCGGCTGTTCGCCGGCATAAGCCAGCACGTCGTCGAGGCTGGTGATCGCAATGACCGGGATTCCATAGTCGGCGGCCACTTCCTGGGCGGCCGAGCGTTCGCCCTGCCCGCGCTCCTGCCGGTCCAGCGCGATCAGCACGCCGGCCGGTTCGGCCCCGTGCGCACGGATCAGTGCCAGCGACTCGCGCACCGCGGTGCCGGCGGTCATCACGTCGTCGACGATCAGCACGCGCCCCTTGAGCGGCGCGCCGACCAGCACGCCGCCCTCGCCGTGATCCTTCGCTTCCTTGCGGTTGTACGCCCACGGCAGGTCGCGATCGTGGCCGTCGGCCAGCGCGATGGCGGTGGCGGCAGCCAGCGCGATGCCTTTGTAGGCTGGGCCGAACAGCATGTCGATGGCAATGCCGGAGTTCACCACCGCGGCGGCATAGGCGCGGCCGAGCTGGGCCAGCGCGGCGCCGGAGTCGATCCGGCCCATGTTGAAGAAGTACGGGCTTTGGCGCCCGGATTTCAGGGTGAACTCGCCGAAGCGCAGCACGTCGCGCTGCAGGGTGAGTTCGATGAAGTCGCGCTGGTAGTCGTGCACGGTTGGTCTCGCAAATGCGGAGGGTCAGGGCAGCGGCCGCCATGGTACAGCTCACCGCAGTCGACGCAGTGCCATCGCCAGTGGTCGTCGACCGGCGTGACCGGTGGCGTGCTCATGGCGATGCCGCAGGCGTGCTGTCGCGGTTGTTATGATCACCCATCACGACATCGGGAGAGTCCATGCGCATCATCAGCCTCAACGCCAACGGCATCCGCTCGGCCGCGACCAAGGGCGTGTTCGACTGGCTGCGCACGCAGAACGCCGACGTGGTGTGTCTGCAGGAAACCAAGGCGCAGGAAGACCAGCTTGGCGACGCGATGTTCCGCCCCGACGGCCACCACTGTTTCTACCGTGATGCCAGCAGCAAGAAGGGTTACAGCGGCGTGGCGATCTACGCCAGGCGCGAGCCCGACCAGGTGCTGACCGAACTGGGCTGGGACGAGTTCGACAACGAGGGCCGCTACATCGAGGCGCGTTTCGGCAACCTCAGCGTGGTTTCGCTGTACTTCCCGTCCGGCTCCTCCGGCGACGAGCGCCAGCAGTTCAAGTTCAAGGCGATGGAATGGATCACGCCGATCTTCGACCAGTGGCTGAAGAGCGGCCGCGATTACGTGATCTGCGGCGACTGGAACATCGTGCACACGAAGAACGACATCAAGAACTGGTCGTCCAACCAGAAGAACTCCGGCTGCCTGCCGCAAGAGCGCGCGTGGCTGGACCTGCTGTTCCACGACCGCGGCTGGGTCGACAGTTTCCGCGCGATCAAGCCCGAGGCGGTGGAATACACCTGGTGGTCGAACCGCGGCCAGGCGCGTGCGAACAACGTGGGTTGGCGGATCGACTATCAGGTCTGCACGCCGTCGTTGCGCGAGCGCATGCAGGCGTGCTCGATCTACCGCGACGAGCGCTTCTCCGACCACGCGCCCTACATCGTCGACTACGCGGACTGAGAGCCTCTCACGGCGGTGAACGCCACCGGCTGAACGTTACGCCGAGGCGCGCACGTCAACCTCGGCGATGGCGCGGTCGACCAGGCCGCGGTGCATCATCCATGCAAACAGGACCACGCCGGGCAGCGCCACCGCGGTGGTCAGCAGGTAGAAATCGACATAACCCATGCCCTGGATCAGGCCGCCCGCCGTGGTGCCGGTCACCAGTCGCCCGACCACCGACGCGGCCGCCGACAGCAGCGCGTACTGCGACGCGGTATACGACAGGTTGCACAGGGCCGACAGATACGCCACCACAACGACGCCGCCGATCCCGCTGGCAATGTTTTCGAAGCCGATGGTGAAGGCGAGCATCCCGGTGCTGTGTCCCATGTGGGCCAAGGCGGCGAAAGACAGGTTGGATACCGCCATCAGGATCAGGCTGAGCAGTACCGCGCGCTTCATCCCCAGGCGCACATAGAGGACGCCGCCGATGAAGATGCCGATCAGGTAGGCAATGAAGCCGAAGCCGACGTCATAGGTGGCGATCTCTTCGTTGCTGAAATGCAGATCCTGCAGCAGCAGTCGCACCGTGAGGTTTGCCAGCGTGTCGCCGATCTTGTGGATCAGCACGAACAGCAGAACCAGCCAGGCGCCGCTGCGGCGGAAAAACTCGGTCAGCGGCCCGACGACCGCCGCCAGTGCCGTGCCCAGCCCCCGGGTCGTGGCGGGCTCGCGGTGGCGTTGCGGTTCGCCCAGCCAGAACCCCACGAAGATCGCCGGGATGACGAAGAGGGAGCACAACAGATAGGCGGCCGCCCAGCCGTACGCCGCGGCAACCAGCAGGGCGAGTCCGCCGGCGCAGACCGAACCGATACGCCAGCCATACTGCGACATGCCCGAACCGATGCCCAACTGGCGCGGCTGCAGTATCTCGATCCGGTAGGCGTCGATCACGATATCGAAAGTGGCACCGGCGATTCCCACCAGCACGGCGGCGAGTGCCACCGTCTCGAGGTTCGCCTTTGGACTGACCAGGCCGAGAAAGATGATCGAAGCCGCCACGGCCGCCGCCGACAACCACAGCCAGGAGCGTCGCTGACCGAATCGGCCCAGCAGCGGCAAATGCAGACGATCGACCGCCGGTGCCCACAGGAACTTCAGGTTGTAGACCAGGAAGGCCAGCGAGAAGGCGGTCACGCTGCGCTTGTCGATACCATCCTGGGCCAGCCGCGTGGTCAGGGTGGCGCCGATCATGGCATAAGGGAAACCCGAAGAAATGCCCAGCAGCAGCGCAGCGATCGGCGCGCGCTCCAGATAGGGTCTGATCGAGGCAAGCAGCCCGGTGGAGGCAGGCGAATCGGGTGTGGTCATCGGCCTATGCTAGCCAACTGTGCGACGTGATGTGGGTTTCATCTGGTCGATGGATAGCTGCCCCCGAACGCCTTGCGCGCCGTGCGAGTGTGGTCGTGTTCACATCGGAACTGTCGGGCATGCCACGGAATCCGCGCTCCACTTGCCGGGCATCTCCGCGCTTGTGCAAACATCCGGGCTACAGGGCATGTGCAACATGGAGTGACACTTATGCCGGACATGATCTTGCAGCACGTCGACACCCTGCTGGTCGAACGTATCCGCGCGCTGGCGCGGGATCGCCAGTGTTCGACCAACGACGTGATGCTGCATGCCTTGCGCAACGGCCTGGGCATTTCGGCCGCCCAGCATTTCAGCGAAAGCCTGCGCGACCCGGAAGCCGTCACCGTGCTTGATGGCCATTGGGATGACGCCGAACAGGGCGTGTTCCAGGAGGCGCTGCGTGCGCTGGCGCAGACCCGGCCGACGCAATTGGCGCCGGAGAGCATCAGTTACGGCGAAGCTGCGTCCGGCGCGGGGTAGATCGCGCCAAGCACCCGCGGCCCGCGCGCGCCGGTCACTGCCGGCAGGTTGCCGGGCAGGCCGAGCAGTCGTTGCCGTGCCAGCCATGCGAATGCGGTGGCTTCGAGGAAGTCCGGGTCGATGCCGTAACGCGAGGTGCTCAGCAGCACGCTGGGCGCCAGCAGCTCGCCCAGCCGCCGCATCAGCGCGCCGTTATGCACCCCGCCGCCACATGCCAGCACTTCTTCTGTCCCCGGCGCGGATTGCGCGATCGCCGTGGCGACGCTGCGCGCGGTGAGTTCGAGCAGGGTTGCCTGGACATCGGCGGGGTCGAGTGCGGCCAGCCGCGGGTGCGTGGCCAGCCAGCCGAGATGGAAGTGCTCGCGTCCGGTGCTCTTGGGTGGCGGCAGGGCGAAGTAGGGGTCGGCCAGCAGGGTCGCGAGCAGCGTGGCATCGACGCGGCCGCTGGCGGCGTACGCACCGTCACGGTCGAACGGCTCGTGGCGCTGGCGCAGGCACCACGCATCCAGCAGGCCATTGGCCGGGCCGGTATCGAACCCGTGCACGCTGCCATCGGCGCCGAGCACCGTGATGTTGGCGATGCCGCCCAGGTTGAGTACCACCCGGACGTGTCCCGGCCTGCGCCAGCAGCATCGCGTGCAGCGCCGGCAGCAGCGGCGCGCCCTGCCCGCCGGCGGCGATGTCGGCGCGCCGGAAATCCGCCACCACCTCGATGCCGCAGCGTTCGGCGATCACGCTGGGGTCGCCCAGCTGCAGCGTGAACGGATGGCGGCCGACCGGTCGGTGGCGCAGGGTCTGGCCATGCGAGCCGATGGCGCGCACGGTCCGCGCCGGGGTGCCGCTTTGTTCGAGCAGATGCAGGGCCGCATCGGCAAAGCCATGCCCGATTTCGACGTCCAGACGTCCAAAGGCGTCCAGGTCGAGCGTGGCTTCATCTTGTGCCAGCGCCAGCATGCGTTCGCGCAGGGCTGCGGGCCAGGGATGGGCATGGCTGGCCAGCAACTGCGGTACGCCGCGGCTGAAGCTGACCAGCACGGCGTCGATGCTGTCCGCGCTGGTACCGGAGATCAACCCGAGGTAGAGCGCCGAGGCCGTGTCCACGCCGGGAGCGAGATCAGTTGTCGTGGTTGGCGGGAACGCCGGCTTGCGCCAGCTTGATGCGTGCGTCCAGCTCGGTCAGGCGCGCCAGTTGGGGCTTCACCACTTGTGCCTTGAAAAGTGCCATCTGCGCGGCGGGCAGCGGCTCGGGCTTCGGCAACGTCACCGTCTGCGGGTTGCGCTGGGTGCCGTTGACGCGGAACTCGTAGTGCAGGTGCGGGCCGGTGGCCAGGCCGGTCATGCCGACGTAGCCGATTACTTCACCCTGGCGCACGCGCTCGCCCACATGCTGGCCTTTCACGAAACGCGACATGTGGCCGTAGGCGGTGCTGATGGACCTGTCGTGCTGGATCACCACGAAGTTGCCGTAGCCACGTTCCCAGCCGTGGTACTTGATCACGCCGTCGCCGGCCGCGTGGATCGGGGTGCCGCTGGGTGCGGCGTAATCGACGCCCTTGTGCGCGCGCATGCGGCCGAGGATCGGGTGCATGCGCGCCCCGGTGAACTGCGAGGAGATGCGGGTGAAATCGACCGGGATGCGCAGGAACGACTTCTGGATCGGCCGGCCGTCCTCGCTGTACCAGCCGAAGTTGCCGTCGGCCTTCTTGAAGCGGTAGGCGGTGTAGCGCTTGCCCTGGTTGATGAATTCGGCGGCGATGATGTTGCCCTGGCCGTAGCGCACGCCGTCACGGTAGATGTCGTCATAGATCACCGTGAAGCTGTCGCCGACGCGGAGGTCCTGCACGAAGTCGATGTCGTACTTGAACAGGTCGGCGAGCTTGCCGACCATCGCCGCGCCCATGCCGGCCTGGTCGCCGGCGGCATACAGGCTGCTGCGGATGACGCCATGCGCTACCTGCTCGCGCAGATCCATGTCGCGTTGCTGGATCGAAACGGTGGGGTGCGCGCCATCGAGGCGGATGGTCGCGCGGCTGGCCTGATCCTGGTCGAAACGGAAACCCTTGAGGCTGCCGTCGCTTCCCAGCAGGAAGTCGAATTCCTGTCCCGGGCGGATGTCGTGCAGGGCGGATTTTGCGCTGCCGGCGGCGTCCATCACCGTTCTGCAGGTCGGTCATGCCCAGGCCACGGGCGTTGAAGATGTCCGACAGCGTCTGTCCCGGTCGCACCCGCACCACCTGCCAATCGTCGACGGTGGCGATCGTCCGGCCGACCGGGGCGATCTTCGGCAGCGCCAACGGCAACAACGAATGCACTTCCGGCGTCGGGTGCCGGGCGCATCGCGCTGGCCCACGCGGGCATGATGAAACCGGACAGCAAGGTGATCAGCAGCGCGGTACCGGCGAGCACGATCCGCTCGCGATGCCAGCGAATCGGCTCGATCTCGCCGGAACGATTGAATGACCAATGCGCACAGCGTTCGTAGAAGTGGGAGTGTCGGCGCTGCGCCTTGCGGCAGATCGCCTGCTTGCGGGTTTGCCGCGCCCCCTGCTTTTCTTCTGCCATGCTGTACACGCCCACGCTACAAAGTAACAAACTGCGCGTACCATAACGGCCATGTGTAAAGGGCGTCAACGCCTTTTCCATCAAGGGTTTGCGCGACATTCCTGGTTAACGCACAATTAACGTTGACGGCACGGTCACGTTTCTGACTGCTGCCCACTTATTGACCTCAGAGAGAAATGCATGAGCGAGCTTGAGCAGGCGCTGGCCACGATTGCGCGTGGCGCCGACGAAATCATCAAGCGGGAGGATCTTGCCGAGCGCCTGAAAAGCGGCCGCCCGCTGCGGATCAAGGCCGGTTTCGACCCGACTGCGCCGGACCTCCACCTGGGCCATACCGTCCTGCTGAACAAGATGCGCCAGTTCCAGGATCTGGGTCATCAGGTGATTTTCCTGATCGGCGACTTCACCGGCATGATCGGTGACCCCACCGGCAAGAACGTCACCCGCAAACCGCTCACCCGTGAGGACGTGCTGGCCAACGCCGAGACCTATGCCGAGCAGGTCTACAAGGTGCTCGACCGCGAGAAGACCGAGTTGCGCTTCAACTCCGAGTGGTTCGGCAAGATGAGCGCGGCCGACATGATCAAGCTGGCCGCCCAGCACACCGTGGCGCGCATGCTCGAGCGCGACGACTTCACCAAGCGCTACGCGGCGCAGCAGCCGATCGCGATCCACGAGTTCCTGTATCCACTGGTGCAGGGGTACGACTCGGTGGCGCTGAAGTGCGACGTCGAGCTTGGCGGCACCGACCAGAAGTTCAATCTGCTGATGGGTCGTGCGCTGCAGGAACACCACGGCCAGCCGCCGCAGATCGTTCTGACCATGCCGTTGCTGGAAGGGCTGGACGGCGTCAACAAGATGTCCAAGTCACTGGGCAACTACATCGGCATCAACGAGCCGGCGATCGACATCGTCACCAAGACCATGAAGATCGGCGACGAGCTGATGTGGCGCTGGTTCGAACTGCTCAGCTTCGACGTGTCGCTGGACGAACTGGCCGGGATGAAGCGGGACATTGCCAGCGGCGCGCTCAATCCGCGCGATGCCAAGCTGCGCCTGGCCCGCGAACTGGCCACACGATTCCATGACGCGGCTGCCGCCGAGCAGGCCATCGCCGGCTGGCACGCGGTGGTGCGTGGCGAAGGTGACACTTCGATGCTGCCGCAGACCGACGTCGTCGTGCCCGCCGAAGGCTTGCGCCTGGCGGCCTTGCTCACCGCGGCCGGACTCACCGCGAGCAACTCCGAAGCGAATCGCAAGTTGAAGGAGCGTGCGGTGCGCATCGATGCCGAGGTTGTCGAGGATCCGCACAGCGGTCTTCGGCGCCGGTTTCGAGGGCGTGCTGCAGGTGGGCAAGCGCAATTTCGCCCGTGTGAGGCTGGTTCGGAGCTGATCGGTGCGCGGTTCGGAGTGGTTCCGTCGCATCGTGAAAGAAAATTGCGCGACAGCTCAGCTGTTTGCACGACATCTGCAAGATTTCTCCGAAGAAACGCTTGCCAAAATGGAAACGCATCGTATTATTCGCAGCCCGCAGTCGCCCACGTCGAAGACGGACCGCCGGGACCTCGAAAAAGCTTCGACGAGGGTGTTGACGGTCACGAAAAGCGATGTAGAATGGGCGGCTCACCTAGGACGAAACGTCTTGGGGCGCAAACCGGAAACGGGATGCAAGCGAACGATCTTTGACAGTGTGCGCAGGTGAATTGTGTGGACGTCTTGTGTTGGAGGGTTACGACCTGTCCAAGCAATGCAAGCGTCCCACCAAGTAAAAAGTCAGTAATGAGTTTTGATTTTGTTGGGACTAACGCTTCAGAAAGATAGATGGCGTCTTCGAGGACGAGGTTGTCGAAAACTTAAGTGAAGAGTTTGATCCTGGCTCAGATTGAACGCTGGCGGCATGCCTAACACATGCAAGTCGAACGGCAGCACAGCAGTAGCAATACTGTGGGTGGCGAGTGGCGGACGGGTGAGTAATGCATCGGGACCTACCCAGACGTGGGGGATAACCTCGGGAAACCGGGACTAATACCGCATACGTCCTACGGGAGAAAGCGGGGGACCTTCGGGCCTCGCGCGGTTGGACGGACCGATGTGCGATTAGCTAGTTGGTAGGGTAATGGCCTACCAAGGCGACGATCGCTAGCTGGTCTGAGAGGATGATCAGCCACACTGGGACTGAGACACGGCCCAGACTCCTACGGGAGGCAGCAGTGGGGAATATTGGACAATGGGCGCAAGCCTGATCCAGCAATGCCGCGTGTGTGAAGAAGGCCTTCGGGTTGTAAAGCACTTTTATCAGGAACGAAATACCACGGGTTAATAACCTATGGGGCTGACGGTACCTGAGGAATAAGCACCGGCTAACTTCGTGCCAGCAGCCGCGGTAATACGAAGGGTGCAAGCGTTAATCGGAATTACTGGGCGTAAAGGGTGCGTAGGCGGTTGTTTAAGTCTGTCGTGAAATCCCCGGGCTCAACCTGGGAATGGCGATGGATACTGGGCAGCTAGAGTGTGTCAGAGGATGGTGGAATTCCCGGTGTAGCGGTGAAATGCGTAGAGATCGGGAGGAACATCAGTGGCGAAGGCGGCCATCTGGGACAACACTGACGCTGAAGCACGAAAGCGTGGGGAGCAAACAGGATTAGATACCCTGGTAGTCCACGCCCTAAACGATGCGAACTGGATGTTGGTCTCAACTCGGAGATCAGTGTCGAAGCTAACGCGTTAAGTTCGCCGCCTGGGGAGTACGGTCGCAAGACTGAAACTCAAAGGAATTGACGGGGGCCCGCACAAGCGGTGGAGTATGTGGTTTAATTCGATGCAACGCGAAGAACCTTACCTGGCCTTGACATGTCCGGAATCCTGCAGAGATGCAGGAGTGCCTTCGGGAATCGGAACACAGGTGCTGCATGGCTGTCGTCAGCTCGTGTCGTGAGATGTTGGGTTAAGTCCCGCAACGAGCGCAACCCTTGTCCTTAGTTGCCAGCACGTAATGGTGGGAACTCTAAGGAGACTGCCGGTGACAAACCGGAGGAAGGTGGGGATGACGTCAAGTCATCATGGCCCTTACGGCCAGGGCTACACACGTACTACAATGGTCGGTACAGAGGGTTGCAATACCGCGAGGTGGAGCCAATCCCAGAAAGCCGATCCCAGTCCGGATCGGAGTCTGCAACTCGACTCCGTGAAGTCGGAATCGCTAGTAATCGCGGATCAGCTATGCCGCGGTGAATACGTTCCCGGGCCTTGTACACACCGCCCGTCACACCATGGGAGTGGGTTGCTCCAGAAGGCGTTAGTCTAACCGCAAGGAGGACGACGCCCACGGAGTGGTCCATGACTGGGGTGAAGTCGTAACAAGGTAGCCGTATCGGAAGGTGCGGCTGGATCACCTCCTTTCAAGAAATGACGGCGTGAGTCTTCACGCAAGACGTCCACACAAGACACCTGTACTTTACGCGAAATCCTGTCGCGAAGAGCGTAGATCAAGACCGTCCATCCGTGGACGGACTCTTCATCAACAGCCGCTTCGAACTGGCTATCAGGTCGCTTGGCGCGGGTTCTGGGGTTCATCTCATGGGTCTGTAGCTCAGGTGGTTAGAGCGCACCCCTGATAAGGGTGAGGCCGGTGGTTCGAGTCCACCCAGACCCACCATTATTCCAAGGGTATCTTGGGGCCTTAGCTCAGCTGGGAGAGCACCTGCTTTGCAAGCAGGGGGTCGTCGGTTCGATCCCGACAGGCTCCACCACACAAGCGCCGCGTAAAGTATCAGCACACAAAAGATTTTGAAATCATCCGGCATTGAGGCCGGTGTGATGTTCTTTGAAAACACGTAAACGAGTGACAAGCGTCTTGGTTCGAACCGAACCGAGACAAGTGTTAAGGCACGAAAACGAAGTAACTTGGCTGCACCTGAGGAGGGTGCTGCCCCGAGGCGACTTGGGGTTATATGGTCAAGCGACTAAGCGTATACGGTGGATGCCTTGGCAGTCAGAGGCGATGAAGGACGTGGCAGCCTGCGAAAAGTGTCGGGGAGCTGGCAACAAGCTTTGATCCGGCAATGTCCGAATGGGGAAACCCACTCCGCAAGGAGTACTGCATGGTGAATACATAGCCATGCAGGGCGAACCCGGGGAACTGAAATATCTAAGTACCCGGAGGAAAAGAAATCAACCGAGATTCCCTGAGTAGCGACGAGCGAACGGGGACTAGCCCAAAAGCACATTATGTTTTAGTCAAACGGGATGGAAAGCCCGGCCATAGATGGTGATAGCCCAGTCGACGAAAAGGCATTTTGTGTGAAATTGAGTAAGGCGGGGCACGTGAAACCTTGTCTGAACATGGGGGGACCATCCTCCAAGGCTAAATACTACTGACTGACCGATAGCGAACTAGTACCGTGAGGGAAAGGCGAAAAGAACCCCGGAGAGGGGAGTGAAATAGACCCTGAAACCGTATACGTACAAGCAGTGGAAGCCCGCAAGGGTGACTGCGTACCTTTTGTATAATGGGTCAGCGACTTACTGTCAGTGGCAAGCTTAACCGTATAGGGGAGGCGAAGAGAAATCGAGTCTGAATAGGGCGCATAGTCTCTGGCAGTAGACCCGAAACCGAGTGATCTATCCTTGGCCAGGTTGAAGGTGCGGTAACACGCACTGGAGGACCGAACCCACATCTGTTGCAATAGATGGGGATGAGCTGAGGATAGGAGTGAAAGGCTAAACAAACTCGGAGATAGCTGGTTCTCCTCGAAAGCTATTTAGGTAGCGCCTCGGACGAATCTTCCTGGGGGTAGAGCACTGTTATGGCTAGGGGGTCATCGCGACTTACCAAACCATGGCAAACTCCGAATACCAGGACAGACTATCCGGGAGACACACGGCGGGTGCTAACGTCCGTCGTGAAAAGGGAAACAACCCAGACCCGCAGCTAAGGTCCCAAAGTCATAGCTAAGTGGAAAACGATGTGGAAAGGCATAGACAGCCAGGAGGTTGGCTTAGAAGCAGCCATCCTTTAAAGAAAGCGTAATAGCTCACTGGTCGAGTCGGTCTGCGCGGAAGATTTAACGGGGCTAAGCTATGCACCGAAGCTCGGGGTGTGCACATTTATGTGTACGCGGTAGAGGAGCGTTCCGTAAGCCTGTGAAGGTGGATTGTAAAGTCTGCTGGAGGTATCGGAAGTGCGAATGCTGACATGAGTAACGATAATGGGGGTGAAAAGCCCCCACGCCGAAAGCCCAAGGTTTCCTCGCGCAACGTTCATCGGCGCAGGGTGAGTCGGCCCCTAAGGCGAGGCAGAAATGCGTAGTCGATGGGAAGCAGGTTAATATTCCTGCACTTTTCTACAGTGCGATGTGGGGACGGAGAAGGTTAGGTCTACCCGGCGTTGGTTGTCCGGGGGAAAGGCGGTAGGCATGGGTCTTAGGCAAATCCGGGACCCTTTATGCCGAGCACCGAGACGAGTCCTTTTGGACGAAGTGACTGATACCACGCTTCCAGGAAAAGCCACTAAGCTTCAGCTGTAGAAAAACCGTACCGTAAACCGACACTGGTAGGCAGGGTGAGAATCCCAAGGCGCTTGAGAGAACTCGGGTGAAGGAACTAGGCAAAATGGCACCGTAACTTCGGGAGAAGGTGCGCCCATCGGCGTGGTCACGTGCGTGACTGAGCGTTGATGGGTCGCAGTAACCTGGCCGCTGCGACTGTTTATCAAAAACACAGCACTCTGCAAACACGAAAGTGGACGTATAGGGTGTGACGCCTGCCCGGTGCTGGAAGGTTAATTGATGGGGTCAGCCGCAAGGCGAAGCTCTTGATCGAAGCCCCAGTAAACGGCGGCCGTAACTATAACGGTCCTAAGGTAGCGAAATTCCTTGTCGGGTAAGTTCCGACCTGCACGAATGGCGTAACGACAGCGGCGCTGTCTCCACCCGAGACTCAGTGAAATTGAATTCGCTGTGAAGATGCAGCGTTCCCGCGGCAAGACGGAAAGACCCCGTGAACCTTTACTATAGCTTTACACTGAACGTTGAGTTCTTCTGTGTAGGATAGGTGGGAGGCTTTGAAGTGCAGACGCCAGTTTGCATGGAGCCATCCTTGAAATACCACCCTGAAGTGCTTGACGTTCTAACCTCGGCCCGTAATCCGGGTCAGGGACCGTGTATGGTGGGTAGTTTGACTGGGGCGGTCTCCTCCCAAAGAGTAACGGAGGAGCACGAAGGTACGCTCAGCGCGGTCGGACATCGCGCACTGTGTGCAAAGGCATAAGCGTGCTTGACTGCGAGATCGACGGATCAAGCAGGTACGAAAGTAGGTCTTAGTGATCCGGTGGTTCTGTATGGAAGGGCCATCGCTCAACGGATAAAAGGTACTCCGGGGATAACAGGCTGATACCGCCCAAGAGTTCATATCGACGGCGGTGTTTGGCACCTCGATGTCGGCTCATCACATCCTGGGGCTGTAGCCGGTCCCAAGGGTATGGCTGTTCGCCATTTAAAGTGGTACGCGAGCTGGGTTCAGAACGTCGTGAGACAGTTCGGTCCCTATCTGTCGTGGGCGTTGGAGATTTGAGGGGGGCTGCTCCTAGTACGAGAGGACCGGAGTGGACGTTCCGCTGGTGTTCGGGTTGTCATGCCCATGGCATTGCCCGGTAGCTACGAACGGAAGTGATAACCGCTGAAAGCATCTAAGCGGGAAGCACGCCCCAAGATGAGATCTCCCGAGAGCTTGACTCTCCTTAAGGCACCATCAAGACTAGGTGGTTGATAGGTCAGGTGTGGAAGTGCAGCAATGCATGGAGCTAACTGATACTAATGAGCCGTGAGGCTTGACCATATAACCCCAAGACGCTTTGTTTGCAGATCCCTCTGCGAAAAGCCCAGCCATCCCTGGCTGGACTCCTCGAAAGAGCGGTCTCCTTGAAGCTTGTCTGATTCGAATTCACCTCGACGCTTGTCACTCGTTTACGATTTATTCCACGTGAGATTCCCTCTCACGGAAGAGTCTGGTCACGTCATTCGTGACCGGACTTTTCAAGAAGATGTGGAGCCGGCGCTCAATGCGCTGCTCCCACCCCTTCCCTGGCGGCCATAGCGGCGTGGTACCACCTGATCCCATCCCGAACTCAGAAGTGAAACGCGCATGCGCCGATGGTAGTGTGGCTTTGCCATGCAAGAGTAGGTCACCGCCAGGGGCTTTATCCTGAAACACCCTCACCGGCAACGGTGGGGGTTTTTCTTTGGGCGTTGTTGCCGCTGCGACCGCAGGTCGCGACCCGCAACAGGTCACCGCCAGGGGCTTTATCCTGAAACACCCTCACCGGCAACGGTGGGGGTTTTTCTTTGGGCGTTGTTGCTGCTGCGACCGCAGGTCGCGACCCGCAACAGGTCACCGCCAGGGGCTTTATCCTGAAACACCCTCACCGGCAACGGTGGGGGTTTTTCTTTGGCGTGTTGCCGCTGTGACCGCAGGTCGCGACCCGCAGGTCGCAGGCTCCGGACACCTCACCGGCAACGGGGTTTTCTTTGGGCGTTGCGTGCGCGCAGGAGCGGCCAGCCGCCAGGGGCTTCGCCTTTATGGGCATCACGAGACCGCTGCGGCGACCTTGCCACCCGGCACAAGACACCGTCCAGAGCGCTATCCCGAAAACCCTCACCGGACACGGTGGGGGTTTATCGCTTTTTGCGCCGTTGCCGTGGTGGCCATCCCAGCCGGCCGCCACCCACCGATCACCACCAGGGGTCTATTTCGGCTCCCTATCGCGCAGTGGGAGCCTGTGGCGTCGAAGCGCCTAGCGCGTCACGCACCTATTTCGGCATCACCTATGATGATGGAACGCCGCGATTCGGCGCGCACCCGGGAGCAGGCTCTTGTTTGTCCACGTCGAAACGCGTCGCCGTCCCCGTTGGCACTGGGCAACTTTGCTTGTGGTGACTGTCTGCGTGTTGTGTTTTGTGGGCTTGGCGTTGACGCCACCACCGCAGCGGATTTCGCTACTGCTGGAATGGGGCACGGTGCCGGCGAACGTCTTCGATCCACACAAGGCATTCCTCCCGCAACTGACTGATCCAGCGTTGTTGCGATTGTTTACGGCGCTGTTCATTCATGTGACATGGCTGCACTTGCTGAGCAATCTGCTGTTCCTGGTGATTTTCGGTCTTCCGGGCGAGCGGGCGCTGGGGTCGTTGCGGTTTCTGTTGCTGTTCGTGATCGGTGGCGTCGTTGCGAACCTGATCGGTGCCTTGTCGCTGGCAGGCGTGCGCCTGCCGATTATCGGCTGCAGTGGTGCGGTGTCGGCGGTGGTGGGGACTTACGTGGCGCTCTTTCCGCGGGCACGGCTTGGCCTGGTGCTGCCGCTGGGTTTGTATCTGGAGTTCGTGCGGGTGCCGGCTTTCCTGTTGATCGGCATCTGGGTGCTGCTGCAGTTGCTGTTCAGTTATGCGGGGCCGAGCTATGGCGCCTATGTGTGGTGGGCGCATATTGGCGGATTCATGTTTGGCGTGGTGTTTGCGCTGTTCTCGCGCGACTCGATCGCCCGCCGCCTGCGCGGATGAAATCTTCAGCCGACGGCCAGATCCCAATGATGCTGGCGGGAGAATCGACGCAACAATCGGCGGGCGACCGGGGTGGCGGCGACGGCGCTGAACGCCTGTTGCGGATCCGCACCTTCGCGGCGCATGTCGGCATGCTTGCGGCGGATGTAGGCCCGCATCACGTCGGCATTGAATTCCGGATGGAATTGCGTGCTGAGCGCATGTGGGCCATAGCGCAACAGTTGATGCGGGTCGCGCGCCGAGCGGGCCAGCACGATGGCGTCGGGCGGAGTTTCGAGCACGCTTTGTTCGTGTGTCGTGTGGGCGCGGAACCTGGCCGGTAGCGCGGCGACCAGCGGATGCTGTGCGGGGTGGGGCGACAGTTCGATCGACTGGGTGCCGATCTCGCGCCCGCCGGGCAGGTAGTCGACACGCCCACCCAACGCATGGGCCATCAGCTGGTGTCCGAAACAGACGCCGAACAATGGCAGTTCGGCATCCATCGCATCGCGGATCCAACCGGCGGTGCGTTCGCTCCATGCCGATCGCTCGGTGACCATGGCAGCCGAGCCGGTAATGATGGCTCCGGCAATTTCCCGGGGCGACGGCAGTGCTTCGCCTGCCGCGACGTCGACGACCTGCAGCCGACGTGGCTGCACCCCGGCGCCGAGCCTGAACCAGTGGGGGAAATCACCATGCCGGGCGCGGATGGCGTCCGGTGCGCGGCCGGTGCGAATGATCAGGACGGGTTTCATCGGGCGATGGTCGTGGTTTGGATGTCTTTACGGCTGCGTGTCGTCGAAGCCGTCGATCGGCGGCAACACGGTGAGAATTTCCTGCACGGTGGTTACACCGGCGGCCACCTGGTCGGCGGCCGAGATGCGCAGGGGGCGCATGCCTTCGGACAACGCCGCCTGGCCGAAGCCGCTCAGATCGAGCTGGGCCGAGATCATGCCGCGCAGCTGCGGCGACAGTTTCATCATTTCGTAGATGCCGGTGCGGCCGAGGAAACCGGTGTTGCGGCATTCCAGGCAGCCGACCGACCGGAATACCTGCGCCGGCACCGGCATCTCCCAGCCGTGGGTGAGCACGGTCCACGCCTGCGGATCCTGCGTAGTCGCCTGTTTGCAGTGCGGGCACAGTGTGCGCACCAGGCGTTGCGCCACCACGCCGGTGAGAGTGGATTGGATCAGGTAGTGCGGCACGCCCAGGTCGAGCAGGCGGGTAACCGCACTGGGGGCATCGTTGGTATGCAGCGTGGACAGCACGAGATGGCCGGTGAGCGAGGCCTGCACGGCCATCTGCGCGGTCTCCAGGTCGCGGATTTCGCCGACCATGATGATGTCCGGATCCTGGCGCAGCAACGTGCGCACGCCGGCGGCAAAGTCCAGGTCGATCGCCGCATGCACCTGCATCTGGTTGAATTCGGCCGAAACCATTTCGATCGGATCTTCCACCGTGCACACGTTGAGCTCCGGCGTGGCCAGATGCTTCAGCGTGGAATACAGCGTGGTGGTCTTGCCCGAGCCGGTCGGACCGGTGACCAGCACGATGCCATGCGGCCGTTCGACCATGCTGCGCCAGTTGGCGGTCTCGCCGGGAGAGAACCCGAGCTGGGCGAAATCCTTGACCACCAGATCCGGATCGAAGATGCGCATCACCACTTTTTCGCCGAACGCCGTGGGCATGTTCGAGATGCGCAATTCCACTTCCCGGCCCGAGGACGAACGGGTCTTGATGCGGCCGTCCTGCGGTCGGCGCTTCTCGGCCACGTCCATGCGCGCAAGGATCTTGATGCGGGCGGTCACCGCGGTCATCACCGGCGCCGGCAGCTCGAACACTTTCTGCATGATGCCGTCAATGCGGAAACGGATGTGCCCGGTATCGCGGCGTGGCTCCAGGTGGATGTCCGAGGCGCGCTGTTCAAACGCGTACTGCAACAGCCAGTCGACGATGTGCACCACATGGCGGTCGTCGGCGCCGACTTCCCCGCTCTTGCCGAGTTCGACCAACTGCTCGAAATTGAGGATTGCCGAGGAGCCGTCGCTGCCGCTCTTGGCGTCCTGGGCCAGCTGGATCGAGCGCTGGACGCCGTAGAACTCCTGCAGGTAGCGATTGATGTCGATCGGGCTGGCCACCACGCGCTTGATGTCCCGCCGCAGCATCTGCGCCAGATCCGGCGCCCAGCCAGCTTCGAACGGCTCGCAGGTGGCGAACGTCACCTCGCCCGGGGTGGCCGCGATCGGCAGGATGCGATGACGTTTGGCGTAGGCCTGGCTCACCACCTGGGTCACCGAGGCGACGTTGATCTTCATCGGGTCGATCTTGAGATACGGCAGCCCGGCGTGACCGGCCAGCCATTCAGTCAGGGCCTCCAGGCTGAGTGGACGCCCTTTCTCGTGCTGGTTCGCCAGCTTGGCGTTCGCGATCAGCACCAGCGGATGCAGTTCCACCGTGCTGCGACCAGCGCGTACCCCCATGCGCACCTGTTTGGCGTCGTCGGCCAGCAGGTAACCGTCGACGACCAGTGCCGCCAGCAGTTCGTCCAGCTCGAGTCGGCCGCGCCGGCCGAGCAGGGATGCGATTTGCGGTGAAGCGGCCATCCGGAAGTGTCCCCTGCATTGCATTTCACGGGCAGCGCCCAGTGGCAAAGCGCGCTGCAGCTATACTAACGCGCTTTATCCCAGGTCACGGAAAGCCATGTCCGCACGCACCTTCCAGGATGTGATCCAGACCCTCAACCGCTATTGGGCGGCACAGGGCTGTGTGTTGCTGCAGCCGCTCGACACCGAGGTTGGCGCCGGCACCTTCCACCCCGCCACTTTCCTGCGCGCACTCGGTCCGGAGCCATGGGCCGCCGCCTACGTGCAGCCCTCGCGCCGACCCACTGACGGTCGCTATGGCCAGAACCCGAACCGCCTGCAGCATTATTACCAGTACCAGGTGGTGATGAAGCCCAACCCCGAGAACATCCTGGAGCTGTACATCGGCTCGCTGAAGGAGCTGGGACTGGATCCTCTGGTACACGATCTGCGTTTCGTCGAAGACAACTGGGAGTCGCCCACCTTGGGCGCCTGGGGTCTGGGCTGGGAAGTCTGGCTCAACGGGATGGAGGTGACCCAGTTCACCTACTTCCAGCAAGCCGGCGGGCTGGAATGCCGTCCGGTCACCGGTGAGATCACCTACGGCCTGGAGCGGCTGGCGATGTACCTGCAGAATGTGGACAACGTCTACGACCTGGTCTGGACTGACGGCCCGCGCGGCACGGTGACTTACGGCGACGTATTCCATCAGAACGAGGTGGAGCAGAGCACCTACAACTTCGAGCACGCCAACGTGCCCGAACTGCTGCGCTGGTTCGACGTGTGCGAGGCCACCGCGAACCAGCTGGTCGCCGCCAATCTGCCGTTGCCGGCCTACGAACAGGTGATGAAGGCCAGTCACACGTTCAACCTGCTCGATGCGCGCCGCGCGATCAGCGTTACCGAACGCCAGCGCTACATCCTGCGCGTGCGGACGCTGTCGCGCAGCGTGGCCGAAACCTATGTGGCGCAGCGCGAGAAGCTCGGCTTCCCGGGCCTGAAGAATGCAAAGGAGCAGGCCGCATGAGCGCCGCCAAGTCACTGTTGATCGAACTCGGCACCGAGGAATTGCCGCCGAAGGCGCTGGACGAATTGTCCGCCGCCTTCCTGCGCGGCATTTGCGACGGCTTGGCCAAGCGCGGCATCGAAGCCGGACTCGATCTGGCGCAGGCCTACGCGTCGCCGCGCCGGCTGGCCGTGCATATACCTGCCGTGGCCATGGCGCAGCCGGAGCAGGCACTGGAACGGCGCGGCCCGGCGCTGAACGCTGCACTCGATGCCGCCGGCCAGCCCTCGAAAGCCTTGCTCGGCTTCGCACAGTCCTGTGGCGTCGGCGTCGGGCAGCTGGAGAAACTGGAGACCGACAAGGGCGGCTGGTTTGTCTGGCGCACGGTCAAGCCGGGCCAATCGGTGGCGGCGCTGCTGCCTGAGATCGTCGACGAGGCACTCAAGTTGCTTCCGATCCCCCGGCCGATGCGCTGGGCCGACCACGACTACAGTTTCGTGCGTCCGGTGCACTGGCTGGTCATCCTGCATGGTGCCGACATCATTGATGGCACGGTGCTGGGTCTGTCCAGCGGCCGCAAGTCGCGCGGCCATCGTTTCATGCACCCGCAGCCGGTGCACCTGGCCGATGCGGATGGCTGGCTGGATGCGATGCGCGCGTGCAACGTGCTGGCCGATCCGGGCGAGCGGCGCCAACGGATCCGCGACCAGATTGGCCTGGTTGCCGGTGTCACCGGTGGGGTGCCGCGGCTGGACGATGCGCTGCTGGACGAGCTGGCCAACCTTACCGAATGGCCGGTGGCGATCGCCTGCACGTTCGAGCGCGAATTCCTCGCGGTGCCGCCCGAAGCGCTGGTGACCACCATGGTGGCCAACCAGAAATTCGTGCCGGTGTTCGACGCGAGCGGCAAGTTGACCGAGCATTTCATCGGCATCGCGAACATCGAGAGCAAGAATCCGGCCGAGATCCGCAAAGGCTACGAGCGGGTGATCCGGCCGCGCTTTGCCGATGCGAAGTTCTTCTGGGACGAGGACCTGAAGACCCCGCTGGCCGGCTATCAGGAGCAGTTGAAGGACGTCACCTACCAGCAGGCGTTGGGCAGCCTGTGGGACAAGAGCGTACGTGTGGCCGAACTGGCCAGGGTCATCGCCAACCGGGTCGGCGTCGACGCGGGCGCGGCCACCCGCGCGGCCATCCTGAGCAAGTGCGACCTGCTGACTCGCATGGTCGGTGAATTCCCCGAACTGCAGGGGGTGATGGGGCGTTATTACGCCAGTCACGATGGCGAGCCGGTCACCGTGGCCGAGGCGCTGGACAGCTATTACCAGCCACGCTTCGGTGGCGACGCGATCGCCGCCGACAAGCTTGGTCAGGTCTTGGCCGTTGCCGAACGGCTGGACACCCTGGCCGGCATCTTTGCCGTCGGCATGAAGCCCGGCGGCAACAAGGATCCCTTCGCCTTGCGCCGCGCCGCCTTGGGTCTGGCGCGCACCCTGATCGAGGGCGGCATGGAACTCGACTTGCGCGGCAGCTTCGTCGAGGCATTGGAGCTGCTGCCGGACACGGCGCTGGCTGCAGGCCTGAAGCCGGGCAAGGACGGCAAGCCGCCAGCGCTGAACGCGGGCCAGCGGAGGGCGATCCTGCTCGACGAGTTGTACGACTTCGTGCTCGACCGCCTGCGTGGTTACTACGCCGAACGGGGCTTCGACAACGCCCAATTCGAGTCGGTGCTGGCGGTTCAGCCGGCCAGTCTGGCCGATTTCGATCGGCGCCTGCGAGCAGTGGCCGAGTTTGGTCGTCGCCCGGAAGCCGTCAGTCTGGCCGCCGCCAACAAGCGGGTCGCCAATATCCTGCGCAAGCACGCCGAGGAGCCGGATGCACAGCCGGTCAGCCGAATCGTCGATCCGGCGCACTTCGAAGCGGATGCCGAGCGGGAACTGGCCGCCGCGCTGGCCGCCGCACAGCATGAGACGCGCAGCCGCGCTGGACGCTGGCGACTACACCTCGGTACTGGCCCGCCTGTCGCAACTGCAGGCGCCCGTGGATGCATTCTTCGACAACGTGCTGGTGAACGCCGACGAACCCGCCGTGCGCGCCAACCGACTGGCTCTGCTGGGCCAGCTGAAGGCGCAGTTCGGTGCCATTGCGGATATCGCCTTGCTCTGATGAGAGCGTGAAAAAAAGCGACAGCCGTCCGGCTGTCGCTTTTTTTATTGCTTGAGCTAGCTGCGGTCAGACTATACCGCGCTCCTTGCGAACCCGCTCGGCGAGCTGTTGGTTGAACCTCACCATGGCGAGCGAGTCCACTTGGGAGCCGCCCGGGCCGAGTATTTCGTAGAGTTGGGTCAGCAGGTCGGTGTTCTCCGACAGCGAAAGCTGGCTATCAGCCAAGCTCAGCTCAGATTGCAGGATGCGTACGGCGGTATCCAGCCGCCGCGCGTCCACCGCCACGGTAACGACTGTACTGCTGTTCTCAAGGTCTGCACGACTGTGGGAATGGTGCGGCGCGACTTTTTCCGAGGTGTATTGCTCGTCCACGCCAGCATGGCTGGGGTCGACCTGCAGCGTTCCTTCGCCGGCCACCAGCCAAACCAGAGAGATGCCCAACGTCTTAGCCAGCGTGACGCAACGCGCGCGCGAAGGGTCGGTGTTGCCGTCTCGCCAACTACGCACTACGCCCTCGGAGAAACCGCACATCCGGGCGATCTCTGTGGCACTGCCTACGCGTTGGATCAGCAAATTTATACGTTCCGCGAAAGTTTCTGTAGAAGCGGGACGGGTGAGATTTTTCAGTGTCATAGGAGGGGCCAGCGTCACAAGTTGTGCGACTTGCGCAAAATCCTGCTGCGAGTCAAGCGAAGGGATTGTGGAAGTAAAGTTACAAAAATGTTGAATTCAGGAACTTCTTACATTAGTGTCGCAAGAACATGCGAAACCATGTGCGCAGGAACCGCGCCTTAAAAGCATGTAGAGCAACTTGGGCCAGACATTCCGGGAAGCCGTTCTTGGATGTCGCAGGCACACAAAAGTTTCATGTGCCCACATAGCCGGGCCGAACCTTGGGGGGTTTATCTGATGAATTCGCGTAAAAATTTTAAGGCGGGACAGTTGCGTCGCACGACGTTGGCGCTCAGCTTGGGGATGGGATTGGGCCTGATCAGCCTGGGCACGATGGCTCAGTCGTCGACTGGCTCCGTGTTTGGTCGCGCCGCACCGGGTGCCAATACCACGGTGGTGATCCACAACGTCAATACCGGCCAGGCACTCACGACGGCGGTCGATAGCGCCGGTCGTTACCGCTTTGCCTCATTGCCGGCCGGCACCTACACCGTGACCCTGCGCGAAGGCGCTTCCGATGTGAGTACGCGTGACAACGTCACCGTCACCATCGCGGGCGGCACGGAAGTTTCATTCGCGAGTGGTGGAGTCACCGAACTGGCGGACGTCTCGGTGTCGGCTTCGGCACTGCCGGCGATCGACGTATCGTCGGTAGACACGCGTACCGTGTTCACTGCCGAACAGCTGTCCAAGCTGCCGCTGGCACGCGACGTCGCCGCGGTCGCCATGCTGGCGCCGAGCGTGGTGAACAACACCAGCTATGGCGTACCCAGCTTCGGTGGTGCGGCATCGTCCGAAAATGCCTACTACATCAACGGCTTTCCAGTCACCAACCCGCTGACAAACCTCGGTTTCAGCACGCTGCCGTATGACGCCATCGACCAGATGCAGGTGCTGACCGGCGGCTATGGCGCCTCGTTCGGTCGCGCCACCGGCGGCGTGATCAACGTCACCACCAAGCGTGGCACCAACACCTGGAAGGGTGGCGTGGCGACCTATTGGGAACCTGAGAAGCTGCGCGCCAACCCGCGCAACAATTATTACCCGGACACCGGCGCATTTGCGGATACGGACGGCACGCTGTACCAGTTGAACAACCAGAACCAGTACTGGCGCAGTACCTACGGCGCCTACCTTAGCGGCCCGCTGATCAAGGATCGGCTGTTCGTTTACGCGTCCGGCGAGATCCAGAAGCGTGAAGGCACGTCCGTGCGCTCCACACAGAGCGACCGGGCCGGTTACAACCAGTACGCCTACAAGCTCCCGCGCTGGATCGCAAAGGTGGACTGGAACATCACCGACAATCACATCGTTGAACTCACCGGTGTGTCGGACAAGACCGAGTACGACGCGAAGTACACCGGCTTCGATTATACCGATTTCAGCCATGACAACGACCAGGCCGGTGGTAGTCACACCAAGAATGGTGGCGAGCTGTACGTGGGCAAGTACACCGGCTATCTGACTGACAACCTGACCGTGACTGGCCAGTACGGCCAGCAGAAGATCGACCATCTGGATGAACCGTGGCACTTCGATCAGACCTGCCCGCGCATTTCCGGGTGGTCCACGCCGGCCAACCAGATGCCAGGGATCGTCTATAACGCGCCGTGCCAGACGGCGTTGACCTCCCCGCTGCCGGGCGCCAACGACAAGGTCAAGGCGTGGCGCTTCGACGTCGAATACCGGATTGGAGATCACGATATCCGCGTCGGCTACGACTCCAACGAGGCGCGTTCGTACACGGGTTCCGAATACGCCGGCGGCTATGTCTGGGTGTTCCAGAACACGGCAAACCAGAATGCGGCCGTCGACGCAGGCCACGGCGTGGGATCGCCAGCCTCCGCTGGTGGTTCGGGCCTGGGCGTACCAGGTTCCAACAAGGGCTACTTCGCGCGCCGTCAGTACTTCACTCAGGTTGCCGACGTGCAGGTAAAACAGCAGGCGCAGTACATCGAGGATCGCTGGCAGATCAACGACCGCTGGCTGCTGTCGATCGGTTTGCGCAATGAGCAATTCAGCAACTATGACGGTGCGGGTGCGCGCTACGTGGCCCAGCGTCACCAGCTGGCTCCGCGCCTTGGCGTTTCTTGGGACGTCTTCGGCGACTCCACCATGAAGGTGTTCGCCAATGCCGGCCGCTACCATCTGGCGTTGCCGAACAACGTTGCCGTGCGCGCCGCATCGGCTTCGCTGTTCACCCAGGAGTATTTCACCTACACCGGTACGGATCCGCGTACGGGTGCACCGACCGGCCTGGTCAACATCCCGGTCGACACCAGTCTCGGTTACAGCTGCCCCGGTAACCCGAACGCAATTTCTTCCAACCTGGAGTGCGGTACGGCTCCGGACCCGCGTACGGTCGCTGCGAAGGATCTCAAGTCGCATTTCCAGGACGAGTACATCCTGGGCATGGAGCACCAGCTGAATCCATCCTTCAACTGGGGTATCAAGGCGACTTACCGCGATTTGCGTAGTGCCATCGACGACACCTGCGCCCCGGCGCTGGGTGGTCGCTGCTTCACGTTCAACCCGGGCGTGACCAATACCTTCGCGTACGACCAGGCTGACGGCTCGTTCGAGTACGTGACCCTGACCACCGAAGAGCTGGGCTTCCCGAAGCTGAAGCGCAAGTACATCGCCGTGGACCTGTTTGCCGAGCACACGTTCAACAACAACTGGTACGGCAAACTGAATTACACGTGGTCGAGAAACTTCGGCAATACCGAAGGCCAGCTGTTGTCCGACATTGACGTCGGTTCGGGTGGCCAGAGTGACGTGTCGCAGACGCAGGACTGGGATCTGCCGCAGATCATGCATGGCGCGGGTGGCCGTCTGGCCAATGACCGCACCCATCAGATCAAGGGCTTCGGCTACTACCAGCTGAATCCGGAATGGCGCTTCGGTGCCACTGCCATCATCAGCTCGGGTCGTCCGACCAGCTGCTTCAGCTTCTATCCGACGGCGGATGCGGGCCTGTACAACGGCGCGTACTACCACTACTGCGGCCTGGCCGGCTCAGGCACCAGCCCGACGCTGGCGAATGGCTCGCCGAACCCGAGTTACGTCGCGCCGTCCGCGGACTACAAGTTCTCGCCGCGTGGCCGCGCTGGCGATACGCCGTGGACCTATCAGTTGAACCTGAATGCGTCCTACACCCCGGCGTGGGCGAACGGCAACCTGGAGCTGGCGCTGGACGTGATCAACGTCCTGAATCAGCAGACGCCGCAGTGGTATGACACGCAGTACGCAGCCAACCGCGTCACGCGTAGCCGTTTTTACGGCCAGGAGCTGAACTACACCTCGCCGCGCCAGTTCCGCCTGACCGCCCGTTACGACTTCAGCCTCTGAGTCACGGGTAGCGAACGAGCAGTGCACCCGGATCTGATGATCCGGGTCGCATTGCGGCAGGCAGGATCCAAAACATATCCCGGACTGCCAGACAGTCCGGGGACTCTTTCCAGATTGGCCGCCAGCAGACATGCCGGCGGCTTTTTTTTATGTCGATTCCCGTGAACCAGCGAGGTGGCCCTCACCATGTATCTGGCTGATCAGGCAGCCTTTGGCGCGGTGTCAGCCGGACGCTGCGAGCGTTGCTTGATGCGCTCGGCCAAGCGAAGGTTGAAGTCCACCATGGCGCCCGAATTGGCGAAGCCACCACCGGGACCAAGCATCTCGTAGAGCTCGATCAAAGCGTCAGTGTTCTCGGACAGGTCCAGCCGATTGCCCGAAAGCTCGAATGCCGATTGCAGGATCCGCACCGCGGTGTTCAGTCGCGGCGCATCCATACCAGTGTCGTGGATGGGTTGTTGCTGCACATGGGGGGCGATGTGAGCATGCCCACCGGCGATGGTTCCGACATCGCGAGCGCCGCCTTGATCGCTTTTGGGGGCGGCATGCATCGGGCCTTCGCCGGTTATCAGCCAGACCAGTGAGATGTTGAAGGTGCGAGCCAAATTTACGCACCGTGCGCGTGAGGGGTCGGAGTTTCCATCACGCCAGCTGCGTACGACTCCTTCGGAGAAGCCGCACATCCGGGCTACCTGGGTGGCGCTTCCTACGTGATCGATCAGTAGTTGTATACGATCGGAGAAGGATGTGCCCGCGGGGCTGGGGGGGGCGGAGGGCTGGATGTCCATTGGTATGGTTATCGGCTGGGGAGGCGACCTAGACTGGACCGGACAGTAGCTTGTTGTTGAAGGCCTTCACCGGTTACAAAGGGCGGGAGAGCTTGGCTATCGCATGACCGAGCACTTTTACGTGATTAATTACGATCCCGAATGCATGAACCTTTGTTAAATCAAGAAAATCGCGAAGTACACGCGACAGAATCCGCAGGCTCAAGCGGCGACGTGATGTTTTTGCGCTTTGATGCGCATGTTTGGGCAAACGTCTCGGCGAGCACCCCTCCCACCCAAGGCATCGCATGAGCCAATTCGCATTGCTGGGCAGGCGGCGCTTTGCGCCATTCTTCTGGACCCAGGCGCTGGGTGCGTTCAACGACAATGCGTTCCGCAATGCGTTGGTGATGCTGGTGGCGTTCCAGATGGGGCTGGACGATCACACGGTATCGCTCTACACCAATCTCGCGCCGGCGCTGTTCATCATTCCTTTCTTCCTGTTTTCCGCCACCGCGGGCCAGCTGGCTGAAAAGTACGAGAAGAGTCGGATCATCCGTTACGTGAAATTGTTCGAGATCGGCGCGATGGCGCTGGCCGCGTACGGTTTTTACACGCACCACACCACGCTGCTGCTGGTCGTGCTGTTCATGATGGGCATGCATTCGGCCACGTTCGGGCCGATCAAGTACGCGATCCTGCCGCAGGCGCTGAAGCCGGACGAGCTGGTCGGCGGCAACGGGCTGGTCGAGATGGGCACGCAGATGGCGATGCTGGTCGGCATGATCGCCGGCAACTCGCTGATGCTGGTGGCCGGCGTAGGGCCGCTGCTGGCGTCCGGTGCCACCATCGCGGTGGCGATGGCCGGTTATCTGGCCTGCCGCCGCATTCCGCCCGCACCGGCAACCGCGCCGGAGTTGAAGTTCAACTGGAACCCGTTCAGTGAAACTGCGCGGGTACTGGCGATCACCCGCGCCGATCGTGCAGTGTTCAACGCGGTGCTCGGCATTTCGTGGTTCTGGTTCTTCGGCACCGTGCTGATCGCGCAGCTGCCGATCTACACGCGCGAGACGCTGGGCGGCGACGGTTCGGTCAACACCCTGGTGCTGACCCTGTTCTCGATCGGCACGGGCGTCGGCGCGCTGCTGTGCGAGCGGATGTCAGGCCGGCGGGTGGAGATCGGCCTGGTCCCCCTGGGCGCGTTCGGCCTGACGGCGTTCGGTGTGGACCTGTACTTCGCGCGGCACGGCGTGGCGCCGGTGCGTGGACTGGATTGGCTGGCCTTCCTGCACGGCGCCGGCAGCTGGCGCGTCGCGCTCGACCTGAGCCTGATCGGCATGTTCGCGGGCTTCTATGTGGTGCCGCTGTTCGCCTTCGTGCAGGCGCGCGCGCCGCGCGAGAAGCTGTCGCGGATCATCGCCGGCACCAACATCCTGAATGCGCTTGCTGATCGTGCTGGCCGCGGGTTTCGGACTGGGACTGGGCGCGCTGGGCATGGATGCGTCGCAGATCTTTCTGGCGGCGGCGCTGCTCAACGTGCTGGTCGCCTGGTACATCTTCACCCTGGTGCCCGAGTTCGTGATGCGCTTCATCACCTGGGTGCTGGTGAATACGCTGTACCGGGTGCGCGCCGAAGGCACGTTGAACGTGCCCGACGAAGGGCCGGCATTGCTGGTGTGCAACCACGTCAGCTTCATGGATGCCCTGCTGCTGATGGCGAACCTGCGCCGGCCGGTGCGTTTCGTCATGTACTACAAGATCTTCAGCATCCCGGTGCTGAGCTTCGTGTTCCGCACCGCCAGGGCGATTCCGATCGCTGGCTACAAGGAAGACCCGGCAGGTGCTGCAGCAAGCCTACGATGCGATCGACGACGCGCTTGCGGCAGGCGAGGTGGTCTGCGTGTTTCCCGAGGGCGGCTTGACCGGTGACGGTGAGATCGCGCCGTTCCGGCCGGGCGTGGAGAAGATCCTGGCGCGCCGGCCGGTGCCGGTGGTGCCGATGGCGTTGCGCGGTCTGTGGGGCAGCGTGTGGAGCCGGCGCGATTCGATGCTGCACCGTGCCCGACTGCCGCGCCGCTTCCGCGCACGGGTGGAGCTGGTGGTGGATGCGGCGCAGGCATCCTCGCAAGTCACCGCGATGTCATTGGAAGCCCGGGTGCGCGAGCTGCGCGGCGACCGCGCGTAACGCGTCGCCGACGGCGTCGTGTTTTTCGGAGTGAGGCTCAGCCCACCCAGCCGCCAATCACCATCAACGCCACCACGCTCAACCACGCGAGCACGGCGCGCAGCAGGGCGCTGCGCAGGCGGCGCAGTTCGCCCAGCGGATCGCCGTGCTCTTCGGCATAACCGTCGTCGGTCTCGATGTCGATCAGCACATCGGCCTGTGCCGCCGCACCGAGGAAGCCCGGGCCGACGCTGTACCAGCTGGTCGGCGTCGCCTGGCTGTGCCAACGTCGCCAGGCACCCATCACCGCCTCCCAGTGGCCGACCACGGCGAGGGTGAAGGTCAGCAGTTGCGCCGGCGGCCAGTCCAGCGCGTTGGCCACATGAGCGGCGGCGCGGCGACTGTCCGGATCGAGCTGCAGCGATTCGTCCCGGCCCAGGGTCTGCGCCAACCGGTACAGCAGCGCACCGGCGGGGCCGAGCAGGAAAAACCACAGCAGCACCGCGAAACGCCGGCGTAACGCGGCATAGGCGATCGCCTCGCCCAGGGCGGGCGCATTCCAGGCAAGCGGCTGGCCTTCGTCGCTCAGCGCTTGCGCCGCAGCTTCCCGGCTGGCCGCATCCGGCGCATCCAGTATCGCCTCCAGATCCGCTTCGAATTCGCGTGGGCCGAAGCAGTACAGCAGCACCCCCAGCGCAAACAACAGCTGCAGCAACTCGCTTAGCGGCGAACGCCCGATCAGCCACGCCAACAGCAGGCATGCGGCCACCGGCAACAGCAAGGCCAGTGCCACGCGTCCACCGCCGCTGGTGTCGCCCAGTTGCCACACCCAGCGCCGGAACAGCCCGTCGCCACGCCAGCGTGCCAGTTGCGGCAGCACGTGCAGCAGGCCGAGGGCGATGAGGGCGACTAGCAGGGGAATGGCCATGACGGAGGGCTCGCAGACAGTGACTGCATTGTAAGCGAGCCATTGGTGCCGGCATCACACGTGGGCGTCAATCCTCGAAAATCAGCCGGCGGATGCATGCAGAGACGTCGCCGGAAGGATGCCGCGGCGCAGTGCCGTGCGCCAGTGGAGCAGGCCCATGAGAGGTGGGGTGCTTCCGTGCGCCATCGCAAGTCCCTTCGCCGGAGCCGACCGCTGTCGGCGGCATGACTCAACGCGGCTGGCAGCCGGCAACCAGGGAATCCAGCTGCAGCCCCGCACGCAACTGCAGCCAATACTCCAGCAGCCGGTATGAGATCGACAGCGGCGTGGAGGGCACGAAGCTGCCGTCGGCGATGCCGTCGACGATCTGCTGCGGGGTGAACCAGCGCGCGTCCTCCAGCTCGTCGTCGCGCATCCTGATCTGTCGCGATGCGGCGGTGGCGATGAAACCGACCATCAGCGAGGCCGGCATCGGCCACGGTTGCGAGGAGTGGTAGTGCACTTCATCGACGATCACGCCAGCTTCCTCGGCCACCTCGCGGCGCACAGCGTCTTCCAGTGCCTCGCCCGGCTCGATGAAGCCGGCCAGGGTGGAATAGCGTCCGGGTGGCCAGCCGGCCTGGCGACCGAGCAGGCAGGCGCCATCGTGCTCGACCAGCATGATCACGGCCGCGTCGGTGCGCGGGAAATGCAGGCGTGCACAGTCCGCGTTGGTGCATTGCGCGCGGTGGCCGGCGGCAACCAGCAGCAGCGGTGCGCCGCAATGGGCGCAGTAGCGCGTCTCGCGCTGCCAGTGCGACAGACCCTTGGCGTAGGCGAACAGGCTGGCTTCGTCGGCCGGCAGTTGCAGGCCGGCGCGCCGCAGACTTGCGCGACGTGCATCGAGTGCGGTTTCCAGCTCGTCGATACGCGCGGGATTGTCCAGCACCAACAGGAAGTGCGGGCGCTCATGGGCCATGCCGAGCAGGCTGGCACGCAGTTCGCCCAGCCACTGTTCGCGTTCGTTCACGTCGAGCCAGCGCAGTGCCTCGCTGTCACGGCACAGAAACGCCTCGCCAGCGGCGTCCAGCAGCAGGTAGCGCGCCGCGGGTGAGCGGGCCTGTTCGGTGATCCAGACCGATTCGTCGCGCGATTCGGCGACCCGATCCAGCACCAGGCTAAGCCCGGCGAACGTGTTGGGCGGGCTGGTCCGATCCATCGGCGGTCTCAGGCGGAGAAAGAGGAGCCGCAGCCGCAGGTGGTCTTGGCGTTCGGGTTGCTGATCACGAACTGCGCGCCGCTGAGGTTCTCGGCGTAGTCGATCTGCGCCCCGGTGAGGTATTGCAGCGACAGCGGATCGCACAGCAGGGTCACGCCGTCACGCTCGACCGCCAGGTCGTCTTCGGCCTGGGCCTCGTCGAAGGTGAAGCCGTACTGGAAGCCGGAGCAGCCACCGCCGGAGATGTACACCCTCAGCTTCAGCTCCGGGTTGCCTTCCTCGGCAATCAGTTCATGCACCTTGTGCGCGGCGGCGGCGGTAAATAGCAACGGGGCACCGCTGCTTCGGTAATCGGGGATCGCGACGAGAGTTTCCATGGCTTTCTAGATGGGGGCTTGGCGGACTATAGCCAAGCATACCGCGTCAGGCCGGCACGGCTTCGTCGAACTCGCCGTCCGGCGCCGGCAATTCGCGCGGGGCTTCCTCGGCGTGCCGCGAAATACGCCCGTTGACCTGTGCGCCGGCGGCCATTTCCATCGTGTGATAGCGCAGGTCGCCGTCGATGCGCGCCTGCGGCGCCAGTTCCAGCCGTACGCTGATGTTCACGTCGCCGGTGACGTGGCCGTTGATCACCGCGTGCGGCACGTGGATCTCACCCTGGACGTGGCCATGCTCACTGAGCGTGAACATGGCGTCCTCACCCTCGGCCAGCACGCAGCCCTCGATACGGCCATCCAGGTGCAGCGCGCCGCTGAAGCGCAGGTCGCCGCGGATCACCGTGCCGCGAGCGATCAGGCTGGTCTCGTTGCTGTTGATGGCGCGGTCGTTGCGGTCGTTGCGTTTACGGTTGAACATCGAGGTCCCCTTCGGCTGTGGTGATGTTTCCGCTCAGCGCGGCGCCCCATGCGACAGTGCGCTCGACTGGCTCGCCGCTGGCCGGCTGGATGCGGATGCGCAATCGCGTCGGGCGGAAATCCGCCGGCAGCACGATGGTGCCGTGCAACTGCTGGAAATAGGTGAAACGAAACGGCAACCCTTCTTTCTGAGCCGCGTCCCCCAATGCCGGCCAATCAAGCCGCGTCACCTCGTTGCCGCGCAAGCCCTCCACGCTGACCAGCGTGTTGCCGGAAACTTCCTCGCCGCGCTTGGCATTCTGGGTCAGACTGAGGTTGAGGTTCCAGCCGCGCGAACCGGCGATCGGCTGCAGCTTCACTTCCTGCAGCTTCAGGCCTTGGCGCTGGGCATCTCCGCCGACCAGGCGCGAGTAGAAGCCCAGATCCGCACGCAATCCATTGAGCTCTTCCTCGCGCTGGGCCAGGGTGCCGCGCAGCGAACGGGTGGCGACTTCATTGACCTGGGCGGCGCGCTGCAGGTTCGCCACCTGTTGCTTCAGGTCGTCGATCTGGCCGAGCAGGGCGCGTTGCGCCCGGGTATCCACGGCGGCCGGAGCGCCGCCGTGCCGACTCAACGCACCGACGCCCAAGCCAACCACCAACAGGCTGCCGAACCAGGCCAGACCCAACCACAGCCAGCGTCGTCGATGGCCGGTATCGTCATGTCGACGCACGACGAAGCGCGGTGGTGGTCGGGAAACCATGCAGGGCGTTCCGGGGGAAAACCAAAGGTATAGCCCCGGTGTGATGAAAGCGTCAAGGAACGGCCGCACGCTTCATCGCCACAGTGCGCGCCCGGTGGCATTGATTCAGCTCTGCATTTTGCTCTGCAGGTAACGCTCCGGGCCGATGTCCTTGATCAGGCTGAACTGGGTTTCCAGCCAGTCGATGTGCTCTTCCTCATCGTGCAGGATGTCCTTGAACAGGTCGCGGCTGATGTAATCGGCGATGCCTTCGCTGTAAGCGATCGCCTCGCGCAGATCCTTCACTGCCGCCAGTTCGAGATCAAGGTCACCTTGCATCGACTCGATGGCATTCTCGCCAATGCGCAATTTGCCCAGGTGCTGCAGGTTCGGCAGGCCGTCGAGGAACAGGATGCGCTCGATCAGGTGATCGGCGTGCTTCATCTCCTCGATCGATTCCTTGTATTCATGCGCGGCCAGCTCGGCGTAGCCCCAGTCCTTGAGCATGCGGTAGTGCAGGAAGTACTGATTGATCGCGGTCAGTTCGTTGTAGAGCACCTTGTTCAGGAACTCGATGACCTTGGCATCGCCTTTCATGGCTTCCACTCCGCTCGAAAAGACAGGCCCGACTATACAAACTCTGCGTCGGCTGGGACGGAATGAGAATGGAATGCCGTTGCTCCGGCGCGCAGACGCAGGCTCCCGCCGGTTCGGGCAAAAGCGGAAGAGGGATCAGGCCGTGACGAGCGGCAGTTGGCAGGTCACCTGCGACCGCGCCTGGTCGAACGTGGCGCGCGCTTCACTATCGCAGCAGCCACAGCAGTCCGAGCAACCGGTGCGGGCCTGCAATTCGGCGAACGACTGCACGCCAGCAGCCGCCTCGCGGCGGATGTCGTGATCGGTGACGGCGTTGCACATGCAGATATACATGGCGCGTATGAGAACGCGAATGCGAATGATTGTCAACAAGCAGCTGCAAGCGATACGCCATCATCCAACCGGCGTTTCAGTCCGCCGGTTCATGCCATGGCACGTCCGCCCTGCGGCCCGGATGGCGTGTCGGCATCGTCGCGGGGCGGCAAGGTACCCAACTCCAGGTTGAACAGATCTTCCACCAGCGGCGCGAAATGGCGCAACGCGCGTTCGTACACCTGGTCGCTTGAAGTTCACCACGTGGGCCGCGGGGTACCAGAAATCCACCCAGCGCCAGATGTCGAACTCCGGCTTTTCGTTGGCGTCGAGCTTCAGTGCGTCCTCACCGCCCACCAGCTTGAGCAGGAACCACACTTGCTTCTGACCGATGCAGGTTGGCCGCTGGTGCCGGCGCACGTAGCGCTCGGGCAGGCGATAGCGCAGCCAGCCGTGGGTGGCGGTGATTACCTCCACGTGATGCGCAGCCAGCCCGGTTTCCTCTTCCAGCTCGCGGTACATCGCCTCCAGCGGCGTCTCGTCCGAGCGCATGCCACCTTGCGGAAACTGCCAGCCATCACGATTGACCCGGCGCGCCCAGAACAGCTGCCCGTCTGCATTCATCAGCACGATGCCGACATTCGGACGGTAGCCATCTACATCAATCATGTTGTCTCCTGGAGCCGAACGGCGCGGTTTACCTGCAAGCCACACCGAAGCCCTGAAGCCGATTCAACCACAGCCACGCAAAGCAGCAGCAAGCCGCAGACTTGAACCTTCACCACCAGCCCACTACACTTCCGCGCCCCGCCCGTGATCGTTCCGATCCAGTCCGGCGGACATTCCTCAAGGCTATGTAGCTCAGCCGGTTAGAGCACAGCACTCATAATGCTGGGGTCGGTGGTTCGAGTCCACCCATAGCCACCAATGAACCTGTTCCAACGGCGTCCAGAGAAGTCCAGCAAACCCAGCTGACACGCAAGCGGTTCTGGCCTTTTCTACTGTCCAGGCGCGTCCAGGTCGACCCATTGAAATCCAGTCGGGGTACGGCGGTAGCTTTGACGGGAATAGCTGACCGCAAAATACCGCCAGAGGTGCTACCGTCATGCCGCTTACCGACATCGCCATACGGCAAGCGCAAAGCCCGCCAGCAAGCCGATCAGCAAGCATGATGACGGCGGCGGTCTGTACCTGCTACTGAACCCGAACGGCTCGCGCTGGTGGCGCTTGGAGTATCGGTTTGCGGGCAAGCGCAAAACCCTGAGCATGGGCATCTATCCCGATACCGGGCTAAAGGATGCCCGCGAGCGGCGCGACGCGGCTCGCAAGCTGCTGCCAGGATGGGCGTTGATCCCGGCGCCAAAGCGCAAGGCGGAAAAGGCTGCTGGCGTCAGATCGCGCTGCCAATAGCTTTGAGGTGGTTGCGCGCGAGTGGCTGGCGCTCAAGCAACGCGAATGGACAACGCCCAGCACGACAAGGAGCATGATCGGCTGGAAAACCATGCCTTCCCATGGATCGGCCGCCTTACCGGTGGCCGATATGGGCGTCGCCGAGATCCGCCCGCTGCTGACTCGCGCTGGTCAAGCGTGGCCATATCGAGCAGGCGCATCGTCTGCGGCATCAGTTGAGCCGGGTGTTCCGCTACGCGGTCGCAACCGAGCGGGCATTCCGCGACCCGGCAGCCGACCTGCGCGACACCCTGCCTGCACGCCAGCCGCAGAACTACCCAACAATCACCGATCCGGCGCAGGTCGGCGAACTGATGCGTGCGATCGACGGCTTCACCGGCACCTTCGTGGTGTCCTGCGCGCTAAAGCTGGCGCCCTTGTGGTTTTGTCGGCCGGGCGAGATCCGCCAGGCGGAGTGGGCGCAGTTCGATCTGGACGGCGAGCATCCGACCTACACCGTGCCACCGGCTATCCGAAAGCTTCGCAAGGCCGAGAAGGAAAACCCCAAAACCTTGCCGCACATCGTCCCGCTGTCCACGCCAGGCGATAGACTATCCTGCGCGAGTTGCGCCCCTAACGGGGCGTGGCCGCTTTCTGTTCCCTGGCGCCCGGAGTATCAGCCGAAACATGTCCGATGGCGCGGTGAATGCGGCGCTGGCTCGCATCGGTTACAAGGGAATTATTACCGGCCACGGCTTCCGCCATATGGCCCGCACGCTGCTGGGGGAGCTCGGCTGGAATCCTGAGGCGCTGGAGCGTCAGCTGTCACACAAGGAGCCTGGCGTGTCTGGCGTCTACAACAAGGCACAACACTTGCCCGAACGTCGGAAGATCATGCAGGAGTGGGCCGATTACCTGGACACGTTGAGGCAGCATTTGCCAGAAGCATCACGTGAGCGCAGATAGAAGTGCAGCAAAAACAATAGGTTATGCGATGAAGAAGCCGAGGCGACCTGATTCGACACTCCAGCACGAAGAGTTGTCCGACTTGAGCCGGGACGGTGAAATTCCGGATGCGCCGAGCTACCCAGTGTTCAATGTTGAGCAGCTCTATCTGGAGCTCAAACATCGCTACCTCAGCCACGACAAATGGTTGGCATGCGTGCAGACAGCTGCACTCGCCCTTGACCCTTGCCAACAGAAAAGCGCCAAGGCGCAATTGATAGCTTTGTACGCGTCAGCCAGTGGCAGCGAACCGCTTAGCAACAAGGAATGTGAAAATTTCGCCGAGGCTTGGATTCATGCAGGAGAGGCGAGGAGAGCTGTCGATGGAGGCCATGGGGATGCCGCTCAAGCACACCTGGACAGCGCCTATATCCTGCTCACGACGAATTTGAAGAGCCGCAGGCGCCGGGAGATTTCCGACAACAACGCCAAGGGGAAAGCTAAGGCACGGCAGGAATGCACCGAAGAGTTCGCCAAGCTGGTTCGAGCTCGCAGGCCCGCCAGGGGATGGCGTTTACTTACCGATGTCGCCAAAACGCTAGGCCCAAAGTTAGCCACGATCATCGAGGAGAAAGAGGTCGAATGCGGCCCCCTCTGGAACAGGGACCCCAATGATTTGATCGACGAGTGGCTATCCAGGAAAAAAGGGCCTGTGTATGAAGCCTACAGAGGTAGAGGGTCATAGGCTGCGATGGATTAAGCCGTCGCCAGGTGATCCCGTTGGAGAGAGGCCGGCTCAAATAACCCATCGAGGCCCTTCTGATCGACGCTTGTCAGCTCCCAAGTCGTCTTGATTCGTAGGGGCGCGCTTGAGCAACGCCACACCAAGGTCAGCGAGAAGGCGCTGACTGATTAGCGGCTGAACGACGGCATTGGTGTTGGTCGACTGCCGGCGCTTCGCAGGTGCCTCCTTTTTCCCCTCCGTAATCGAACCGTGCATGGGTGGCACGAAGTCAGCAACCTTCGCCGACGGAAGCGCGCGGGGACGACCACGCTTCTTCACAGGCACATCAATCAATTCGCTGCGCCCGAACGCATCCCCTTTGGTCAGTACCATGCGAACGTAATAGTCGACCTTGGTCAGATAGGGAGCCACGAGCGCACGGAGAGCCCAGAGCTTGGCCACGTCCGTGTGGTGGATTTTACCGATACCACGGTACCGATACGGCTCGTAGTTGCAGATAAAATTACGTCCGAGGCCGTGCGTGATCTCGTTATTCCATTGCTTACCAATGTGTTCTGCAATGAGCAAGTCGTGCTGATGTCGATTTCCATCGAAGAACAGCAGGAGGTGTGTGTGCCAGCCGGTGTGCTCGGTGAATTCCAATTTCCAAGCATACCCTACGCGTTTGAACGGACATTTGCGCCCCAGATAGCGAATCATTTCATCACGATGATTCCGTGCCTCCTCCTCGGTAATCGGATGGCTAAGCCAGGGCATGCTTGAGTGGCGGCGATAGGAGAGATCCATACGCACCACGAGGAGCTGGCTGTGCTGGGCAAAGAGCCGGTCGATTAGCTCCAGCAAACCCTGCGTGTTGCTGCGTACGAGCTTGTAATGCTTGTCACGGCGTCGACGAAACGCCAGTGAACTGGCCTCATGGCGAATGGCCTTGACGCAAGCATTGAGCAGGTCGACATCGTCTTGGCACATGGGCCGGAAGTTAGCGACGAACAAGCGTGCCTTCATGTGCTTTTCAAAAAGCTCAATCAGCGGATGAAACTGGTGGTGCGGAAACGCCTGCCGAATCCATCCCAGATCTGAGCGAAGGATGCGCAGAAAGTCTTCAGCCAATGGCACGGGGCCACGAAGAGGCTGAAGTGTTCTCTTCGGTGGCCAGTGAAAGAGTTGCCGCTTTGTGTTCGTCAGTTTTTGTATCGTCTTTTCGATCGCCATCACCTCCCGGGCAAGGTCTTCGTCATTCGTGCGTATACGATGCGGGTGAGGGTCCCCTTCCTCATGGAATCGCATCTCGGTCGTGTACAAGAGAGCCTCATCGGCTCCCTGGGCAAACAGTTGCTTTGTCGTTTCCATGGCAATGGCTTCCTATGACCATGCTTCATGCAGGGTCGCGATATTGGGGTGGAATACTCAGGACGTAGCTTCACTACGCGACCACAAAAACATCACCAAAGAGATTCTGCCTTCGCTGTCGGATACTTAAATTCGCATTGTGTAAATTGCTTATCAATTTGCGTATAACAATAGAACCGTAATTCTTCAGTCCTTAGCATCGCCGCTGGCGCGGGAATTCTCTGGCCAAACCCCTCGTCAAATAGGGGCGGGCCGATCGGCCATACGCGGGCAAGTTATGACCCGTGCGCAGGTCACGGCGAACCAACCTTGCGCTGCTTCTGCTGATCACGCGCGGGTGCTTTCAACCATTCCTCGATTTGTTCCATATCGAAGCGAGTGCTACCGCCGCGTTTGATCCGAAGCGGCGCCGTAGGATCGAACTTCCGCGATTCGGTGTTTGTGAGGTCCCACAACTTTGAAGTCGAGTACCTGGAAAGCGTTGCGAACTCCTCGATGGTGACTTGTAACGGTTTGATTTCGGGTTTTGACATTATTCGGGTCCCCACTAGAAGATGTGGGCCGACTTTAAACGTGCCGAACTTGCCAGGACCAGACGCATAAAAGCAGGTAATTTTTTACTTCGATCTTTTATAGGACGTTTCCTATAAGGATCAGCTTTCTAGGCTAAAAAAGATTTCTTCGCCGCCAGGCCTGAGCGTGCGCAGGCCATCAGATGACCTGTTGTCGCCACGAGCCCAGGACTGGCCTATCGAACAGGTATCGGCACCGCTTTCGGCGGTCGCTGACCGAGCGCAACGACCGCTTGGGCAAAGCTGTCACCGGGCCACGGTTATCTCAGCTAGCGAGGCTGAGTTGCCCTTCGCATCAAGGGTTGTCGCAGTGATGGAAAGATAGGTCCAGATGCCCATCTGGAGCCTGGTTTCTTATGGGTGGAAACACCCCGAAAGTCCGCCGTTGCGCGGTTTTGATGCTGGAAATATTAGGGGGCATTTCTGCGCCGCCATCGCTAGCTGGCCGCCGCATGACGTTGATCCATGCAGGTCAGCAGAACATGCGCCGCTCAGGCAGAAAAGTCCGACTTGATCTGGAAAATTAACTGCGGATCACGTCAATCTCACTGAGATTCGCGCAAAAAAAACGAACGCGCGGAGGGGCCTTAACCCACCTCCGCGCATGTGCCTGCTCTGCTCATGCAACCCCAAGCCGAGCAACCTTTTCTTCTAGCTTCCCCTGGAGGCTGGCAGATGGCGCATTGCTGCTTACCCGTGGCATTTCCACGGGTCCGTCGGCCGGGTAGAACTCCTCGACCACCGTGGGCACGTCCTCTGCCAGATCTTCAAAAGCCCCATTGGCGAAACCCTTTCGCGCGGCCTCGTCCAAGGCAGTCTGGTCAAAGCCGCTCGCACGCCGCGACGCGTCGAGCTGCTTCGCCTCGATGATGGCTTCCTCCAGCGTCATGCCGGATCGGACGACAAGATCGACATAGAAGATCGTGGAGCGGAAGCTCATCGTCGTCGACTTGCCGCGCAGTTTGAGTTCCAGTGGCATGCAGGCTAACAGGCCGCCCGACACGGCCTGGAAGTACTGAAGCCTTGCCGCCAGGGTGCGGATGGTGTTGTAGGACGTGGTCCGGAGTACGAACGACTCCCAGTGCGTCTTCCTCGCCAATCACCACGTTGAGCCTCGCGTAGGCCTTGCAGTCGCCCTTGGCAAACGCACAACCTTCGGGTGATGGACAGGGCAGCACGGCCATTCCTTCTGCGCCAGAACGCTTGCAGGATTCGCCATTCCCCACACAGACCGGTCGCCCGGTCGTCCTGTCGAACAAGGAATAGTCCGCACGCAGGTTCAGGGTCGGGATCGTTGAACATTATCCTCACCGGGATGGATCGCAGCTTGCCCCCGGTCGCCTTGCGCAGGGATTCGTCGAGCGGATGTAGCAACCATCCATCGCGGCTCTGTACCTGGCTGGTCAGGGTGAACTGATCGTCCTTCTCCGGCAGGCGCTTGCCGTTGCGTTCGACCACGCGGCCAATGGAAATCCGCCCGATCACGGGCGGGGTGATAACTAGACCTTTCAAGCATGGGAACTCCTTCAATTAGGCATCGGAGGTAAGGGACAAGACAAACCGGCGCGAGCCTGGACGGATCACGGCGTAATGCGCAGCTATGTCGGGGTGGTCGGCGGCCAACCTCTTTGTGTCGAGGCTGGTGCCGTCTTTCGAGCGTCTGTAAGTGACCTCGCCATCTGGGAACACGGCGCGCGAGGCGTCGCCCATCGCTTGCTGGATGGTTTGCTTGCACTGTTCGGTCAGCTGTCCCTTCTCATCCAGCTCGGCCTTGAGCAGCGAGAGCGCCGTGAATGTTTTGCACAGCGTTTCGTCCTGCCCGAAGTCCACCGTCGTATCGTTGCCGGGGTAAAGCTGACGCAGGGCTCGTGCGGATGATTCGCTGCCATCGGCGACCGGCTCGATGTCCTGCTCCACGCACTCCCAGAACTTGGTTTCGAGCAAGATCAGGCGGGCGATCAGGTCGTCATCACGCTCGATGCGATGGATCTCCAGCTTCTGCCCGCACAGCAGCACGGCCACATCCGCCGCAGCGTTGCCGGTCACGGCAAGCTGGTGTTGCACCTGCAGTTGCACGTACTCAGGTACACCGTCCTTCCACAGCCGCGAGCCGAACTCGCCCGCCGTCTTGCACTCCAGAATCTGTACATCCGGACTCCCCACGACTTCCCGATCGAGGTTCGCCAGCATGAAGTTGAAAGTCGGGTGCTGGAGCACGGCGTTGACGCGCCGCACCTTGCGGCCGGTCTTCTGTTGGTAGGCCGTCGCCACGTAGGGTTCGAGCAACGTGCCCCAGTAGCACGGATCATCCATGCCGGTGGTTTCCTCCTTCGCTGCCGCCCGTCTGGTCTTCTCCAGCCACAATTCCAGCTGGCTCTTGTAAGGGTTGAGGCCCACCGCCGCGGCGGCATCGGAGCTGCCGATGCCACCTTGGCGTACGGCGAGCCATTGCCGTCGGTCGAGTGTTCGCGTATCGATCAGCCTCAAGGCCGTTCGCTTCTTCATCGGTGTTCTCCCAAAGAAAAGCCCGGCCAAGGGGCCGGGCGTTATGACGTTTGCATCAGGTTGACCTCAACAACTGGCGCGGTAGTAGATGTCCCAGCCCTGCGCCTGCAATCGCTTGGCGTGGTGAAGGATGCTCAACGTGTAGCCGACGTCGCCTTCCTCCAGCATTTCATCAATGTCAGTGGTGAAATGCTCGCTGGCACTGGCCGGGTCATCGCTTACCTGTTCCAGCTGTTCCTCCAGCTCAATCAAGATATCGACCGAAACGAAGGCCGCTCGGCAGTCGTCGTGGCCTTGCTGCACGTTGCTCACAAACCACCGATGCAAAGCGTCGCACTTGCGCCAGTAACCTACTCGCACCGTGACGCCACTGACTTCCAGCAGGGACGGATCCTGGCCCGGCTTTTCTTTCGGCGGCACATAGCCGATGGCCGCACCAATGGCGCGGCGCATCGGTTCCGTCAGCGTGTCAGAGGGGGCCACGTACCGCTTGGCTTCCAGGTACATCTCCAGTCCCATGACATGCCCCCTTCAGGCCAGGAGCTTCATCGCTTCGTCCCAGGCGCGCTGTTTGATCTGCGCGCCTTGGCCGAACCAAGCCGCATCACGACGGTGATCGTCGCTGCGTGCCCGTCGATGGTGATCGACGAACTCGGTCACGCTGTTGAGCACACCCCACGCCGTACCCCGACTGGATGCCATCAGCGCACCGCGCCCACCGCCTTCGTACAGAGAGCGGACGGTGGCAAGCGCCTGCTCGTTGACCACAACTGCCTTGCCCTCCGGCGCGGCATAGGTGAGTACCCGGCGCAGCAGGCCTTCGACCGTATCGGGGTCGACCGGTCGCTCCACCAACGCCTTCATGCGGGCGACGAAGCCATCCCACGAAGAAACCGTGATGCCCAACTGACGCTTGACCGTCTCGGGGTCGAACTGGCTGCGGTGCGGTACCTTGATGGCGCTGCTGGCGTTCCCGAGCGCAATGGACAAGGTGTTGTTGCAGACCACACGCACCGACGTGAACTGTGCCGTGGTCGCCAGCGTACCGTCGCAGGCCGTGGCCAGCAGCAAATAGCCATCGACGCGGTCACGACCCTTGAGCGAGGTACTCTGACCAGTCTTTGCCAGCGCCCAGAACTTCCGGCCCTCGCGCAGGACACCGGCTGTTTCCAACTCGAAGCCGTTGCAGGCTGTCAGGTCGCGATAGAACTCCAGAATTTCACCAGGCTGCACCACGTGAAAGCGCTTGGACACCACGGCCAACGGTGCCTTGGTATCCGACCGATACAGCACCTTCTGCTCCGGAAAGGCGTTGATCACACCCAAATGGTTGCTGCCGGAGATGTATCGGACTTCGGATTGCTCGATCTGCCAGTCCATGCCCGCCTGCTTCTTCCATGTTTCGATGGATTGCTGCGGGGCCAGTTTGTTGCCCAGACCGTGCCACGGCTTCTCGCCGGCATAGGCCATCGTTTCAACTAGGTGCATTGTCGTTTCCTCGTTAGTTGTCGGCATAAACGCACAAGGCCCGGACATGCCGGGCCTTGTGTGCTGTGCTTGCATTGGAGTGGATCAGGGGGCTTTGAAGTTACGGCAGTTGGTGCATTTGACGATGCCAACCAGAACTGCGGTAGCAACCACCAGAATGCAGTAGACCGTATCGAGCTTTCCGCTCATTCGTCGAGTATCCATCGCGAACGCTGCGATGCGGAGCGTCCGAACGCGAAGCCGAAGACCAGCGACTTCACGTGGGTAATATGGGTCTAAGATTTCGTTGAATCGAAGTCACCCATGCGCGATCTTCCCGCGTTTGCAGACAATGAGCATGTACATCAAATAAGCCCTCTGCTGGCCATGCTGACGCACTCATCGCCCACGACGATGTGGTCCAGAATCCGTACCCCCACCAACCTCAACGCGTCGCGTAGCTCGTTGGTGATGGCCCTGTCGGCAGCACTGGGCTCTGCCACCCCGCTCGGGTGGTTGTGCGCGAGAATGGCGGCGCAGGCGTTCGCGGTCAGCGCAGCCCGCACGACTTCACGTGGGTGGACGCTGGCGCCGTCGACGGTGCCGGTGAAAAGCTTCTGGCAGTCAATGATGCGATGTCTGTTGTCGAGCCATAGCACGTGAAATTCTTCATGCGACAGGGCGCCGAGGCGCATGCGTAGGAAGTTGTTGGCGTCGGTCGGGCTGCCGATGCTTCCCTGACGTTTGAGCCTTTCCCCGAGAATACCTTCGGCCGCGGCGAGCACGTCTTGCTCAGTCGTCTCGCTGTCGAGCTTGTAGCGGGTGTAGGCCATGGACCGCAAAACTTTCATAAGTGCTCCTTTTGAGCGGCATAAACGCATAGAGCCCGGCCGTAGGGCCGAGCTCTATGCGCAGTCGCGAGGAAAGACGAGGGGACGAGGAAATTCGAGCCGAGCGGCTCGCTGTAACGGACGCGGGCTGTGTTACGTCAGCGCCGGATCCGTAAGATCGCCGTCGAAGGCATAGCCGCAGGCCTGGCACAGAAAGTTGTCGGGCAAGGCTCGATCAATGGGAGCGCCGATAGTGGCCCCGGCCGCGCAGCTGGCTGCGCCACCAAGCAAGCCCCCAGGGTGGCACTGGCCATCACACCCATGTGTTGCACCTGCACTCTGTGATCGCATTAGAGGCACCTTGGATAGCGTCAGCGACGCCACCGATGGTGGTCGCGGTAGTTTGCGCGTACCGCCGACGGACGACGAAAGCGGCGTGACAACGTGGGCACGACACGGTCATGTGCGTGCAACCTCGTTGCGCGGTAGGGGCATACCCTTCCTACCGTTACTGTCGGCGACCACATAGCCAATCGAGAACACGATGGCGAACGCAACAAGACACTCAATTATCGGATAGTTGTGCATCACGACGTCTCCCTTGAAGTTGGCTGTGAGACGGAAAATCCCCTCATCCGAGAGGTCTTCTCGCTGCTCTCAAGGGGTGATATAGATCTGAGATTATTTTGGATCGACGGGGGTGCGTCTACGTTATGCCGGGCTACTGGCTTCGAGAGCGGCTTCGATAGCAGCTAGAGGCTCATTACGAAGGTCACCGCACGCGAGACGTCACGTCATGCTGTTATCGAGATGGCTGGGGAGCCATCCGACGATGAGCCTCTGATTCTCTTCGGACCAATTAAAGTAGAGACGGAAGCATTTGCGCGGATCGCGGTCATTGCTGCCCTTGACGTGCATGTCGAGGCTTACCCGCTCATCTTTGTACACAGTGCTGTAAGTATCCTTGCTGCGGTGTGTTTTTGCTTCACGACCCACTGGAGATATGTCGATGCCCAACCGCATCTTCTCTTCTTCCAACTGCTCACCTCCGTTCTGGAGCAAACCGAGGCGGCTTGGAACGTACGTGGAAGCAAGAAACTGCAGGACCTCATAACAGAACCGTACGTCCTCGAAAGCCGAATCACGAGCCGCACGAATGGCTTTCGTCGTGATCGCAACGCGATCGCCCAAATGCTCGCGGCACCATTCTTCCACACTGTCCCAGTCGTCCGGGAACGATTGGACTTGTTGCCCATCCAGGTTCCGAACATTGTTTAGCAGATCAGTAATACGACCTTCAAGGTAGAACTCTCGCGACTTGAATGCATCGTGCTCTTCCCGCAGCCTGTCCCGTTCCACACGCACGCGGTGCAGCTCTTGTTGCTGCTTTTCATTGTCCTCTTCAAACATTTCGCGCAAGCGCGTTTCATTCAGTAACTGAGACTGGAGTGCCTTCACGGCCTCGGTATCAAGTTCGTCACCTGCACGCTTTGGAACAGCTTGTTTGCGCGCCTCTTCGATCTGTTGACGCAGCAAGTTTTCGCGAACTCGATCAAATTGCGGAATGACATCCTCTTGTTCCAGCGCACGCAACGAGGCATCTGCGGCCTCTCGCTCAAACAGCGCGGAGAGTTCAGATAAGTTGATGTCTTGCGCAGTGAGCTGCTCTGGTCCCCAAATCGGGTGACGACTGGGATCGTCGTCTGGCGTAAAGGCTGGGCGGAACAATCTAACAGTGGCGCCGGCCACGGCAAAGCGCTTGCTCAACGCATCAGTGCATGCCCATGTGATCTCTCGTGTTGCTAGCACATACACCCTGGCGATGCCGCGCAACCTTTTTGCAAGGCTCACTGGGTCGAGCAAAGAGGTCCGCTTCCCATTTTTTGTATAGGTGGCCAACACGATGGCCGGCCGATGCCGACGGCGGGATTGAAGCGCGCTCAGCATTTCTCGTAGCGCGTTTGGGCTATCAACGATCACGGGACGATCCGAAAAGAGGTCACCAGTTTCAGTGTCGATGAGTCCAATTTCGTCAATCAGTTTGGAAACGAGAACCGGTACGCTCGGGCCAGGTGGGTTGTGCCCTGCTGGAGATATCACCGTCAAGGTGATAGCTAGCGCCGGAGTCGGGTGGGCATCCACAAGCACCATTTCCATACGCCACCGCCGCCCCGGCACTGACGCGTCGGTGATCTCCGTCTGTAGCGCCCACACGCCTGGCATGCCAACCGCGGTTGCCCGATGGCCTTTACCAGGTTGGAATATCTCGAAATTGCTCGGTAGTGGCGCGGAAACCGTGAAGCGCTTTTCTTTCAACCATTGACCGGCAAGCTCGCGAGCCGTCTCGAAGCTATCGGGCTTCGCGAGTCGGCCCACGATAGCCATGATCGGGTCCGTCCGTGTGGAAAGGCGGCGCCTTTCGGAAGCGATGTCCGATCGTTGTTCGGGCTTTGGTGGGTGCTGATTTGGGGCCTCAGAGTCGCGCTCATCTGTAAAGGAAATCGCCGAGCCTAGTTCGATATGTGGGGTGTCGACTTGTTCGGCGCTAGCCCGCTCAGGTACGAACTCGGGCGTTTGGCGTGCTTTTACAGAATCAATCGGCGCAGGTGAATGAGCGAACCCATCGTGAGCATAAGAGTCCCGAATCGCCACCGTAAGTAAGTTCGGACGATGGCCTTCCAAGCGGACGTTGGAAGTTGCTGTAAGTTGCTCGGAAGGAAAGGAGGTCTCAAGTAAATTGCGTTGGTCACGCAGACGATCACGAGCGCCGCGCATTGCGCGAAGGCGAACGTGGAAGCCCTGAAGCTTCTGCAACAGTTTGTTCTTACCAGTAACATTTGATGCGCGGACGCGATGACCAAGCTCAAGCACCCGCTGACGCCACTGCCTCAGCGTCCGCAAGTCTGGTGGCAGCTCCTGCGTATTACGCTCAAACTGAGCGATAAGGCCCTCGTACTCGGCCTTGAGCGATACCGCGCACGCGATTTCTGAGGCATTCATCTGGCACATTTCCGTCGATGGCGGTTGGCCCGCATAAAGGCGCGACCGCTGACGCCGCGATTGACATTTCGTGCAGGTGAACAGCTCATCTTGGGTCCCTGTTCTCAAGTGTCGTAGGCGGGTGGCCAAGCCGCCACACTCAGGCTCATTTCTCTTTTGCTATGTGCTGGCAGTCACTTGCCAGCTTGGGTTATGTGTTCGGGATAAATCTCTGATCGATGCTTTCGATATGTTCAAGGTACTTCGGCGTAAGCTTTTTGTACCCGAACCAATCCTTGGCAACCCGTTCGTAAAGGCCTCTACCGTTCAAGTGTGGGTGACGTTGACGCGCTTGGGCGAGAGCTTTCTGCACAGCTTTCACGTCCTGTCGATGCCCGTCCCACGGTGGCTTTCCATAATCCTTCTTGTCTTGATCCGAACATTCCACTCGCCCGTGCTCTCCAAATAGATCTCCGTCTGGCCGGGGTGTCGCTGTCAAATCAGGGTCGCTGCTGTCGTTATCCCGAGTAAAGGCTTGATCCTCACCAGCGGGATCTTCCGACACTCCGGTAAGATGCGGCGCTGCATCCTTCGCATCGGCTCCTCTGGCATCCGCATGCATGGCGGAACCGCGTACATCTTCTGAAGGTTTATGGGGTTCCTCCCCCGACTCCAGGTCGCCGTCCCCAACCGTCGCTGATTCCGAAGCGACTTCTGAGCCAGCGGTCGGTTTCCCGGTCCTCCGTTATTGCCGATCCAGACTGATGCCCAGCTTCGACCGGAGGGAGTTCGTTGACAGCATTCTCACCACTCGCTTCATTGTTCGACGCAGCGGCCCCAACGGCAACCAGCACATCTGCCCGGTGTAGGTGCAATTCATCCTGCGGAGTGCCGTCCACCAGCTCAACCTCAACCCGCACGCGCTCGACCTCCAGCGGTTCCCCCCGAAACCATGGGTAGCAGTCGCGATTAGCGGCGTAGACCAAGGGTGCAACACGCTCACATCCAGCATAAAAGCCGAGCAGCCACAGTGCCGCAAAAATGTCTTTGCGGTTGTCGATTGTCGACGCGAGATGGTTCAAATCGGCTGAAAGGCCGCTGATGTCGATGGACGAGTCTGCGTTGTGGAACTGCTCCTGCCAACGCAGGTATAGAACCAAAGCACACAAACCGGTAGGGAATGCTTCTGGCGTCGCCTCCTGTAGCTTCTGGGCGATCGAGAGAAACTCATCGCATCCGAGGATCTCGTCGATCCGGGCGCGATCGCCGAATTTATCCACCATCAACTTGGCACTGACGCGAAACTCTGCCAGTGCATCTGTGCGGCCCACCGCGACATGTCCTTCCTGCAGCAGCTCCTTGAGTATGGTGCCGGCGTCGAACAGATGGTTGAGCGCGCCGCGGTCATACGGTTTGTGACAAGTCCAACCGAACGCGTAGGAAACCCATGTCTTATGTGCGGAAGTGGGTTCCACGGAGCCCGGCACTACGCCGTCGAAATCCTTCAGTGCGAGGGCCAACGCTGCCGGACCTTCCAGCCTCTCGAAAGGTAGCTGGTGGAGGCCGGGAGCGAAGATGCCCACCAAGTCGTTGCCCGCGCGTATCGACGACTCGACTCTGCGCTCGTAAGAAAGCGCCCGGAACTCCGTTTCGAACCACGCTTCTCCGGGCGCCATTCCATAAGCTTCGAGTCGCCCAATCAGGATCTCTCTTGCACGCGAAGTCAGAGGCACGACTCCTTCGACGCGATCCATGGGAATGCGTACAAGTTGTGAGTCATCGTCATCATCTGGAAGCTGTCCGGAAGCAAGCCGCACGATGAGCACGCCCTCCTCGTCGTCCAGGGACAGAGGTGGCAAACGTCGCAACAGCATACGGGCAGCGTATCCATACCGAACAGGCGATGCGGATGCACTACTGTCCTGCGGAACATCCACTAACCGGCTGCGGAGCAGCCTCGTTTCACCACTTGCATGCCATGCTGCAAGCTCACCGAACGTTACGCCGACAAAGCGATGTGCCTTCGACAGTGCGCGCGAATTCCTCAAAATGGAATCTCCTCATCTTCGAACGCATTGCTGCCACTCGGAGAGCAGAACTCCAGATGAAGAAGATTTTGCGGCATTGCTGTCACGTACGCATGCGGCTCGGCACTCGAGTACGACAGGAACAGGTTGCGGCGGCTCCGCGTCGCGGCGACGAAGAACAAGCGCCTTGCGATGTCACCATTGTCGCGCCAAATGACCTGGCCCGAATTGAGCCGTGGAATGAATACGGTATTGAAGTCCAATCCCTTCGCACTGTGATAGGTCATGACGTAGGTAAGCGGCATCGTGTCTGATTCTTCGAGACTGCCAAACCCGTTTCCAAGGTACCGCAGGGCTACATGGCGTTCCTGGAAGTGCTTGTTCGCCAGCTCATAGTGGTTCTTCTTGTTACCCGTGCGATCGTGGAACGTCGGTGGGGAGATGCCTTCAGCTGAAGCGATCTCCGTCAAGAATGTCTGGACGTCGTCGTGTGAGGCAAATAGCAGCGCGCTTGGCTCACCCTGCTTTGAGTAGCGGCGGCATTGCCCCCACACCCAACTGGTTTCATCACGTTCGTTGTCCGCCTTCGCCAAGGTGATCTGAACCTCTTGCATGCGCCCTGTACGCGCTCCCTCGATCGTCGAGCCCGGCAGAATGGTTCTGACAATGTCGATCAGGCGCTTGGTAAGCCGGTAGATGGTCGTAAGCGGGTAGACATCCGGCTCCAGGAGCTCCACCAATTCAGCAGATGAGCTGGATTCCTCGTAGATGCTCTGGTCATGATCTCCCGCGACTATGAGCCGATCTGCCGTGGACTGCAGCTCCTTCAGCTTTTCCTTTGGAATGTCCTGCACTTCGTCAATGACTAGCACAGCATAGTGAACGCCATCGCCGCGTTTATGCGCATTCAGCAGTTGGTGATACGTCTGAACCGGAACATTCCGATACTTCTCGGCAAGTCCGGAAGCGAGCAGCTGCTTGAGTGCATGCGTGTAAACGGCTACGCAAATCGAAGTGTTAGGTTCGGCCGCGAGAATCCGCTGCACGGCGTGCATGACCAACACGGACTTTCCCGATCCCGCAAAGCCACGGATCCACTGATTCTTGCCGCGCAGGACACTGCATTTGCGGAGTACTTCCAGCTGGTATTCATCTAGCCGACGTTCCGGAACCATCCATTGCATTTACATTCTCCTTGCGCGTTGTTCATCGCCGGCACTTCGAACAAGGTTTTCCTCGCTGTAAGGGCGGTCAGGTGTGCTTGCAACTGCGGGTGTCTGTTGCAGCTCTTCGATGATCTTGCTCTTACCCAGCGTCCGTGCGCATTGACGGAGTCGCGACCGGTCGCCCTCGTATAGTGACCCGGAGCGGAGTTCTCGCAACAAGAGATCAAACGCACGAGTTATGTACTCCAGACCACGCTGATCACTCTTGCCTACCAGATGATGCCCATAGACGCACAGGGCTGGTGCGTAGTTCAAGTTGTGGCGCAGCGCCTCATCCATAAGGCGTTCGAATTGAGTGAAATTTCCGCCGCGATCCATCGAAAGCGCGTGGTTGTAAGCCGTCAAAGACGTCGGTGAGCGTTGGTAAGCGAGGTGTGACCATTTTGTTGATCGCTTCCAGTCTTGGGCCATCGCGTAGCAATAGTCGATGGTTGAGGCGTGGTCGCTGTCCGGGTCAAGCTGCTCCACAGCCTCGAACATTTCCGCCGCCTTGCGCCACTGGCCAACACTCTTGGCGCTCTGCGCATAAACAAGTGCAGCCGCGGCCGATGGCCGCCCATGGCCTTTCAGAATTGCCACGTTCATCGCCTGCTCGGCTTGGAGCATGGTTTTGTCTGTACCCGACAACTCATGATTGGCCAACGGATTCAAGAATGAAGCACTGCGTGCTCGACCGCCACCGACGCTGACTCGTACCGCCAACAGTTTGTCGACGGTAAATTTGCAGGACACCCGTATCTTGCTGCCTGCCTTGAAGGTGCCGGACGCGGGTGGTTCCACGGTGACGACCCCAAGCAGTTTGTCCCGACGGCTCACGCAGAAGGGCAGTTCGATCAGATCCTGACTCTCGCGGTCGACCACGAACTCAGTCACATTGATATCAGGCGAGGGCACGGGGCTGCCGGCAGGCAAAACCAGCTCCTGTCCACCATTACTTGTGATGACGTATATGTCCTCGCTCGTGATCGGCCGAATGGGAGCGTAACCAAGGCCATGCACGAACAACGAGTTGACCGCCGCGCCCTGGGACACGTGGGACCGCATATCGCGTGGCGCAACACAATCGACGAATCTTCCGACATGCTCGGCGACAGCATGCCGCACCAGCGGGTTCTCCGAACTCCCACCAATAAACAGAACCATATCGAGCTCGTCAGGTGCCAAGCCTACCTTTTCGAGTGCGCTATCCACTGGTTCCAGTATCCCGTGCGATCGCGCAGAGGATTCGGCTCCGGCAGGTTCCGTTGCGAGGAACGGTCCCATGGCGGCGGCAAACTCAGCGAGCGACAGGTGCGGTTGGCGCAGCTCCCAGAGCTTTCCTTGCACCTTGAAGCTCGCGACGGCAGTTGCATAGCGTGGGATACGATCCTTACTAAAATCCTCGACGCTCTCGAATCCCTTGTCTTCCGCGTACCTGGAGCAGGCAACCTTGAGTTCCTCCGCGACCGGCTTCAGTCGCGGCAGTATGAGGTTCTCGAGCTCGCGTGAGCTAAAAACATCCTGTGGATTGTCGTTACCGCAAAGCTGCGGTAGCAACACCTCCTTCGCGATCGCGCGGTCTATGTCGTCTCCGCCAAGAGCCCAGAACCTGGAGATGCCGAGGTTTCGGGAAGTCAGTCGGCCTTGATCCACTTGTACTTCCAAAATAGAGATGTCGCAGGTGCCAGCCCCAAAGTCGAACACCAGCACCTTCTTGGGCTTTCCCCCTAGATCGTCAACGAATCGGCGGCCATTGGTTTTCTGTTCCATTCCCACCAGGTAGCTGAGAAACGCGGCGTTCGGTTCATCGAACAGCACACAATCCTCCGCAGGAATACCGGAGTCCTTGATCGACTGGAGGAGGTCGTTGCGTTGGTTAGCCTCGAACGAGGCTGGCACTGTGACGGTGTATCGGATGCGCCCAGGTTTTCCCTTGTCGCTGACGTAGTCCTCGATACCCGCCCGCAGAGTACTGAAGAACACACGTGCGGCATCCCTTGGGCGCTCGATTGTTGTCGGCCCCTTACTTTCCGGGAGCTCGGTGCTCGGATACTGGGGACCCAGATCGACCCCGAGCAACATCTTGAACGACGTCCACAAGTCCCTGCCTTCCGTGAGCTCCGTTTTCAACTCTGCTGCACCGCTGCCGACTAGCAACTTCCCGTCGACCCATGCAATACAGCTCGGGACAAGATGCTGCTCGATCTCCCTTCCGAGCCGATCGAATTGTCTAATGGAAATCGGCACGGCACCGAGTGATCCAGACTCACCGTTGACTTCGACAATGCTGACAACACTCGTCGAAGTGCCGAAGTCAATTCCGACATATGTGGCACCCGCCAGGGCCCCGCGAACCTCGTCCGTCAACTGGGCGCCGGGCTGCAGCCAAGGCAGCGGCACGCCTGCAGCGACGTCGATCTTCTCTGAGGTCAGTGCGGAAGATGGATGTGTCGTTTCACCGGAGGCACTACTAAGGTCGCCAAGATCTTCCGGGTTGTCGGCTTCCGGGTCCGGCGCCGATGAGTCGCCGCCAAGTACCATGCGCCGCAACTTGTCGCGTACGCTCTCTGCGATAACTACTTCTTCTGGATTCGCGCCAAGCAACTGCAGATACCGCACTGTGCTGTCTGCCGCTCGTTGCAGATCTTCTGGATCCAGGCCTGCTGCAGGGACATGCGCCAACTGGTTCCGGATGTCGCCGAGTTCGCGAACGAGTGTCTGCCCGTTCCGGCGCAATGACACCCGAGCTGCCAGTTCGTGCCAGTTTCTTCCAAACACCCGCAGCAGTGCTGCAAGATCAAGGCCGTCCAGCCTGACGATGCGCTGTTCGTCGATCAGTTTCTGTTGCGACATGGTCAGCTTGTCGAGTACTTGCGCCCGCCACCAATTTGGCCCGCCAACCGTCGGCAAATGCTGCGAAAGGAACGCAAGCGTCTGGGCCTGTGCCATATCGAGAAGCTTACGAATATCCGACGATTCTGGCTGCACCACTATCCCCTTATCCAAAATGCGACAAAGCACTTCTAATCGAGTATACGGAAGGCGTGAGGCCCGCGGCGGCGCGGCGGCCATAGCAGTCTTTTGTGGACACGGCGAAGGTGCCTCTATGAGTGATGCCTAACAGGGCCGAAGTCCCAAGACAATCATGTCGCCACCGGCCCAGCGCACCAATGCCGCCTATGAGCTGCAACACGTCAACCATGAGCCGACCCGTTGGTGAGGAGAGGCCACCGCCGAGCCGAGCCAATCCCAACCGAAGGGCTAGCCCGATTACCTGCGTGTGGACCCGGCGCTGAGCTTCATCGAATACAGAAGACGAGACCCGCTTCTTGAGCGAGCCCACGTCCGTCGTTGTCTGTGGAACAATCAGGGAGGGAATCTGGGCCATGCGCCCGCAATTTGACGGTCAGTTGGTGCACTGGGGAAGGATCCAGCATGAAGATCATTCGCAATACGGGTGTTGATCGCCTGATCGACCTGTTACGGCCACGTTTCAAGCCGGGTCAGCACCTCGATCTCATCACGCCGACCTTCTCACTGTTCGCCTTTGCTGTGCTGAGGGACGAGCTCGATCGACTAGCCCAGACCCGGCTGTTACTACCTGCGGAGGCTACCGATCTCGCGCTTCTCGGTGGAGCAACTGATCGTGGCGCACGTAACAGCCTCCAGACACGATGGCTGGCCAAACGCTGCGCTGATTGGGTGCACCGCAAGGTTGAGCTACGCCATGCGCAAGGCGCGGTGCCACAAGGGATGGTCGTGCTGCGCGATACGGCACTGGCACCACTCCAGATGGCAATGGGGTCAACAGCCTTCAGCACGGAGGGGCTCGGCCTCACCCCCGGCAACCCTTTGAGCTTGATTCAGGCCACCGAAAGCGCTGACGAGGCCGCGCAGTTCAGCACCTGGTTCGACGCGCAATGGGCGACCTTGCAGGCCGTGCCAGATGGCGCGGCGAGCCTAGTTGAAGCATTGCGCCCGCTGTCCGAGCATCGCGACCCCATGAGCATCTACGCGCTAATGCTGCACCACGTATTCAGCGGCAGTGGTGAAGCACTGGATGAGGACAGCGTCGTCAAATCCGCAACGGGCATTCGCAACACCGTGGTCTGGAAGAAGCTCTTCAAGTTCCAGCGCGACGGCGTGGTTGGCGCGATCGACAAGCTCGACCGCTTCGGCGGCTGCATCATCGCCGACAGCGTCGGCCTCGGTAAAACCTTCGAGGCGCTCGCGATCATCAAGTACCACGAGCTGCGCAACGATCGCGTGCTCGTGCTGTGCCCCAAGCGGCTGCGCGACAACTGGACGCTCTACAAGGCCAATGACCGCCGCAACGTCCTGGCTGCCGACCGCTTCAACTACGACGTGCTCAACCACACCGACCTGTCCCGCGACGGCGGGCTCTCGGGCGACATCGACCTGCGCCACGTCAATTGGGGCAACTACGACCTCGTCGTCATCGACGAGTCGCACAATTTCCGCAACAAGAAGACTCGCACAAGGACAAGCGAGACGCGCTACGACCGGCTGATGCGGCAGATCATCAAGCGAGGGCGTGAAGACGCGAGTGCTGATGCTGTCGGCCACGCCGGTCAACAACCGGCTTGGCCGACCTCAAGAACCAGATCGCCTTCGTCACCGAGGGCGACGACACTGGCTTTGGTCGATCACGGCATCGCCAGCATCGAGGCCACCACACGCAAGGCGCAGAAGCAGTTCAATCGCTGGCTGGATCTGCCTGAAGACGCGAGCGCACGCCGTCCCGCCTGATCGAAATGCTCGGGTTCGACTACTTCACGCTTGCTCGATCATGCTGACCATCGCCCGGTCGCGCAAGCACATCGAGAAGTACTACGGCACCAGTCGAAACGGGCCGATTCCCCGAGCGGCTCAAGCCGATCAACATCAAGGCGGACGTGGATCTGGCTGGCGAGTTTCCGCTCGATCCGCGAGATCAACAACGAGATTCGGCGGCTCAACCTCGGCGTCCTACGCGCCGCTGCGTTACGTGCTGCCGCACAAGCAGGCGGCCTACGACAAGAAATACAGCACCCAGGTCCGTGGCGGCGAGGGCTTCTTCCGCCAGGCCGACCGCGAAGAGAGCCTGATCCACCTGCTGCGCGTCAACGTGCTCAAGCGCATGGAAAGCGCGGTCCCGTCTTTTGCCCTTACTGTGCAGCGCCAGCTTGCGTGATGTGGAGGCTACCCTGGCGCGCATCGAACAGCAGCGCCGACGAAATCGAAGAGATCGATATCGAGGACGTCGATATCGACGACCCGGCGTTCGAAAGCCTGCTGGTCGGAGCGCAAGGTCAAGGTGCTGTTGGGGACGTGGACCTGATCCGCTGGAAGCAGGACCTGATCGAGGACCGCAACCGCCTGGCGACCCTGCTTTCGGCCGCTCATCAGGTGAGCGCGGACCGTGACGCCAAGCTGGCTGCGCTTACGCGAGATGATCGACGCAAAAGTGCCAGCGACCCGATCAACCCCGGCAACCGCAAGGTCATCGTCTTCACCGCCTTCGCCGATACCGCGCAGTTACCTCTACGACCAGCTTGGCGCCGTGGGCGAAGGAGACGCTCGGCGTCGAATCGGCGCTTGGTCACCGGCGCCGGCGGCAACCAGACCACGTTGCCGGGCTGCGCAAGGATCTCGGCGTCCATCCTGACCAGCTTCTCGCCACGCTCCAAGGAGCGCCCCGAGGAATTGGCTGGCGAAGGCGAGATCGACCTTCTGATCGCCACCGACTGCATCTCCGAAGGCCAGAACCTGCAGGACTGCGACTGGCTGATCAACTACGACATCCACTGGAACCCCGTACGCATCATCCAGCGCTTCGGCCGCATCGACCGCATCGGCTCGCCCAACGACCGCATCCAGCTGGTCAACTTCTGGCCCAACATGGAGCTGGAGGAATACATCAATCTTGAACAGCGCGTCAGCGGGCGCATGGTGCTGCTGGACATCTCCGCTACGGGCGAGGAAAACCTGATCGAGGCAGCAGTCCGGCAACCAGATGAACGACCTGGAATACCGCCGCAAGCAACTGCTCAAGCTGCAGGATGCGGTGATCGACCTGGAAGACCTGTCCAGCGGCGTATCCATCGCCGATCTCACGCTGACTGACTTCCGCATCGATCTGGCCCAGTACGCTCAAAGCCCACCCCGACGCACTTGAAAATATGCCCCTGGGCAGCTTTGCGGTGACCAGCAGCCACGACGCAGAGCTGCCGCCTGGCATCATGTTCTGCCTTCGCGCCGAAGGACCGCACGCCAGCAAACCCGCCGAAGCGGGTTACCCGCTCGCGCCGTACTACCTGGTGCATGTCGGCGAGGATGGCAACATCCTGCTCCCCTACACCCAGGCCAAGCGCGTGCTCGACCGCATCAAACGCGCGGCATTGGGTCGTGACCTGCCTGATAGCGGAGGCATGCGCGCGCTTTGACCATGCGACACGCGACGGTGAGGACATGACGCGCGGCGCAGCGCTCGCTCGCCGCTGCAGTGGCTTCCGTCGTGGGCAAGAGTGAGGAACGAGCCGTCGCGAGCCTGTTCAGTCCCGGGGGTACGCATGCCTGCAGGGCGAGTTCGCCGGCAGCGACGACTTCGAGGTCGCCGCATTCATGGTGGTGCTGGCCGACGACGAAACATGACCGCGCCCGAACTTCTTGCCGCCCTAGATCTGCCTGGTTCGACGCGGGTGCAGCAACGAGTACCCAAGAAGCTGTTGTTGGAGAACGGCGCTCCCACCGCCGCAGACAAGCGGGTCATCAACGAGGGCATCGAGGAGATCCAGTGGCTGGCCGTGCTGAAGCCGGCCAACATTGGCGTCCCCACATACCGGGATGCGGCGCGCGAATACCTTGAAATTGCTGTGCTGCAAGTAACGTTTCGCGAAGACGCCAGAGTATCCCGGCTTATCGAACTGATCCACCGTGCGATTCCTTACCCGGCGCTGCTGCTGGCGACGCAGGGAACAGAGTCAGGTATCTCGCTGGCACATAAGCGTTGGTCGCAAAGTGAGACCGGCAAGGTGGTGCTTGATGACGAGCCTCTTACGGTGTCAGTCGTCGGTGCGCCAGTTGGCATCCATCGCGATTTTTTGGAAGCCTTGTCGCTAGCAGCACAGCCAAGGTCATCGTTGTTCGCCTTGTATCAATCCTGGCTGGACGATCTGATCGCGCTCAAGGCAGCACTGCAAACGGGTTCATTCCGCTTGCTTGGCTCGCGCACAGCTCGTGACGCTCGCAGAGCGGCGCTACTTAAGTCAGCCGAACTGCACAAACAACTTATCTCGCTACGCGCCGAAGCAAAAAAAGCGTCTCAAATGGCGAGACAAGTGGAGCTCAATCTCCAAATCAAAGAGCTCGAACGGAAACTCGCACACGTAAGGGATGACCTATGATAACGACAGATCACGATCACGCAGAATTCTTGCTGCGGCAGGCACTCGGCATTCCCGACGCGGAGTTCCGTGATGGCCAATGGGAGGCTATCGACGCCGTCGCCAATCAGCGTCGCAAACTGCTTGTCGTGCAGCGCACAGGCTGGGGCAAGAGTTCGGTATATTTCATCGCTACGCGTATCCTTCGTGACCGTGGCGCAGGCCCGACGTTGATCGTCTCGCCGCTATTGGCCTTGATGCGCAACCAGATTGAAAGTGCCCAACGGCTTGGCGTTCGTGCCGTCACCGTCAATTCCACTAATACGGATGAATGGCCTGCCCTCATCCGTGACATCGTGGGCGGTGGTGCTGATGCCGTACTGATTTCACCAGAACGCCTGGCCAATGACGACTTCGTCAACAATGTCTTGTTGCACATAGCCAACCGCATTGGCCTCCTCGTTGTCGACGAAGCACACTGCATTTCCGATTGGGGTCACGATTTCCGTCCGGACTACCGCCGACTCATCAACGTCATCAAGCGCATGCCGGCAAATATGCCGGTGCTCGGGACAACTGCCACCGCCAATGACCGGGTGATTGCCGACGTTGTGGCGCAGCTTGGCGATATGCAGGTATCGCGCGGTCCTCTCACACGCGAAAGCTTGCACCTGCAGACAACTCGCTTACCTGATCAGGCGGCACGGCTGGCTTGGCTGGCCGAACACCTAGTCGAGCTGCCAGGTACGGGCATCGTCTATGTCCTGACCAAACGAGATGCCGATCGAGTTGCGCAATGGCTAAGTGACAACGGCATCGAGGCGAAGGCTTACTACAGCGGCGTTACTGACCCAGCCTTTGATGATTCGGATGCCTATCGCCAGCACCTTGAAAATCTGCTCTACACCAATCGCATCAAGGCATTGGTCGCAACCACTGCTCTGTCCATGGGCTACGACAAGCCCGACCTCGGTTTCGTCGTTCACTATCAGGCTCCGGGCTCCATCGTGGGTTATTACCAACAGGTCGGTCGAGCCGGCCGTGCGATCGATCGTGCCGTGGGCGTGTTGCTGTCCGGTCGTGAAGACACCGAGATTCACGATTTCTTCCGTGGTACAGCATTTCCCGAACAGGAGCACGTTCAGTCCATTCTCGGCGCATTGGCTCGCAGCGACGGCATGACCACCGCTTCCATTGAAGCCGCGATCAACCTGCGCAAGATGCAGATCGAGAAGGTGCTCAAGCTGCTCTCTGTGGAGAATCCATCCCCCGTTATCAAGGACGGCCCCCGCTGGTTCCGTACGCCCGTCCCGTATCGCATGGATCAGGAGCGGATCGATAACCTCACCCGGCAGCGCGAGCAGGAGTGGCAGGAAGTTCAGGACTACATCGACACCAAAGAGTGCAAGATGGTCTTCCTCGCCCGCTCGTTGGACGATCCCAAGCCGCACCCCTGTGGCTGCTGTACATCGTGCGTTGGCCATCCAATAGTTGCGGAGTCTTTCAGCCACGAATTGGTGGTCAACGCCGGATTGTTCCTACGCCACGCAGAATTTCCGCTGGAAACCAAGAAGCAGGTTTCAGCCGACGCCTTTGTTACATACGGCTTCCGCGGCAATCTGCCACTAGCATGGCGCGCCGAAACCGGACGAACTCTGTCGCGATGGGGCGATGCCGGTTGGGGGAAGTTCGTAGAAGAGGATAAGCACGCTGGCCACTTTCGCGATGAACTGGTCGATGCCGTCGTGGAGATGATTCAGCAGCGCTGGCAGCCCAACCCGGCGCCTGCCTGGGTCACTTGCATCCCCTCACGTAAGCATCCGCAGCTGGTGCCGGACTTCGCCACCCGTCTGGCTCAGCGCCTGGGCTTGTCATTCCATGCAGCGATCACCAAGGTGCGGGACAATCAGCCACAGAAGGCACAAGAGAATCGCTTCCATCAGTGCCGTAACTTGGATGGTGTCTTTGCCGTCACACCCAACCCGCCAGCGGGGCCGGTGCTGCTGGTCGATGACGTGGTCGATTCTGCGTGGACCTTGACCATTGCGGCAGCGCTGCTACGGCAGGCCGGTTGCGGTGTTGTATGGCCGTTGGCGCTCGCTGAAAGCAGTACCGGAGATTGAGATGCAAATGAGTGAACAGAGCCAGGCAGTGCTGTTGCTGACAGCCTGGCTCGGCAAACCTGGCAAAGGTGAAGTCAAGCCGCTTGCGCCGCGCGAGTGGGGGCGTTTTGCTCTGTGGCTGAAAGAACAGGGGCGGTCACCCGTGGATCTGCTCAATACTCGTGATGTTCCCGCACTGCTGCAGGGCTGGCGTGACCGTGACATCGATGCCCCTCGCATCCAACAGCTGCTGGAGCGTGGCGCGGTAATGGGTATCGCGCTGGAAAAGTGGAGCGCGCCGGCCTGTGGACTATCACGCGATCCGATCCGGACTATCCCTCGCGGCTCAAGCGACTGCTCAAGACTGATGCACCGCCAGTTCTCTTTGGCTCAGGCAACCGCAAACTGCTGGATCGCGGAGGCATTGCGGTTGTGGGCTCTCGCGACCTCGGCACCGAGGAGCTGGCGTTTACCGAGAAGCTTGGCGGACAGATCGCCATGGATGGGAAGTCCGTTGTGTCTGGCGGTGCCCGCGGCGCAGATGAAACAGCCATGCTCGGGGCCTTGGCGCATGAGGGTACGGTAGTTGGCATCCTGGCCGATAGCCTCTTGCGTGCGAGCAACTCCGTCAAGTACCGGCCCGCGCTGATGGACGGTAACCTTGTATTGATCTCTCCGTTCAACCCCGAAGCCGGCTTCAATGCCGGCAACGCCATGGCGCGCAACAAATACATCTACTGCCTCGCGGATGCAGCGATCGTCATCAAGGCTACTAAGAACAAGGGGGGTACTTGGAGCGGTGCGATTGAGGCGATCAAGAAGCACTGGATACCTCTCTGGGTCAAATCGCACGCGGATCGCACCTCGGCAACGCAGCGCTGGTCGATCAAGGGGCTCGCTGGCTACCGGATCCTGTTCGTGGCTTCGACGCCATCATTGATCACATGACGCCAGCCAACGCGCCTGTCGCCGAGTCCCTGTTCGATACAAAATCATCTGGCGTAAGCGAGTCCACGCCACCGTTAGCGCCGGAACCAAACATAGAAGCTACGCTCTCCAGCGATGCGGATGATTCGAAGGTCGGCGAGTGCGGCAAAGACAAAGTCACGGTCGATCCCTCACCAACGCCTGCGTCAGACCTCGACCTTTATGGGTACTTCTTGCTCAAGCTGGAGGTCGCCACGCGCGATGGCCCGCTGACCGTTGATGCCTTGCAAGAGAAGCTCGGGCTCGTCAAGGCGCAGTTGAACGAGTGGCTCAAACTTGCCGTCTCTGAAGCTCGCGCAGAGAAGAGCGCTAAGCCCGTGCGGTACCAGACCATCCGTACCAAACAACTCTTTTAGCGAACTATCGCAGTCGACGAAATTCAGGGGATGTCATGAAAGCCACGGAAGCCACGCTGCTCAAATTCCTCAAGAACGCACCGCAGTTCATCATCCCCATCTACCAGCGCAACTATTCCTGGACACAGGAACAGTGCAATCAGCTCTGGATGGACTTGCTGCGTGCCGGGCGCGACAAAAAAATCAGCAGCCACTTCATTGGTTCCATCGTGTACATCGAACGTGGCTTGTCCACCGTGGTACAGCAAGAGTCCTTGCTCGTCATCGACGGCCAGCAACGTTTGACCACTGCCACCTTGCTCATAGCCGCGCTGGCCGACTATTTCGAAGCCAACGACATCGCCGAGCTGATGGATGTTTTTTCTACCCGCAAGCTGCGCAACTATTACCTGCTCAATCCTGAAGAGGATGGTGACCGCCGCTTCAAGCTGCTGTTGTCAGAGACCGACAAAGACACGCTGCTGGCGATATTGCGCAAGGCACCGACGCCTGATCCGTCCAGCGCCCGCATTGAACAGAACTTCAAGCTCTTCCAGCAACTCATCGAGACCAACAAAGCCGAACTCGAAGCCATCTGCACGGGCCTGGACAAGCTGGTCATCGTTGACGTCGCCCTGGATCGCACGCAGGACAACCCGCAGCTCATCTTTGAAAGCATGAATTCCACCGGTCTGGAACTCAGCCAGGCGGACCTGATCCGCAACTACATCCTGATGGGTCTGGAGCCCGCGCTGCAGACTGAGCTATACACGACGTTCTGGCGTCCCATGGAAAAGGGCTTCGGCCAGGCCGGGTACACCACTCACTTCGACGGCCTCATGCGCCACTACCTCACCACCAAAACCGGTGAAATCCCCAATGTGCGCGAGGTATATACCGCATTCAAACTCTACGCACGCGGTCGCACAGGTGATACCCGCGAGCTCGTGGCCGAGATCCACGCCTATGCGGGCTACTACTGCGCCATGGCCTTGGGCACCGAGCGGCACCCGCTGTTGCGACAGGCATTCCAGGATCTGCGCGAACAGAAACGGGATGTCGTCTACCCATTCCTGCTGGACGCCTATCACGACTATCGAATTGGCGATCTGAGCGCCGAGGAACTTTATCAAGCCCTGCGACTGGTCGAGAGTTACGTGTTTCGCCGCGCCGTGTGTGCCATACCTACCAACTCGCTCAACCGTACTTTCGCCGGGTTGTCCCGTTCGCTCAAGAAAGACCGCTATCTCGAAAGCCTCAAGGCCACGTTCCTGCTGTTGCCTTCCTATCGCCGGTTCCCCGACGACGACGAGTTCCAGCGCGAAATCAAGGTGCGCAACCTCTACAAGTTCCGCAACCTCATGTACTGGCTGCGCAAGCTGGAGAACTTCAACCGCAAAGAGCCGATCACGGTGGAGAACTACACCGTTGAGCACATCCTCCCACAGAACCCGGAGCTTTCGACGGCGTGGAAGCAGGAGCTCGGACCCGAATACGAACGCATCCAGCAGACCTGGCTGCACACCTTGGGCAATCTGACCCTTACCGGCTACAACAGCGAATACAGCGACCGTCCGTTCAAATACAAGCGCGACGACGTGACCAATCACGATGGCGATCCCGTCGGCCTCAAGGTCAGCCCGCTCATGCTCAACCAGGGCTTGGGCAGTGTGGAGACATGGGACAAGAACGCCATTCGCCAACGTGCGGACCGGCTGGCGGTACGCGCGGCCAAAGTCTGGCAAGCACCGGAGCTCGCCGCCGACATCCTCAACGCGTACCGCCCTGCTGCGACGCAAGGCGGGCAAACGTACGGCATTGACGACCATCACCAGTTGGCCAGTGGCCCTGCACGCGAGCTGTTCGAGCAGCTACGCAGTCAAGTACTGGCGTTGGATCCCTGCGTCAGCGAGGAATTTCTCAAGGTGTACGTGGCCTACAAGGCAGAAACCAACTTCGTCGATGTCATCCCGCAAGCCAAGCGCCTGCTGCTCACCCTCAACATTCCCTTCCATGAAATCGACGACCCGAACGGACTCTGCCGCGATATCACCGGCCTGGGTCGCTGGGGCAATGGCGATGTGGAAGTGAAGCTGGAATCGCCTGACCAACTACCCTACGTGCTTGGCCTGATCCGTCAGGCTTTCGACCAACAGATGGGTAGCGTCGATGCCTGAGCGTCCGTTGCCACCCCATTTATCCAAGAGCCCTACCATGCAGAAAATCACCGCCAGCGATCCCGCCGCCCATTCTGTCGATGTGCGAGCGGAGAACATCGACAAGCTCAAGACGCTGTTCCCCGAGCTGATCACTGAAGGCGCAGATGGCGCGGCGATCAACGTTGATGTGCTCAAGCAGCTGGTCGGCGATGCCACCGTTGCCGACGCCGACAAGAAGTACGGCCTCAACTGGCACGGCAAGCGCCGCGCGCGGCAACTGGCGCTGACGCCAAGCACCGGCACCCTGCGGCCGTGCCCGGAAGACAGCGTGGACTGGGACACCACGCAGAATCTGATGATCGAGGGAGACAATCTTGAGGTGTTGAAGTTGCTGCAGAAGAGCTATGCCAACAAGGTCAAGTTGATCTATATCGACCCGCCATACAACACCGGCAAGGACTTTGTATACCCGGACAATTTCCAGGACAGCATCAAGAACTATCTGGATGCGGATACCGTCCGGTTCCAAGTCGGCCCCGAGCATTGTCGCGGCGGACCGGAGAGCGGCTTTGCCGAGACCGTCGCGAGGGCCGGGATCGGGTGATCCGCGAATCCACCCCCGGTGACGATCATGGTGCCGAATCCCGCGGCCTTCATCGCCGGGGCGGCCACCTGCGCGATAACGATGGCGCTGATCACGTCCACTGCATACGCGGCCTGAAGGTGATCAACAGTCGCACTCAACAGCTGATCCGGCGCACCCATAACCGCGTTGTAGACGATGACTCCCGGCGCACCTTCCCCTCGGTAGAGCTCGGTCATTCGCGCACCAAGGCCCTCGGGATCGCCCGCGTGGGCCTCGATCGTGCCGATCTCAGCGCCGGTGTCGGACAAGCTGCGCGCGAGGTCACTCAACCCGTCGGTGCTCCGAGCGACCAACGTGAGTCGGTAGACGCCGACGGCGAAACGGTGGGCGACGGCCAGGCCCAGACCGGACCGGCGCCGACCAGGAGCAGGTGGTTGCGGTCGACCGTTCCGACGCCACCGCTTGGTTCAGGGTCGCTGGTAGGTGTGCTCGTCATAGGGGCTCCTCACTCGATGGAACTGGCTCCACATTTCAGGTCGACACCGCGCAGCTTGGCATCCAAGAATTCCCTAGTGTCGCGTGTCGTAACTCTTTAGGCGGTCTATGGTTCGAGACAATGGGGCATGTCGTTGCTGCTGCGCTGGTGCTTCGGGATGGTGATCGGGCTCGGTTGGAGTCGTTGACGCGGTCGCCGTCGTTGCGGGCGGGGTTGGCGCAGCGGGCGCGGATCGTGTTGCTGGCCGATGAGGGTGTCGGGACGAACGAGATCGTGCGCGCGGGTCGGGGTGTCCAAGCCGACGGTGATCGCCTGGAGGAAGCGGTACGCCGCCGCGGGTATCGCGGGCTGGAGGATCGGCCCGAAGCCGGGCCGGCCGGCGCAGGTCGACGAGGTCGCGGTGGTGCTGGCGACGCTGGAGCCGCCGCCGGCGACGCTGGGGGTGACGCACTGGTCGGCGCGGCTGCTGGCCGATCAGCTGGGCGGATCTCGATTCGTGTGCGGTGGCCCGGATCTGGCGCAAGTGGGGTCTGCAGCCGTGGCGGCGCGAGACGTTCAAGTTCTCCACCGACCCGCAGCTGGAGGCCAAGGTCCGCGACGTCGTCGGGCTGTATCTGGACCCGCCGGAGAAGGCGGTGGTGCTCTCGATCGACGAGAAGTCCCAGATCCAGGCCCTGGACCGGACCGCGCCGATCCTGCCGATGCGGCCGGGCCTGCCGGAGAAGGCGACCCACGACTACGTCCGCCACGGCACCACCACCCTGTTCGCCGCGCTGGAGGTCGCCACCGGCAAGGTCACCGACGCCTGCTACCCGCGGCACCGCACGAGGAGTTCCTGCGCTTCCTCAAGCAGGTCGCCAAGGCCTACCCGCGGGTGCAAGCTGCACCTCGTCGTGCGACAACTACGCCACCCACAAGCACCCCACCGTGCAGGCCTGGCTGGCCCGCAACCCGCGGATCACCATGCACTTCACCCCGACCTCGGGCTCCTGGCTGAACATGGTCGAGATCTTCTTCGGCATCATCACCCGCCAGGCCATCCGCCGCGGCACCTTCACCAGCGTCAAGGACCTCATCGCCGCGATCGAGACCTACATCGACGGCTGGAACGAACGCTGCCAACCGTTCACCTGGACCAAGACCGCCGACCAGATCCTCGCCAAAGCCAAGCCCCGTAAGAAGACTTCAAACACGCGACACTAGTCGCAGCCGACGATCGCTCCGGGTCCTGCTGCCGTGTCCGCGGGTCCTACCCCGAACGCCACAACTGTGGTGTGGACCAACCGTCGACCGCATGCGGGCTACCGCGGGCTGCGGGTTATGGGCCTGGCGTGTGTGGTCGGTGGCCCGAGAGCGTTTCGACGGCCTCATCGATGCCGATCAAGTCACGCTCGACATCCTCGAGGTAGAGGCGACCGGCCACGATGACATCGTCGGCGATTTCGAACAGGGTCACACCGCGCATCTCGAACGCCTGCCCGTCGGTGCGGGTGCCGGACCAGTGCCACTCGCTCCAGGTGATCTGCCCATCGTCGACCGAGCGCACCAGCTCGGCGCGGAAATCGGGTATCCCGGCGAACATGGCCGCCCAGTTGGCGCGCATCTGCTCGCGCCCGGTGAACGTTCGGCCGGGGTGGGCCGGTTGCGAGCTGCGGTAGTCCACGTCGAACAGCGCTGCGGAGGCGTCCAGGTCATGGGCGTTCATGGCACTGACGAGCCGATTCATCACCTCGGCCATGCACACCCCCACTGACTTCAGCGAGGCCGCACGGGCTCGCTCATCTATGGTCGCGCGGAGCAAGCCGCGCGGTCTAGCACAGGCGGTCGGCTGGCCGTCGTGGAAGAGCTGTGCGCTTTGGCCGGGCTGCGGTCCGGGCCACACACCCTCACTCGAGACGGGGCTGCGGGCTGCGGCCAGCAAACGAACCGGTCTTCGCGTTCCCCCGGCCGCGAGCGGCCACTCGATATCGACTAATACGCGGGTGATATCGAGGCATATCACCATCGTGATGGTTGTGCTGGACCCCTGGCGCGTGTCCATCACATGCCGATGAGCCCGGATCTCTGTTTAGCCTGTGCGTATGCGGGTCATGCGATCGGGAAGCCACCTCGATGGCTGACGCTGACGACGTTCGCCGGCTAGCGCTCGCCCTGCCGCACGTAGTAGAGATCGACAGCGACGGCTTCGACTTCCGGGTGGCCGGCAAGGGTTTCGTCTGGTCCTACCCCGAGCGCCGACCGGGCAAGCCGCGGCTCATCCGGACCGACATCGCGGTGCTGTTCGTCGGCGACGAGGCCGAGAAGCAGGCCCTGCTGCTGGGCGAGCCCGAGGCGTTCTTCACCACGCCCGGCTACGACGGCTGGCCGCTGGTGATGCTGCGGCTGGCGCGGGTGGACGTCGCGCGGCTGACGGAGCTGGTGACCGACGCGTGGCGGATGCGGGCCCCGGACGCGTTCGCCGCTGACCTCGAGGAGGCCGGCCAGGTGTCGGAGGCAGATCCCGGCTAAATTGGCGCGACCAGTGGACAGCCCTCGAGCGCGCAGACTTCCCCATGCGTGCGGCTCGAACGCGGCCACCTGGCCTCGGTCCCGACCCACCCACCGGGTTGATCAACAGCCCAGCGCACGCGGGCCGGGCATGTGGAATCGCCGATGCCGACCTGATGTCGGGCTGGCGGATCACCCCATGACCACGACGCCGAGGCGGTCATCCGCCATTCGGCCGGTTGGCAAAGAACATGGCGATGTCCCGGGCGAGCAGTTCGGGTTCTTCGGCCGCGGCGAAGTGCCCGCCGCGGCGCATCGGGGTCCACTGCCGGACGTTGTACAGGCGCGCGAACCACTCCCGTGGCGGCTCGCCCTCGGCGACGAAATGATTCGCGAAACTCGCGACGGCGGTGGGCACCGTAACGAAGTCGTCCGGACCGATCGGCACGCCGGACCAGCGGTTGTCGACATAATCGCGCATGGATGACGTGATCGTCTGCGTCACCCAGTACAGCGTGATGACGGTGAGCAGGAAGTCGCGCGAGACGTGCGCGTCGAGGTCGCCGCTGCTGTCGGACCAGGATCGCCACTTCTCGACGATCCAGGCGGCCAGGCCGGCGGGCGAGTCGTTGAGTCCATAGCCGAGGGTCTGCGGCTTGGTCGACTGGATCGCGCTGTAGCCACGCTCCACGTCAGACCATTGCTGATTCCGGTCGACGAACCGGCGCTCGTCCGGCGACAGCTGCTGTGATCCCGGACCGGTATACGGCGGCACCTCCGCAGTGCTCAGATGAATGCCGAGCATCGGTTCGGGGTGATCCAGAGCCATGTAGGTGGTTACGCCGGCCCCGAAGTCGGCGCCCTGAGCGCCGTACCTCTCGTAGCCGAGCCCGCGCATCAGCGCATGCCATCGGTGTGCCGTCGACCGGGTCGTCACCCCCGTGCGGGCCGGCCGTTCGGAGAACCCGTAGCCGGGCAGTGACGGGATCACGACGTCGAACGCCGGCCCGTCGATGCCGTGGCCCTGCGGGTCGGTCAGCAACGGAACGAGCGGCAGGAACTCGACGAATGAGCTCGGCCAGCCATGCGTCAGGATCAACGGGATACCGCCCGAGCCGAGAGCCCTTTCGTGCACGAAGTGGATCGGCGAGCCGTCGACGTCGGCGCGGAAGTGGTGGAATTCGTTGAGCCGGCGCTCCTGCGCACGCCAGTCGAACTGGCCGGCCCAGTAGTCGAGCAGCCCTTTCAGATAGGCCAGGTCAGTGCCTTGATGCCATGCCTCGCCCGGTGCGGCGTCCGGCCAGCGGGTGGCGCGGATCCGCGATCGCAGATCCGACAGCAGGTCCTCATCGATCGAGATCGACATCGGCTCGATGTGCATCGCGGTCCCAGAACTCACCGGCGACAGCGTAAACCCCTAATGCCGCGGAATGCTGATCTAGTCGAGCGCGCGGCCGGCCGAAGAACGCGGCGATTGCCGTCTCGAAATGGGTGATCGGGATGCCGATCTTCGCACAGCTGCGGGAGGCTCGCACTGCGCGCACACTTCACCTCATGCTGGTTTCTCAGCGCCCGCCTCGACGGTTGCGCCGGCCGCGCGCCGTTCCAGCTGGCGGGTTTCCCGAATGACGACAGCAAGAATGATGAGCAATATGCCAGCCGCGACGGCAGCCGCAGACGTGCCGAAATTGTTGGTGCAGACACCTCCGACCATCGCTCCGACGACGAAGGCGCCCATCACGGTACCGAAGCGAACGACGTGCCGTCTCGCTATCAGGTCCCGGTCCGCGATCCACTGTAGGGCAGAGACCCCGACGCCTTTTAGAAATCCGGACGCCAGCAGAGTGCTGGGAAAGATTGACCACTGGAGGGCGGCGGCGAAGGCGACGGGCACAGTCACGACGAGTGCTGGCGCGTTGTCCGGCAAGCAGGCTACGGCCGCCAGAATGACGATTTCCGCGCCGAGCACAAACCGCAGCGGTCGACGTACCCCGTCGCGGACGTGCGAACGACCCAATGTTTCGGCGACGACCACTCCGACCACGAAGGCAGCGATCGGGATCAGACGTAATAGGGCTGCGTGCCAATGCCGCGAGGCGGTCTCAACGCCGAACAGCACAACATTTCCGGTTTGCGCGTTCGCGAAGACGGCATGGCTGACGAACGTATATGCGTCGAGGAAACCGCCGACGAATGTCAGCAGTGCTCCGACGAGCAAAGTCTCGTTCCGTGTTCGGATCCCTGTCATCCTCATAGAATTCAGGGAACCGGTGCCTGGCTCAACCGCCGCGCCACCAGGAAGGCGTGTCCGCGCTCGCCTACTCACGAGCCGACGCGACACCGACGGCTAGCCCGGCTGATCCACCGAGCGGGTAGCGGCCGCTCAGCGATCACCGGGCCCGGCGGACGTGTCGGCTGCGAACGGTGGTCGTTGTCGGTGGTGTGGGCCAAGGTCGGTGTATGGCGACCGAGTTTCAGGTGACGTTCGATAGTGCCGATCCCGCTGCGCATGCGGCCTTCTGGGCCGAGGCGGTGCACTACGTCGCGGCGCCACCCCCGGCCGCTTCGACTCGTGGGCCGCCGCGCTCGACGGCTGGGCCGTGCCGGCCGAGCACCGTAACGACCGCGCGGCGCTCGTCGACCCCGACGGCGCTCGAGGGGGAGTGCACCCGCCTGGTCGCGCTCGGCGCCCGCCGGGTGCGGCGCTTGGAGGCCGACGGCATCAACGCCGTCTGCATCGTCATTCAGGACCCCGAGGGCAACGAGTTCTGCCTCGACTGAGTCGGGCGCGAATCAGCTGACCGCCCAGGGAGAGCTCTCTATCGGTGACGCTCGGCTTCGGTCTTCAGTCGGCCGAGCCACGTGACCAGCGAGTTGTCGAGGAGGGTCTGCATCCCTGCGGTGTCGGCATCGACGGGGTCTCCGGCGAAGGACTCGGTGGTGGTTACGTGGACACCCTCGGCGGTGGGTTCGAAGCGCCACTCGTGGGTGCCCGTGATGCCATGCGCCTCGCCACCCCACAGAGTGCGGGAGTGGTCATCGACCTCGTAGATGGTCGACGTCACGGTGAAGCCGTAGCTGGTCCACGTGAAGGAGTTGCCGGCCTCGAACGGGCCCGTCAGGCTGGCGCCGGTCATTTCCTGGTTCCAGCTGGGCCAGGCCTTCACCCGCGTATGCAGCGACCACACCGTGTCGAGCGGCGCGGTGATATCGATCTCGTGGTCGGCGATTACGGGGGCGTCGCGGTCTATGTCGGTCGGTGTCGTCATGGTCTTGTCTTCCTTCATCGGATCTTGGCTGCCGTGGTGTACAAGGCTGCGCGGTAGAGATGCTCGTATTTTGAGGTTGCCTTAGGACCGCTCGAAAACGCGCTGGACTCGCTGGGACGATGTCAAATGTCGACCAGGCGCTGAGGCCGGACCGCAGTGCGGCGAGTTGGGTATCGGGCTCGGCGCCCAGCCTGTTCCAGATTGGTCGATGCTGAGCTCGGGGGAGCTCAGCGAGCTGTTCGACGTACTCGGTCCGTGGCGCCGCGCCGCCTACTGGTTGCTTCGCGACCGTGCGTTGACTCTGACCACGACCGGTAGCTCGCGCTGCGCGGCCCCGTCGACGGATTGGCGGGGCGTCTGTCTGCGCGTGAAAAAGTTCGCAATACGACCCTCAGCCAGATGAGAGAAGTTGAGGTACCACCTGGTCGTATTGCGTTCCGCAATTACCTCGCCAATGTCGCCTGGCGCTGTCGATAGCGCTGATTGGGGAGATTTGGGCTGATTGTCTCTTGGGGCGCGCTCTCGTCTTCGCGAACGTCGAGCCGCGCCAGCCACACGAGCCCGGCGATGTAGACGATGGCGGTAACCACCACGATCATGAACAGCAGACCAAGCGCTGCCATTTTGATCATCTCTCCTAGCTCAATCAGCGGACCTTGGGTGTTACTTACCCAAGGTCCGCGCATTGCTCACCTGTCAAGCGATGCGGAGCTGAAGATCGGCTCGCACGTTGCCGAACCGGCCATGCGTCAGCACGGTGCCCGGACCGGGCTATTTGCGGACTACCGGCTCGGCGCTCGATGCGGTTGGCGGTCTGACGGTGGCTGCGGACAGGGCGGAGAGCTTGTATGCCCGGCGGCGCGCCACCGCAAGCTGCGGCAGTTGGCCGAGCTGGTCGCCTATACGGGGCTGGCGTCGGAGAGCCGTGACCTCGCCCGGGCCGGTCGTGCCGAGGATCACGTCCCCAACCGAAGTCGGCCTTTTAGAGCACGACCAATCGGCGACGCACAGAAGCTAAACAGCACGACCTGGACCGTTAAGGAGGACCGCTGATATGGCCTCGGGCATCCCGCATAGAAGGCGGAGTCCCGAAGGTGATCTTCAGCTGTCGCGAATAGTCCGCAAACTTGAATCTGGAGCCTCGGCACTGGTCCCCACTCGGCGGCGACCAGCGCCGAAGCGGCCCCGTCACGCATCCTGTCAAGCGCGGGTGTTGCGGACAATCCGTGACGCGCCGACCCACAGCTAGGTCACATCGAATGGGGCCGGTGACGACCCACGCGGTGTGACGCCTTCGACGCCGGTAGCGTTTTACAGTCACGGGCGGGAGACCTCCGGCCGTGACGGCGGCCGACCGGTGAAGCGTCCCTCCCAGCAGCCTATCGGTGGGCCTTTCTGCGTCGCCTGGCCGCGACGGCGCTGACATGACGGGCAGTCATGACGACAGCCCACGGTTGAGTTTGGCAATGTTCGTCCAGCCAACCTGCGGGAATCGCGGGCAAACCTACGGTTGCGGCCTGTCTGAGCACCCCTCCCGCTCGGGCAGGTCGCCTGACCCGTCCCTCGCAGCGAATGGTCTCGGGCCAGACGACACAACCGAGACCTACCCCGACGGCGGCGGCGCAAAACTGCAACGACAACTACCTGCCATGCGTCAAGCCCCGGCGCACCCTAAGCCCGTGCAGCCCGTGCAGTTGTCCCTAGTGCCCATGGCAGGCAGACCACGCCACAAGGGTGCCGGGCCTGGTTGGGCCCGAACCGGTGTGCCAAACCCAGATCACGAGACCAATGATGCCGAGCCTGACGGTTGTGATCACGGTCAGCAGCTTGAAACCCATCGATTACCCCGCGCGGTACTCGCCGGCAGACCGTGTCCAACCGGTCCAGAGATGCGGAGAATCCGAACCGGACGCGTGACACCCAGCGTCAACTAGGTCCCGCGCATCACGAGAAGGGTGTCCGACTTGAGGGGTGGCTGTCTGGGTGGGTTCATTTTGGTGTGGCGGTGAGGGAGTAGTCGGTGACGTTGAATGTTTCGGCTACGCCGCCGGTTGAGCAGATTTCCCAGCCGAAGTTGACCTGGCTGATGGTGGCGTTGCTGGCTACGACGCCTTGGGATTGGAAGTAGTGCAGCCCGTCGAGAATGTCGATGGTGCCGGTGCGTTGGTTGGTGTTGAGTTTGATGATCGGCAGTCCGTCGGTGCCGCCGTAGACGTAGTAGGTCATGGGTATGCCGCCGATGGTGCCGGTGCCCATCTGCCGGGCTCCGCCGCTGCCGCGTAACGCGGTGGTGTCGACCCAGATCATGACTTCACCGGATGAGGTCCAAATGTCCCAGGCTGCTTGCGCGGCCGTGCCGGCGTTTTCGTGCATGTTTTCCGCGTAGGTGCTGGTGAGCCCGGCCAAGGCGCTGATCGGTGTGTCATTGGAGCCGTTGAAGCCGCCGTTGCCCCAGTTGTTGAACAGCTGCTGGACATCGGGATAGGTCAATACCGCGGTGTTACCGGCCTTCTGGGTGCTCGTCACCGACCACTGGCCCGGGTGATAGGCGGTGAGGGTCTGCGGGCCGCACGACCCGGGCGCGCCACAGGCCCACATCTGATTGCCCACATAGGTGTTGTAGCCGTTGGAATTCGTGATCCGGGAATAGTCATACGGACCGCAACTCCCATCCCCCGGCAGATAACACCCCGTCCCCGTCCCCGTCGGCGTAGGTGTCGGCGTGGTGGTATGGGTGGGAGACGGCGTGCTCGCGGTAGGAGCCTTGGTCGCGTCGCCGCCGCCGGTAGTCGCACCTTCAGTCGCGACCGCTGCACCGTTCGCTGGCGTGCCGTTCTCCGGCTCCAGCGCGATGTAGACCCCGACCGCGAGTGCGACGGCGCCAACGATCGTTAGCACTCCCACCACCAACGCCAGCCGCCTGGACGGCAAGGGCAAGCGGCCCGACAGACGTCGGAAACGATCAGACATTGGCATCAGTGCAGCCGATATCGCACATCGGTACCCCCCGGTAACTGATGAATGACTCAACGGGTGTACCCGTGAGTTAGTTCCCGCCTCCGCGTTCTTCTTGCGAGTGAATGGTCAGGCGAGCACCCTTGCATCCGAGGTCAGTCCGGAGTGACGGGTCTCGCGTCGCATGACCGGCTCCCGCTGGGCCCGAGTTCGCGGACGAGCAGGATCAGCGTAGAGCTTAACGCGCCGCCCGCCGCGCCGCCGTCCGATTTCGCCGGTGCGCGGCGCGGGCGATGCAGCCTCAATGCATTGTTAGCTACTCGTGATTGAGAAGTTGTTCACCGTGAAGGTGGCGGGCGCACCGTTCGTCGAGACGAGCTCGAAGCCGTAGTCGATCTGTCCTACCGTGGAGTTCGAGGCCAGCCAGCCCTTGGACATCAGCCACTTGAACATTGCGAGCAGATCAACGCTGCCTGATGTGAAGGTGCTGTCGGCGACGAACGCGATGTAGGTGCCAGTCCGCCACACGGTGTAGGAACGTCCATCAAAGGACACCGTCGCCTGCTTCGATCCGGCCGGAACCTGGTGATAGTTGTCGTTCCAGATCATCATTTCCGTGGAGCCGTTGCCCGCCACGCCGTTGAGCCAGATGTCGTACGCGGCCTCATAGATCCCCACATGCGGACTCGTCTCCGAGAAACTGCTCGTGATACTTGAGAAAGAGCTGATCGCGGGCTCGTTGTAGTCCTTGTGCACGTTCGGGTACGTCTTCACCGCGCCGTCGCCCCTTGAGTTGTCCATGGTCGCGGTGACGTACCAGTTGTTGTATGCGCAAGCGGAGAGCGTCTCCCGCACGTTGTAGCCGGAGACATTCCACATGTTGTTGTGCACGTAGTAGCCGTTGGTGCTCCACCCGCCGTTCGGATCCGATGTGACGAACACCGGGTTGGTGCAGCTCGCCGGTGCCGGCGGGGCTGTGGGTGTCGGCGTGGTGGTGTGGGTGGGTGTGGGTGTTGCGGTGGCGGTGGTGGGTGTTGCGGTGGTGGGTGTGGCTGGTGGGGTGGTGGTGTGGGTGGGTGTGGCTGGTGGGGTGGTGGTGGCGGTTGCCGTGCGGGTAGGTGTGGGTGTCGGTGTGGCCGGGCCGGTGGCGGGGCGGAGCGCGATGGTGGCTGCGGCCGCTTTGCCGCCGTTCGGTGAGACGGTCCAGTGCTTGCTGCTGGCTATGCCTGCGGCGCCGGTACTTATGACCGCGACGGCCACCTGTGCGCTCGCGCCGTTGTTGAGGCTGCGTATCAGTGTGCTTCCGGTCGGCGCGGTCGCGGTTGCCGCGGTCGCGTTCGATCCCTCGCCGAGCACGAGCACCTCGTTGGCCATGGTGGTGCGTACCGACGGTGAGGTGCCGGTTGCCGCGGAGGCCTGCGCGTCGACCGGGGTCTGCGGATCGACGCCGCTGAATGCGAGCGTGATCATTGCCACCGGTCCGGCCGGGGTGAGCGAGGCCGAGAACGACGCCGGTGGTGTGGTCCCCGCCCGGCTGAGGCAGGCGGCCAGCCGGACCGCGCCGCGCACCTGGTCGAGCACCTTGGTCGAGGTCTGGCACAGCACTGCGGAGGAGGCGGTGGTCTCGAGATAGCTGATCACCACGTCGCCGGCGCGCAGGTCGGACGGCGCGGCCGTCGAGGCGGTCGACGCCGAGCCTGACTGGAACGTGGTCGAGCCATGGCGAGTGATCGTGCTAGCGGCGCTCGCCTGCAGCGGGGCACCACCGCCGCGGCCGCCCAGGAGGGCCACCGCAGCGCCTAACACGATGAGCACGACAAGCGCGCGCCGAAGCCGGCGAGTGTGGGGGATGCTGGAGACACGGCGGGCACGGTCCGCCCGGTGGGTACCGGTCATGGGTGCGAGCCTCTCCTCTCGTGGTCGCCCCCAAGGCCCACCTGCGCGGACGCACACCCCGCTGTGATCGGACCACCCGACATAGAACCACGCTTCGGTCTCCGCGCCAAGTCCCCTCGCCGACTAAAAACATCGGCCCAGCTGAGGACAACCCGGTCGCCCACGATCTGCTCGCGCGGATACGAAGCCTTTCGGTCGGCGCAGTCGAGCAGGTCGTGGTGGTTGCCCTGGGCATTGACCTGGATCCGCACTGCGGTGCTAGTCAGGGTGTCCGACTTGAGGGGTGGCTGTCTGGGTGGGTTCATTTTGGTGTGGCGGTGAGGGAGTAGTCGGTGACGTTGAATGTTTCGGCTACGCCGCCGGTTGAGCAGATTTCCCAGCCGAAGTTGACCTGGCTGATGGTGGCGTTGCTGGCTACGACGCCTTGGGATTGGAAGTAGTGCAGCCCGTCGAGAATGTCGATGGTGCCGGTGCGTTGGTTGGTGTTGAGTTTGATGATCGGCAGTCCGTCGGTGCCGCCGTAGACGTAGTAGGTCATGGGTATGCCGCCGATGGTGCCGGTGCCCATCTGCCGGGCTCCGCCGCTGCCGCGTAACGCGGTGGTGTCGACCCAGATCATGACTTCACCGGATGAGGTCCAAATGTCCCAGGCTGCTTGCGCGGCCGTGCCGGCGTTTTCGTGCATGTTTTCCGCGTAGGTGCTGGTGAGCCCGGCCAAGGCGCTGATCGGTGTGTCATTGGAGCCGGTGAAGCCGCCGTTGCCCCAGTTGTTGAACAGCTGCTGGACATCGGGATAGGTCAATACCGCGGTGTTACCGGCCTTCTGGGTGCTCGTCACCGACCACTGGCCCGGGTGATAGGCGGTGAGGGTCTGCGGGCCGCACGACCCGGGCGCGCCACAGGCCCACATCTGATTGCCCACATAGGTGTTGTAGCCGTTGGAATTCGTGATCCGGGAATAGTCATACGGACCGCAACTCCCATCCCCCGGCAGATAACACCCCGTCCCCGTCCCCGTCGGCGTAGGTGTCGGCGTGGTGGTGTGGGTGGGTGTGGGTGTTGCGGTGGCGGTGGTGGGTGTTGCGGTGGTGGGTGTGGCTGGTGGGGTGGTGGTGTGGGTGGGTGTGGCTGGTGGGGTGGTGGTGGCGGTTGCCGTGCGGGTAGGTGTGGGTGTCGGTGTGGCCGGGCCGGTGGCGGGGCGGAGCGCGATGGTGGCTGCGGCCGCTTTGCCGCCGTTCGGTGAGACGGTCCAGTGCTTGCTGCTGGCTATGCCTGCGGCGCCGGTACTTATGACCGCGACGGCCACCTGTGCGCTCGCGCCGTTGTTGAGGCTGCGTATCAGTGTGCTTCCGGTCGGCGCGGTCGCGGTTGCCGCGGTCGCGTTCGATCCCTCGCCGAGCACGAGCACCTCGTTGGCCATGGTGGTGCGTACCGACGGTGAGGTGCCGGTTGCCGCGGAGGCCTGCGCGTCGACCGGGGTCTGCGGATCGACGCCGCTGAATGCGAGCGTGATCATTGCCACCGGTCCGGCCGGGGTGAGCGAGGCCGAGAACGACGCCGGTGGTGTGGTCCCCGCCCGGCTGAGGCAGGCGGCCAGCCGGACCGCGCCGCGCACCTGGTCGAGCACCTTGGTCGAGGTCTGGCACAGCACTGCGGAGGAGGCGGTGGTCTCGAGATAGCTGATCACCACGTCGCCGGCGCGCAGGTCGGACGGCGCGGCCGTCGAGGCGGTCGACGCCGAGCCTGACTGGAACGTGGTCGAGCCATGGCGAGTGATCGTGCTAGCGGCGCTCGCCTGCAGCGGGGCACCACCGCCGCGGCCGCCCAGGAGGGCCACCGCAGCGCCTAACACGATGAGCACGACAAGCGCGCGCCGAAGCCGGCGAGTGTGGGGGATGCTGGAGACACGGCGGGCACGGTCCGCCCGGTGGGTACCGGTCATGGGTGCGAGCCTCTCCTCTCGTGGTCGCCCCCAAGGCCCACCTGCGCGGACGCACACCCCGCTGTGATCGGACCACCCGACATAGAACCACGCTTCGGTCTAGGGGCCAACCCGGCCGTACGACAGCCACGACCGCCCATCCGAGTGCAGGGTCACGCGTCAGCACGCCTACCTCACGGATGGGAACGCGGCGTCGTCGGCGATAGGAACAGGCACGAGTGGGCCGGCGGCGTGGTCGGGTGTGTGCGTGGGAGCCGAGGGCGCCAACAATCGACGCGGCCAGGATGGCGGCGAAGCCGAGGAACTGCCGCCGGTGACGATGCGGCGGCAAGGCCCGGGTAACCGCCAATCCGATCACACCTCGCACATAGCCGAACAAGGGCGAGTGACCATGTGACCCCTGCCACAAAGCGCTTATTCGCCGCCGTTATAGTGCCCTCGGCTTAAGGCTCGCTCAGACATCAGCGGGACCACAGCCCATTGAGACGGGGGGGTCAGTGATGACGACTAGTCATGAGCACGAGCCCAAGGGCATCAGCGCGAACAGCACTGAAGCATGGCGGGTAGCAATGGCTCTCGCCCGTTACGAACGCCGGAAGCGCGGTGAGCGCTATACCGCACGGCACCGTTTGACGCCAACTGAAGGCGGGGAAGCCCACGACACCACCGAGCAAACGCGCCTAAGCCGCAGGACAGCCCCTACGGCGAGGGTTTACCACCCTGCCTACGTTGCGGCGAACCGCTGCTACGGCCGGGCGTTTCGGGAGATCTCTGAAACGAAGCGTCCGCCCTCTCGGGCGGGCGCTTCCGCTTCGGGGGCACCCCGCGCGGGGGATAGGTCGCGGGGGCCGGCGATGACGCTAGCCGGGCGCGGATCGGTCGCGCTAGGGCCATGACATAACGGTCATGTATCGCCGATCTTGGCTTTCCCGCGAGCTGGAGGCGAGCATCCTGGCCGAGCAAGAGGTCAGCGAGTCGAACGGAAACCTGTGCAGACCGCGGCAAAGGCCGTGCGCTGGTCACGTGTTTCCGCGGGGCGAGCAAAGCGGTAACGTCCGCACAGGGCCGTCTGACCCGGGCCTATTGCTGCGGGAGGGACGGGCCAGGCGGCCTGCCCAAGCGGGAGGGTTGCCAGGACAGGCCGCAGCTTGAGTCTGGTCTGCGCCGCCGAGGTCGCATATGCGTCACGTTGCCAAACTCAGCCATGCGCGCTGGGTCATCACTGCCCGACAAGCGACACCGAGAGGGACGCCGGCAATGCATGGAGTACCCGCTCGCTTTACATATCCGCAGATCGAGAAGTGGACCAGCTTGGGCTATGTATGATCCCGTCGGCCGGTGGACCGCTCAGATGTCAGCGGAGCCGCAAGGCCTCTTAACGCGGGGTCCGACACGATGGTGACAAGTGGCGCGTACGAGCCGGAAGCGCTCGGCGAAGACAGTCTCAAGGCAAAGTCGATATCGACGGCTGACGACGGCGACGAGCTTCAGCGGCAGGGCGAGCGGTACACGGGTCGACACCGTACCGAGCCGGATCAACACGCGGATGAGCCGGACTCCGTCCAGCCGAGCGCCTGACCGTCCACGGCGCCAGCGCTGTCCGGCGCTTAGCTCGCGGCGAACCGCGATCGGGCGGAGCGCGGACGGGTGTAGCACGAAAATTTCGTTGAACCGGCGAGCTTTTCCATCGTCGAGGTGCAGAATCTCCTACCACGGGGTCCCCTCAGCTCACCGACCGGCCTCCGACGTTCACCGGTTGCGCCCGTATCCCGCGGCGTGTCAACGTCGTTCTTGATCGCAGTCACCCGTACGTCACCACAGGCTCGGCCGGATTACTGGCGCAGTGCATCGTGCGGATACGGCCGTCGGGACATGGACATCTTCGCCGCGCACCTCTACTCTGTCTGATATCTGTATATACAAGTGGAGGCAATCGTGACCCGGACTGTTCCGCAATATCGCCGTGGATTCGTCTTCGACGCTGAGGCACAGCAGAGCGCGATGGATCTCATGCAGCGGCTGGTCACGCTGTTCCAGGCGGGTAGCACCGATCTCGCGCCCGCCCAGATGCGCGAGCCGGTCAGCAATTACCTCGACGTGCAGTTGTGGCAGCGGGAAATGGCCGAGATCTTCTACAAGCTGCCCGTACCGGTCGGACTGAGTGCGGAGCTACCGCGCGCTGGCGACTACAAGGCGATGAACGTCGCAGGCCGCTCAATTCTGCTTACGCGCGGACGAGACGGCGGGCTCAACGCGATGATGAACGTCTGCCGCCATCGGAGCATGCAACTCATGCCGGACGGCTGTGGCTCGGCGCGGCGCTTCACCTGCCTGTATCACGCGTGGTCCTACGGCATCGATGGCCGGCTGCTTGGTGTGCAGGCCGAGGACACCTTCGGCGCGGTCGATCGCGACGAGTTCAGTCTGCTTCGACTCGAATGCGGTGAGCGGGCGGGCTTGATGTTCGTCGGGCTCACCCCGGGCGTGGCGTTCGATATCGACGAGTGGCTGGGTGACCTGCTGCCCGAACTGGAGGCGCTCGGTCTTGCGGACACCGTCCCTTTCAGCACGCGCTACCTGGAGGGCCCGAACTGGAAGGTGACGGCCGACGGATACCTGGAGAGCTACCACTTCGCGTCGCTGCATCCGAATAGCGTCGCGCAAACCGACATGTCCAACCTGGCCGCGTTCGACGCTTACGGGCCGCACATGCGCAACACTTTCGCGCTGAAGCCGCTCGCCATTGCCGCCGAACTGCCGCGTGATCAGTGGGATCCGATGGAATGCCTCGGCGTCACCTACTGGATCTTTCCGGGCCTGGCGATCGCCGGAGGATGGCGCGATCACATCGCGGTGTCGATCATGCTGCCGGGTGCGGAATGGGGTTCGTCGCTCACTGAGCAGACGCTCTTGGTTCGGCATGCGCCGCAGGATGCGACCGAACGAGCGCTGGCGCAGGCCAGTTCGGATTTCTTCCACGACGCGGTTCGCGATGAGGACTATGCGGCACAACAACAGGTGCAGCGCGCGTTGCCGTCGGTGGCCGGCGAATGCCAGGTCTTCGGACGCAACGAACCGGGCGTGCAGCACTTCCATCGCACACTCGCGCGACTGATCGATGGTGAGCGGTGACGGAAGCAAATCACCGATACGGTCGCGAGCGCGGGGGTGGCTACGACTCGGTGCCGTCAGCCGTCAGTGGCTCGATAATCGACGACGTATCGCACTCGATCCGCTCGAGCGTGGCGGCGCACGTATAGCAGCGGAACGCGTTGTGCGTCCGCGGTGAGGCCGTCGCGCACGAGGATCGGCGAACCCGTGCGTATTCGCAGGCGTTCAGCCACCTCGGCCACGGCCGGTTCGGCCTGGAATGCGCGCCAGAGCGTGACCAGTTCGCCGATCTGGTCGAGGATGACGCCGTATAACCCATCATTCTCACGCCAACGTCGCCTGATTCCCTTCACCCGCTGCTGCGTGACCCACGCGTTGGTGTACAGCCAGATTTCTCCGTCGATGTCCAAGGCGCTGGACACGAGGCAGAGCTTGCCGGTTTCCCGGAGCTCCCTCGGCACGCCATGAGCTGGGTGATCCATGGCTACGTCAAGCAGGATTTCCCGATAGTGCTCGGCCGGCCGCTCGCAGCTGACGCTCCAGGTTCGGCGTGAACGACTCGCGATTCAGTGGCACCGAAATCGGCAGGTGCGTTCGGTGCGGCGCGACAAACGTGCCGGAGCCCTTTCGCGCGACGGCCACGCCCTCGCGGGCTAGCTCCTCCAGTGCGCGCCGCGCCGTTAGCCGATGAACGCCGAATCGCTCCGCGAACTCCGCTTCGCTAGGGAGCCGATCGCCCGGACCGTAGATCCCGTCGGTGATCATCTGTCGGATGCGCTCCCGCGCCATCTCATAGAGCGGGGTAGCGTTCGCTCCTTCCGGCACGCCGCCCAGCGTAGGTCCCGGCCCGTACTACTCAGTGGCGTCGTGGTCGAGCGCTGCAAAAGTGTCGGCCTGCGCGGCTTCGGCGCAATGAAGGCATCGCGCCGCTCGTCAGGGTAACCTGACAGATGTGGGTAAGAGTAAAAGCCCGTGGATGGACGGTCGGCGGGCCTGGTCGCGGTTGAAAGGCTGGTATCAGGACGCGCCTTCGGCCGTGCCGGGCCGGCCTGACGATGGGGAGAGCGCCCTCGACGCGTTGGCGGATGTCGGGCAGGTCCGTCGACTGCTGGATCAAGCTGAGCTCGTTGCGGTCCGGACGGCGCGGCGGCACGGCAAGTCGTGGGCAGAGATCGCGACCCGGTTGGGCGTGGCCCGGCAATCGGCATGGGAGCGCTGGCGGGATCTGGACGAGACGGATGGCGGGTCGGCGCAGCGGCCGTGCGTCCGACGATGTCGTGCCGGATGTCGGCGGCGGCGACCGCGGTCGATCGCGCCGCACGCGCGCTCGCACGGTCAGAGGAGATCGAGCGGGCAGCGATGGAGCGTCGTCGATCGCTCGTCAATATCGTGCCGAATGTCGTGGGAATGTCGTGGGACGACGCCCGTCATGCGTTGCTCGAATGCTGGGCTGATGGCGGTCGGGCCCGATCCGGATGGTCCGCCGCTTACGGCGCTCGGCTGGCCCAATGCCGTCGTGACGGACCAGAGTCCGGAGTCGGGGGCGAAGGTGCCGGCTGGCACGATGGTCACGTTATGGATCGAACGGGGCGGTGGCTCCGGAGTGCGAGAGCCACGACGCCCACTTCCGCGGCCTAGGAAGGGCCGGGCCACGAAGGACGATCCGTTAGATGATGCGGTGGGTTCCTAGCACATTCCTCCAGCGGCGATATCGATGGATCGCCAGGTAGTCGTCGTGCAGGCCAACGGTCGCTCGAGGCCATTACTGCGCGGGCTCGCGGAGCACGTCGGCAAGCACGGCGGCTTGACTGATGTCGACGCGTTTGGTGGCTGTCAGCAGAATCACCGGCCGCATCTGCGCCACCTCGCGGAGGTGTTCGATGGCAGCGGCTTGCAAGGGCTGGCCGGAGCTCTGCTCGGTAGCGGCGGGCGAACTCGTCGAAGTGCTCTGGATCGTGGCCGTACCATCGGCGCAGTTCAGTGCTGGGGGCGACGTCCTTGCACCACTCGTCCAGGTGCGCTTCTTCTTTCCGGATCCCGCGCGGCCATATCCGGTCCACGAGGACCCGAGTGGGGACTCCGGCGCGGGGGTCGTACACCCGGGAGACTGTTACTGCGGCAGCCCGTTGACATCGTTGCCTCCTTCACTCCACCTTGTCACCGAGTGCTGCCCATGAATCGTGATCTTGGACCTACGACCGTGGGACGACGAAAGTCAAAGATCTGCCTGAGTCGTCGCCAGGAGTGGCCCGTCGGCGAGCAACCGGGCCTGCGAGATATCAGAACAGGGTGTATTCGCGGCCGTCGCCGGTCCATGCCGGTTGGATGCGGACCAGGTGGTCGGTGTCCAAGAACTCGTCTCGTAAGTCGGCGGACATGCCGTCGTATGGTGAGGTTTGGCTGGTGTGGAGGGAGATCGCGTGTTCTCGCCGGGATCGCACGTTCGACGTATCGAGGACGGTGGTGATCTGGTCTTCGGGTCGGCCGAGTGCTCCTTGATCGAGTTCAAGATGTTTGCTGTCCGGGCGGACGTCTTCCAGTTCAGCGAGCCAGCGAGCCAGTAGTGGCCGCGGCACGGTCCAGACGTAGACCCGAGTTTCGGGTAGGTCCCGACACGCCTGCACCGTGGCTTGTCCGATGATGGCGTGGTCGCGGTGCCCATCTCCGTAGTCGGGATCAAGGGTGACGACGACGTCGGGCTTGACCTGATCAACGACGTCGCGCACATCGGAGATCACGTCACCGAGCGGCGCTCCGGCGAGCGTTTGCGGCCCGGGTCGGCCGGTCATGCCGGAATCGGCGTAATCCAGCAGGATGAATTGGGCGACGCCCAGTGCAGCGCCGGCGGACCGCAGTTCGTCCTCGCGAAGAGCGCCGATCTCGGAGGCGGAGGTGAGCCCAGGAACATCTCCGGCCTCGCCGCGGGTAGCGCAGCACACGGTTACCTGGGCGCCGTGCTCTGCGGCGAGGGCGATGACCGACCCGGTGCCAAACGTTTCGTCGTCGGGATGAGCGACAGTGACGAGCAGCCGGGCCGCTTCGCTCATTCGACGCCTGCGAGGAAATTATTTATGGCCGAGGCAGATTCCGCCGGTACTTCTAGGCACGGGAAGTGGCTGTTCGCGTGACAGGCGGTGAACGTGGAACCAGCCGTGCTCGGCTGCGAAAGCTTGCTGAGTGGACAGGTACGAGTCATCGCGCGGTTGCGCGTACAAGTGTGCCGTCGGGCATGGTGAGCCGCTTGCCGCAAGCGCGGCGAATTCGGCGAGCGGCGTGGGTTGGGCGGCGAACGACCGGAGGATCTCCCGGCCGGCACGGGACCACATGGGGAAACCATAAGCGCTCATCGAGTCGACATACTGGAGTACGTCGGGACGGTCGACTCCGGCGCTCCACAGGCCGAACAGCTGTGCTCGCGTCGCCGACCACTCCTGGGGGTCTTGCAGCGCTTGCAGCGCCTCAGCAAAGCCAGGCGGAGTGCCAAGAGGCATCCAGTCCAGCAGCACCACCGCAGGAATCCGCTCCGGCCCGAGCTTGCGTCGCAGTTCAAGCGCAACCCACCCGGCGTGAGACAGCGCTACTGGCACAACGTGGTCCAGCCGCAGGTTATGGATGAGCTCGATCGCATCCTCGATCAACTCGTCTGTGCCAAAGTCGACGTCCGTGCCGGGTGAGTCGCCGTGACCGCGCCAGTCGACCGACACCGCGCGGCGCGTTTCGGCCGTGCGGGCCAGCAACGGTGAGAAGACTTCGCGCCCGCCACACCACCCGGGCAGGTGCAACAGGGTTGATTCTCGCCGAGCCAAGTGAGCCCACGCAGATCGAATCCGAGGCCGCGCTCAAGGTGTTCTTCGCTGATCAAGCCGGCGTCACTGAATTGCGGGCGACGATCACCGGCATCCGTGATGACGCGGCCAACGCCCTCCAGCGACTTGGCGCAATGGCGGCCGGCGAATACGAATTCGCAGAGCGAACCGCAACCAACGTGCTCTCCATGCGACTGGTCACCGACCTCCACGAGACCCTGTACCGCTGGGCTGACTGGGCCGACACGGCCGTCAACGTGCTCGAGAAAGGCGATCAGCGAGCAATTCAGCGGCAGACCCAAGACGCCTTGCACGCCATCAGCCCTCCCGAGCGGCACTCCGTAGAGACAATTGCGGGATGTTCATGGGCCGTGCCGTTAATGGGCTCGCGCGTTGTCAGAGGTGGAGGGCAGGATCGTCGACATGACAGTGACAGGACGTTTGGAACTGGTCGCGTTCGACGCGCCGAACATCGACCGGATTGCCTCTTTCTACGCCGAGCTGGCTGGCTGGGAGATCGCGCGGCGGGAATCCGACTGGATCACGGTGCGGGCGGGGGACGGCCAGGAGGTGGCGTTCCAGTTGGCCCCCGACCATCTGCCACCGCAGTGGCCGGGGCAGGAGCGCCCGCAACAGTTTCACCTTGACCTACAGGTCGATGACACGGAGGCGGCGGCCGAGCGGGCGGTTGGCCTCGGCGCAACCCGACTTGCCGAGGGCCCGAGCTGGATCACGCTGGCCGATCCGGCTGGCCATCCGTTCGACCTATGCCAAAAGGACGGAGTGGGCCCGGGGATGCAGCTGTTCGCGGTGACCATCGACGCGCCGGATGCGGCGGCGTTGGCTCGCTTCTACGCCGACCTGCTGGGCATGGAGGTCACCTACGAGGGGCCGGAGGGCGCCTTCATCACCGGAGACGGAAAGAGCGTGCTCTTTCAGCAAATCACCGGGTACAACCCACCGCGGTGGCCGGATCCGGCCTACCCGCAGCAGGCGCACCTGGACATCATCGTCGACGACCTCGACCCGGCGAGGCGCGAGCTCTGCAGTTGGGGGCGTCGCGGTTGAGCGGAGGCGGCAAGACGTTCCGGGTCTTTGCCGACCCGGCCGGTCACCCGTTCTGCCTCACGGTCTAGGGCGGTTGATCGGCTCGACGAGGTGGTGCCGGTCATGCCTTTCGCGGGATGTTCGACCGGTCGATGGGGACAGTCGGGTGGCCCAGGGCCGACATTGTTGGAGATCGGGCAGAGTCAGGGCCGGTCCGGTGAGCGGATTTCAGCGTTGATCAACTTCACGGAGTCCTGATGACCAATGCCTTAGGCGTCGCCGTCATAGGGCCTGGCATTGCCGACCGGCCGGTTCCGCTCGGACCGGTAGTGGGGCATGCCCACGTCGAAGTGAGCGACCAACGGGAAAGGGTCGAGAACGATGATTGGGCCAGCTACGCGGTGCACTTTGCCAACGGGGCCACGGGCAACCTCAGCGCATCTCGCATCGCGGTCGGCCACCCGAACACGTTGAAGTTCGAGGTCTTCTTCGAGCAGGGCGCGCTGGCGTTCGGCGTGAGCCGACCGGGTGAGTTTGCGATCGCGACCGGCGGCCTGCCCGGCGACTCGAACGGATTCCGGCGCGTGATCGTAGGCATCGACCACCCCTATGTCGCCGGCGGATTGGCGATGGATGCGACCGGGATCGGCTTCGGGCACAACGACAGCTTCGTCTACCAGACTCGGGCATTCCTTGACGAGATCGCCGGCCTCGACGAGTTGCCACGCAATGCGTCATTCGCCGATGGGTTGCACAATCTGCAGGTCGAGGAGGCCGTTGTCCGGGCCGCCCAAGAATCCACAGTGACGCCGGTCGGCGCATGAAGACGGCTGCATGTCCGGTTCCGGACGCCAAAGCGGGGCTGGCCAAGCCGCTGCTCATGGCAGTGTCGCTAGTGGCCACAGGTCGCCGGTGGCGCTGTTGATGAGTGCGGCTCGGCTCAGCCGAGCAGCTAACGGCAGCACGTCATAGACCGCCGCTGCCAGAATCGGGAGTTGCGCCAACGGGGCCCGCGGTGCGAGCGAGCAGTGCGGGAGCCACCGCCCAGGGAGGTAGTGCTTGTGCAGCTCAGCGCCGGTGGCAGTCACGGCGCGAACAATGCGTTCCTGGCGGGTGGCCAGGTCGGCCGCCACGCCGGCCAGCAGCCACGCCCGACCGCGGCGGAAGAGGCCGATGCCGTCGAAACTGACTTCTAAGGGTTCACCAGCCTCGAGCTCACTGAGCGCAGCAGTCACGCGGGCGAGATCCCAGGAACGCAGCACGGCGTATGACAAGTGCGGCACATGGCGACCGTGAGTATGCGAGCGCAGGCTCGGCACACCGAGCGTCTCCAGCTGGTCCCACAGTGCCCGGATCGCCCGTTCGCCTCTGGCATCGAACAACAAGCACACCGCCAGCGCCACCTGATCACCTGCCTATAGTCTCCGCAAGCCGAGCTACGAGTGTTCACCCAGTGGGCCGCAGCAGCATCGCAGCGGTGACCTGGACGTACCAGTTTTCGTAATCCCGACTGCTCCACTTACGGTCGTGCACGAGCCAGAGGTAGATGCGCGAGTCCATGTGGGTTGCAAGCACGTCGGCGGCCTTGGTGACGGTCATTCCGCGACGTAGTAGCCGGGCGGTGGCGAGGTGTTCGGCGAACAGCCGCATGCCGAAAACACGTTGTGAGTCAAGGGTATGCAGCAACTGCCGGATCTCCGGGTCGGCGTCGGCCGCCGCTCGAATCACTTGCTCTAATTCGGCACTGCGTTCGTGGACCACGCGTAGATGGCGAACGTACTTGGCGAGTTTGCGGCGTCCGTCTGGCTCGGCTTGTACTGCCAGAATGTCCGGCCGGTCCCGGACCGGGATCGGGGCGTCGTCGCCGGCGATAGCGAAGTCCATGACCCGCTGCAACAGAGCGGCTTTGCCACCCACGGCCGTGTAGACGGTCTGCACCGCGACCCCGGCCTGATCGGCGACATCCGTCATGGCAGTGGCCGCGAAGCCACGGGTGAGGAACAGGTTGCGGGCGGCGGTCAGGATGCGGGCTCGTGTTTCGGCGGCGGCAGCCCGGCGACTCGAGGAGTCATACCGTCTTCGAGTCTTGACAAGCTCACTCATTGAGTAGAACCTCATTCTAGTGGAATATCGTTCTGCCCAATTCTAGGAGGAACGCATGTACGCGTGGTGTCAGGACATGCCCGGTGTATCGGCCGAGGATTATGCCGAGCTGATGGCCAATCTGGGTGGGGCCGAAAAGGAGGCAGCCGGGCTCGTTGTGCACGTCGCCGGGCCGGTCGCGGGCGGTTTTCGGATCGTTAACGTTTGGGAGTCAAAGGACGCCGCCGACCGGTTCCACCGCGATGTCATTCAACCGGCAGTAGCGCGCGTCCACGGTCACCACGAGCCGGACGTGCCGGCCGGTTTTAGGATCTTCGACGTCAGCGGATGATCAACGCGCCTTCCCGCGACCGTAGTTCCACGATCATCACCGGTTGTTCTTGATCCGTCCGGCCGAATCGGTCGTGATCTTGGCGTTAATGCCCTCAGGCGACGGTTAAGTCCAAGATCGTCGCCAATCGAAGCGGTGAGGCGCAGGAAAGCGGCCTAGCGCGAGCGACGCGGGCTACCGCACTTGAGGCGGCTAACGCAACCGAAGCGGTGGAACCTGCGGCAACGTCCGCCAACTGGTCGAGACGCTGTCCACCAGCCAACCCCCTGATCGCCGGATGCTGGCATGCGCAACCTTTCGTCATGGTCGTATTGGGCATCGGCAGCGGGCCGACCCGGGCCCGCCCTGGGCCCAATCACGCGAGAAAGGCGTAAAACAATGCGCAAAACTGTCCTACTAGCAGGCGGCATCACTGTCGCTGCGGCGAGCCTGGTCGCCTTGGCCTGTACGGCCAACGCGAGCGATAGCGGCGACGGCGGCATGATCAAGCAGCCGACGATGTCGTACACCAGTCCCTCCAACCAGTCGACACCGGTACACACGAACCTCAGCCGTGGAACGCCGGTCGATGTTGTGTGCGTTGCCGAGGGCCAGTTGGTCAACGGCAACAGTTACTGGGCTCGTATCAATTCGGATGGGCAGACCGGGTTTGTTCACCGCGATGCGGTTCACATTCCGCTCGGCACACCGTCCTGTCGCTGATCCTTGGCCTGGCGCCGGGGGAGTGGAGAGGCAGCCGCAGACGCGCGGCTGCCTCTCGTATTCGCAGGCGCGACCGACGTCCGCCGGATCCGATCCAGCCATGCGGCGGAGATTGGGCCAGCTTGGCGTACTTGACCTCAACCAGCGGTCGTCGGAGAGCGTGCCCAACAATCCGGGGTGGTCGGTTGTCTTGTTCATGCTGATGGTGGTGCCAGAGCTGATCCGAAGATCCGCGACTGCCGACGATGTATTGCGTGCCGCCATCGTTGGTCCGGACATAGCCGGAAGGCAGACAGGACCGCACGTCCGGTAAGTGGTGGGGCTTGAGGTTGAGGTCCGCTGCCCAGCACCGTGGGTTCGGCCCGGCCTCGGCGCGGCAGCGCCGGGATCGCGGTGTCGAACAGGTAGCGGCACTGCGCGAGGGCCACGGTCGCCTTGGTGTTGGCCAAGTGTGTCGTGCAGGCGACCAATTCGCTCGTGTCGAGGCACAGCCAGGCCCGCTCCTCCGGATCGCTGGTGTCCTGGGTCGGATAGATGCCCGCATGGATGGAGTATCCGTGGTCAAGCGAGGGAAACCTTGCCAGCAGGCCGATGCCGTACGACTGGCCGTTCCGGCACCGGAACGCCGCGGCGGTTCGGCGATCACCGGCCGGTTGGAAAGCCGACACGACATCGCCGTCCCGAGCACCTTCGGCCAACACCTGTTCGAGATCGGACACATCCTCTCGGCATACTTCGTTGAGGGTGACCAGGTTGGGTCCAACGCCGCCGATCACGGCCGCGGCTCTGGCCACCGAGTGGCCCGTGTAGCAAGTCGCAATTCCGCTATTGCAGAGGTTCAGCTGAAGCACCCGCAACCGTGCACTCACCGCCGCGCTGCCGGTGGTGGATCCAGCCAGCACCGCGGCACAAAGCGCAGCACCTGCGCCGACAGCGATCCACCGCCACAGACCGCTGTGCGACCGAGCAGCCATCCGATCGCCTACCTATCAGTCCATCCCATCGTATCGACGCCAGCTGGCCGGCGATCGTGATCGTTCGTTCGGTCGCTGAACCCTGTTTCGGTCCGCCGGTGCCGATACGCTAAGGACTCCTTGATGTGGGCGGTCTGCCAGTGGCTCATACGCCAGGTCGGCTTCCTTCGACACGAGGGCAATACGCGGAGAAAGGAAGGCCATGACCACACAGGACTCGAAGCGCGGGCGCTCCTGGCTCCTCGCGGCCGTGCTCGCGGCGGTCGTAGGGCTCGTCGTTCCGTTGAGCGTCACGGGCTCTGCAGCTGCTCATGAGACGAATGGGGCCGGTGCCAAGCCCACGATCGTGCTTGTGCACGGGGACTGGGCGGACGGCTCGTCCTGGAGTGCCGTGATATCGCGCCTGCAACGTCAGGGCTACACCGTGGTCGCACCGCCGAACCAGCTCCGGGGGCCCTCGGTCGACGATCCTTACCTGGCCAGCTACCTGCAGACGATCTCGGGCCCGATCATCCTGGTCGGTCACTCGTACGGCGGGTTTGTGATCACGAACGCGGCAACGGGCAACGCCAATGTCAAGGCCCTCGTGTACATCGACGCGTTCATCCCGGATGCCAACCAGACTCTGGCGGACCTGTCGTCGCCCGAGTCCTGCCTCGATCCGGCGACGGCGTTCAATGTGGTGCCGTTCAGCGGCGGCGTTGACCTCTATCTGCGTATCCCGCCTAATCCGCCGTACACCGGTTTCAACGAATGTTTCGCCAACGGTGTGCCGCCGAACCAGGCCGCCGTGCTTTCGGCAGTGCAGCGGCCGGCCGCCGCGGCGCAACTGGGCGAGCCGTCCGGGCCGCCGGCCTGGGCCGATATCCCGTCGTGGTCCTTGATCGGAACCGAGGATCATGCGGTACCGCCGTCGCTACAGGAGCAGATGTCGACCAACGCGGGTGCGCACATCTCGTACGTCAAGGCCGGTCACTTGTCGCTCATTACGCGTCCCAACGCGGTAGTCCGCGTCATTGACCAGGCCATCCACGAGACGAGCTGATAGCGAACGCTCTCGCAGGCATGGCCGGTACTTCGTAAGCGGGTCCGCGAAGCACCGGCCAGATACAACCTGGTTAGGCTGGCCGCCTAGCGGCGGAAGGACACCAGCGTGACCGATTCCCAGTCTCAATCGATGACCGATGCGCTGCGCAGCGATCATCACGCGATCGCGGGATGGCTAGCCGGAGACGGCGCGCTGAGCCATACCGACGAAGCCACCGCTGAGCGGGAGCTAGTTGTCATGAGCCTTGTCCGCCATTTCGTCGCGGAGGAGCAGTATCTCTACCCCGAGGTTCGGGACGTCCTTGATCATGGAGACGAGATCGCCGAGGAGCACCTCACTGCTGATCGGGCGATAGAGGCGAAGCTCCGAAAACTCGAGGACCCTGATCTGACGGCCGAACTGCTAACAGCTGTCTGGACTGAACTTCGCTCCGGGTTCGCGGCACACATTGAGCGACAGGACCCGATCTTTGCTGCTCTGGAGTCCGCTTGCTCGCCGGAACGACTCGCCCATCTCGGCGACAGGTGTTGGGTGCGGAGCAACTCGCGCCCACCCGACCGCGTTCGATCGCTCCATCCTCACCTCGGTTGAACAAGGTCGCGAGCCTGGTCGAGGGCTTCGTCGATCACGTTCGTGACCATTACACACACCGGGGTGACGACCCGGATCTGACGCGCTGACTTTTAGGCCGGCCCGGAAACCGGCGTCAGCATATGTTGACGCACAGGTGGTGTCAGCATATGCTGACACCATGGAAACAACACTGGAGATCGCTGAAGGCGCGGCCAGCCGCGACCCGGACGTCGGGCTACGAGCGGTTGCGGCGCTGCGCGCGCTGACTGAACGGTTGGAGATTCTGCAGGTCGAGAGCGCGCGGATGGCGGGCTGGTCCTGGCAGGAGATCGCCGACCGGCTCGGTGTCACCAAGCAGACCGTGCACCGCAAGTACGGGCGGCGGATCGGGAGACGGTGATGTTCGAACGGTTCACCACCGACGCCCGGACGGTGGTCGCGACGCCCAGCAGCACGCGCGGCGCCTGGGTCACCGATACATCGGCTGTGAGCATCTCTGCTGGCGGTCGTCGGCATGGAGCAGCCCGCGCCGAGGTGATGCGGGAGCGCGGCGTCACACCTCCGCACGTCGAGCAGCAGATCGTTCGGCTGATTGGACTTGGCACCGGAGCCGACCTGTTCGCCGACCTGGACCGAGAGGCATTAGCGGCGATCGGTATCGATCTCGACGTCGTGCGCGCTCGGATCGAGGCCCGCTTCGGCGTGGATGCCCTGGACCGCGCCGCTCGGGTCAGCCGGCCCCAACGGCGCCGTCGCTTCCGGCTCAATCCCAGCCGCGCTCTGTCGCCTCGCCTCAGGCGGCGCTTCCGACGCTGGCGCTGCGCGCGGCGAGACGGCAGACAACAAAAGCAACCCCAGCCCCCGCGAGCGGCGGCCACGGGCCGCTACCGGACCGGCGCCGTTCCACCTGGGCACCTCCCGTTTTCCTCGCGGGCGAAGAAAACCTTGGAGATCGCGTTGCGTGAAGCACAGGCGGAGCGCGATACGTACATCGGCGTGCAGCACATCGCGCTTGGCTTGCTCGCGATAGACGGCGGGCTGGTGCCACCCATCCTGGCGGCGCTCGGCACTTCGCCGAAGGTCTTGCGAGCGGCCATACTCGACCGCTATCGCCAAGCGAGCTGATGCGTGATTACTTGATCGCACCGGCCGCGATCGGATGTCGCGGTTGGTAGAGTCCGAGAGTTCCGCCGCTCGGCAGCTGAATTGACGTCCACAGCCCCCAACCCCGATCGTGCACACCTCCGTCGAAGGTCACTCCGCGCGCCGCGAGGTCTACGACCGTCTTGTCGATGTCGTCGCACATGAGGTGCAGCTCCTGTTTCGGTTCGCCGTCCGGTCGGATGCACCGCGATCTCGGCTGGCGGCAAGGCCGCTATGAGCCAGCCACCCCCCGCGTCGACATGACGTGTCCCCAGCAGCTCGAGCAGGAAGGCGCGATCGGCCTCCGCCGCAGTGCTGTACAGGATGACGTGTGCACCGATGATCATCGGTACTCCTTCCAGACCGGCACTCGTCGGTCAAGCAGAGCACAATCGACTCGCCGCGGGCGAGTCGCTCGGAGCGATTGGCGGAGTCGATGCGCAATCTCCGCTGCGGCTCGATTCAGCTCGACCTGGAACGGGCGAAGTATTCCGCCGCGACTCGCTTGGGTACGACCATCGCCCACGCCTCGGTGACGAGTTCCTGCATCTCGTCCTCGTCCAACGCGTCCAGCCAGGCGCGGACCCAGTGGTACCGCATGTCCGAGGCAATCGGCAGAAAGAACTTCTCCGGCTCCGCCGCAACGAGTGAGGCGCGTGCGTCCTTCGGGTAGCCGAAGCCGATCGAACGTTCGTCCGGTGCGATCGAGAGGAATACCAGCCGGCCGACGCGGAACTTCGCCCGGTCCCGCACCCACGCCTCGTAGGCGCGGGGCAGACCCAGCGCCAGGGCTCGTACCTGGTCTGCGGTTACCACGACCCGCAGTCTGGCTGACGGGTCCGACAACGCGACCGACAGCGAGAGCTGCGTAGTTGCGGATGACTGCCGGGCGGCCTCGTGGCCCGATTTCGGCGGTCTCCGGCGCGCTGTCAGGTGGGAGGGCCGAGCAGGGCGGCGACGAGTTCGCGTCGGCTGCCGACGCCGAATTTGTCGAATACGGAGCTGAGGTGTTCTTGAACCGTGTAGGCGGAGATGTGCAGCTCTTTGACGATCTCCTTGGTCGAACGGCCCTGCAAGACGAGGGAAGTAACGCGTTTTTGGGCGGGGGTGAGCCGTCGCGCGTCGAGGTACAGCGATGCCATCTGCATCGGTCGAGCGCTCTCCACGACAACTGCTGTTTGTCGGCCGGTCGGCCCACCAAGCCGGCTTACGTGAACGGCTAGCCAAGCACCGTTGCGGGTCCGCAGGCGCGTGACGGCCGCTGTCTCGTCTTGGGACTCGTCGGACTGGGCAGCTTGCGCCGCAGCGGCGTAGATCGCTGCCGGCAGCGCTCCGGTGCCAGCGTCCATCCACCTCGCGTCATGCAGATCTGCCATCCATTGTTCTGCCTCGGCATTGGTCGAGGTGATCGAGAGGTTCTCATCCAGCACGATGACTCCCGGCCCACGCACCGTCGGCTGCGGAGCAACTGCTGCGGCACGCAACGATGGCGCGTCGCAGGCCCTCGGCCAGATGCGGGACCAGACGACGGACCAGTGCGATCTCGGCAACGCCGAACCCAGTCGGCCTGTCGCTGCGATGCAGGCAGAGCACGCCCCAGCAGCGACCAGCCGATACCAGCGCCGCCCGAAGCTCGTCGCCCAGCCCGAGCGGCGCCATGACGTCGACGTACCGGGCGCTGGTCGTCCGGTCGTCTGATGTCGCCGCGTCGAGAGACTTCACGTGGTCGGTCGCGAAGGCTAGGGCCGTGAACTTGTTGACGTCGGCCTGACCGAACTCATTCTCAAGGAACAGCGCGCCCGCTTCGCCTAACGGCTCTTCGGCCAGAATTGCTGTGAAGAGCATCGTCGCGGGATCGACAACGGCGAAGAAAGCCGCATCTATAGGGACAATCGCTCGCAGGCCACGCAGCGTCTCATCCCGCAGGCTCGCCGCGTCCAACCCGACGTAACAGCGGCGGGCCAGGGCATCGATTCGCCGTTCCGCCGCGGCCACGTTCACTCACTCAGCGTAGAGCCGGCGCTAGCCGGTTAGCCCAAGCTGACGGATCAGGCTTAGCTCGTCGAGACGGCTCCACCACTCCACGACCTGGCCATCGCGTACGCGGAAGATGTTGATGCCTTTCAGGAACACCGTCTGCCCAGTCGGCGCGGCGCCCATGAGCTCGCCCTGATGGGTTCCCGACGCGGTAAACCGTTCGACCACGATGTCGTCCTCAGCGACCAACATGTGCAAGTCGCTGTGCCAGTCCGGAAATGCCTTCCGGATCAGTTCCCCGGCGGTCCGCATTCCCTCCCGATCGGCCGTCACGCCGAGCGGCGGATCATGCATGACAAAGTCGCGCGCGAGATAGGCGTCGACGGCTCCGAGATCACCTTCGGTGAACAGTCCGTCGATGAGGGACCGGACGATTGCCTTGTTGTCTTGAGTGCTCATGTGGCTCATCGTCAGCCCCACCGAGCGCCGCAACCACCCCAACTTCTTGGGGCTTCGACGGTGGAATCGTCAGCTGTCGAGGGCGTCGAAGGCTAACCCGCTGGACGCCTCACCCCGCCCAACGGACGCGCGGTTTCCGGCCCACACGTGCGCCCGGATCCGCCGCGACGAGAACCGAAGCGCTCGGTGTAGCGAATTCACGAGCCGGACTGGTCGCGGCGCCGCAACGTGACATTGCTGATGATCTTTCCGACCGCGACCACGAGGAACAGCTGCCCGATCACGGCCTCGAGCACAGCTAGCGTCTGTCCTGGATTGGCCGCGGGTACCAGATTCCCGTACCCGACGGTTGTCATTGTCACGAAGCTGAAGAACAGGTCCTGGCTCAGGGATCCCTTTCCGTCTGCCCCGAAGAATGGCATGCTGCCGAATTCGCCGGCGGCCTTGTAGGCGAAGGCGAAGAACATACCGATCAGAAGGTATGCCGCAACGGCTCCGAGCAACGTCTCAGTGTCGACCTTCGGACGGAATACGAGGTGGCGCACGATCGAGAATGGTGCGATGAAGTAGAGGAGGCAGCAAACGGCGGAGATGACGCCGAGCTGGTCGCCCTCGTTGTTCACGAAGAAACTCACGACAGCGACGATTGCGGCCAAGACGAGCACAATATTCGCGACAAGCCGGACGCCGGGTCGCGCGTGCGAGATTCGGAGCGCGAACCAGACGGTTGCCAACTGGATTGTGAGGACTATCGAGGTTGCTCGCTCTTCGGTGACCGAGACCGAGACGATGTAGGTCACCACCACGAGCACGAGAACGACTGCGTAGCTCTGGGCGAAGTTGAAGGGTCGGCCACCAGGCCGTCTTTCGGCGCTAGCGGCGCCCTCGTCGGTGAACTTCGTCAACTGACCTCCAACCCGTCAACTGACCTCCAACCGGGTGAATGATCTGGAGCGTAGGCATGGACGATGGCGTGTTGGAGGACAGTCTGCCCGTAGGAAGCGACGTCGGCGTTCGGGTCAGTCAGCGGCGGCCCATGCGACCGCCTCGGCCCGTTCGGCTAGCGGGAAATGCCGGAGTTCGCCGGGCGTCATCCAGCCGAAGAGCCCGGAGACCTGCGTCATCCAGCCGATGTCGGTTATCAGGGCGATACGTCGCCAGGCCCGGAAATGCCCAACGCCCATCTTGAGGTCCTGCCACAAGGCGCCGCCGGTCAGTTCCGTCGAAGGAACGGATGACAAGGACGATCCGTATGTCGCCCGCGCTCGCCGCGCGTTCGATGGCGGGCAACAGCACGTCCCGGTATTCCTCAGCATGTAGCTTGCCTGCGGCCTCGAATCCGATGACTCCGTCCGGCAGATCGGTCAACTCAGTGATCACCGCGCCTCCTCACCTGGTGTCCCTTGCCCAGGCCCATCATGGCGCATGATCGAACACAGCTTGGCAAAGCTAGGGCTTCCGCATGAGGGGGTGCTCCCCAGCGGTCTCGCGATCAAAGAGGTCGGGACCTGTATCCTCGCAACTCTGATCGTGTGGGTTGTGAGCATGCTCGCGACCTGGGCACTATCGCTGGATACGACCGAACCCGGGCGGCGCCTCACCGGATCCGCCGGTCCGCTGCTGGCGTCTTGGAGAATTGCGTCCACCACGCTCCGCGACAGCGACTAAGCGCCGATCACGACTCCTGAGATTTGCTCGAATGGGCAGCGCCAGCGACGGTACGAGCCAACTGCTGTCCCCAGATCCGGGCCCGATCCTCTTCGCCTGGCAAGAGTTGATTGTCCTTCGACACCAAGAAGCTCTCGGGTTTGGTTAGCAATGTCACGCCGTGGCGCCGCAGCTCTTTCGCGATACCGCGCGAGGCCCGACCGGAAAGGACTGCGGGCATCTTGATCTTGGTGTCGAACACCGCAGCCTGGACATTCGGTCGTCCGAGCGAGGTGAGCCACTCCCGCAGGCCCGGCGCTTGCGCATCCGCTTCGACAGCGAGTGTCGAACCGGGTTTGTGCGCGGCTTCTTCGGCCGCCTTGCGGGTGCTCATCCTGCTCATACCGCGGACGTGCGTGGGCCCGCCGATCACGATGAGGTCAGCCGTGTCCAGCGACTCTCGTTCCAGCTGGCTGACCGGCACGAGCGAGACCGAGCAGGTCGATTGCAATCCGGCGGCGATCGCTTCGGCGACTCTCCGGGTATTGCCATACATGGACTCGTACGCGACTACCGCACGCATCACGGACACCTTCTCTCGCTCGCCTATCAATATCGGGCAAGCCGAATCGCGGGACCAGAGGCGAAGGTCCTCTTTCAAGACTTACCCGTGCGCACAGGGCAGCCCGGTAGCGCGTGTGTACGGGGAACCGAGAAGTGCATCGACTGTGGCACGTGCCTTATTGATCAGTCAGGACCTCAAGAACGTCGGACGTTGCCCGCCGGGGCGTGCGTGGCGCGGCTTGACCTGTTTCGGCCGGATGTCCGATGCGCAGCATCATTTGCGGGTAGCCGGTCCAATCCATCAGCCCCTGCAGACGGCCACGAAAGGCGGTTAAGTCGACCGCCTGGCTGAGCGGGCAGCTGGCTAGGCCTAGCAGTTCTGCCTCGATCATCAGCCGCATCATTCCGCCGCCCGAGCGCAGCTGATCATGTGGCATATCCGAATCGGTGAACACGACACCGATCAGCGGGCGCTCATCGATATCCCGTTCGATGAGCAACCGCCCGGATATGCCCGCCTCGAAGTCCCGCACCGGGACGTCGGTGTGCCGCGGGTGGTCGTCTGCAACGTGAGGTACCGCGTCGAGCGGTATGCCATCCGAAGTGGCATGCACGTCCGGGTCGCGCAGCCATCGATTCATCTCGTCGATATAGGCCTGGTCACGCCGTTCCTCGCGATCGGCCCAACTGACGGCCACCGCCAAGTCGAGCCGCTGATCCGGCTGAGTTGGGAAGTCGGCGTAGACGCCGTCGGAACGGGTTGCGTCTCGTAATTGCTCCACTTCCTCGTCGGAAACGTCTTCCGGGCTGAATGGTCTGCGGTCACTCTGGCGACGCAGTGCGGCCTCGACCTGTGCCTGCACCGCCTGATCGGGCTCCTCGCGGCCCACGGTCCGGTACCGGGCCAGTACATCCTTATCCTTCGGATCCGGAAACAATGTGGACTCAACGCGCCATCCGCCCGCGCGTAGACCCAACTCGGTCAGTACGGCCGCCGCGCCACAACTGATCAACAGCGAGTGCCCCGAGGAATCGGCTACCGGTAACTGGCGAGAGCGATCGGCGAGCAGTGTCAGAGCCTCACCGTCAAACACCCACCGCCAGGGCTGCGTGTTGTGAATCGACGGTGCCCGCACCGCGACATCCACCGCGGCCTCGACCCCAGCACGATCGAGCCGGTGCTCCGCCGGCCCAGCGGAGGGCCCAGGTTCGTTCATGCCGTCTGCCCCTTTCCACCGGCGCCGCATATCGCGAAAGCGGCCCACCGTCGTGAGGTCTGCAGCATCCCACGAAGCCCATCCAGCTAGCGACCACCCCGATGCAGTCCGACCAACGTCGAGCGCAGCCGCTTCGATCACTTCCGGTTACGCCGGGAGGCGCTCGGTCGCCGTGAGCCGCAGCGCGGTCCGCATCTGTGCCGGAGCTCGACCCGTCTAGCGTTGCTGGATCGCGGAGAAGCTCCTCTCGGGTGAGGCCGGGCACGATCTCATAGTGGATTGACCCTGGCACGCATACCAATGCCAGCACACGCCACAGGGTCCGCACGTAGTCCTCGGCCAGCGTCGCGCCGTCCCATTCATAGACCCCTCGGTAGACGTCGTTCGGAATCGTGCGCTACCCACAGTTTGGAGACGAATCCTGGGAACCCCACGAACAGCGGCGTGTTGAACAAGCTCTCGAACCGGAACAGGGCGTGGGCCAGCTGACCGTGCACTAGCCCGCAGCCGGAATCCGACGACCAACACTGCCGGATCGGCGGTGGCGGGCCGATCGACGACCGTCTCTCGGTAAACCTTCGACGCGGTACCGTCCGCAAAGTTCAGCTGAAGACCGACGTACCTTTTCGGCAAATGAATCCGGCGTTCCGCGAGTAGCCAAAACGTCGTCAGGACACAGCGCGCCAGTTTGCGCAGGGCTGCGGCAGGGGCTACCGGGGGACGCTCGATCACGTTGTCACCTCCGTCAGCCGGGTGTACGGAATCCGGCCGGATGGCCGCGGCGTCGCGTGCGCTTCGGCCCGCCTGGCGATGCCGCGCAACATTCCGAGGGCCATGACGTAGTCAGCCGGAACCATCAGGAGCTGGTAGATCCAGGCGAACCATCGCGGCGCCATTGTGCCGCGAACCCGCAGATGCAGGCGGCCCCGCGAACCGGGCAGGTCGATGAGGTGGAAGGTACCACGTCCAGTCGATGCTGACACCGAGACTTCTCCCGCCAACCCGCGGGCACATGGGTCGTCGAATGCAGTACCAGCGAACGAGGGGCGTCGGCGTACTTCGACGACGAACCAGGCGGTTCCCGGCGGACCATCCGGGATGATGTCGCCGGGGTGTAGGTCGCGGACCAGCGCCGGGTCAAGGTGATCCAGGCTTGGCCAGTTGTCCGGAAACAGCAGCCGGTCGACCCACGTCGGGGTGTAATAGCCGCCCAGGTGCCAACCCAGCTGCGCTAGCCACGGCCAGATGTCCGCCGACGCGACTTCGAGCATGACAGCGTGGTCGGTCACGATCTGCGGTCGGGCCACTAGCTCGTCGCCCGGCAGCTTCCGCTGCCGCTCGTCCTGGGTCGAACCAGCCCGACGGCCGAGCAATTGCAGCAGGACGTAGCCCGCCGTGACCGCACATGCGACAGCGGACCAGATCCGGCGCATTTCAGCTACCCTGGGAGACACTCGTAGACGATCAACGTCTTCGTGGCTCGCGCCGTCGGGTCGGGAGCCGAGATTTGCGTTCAGTCCCTTCTCGGATCGAGGCCGCCGTGGTCGAGCGCGCTAGCCGGACGCCTCGCTCCGCTCGGGCCTTGACGCCGAGCAGCATTCGCCGCGTCATACCGGCGGTCAGCGGTGCCTCGACGACGCCTGCGAGCCGAAGACGTCTTGAGGCCGCTCGCTGCGGCTACGCGAGATCAGGCGGCAGCTGCGGGTTGAGGTCGGCACGATATGGAAGGACCACACTGCGTTCCACGGCACGATGGTGGGCCCTCGCGCAGGACCAGGCTGCGTGGCGCCTCAAGCCGCGCCACTGGCAACACCAGACCGTCCGGTTGTCCCATCCAGCCTGAGGGAGTCAACCGGATGCTGTCGCCGACGCTCAGGGTCTGCCATTGGTCGACGATTTGGTCGGCGCTGTGGATATGCAGCCCGACGAGGTTCTCCAGCCGGTCGTAGCTGTAGAAGCCGGCCCGGTCTTGCCCGATCTGGAGCAGCCACGGCCAAACGTCGGCGGCGGGCGCCTCGATTGGCAGGGCAAGGGTCGTCATGTCGGCGGGGTCGCGAATCAGCTCGTCACCTGGCAAGGACCATCCGCCGCTCAGCCGCGGTTGCCCCCCAATTACGCAGCCATCGCCAGCCGTGAACATGACGCGCCTACGGCAGAAGCCGCAGCCAACCACCCATGCCGTCATTATGGACGGCGATCGTGCGGTGGCCCAGGGTCGAACGTCACTCGCCGCGCCGGCCCGGCGCGATCAGGAAAGCTCCGAACGTGTGTCGGCACCACGGCTACGGGGCAGGTGGCGTGATGCAGCACCCCTTGGCTCACTGAACCGAGCAGCGATCCCGGCAACCATGGTGCCCGGTTGTCGCCGACAACGAGCAGGTACTGGGCAGAGGACGTGAGTACCAGGCCGGCGACCGGATGATCTCTGATGACTTCCGGATGCACGGTGACGTCCGGATATCGGTCACGCCAGCCGGCGAGCGCTTCGGAAAGCCACCTCTCCGCGCGTTCCGGTGCCGGCGGTGAGGGCCGCCACTTCATCGATGCCAACAGATCCGGATGCCAGCACAACACCGGCCGCAGCGGGACTTCATGTCTGCTGGCATGGTCGAAGCCGACGGCCAGGACGGTCTGCGAAGTGTCCGTGGTATCCACACCCACCACGACCGACGCGTCTTCCTCCCGTAATCCGGCTGGTCCCCGGACGGCGATCATCGGACAATCGGTGCGCCCAGCCACAGCCACACCCACCGAGCCGAGTACAGCCGAGCGCAGTGCAGTCAGCTGACGCGAGCCGAGGACCAACTCTGTCGCAAAGGACGCCTCCTGAACGAGCACGCGACTGGGGCGACCCTCGATCGTCTCGCCCTCCACGCCGACCTCAGGATCAATCTCGCGGGCCTGGTCGATGATCCTCGCGATCAATTGTTCCGCGACGTGGTTCCGGCTCCTGCAGGTCCGCGTCCGGAATGTCGCGGTACATCGGTTCGCGCGTCGAGGGAGTGCCGGAGAAGGCGTTAACCACCTTGACCGCAACGCCGAGGGTCCGGGCGTCCGAGATCGCCCAGTGCAGTGCGAGGTCTGAACTCGGTTCGTCATTCACCCCGACAAGAACGGGGCCCGGCCTGCGCGGGATGGACATCACGCCCCCTCGTCGTCATCGCATGGTAGAAGGTCTCAGTGCCGGACGTCCCGGCCTCAAGCAAGCTTGACTGCGAGCGTCCCAGCGCGCGTGGGTAGGTTCGTGCATCCAGTTGGTCACTCTCCGCAGTGCGCTGGCGCCGCCGTTCGAGGTCACGCGAGCCGTGGAGACGCACGATGCCGCGGCTCGTGTTCAGCCGAGTCAGGCCGACCGATACCGGTAGCTGGGCCGCTGGGGGAGCGCGTTGCTCACCTCGAGCGCTTGCGCCTTTTCAACGACCTGCCCGCGGGCGACCCTGCGTAGGTCGACCTCCGGATGTGCGAGGGTGAAGTGACTGTTCGCGGACGCCTGCGCGAGATCTCTGGCGAGGTCAGCGGCGATTTTGCCGAGGGCGTCGAGGACGACGGCGGGCTCCTGGAGCGCAACCATGTCGTTCATGGCGCGAATGAACGCCGGCAAATCCTCGTTGAGTTCGGCTACCACGATGTCGGAGGCGATCCGGATTCCCCGAAGCGAGCGAAGGTCGCTGCGAACCATGGGCGGTGAGCCTACCGCGAGGCCGAGGCCAGGCTGATACCGGGCCCACCCAGCTCGGACAGTGGCCGGTCAGCCGCGGGAAAGGCCTCTGTTCAGCAGACTTCCGGGCTAGCCGCCGGCCATCGCGCCGACCACCAGGAGCGGCTCCTTGCCTTCGGCCACCGCGGCGGGGAGGGGAGCGTCTGGTGATTCGTGGGACAGGTCCGCTTCGCATGCGAAGAATCGGACGAACGCTCGGCGCTGGCCGGTTCCCGGGTCGCGGAGCGTGCCGCGCAGCGCCGGATAGCGTAGCTCGAGTGCGTCGAGCACGGCTCGCTGGGTGGCTACTGACTGCACCTCTATCTCGCGGTCACAGTGTGCAAGCTGACGCAGATGTGCGGGTAGCACGACGCGAATCATGGCAGCGTCTGCACCTCGACGGAGAGCACTGCCGGCAGGTCTCGGACGACGGGCGCCCACGCTGTCGCCGGAGTCGGTCGAGGCGTACACCTGCCCTCCCGTCGTCCCGAAGTAGATGCCGCAGTCAGGCAGCGAATCGACTGCCATGCGCGTCGCGCAATACGTTGACGTAGCAGTGTTCCTGCGGCAATCCGTTCGTCAGCGCCTCCCAGTCATACCTCCGGTGCGGCTGCGATATACCCGCAGCTTGGCCTCCGGAGGGAAGTGATGCGAGTCGCTGGTGATCGGGACGACGTACACAGTCTCCGGCTCGTGCGCATGAACACTGATCGGAAATCCGAAATCTGTCGGCAGATTTCCGCTGACCTCTTCCCAGCTGTCGCCCCCGTCGTCGCTGCGCATGACGTCCCAATGCTTCTGCATGAACAGCGTGGCCGGCCGCGAGGGATGCATTGCCAGCTTATGTACGCAGTGCCCGACCTCGGCGGCTGGCGACGGGAATCCCGTCGGATAGCAAGCCTTTATTTATCGGCTGCCAGGAGCTGCCGCCGTCATCGGTCCGGAACACTCCTGCCGCTGAGATCGCCACGACGATACGGTCGGGATCGTGCGGATCAAGAATGATCGTGTGCAAGCACATTCCGCCGGCGCCTGGCTGCCACTGCGGGCCCGAGTCATGCTCGCGCAATCCTCGCATCTCTTGCCAGCTGGCCGCGCCGTCCGTCGAACGGAACAAGGCGGCATCCTCGACGCCTGCGTACACGGTCTCCCGGTCGGTCAGGGACGGCTCCAGGTGCCATACTCGTGCGAACTCCCACGGGTGCGGCGTCCCGTCGTACCACTGGTGCGTTCCCGGCACGCCCGCATAGTTGAAGTCATTGCTCATCGTCTCCCAGGTTCGCCCAGCGTTGTCGGAACGCTGGATCACCTGGCCGAACCAGCTCGTGGACTGGGATGCGTACAGCCGGTCCGGATCCACCGGTGAGCCGGCTAGGTGATATACCTCCCAGCCCGCGAAGTGCGGCCCGCTCACGTCCCACGTCTGCCGCCGCTCGTCTGAATTGAGGATGAACGCACCCTTGCGAGTGCCGACCAGAACCCGTACCTCGCTCACTCCCACACTCCTCACGTCTTTTGCTCCTAAGACTAGGACGGCCCGCCGCAGGTCATCGCGTCGGACGCGACCGATCGCTGATGATCTTGGACTTGCTGCGATGCTGGGACGGCACTAGCTCCACGATCACGACACGGCCTTCGAAGGACTCGAGGCGGCTGGGTGTTGACACACAATGCCGGCATCAGACGGTTGACGGCACGCGTGTCGTTCTGCGTGAGGACAGCCATGACCAGGTTCGATGACAAGCTCGCCGCGACAATTGCTCACGCCCGCCGCCACACTTTGGGTGACCTGGTGCGCCGTACCGCCAGCCGGGCGCCGGACAAGACTGCCCTCATCTACCGCGATCTGCGGCAGAGCTACGCCGAGTTGGACGCGACAATCAACCGCACGGCGAACGCGCTGGCGCAGCGCGGGGTCGTGAAGGGCGAACGGATCGCCTTGCTCTCGCACAACAACCACGCCTACGTGGTCACCTGCCTAGCCCTCGCAAGGCTCGGCGCGATCACGGTGCCGGTTAACTTCGTGCTCGGCGCCGCGGAGGTCGCGTTCATTCTCGAACACGCTGGGGCGGTCGGTGTCGTCGTCGAGGACACGCTGGTCCCGGTCGCCGAAGAGGCGATCAAGACAGCCCGCGCGGACGCGATGAAGGTCCGCGGAGCCATCGGTGGCACCGCCGACCTGCCCGACGGCTGGGAACCGTTCACGGCGTGGTCCGAACACCCGGACGCAACCGCCCCGGACGTACCGATCGACGACGATGACGTTCTGCAACTGATCTACACGAGCGGTACCGAGGCACGCCCCAAGGGCACGATGATGACCAGCCGCAACCTGATCGCGCAGTATGTCAGCTGCATCATCGACGGCCGCTACAGCGACGATGACGTGGAGATTCACGCGCTGCCGCTGTTTCATGTGGCCGCCCAGCACTGCTTCCTCATGCCGGGTCTCTACGTCGGCGCGACCAACATCGTGCTGGATGGCCCGGACCCCAGCACGGTCTTGGCCACAGTCGAGCGCGAGAAGGTCACGAAGTTGTTCTGCCCGCCGACGGTGTGGATCGCGCCTGCTCCGGCACCCGGACTTCGACCGCCGCGACCTGTCGTCACTGCGCAAAGGCTATTACGGCGCGTCCATCATGCCGGTCGAGGTCATCAAGGAACTCAGCGCCCGGCTGCCGCAGCATGGAGCTGTTCAACTACTACGGCCAAACCGAACTGTCTGCGGTGGCGCTGATCTTGCCGCCGGAGGACCAGGTCCGGAAGCCAGGCTCAGCCGGCCGGCCGGCTATCAACGTGGAGACGATCCTCGTCGACGACGACGGGCTACCGGTACCTCCGGGTGTCGAGGGCGAGATTGTGCACCGCAGTCCACACATCACGGCTGGGTACTGGAACGACCCGGGCAAGACCGCCGACGCATTCCGTAGTGGCTGGTTCCACAGCGGCGATCTCGGCGTAATGGACGGGGACGGTTACATCACCGTTGTCGACCGCAAGAAGGACATGATCAATACGGGCGGGGAGAATGTCGCCAGCCGCGAGGTGGAAGAGGTTCTCTTCCAGCACCCAGCGGTGAGCGAGGCGGCCGTGTTCGGCATCCCCCACCCACGGTGGATCGAGGCGGTCGCCGCTGCGGTGGTGCCGCGCAACGAGCAGACGCTTTCCAGTGACGAATTGATCGCGTTCTGCCGGGAACGACTCGCTGGCTACAAGACCCCGAAGTACTTCGTCGTCGTCGACGCACTTCCCAAGAACGCAAGCGGCAAGATCCTCAAGCGTGACCTGCGCATCACCTACGCGCATCTCGCTGACTAGACGCGCGGCCGGCGGACTTTCATTCACGGAGTGAGGCCGCCGCCGACCGTGATCGTCTCGCCATGCATGTACGGGACCTCGTCACTGAGGATCCACGCCGCAGCCGCGGCGATCTCCTCCGTAGCGGCGTACCGCTTCATCGGAACCATCTGCTCCATGGCCTGTTTGAATGACACGGCATCGGTACCGGCGGCCGAGCCCATGGATTCCTCGAGTGAACGCATCATGCGGGTGTCGACGACCCCCGGCGCTAGCGCGTTGACCCTGATTCCTGGTGGCGTCTCCTTGGCCAGGCATCGAACCAGGCCCAGCACAGCGTGCTTGGAGGCGTTGTAGATAGCCGTGCTGGGCGAACCCATGACCGAGGCCAATGAGGACGTAAATAGCAGACCGCCGCCCTCGCCTTGCTCGATGAAACGTGCGACTGCCGCCTGCCCGCAGAGGAACGCTCCACGCACGTTGACCGCGAATACTTGGTCGAAAACCGCTATGTCCAGGTCTACGACCATGTGCGCCGTGCCCTCGATCCCGGCGTTGGCATGAAAGAGATCTAGCCGGCCGAAGTTGTCGACCGCCGCTCCGACGCAGGCGGCGGCGCCCTCTGGTGTGCTGATATCGGCGCCGACGCCAACTGCTCCGTTGCCGAGCCGCTTAGCCAGGTCGGTGGCCCGGCCCTCGTCGATGTCGGCTGCGACGAGGCGGCAGCCCTCGGACGCCAGCCGCTCGCACGTGGCGGTACCGATGCCGCCAGCGGCGCCGGTGACAACGGCGACCTTTCCGTTGAGTCCCTTGAGCACAGAACGCCTCCTTCAGATCGCCGGTCAATCATGCTAGATCTTGCCCCGGTGCCGGTCCGGTGGATCGGAAGCTACCTGTCGTAGATGTATCTACACAGTCGGAGCCACTGATACCGACAGTGTTTGAGCGGAAATTACTTGCTGTGCCTGTGGATTCTCGATTGGTCCACTGATCGACCTGCTAGAATCGAATACATGTTCGAACAGCCGTTAGATCGGCTCGATACTGCGCTCGGTCACCTGGCCGCGGCGCGAGAGCAGCTGACCGGTGTCGACTTGGCCGCGCTGTCCCGTGACGAATTGCTGGACTTGATCGCCGCCCTGGAGATTGACGCGCGTCAGCGGGGGGCGGTCGCGGTATGCGCTGGTGGCCGAGTTGGAGGCGCGGGGGGTGGCGGCCGAGCTGGGGTATTCGTCGACGGCGGTGCTGCTGTCCGAGCGGCTGCGGATCGGGCGGCGGGAGGCCGCCGGGCGGGTGCGGCTGGCCGCGGAGCTCGGGCCCCGACGGGCCCTGTCCGGGGAATCGTTGCCGGCCCGATACCCGCAGGTCGCCGCCGCGGTGGCGCAGGGAGTCATCTCCGATCGGCACGCGGCCCTGATCTGCCGGACGATCGACGACCTGCCCGACGCTGTTCTGGAGCAGGCCGGGGCGGTGGAGGCGACGCTGGTCGACCACGCCCGCACCCTGAACCCGGACCAGCTGGCGGTGCTGACCCGCACCGTGCGGGCCTGCCTGGACCCGGACGGGGTGCTCGCCTCCGAACGCGACCACGACCGGCGCCGGCACGCCACCTACCGTGCTGCCGGACGGCTCCGGCCGGCTGCAGGCGCAGCTGACCGGTGAGGCGACCGCGGTGTGGCAGACCATCCTTAACACCCTCGCCCGCCCAGTCCCCGACGTCGATGCCGGGGAGCCGGATCGGCGCAGCCCCGGGCAGCGGCGGCACGACGCGCTCCTGGACGCCGGGCAGCGGCTGCTCCGGGCCGGCACGCTGCCTGATGCTGGCGGCGCCCCGGCCACCGTGCTGCGTCACCCTGACCCTCGACCAGGTGGAATCCCGCACCGGTCTGGCGACTACCGCGCACGGCGGCGTCATCAGCGTGCCGCAGGCGCTGCGGATCGCCGCCGAGGCCGACATCGTGCCCGTCGTCCTCGGTGACGCCGGCGGGGTGCTCGGCTACGGGCTGACCCGCCGCACCGCCAGCCCCGGGCAACGCCGAGCCCTCGCCGCCCGCGACGGCGGCTGTACGTTCCCGGGCTGTGATCGGCCCCCGGATTGGTGCGAAACCCACCACGTCACCCCGTGGGTGCGACGGCGGCTGCACCGACCTGGACAATCTCACTTTGGTCTGCGGATTTCACCATCGCGAGCACCGCAAACGCGGCTGGACCTGTCACATCACCAACGGCGTCCCGTACTGGCGACCACCACGCTGGCTCGACTCCACCCAAACCCCGCGCCGGAACACCACCCACCACATTCCCCTGCACTTCACCGCGTCCCCAACACCAGCGCCGACCTGACATCGCCGTCGGATCACTGGCCCGGCGTTGCGGGTTGCCTCCGGTGTCTTTGCAGCCTTGCCCGACGCGCCAGAGTGCCGCCTCGGGCAGCGGGAGTGGCGAGGTCAGCGCGGCTACTAACGCTAGTCGACACCAAGAAAGAAGTTAGTTGAGCCCATCTGCAGTAAGGTCACGGAGCGGGCGCCAAGGTGAGTGGTGCCTGACACGCAGCCTCGACGACGCCCGGTCAGGAGTGCCGCATGGAACCGTTGCATGAGGTGCCCGTTGAGCCGGCCGACGTGTCGTTGATGGACGGTTTGAGTTCGACGCGGGCGATCCGCCGCTATACGGATGAGCCGATTCCCGACCGAGTGCTGCGGGACATCTTCTTCGCGGCGACGCGAGCGCCCAGCGGATCGAACCGGCAGCCGTTCCGGTTTCTCGTGCTCCGCGACGGCCCGACCGCGGTTGCCGCGAAGCGGCTGATCGCGAACGGCGCACGGGCGGTGTGGTCGGCCAAGCAGCAACGTGACGGTTATACCCAAGGATCGGGCGCTAGGGCGGGGTCACCAAAAGCGCGATTGGCCGCCACAATGCAGCAGTACGTCGACTCCTTCGCCTCGGTGCCGGTGCTGATTCTCCCGTGCTTGAACCGCTATCGAGAGCCTGAGTACACCGAAGGCGCCAACGTCTACCCGGCCTGCCAAAATCTGCTGCTCGCCGCTCGCGGTTATGGCTACGGCGGCGTAATGACGATGTTCCACAAGGATGTCGAGGCCGAGCTTCGGGCGCTGCTGAGCCATCCCCGATGGCACAGCGATCTCGGCCACGATCACGCTCGGCCGGCCGGCCGGATCCCACGGGTCTGTGCGACGCCGCCCCATGGCCGAGCTGGTATACGAGGAGACCTGGGGCCAGTCGGCGCCTGGGCGGTAGATCCGCCTGGCACGACATTCACCGCCGCGGGTCCGCCCAAATCAGTGACATCCGGCTCGGGCGGCCCCGCACCTTCTGCCCGCTGACCTGCTGCCGCCTGAAGGGGTGCCGATGGAGCGCGAAGTCAACGTCCAGGTCGACGACCGGGTCATGGTGGTAACGCTCAACCGCCCCACGGTCCGCAACGCGGTCACTCAGTCGGTGGCCGAGGCCGTCGCCGCTGCGCTCGATGAGCTCGATGCCTCGGACCAACTCGCGGTGGGGGTGATTACCGGGGCAGGTGGCACGTTCTGCGCCGGCCGTGATCTCAAAGCGTCCCTGCAGGGCGACCATCCCTGGATCGACAAGCGGGGTTTCGCCGGCATCGCAGAGTACGGGTCGATCAAGCCGTTAATCGCAGCCGTCGAGGGCTACGCCCTTGGAGGTGGCTTCGAGATCGTGCTGTCATGCGATCTCGTCGTCGCCGCGAGGTCGGCCAAGTTCGGGCTGCCCGAGGTACAGCGCGGGCGGATCGCCGGCGCGGGTGGCCTCTTCCGGCTCCCGGAACGGGTGCCCTACCACGTCGCGATGGAGATCGCGCTGACCGGCGAACCGGTGACGGCTGACCGTGCGGCGCAATTCGGGTTGGTCAATCGAGTCGTCGACGACGGTGACGCGCTCGATGCGGCCCTCGCTGTCGCCCGCCGGGTAGCGGTCAACGGTCCGCTGGCGGTCAAGGCGACGAAGCAGGTCATCCAGGCCAGCCGAGACTGGCCGGCCGCGGAAGCGTTCGAACGGCAACGCCCGATCGCGGATGCCGTCCGCGCATCGGAGGACGCACGGGAGGGTGCGCGTGCCTTTGCTGAGAAACGGACGCCGGTCTGGCGAAACCGCTAAGAGCTGGCCCGCGGGCCGGATTGAAGGGAGCACACGTGGTCGATGAGTACGACGTCGTAGTGCTAGGCACCGGCGCGGCCGGGTTGACCGCGGCCGTCCGGGCCGCGGCCGATGGGGCGCGGGTAGGGCTATTCGAGCGAGCGGATCAGGTTGGCGGAACCAGCGCGTGGTCGGGTGGGGTGGCGTGGTTGCCTAACAACCGACACGAGGTCGAGGCAGGGTTCGTCGACAGCATCGAGGATGTGCTGACTTACCTGATGTCGTTGTCGCACGGGCTGATCGAGCGGCCGATGATCGAAGCCTTCGCGCGCACGGCGCCGGAGGTCGTCGACTGGCTCGAACAGCACACTCCGGTGCAGTTCGAGACGGTGGCCGGACTCAGCGACTATCACCCCGAGCATCCGGGTGGCCGTCGAGAAGGCCGATCAGTCGAGTGTCCGCTCTTCCCGTTCGAGGAGCTGGGCGACTGGGCGCCGCGGGTGACCGTTGGCTGGCAGCTGACCGGCGAGTTCTGCATGAGCGAGACCGCACTCGGACGCAAGGCGCCGAACGGGCTGCCCCGCGAAGAACTGGAGCGGCGCAAGATCCACGACGAGCGAGGGGCCGGGCAGGCCCTGGTGGGCCGGCTGCTTTCGGCCTGCCTGGATCGCGGCGTCGAGCCGCGGACCAACTGCCGCGGCGTCCGGTTGCTGGACGACGACGGCTCGGTGATCGGCGTTGCCATCGAGGGTGCGGATGGGCCGTTCGAGGTGCGTGCGCGTGGTGGCGTCGTGCTCGCGACCGGCGGTTTCGAGCATGACGCGAAGCTCGTGCGGACGTTCCTGCGTGGGCCGCTCGACCGAGCGGTCAGTGTGCCGACCAACACCGGCGACGGTCTGCGCATGGCGATGCGAATTGGTGCGGACCTCGCCGACATGCGTGAGGCGTGGTGGGTGGCGACCATCGATGTGGAGGTGCCCGGTCGCGGGCTCGTCCCGTGGCAGGTGAACAGCGAACGCACCCGGCCACACTCGATCATGGTCAACGACGACGGCGTGCGATTCACGAATGAGGCCGCGAACTACAACGCGCTTGGCAACGCATTCCATGTTGTCGACGTGGCTCGCTTTGCCTATGTCAACCACCCGGCCTGGCTGCTGCTGGACCACCACTTCCTCTCGTCGTACGGGCTGGCCGGTCATCGCCCGCCGGTTCCGACGCCTGCGTGGTTGATCGAGGCAGCCTCGATTCCCGAGCTAGCTCAACGGATCGGCGTGCCAACCGAGACGCTCGTCGCGACTATTGCTCGGTGGAACGAGCAGGCAGCAGCTGGCGTGGATCCTGACTTTCATCGCGGCGAGAGCCATCACGACCGGGCCTGGGGTGATCACCCGGCGTTCGGGCTCACGCCGCAGGCGACGGTTGGCCCGATCGATACGCCGCCGTATTACGCGATCCGGGTCTTCTGCGGCACGCTCGGGACAAAAGGCGGCCCGCGTACCGACGAGCACAGCCGAGTTCTGAACGTGGACGGAGCGGTGATCGACGGGCTCTACGCCGCGGGCAACGCCATGGGTTCGGTGATGGGAATGACGTACGGCGGGCACGGCGGAACTCTCGGCCCGGCGCTCGTGTTCGGCTATCTGGCCGGACAACATGCAGCTGCGCGGGCCGCTGAGAGTCAGTCATGCCTGATCGGTTGCTGTCTCTGGCGGCCGGAACCGTCTTGGACCTACAGCCGCCAGAGGCTGTCGGGGTCGCCGCCGACGCCGGTTTCGGCGCGGTCGGCGTCTGGTACGACTCCGATTCGTGGAGTGCGGCACGCGCCCGGGAGGTTTCCCGCCGCCTCGACGCAACCGGTCTGGTCGCGCTCGACATCGAACCGGTGATCCTCGGTCGCGAGTGGATCCCGGCGAGGCAGTCATTGACGCGGCCGCCGAGATCGGCGCCCGGCACGTGCTGGTCGCCGGTGGGCCGGCAGAGCCGCCGCCGTAGCGGAACGGTTCGGTGCCCTGTGTGATCGCGCCCTGGACGCCGGCACAATCGTCGTCCTCGAGTTCCTTCCGATATTTCCGGTCGGAACACTTGCTGTCGCCGCTCGGATCGTTGAGCAGGCGCATCGGCCGAACGGAGCGGTGCTGGTCGATACGCTGCATCTGGCCCGGTCCGGCGGACGCCCCTCCGATCTGCGCCAGGTGCCGGGACGGCTTCTGCCCTATCTGCAAGTCGCGGACGCGCCCCGCGAATCGCCCGCGTCGATCGAGGCGTTGCGGGATGAGGCGTTATACGGGCGACTATTGCCGGGCGACGGCGCGTTGCCGCTAGCTCAGACGTTGGATGAGGTACCGGGCGTCCCGCTGTCGTTCGAGCTTCGCTCAAGGTTCCTGATGACGACTCATCGGAATCCCCTCGATCGAGCCCGGACTGTCCTCGCCGCCGGCCGAGAGCTCCTTCGGGAATCCGAAGGCGGATGAGCTGCGGGCTTTCTGGGCACTAGGGACACCTTGACGGGAACTCACGACCCGGACCGCCTGCTGTGTCGCCACGGGCTGGGCATCGGGCATCGCTGGCCAGCGCCGGATATGAAGACTGGAACCTTGACCGGCGCAGATGTTTCCGTAGCCTCACGTATCTAACGGGGGATTTCCGGCTCCATCGTTAATGGACCCGCGTCGGCGTGCGCGGGATCGCCACATTTGGCCGGAACGAGTGGAGTTTTGGAGGCTACGGCATGGGCACGATGACTATCGAGCAACTCCGTGAGCGGGCGCGGGGACCAGTGATCACCGCGGACGAGGCCGGCTACGACGAAGCCCGGAAGGTGTACAACGCGATGATCGATCGCCGGCCGCTCGCGGTCGTGCGCTGCGCCAACGCCGGTGACGTGATGGCGACCGTTGACTTCGCCCGAGAGAATGGCGTTGGCATCGCCGTGCGCGGCGGCTCACACAGCGTGCCTGGCTTTGGGGTGTGCGACGACGGTGTGGTCGCAGATCTGTCCGCGATGCGGGGCGTTCGCGTGGATCCCAGCGCACGGACGGCCCGCGCGGAGGGCGGCGCCACCTGGGGTGATTTCAATGCCGCGACGTACCCGTTTGGCCTGGCCTCGACCGGCGGCATCATTTCGACCACCGGTGTCGGCGGCTTAACCCTCGGTGGGGGTATCGGCTATCTAGACCGGGGTCTGGGCCTTTCTTGTGACAACCTCATCTCGGCCGACGTAGTAACTGCGGATGGCGCAGCTCGTCATCGCAAGTGAAACCCAAAACGACGATCTGTTCTGGGCGTTGCGCGGGGGAGGCGGCAACTTCGGCGTCGTCACCTCGTTTGAGTTCCGGCTCAGTCCGGTCAAGGACATCTTCGGTGGCCCGATGTTCTTCGAGCTAGATCGCGCGGGAGACATACTCCGGTTCTACCGGGAATTCATTCTCGACGCTCCTGAGCAGCTCGGCGGGTTCCCTGCCTTCCAGATCGCCCCGCCATTGCCGTTCATCCCGGAAGACCGGCACGGCGAACCGTTCATTGCGTTTGTCGCGTGCTGGGCCGGCCCATTGGACGAAGGCGAGAAGGCGATTCAACCGATCCGCGACGTGGCGCCGATCGTGGCGGAGATGGTCGGTCCGATGCCGTACCCCATGCTCAATAGCGCATTCGACGCGCTGGTTCCGCCCGGCCTGCAGCACTACTGGAAGGCTAATTTCAACACGGAACTGACCGACGAAGCGATCGACGCGCACCTCCGCTATGGGCCGAAGGTGCCGGCAGTCAACTCGACCATGCACATCTATCCGATCAACGGTGCCTGTCACCGCGTCGCGGGCGACGCGACGGCATTCGCCTATCGCGACGCGACTTTCGCGACCGTCATTGCCGGAATGTGGCCCGATCCGGCTGACAACGAGGCCAACATCCAGTGGGTCAAGGACTACTACGCGGCCACCGCACCACACTCCGAAGCGGGCGGCTACATCAACTTCATGGCCGAAGACGACCAGCACCGCATCGAGGACAATTACAAGGGCAATTACGGGCGTCTAGTGGATGTCAAGCGCAAGTACGACCCGAATAACCTCTTCAGTGTGAATCAAAACATTAGGCCCTGATGATCGAGACGCTTGCGTCCCGATAGCCCGCTATTTCTCACACCGGTCGCCGCAACGCCGAAGGCGTTGCGGCGATACGGGCGCGGTAGGCCGAGCTGAGCTTAGGTCGGCGCCCGGGCGCCCATGGCAGCCTGCGTCGTCGTGACGATGCCGTCAGCATCGAGGCCATGCGCGCTCATGAGCGTCCCGACCGGTGCGGATCCGGGGACGCGGCTGACCGCTAGTCGGCGCAGCGGTGTGCCGCGACCCGGCTTCCGCAAGCACCTCTGCGACCGCACTGCCGAGTCCGCCTTCGATGTAGTGGTCCTCGGCCGTGACGAGCAGGTCGGTGTCGGCGGCGGCGGTGAGCAAGGTGTCCGCGTCGATGGGCTTGATCGAGTAGCAGTCGATGACCCGCGCGGCGATGCCCTTCTCGTCGAGCAACTGCAGCCGCCTGAAGCGCGGGATGCACGGTAACGCCGGACGCGACGATGGTGACCACATCAGCGGCGGAGGAGCGCAGCACCCGGCTCCCGCCGATGGGAAAGCTCTCGCCGGCCGGGTAGATGACCGGGGATCCGCTGCGATGCGTGCGCAGGTACGCGAAGCCGTCCGCGTCCGCCATCGTCTGGACCAGTTGCGCGGCCTGATTGCCGTCGCACGGCTGCAGCACTACCGAACCCGCTATCGCGCGGAAGCACGCGATATCTTCCAACGCCATGCCGGACGGCCCCGACTCTCCCGGCGTGAGCCCGGCGTGCGATCCGCACAGCCGAATCGCGGCGCCGCCAATCGCGGACATCCGCACGAACTCGAACGCCCGAGTGGTGAACGCGGCGAATGTCGAGGCGAACGGCATCCAGCCGCGTGCGGCGAGTCCGGTCGCCGCGGCGATCATCTGCTGCTCGGAGATGAACATCTCGAAGTAGCGGTCCGGGTATGCATCGCGGAACAGTTCGGCGTACGTCGAGTTACTGGTCTCGGCGTCCAATACGACGACGTCCTCGCGAGCCCGCCCGAGAGCGACGAGTGCTTCGCCGTAGGCCAGCCGGGTTGGGATCAGCTCGCCGAGTTCGTAGGACGGCAGCGCGAGCTTCCCGCGCCGTGGCTTGTCGCGCGGTAATCACCGGCGGCGGCAGCGGCGCAACGGCCGTGGCCGGATGAACACCGAGGCCGGCGAGAGCGGAGTCGGCGTCGGCGAGCGGTCGGCCGTGCCATCCCTCCGCCCCCTCGACGGCGCCGAGACCCCGGCCCTTTTCCGTCCGCGCCACGATGACCGTTGGCCGGTCGGTCGACGCGGCGGCAGCGCGGAACGCGGCGTCGATCTGCGCCAAGTCGTGGCCGTCGATTTCGAGCGCCTGCCATCCGAACGCGCGGGCCCGCTCCGCGTACGGGCCGGTCTGCTGCCCGACCATCGTCGGCCCGCGCTGGCCCAGCCCGTTCACGTCGATCAGGACGATGAGGTTGTTCAGGCCGAAGTAGGCGGCGTGCTCGAACGCCTCCCATACCGAGCCTTCGGCCATTTCGCTGTCACCGCATAGCACGAAGACGCGAGCCGGGGAGTGCTCCAATTTCTGCAACGACAGCGCCAGCCCGACTGCGGTCGCTATGCCCTGACCGAGAGATCCGGTCGCGACGTCAACCCAGGGCAGCACGCGGTCGTGGGTGTCCCTCGAGCCGGCTGTCGAGCTGGGCATAGCCGAGCAACTCCTCATCGTTGATCGCGCCCATGGTCTTCAGCCATGAGTAGAGCAGCACCGACGCGTGTCCTTTGGACAGCACGAACCGGTCATTACCCGGATTCGCCGGGTCGTCCAGATCGGCCCGGAAGTGTGCCGCAGCCAGGACGGCGATCAGATCGGCCGCTGGAAGCGGCGGAGGTCGGATGACCGGCGCTAGCGGCATTGGTCGCTCGCACGGAATCGATGCGAAGCTGGCGGGCGAGGACAGCAGGATCACGATTCGAGCGCGACATCTTGGCCTGACCTCAAATGGTGGGTTTGGCTTACCGTGCACAAGCGGGCGAAGTAAGTGTACAGTCACTCCACTATCCCTGACCGACTTCCACCCGCTCAAACGCAGGGCCATGACGGTCAGGCGCGGCCGGATCGTGCGCCGTAGCTTCCCTTCCGGGGCGGAGTCGCAGCAGTCTCGAGAAGGGTTCCAGCGTTGCCGGTGATGACAACCGCGCGACGGCTGTGGCAGGTCATCGAGCCGGTACATGCCGTGCTGTATTTCGCTCCGGAGCTCACGACCGCGGCGACGGAATCCGGCTTGGCGAGCCACGGCAGTACGTACTTCGCGTGCCGTGCCGCGCCTCTCGGCCAGGCGACCGCGGCATTGGTCACTGCGGTCTTCTACGGCTTCAGCCCGACTCGGGTCATGCGTTCCGTGCCCTCGATGTGGGAGCTCATTGACCCAGCTGCCGCACTGCAACTGCGCACGTCTGTCGCTGAAGCCGCCCTCCGACGCCTCCTCGGCCCCGCTGTTGCGAACCCGATGGTCGCCCGAGCCGCGGAGCTGGCCGATCGGGCGGTCGACGGCGCAGAGACGGCGGGCCGCCCGCTGGCAGCCGCGAACGCTGCTGTGGAGGTTGCCGGCGATCCACACATCGTCTCTGGCAAGCGCTGACCACGCTGCGGGAACATCGCGGAGATGGCCACTGCACCGCGCTCGTCAACGCCGGGATCGAGCCATGTGAGGCGCATGTGCTGCGCGCTGGGTCAGGTGCCGCTGAGCCCGAATTCCTGCGCACCAGTCGGGGCTGGTCGCAGCAGGAGTGGGCCGGACGCGGCGGAGCAACTGCGAATCCGCGGGTGGCTCTCCAGCGACGGTCTGCTGACCGCATCCGGCAACGAGATCCGCGATGCCTACGAGTCAGACACGGATCGACTTGCGGCATCGCCGTTCGAGACGCTGGGCCCGGACCGCACCGAGGAGCTGCAAGACCATCTTGCGGCAACTTGCCTACTGCGATCGTGGCTGCCGGCGGCGTGCCGATCGAACGGGGACTGGGCAGCCCATGGCCTCCGCGAGAGAGTCTTTAAACGCGAGACACTAGCGTTGGGGGCATGAGCGAGCGAGCATCGCAGGCGCCACTGCGCCGAGATGCGGTGCAGGTGCGAGGTCCCTGCGAAGACGTGGAGCGTTTTCTTGGGATGCAGGTGAGCTCGCGCGAAGAGGTGGGAAATGAGCGATAACGTCCTGCGCGGCTGCGTAGCAGTAGTTACCGGCGCATCCAGCGGCATCGGTGAAGCGTCCTCGCGGATGCTGGCGCGGCAAGGCGCCGCGGTTGTGCTGGTCGCCCGCCGGGCTGATCGGCTGGCAACGTTCGCGGACGAAATCAGCGGTCTGGGTGGCGATGTGTTGTCCGTCGAGGCTGATGTGACCGAGCGCTCGGAGGCGGAGGTCGGCCATCGGCCGCGCCGCTTCGGAGTTCGGGCGAATCGACGTGCTGATCAATAACGCCGGGGTCATGCTCCTCGGACCCATCCTCGATGCTCCGGTCGAAGAATGGGAGCAGATGGTCCGGGTGAACCTCCTCGGCGTGATGTATTGCGCCAAGGCCGCATTACCGCATTTGCTGGAGGCGGCCGATCGAGGGCCGCGCAACGTCGCTGACTTGGTCAACGTCTCCTCAGTGGCTGGCCGGCAGGTCCGGCTTGGCAGCGGGGCATACAACGCCACCAAGCACGGCGTCGGCGCGTTCAGCGAAGCCTTGCGGCCAAGAAGTAACGCAGCGCCATCTTCGGGTGTCGCTCATTGAGCCCGGGGCGGTAGCCACCGAGCTCGCGAGCCACAATCGTCCCGAGGTCCTGGAGGGAATGCGAGCAGCGCTTCGGGTCAGCATGCAGCGACTCGACGCAACCGACATCGCCGATGCGATCGAATACATCGTGACCCGGCCACGGCACATTGCCGTCAACGAGATCCTTATTCGGCCGACTGAGCAGCAGCAATAGCAGGGCGATGCCTATGGGTCACCGAGACCGTAGGCACGGCGGGCATTGCCCGAAGCGATCATTCCTACCAGGCGCTCCGCCTCGGCGATGGGCCAGAACCCGCGGGCAACGCCATCGTCGAAGAATGCCGTCAGCGCTTGACCGAACAGCGTCGTGCTCACCGCATAAAGCTCCGCCAGGCCGAAGGCGTCAGTAGAGAACAGCACGGACGCGAACGGCGCGAGTTCGAGGAGTTCGGCCACGATCACGCTTGCCCGCGAGCCGACATTGTGGAGGGCCAGGCCGACGTCGACGAAGACGTGATCAAACACCTGCGCCAGATAACCGGCTGAGCGATGGAACGGGTAGTTGTGCAGGAGCATGACCGGTAGCCCCAACCCAGCGGTTGCGCGAAGGAACGGGGTCAGTAGCAACGGGTCGCACTGCCGTAGGTTGACATCCGCATCGCCATAACCGATGTGGAACTGCAGCGGCCGGCCCAGGTCCACAGCCGCCCAAATCAGAAATCGGATCAGTGTCCGATCCACCAGGCGGGGAACGGTCTCCTCGGTCGATGCGCGTTTCCAGTTCGTGGCGGCGACCTCGACGTCCGCGTCGGACGGCCGGCTTGGGTCGAGGTCGAGGCCGGTGCGGTAGGCCGCGATCGACTTGAAGCCGACGGCGTTCTGGGCCCGCACGTGCAAGGTCTCGCGGAGGGCGTTGGCGAAATCGCTGCGGCTCGACCGCTCCGATGATCTGCTCGGCGACGACTTCGAGACGGACGATCTCGTGCCCAGAGGCGTCCGTATAGGCGGCCAGCTCGGCCGGAGAAGTGAGCAAGTCCCGGAGATGTCCGGTATCCACGAGGTAATGAGCGATTCCCGTAACCTCGAGCAGGCGTCGTGCCGCCTCGTCGGCGCCGAGCTCGGCCCGTCGAGCGAGATAGTCCTCCGGGGAAGCAAAGCGGGGCAGGTCGAGAAGCGGCGCGCAGACCGACCGAACGGCGAGGCCGACTTGGGTGTCGAACAGTGAAGGATGCAGCGGCCCCGGGCCGTCGGCTTCAGTGAGGAACGCCTCAAACTCGTGGCGGTCGAGCTCCCCGCGGATCAGGCCGTGACAATGATGGTCGACGAGCGGTATTCCTCGGAGCAGACTGCTCATTGCTCGCCTGCGGTGAGGTCCAGGGCACGGGCGAAGTCGGCAATGAGCGCCTCCGCCGGCTCGAGTCCGCAGGAGATGCGGATCATTCCGTCGTCGATGCGGGCGGCGCGCCGCTCCTCGGGCGTCAGCGAGAAGTGGGAGGAATTGACCGGCGTGCTGACCAGAGTCTCGACGCCGCCGAGGCTGGTTGCCTCGCAGCCGATCCGCAGGCTGCGGACGACATCGTGTGCTCGTTCGGCGCCGCCCGCGACGGTAATCGTCACCATGCAGCCACCACCACAGTTCGGGCGCATCACCCGCGCAGCAACCTCCGCGCCCTGGTACCCGGGCAGCGATGGATGTCTCACGGCTGTGACATCCGGGCGCGAATCGAGCGCGGTAGCCAGAGCGCGCGCGGTTTCGGTCTGGCGGCCCATGCGCACCTCGAAGGTTTGCAGTCCCCGCCAGACGAGGTAGGCCTCGTACGGTCCCAGACTCGTTCCGATCGTGATGACGCGCCGCTGCACGTCGGTGACGAGATCGGCATCGGCGGCGACGGCACCCGCAATGGCATCGGAGTGACCGTTGAGGAACTTCGTCGCCGAATGCACGACCACATCGGCGCCAAAGCGCAGCGGCTGCACGACATACGGGGTGGCGAAGGTGTTGTCGATGACGAGCCGGGCACCGGCCCCGTGGGCCAATTCGGCCAGCGCCGGAAGATCGGTCAGCTCCAGCTGCGGATTCGACAGTGTCTCGGCGTACACCACTCGGGTCGGGCCGCCGTCGATCTCGCGGCGCCAGGCGTCAAGGTCGACCGCGTCGACCCAGCGGACGTCGACGCCCCAGGCGGGAAGATCGCGCACGAGCAGGTCGCGGGTGTCGCCGTATACCTGCCGAGCCGCCACGAGGCGATCGCCCGCCCGCAAGAGAGTCAGCAGCGTCGTCGCGATCGCACCCATGCCGGACGAGGTCATGAACCCGGCCGCGGCGCCTTCCAGATCGGCGATCTCGCTCGCGGCGGAGTCCACGGTCGGATTGCGGAAACGGCCGTACCAGTGCTCGATCAAGCCACCGGCCTGGACATCCTGGTAGGCCCGGTCGTCGAGGAAGTACGTGACCGAGTGGTGGATTGGCGGCACCACCGGACGGGTGCGTGGCATGAACTCGGTTGCCCGCGCCGGGCGGCCGACCGATTGGCGGGTGCGGTCGCTCGACGGCTCAGGCAAGGGAGTGACCAGGTCGTTGGCGGGCATCTCGTCCTCCAGCACATACGGTGCGGGCTCAGGGACGACAACGATAGCCAGGCCGCGGCGCTGCAACGCGCCCGTAGCATGGCGACACTGGCGAGACGGTGGGGGAGTCCCATGCATTGGCAAGATCGGACCCGGCAGGCCGCCCGTGCCCACGATGTACAGCGCGCCTTGGCGGATCGTGGCGTGGTCGCGCTTGGCGGGACGTGGGTCGACAACAGCGGCGTGACGCGAGTCAAGGCGGTGCCGCTCGGGCGATTGGAATCGGCGGCCGTTTGGGGAATCGGGGCCTCCCCGGTGTTCGACGCGTTCCTGGCCGACGACTGGATCGTGGCCGGACGATACGCCGGCGGACCGGTAGGGGACCTGCGACTGCATCCGGACTTGAGCCGGGTCGTGGTGCTGGCCGAGCAGCCCGGATGGGCATGGGCGCCCGTTGTGCGTTATCAGCAGGACGGGACCGTGCATCCGCAAGATCAGCGCAGTCTCGCCCAGGTGGCCGTTGCCCGCCTGGCCGAGGCCGGGTTCGCGGCGCGGATGGCCTTCGAACTCGAATGGGCGATATCGACGACGGAGCCCGAGTTCACACCGGCCGCGACCGGGCCGGCGTACGGGTTCACGCGCGTAATCGAGCGGTCAGACTACCTCCGTGACCTGCTCACGGCCCTGGACCGGCAAGACGTGTCGGTCGATCAGATCCATCCGGAATACGGCAGCGCCCAGTACGAGATTTCTGTTGCCGCCGAGGATCCGGTCGGGGCCGCGGACACGTCGGTCCTCGTGCGTCAGACGATCCGGGCCCTCAGCATGAGGCACGGGCTGCACGCCTCGTTCTCGCCAAAGGTGGTAGCCGATGGTGTCGGCAACGGCGGCCATGTGCATATCTCGCTCTGGCGCGATGACCGCAACCTGTTCAGCGGTGGACGGGGTCGAAACGAGATGACCCACGAGGCTGAGGCTTTCGCCGCTGGCATCCTGGCCCACCTGCCTGGCCTGCTGGCGATCGGGGCTGGCTCCCTCGCCAGCTATCTGCGACTGATCCCGAGCCATTGGGCTGGTCCGTACCAGGTCTGGGGGCTGGAGAATCGCGAGGCGGCGTTGCGGCTGATCACCGGCTCCCCGGGCAACGCCGGCGCAGCCAATCTCGAAATCAAGGCGTTCGATGAGTCGGCTAATCCATACCTCGTGGTCGCTGGCCTCATCCACGCCGGACTGGCGGGGATCAGCAGTGCCGCCACTCTGCCCGAACCGGTCAACGTCGATCCGGCGTCCATCACAGACGCCGATATGGCCGAGCAAGGGATCTCCCCGCTTCCCGACACGCTCGGGGCGGCCACCAATGCATTCGAGGCGGATGAGGTGCTCACTGAAGCACTTGGTCCCGCGCTGGCGGCGACGATCGTCGACCTACGTCGGGCGGAAATAGCTCGATTCGCGGATGCTTCGCCTGAGGAAATCGTTACCGCGGCGCGCTGGAAGTACTGACCGGGGCTCCCGGCGGCGCGGTGGGTGGATGCGGCCCGAACGCGGTGAGGAACCGGTCGCGGAATGCGTCCATCCGCCACACCGGGGCCTGCGGGTTGGGCAGCATCCCGCCCTGCCAGCCCCACGACGAGATTCGATCCAGGACATTCGGATCGTGGGCGACGATCGTAAATCGGGACGTCGTGATTTCCGCCGCTACCGCTGACGACCGTGGCCGGCTGGTGGTCGCCGAGCAGGACGAGCACGAGATTGTTGTCGTGGAACGTCTGCACGAACGAGATAAGCGCGCTCAGCGAGTACTGGATCGACTGGCCGTACGCCGCTCTCACCTGATTGGGATCGCGCCAGACGGCGGCGGCTGACTGCCCCTGCGCGGGCATGCCGTCGAAGACCGAGCCGTCGCCGACCTTGTTCCAGTCGACCATGCGTGGCAGCGGCGCCCACGGCGTGTGTGACGAGACGAGGTCGATCTCCGCCATCACCGGAGTGTGGTTGGGCTTCGCCAGCTCCAGGCGCTGGAAGGCGGCCAGGATGTACTGGTCGGGCATGGCGGCATAGGAGAACTTGGGCCCGACGTAGCCGACATTGGAGCCGTTGTAGAGCTTGTCGTAGTTGTAGAAGGACGTTCCCTGCGCCCAGTCCCCTTCGTTCGATGGGACATCGCTGACTGTCCGCCAGCCGGCGCGCTTGAACGCGTCGCTCAGCGTGAAGCGGTCGCTCGCGACCAACTGGTTGTATCGCCCCTGGTTGTCGATCCAGAGCCCCGACTGCAACGTGGAGTGGGCAAGCCAGCTGATGCCGCCGAACGTCGGCGACGTCAGGAACGCGCTGCGGGAAGAGAATCCGGCCGCGCGAGGTGACTTGGTGCCGGAATTGAGCACAGCGTCGACCTGCGGTGAGAACGCCGAGCCCTGGACCGCAATGCGGCCGTAGCTCTCGACGAAAGCGACGATGACGTCCTTGCCGCGCAGGCCGGTGAGCAGATCCGCGCTGGGCGTTCCACGCAACGGATCGTGCGCGGCCAACGTTCCCGCGAACACCTGCTGATCCTTTAGGCCGTAGCGAACCTCCTGTGCCTGGTCATAAGCGAGCCCGGCGGCGCTCGTGGACGCGATCGGCAGACCGGAGACGATCTTGACGCCGAGCACGGCACACAGGATCCAGACAAGTCCAAGCGCACCGACGGTGCGGGCCGATGCTGCGCGATGACGAGCGGCGAGCCCGGTCAGCCGTAACACCGACAGCGGCACGAGGACGAGCAGCGGCGATGACGAGGACCACCGCAAGGATCACCGCTACGACGGTCCACGTCTGGCCGACCGAATCGCGTAACACTCCTGCTGCCGGCCCGAAAAAGCTCCAGTCGGTGACCGGGTTGAACGGCCGATCGAGCTCAGCGAAAAAGCCTATGTTGAGGATCTTCACGACCGTGAGCAACCCGAGCGCGAGGCCGACCACGATGGCCAAGATCCGTCGCGCCCGCGGCGGAAGAATCACGCTGAGCGCGACGATAACGAGACCTTCGATCGGAATGCGTACGAATGCGCCGGGCCCCAGGCGGTCGAGCCGATCCGGGGCGACGAGTGCAAACCAGACCAGCAGCGCGGCGAGGACGGTCATGACCCAGGTCGCAACTGTGCGCGCGCGTGCCCAGCGGCCAGAGGTCGGTGGCGTGGCCGCGCTGCTCGGCGCGGGTTCGGTCGGGCCGTCGATGCGCGTCCGTCCTTAGCGGCTGATCGGCGATGCTCATTCGCACACCCCAACCGCTGCGCGAGCCTCCGCGGCAACGAGCACGATCCGACGAGGCCGCGCCGGCGACGCGGTTGGATCCGGCAGTTCTGCCACAGCCACCAGACCTCATGCCCGAACGATCCGCCGAGCAGCACCAAAGCCAGCGTGAGTGAGGCGACATTTCCCGGGCCCGGCAGCATGTCGGCTATGACGACCGTGAGCACGATGCCTTCGAGCGCGGCAACGAACTTGTACCAATAGCGCGGAGGAGGCGACTCGCGCAGCCATGGCAGCAGCCAACCCGCAGCCACGAATGTGTAGCGCGCCGCGCCGATCGTGAGCACCCACGCACCGAACGACTGGGCAACGTAGGCGCTCAGAACCAAGATCAGGAATGCGTCGACTTCCATGTCAAAGCGGGCACCGACGGCGGTCGCCGAGGCGGTGCGCCGAGCGACCCAACCGTCGACCGAGTCGAGGACCAGCGCGATGACTGTGAGCGTGACGATCGCGGATGCGGACGCCGGCTGCACCAGCGCCTCGGCAATGAGTGCCGCTATCCCTGCGACGAAGGTAGACCGGGCGAGCGTCACCCAGTTCGCCGGACCGAACGCGCTGGCGCGCGAGCGGGCGAGTGCGCGCGTCAATATCACGTTCGTCGTGAGAGCACACAGAGATGCCGACGGACCAACCGGTGACGCTCAACCCGACCGTATGCGCGAGCGCGGCAAGCAGCGCGACCTCGGCGATCAGCCCGATCAGTGGGGCCGTTCGAACCGTCTGCACCGCTGCCTCCATGCTCGTGAACCAGAGCCTGCACCAACGCAGAACTACCCCGGCACCCGGTCCGGACACCGACCAGGAGCGTGATCGCCGGTCCCAGAAAATCGCCGGACGATTCGCCGGTACCTTGGCGCAAGCTCTTCACGAGTAGTACGGAAGATCCGTCGGCAGGGTTCATTTCTCGGCCCCGGAGGAGGATGAGGCCGGTGCGAAGTGCCGCGCGCGCATTCTGGCTGCGTGAGCCCGGGGTGGGCGAGATCCGATCGGTGCCCCTGCCCGAGCCAGGTCCGGACGACGTAGCCGTCCGGACTTTGCGCTCCGGGGTCAGCCGGGGGACGGAGGGGCTGGTGTTCCGCGGCCGTGTCCCGCCGAGCCAGTACGCCATCATGCGGGCGCCATTTCAGGACGGCGACTTTCCCGCACCGGTCAAGTACGGGTACCTCAGCGTCGGGGTTGTCGAGCACGGACCGCCGCAGTTACAGGGACGCACCGTCTTCTGCCTGTATCCGCATCAGACCGCATACGTGGTGCCGGCCGGATCGGTCGTGCCCGTGCCGGACGATGTGCCGCCCGAGCGCGCGGTACTCGCCGGAACGGTGGAGACGGCGGTCAACGCCTTGTGGGACGCCGCGCCGCTCGTGGGCGATCGGATCACCGTGGTTGGAGCGGGCATGGTGGGTTGCAGCGTCGCCCGCCTGCTCGCGCGGTTCCCGGGTGTCCGCGTGACGCTCGTCGACGTCGACCCCGGGCGGGCCGACGTCGCAGCCGCGCTCGGCGTCGACTTCGCGATGCCGGCCGATGCCGCCGACGGCTGCGATCTGGTCGTGCACGCGAGCGCAACATCCGCCGGGCTTCAGCTGTCGCTCGATCTTCTCGTCCCGGAGGGCACGGTCATCGACCTCAGCTGGTACGGCGATGCCGACGTCACGCTGTCGCTCGGGGGCGCGTTTCACTCCCGCCGACTCGGTATCCGGGCAAGTCAGGTCGGAACGGTCGCACCGGCTCGCCGCGCGCACCCGGACTATGGCCGATCGGCTGGCGCTCGCTCTCGATTTGCTCCGCGATGCGGCATTCGATGCTCTGCTGACCGGATCCTCGCGCTTCGACGAGCTGCCCGACGTGATGCCCAGGCTCGCGGCGGGTAGTTTGCCGGCGATCTGCCACACCATCACCTACGGCGAAGGGTGATTCGCGTGTTCAGCGTCACCGTCCGCGATCACATGATGATCGCCCACAGCTTCCGTGGTGAGGTGTTCGGTCCCGCGCAGCGCTTGCACGGGGCGACGTACGTCGTCGACGCCACCTTTCGGCGGGAGACGCTGGACGCGGACAACATCGTCGTGGACATCGGGCGGGCCGCTGCGGAACTGCATGCCGTGGTCGGCGAGTTGAGCTACCGGAACCTGGACGAGGAGGCCGACTTTCGCCGGCGTGAACACCTCCACCGAGGCCCTGGCGAAGGTCATAGCCGACCGCCTCGCGGAGCGGGTGCAGGCCGGCGCACTCGGCAGCGGCGCCGCCGACCTCGCCGGGATCGCCGTCACATTGCATGAGTCACATGTCGCGTGGGCGAGTTACGAACGGCGGCTGTGAGCAGCCGGGGGATCGAGATCGACGTCGTCGTACCGGAGGGCATCGATGACCCGGCGCGGCCCAGCGGTGGCAACACTTACGACCGCCGGATCTGCCGAGGGCTCACGGCACGCGGGTGGCGCGTACGTGAGCATGCCGTATCGGGATCATGGCCCTGGCCCGACGCTGCGGCGGAGGACGCGCTGGGCGCGGGTGGTCCGCGGGATACCGGACGGTGCCGTCGTGCTGGTCGACGGGCTGATCGCCTCCGCGGCTCCGAACGTCCTGGTGCCGGAGGCCCGTCGGCTGGCGCTGGTCGTGCTCGTCCACATGCCGCTTGGCGACGGGCCGCCCGAGCCCGAGCGTCGGCCACGCTCGTATCCGCGAGCGGGCCGTCCTCGTCGTCCGCGAGCGCCATCATCACGACCAGCTCATGGACCCGCCAGCGGCTGATCGACATCTACCGGCTCCCGCCGGATCGGATCCACGTCGCAGAGCCGGGTGCGGACGCCGCCGACCCTGTCGCCGGGAACGGCCAGCGGAACCGAACTGCTGTGCGTCGCCGCCGTCATGCCGAACAAGGGTCATGACACGTTGCTCGCTTCGCTGGCGATCATTGCCGGCCTGCCTGGCGCTGCGTGTGCGTCGGCCCGCTGGATCGTGATCCGGGGTTCGTCGACGGACTGCGGCGCCGAGCCGAAACGGACGGCATCGCCGACCGGATTTGGTTCGCCGGCGCGCGGTCACCCGCGTGAGCTCGACCGGGAATATGCCGCCGCCGACGTGGTGGTTCATGCGTCCTACGCCGAGACGTTCGGCATGGTCGTCATCGAGGCCTTGGCCCGCGGACTACCGGTCATCGCCGCCGCCGTTGGTGGCGTGCCGGATGCTCTCGGTCACACGGCTGATGGGCGGCGTCCCGGCCTTCTGGTGCCGCCCCGGGACCCGCACGCACTCAGCGTCGCCCTCGTCCAGCTGGTTGAACGACGCGCGAGTACGGCGACGCCTCCGGCGAGCTGCGCAGGAGCGCCGTACGTCGCTCACTCGCTGGTCCACGACCACGGATCAGGTCGCGCGTGTGCTAGATCGGCTGGCGGCCGGGAGTGGTGATCCATAGCACTGGTGAACCCGACCCACCGCGATGTGCGTACTTCCTACAGGGCGGCTGGTGGAGGCCTCGGGACATCGGCCCGGCCCCCCGCAAACGCGGCCGCGGAGAAGGAGAGGGGAGGTGGGGGTGCGATGAGCCGAGCGGCATGGGCGTACATGCGTGTGCTGGGCGGTGCCGCGATCCTCGCCGTCCTCTTCTGGCGACTCGGCACCGGAGCCCTCCTGGACGGACTCAGGACGATCAGCGGCTGGTCGCTCGTCGCCGCCGCCGGCGTCGCGTTCGTGACCACCGTCTGCTCGGCCTGGCGGTGGAGCCTGGTTGCGCGCGGCCTCGGCGTCGCCGTGCCGCTACGTGGCGCGATTGCGGCGTACTACCGGTCGCAGTTCCTCAACTCGGCCTTGCCGGGCGGCGTCCTTGGGGACGTCCACCGGGGATTGCAGCACGGCCGTGATGCCGGGGACGTGAGCCGGGGCCTGCGGGCGGTCGGATGGGAGCGCTTGGCCGGGCAGGTCGTGCAGGTGGTGCTTGCACTGATCGTGCTGCTCGTCCTGCCCTCACCGGTGCATTCGTCCATGCCCGCCGTTCTCGCGATCGCCGTGCTCTGCGTGCTCGGCGCAGTGGGCCTGATTCGGGCCCGGACACCGCGTGGCACCTCGCGTTGGGTTCGGGCACTGCGCACGGCGCGCGCGGACGTCCGCGCCGGGCTGCTTGCCCCGCGGACTCGGGCGGCGATCGTGCTGAGCTCGGTTGTCGTTGTCGCCGGCCATATGGCCACGTTCTTGATCGCGGCGCGTACCGCCGGTGCGACCGCTCCTGCGCTGCAAATGCTGCCGTTGGCGATGGTCGTGCTCCTGGCGATGAGCGTGCCTACGAACATCGGTGGATGGGGCCCGCGCGAAGGTGTGGCCGCCTGGCTGTTTGCCGCCGCTGGTCTTGGCGCCGCTCAGGGTTTGGGCGTCGCCGCCGTCTACGGCGTACTTGTCCTCGCCGCCAGCCTGCCCGGCGCGGCGGTACTCGCGATCACCTGGCTAGGCTCCGGTAATCGGGGCAGCACGCGTGCGGCCGGCTCGCAATCGGAGGGATTAGCTGGTAAGGCAGATGTGCCGCACCAGCCGGTGCCGGTGGCCGCCTAGCCGGAAGGCGTTCTTCGTGGCTGAACGTCCATACACGCTGCTCAGCTGCGGCATGTCGATCGACGGCTACCTCGACAGCGTGTCGGTGAAGCGGCTGCCACTCTCGAATGACGCCGACTTCGACCGGGTCGATGCAGTTCGCGCGACGTGCGACGCGATCCTCGTCGGTGCGGGCACTATCCGGAACGACAATCCGCGGCTGCTGGTTCGTTCACGGGCGCGACGGGAAGAGCGGCTTGCTCGCGGATTGCGGCCATCGCCGATCAAGGTCACCGTCACCAATGGTGGGCAGCTCGACGCGCGCGCCGACTTCTTCGGCGCAGGGGACACGGAGAAGGTGGTCTACTGCGCGAGCGCGTCGGTCGATGAAGCTCGCGGCCGGCTCGGGTCGGTAGCTACCGTCGTTGACGGCGGGCGAGCCGGTGGACATGCAGTGGATCAGTGAGGATCTCTACGCCCGAGGAGTACATCGGCTGATGGTCGAGGGCGGCGGCACGGTGCACACGCAGTTCCTCACCGCCGACCTGGTCGACGAGCTGAACCTGGTCGTCGCGCCGTTCTTCGTCGGTGACTCGCGGGCCCGGCGATTCGTCAGCGACGGGCGGTTTCCCTGGAATCCGCGGCGGCGGGCGACGCTAGCCGAGGTGCGGCAGATCGGAGACGTCGTACTGCTGCGGTACGCGCTCTCTCCGCGATTCCGCGCGGACTAAGAACGCCTCAGGAGATGATCTTGGAACCGGGTATGTCTCCGACCGCGCTCCCTCTGCCGGGTTGCTTCGGCCCGACGGATATGTGGCCTGGGTGGGCGACCGAACTTACCTCGGGCTACCCGACGCGCTGACCACCTGGTTCGGGACCACCCGACTGACTCGCGGTTCCGGTCAGCTAGCGGTCAGCTAGCAATTGGGGAGCGCACCGGTCGGAGCGGCCAGCACGTCACGTCGGTATCCGCGCGAGGGTGAGTGGTCGATCACGATGCGGGTGACGCTCGCGTGGGTTAGGTCGGTCCAGGTCGCGGGCACGCCCGCCCGGAAGACCTCGACGATGCCATGGTCGAAAAGGAGGGTTACTGGCGCGGCGACGCGGTTCGGTTTCCTTGGCAGCTTGGTCAGGTCGGCGAGGAACACGGCGCCCGATCGGTCGTCGACCAGCCGAATGGCTGCGATTGCAGCGTCCGAGTCGTCGAGGGAAACCTCGACGGCGTTGCTCGGTCCGGGCAGTTCGATCGTCGTGCTGGTATCGCCCGAGCGCGATTCGAACGACTAGCGCGGCATCGCGGAGAACATGTAGTTCTCGAGCGGGCATCGCGCGCAAGCTGTCCGTTCTCGCGCAGCTACCAGTTCGCGCGGTGCAGACATGACGCCGAGGCTGTCGCCGACCGGAGCGCGGGTCGAGATCGGTCCGAATCCAGCCGAATTGGATTCTGCGGCCATCAGCCGCCCAGTACGACTGCGGGGCGTACAGACGGTCGCCGTAGTCGAGGCGGCTCGTGGTGTCCGGCTCGAGCTGGCCATCGATCCATTCACCGATCGCGTACCAGACGATCGGGACGGTTGCTTCGGAAGCCTCGGTCTCGTCCGCCATCAGCGACAGGATCAGGACGGTGCCGGTCCCCGCGTCGAAAACATCTGGGCACTCCCAAATGCGCATCGGGAATGTCGCACCTGGTCGCGTCGAGCACTGGGCGATCCAAGGTCCACTCACGAAGATCAGTCGAGGTATAGCCGAAGATCGTGCCGCCTCGATCGTGTGTCTTACCTCCGATCGACTGATGCCATTTGCCGGCGTGTCCGGCGGACGCTGTGATCCCGGAAGGCCAATACCTCAGGACCGGGGCGTTGTTGATTATCGGATTATCGGCGTCCTTGTCGAATTGCTCGCAGGTCGGACTGGGTCGACCGAGCCAGGCACGGTAACTGCATGGCGCCGTCGACGCCGGTGTAGATGAGTGTTACGCCACCTTCGTCGTCCGCGATGGCGCAGCCCGAATAGCAACCGTTCGCGTCGTAGCTGGTGCCGTCGGATCCAGGCCGGAGGGCTTCCGGGTGCTCTTGCCAGTTGATGAGATCCGCGGAACTGGCGTGGCCCCAGCCGATACTGCCGAAGGTCGCACTGGCCGGGTTGTGTTGGTAGAAGAGGTGGTGGCGGCCGTTCCAGTGGATCAATCCGTTCGGGTCGTTCATCCACCCGACCGCCGGCGCGAAATGGAACAACACGGTGTGCTCGTCCTCGTTCTCAGATCGGTTCGGTCGTGATCTTGGTCTTCTTGTCCGGTACGAACCGCCACATCCCGCAAGGTCGGTTCTCGCTGCGGCATCTCTCGGCGGCCTTTCGCCACTATCGTGCGGCGTCAACTCCCGCCTGGTTGACCCGCCTTTAGCTCGACCGTCCGTGGCGGCGTGGAGTCCGCTGAGATCGCTCGGCAGCTCGGACACAGTCTACGGTTTGGGCACTGTCGCGAAGTGGACTCTTTGAGAATGGGCATTTGCCCGGTCGATTAGCGGCGCCTAATCGTTATAACAACCGGCCTCGTGAGTTCAGCAACTCGCCACGGTGTCGCTCGGGCTGGCGTTGAACCTCTGGCCTGACTCACGAAGCCACCGTCGGCCGGCGGAGCGTGAGGGCCGCCTTCACTCGGCGAGGCGGCGGCTTGCGAGGATCATCGAGTGGGCGAATCTCGGACTATCGATGAGGGCTCCGGACAGCTGAGCATCCAGGAGCGATTGTTTCCGACACTGCGCTGCTTCGGTTGCGGGCCGGCCAACCCGAAGGGCCTTCGGCTGCGCAGCTTTCCCGCGGAGGGCTGCGGTTGTCGCGCGCTTTGCCCCGTGGCCGGAGCACGATAACGGACTGGGCTACCTCAACGGAGGCATCATCGCGACCGTGCTGGATTGTCATAGCGCCGCGGTCGTGTTGCTCGAGGCAGAACGCCACAACTGGACGGCCCCCGTGGGCGTGCCCTTGCCTTATGTGACGGCCGGGTTGGACCTGCGATACCTGCGACCGAGTCCGTTAGGGGAGACGGTGGAACTCCGCGGCGTCGCGGTCTCAGCTAACGAGTCGGAGATCGTGGCTGACGTCGAGCTGCTGTGGGAGGGCAAGACTCGGGCAGCGGCGAGCGCGCGATGGAAACGCTGGTCGCCCCGCTGACCCGTCCCGGCGAGGTGCCGGGATCGTGATCATTGGTGCTTGACCGCAAGCCGGGCGAGGATGTCCGCGTAGACGATCTCCAGGGTTACCAGGATCTCCGTCGTGACGACCTCAATGGGCGGCGTGCCATCGATGGTGATGAGAATGCGGCGCTCGTCGAACCAGCCCAGCAGCGGCGCGGTTACCTGGTGATAAAGCTCTAACCGTTTGGCGATGACTTCCGGAGTGTCGTCGGTACGGTGCTCGACGGTTGCGCGAGCCAGGAGCCGGTGGGTCAGCTCGTCGTCGTCGACGTCAAGGCTCAAAGCGACGTCCGCGGTCATGTCGAGTTGGGTGGCGATCTCCAATGCCGCGTGGGCTTGCTCAATGGTGCGGGGGATCCCGTCGATGACATAGCCGCCGTTCTTGCGCTTGGCATAGGCCAATGCGTCTCGGAGCATTTCGAGAACGATGCTGTCCGGGACGAGATCACCGCGCGCGAGGATGTCGCGCACGGCCAGGCCAAGGCTCGTCTCGTGGGCGATATGGCTACGGAGCAGGTCGCCCGTGGCGATATGCGCTACGCCAAAGTGATTCGCAATGATCGCGCCCTGAGTACCTTTGCCAGCCCCGGGCGGCGCAAGCAGCACCACCCGGATCGCTCGACGGCTGTAGTCGTGGTGGATGTGCGGCGGCTCCACCTGTGAGATCTCGACATCGTCGACCTGCCGTAATGCGGCGATGACGATGCCCGCATGTTCCCGATCCGCGGCGAAGAAGTTGATGTCGATCGTCATCCGCGGTGCGTCGGTGTCCGACACGTCCAGTGCGGTAATCAGGCTGCCCCGCTGGGCGATTGCGTCAGCGACCGCACCGACGAACTTCGGCACGGCCGGCGTGTGGAGCCGCACGTAGACGGAATACGCCAAAGCCGGCGACGGGGACTGTTGGCCAGCGGCGTCGGCGGAGATGCTGTCACCTGGCGCCGACATCTCGGTGGTCTCCTCGGATCAGACGGAGGACGTGCCGTGCCGCGTGATCATATCGGTAGGAGCGGCTGCCCCCGAACGCGGACCGATGACGGCCGTGCGCCTAGGGCATTCGGGCGCGTGACGCGCAGCCGTGGTGCCAGGGTTACTCCTGAGTCGGTCGTCGGCGCGCTTCGGTCCCATTCGGGCGCGGACGCTGCAGCTGAAGGCGATTTGGCGCGTGGCCGATCCGGCCTGTCAGCCCGCTAACGCGTCGATCCGTTCGTAGAGCGTTGTCCGTTGCACGGCGTATCGGCCGGCCGCGCGGGCAACGGCGTCGAACGCCTGGGCATCCAGCGCCTGGCCGTGGGTCGCGCCCGCGGCCCGGCTGATGTTCTCCTCCATGAGGGTGCCGCCGAGGTCGTTGACTCCGGCGCGAAGGAGCTGCGCCGCGCCCTCGCGACCGAGCTTCACCCAAGAGGCCTGGACGTTCGGGATCGATCCGTGATAGGCGATCCGCGCGACGGCGTGCACCAGCACGACCTCCCGCCACGTCGGCCCGCGTCGGGCCGCGCGCTTTAGGTAGATCGGCGCCGCCATATGCACGAACGGCAGGCCGACGAACTCGGTGAACCCGCCAGTACGATCCTGCAGCGCCCGGGTGACGAGGAAGTGACGCGCCCAGTGGCGCGGCTGTTCGATAGCGCCGAACATCATGGTGACGTTGCTGCGTAGCCCCACTGCGTGCGCGGCCTCGTGCGCGGCGAGCCACTCCTCGGTATTCACCTTGTCCGGGCACAGAACTTGCCGCACGTCGTCGTCGAGGATCTCCGCAGCGGTGCCGGGTAACGTCTTGAGCCCGGCCCGCTTCAAACGCGTCAGATAGTCGGTCAATGGCTCGCCGAGTCGGCGTGCCCCCTCGGTGACTTCCAGTGCGGTAAAGCCGTGAATGTGCATCCCGGGAACCGCGTCGTGCACGGCCTGCGCGGCCTCGACGTAGAAGTTGCCATCGAAGCTGGGGTGAATACCGCCCTGCATGCACACTTCAGTAGCCCCGCGGTCCCATGCCTCGCGGGCCCGGCCGGCGATCTCGTCGAGCGAGAGGAGGTACGGCTTGCCTCGAAGGTTGAGCGACAGCGGGCCTTTGGAGAATCCGCAGAAGGTGCAGCGGTAGGTACACACATTGGTGTAGTTGATGTTCCGGTTGATCACATAGGTCACCGCGTCGCCGACGGCTTCCCGTCGCAAGTGGTCGGCCAACTCGGCCACGGCCGCAACCTCGGGCCCACGTGCGCCGAGCAGAATCACGAGTTCGTCCTCGCCGAGGCGATCGCCGACGCCGGCCGCGTCGAGTACATCGCGCACGGCGCCCCGCGCGGCCGGCCTTGTCGGCAAGAGCAGCTGCGGCGTTACCTCAGCGCCCGCGTACCACGCCGTCGAACGACGGCCGATTTGCACGACCTCTGCTCCAGTACCGACGTTGGCAGCGGCCTGATGACGCTCTGGCCAGACCGCGCCGGGGTCGTCGCGGGCCAGCCCAGTGGCGTCGGAACGGTCGAGGACCGGAAAGCGCGTGGCCGGATCGAGCCAGCGTTCTGGCCGAAGCGCGAACTCCGGATAAATGGTGAGCCGAGGTACCAGCGCGTAGCCGTGGCCTTCGGTAACACGGCGCAGCGTGTCCAAGGCCGGCCACGGGCGTTCCGGATTGACGTGGTCGGCCGTGACCGGTGAAACGCCGCCCCAATCGTCGATGCCGGCGTCGAGCAGTCCGCCCAGCGCGGCCTCGTCGGTGAGATTCGGCGGAGCCTGGACGTGCACGTCGAGCGGCAAGATCAGCCGGGCCAGCGCGATTGCCCGCAGGTGATCCTCCGGTGGGCACGCGGGCGCCGCCCGCATCGCCGTCCCCCGTTTGGGCAGGAAGTTCTGAACGATGGCCTCTTGGACGTGGCGATGCTGGGCGTGGCTGTCAGCAATGGCGCACAGCGCGTCGATGCGGTCAACCTCGGTCTCGCCGATGCCGACGAGGATTCCGGTCGTGAACGGAATGGCGAGGTGGCCGGCAGCGTCAAGGGTGGCGAGCCGGCGCTCTGGTGTCTTGTCCGGTGCTCCCCGGTGGGCCGCCAAGTCGGGGCGCAAGGACTCGATCATCATTCCCTGGGATGGCGCGACCGGTCGAAGCAACGCCAGCTCATCGGCTGAGATAGCTCCGGCGTTGGCGTGCGGCAGCAGCCCGGTCTCGGTAAGCACGAGATCGCACATCGCCCGCAAGTAGTCGACTGTCGAGGAGAATCCGTGCGTGTTCAGCCAGGTGCGCGCTTCCGGGTAGCGCGATTCCGGACTTTCACCCAGGGTGAACAACGCTTCGTGGCAGCCGGCTTCGGCCCCGGCAGAGGCGATGGCAAGAACTTCGTCAGCGGACAAGTAGGGCGCGGTGAGCGACCGGGGCGCTGTCGCGAACGTGCAGTACCCGCAGCGGTCGCGGCACAGCCGGGTGAGGGGGATGAAGACTTTGGGGGAGTAGGTGATTCGGGTGCCGAACGCGCTGTCGCGGCGAGATCGAGCGGCGTCGACGAGTGCCTGGGTCGAGAGTTCGGCGAGCGAGCGAGGCCCCGTGGCGACGGCAGTCACTCCGCGATCATCCATGACTTGGCCAGCAGGCGACGGCCCGCTGCGGTGTGGGCGAGGAACTGCACGTCTGGCACTGGAGCTCCCAATCACGAGGTGGCCCTGTCGGAACAGTAGCTCGTGCCCACTACCCGAATGCGGAGCCGGGTCCCCGGTCCACTCGCGCCGGTGCCTTGACACCTCGCGCGAGGCTGAGTAGCCGCATCCATCGCACAGTCCGCGGTGCGCGCGGTCCGTCAGGCCGCGAACCTATCGATGAAGCGGCGAAGGATGGCCGGCGGGTAAATGACCTTGGAGTGCCGCGTCGATTCCTTCAGTGATTCGGCCGTGTCGGGATCGAAGTACCCAAAGTCCTTATAGACCTCGATGCGGGTGCAGATTCCGGCTACGTCCAGTTCGGGATGGAACTGCGTCGCGTAGACATTCCGGCCGACCCGGAAGGCTTGTACTGGACAAGCTGGTGACGTGGCTAGCAATACGGCGCCGGGCGGCAGCTCGCTGACCGCTTCCTTGTGTCCGACGAAGGCCTCGAACGCATCCGGCACATCGACGAACAGCGGATCCGAGCGTCCGGCCGGAGTAAGCGATACCTGGACGGATCCGATGGGTTCGGCGAACGCACGGTCGACGGTGGCACCGATATACACCCCCAGAGTGCCAATTCCGTAACAGCAGCCAAGGAACGGAAAGTCGCGGGCGACGACGTCGTTGAGCAAAGTGAGCACATCGGCCTCGGCCCGGCGTTGGTCGGCGGACTTGTCCGCTGGAGAATCGCTGACGTTGTATGGTCCGCCGCCGAGGATGACGCCGGACCAGCGATCGAGATCGACCTGGCCGAGCGGCTCGCGATCCAGCCGGATCCGATGCAACTCGCCTTCGTCCAGCCCACCAAAGCGCATGACGGCCGAGTACTCATCGTCGGCCGCGGCTTCCTGGGCGCGGATCGACAGAAAGAGAAACGGCGCGGGAGAAGGTCGATTTCGCATAGGCCGTTGCAGCGTATCGCCCGATCGTGCCGCGGGTGGTTCGAGGTGATCCTCAGCCGTATCGCTCGTGATCGGCGATCACCTCCTCAATGATTGGCGCGTTGAGTGCCCAGGCTGTGTCGTGGGCATCGCCGCCGAGGCTGATCAGCGCCTTCCAGAGCACCCAGCCACGGGCCCGCGCCCAGGTATCGGCGTTTTGCTGCACGCGGTCGCGGAAGACCTCTCGGCTTCGCCCATGGAATAAGGTCCACGCGATGACGAGGTCGCAGGCGGGGTCGCCGACGCCGCATGTTCCGAAGTCGATGACCGCGCTGAGTCGGCCGTCCCGCACGAGGAGGTTCCCGCTGGCTACGTCACCGTGAAACCACACGGGTGCCCGGCCCCACGTTGTAGCGAGAGCGGCGTCCCAGACGGTCGCGGCAGCGTCAGTGTCTATGCGGCCGCACAGCGCCTGTAGGCATTCCTGGGTCTCGTTGTCGTAGTACTTGGGCGACGTGCCCCGGTAAAAGCTGTGCGCGCCGGCAATCGGCCCGTCGGTCGCGTCAATCTGCTGCAAAGCCACCAGGAACTCGGCGATGGAGATCGCAAAGCCCGCGAGGTCGACGGGGGGTTCCTCTAGTGCTGTTCGGCCACCGAGCCAGGGGCGGACCGACCAGCAAAACGGGTAGCCCTCGCCGGGCCGACCGGTCGCCACGGGCGTCGGAACGGCAAGCGGTAGCGATGGGGCCAGGATGGGCAGCCAGCGGTCTTCCTTCTCGACCGCGGGCGCATAGCTTGCGGCGGTCGGGAGTCGAACTGACATGTCTGCACCGAGACGGTAGGTGCGGTTGTCCCATCCGTCGACGGCCACCGGCGTCACGGGTAGTTCCCGCCACTGCGGGAACTGGGTGGCGATCAATCGCCGCACCAGCGTCGCGTCAATTCCGGCCCGACCATCGCGGGGCAACTCCCTCACAGTGGTCGGGATCGTAAGCCGTACTTCCGGCGGGACACCAGGCAGTTCCGCCAGTTGCGGAGGTGGCTAGTGTCCCGCGAGGCAAGTACGTTGCCCATTCGCGCGCCGAGCCTCCCCTAGCTGCGTTCTCGCGCGCTGGCCACTAAACCCACCCAGAAAACGACCCCACGAAGTCGCTGGCGCGATTTCGTGAGGACCCCGGATCGCTGCGCGATTGTCGCGGCGCGCCTCGTCGTCCCCACCTTCAGGCATGGCCTCCTCTTCCGCGAGCCGAAGCCTGGATCACCGCGTCTGGCAAACGACCTTCCGCGGCTAGGTGTCCGAGGTGCCCGGCCACCAGTCTCGAATCGCGGTCACGATCTCGTCCGGCGCGTCTTCAGGAATGTAATGGGAGGCACCGCTCAAGATGACGGTTCGGTGGTTGGGAAAAGTGCGTTCCCAGCGAAGTCTCTGCGATTCTCGGAAGGCCTGATCGCGGTCGCCCCACACGATCAGCGCTGGCAACGAGGCGAGCTGGGAGAGCCCCTGCTCGACCTCGGTCAGCAGCTCGTGTGCGCCCAGCATCTCCGCGGGCAGGACGTGCACGGGAACCCGCGACTCCGGCGTGGGGTGCGGGCCCTGATACATGGCCTTCTCGCTCTTGGTCAACTTCTTCCGCTTGATCCCGCCCGGCAGCAGCACCTTCGTAAACACGTCCATGCGTTCGACCAGAAATCTGCCGGGCATGTCGCTACCCATGAGTTTGGAAAAGCGTTCCAAGGTCCTGTCTCCGTTTACCGGCCAGCCGAATGTGTTGCCGATGACGAGAGCCCGGAAGCGTTCCGGATGACGCGCGGCCACAGATAATCCAATCGGACCGCCCCAGTCGTGGAGCATCATTGTGGTGCCCTCGAGCCCGAGGACGTTCACGAAACCCTCGACAACGCTGGAATGCTCGGCGGCCGTGTATCTGTAGCCAAAGGGCGCCTCGGATAACCCAAAGCCTGGATAGTCGAGCGCAATGCAGCGGAAGCGGTCCTTGAGCGCCGTCACGATGTGCCGGTAGACAAACGACCACGTCGGGTTGCCGTGGAGTCCCAAGAACACCGGACCCTGACCCTCGTCGATGTAATGGACCTGTGCGCCGTTGATCTGTGCGAAGTGGCTCTCGAACGGGAACAACGTCTCGTCGACCCAAGCCGGTCTCATGACGCACATCTCCCGATCACCGTGCTGCCTCCCGGGGTATTGCCATAGCTGCCGGACATCGTCGACATGGCGTGAATGGGCTCCAGGCCGACGTCGACCCGCGGAGTCCGAGGTCCTCACACGTGACTCATGTCACTTTATCCACGCGCGGTGACCAAGGATCGGTTCACCGTCCCTCGGCGCATATCACTCAATCGATCTCGTTCCGCGCGCACTTAGCTGCGCACGGTGTACGACACGCCATACGGCTGGACATCGCACGTAAGAAAGCGGTAAGTGTTTTCGCCTGCGGCCCTCGGCGACGACTCGGACAGCTCTTGCCGAGGGCTGCATTCATCCGTCACTCGCTGCCACGTGTGCACAGAAATCTCGAAACCTCGAGCTGACGTCGAGACATTCCATGCTGGCTGAGATGGGCTCATGCCACGCCCGACGACAGCGTGACGGTCAAAGCTGGGTCAAGGCGAGGCCAGCCGCGGCGATCGCGAGGCCCGCGGCGAAGCTGCCGACGATGTTCATCGCGGCTTCCAGCAGATCGCCCGTCTCGGCGAGCGTCAGCGATTCCCACGCCCAGGTTGAGAGCGTCGTGTACCCGCCGGCCAACCCGGTGCCAATGATCAACGTGGGGGCGGTAGGTAGTCCGTGGTGCAAGGCGAGCCCGGTGATCACCCCGAGAAGCAGGCTCCCCGACAGGTTGATGGCCAAGGTGCCGTACGGGAAGTCTCCACCGGTGCGATATTGCACGATCTGGTCGACCACGTAGCGGAGGACGGCGCCCAGGCCGGCGGCCAGCGCGACCGCGACGGCGAGCATCAGCCCTCCTTGGTGCTGCGCCCGGCCGGATTGCCGACATAGCGGACTACGTCGACCTCATCGACTATCACCAGTCCGCCAGTCACCAGTTCATCGAGGTGCGGCAAGAACGCTTCGATGCGTTCTGCCGAATCCACGATCACAATGCAGATAGGCAAGTCCTCGGAGAGGCTGAGCAGTCGGGCGGTATGCAGATGGCCGGTGGCCCCGAAGCCGTCCGTGCCCCGAAAGACCGAGCATCCGGCGAGTCCGGCCCGGCGAGCCCGATCGATGATCTCGGTCGACAAGCGAGTGGTGCCGATAGTGGTCGGACTCGCCGATGAATACCGTCAGCCTCTTGGCTGGACCATGCGTTATCAACGGGAACTCCTTTCGCGGCGCGCGCCATGTCGTCCCGCCGCGATGGCGCGGCCGACGAGGAGACCGAACCACGACGCTGCGAGGGCGCGCCGATGGTCGCGAACAGGTACACGATCGCCGTCTGGGCATGGTGGTGTGCGAACAACTGATCAACGACGACGACGACTGATGAGAAGGTGGTTAGCGCGCCGCAGAAGCCAGTGCCTAGCAACGGACTTAGATAGCGGGATGGCGCCACCTCGGAGGCAATGACGACAACGAGCGCAAGGATCAAGGCGCCCGCGGTGTTGACCCAGAAAATCGGCCACGGAAACGCGCCGGACGGCGTCGGCCAGATCAATGTGGCGGCGTAGCGCGCGTACCCACCTACGCAGCCGCCGAGGAAGATGGCGACGATGACATCGATCCGAAACGTTGGCCAGGACGAGCGGGGTGACTGTTCGTATGCAGACGAGGTCGATCGCTGCCGGGTGGATTCAGCATCCGAGTGCGTCACGGGAACCTCGCTCACGAGACGTGCCGTAGGGACCGTTGGCCGCGATGCTGCGACAGATGACGGCGGGCCCCACCGCCGTGACGTGTTCTTACCGTACAACCCGCTCAGCAACCCGATATGCCGTGCTCCGATCCGGTGGCCGGCGCGCAGAAATTGTCAGACCCGGTAGCTAACGTGCCTGCCATGGACTTCCGCTTGGAGCTTGTGCAGGTGCCCGTGTCCGATGTTGACCGGGCGAAGACCTACTACACGGAGAAAGCCGGCTTCGTCGCCGACCACGATCACCGGGTGAACGACCAGATCCGATTCGTTCAGCTGACACCACCCGGGTCTGCTGCGTCGATCGCCATCGGCACTGGGCTTGGCGCTGCGATGTCACCCGGCTCGCAGCAAGGTCTGCAGCTGGTCGTCGATGACATCGAGGCAGCTCGGGCGGAGCTGGCCGGACGCGGTGTCGAGGTAAGCGAGGTGCAGCGGTTTCCCTGGGGTCACTTCGTGTTCTTCAGTGATCCGGACGGCAACGGGTGGGCCGTGCAGGAGATTCCGCCCCGCGAGTAGCCGGTCTCGGCAGGCTACGGCGCGGAGGCGAGCATGTCGCGCGTGATCTCGGCTGCAGCGCCCATAACGATCGCGGCAGTAATTCGTTCGTCGAGCGGTCCGAGAGATATGACCCCGACCGAGGCGTCGGCTGAGCCGCTCGCCTTGATCGGCGCCGAGAGGCCCCAAGCTCCGGGCTGCAGCTCTCCGGCGCTGGCGACATAGCCCTGCCTTCGTCCTTTTCGGACCGCTACTCGCTCACCGCGGCGCGCCGGGCCGCCAATGAGAATGGCCATTCCGGCGGCGCCCACGGTCAGCGGATGGCGGGACCCGATTCGGTAAGCGACGTGCATCGCAGCGTGCTGCGGCTCGACGACGGCGATGCTGACTGCATCCGGCCCATCGCGGATCGTCAGATGGGCGGTGGCGCCTGTCGTCTCGGCCAACCTGCGAAGGTGTGGGCGCGCTGTCTGCTGCAGGTCCGCGCGTAACGCTGTTGTCAGCCCCGCCGTTGCCGGGCCGAGGCGGTACCGGCCGTCTGGATCCTGGCTGACCAGAGCGTGGTCAGTCAGGGTGACGAGCAGTCGATAAGCGACCGTGCGGTGGATCCCCACCACGCGGGCGACGTCGGCAATCGTCGATCCGTCCGGGCGGGTGGCGATCGCTTCGAGCACGCGTAGGCCGTTGTCCAGAGTTTTGGCCCCTCGCTCGCGAGCCGGTCGGGACGCGTTGACCGGACTCATCGGGCTCCTTATAGTCCATGCCTAAGGGCGTTTACCGCACATACTGTGCGATTATCGCACAACGAGTGAGCGCGAGGAGGCCACTGTGGTCAGCTACCAGTCCGGCTTCGGTAATGGGTTCGAGACAGAGGCAATCGCGGGCGCCTTGCCCATCGGACGAAACTCGCCCCAGCAGGTGGCATTCGGCCTTTACGCGGAGCAGCTGAGTGGATCGCCGTTCACCGCGCCGCGCCGGAGCAACGAGCGATCATGGATGTACCGGATCCGCCCGTCGGTTCGACACGTCGGCCGGTTTCGCCGTGTCGACGCCGGCCAGTGGCGCAGTGCGCCGGATGCTGACTGGGCCGGGCCGATTGGGCCGATGCGATGGGATCCTTTCCCGATTCCGCAACGATCACAGTCGTTCGTCGAGGGCGTCAGCACGATCACCACGGCCGGCGACGTCAGTACGCAGACCGGAATGGCGAGCCACGTCTATCGCGGTCACGCGGTCCATGCAGGATGAGTATTTCTACAACGGCGACGCGGAAATGCTGGTCGTTCTCCAGCAAGGTGCGCTGCGCTTCTGGACGGAGTTCGGCATCATCGACGCGACGCCCGGTGAGATCGTGGTCGTGCCGCGCGGCGTGAAGCTGCGGGTCGAACTGCCGGGCGAGCCGGCGCGCGGCTACTTATGCGAGAACTATGGCGGCGCGTTCACGCTGCCGGAGCGCGGTCCCATCGGAGCGAACTGCCTCGCAAATGCTCGCGACTTCCTGACCCCGGTCGCGGCGTACGAGGAGCGTGATAGTGAGTCTCGGCTGTTCGTGAAGTGGGGCGGCGCGATGTGGAGCTGCGACCTATCGCATTCGCCGCTCGATGTCGTGGCCTGGCACGGTAACTACGCGCCGTACAAGTACGATCTACGCCGCTTCTCGCCGGTCGGCCCACTGCTTTTCGATCACGCCGACCCGTCCATATTCACCACCCTGACCTCACCGTCCGAGACGTCCGGCACGGCCAACGTCGACTTCGTTCTGTTCCCGGATCGGTGGCTCGTATCCGAGGACACGTTCCGCCCGCCGTGGTACCACATGAACGTCATGTCGGAGTTCATGGGACTGGTCTTCGGTGTGTACGACGCCAAGCCGCAGGGCTTCGTCCCCGGTGGGATCAGTCTGCACAATTGCATGACGCCCCATGGCCCGGACGCCGAGGCCTTTCAGCGAGCCAGCACGGTGGAGCTGAAGCCGGAACGAGCTCCGCGGAACCCTGGCGTTCATGTTCGAGACCCGCTATCCGCAGCGCGTGACCCGGTTCGCCGCGGAGTCACCGCAGCTGCAGGCGGACTACGCCGACTGCTGGGCTTCGCTACCGGTCCGATTCACACCGCCGGCAGGTCAGGAGTTCGCAGCTTCGACGAGCGACGGGTACTCGACCCCATCCGCTCGGTGACCTCGCCATCAGCTCGCCGCGCTCTGTCGCTCACGACGGATTCCCAGCCGGCGGCCGGCCGGATGCCATAGTGTCGTCAGATGGCTGGTCCGGAGCAGGAGACCCCGGCCAGCCGAGTCACGTCGCGACGAAGGCTGGTTACGCCGGCGGCTCGAAGCCCATCCGACGGGCGCGCGCCCGGGTTCGACGCCTGCCCGGCGGTTGGGTGGCCTGGCGGGTCAGCGTTGCCATCATCGGGTTGATCGTCGTCGTGGCGGGCATAATCTTGCTTCCGCTGCCCGGGCCGGGTTGGCTCATCGTCTTCGCCGGCATCGCGATATGGGCTACCGAATTCGCCTGGGCCAAGCGCCTGCTCATCTGGACGCAGCGGCAGGTTCGCGAGTACTCGGAGCGGATCAGGTCCTGGTGGCGCCGCCGCAATGCGCGCCGGTAGGCTGGCCAACCTTGGAGGACCGTAATTCCAATAGCGGCAGGGGCGATTAGCTCAGCGGGAGAGCACTGCCTTCACACGGCAGGGGTCACTGGTTCGATCCCAGTATCGCCCACCACAGAATCCCCTTATATAGCTGGGATTCCTGCTCCGAATGTCTACTGAAGTGAGTAGGAAAGTCCGCAGTTAGTCCGCAAAAAGTCCGCAAACCGTGACTTCACACTGGGTGTTGGCGGCCGTCGACGGCGGTTGAGTGCGTCGGGAAGCTGCTGTTCTCGGGCTGGTTCCGCGACAGCCGCGCTGTACCAAAGGAGCACGTCGGCGAACCAAAGGGGCACGTGCGGCGACCTCAGGATCGCCGCCACCGCCATCCGGTGGGAACATACCGCTGGTGGAGCGCGACCGGTGTTCGTCGGTTGCCTAGGCCTTACGCTCGTCACCGAACTGGAGATCGACGGTCGATGCTCCACGCGTCAGCTGGTGCCAGCGGCAAGGTTGACCACTTCACCATTCGCTTCGATCGCGCGGTCGTAGACGGCGTCCAGTCGCTCGGCAACAGCGTCTAGGTCGTCATCGAAGAGGTCGGCGTACCGGTCGAGCGTCATCGCCGCCGACGCGTGGCCAAGCATGCGCTGCACGGCCTTGACGTTGGCGCCTGCTGACACGGCGAGGCTCGCCGCGGTGTGCCGAAGTTCATGTGGAGTAAGACCCGGCTCTGCGATCGCTCTAGCCGCCGGGTTGAACCAGTCCCGACGTGCGTTTCGGTTGCGAAGCACTCCACCGTTCCCGCCGGTGAACACGAGGTCGTCCGCCGCGAGCTTCGCCAAGTGTGTGGTCAGTTCCTTGACGATGAAGCGGGGAGCGGCACGGAGCGCCTCTCGTGGTTTTTCGGGCTATTCCACTCGAGCCGGCCACCATTGACCTCCGTGACCGCGCATTCGATGTTGAGCCGTCGGCGCATGAGATCGACATCGCGGACGCGGAGGCCAGCCAGCTCGGACCACCGAAGCCCGCAGTACGCCAGGATGAGAACGGGAAGCCGGCCGATGCCCGCGTTACTGGCGAGCTGATCAACTTGATTGGCGGTGAGGTAACGGCGACGCCGTTCGCCGAGCGCTGGCAGGTTCACGCCCACGCTCGGGTTGCTGGCGAGACGTCGCTCGCGAACCGCGAGGTCGAGTATTGAGCTGAGCACACCGTGGGCCTTGCGAACCGACGAGCCGGACTGACCGTCGCCGGATAAGTCGGCAAGCCAGCGTTGGATATCACCATGTTCGACGCGGTCAAGGCGCACGTCGCCCCAGCGCGGAATTACGTGTACCCGCAGTGCGCTCTCGTAGCGAACGCGTGTGGTTGCACGGAGGTTGATCTTTCCGGCGAACCATTGTTCGGCCACCGTGCCAACTGTGACCTTGGAGCGGGACGGATCGACGTACGAACCAGTGCCAACTGACGTGGTTACCGAGTCGAGCCACGCCTGCGCGTCGATCCGACGAGCAAAGTGCCGCGCGCGTTCCTTGCCTGCATTGTCGCGGTAGCGAGCGCGCCAGCGTCCGTCAGCACGCTTTGCGATGTTGGCCATAGGCCTGCCTCCGAGGTGCGGCGAGTTGTCGGGTTAGGCCGGTTGTCCCCCGTGCTGCTGATCGATCCAATCGTGGACGTCTGACAATCGGTAGCGGACGTCGCGTCCGATCTTGAAGCTGCGCGGGCCGGTGCCGAGGTGTCGCCACCAGCGCAGGGTGGCGACCGGGTGCGGACCAGGTCGGCGACTTCGGTGATGGTGAGCAGGCGGTCGGTCGTCCATGGTCGTGTCCTTTCGTCGTGGTTGGCGGCTACGTGCCGTCATTGGGGACAAGTGGGTGTGTCGTGGCGGAATGCGACATGTGCCGGCGTTTCCTCCTCACTGAGACATGCGTACGGGGCGGGGTTTGGGAACGTGGTCTGGGATCGTGACCGATTCGTGATCGCTGTCGTGATCGTCGGTGGCTCCTTCGGTCGGCGTCTGTTAGACGGCGCGGCTGGTGCAACCTGTAGGCCGGGCGGTCGCGGCTTTGGACAACTCGGCCCGGTGCGGCGTGCCGTCGGTGTGGAGGGCGCTGTGTCGGGGCTTCCTATCGGCTGCGTGCGACGGTTCGGTGCCGGGTGTCGGTCAGCGCCGAGGGATGGGCCGTGGTCGATCTGCTGGGTCGGGTGCGGGTCGTGCCGGATCGATCGGAAGGGGCTCGGACGGGCCGAACGCCGCTGCTGGTGGGCGGCGATCTGCTCGGCGGCCCAGGAGGCGTGGGCGGCCTCGAGCAGCGCCTGCGGGTCGGGCTGGCTGATGATCGCCGGGTCGGTGGCGAGCCGTTCGACCCGCTGGTCGGCGGGGCGACGCGGTGCTGCGCGGCCTCGATCCGTTCGGTGAGGTCGGGGATCTGCTCGGCGGCGCCGGTGTCGTAGACGGGCTGGTGGGAGAGCTGTTCGAGTTGGCGGCGGGCCTGGTGGTAGGCGGCCGCGGCCGCGTCGTACTGCTCGCGGGCCCGCTGGGCGGCACGAGCCGGGCGGCCTGCTCGGGGTGGTCGGCGGCGGCGAGCCGGTGGGCGTGCTGGTAGAGGGCGTCGGCGACCTGGCGGACGTTGGACGCGGTAGCGGCCGGGCCGACGAGCGTCGCGGGTCGAGGTCGCTGCCGGCGAACACCGCTGCCCAGGTGCCGCCCAGGCGTCGAGGTGCTGCTGGGCGTCGCGGACCCGGCCGCGGTGCATGCCGAGCCGGCCAGGTCCGGCGGCGAGGGTGCGGGCGGCGTGGTCGGCGCCGTCCAGGTCTGCGTCCCAGGACTGTCGCAGGCGGGCGGCGTGCTGTTCGGCGCGTGCGGTGAGGACGGCGGCGCAGCCGGTGGCGGCCTGTTCGGCCCGCTGGGCGGCGACCCGCGTGGCGTCGCGTTCGGCCTCGAGCGGGGTCAGGGTCTGCTGGCAGTGCGCCTCCCAGGCAGCCTGCGCCTGGACCTGTTCGAGCCGTTCCTGCAGGCGCTGCAGCTGCCAGTGCGCGGTGAGCCGTCGCTCCACGCGGCAGCGCAGCGTCGGCGAGCCGGCCCGGGTCAGCAGGCCGCGGCGTGGGCGGTAGCCGGCCGCGGCACGGGCGGCCGCGTCGCCGGCGGCGGCGGGCCGAGGTCGGCCCGGTCGCGGCCGAACGCGGTGATCCACTGCTCGCGGGCGTCGTCGAGGTCGCGGCGACGAGGTGGGCGGTGTTGGCCTCGCGGCCGCGGGTCATCCCGACGTAGGCCGCGGCCGCGGTGGTGTGCTCGGTCAGCACGAGGTGCGCGTCGGTGGCGGTGTCGCCTTGGGCGCCGTAGCCGGTGGTGGCGTAGCCGAGCTCGACGTGCTCGCGGACGTAGTCGGCGGGCAGCTCGCGCTCGCCGCGCTCGGCGTCGGTGACGGTGAGCCGGCCGTCGCGGTGCATGCGGGTGACGGTCCAGGTGTCGCGGTTCGCGACGCCGAGGTCGGGGTCGTTGCGGCGGGTCGCGATCACGGTCGCCGGCACCGATGCGCTGCCCGTCGGTGGTGACGGCGACGCGGCGGTCGTCGACCGCGCCGGCGGCGACGAGCCGGTCCCGGATCGCGGCGTTGAGCATGGCGGCGTGCTCGCGGGTGTCCACCACCACCGACGCGGTGCGCCGCCGTCGAGCCGCGTTGCCGCGACGCGGGCGGCGAGCGCGTCGCGCCGCTCCACCTCGCTGGCGTGCACGCGCGATCTGGCCGCGGGCGTGCAGCGCGTCGAACACCGCGGCCGGGTCGTCGCCGGCGCGCATGGCGAGGCTGAGCTGCGCGTACTCGGTGTCGGCGCACAGTGTCGGCCGTCGCACGGTGTGGACGAACCGGTGCACCGTGTCCAGGTCGACGCAGGCGTCCGGGTGGACCCAGCGGTGCGGCGAGGTCGAGCACGCCGCCGCGGCCGACCGCGGGCAGCTGGTGCCGGTCACCGACCAGCGCGACCCGCGCGCCGGCCTCGTCGGCGATGGTCAGCAGCGCGCGGGCGGTGTCCTGGTCGAGCATCCCGGCCTCGTCGACCAGCAGCACGTCACCGCGAGCGGCTCGCAGCCGGGCCGCGGTAGACGGCCGGTGTCGGGTCGGTTCCCGGCTGTAGCGGGTCCAGCGCGCCGGTCGTCGTCCCACCGCCAGCCGTGCTGCTAGGCCAGCCACGCCGCGGACCCGGCCCGCGCGCCGACCTCGGCGGTGGCGGCTTGCGCCGCCTTCAGCGTCGGCGTCACCACCACCAGTCGGCTGGCCCTGCTCGGTCGAGGCTGTCCGGGCCGCGGCGAGCGTCGTGGTCTTGCCGGCGCCGGCCGCGCCCTCCACCACGACCAGCGGGCGTCGCCGGCCAGCGCGGCGACCGCGGCCGCGCTGCCCCGCGTCCAACCGTTCGACCGCTGCGCGGCGCGACCGTCGGGCGTCCGCGGGTCGGCGCCGCGCGCGGCGAGCCGGGCGATGAGGTCTGCTTCGACGTCGAGCACGTGCCGGGAGGTGAGTGCCCGGATGTGCTCCGGCGCTCGGCTGCTCGCGCAGCGGCACGCACACGTCGACGTGCGCGGGCGGTGAGGTCCTCGGCGAGCTCGATCCGGACCGCGGCGTCGGCGACGATCCCGGTGCGGGCGAGCAGCTGCTCGACCTCGCCGCGCATGTCGGCGGCGTTCCACGCCGACCGGCGCAGCACCCAGCCGAGCACGACCTCGGCGACCGCGGCGTCCCGGTCGCAGCGCCCGGGCAGTCGGCAGCGCGAGCTGGATCGGCTTGTCGCGGTCGCGGTAGCCGAGCGCGGCCAGCTCGGCGAGCCACCGCTGCCGCAACTCGCGCACCCGAGCGCGGGACGATCTTGTCCGGCCGGTCGTCGGCCCACGCCCGCGCGTCCCACGCCCGCCGCAACCCCGGCCCCGGTTCTTGACCCGGGTGGTCGGCGCGCCATTGGCTTCGTAGCGGTCGAGCAGCGCGGCGATCTGCGCCGCCCGTTTGGAGAACGCGCCCGACGAACGGCGCGAACTGCTCGATCTCCCCGTCCTGCGTTGAGGGTGTAGCCGTGCGCGGCCAGCGCGGCCCGGAAGTCCGGGTCGCACACGACCGCGGCGTGCCCGATGCCGTTGATCGCCGTTGATCGAGTCGCGGAAGGCGACGGTGTCCAGCCCGCGCCACTTCCCGGCCGCGAACACCCGGGCGTTGACCTGCAGATGCAGATGCCGGTGCGGGTCCCCGGCGCGGGAGGTGTAGTGCCGCACCGTCACCGCCTCCAACTCGCTCGACCGGGACGGCGACCTGCGCGCCGCGCGGCCCGACCCGGGTGGTCGCGTGCTGGCGAGCCAGCCGATGATCTGCGCCGCGGCGCGGTCCTGCGCCGCCTCATACGCGGCCGCGATATCCGGGTGCAGCTCCGCCGCGAGCGACCACGACTTCGGCCCGTTCACCACGACCTCGACGAACCGCACCGCGCTGTGCGTCGGCGCGCAACCGGCCGCGCGGCTCACCGGTGTCCGGGTCGAGGCCGGCGACCCACGCCTCGTAGTCGTCACCGGCCAGCGGCGCCCGCTCGACGCACCGGCCGTCCGCCGGCGGCGAACCGCCGGCGATGCCGGTGCCCTCGGCGAGGTAGTAGTCATCGGCCCGGGGGCGGTCGGCCTCCACGTAGGCGCGGGCAGCCGCCGCCGTGCCCGCGGTAGACCTTCATCCCACCGTGCATTTACTCAACCATTTCCAATAACAACCAATAACAGCCAACAGTGCATTTCTCGCGTCACCAGCACCGCATTTTTCGGCTACCTATATTGGTAGCATGCGTGCCGCTATTTGGTAAAGACTTGGGAATTGTTGGTAAATGACGGCTGCTATTGAAGATGCTATTTCGGGTGGGAAGAGGTAGAAGGGTGGCGGGTCAGGGGTGTCGGAAGCGGTGAGTGCGGTTGGCTGCATACCGTCGCGGCGCAGTCCGTCGGGCAGGAGAATCCGCCTGTGACTGACGCTTCGCGCCGACACCGCGCCCCTCATCGGACACTTGGTCACAGATCAACCAGCTGGCCGACACGGGCGCGACGCGCGCAGGGTATGCGGGCTCGCACTGTCCACCGGCATGCTAATCGCATCGCTCGATCCGGCAGTATCAAGACGAATTATCCACCACACCATCCGATTGCCGGCGTCGAAATCAGCTGGGATTAATGACAGGATGCGCATCACCGCCGGAGAAACAGAGCCAAGTTGAAGCGACAATTCGACATGCGGTACGCCTGCGAATACCGACGCGAGCGGTACCGGACCCAGCTTGCCGGTCGTCGACGAGCGTTACGGGGCGCGCTTGACGAAGGTCCGATGGTCGAAACCGCACCAGGATGCTGGCCAGCCGCAGCGCCTCACCGCGGCTCAGACTGACCCGCTGCACCGGCTGCTGGCCGTCGATAGGCCATGTCTCCACCACTACGCGGGCCGGTGCCGGCGCTGCGGCCTGGCGCGGTTGACCGAACCAGATGGCGCACCACGACGTACTCGCTCGCGCCGTCATGATCGCACCGGGCACCGTCTCCACGACACCGAATCGAGCGCGCGGTCGGGAGCGCATGCTTATGCGCCGGTAAGCATCTCCTCTCGTAATCTCGATGGCCGTTCGGCCGCACGAGGGGACCGCATCGCGGTGCGGTGCATCGCCTGCGCGTCCGCTTCGCGATCGCCGATTCGGCGTGGCGTGCACGCAGCGGACCCTGGCCGCAGGCCGAGGCACAGAGCGGCAGATCCGTGCTGCGCAATGGCGAGATCGACGGCTGGCTGGTCCGTCGGCCGCCGGACGATCGCCGGGTCGGCGGGTGGATCGAAATCACG
>CAVUBI010000005.1:0-480814 GCA_963739815.1 uncultured Gammaproteobacteria bacterium
GCCTGGCGGCCCACGGTCCGGCTCGCGCTGGGGGCCTCGATCGTCTGGGCCCTGGGCGTGTGGTGGTTCGGTGAAGGGCTGGGCGGGGTGCTGACCGGGACGGCCAGCCCGCTCAGCGGCGCCCCGGGCCCGGTGATCCTCTATGCGCTGCTGGCGGTCCTGCTGTGGCCACGCGACCGGGCGGGACTGCCGCGGCTCCGCCGGTTCGGCCGCCCCGTTCGTCGCGGCCCGGGCGGTGGGCGCCCCGGCCGCGCGGGCGCTCTGGCTCATCCTGTGGGCCAGCCTGGCCTATTTCGCGCTGCTGCCCGCGAACCGCGCCCCGCAGGCGCTGCACGCCATGCTGTCCGGCATGACCGGGGGTGAACCGGCCTGGCTGGCCGTCGATCAGCCAGCACGGCGCGGCGCTCCTGGCTCACCACGGGCTGGCCGCCTCGGCCGGGCTGGCCGCCCTGCTGGCCTTGATCGCTGTCGGCGTGTACCTGCCGCCGCCGGCGGCCCGGGCCGCTCTCGCCGTGGCGGCGGTGCTGGCCGCCGTGATCGGGGTGGCAGGCGAGGACCTCGGCGGCATCCTCACGGGCAGCGGGACTGACCCCGATCTGGCCCGTGGCTGATCTTGCTGGTCCTCGCCTACTGGCCCGTGCGGACGGATGACGCCGCTGAAGGAGGGCGAGGACCAATCAACCGCCCGGGCCATCCGCGGGCCGGCCGCCGGCGAGGTCCGCGACGTGACCGGACCTTCCTGGCTCGCGGGCATCCTGGCCGCGCTCATGATCGCGACCGCCGGGTACTGCGCCACCCGGCTCATCATCGCGCGAGCGCACCGGCGGCGAGATGAGCGCGACGTTGACCTGGTGCACACGGTGATGGGCGTGGCCATGGCAGGCATGCTGGTGAGCTGGCTTAACCCGCTCCCGGACGGGGTCTGGGCGGTGATGTTCGGGGCGGCCACCGGCTGGTTCGGCTGGCGGGCCTGGCGCGGCCGCCAGCCCGCACCGGCGGCAGCGGCAGCGACCGGCCGCTGCACCGCCACCACGTGCCGCACCTCGTGATGTGCGGCGCCATGGTCTACATGCTCCTGCGCCGCTGGCGCGGTGACTTCGGCCACGCATCCCGGGATGGCCATGGGCGGCCCGGCTGCCGCCGGCCGCTTCCCGCTCCTCGCCCTGGTCCTGGCGGTCTTCATGGTGGGCTACGTGATGTGGCAGGCCGACCGCCTCCCCGCCCTGGCCCGCGCCAGCACCGCGCCGCCCCGGGACTCCCGTCCCCGTGTCCACGCCGGCGCCCGCGGCACCACAGGCGGCGACGGCCGCCCTGCCCGCCGCAGCGCACGCCGCGTCTGGCGAGCCGGACAACATGCGCCACGCCCGGCCCCGCCAGTCCTGTCCCCTCGCCTGGCGGCCTGCTGCCAGATCGCCATGGCCGTCACCATGGGCTACATGCTCATCCTGCTGCTCTAGGCAGCCGGTGCGGCGTTAGGGCATGTTCTCCCGGCGTTTAGTGGGCCGGGAGAACATGCCCCCGCCGCACCTCCCCCGTGCGGTCAGGCGCCGGGTCAGCTGCGTCCCGGTAACGATCAAGCGCCGCCTGCCGGGCCGCCGTGTGGTCCACGATCGGCCCCGGGTAGTCGCGCCCGATCCGCAGCCGGCCTGCTCCTGCACCTCCGCGGGCATGCGCCACGGCTCGGCCAGGTACTCATCGGGGACCCGCGCCAGCTCGGGCACGTAGCGGCGCACGTACGCGCCGTCGGGGTCGAAGCGCTCCTGCTGGCGAGCCGGGTTGTAGATGCGCCGGAAGCGCGGCTGCGGGATCGACGCCGACCGAGGCGATCCACTGCCAGTTGCCGTTGTTGCTGGCCTCGTCGCCGTCGAGCAGCAGCCGCATGAACCAGCGCTCGCCCCGGCGCCAGTCGATGCCGAGGTCCTTGGTCAGGAACGAGCCGACGATCAGCCGCGCGCGGTTGTGCATCCAGCCCTCGCGGCGCAGCTGGCGCATGCCCGGCGTCGACCAGCGGGAAGCCGGTCCGGCCCTCGCGTCCAGGCGGCGAAGTCGTCGCGCGTGGCTCCAGCCAGCGTGCCGCGGTAGCGCTCCTGGAACTCCTGCGCGGGCGTTGGCCGGGTGGTGGAGCAGCACGTGCGGGGTAGAAGTCGCGCCAGCAGAGCTGGCGGCGCTGGAAGCCGTCCGCGCCCCTGCCTCGCCGCCGTCCGCCGGCAGCTGGTCCTCCACGCGCGCGCGGCGACAGGCAGCCGAAGCGCAGGTAGGGAGACAGCCGGGACGAGCCGTCGGCGCCCGAGCGCGTCGCGGCTCGGAGTCGTAGTCCCGCACCGGCCCGTCCAGGAAGTCCGCCAGCCGGGTCAGCCCGGCGCGTCTCGCCGCCCGGCGCCGGCTCGGCACCTCCTGCTCGAGGCCGAGGCTGGCCAGCGACGGCACCCGGCCGTGCCGGGCTTCGCGGGCAGCGGCGATCCGTCGCGGCGGGTCGCAGGACCGGCCGGCGGCTGACGCGTTCCCAGGTGCGGTAGAACGGCGTGAACACGGTGTAGGGGCGGCCCTGCCCGGTCCGGATGGCGCGCACGTCGTCGACCACGCTGACCCCCGGATGGGCGTGCCCGCTGACACCGGCCTGGTCCAGGGCGGCCCGCACCCGCCGGCCCCGGATGGCCTCGTACGGGCTCGGGTCGCGGCTCAGGTGGATCTCGCTGGCGCCGGTTTCGCCGGCCAGCGCGGGGAGTTCCCGCTCCGGCGGCCCGTGCCGGATGACCAGCCGCGCGCCGCGCTCCGCAAGCTGGCCGTCCAGGTCGGTCAGGCACTCCAGCAGGAACGCGGTGCGCGGCCCGGACGCGTGGCGCCCGTGCAGCAGCCGGTCGTCCAGGCAGAACACCGGCACGACCTGCTCGTGCTCGGCCAGCGCCGCGCGGAGCGCCGGATGGTCGTGCACGCGCAGGTCCCGGCGGAACCAGACAAGAGCAACCATGAACGCCGAGAATAGGGGGTACCGCGGACAAGAACGTGCTGAGCTGCGACGACGCGCGATCAGCGGCCCGGCAGGCCGGCTGCGCAAGGTCAGCCCGCCGCGGGCAGATCCAGGTCGACCACGATCGGGGCGTGGTCGGACGGGCCCTTGCCCTTGCGGGCCTCCCGGTCGATGTAGGCGTCCGTGACCGCGGCGGCGACCGGCGCGCTGGCCAGGACCAGGTCGATGCGCATGCCCATGTCCTTGTGGAACATGCCGGCCCGGTAGTCCCAGTAGGTGAAGGGCTGCGGCCCTTCAGCGGCGCGGGCACGACGTCGTGAGGCCCGAGGTCGAGCAGCGCGGCCAGGGCGGCCCGCTCCGGCCGGGGTGACGTGGGTGGAGCCGATGAACGCCGCCGGGTCCCAGACGTCGTCGTCGGTCGGGGCGACGTTGAAGTCGCCGCACACGGCGAGCGGCCGCGCCGGCCGGCCGAGCTCGGCGGCGAGCGCGTCGCGCAGGGCGGCGAGCCAGGCCAGCTTGTAGGCGTAGTGCGGGTCGTCGAGCGTCCCGGCCGTTGGGCACGTACACCGACCAGACCCGCAGCCCGCCGCAGGTGGCGCGAGATCGGCCCGGGCCTCCGGGTCGGGGAAGCCGGGCTCGCCGGGAAAGCCGCGCGTGACGTCGTCCAGGCCGACCCGGGACAGGATGGCGACCCCGTTCCACCGGCCGTCGCCGTGACGGCGCGACCTCGTAGCCGAGCTCGCCGACCTCCGCGACCGGGAAGGCGGCGTCGGCGGCCTTGGTCTCCTGCAGGCAGAGCACGTCCGGGCGCGGTCGTCCTCCAGCCAGTCGAGCAGCCGGGGCAGCCGGGCCTGCACCGAGTTGACGTTCCAGGTGGCCAGCCGCATGGTTTCCTTTCCCGGCCGGTCAGGCGTTCGCGTGCAGCGCCGCGTTCAGCGCGATGCCGTGCCCGCCGCGCTCGGTGACCTGGACCGCGCCGGTCTGCGAGTTGCGCAGCCACAGCAGGCCCGGGCGGCCGGACAGCTCGCGGGCCTTGACCACCTGCCCGTCCGGCAGCGTGACCTTGGTGCCCGCCGTGACGTACAGCCCGGCCTCGACCACGCAGTCGTCGCCGAGCGAGATGCCGATGCCGGCGTTCGCGCCGATCAGGCAGCGCTCGCCGACCGAGATCGATCTCCTTGCCGCCGCCGGACAGGGTGCCCATGATCGACGCGCCGCCGCCGACGTCGGAGCCGTCGCCGACGACCACGCCGGCCGAGATCCGGCCCTCGACCATGGACGTGCCGAGCGTGCCGGCGTTGTAGTTGACGAAGCCCTCGTGCATGACCGTGGTGCCCTCGGCCAGGTGCGCGCCCAGCCGGACCCGGTCGGCGTCGGCGATCCGCACCCCGGCCGGCAGCACGTAGTCGACCATCCGGGGGAACTTGTCCACGCCGTACACGGTCGACCGGGCCGCGGCGGCGCAGCCGCAGCCGGGTCGGCCTCGAAGTCCGGGACCGGGCACGGCCCGTGGCTGGTCCACACCACGTTGGCCAGCAGCGCCGAAGATGCCGTCCAGGTTGCAGCCGTGCGGGCGGATCAGGCGGTGGGACAGCAGGTGCAGCCGCAGGTACGCGTCGTGCGCGTCGGCCAGGGGCGTCGGCCAGGCGGCCGATGGTGGTGCGGACCGCGACGACCTCGACCCCCCGGGCCTCGTCCGGGCCGAGCAGCGCGGCCACGTCGGGGCCGAGCGCCTCGGCCGCCTCGGCCGCAGACAGCCGGACGGTGCCGCTGGCCTGCGAGGCCGGGACCAGTTCCGGCGCGGGGAACCAGGTGTCCAGCACCGTCCCGCCCGGACCCGCCGCGCCGCTCACCACCGTGGCCAGGCCGGCACCCGCGCCCCGGTCGCCTGAGGATCGATCCCTGACTGAGTCACGGCCCACATGCTAGCCGCCTGCCGCCGGCTGTTCCTCCTCGCGGCCGAGCCCACATTTCACGCCGACGGTGCGCTTTTCCAGGGTGTTTTGACCGATTCGGCGAACGCTCAGCGTGAAAAGTGGGCTGAGGGGCCATGTGACTGGAGGGACTGGCGCCCGCGGGCCCGGCAGCCGCCCGGCGAGGACGGGCGGGTCAGTCGCCGAGTTCGGCGCGGCGGCGGGTCACGTACTCCTCCAGCTCGGCGCGGATCGCCGTCGTCCAGCGGCGGCGGCTCGTACTCCTCCAGCGTCTTCGCGCAGATCTCGCCGGCCCGGGCGGTGGCGTCCTTGGCCGCCGAGGCGCAGCCACCGCTCGTAGTTGGCGGTCGAGGACAGCAGCGGCCGGTAGAAGCACTCCCGGAACCGCTCCATGGTGTGCGCGGCGCCGAGGAAGTGGCCGCCGTGGCCGACCTCGTCGTGCGCGCCGAAGGCCAGGGACGCCTCGTCGATCTCCAGCGGGGTGAACTCGACCCGCAGCATCCGCAGCAGCTCGACGTCGATGATGAACTTCTCGTAGCAGCTGACCAGGCCGCCCTCCAGCCAGCCCGGCCGCGTGCATGACGAAGTTGGTGCCGGCCAGGAACGTCGGCAGCAGCGTCATCAGCGACTCGTAGGCCGCCTGCGCGTCCGCGGTCTGGCTGGAGTTCAGCCCGCCGCCGGTGCGGAACGGCAGCCCGAAGTGCCGGGCCAGCTGGCCGGTGCACAGCAGCCCGATGGCCGACTCCGGGGTGCCGAAGCTGGGCGAGCCGGACTGCATGTCGATGTTGGACAGGAACGAGCCGAAGATGACCGGGCAGCCGGGCCGGATCAGCTGGGCCAGCGCGATGCCGGACAGCGCCTCGGCCAGCTGCTGGACCAGCGCCGCCGGGATCGTCACCGGCGACATCGCGCCCATCAGCAGGAACGGGGTGAGCACCACCGGCTGGTTCGCCGCGCAGTACTCGAACTGGGCGTCCAGCATGCGGTCGTCCCAGCGCAGCGGCGAGTTGCAGTTGATCAGCGAGATCGTGGCGGGCGTCGTGCTCGATCGTCGTCCCGGCCGCCGAACAGGATCTCGGTCATCGCGATGGTGTCCGCGGCGTTCGGCCCGGACACCACGTTGCCCATGTAGATCTTGTCGGTGACGCGTCTGCAGCGCGTAGATCATGTCGAGGTGCCGGGAGTCCAGCGGCGCGTCGTTCGGCTCGCAGATCACCCCGCCCGCCGAGTCCAGCTGCGGGAAGGCCTGGGCCAGCATGGCCAGCCGGCGGAAGTCGTCCATGCGTCGCGTCCCGGCGGACGTCGCCCTCGCGGACGAACGGCGAGCCGTAGACGCCGCTGAACACCATCTGGTCGCCGCCGATGTGCACGGTGTTGGCCGGGTTGCGGGCCTGCACGTCGAACTCGCGCGGCGCCTTGGCCACCTGCTCCAGCACGAACTCCGGGTCGAGCCGGACGACGTCGTCCTCGACCTTCTGGCCCGCCCGGCGGAACAGCTCCACCGCCTCCGGCTTGGCGAACTGCACGCCGATCTCGGAGACGATCCGCCGCCAGCCCTTGTCCAGCACGGCGATGGCGTCCGGCGGAGAGGATCTCGTAGCGCGGCATCGTGTTGCGGAACATGCGCCACCTCTGGCCCGTGCTCGGTCCGCTGGTTCTGCCTGGTCAGCCTGATCTACAGTCAGCGGTCACATCTCAGTCAGAACTGCAGGTTCCGGACCTGGACTGCCTGGTCAGCCGGAATCTACGATCACATCGTAGAACGAGGTCCGCAAAGTGGAACTGCCGCAGCATGACGGGAGGCCAGCAGTGGCCAGTCCCACCGGCACGCAGGCGGTTGACCGGGCGGCCCGGCTCCTCACCGAGGTCGTGCACGCCGCCGACTCGGTCACGTTCACCGAGCTGGCCGCGGCCACCGGGCTGGCCAAGAGCACCACCTCCCGGCTGCTGCTGGCGCTGGAGCGCGGCGGGCTGGTCCGCCGCGACGACCGACGGCCGGTTCCGCCCGGGCGAGATGTTCGTCCGGTACGCCTGGCGCGGCGGCGCCGAGGCCGGGCTGGCCGAGGTGGCCCAGCCGTTCCTGGACCGGCTGGGCGCAGCAGACCGGCGAGACCATCAACCTCGGCGTGGCCCGCGACGGCCTGGTCGAGCAGATCGCCCAGGTGGACAGCACGTACCTGATCGGCGGCACCAACTGGGTCGGCCGTCCGGTGCCCGCTGCACTGCGCCGCGCTGGGCAAGGTGCTGCTCGCCTACGGCGCGGCGCCGCTGCCGCCCGGCCGGCTGGAGCGCCCGCACCGACCGGACCATCACCAGCCGCGCCGCGCTCGCAGGCCGACCTGCGTCGAGGTCCGCCGCAGCGGCTACGCGGTCACCGACGAGGAGCTGGAGCCGGGACTGGTCGCGGTGGCCGCGCCCGTCTTCCGGGACGGCGGCGGTGGTGGTCGCCGCGCTGTCGGTGTCCGCGCCCGCCAGCCGGCTCAGCCCGGCCGAGCATCCCGCGGTGGCGGCGCAGTGCGCGGCCCAGGCCGCCGCGCTGTCCGCGGTCCTCGGCCACCGGCCGGCCGAGCCGCTGCAGCCCGGCCAGCGCCCGGCCAGGCGAACCGGCCGCGGGCCGCAAGCGACAGAGAGAGGTGCCGCGTGACACAGGAGGAGCTGCTCCGGCAGCTCTACGACGACACCCTGGTCGGCAACGCGCCCGAGGTGCTCGAGCCTGACCAACGCAGGGCCTGGACGATGGGCCTGGGCCCGGAGATCGCTGCTGTACGAGGCGCTGATCCCGTCGCTGGAGGAGGTCGGCGCCCGGTTCGAGCGCGGCGACTTCTTCGTCCCCGAGATGCTGATCGCGGGCAAGGCCATGGCCGGGGCGCTGGAGATCCTGCGCCCGCTGCTGGCCGAGACCGGCGCCGCAGTCGATCGGCACGATCGTGATGGGCACGGTCAAGGGCGACGTGCACGACATCGGCAAGAACCTGGTCAACATCATGTTCGAGGGCGCCGGGTTCCAGGTCATCGACCTCGGCGTGCAGGTCGCGCCGGAGAAGTTCGTCGACGCGATCCGCGAGCACCAGCCCGACATCGTCGGGCTTCTCCGCGTTCCTCACCACGACCATGCCGATGTTCAAGGCGAACATCAACGCGCTGCAGAAGGCCGGGCCTGCGCGACCAGGTGATCGTGATGGTCGGCGGCGCGCCGGTCACCCAGGAGTACGCGGACGTGGTCGGCGCGGACGGGTACGCGGCCGACGCGTCGGCCGCCGTGGTCCGGGCCAAGGAACTGCTGCAGCGGCGCCGCGCGCTGGCCAGCCCGGCGTAGGGAGCACGCGCGATGGAAACCGTCCTGCGGTCGGCCACCCGCGAGATCGTGATCGGCCCGGAGCAGCCGTTCTGCATCATCGGCGAGCGGATCAACCCGACCGGCCGCAAGATCTTCCAGGAGCAGCTGCGCGGCGGCGACCTGTCCCGGATCGAGATCGACGTGGCCCAGCAGGTGGCCGGCGGGGCCATGGTGCTCGACGTCAACATGGGCGCGCCGCTGGCCGACGAGGCCGAGCTGATGGTGCCGGCGGTCAAGCTCATCCAGGGCCTCACCGACCTGCCGCTGTGCATCGACTCCTCGATCATCGAGGTGCTCGACGCGGGCCTGGCCGCCTACCAGGGCAAGGCGCTGGTCAACTCGGTGACCGCCGAGGACGAGCGGCTGGAGGCGATCCTGCCGCTGGTCGCGAGGTACGGCGCGGCGGTCATCGCGCTCCCCAACGACGAGGAGGAGATCCCCGAGGACCCGCGGCGAGCGGCTGGAGCTGGCCCGCAAGATCATCGACGTGGCGACCGGCCGGTACGGCATCCCGCTCGAGGACATCGTGATCGACCCGCTGGCCATGCCGGTCGGCGCGGACACCTCGCTGGTCGTCAAGACGCTGGAGACGATCGCGCTGCTGCGCGAGGAGTTCGGGGTGAACATGACGCTCGGCGCGTCCAACGTCTCGTTCGGCATGCCGGACCGGCACGCGATCGGCGCGGCGTTCCTGCCCATGGCCATCACGGCAGCGGGCTGACCAGCGCGATCATGGACGCCCGGTCGCCGCAGATCGTCCGCGCGGTCAAGGCCGCCGACCTGCTGCTGGACCGGGACGCCGTGGGGCGCGGCGTGGATCGCCGCGCACCGGGCCCAGCAGGCCGGCCGAGCAGGCCGCAGCCGACGTCGACCAGCCGTGCAGCGAGGCGACCGCACGCCCAGGACGACGCGGCGACCTGGCGCGTGACCGGGCCCGGTCCGGGTCGACCTGCGGCTTCGAGCCCAGCGGCCGCCGGGTGCGGGTGCCCGCCGGGGTGACCGTGTTCGACGCCGCCAGCTGGAACGGCATCGCCATCGACTCCACCTGCGGCGGCCACGGCACCTGCAAGAAGTGCAAGGTGCAGGATGCTGGACGGGGCGGCGCCGCCGATCGCCGCTGGACGTCCGCGCGTTCACCCCCGACGAGCTGCGCGACGGCTGGCGGCTGGCCTGCCGGGCGCTGGCCGACCGCCGACGCGCGGATCGACGTGCCGCCGCTGGTCACCCGGCCCAAGGCGGCCACCGTCGGGGTCGGCCGCCAGGTCATCCTGCGGCCCGCGGTGCAGAAGCGCTACCTGGAGCTGGCCGAGCCGACCCTGGCCGACCAGCGCACCGACATCGAGCGGATGCTGGACGCGCGTGGACGACCTGGAACTGCGGGCGGACCTGCACGCGCTGCGGGCGGCTCGGCCGGGTGCTGCGCGCCGCGGACTACAAGGTCACCGCGGTGATCGTCGACGACGTGCTGATCGACGTGGAGCCCGGGCGACACCTCGGCCCGGCTGTTCGGCATCGCGTTCGACCTGGGCACCACCACGGTGGTGGCCACCCTGCTCGACCTGTCCACCGGCACCCCGGTCGCGGTGGCCTCGGTGCTGAACCAGCAGCAGCCGTTCGGCGCCGACGTGATCACCCGGATCAGCGCCACCATGATGGACCCGGACGCGCTGGCCCGGCTGACCGCGCTGGCCCAGCAGACCCTGGCCGAGCTGGCCGCCGAGGTCTGCGCGGCAGGGCGGGGTGGACCCGGCCGAGGTCTACGAGGTCGCGCTGGCCGGCAACGCCACCATGACCCACCTCGCGCTCGGCATCGACCCGGAGCCGCTCGGGCGTGGCGCCGTTCATCATGGCCACCCGGCTGCTGCCCGAGGTGCTCGCCGCCGACCTGGGCGTGCGCCGTGCACCCGCGGGCCCGGGCGGTGGTGTTCCCGCCGTTCGGCGCGTACGTCGGCGGCGACATCACCGCCGGGCTGCTCGCCTCGGGGATGGACCGGGACCCGCGCACCCGGCTGTTCATCGACATCGGCACGAACTGCGAGATCGTGCTGGGCAACCGGGACTGGCTGCTGGCCACCGCGGCGCCCGCCGGGCCCGGCGTTCGAGGGCGCGGCGATCCGGTGCGGGATGCGCGCCGCGGACGGCGCCATCGAGGTGGTCACGATGACCCCGGACGGCGCTGGAGCTGAAGGTCATCGGGGACGCCGAGCCGGCCGGGCTGTGCGGGTCGGGGCTGGTCGACGCGGTCACCGGGCTGGTCCGGCTCGGGCTGCTCGACTCCTCCGGGCCGGCTGGTCAGCCGAGGAGCGGGCCGCCGAGCTGGCGCCCGGGCCTGGCGGACCGGCTGACCCAGCTCGGCGACGGAGCGGGTGTTCGTGCTGCACTGGCTGGGCGAGCCCGGCGACGTGGCCCGGTCGGTCTACCTGTCCCAGCGGGACGTCCGGGAGCTCCAGTTCGCCAAGGCGGCCATCGCCACCGGCTGGCGGATCCTGCTGGAGGAGGCCGGGCTGGCGCCGGGCGACATCCAGCAGGTGCTGCTGGCCGGGTCGTTCGGCAGCTACCTGTCCCCGGCCAACGCGATCCGGCTCGGCCTGGTGCCCGAGCTCGCCGGTGCTGCGGGTGGTCAGCGCGGGCAACGTGGCCGGCGAGGGCGCCAAGATGGCGCTGCTGTCGTGCGCGAGCGGGCCGGCGGGCTGGCGCTGCTGGAGGAGGTGAGGTATGTCGAGCTCTCCGACCGCGCCGACTTCAACGACCGCTTCGTCGACCAGCTGCTCGCCTTCCCCGGCTGAGCCGCCCGGCCTGACCGCCGTGCCTGGCCGGTGGTCGATCGCCGTGCCGGGCGATCGCTGCGGCGCGCTGGCGCCGATCCGGGAGATCGCCGCCCGCCGGGGCTGGCCGGTCGAGCTGCACTGCCTGCCCGCGCTGCTGCACAACCGGCCCGCGCGCGATCGCCCCGCAGGTCGAGCGGCTGGCCGCGGCGGTGCTCGGCCCGCGGCCGCCGGGTGGCGGTCGGCTACGCCGACTGCGGCACCTACGGCGCGCTGGACGAGCTGTGCGCGCGGCTCGGGCCTGCGCGCGGCTGCCCGGGCTGCACTGCTACGACGTGCTGGCCGGGCCGGACCGGGTGGCGGCGCTGTTCGAGCGCCGAGCCCGGCACCTACGTGCTCACCGACTTCCTGGTCCGCAGCTTCCAGCGGACCGTGCTGGCCGGGCTCGGCCTGGACCGCCACCCGGAGCTGTGGCCGGACTACTTCGGGCACTACCGCCGGGTGGTCTGGCTGGCCCAGGACCGCAGCGCCGCCCTGCAGGCCGAGGCCGAGGAGGTGGCGGCCCGGTTCGGCCTGCCGCTCACCGTGATCGAGACCGGCACCGCCCGCTGGAGGACGAACTCGCCCGGCTCGTCGGTGACGAGCCTGAGTTCGGATCCGTCGGACACGACCGCGGCTGGCTGGCTGGCCCAGTCGCGCGACCCGGCCCTGGACGCCGAGGCCGAGGCCGTGGCGGGCCAGTTCGGCCTGCCGCTGACCGTGATCGAGACCGGCACGGCCCGGCTGGAACGCGCACTAGGACTCGCGCCTGGTCGGCGGCGAGGGGCAGGGCGGTGCGCGGCGGGCTGACCAGCGTGGCGCCGCTGCTGGCGCAGCCGCGCTACGAGGTGTTCCCGTCCGGGTCGGTCGAGCAGGCCGTCGCGGAGTGGGTGCCCGCCCGGCATGACGGTGACCGTGACCGCCTCGCCGGCCCGGGGGCTGGACGCCACGCTGGACCTGACCGAGCGCCTGGCGGCCCGGGGCTACCGGGTGGTGCCGCACCTGTCCGCGCGGCTGGTCGCCGACGACGCCCACCTGGCCGACATCGTGGCCCGGCTGCTCGCCTGCGGGGTGGACGACGTGTTCGTGCCCGCGGGCGACGCCGATCCCCCGGCCGGCCAGTTCCACAGCGCGCTGTCCCTGCTCACCGGCTCGCCGAGATGGGCCGCCCGTTCGCCCGGGTCGGGATCACCGGCTACCCGGAGAGCCACCCGCGGATCGACGACGACATCACCGTCCAGGCCATGTGGGACAAGCGGCAGCACGCCTCCTACATCGTCAGCAACCTCTGCTTCGACCCGGCCGTGCTGCGCCGGTGGATCACCCGGATCCGGGCCCGCGGGCGTCACGCTGCCGCTGTACGTGGGGCTGGCGGGCCCGGTGGAGCGGGCCCGGCTGCTCCGGATGGCGGCCAGGGCCGGCGTGGCCGATCCGCCCGGTTCCTGGCCGGGCACACCGAATGGTTCCTGCGGCTCGGCCTGCCCGGCGGCTACAGCCCGGAGCGGCTGCTGGACCGGACCGGCGGCCGCCCTGACCGCGCCCGGGGCCGCCGTGGCGGGCCTGCACCTGTTCACGTTCAACCAGGTCAGGCAGACCGAGGAGTGGCGGGCCGCGCTGCTGCCGCGGCTGGGCGGCCCGGACCGCGGGCGGCTGGCCATCTGACCGGGACCGGCCGGGGCCGCGTTTTTGGTCACGCACCGCCGGCCGCGATGCGTTTCCTCATGCCTACAGAACGCTGCCCATACCGGGCTGCGCCGTCATAGGCTGTCTTGTGCAACTGTTTCGATCGACTGCAACGGATCGCATGAGATGTCCGGATGTGGGTGGGAGCAGACGGTGAACAGCCACGCAACTGCAACGAGGTCGCCAGGACCCGCATGGCCATCGCGCCGGCCCGCCTAGTGGAGTGGCCGCTGCGCTGCGGCCCGGTCCCGCCCCTGGCTGACTGCCACAGCCCGCGTCCGGAGACGGGGCTGGGCCGGATCGGCAAGCTCGATCCCGGCGACACGTTAATTCTCGTCCCGGCTCCCGGGGCGGACGACCCCCGGACTGGACGATTCCTGCCGCGCCGGCGCCTCCGGCGACCGCCACCTGTCCGCCTCCGGCGACTCTGCACCTGGCCGCCTCCGGCGACCTGCTTACCTGTCCGCCTCCGGCGGAACGGGCAAGACCCAGCTGGCGGCGGCGCTGGCGCACCAGCTCTGGGACAGCCGCGCGGTGGACCTGCTGGTCTGGGTGAAGGCCAGCAGCCGGAACGCCATCCTGACCGGCTACGCGCTGACGCTGGCGGAACTGGGCGCCGCCGACCCGGGCGACGACCTGCTGACCGGCCGCGCAGCGCTTCCTGGCCTGGCTGTCCGGGACCGAGCGGCCGCTGGCTGGTGGTCCTCGACGACCTGGCCGACCCGGCCGACCTGGACGGCCTCTGGCCGGCCGGGACCGACGGCCGGGTCGTGGTCACGGCCCGGCGGGACGGCACCCTGGCCGCGCCGAACCGGAGGATCGCGCCCGGTCCCCGCGTTCAGCACCCGGGAAGCCCTGGCCTACCTGACCGCGCGGCTCGCCACCGACCCTGGCCAGCGGACCGAGGCCCTCGACCTGGCCCACGACCTGGACTGCCAGCCGCTCGCGCTGGCCCACGCCACCGCCGCGCTGATCTGCACCGGGGCCAGCTGCCGCGACTACCGGGGCTGGTACCACGACCGGAAACGGCGGATGAGCGCCACCAGCGTGCCGCCCGGCGGCGGCCCGGGCAGCGCGGCCCGGCCGGTGCGGACCTGCCTAGCCCGGGACTCTTCCGGCCCGGACTCGCCTGGCCCGGGCCTGGACTACGCCGCGCTCGGCCACACGGGGGTGACCTGGTCGCTGGCCATGGACCTGGCCGACCAGATCCCGCCGGCCGGTTTCGCCCGGCCCGCCCTGGTGCTGGCCGCCCTGCTCGACCCGGCCGGTATCCCCGGGGTCGTCTTCACCAGCCCGGCCGCCTGCGGGTACCTGACCGGCCACCCGGCCATGCCAGCCGAGCCGGCCGCAGGCCCGGGACGCGGTGCACGGCCTGGCCCGGGCCGGGCTGGTCACGATCAACCCGGCCAGCACCACGCGGACCGTGCAGGTGCACCCGGCGATCCAGGCCATGACCCGGGGCGATCATCCCGGCGCCGGAGTTGGAGCGCGCCGTCCGGTGCGCCGCGGACGCGCTGATGCAGTCCTGGCCGGCGGACCCGGTTCCGCCCCGGCTGGCCCAGGCCCTGCGGGACTGCACGATCAGCCTCCGCGAGTGCAGCGGCGATCTGCTCTGGACGCCGGAGACCCACCCGGTCCTGATGCAGGCGGGCCGGAGCCTGGACAGCGACGAGATCAGCGGCCCGGGCCTCGCCTACTGGCAGGAGATGCTGGAGACCAGCACCCGGGTGCTCGGCGCGGACCACATCCAGGCCTTCCGCTGCCGCGACGGCCTGGCCTCGGCCTACGAGGCGGCGGGCCGGCTGGACGACGCGATCGGCGTCCACCAGCGCACGCTCGCCGAGCGGCAGCGGGTCCTGGGTAAAGACCATCCCGACACGCTGACTCCTGCGGCTACCTCGCGCGGGCCTACGCCGCCGCCGGGCGGCACGCCGAGGCGCTGCCGATGTACGAGCGGGTGGTCGCGGACCGGGAATGGGTGCTGGGCGCCAGGCACCCCGACACGCTGGCCGCGCGCGGCGACCTGGCCGGCGCCTACCTGGCCGCCGGCCGGCCCGAGCACGCCCTGCCGGTGTACCAGCAGACCCTGGCCGACCTGGAGCGGGGGCTGGGCCCCGCGCACCCGGACACGCTGGCCGCGCGGGCCGGGCTGGCCCAGGCGTACCACACGGTGGGCCAGCTCAAGCAGGCCGTGCCGATGTACGAGCGGACCCTGGCCGACCGGGAGAAGGCGCAGGGCCCGGACCATCCGGACACCATCGGCGCCCGGGCCGACCTGGCCTACGCCTACCGGACCGCCGGGCGGATGAAGCAGGCGCTGCCGCAGTACGAACGGGTGGTCGCGGACCGGGAACGGGTGCTGGGCAGCTACCACCCCGACACCATGACCGCCCGCGGCAACCTGGCCAACGCCTACCTCGCGGCCCGCCGGGTCAAGGACGCGATCCCGGTGTACGAGCGGACCCTGGCCGACCGGGAGATGGCCCAGGGCGCCGACGACATGGACACCATGACGGCCCGCGGCAACCTGGCCAACGCCTATCATTCGGCCGGGCGGCTCAAGGACGCGCTCCCGCTCTACGAGCAGACCCTGGCCGCGTGCGAGCGGGTGCTCGGCCCGACCCACCAGTCCACCCTGACCTCCCGGGCCAACCTGGCCTCCGCCTACCACGCCGCGCTGCGGCTGGCGGAGGCGATCGCGGTGTTCGAGCGCACCCTGGCCGACTGCGAGCAGGCCCTCGGCCCTGATCACCCGCTGACCCAGGCGGTGCGGGAAAATCTCGAGGCCGCCCAGCGGACCTGACCCCAGACCCGGCCGGTCCCGCGGACTGACCTGCCGGAGGCTGGGCCCGCCGGAGACCTCCGGCGGGCCCAGCCCTCAGTGCTGTCGCTCCGGGCCCGTCCGTTAGCTGCCGCCGGCCGTGGCTCTCAGCCGGTCGTTCAGGCCTCGGCTCTCTCAGTGCTGGCTCAGTGCTGGTCTTTTCAGGCCCGTTCCTTCAGGGCGGCCACCAGGGCCGGGATCACCTCGGCCAGGTCGCCGATCACCGCGTAGTCGGCCCGGGCCAGGATCGGCGCCGACGGGTCGGTGTTGACCACCACGATGTGCTTGGCGCTGCGCGCAGCCCGCCATGTGCTGGATCGCCCCGCTGATCCCGCAGGCCAGGTAGAGCTCCGGGGTGATCTTGGTGCCGGTCTGGCCGACCTGCTGGGTGTGCGGCCGCCAGCCCTGGCTGGTGACCACGCGGGACACCCCGACCACCCCGCCGAGCAGGCTGGCCAGTTCCTCCAGCGGGGCGAAGCCGTCGGGGCCGCCGACGCCGCGGCCGCCGCCGACCACCACCCGGGCGGTGGCCAGCGACACCCCGCCGTCGCGGCCGGCCGACACGGTCGCCCGGACCCGCAGGTCCGCCGGGGCCAGGTCGGGCTCGTGGACGTGGACGGCGGGCTCGGCCGCCCGGTGCCGCGTCGGCCGGCACGGCGGCGACGGCATCGGTGGCCACGGTGAGCAGGGCCGGCGTGCCCTCCAGCACGGCGTCCTCGATGAGCAGCCCGGCCCAGCGCTGCCGGGACACCGCAGCGCGCCGTCCGCCGGCGGCGACGGGCGGCTGGCTGCGATGCAGTTCGCGGCCATCGGCTGCCCGGTGATCGCGCCGAGATGGGCCAGCACCTCGCTGCCGCGGTCGGTCCCGCCGCCACCACCGCGCCGGCCAGGGTCACGCTGAGCAGGCCTTCCAGGGTCCGGGCCCAGGCCTGCGGCGCGTACCCGTCCAGCGCGGCCGGCTCGACCACGTAGACCTCGGTGACCCCGTAGCGGCCCAGCAGGCCGGCCGGGACCCGGTCGGCCGGCGCCGAACAGCACCGGCGGCCAGCGGTCCGGCGTCGCCGCCGGCCGGCCAGCGACCGGGCGAAGGTCAGCGCGCGCAGCGACGCGTCCGTCACCCCGGCCTCGTCCAGCTCGACCAGGCACGACGCATCCAGCTCGCGCCAGGCAGAGCACGCGTCATGTCAGCACCCCCAGCTCGTCCAGCAGCCGGACCAGGGCGGGCACCGCGTCCGTCCCGGTGCCGAGCACCGTCGCCTGCTGCCGCGGCTGCTCCGGCACCCGGAGCGCGCGCTTGCGCAGCCCCTCGGGCTGCCACTGCGGCTGGTAGCTGCTCGATGGCCGCCCGCTTGGCCCGCAGCCGCCCCGGCAGCGACGGGTAGCGGGGCAGGTTGATGCCTTCCTTGACGGTGATCACCGCGGGCAGGCCGAACTCGAACGTCTCCTCGCGGCCCCGGTACTCCCGGCGGGCCCGGACCCCGTCCCCGGTGACCTCCAGGTGCTTGATCCCGGTGGCGCACGGCCAGCCGAGCCCGTGCGCCACCCGCACCCCGACCTGGTAGTCGCCGGTGTCGGCCGCCTCGTTGCCGAGCAGCAGCAGGTCGTAGCCCGGGCCCTCGGCGGCCCGGCGGCGGGCCTCGGCCACGATCGCGGCCGCGGTCGCGGCCGGGCCCCACGCGCGGCCGCCGTCTCCAGCAGCACGGCCCGGTGGGCGCCGAGCGCCAGCGCGTCGCGCAGCTGATCGGCGGCCTCCGGCGGGCCCGAGGGTCAGCACCGACACGGAGCCGCCGAGCCGCTCGGTGATCTGGACCGCCTCCTCGACCGCGCATTCCTCGTGCGGGCTGATCGCGAACCCGGACATCCGGGTGTCCACGTCCTGCCCGTCGGGGGTGACCACGATGCGCGCCGCCGACCTGGGGGACCCGCTTCACGCAGACCGGCGATCTCCATCGCCGGTCAGCTCCGGATCCGCGCGTTGTCCGGGTCGAACAGGGGCGTGGCCCCGGCGACCGCCACCGTCACCGGGTAGTGCTCGCCCGAAGCACTCGACCTGCAGCCGGGTGCCCACCTGGGCCTCGGCCGGGGGCAGGTAGGCCAGCAGCAGGTGCTGGCCCACCGACGGGCCCGGACCCGGCGCTGGTCACGTAGGACGGCCGGCCCTTGCGCGTCCACCAGCCGCTCGCCGTCGGCCGACAGGATGGGCTCGCCGCCCAGCATGTACCGGGCCGGGCCGCTGGCCGGCGGTGTGCTCGTCCACGGTGAGCGTGCACAGCACCGCGGCGGGCGGCTCGGCCCGCTGGGCCAGGTAGGCGTCCTTGCCGATGAACGGCTGGGCCTTCACCTTCGGGCCGGGTCATCCCCGCCTCGACCAGCGTGTAGTCGCGCGGTCAGCTCGTTGCCGAAGGCCCGGTAGCCCTTCTCCAGCCGGCCGGTGGTGCCGTACACGCCGATGCCGACCGGCACCAGCCCGTGCGGGCGTGCCCGCCGCCCAGAGCGCGTCCCACAGCTGCCCGCCCTGCTCGATGGGCACGTGCAGCTCCCAGCCGAGCTCGCCCACGTAGGAGATGCGCGAGGCGAGCACGGACAGCCCGGCGATCTCCGACCTCCCGGCAGGTGCCGAACGGGAAGCCGCCGTGGCTCACGTCGTCGCCAGTGACCGACGGCCAGCACATCGCGCGCCCGCGGGCCCCCAGAGCCCGAGCGTGGCCTGGGCCGAGGTCAGGTCGGCGAGCGCGGCGGTGCCGTCGGCGGGCAGGTGCGTCGGCGAACCAGGCCAGGTCGGACATGCCGGTCGGCGCCGCCGGTGACCACGCGGAACCGTTCCGCGCCGAGCCGCATGATGGTCAGGTCGGCCTTGAACCCGCCGCGCTCGTCCAGCAGCGAGGTGTAGACGACCCGGCCCGGGCGCCACGTCGAGCTGGGCGACGGCGAGCGACTGCACCCCGTCCAGCGCGCCGACGGGCCGGTGACGTCGAAGATGGCGAACGCGGACAGGTCGACGAGCCCGCACGCGTCCCGCATGGCCAGGTGCTCGGCGTTGATGATCGGCGACCACCAGCGGGCGTCCCATTCGGCGTCCCGGGGCATCAGCCGTCCGGCGTACCGCTCCAGCAGCGGCTCGTTGGACGCGTACCAGTGCGGCCGCTCCCAGCCGGCGGTCTCGAAGAACACCGCGCCCAGGTCCCGCTCCCGGTCGTAGACCGGGCTGACGCGCACCGGGCGGCCCGACTCCCACTGCTCGGCCGGGTGCACGATGCCGTACATCTTGTTGAAGCCCTCGCGCGGCCCGGGCGCTGCACGTGCGCCGGTCGGTGCGCTGGCGACGGGTAGAACCGGGCGACGTCGGCCTCGTGCACGTCGATCGGTCGGGACCTGGCCGCTCATCCACTCGGCCACGCCCGGCCGCACCCCGGGGCCCTCCTTGATCCAGCTGGCCGCGGCCGACCACAGCCCGTCCACCTCGGGGGTCTCGCCGAGCAGCGGGTGGCCGTCCGGGGTCATCGAGATCAGGCCGTTGATCGCGTACCTGATGCCGACCTTCTCGTCGCCCAGCAGGTCCGGCATCAGCTCCAGCGCCTCGGCCAGCTGCGGGTCGAAGTCGTCCGCGGTGAACGGCAGCTCGGTCGGGGACAGCGCGGATTCCTCGATGGACGGGATGTCGTCCGGGCGGACGATGATCGGCCGGTGCGCGTAGGAGCCCACCTCCATGTCGCCGCCGTGCTGCCGCTCGTACATGTTGGTGTCCACGTCGCGGACGATCGGGTAGGCGATCTCGCCCGGTGGTGCCGGCGAACAGCGGGATCGGGCCGACGCTGATCATCTGGTGCACGATCGGGGTGAGCGGGATCCGGGCCCCGGCCATCCGCGGCGATGCGCGGGCTCCACACGCCGCAGCAGATCACGCAGATGCTGGTCTCGATCTCGCCCGCGGTGGTGCGCACCGCGGTGATCTCGGCCGCCCGCCGGCCGGGCCCCGTGGTGTCGATGCCGAGCACCTCGGCGCCGGCCAGCACGCTGGAGCGCGCCGGACCGCTGCGCCTCCTCCCGCATCAGCGTGCCGGCCCGCAGCGAGTCGACCACGCCCACGGTGGGGAAGTGCGCCCCGCCCAGGATCACGGACTCGATCCAGGTAGGGCACCAGCTTCGCCGACCTCGGCGGGCGAGACCATCTGGGCCGGGATGCCCCAGGCCTTGGCCGCGGTGCAGCGCCGGCGCAGTTCGTCCATCCGGGCCTGGGTCCGGGCGACCTCGATGCCGCCGACTCTGGGTGAACACCCCGAGCTCCTGGTACTGCTCGGTGCTGTCCCGGGTCAGCTCCATCATCATCTTCGAGTACTCGATCGGGAAGATGAAGTTGGAGGCGTGCCCGGTCGAGCCGCCCGGGTTCGGCATCGGCCCCTTGTCCACCAGGACCAGGTCCCGCCAGCCGAGCCGGGCCAGATGGCAGGCGAGGCTGTTGCCGACGATCCCGGCGCCCATGATCACGGCACTCGCCCGGGCCGGGATGTCATTCATGCCGCTGATTCCTGCCTATCCGTGTCGCGTCCCGTCCCCCGCTGGCTGCGGGGTTGCCACGGCCCCGCCACCAGCAACTCTGGCGGCGGGGCCGGGGCACTCCACTCTTGCCGTGCCGTGCTACCGCGCTGCTGCGCTTAGCCAGCCCAGGCTACTCAGCGCTGCTTACTCGACTGGGATCTCCTTGTTGATCATGGTAATCTGCCTGAAGGCGAGCGCACGCCTTCCCACCTGATCGAGATGCTCGGGTTTGACTACTTCACCTTGCTCGATCTCCTGACCATCGCCCGGTCGCGCAAGCACATCGAGAAGTACTACGGACCAGCCGAGACCGGGCGATTCCCTAAGCGGCTCAGGCCGATCAACATCAAGGCCGATGTGGATCGTGCTGGCGAGTTCCGCCCGATTCGCGACATCAACCTCGAGATTCGTCGGCTCAACCTCGCGTCCTACGCGCCGCTTCGTTATGTGCTGCCGCACAAGCAGGCGGCGTATGACAAGAAATACAGCACCGAGATCCGGGGCGGTGAGGGTTTCTTCCGCCAAGTGGATCGCGAAGAGAGCCTGATCCACCTGCTGCGCGTCAACGTGCTCAAGCGCATGGAAAGCGCCGCATCGTCATTTGCCCTTACGGTGGAGCGCCAGCTTCGCGATGTCGAGGCCACGCTGGCGCGATCGAACAGCAGGCCGAGGAAATGGAAGAGATCGATATCGAGGATGTCGATATCGAAGATCCGGCATTCGAAAGCCTGCTGGTCGGGCGCAAGGTGAAGGTGCTGCTGAGCGACGTAGATCTGATCCGCTGGAAGCAGGACCTCATCGAGGACCGCAACCGCCTCGCGACGCTGCTTGCTGCCGCGCGCAAGTGAGCGCGGCCCGCGACGCAAAGCTGGCGCCTGCGCGAGATGATTGAGCAGAAGTGCCGCGAGCCGATCAACCCCGGCAACCGCAAGGTGATCGTCTTCACCGCGTTCGCCGATACGGCCCGCTACCTCTACGACCAGCTTGCGCGCGTGGGCAAAGTCAGACGCTCGGCGTCGAGTCGGCGCTGGTGACCGGCGCCGGCGGCAACCAGACGACGCTTGCCGGGCTGCGCAAGGATCTCGGCCTCGATCCTGACCAGCTTCTCGCCCCGCTCCAAGGAACGCCCCGAAGAATTGGCTGGCGAAGGCGAGCTCGATCTTCTGATCGCCACGGACTGCATTTCCGAAGGTCAGAACCTTCAGGACTGCGACTGGCTGATCAACTACGACATCCACTGGAACCCCGTGCGCATCATCCAGCGCTTCGGCCGCATCGACCGTATTGGCTCGCCCAACGACCGCATCCAGCTCGTCAATTTCTGGCCCAACATGGAGCTGGAGGAATACATCAATCTGGAGCAGCGCGTCAGCGGCCGCATGGTGTTGCTCGACATCTCGGCCACCGGCGAGGAGAACCTGATCGAGCAGCGAGTCCGGCAACCCGATGAACGATCTGGAGTACCGCCGCAAGCAGCTGCTCAAACTCCAGGATGCGGTGATCGACCTGGAAGACCTCTCGACCGGTGTCTCCATCGCCGATCTGACGCTCACCGACTTCCGCATCGATCTGGCGCAATACCTCAAGGCCCATCCCGGCGTGCTGGAAAATCTGCCGCTCGGCAGCTGCGCGGTCACCAGCAGCCACGAGGCGGAGATGGCGCCTGGCATCATCTTCTGCCTGCGCGCCGAAGGGACGCACGCCAAGCACCGCCGAAGCTGGTTATCCGCTCGCGCCTATTACCTTGTGCATGTCAGCGACGACGGCAACATGCTGCTGCCCTACACGCAGGCCAAGCAAGTCCTCGACCGCCTCAAGCGCGCTGTGCTTGGGCCGCGACCTGCCCGATAGCGGGGGCATGCGCGCGCTTCGACCAGGCGACCACGCAGGGCGAGGACATGCGCGCGGCGCAGCGCTCGCTCGCCGCCGCCGTGGCCTCGGTCGTCGGCAAGAACGAAGAGCGCGCCGTGGCGAGCCTGTTCATCCCGGGGGAACGCATGCCATGAAGGGCGAGTTCGCCGGCATCAACGACTTCGAGGTCGTCGCATTCCTGGTGGTGCTGGCCGACGACGAAACATGACCGCGCCCGACTTCTCGCCGCCCTAGATCTGCCTGGTCGACGCGGGTGGAGCAGCGGGTACCCAAGAAGCTGCTGCTGGAGAACGGCGCTCCCACCGCCGCAGACAAGCGGGTCATCAACGAGGGCATCGAGGAGATCCAGTGGCTGGCCGCGCTCAAGCCGACAAACATTGGCGTCCCACTACCGCGATGCGGTGCGCGAGTACCTGGAAATCGCTGTGCTGCAAGAAACGTTTCGCGAAGACGCCAGAGTATCCCGGCTTATCGAACTGACCACCGTGCGATTCCTTACCCGGCGCTGCTGCTGGCGACGCAGGGAACAGAGTCAGGTATCTCGCTGGCACATAAGCGTTGGTCGCAAAGTGAGACCGGCAAGGTGGTGCTTGATGACGAGCCTCTTACGGTGTCAGTCGTCGGTGCGCCAGTTGGCATCCATCGCGATTTTTTGGAAGCCTTGTCGCTAGCAGCAGAGCCAAGGTGATCGTTGTTCGCCTTGTATCAATCCTGGCTGGACGATCTGATCGCGCTCAAGGCAGCACTGCAAACGGGTTCATTCCGCTTGCTTGGCTCGCGACAACTCGTGACGCTCGCAGAGCGGCGCTACTTAAGTCAGCCGAACTGCACAAACAACTTATCTCGCTACGCGCCGAAGCAAAAAAAGCGTCTCAAATGGCGAGACAAGTGGAGCTCAATCTCCAAATCAAAGAGCTCGAACGGAAACTCGCACACGTAAGGGATGACCTATGATAACGACAGATCACGATCACGCAGAATTCTTGCTGCGGCAGGCACTCGGCATTCCCGACGCGGAGTTCCGTGATGGCCAATGGGAGGCTATCGACGCCGTCGCCAATCAGCGTCGCAAACTGCTTGTCGTGCAGCGCACAGGCTGGGAAGGGTTCGGTATATTTCATCGCTACGCGTATCCTTCGTGACCGTGGCGCAGGCCCGACGTTGATCGTCTCGCCGCTATTGGCCTTGATGCGCAACCAGATTGAAAGTGCCCAACGGCCTGGCGTTCGTGCCGTCACTGTCATTCGACCAAAACGGATGAATGGCCTGCCCTCATCCGTGACATCGTGGGCGGTGGCGCTGATGCCGTACTGATTTCACCAGAACGCCTGGCCAATGACGACTTCGTCAACAATGTCTTGTTGCACATAGCCAACCGCATTGGCCTCCTGGTTGTTGATTAAGCACACTGCATTTCCGATTGGGGTCACGATTTCCGTCCGGACTACCGCCGACTCATCAACGCATCAAGCGCATGCCGGCAAATATGCCGGTGCCGGGAAACCGCCACCGCCAATGACCGGGTGATTGCCGACGTTGTGGCGCAGCTTGGCGATATGCAGGTATCGCGCGGTCCTCAACACGCTAAAGCTTCACCGGCAGACAACTCGCTTACCTGATCAGGCGGCACGGCTGGCTTGGCTGGCCGAACACCTAGTCGACCTGCCAGGTACGGGCATCGTCTATGTCCTGACCAAACGAGATGCCGATCGAGTTGCGCAATGGCTAAGTGACAACGGCATCGAGGCGAAGGCTTACTACAGCGGCGTTACTGACCCAGCCTTTGATGCATCGGATGCCTATCGCCAGCACCTTGAAAAACTGCTCTACACCAATCGCATCAAGGCATCGGTCGCAACCACTGCCTGTCGATGGGCTACGACAAGCCCGACCTCGGTTTCGTCGTTCACTATCAGGCTCCGGGCTCCATCGTGGGTTATTACCAACAGGTCGGTCGAGCCGGCCGTGCGATCGATCGTGCCGTGGGCGTGTTGCTGTCCGGTCGTGAAGACACCGAGATTCACGATTTCTTCCGTGGTACAGCATTTCCCGAACAGGAGCACGTTCAGTCCATTCTCGGCGCATTGGCTCGCAGCGACGGCATGACCACCGCTTCCATTGAAGCCGCGATCAACCTGCGCAAGATGCAGATCGAGAAGGTGCTCAAGCTGCTCTCTGTGGAGAATCCATCCCCCGTTATCAAGGACGGCCCCCGCTGGTTCCGTACGCCCGTCCCGTATCGCATGGATCAGGAGCGGATCGATAACCTCACCCGGCAGCGCGAGCAGGAGTGGCAGGAAGTTCAGGACTACATCGACACCAAAGAGTGCAAGATGGTCTTCCTCGCCCGCTTGTTGGACGATCCCAAGCCGCACCCCTGTGGCTGCTGTACATCGTGCGTTGGCCATCCAATAGTTGCGGAGTCTTTCAGCCACGAATTGGTGGTCAACGCCGGATTGTTCCTACGCCACGCAGAATTTCCGCTGGAAACCAAGAAGCAGGTTTCAGCCGACGCCTTTGTTACATACGGCTTCCGCGGCAATCTGCCACTAGCATGGCGCGCCGAAACCGGACGAACTCTGTCGCGATGGGGCGATGCCGGTTGGGGGAAGTTCGTAGAAGAGGATAAGCACGCTGGCCACTTTCGCGATGAACTGGTCGATGCCGTCGTGGAGATGATTCAGCAGCGCTGGCAGCCCAACCCGGCGCCTGCCTGGGTCACTTGCATCCCCTCACGTAAGCATCCGCAGCTGGTGCCGGACTTCGCCACCCGTCTGGCTCAGCGCCTGGGCTTGTCATTCCATGCAGCGATCACCAAGGTGCGGGACAATCAGCCACAGAAGGCACAAGAGAATCGCTTCCATCAGTGCCGTAACTTGGATGGTGTCTTTGCCGTCACACCCAACCCGCCAGCGGGGCCGGTGCTGCTGGTCGATGACGTGGTCGATTCTGCGTGGACCTTGACCATTGCGGCAGCGCTGCTACGGCAGGCCGGTTGCGGTGTTGTATGGCCGTTGGCGCTCGCTGAAAGCAGTACCGGAGATTGAGATGCAAATGAGTGAACAGAGCCAGGCAGTGCTGTTGCTGACAGCCTGGCTCGGCAAACCTGGCAAAGGTGAAGTCAAGCCGCTTGCGCCGCGCGAGTGGGGGCGTTTTGCTCTGTGGCTGAAAGAACAGGGGCGGTCACCCGTGGATCTGCTCAATACTTGTGATGTTCCCGCACTGCTGCAGGGCTGGCGTGACCGTGACATCGATGCCCCTCGCATCCAACAGCTGCTGGAGCGTGGCGCGGTAATGGGTATCGCGCTGGAAAAAGTGGGAGCGCGCCGGCCTGTGGACTATCACGCGATCCGATCCGGACTATCCCTCGCGGCTCAAGCGACTGCTCAAGACTGATGCACCGCCAGTTCTCTTTGGCTCAGGCAACCGCAAACTGCTGGATCGCGGAGGCATTGCGGTTGTGGGCTCTCGCGACCTCGGCACCGAGGAGCTGGCGTTTACCGAGAAGCTTGGCGGACAGATCGCCATGGATGGGAAGTCCGTTGTGTCTGGCGGTGCCCGCGGCGCAGATGAAACAGCCATGCTCGGGGCCTTGGCGCATGAGGGTACGGTAGTTGGCATCCTGGCCGATAGCCTCTTGCGTGCGAGCAACTCCGTCAAGTACCGGCCCGCGCTGATGGACGGTAACCTTGTATTGATCTCTCCGTTCAACCCCGAAGCCGGCTTCAATGCCGGCAACGCCATGGCGCGCAACAAATACATCTACTGCCTCGCGGATGCAGCGATCGTCATCAAGGCTACTAAGAACGAGGGGGGTACTTGGAGCGGTGCGATTGAGGCGATCAAGAAGCACTGGATACCTCTCTGGGTCAAATCGCACGCGGATCGCACCTCAGGCAACGCAGCGTGGTCGATCAAGGGGCTCGCTGGCTACCGGATCCTGTTCGTGGCTTCGACGCCATCATTGATCACATGACGCCAGCCAACGCGCCTGTCGCCGAGTCCCTGTTCGATACAAAATCATCTGGCGTAAGCGAGTCCACGCCACCGTTAGCGCCGGAACCAAACATAGAAGCTACGCTCTCCAGCGATGCGGATGATTCGAAGGTCGGCGAGTGCGGCAAAGACAAAGTCACGGTCGATCCCTCACCAACGCCTGCGTCAGACCTCGACCTTTATGGGTACTTCTTGCTCAAGCTGGAGGTCGCCACGCGCGATGGCCCGCTGACCGTTGATGCCTTGCAAGAGAAGCTCGGGCTCGTCAAGGCGCAGTTGAACGAGTGGCTCAAACTTGCCGTCTCTGAAGCTCGCGCAGAGAAGAGCGCTAAGCCCGTGCGGTACCAGACCATCCGTACCAAACAACTCTTTTAGCGAACTATCGCAGTCGACGAAATTCAGGGGATGTCATGAAAGCCACGGAAGCCACGCTGCTCAAATTCCTCAAGAACGCACCGCAGTTCATCATCCCCATCTACCAGCGCAACTATTCCTGGACACAGGAACAGTGCAATCAGCTCTGGATGGACTTGCTGCGTGCCGGGCGCGACAAAAAAATCAGCAGCCACTTCATTGGTTCCATCGTGTACATCGAACGTGGCTTGTCCACCGTGGTACAGCAAGAGTCCTTGCTCGTCATCGACGGCCAGCAACGTTTGACCACTGCCACCTTGCTCATAGCCGCGCTGGCCGACTATTTCGAAGCCAACGACATCGCCGAGCTGATGGATGTTTTTTCTACCCGCAAGCTGCGCAACTATTACCTGCTCAATCCTGAAGAGGATGGTGACCGCCGCTTCAAGCTGCTGTTGTCAGAGACCGACAAAGACACGCTGCTGGCGATATTGCGCAAGGCACCGACGCCTGATCCGTCCAGCGCCCGCATTGAACAGAACTTCAAGCTCTTCCAGCAACTCATCGAGACCAACAAAGCCGAACTCGAAGCCATCTGCACGGGCCTGGACAAGCTGGTCATCGTTGACGTCGCCCTGGATCGCACGCAGGACAACCCGCAGCTCATCTTTGAAAGCATGAATTCCACCGGTCTGGAACTCAGCCAGGCGGACCTGATCCGCAACTACATCCTGATGGGTCTGGAGCCCGCGCTGCAGACTGAGCTATACACGACGTTCTGGCGTCCCATGGAAAAGGGCTTCGGCCAGGCCGGGTACACCACTCACTTCGACGGCCTCATGCGCCACTACCTCACCACCAAAACCGGTGAAATCCCCAATGTGCGCGAGGTATATACCGCATTCAAACTCTACGCACGCGGTCGCACAGGTGATACCCGCGAGCTCGTGGCCGAGATCCACGCCTATGCGGGCTACTACTGCGCCATGGCCTTGGGCACCGAGCGGCACCCGCTGTTGCGACAGGCATTCCAGGATCTGCGCGAACAGAAACGGGATGTCGTCTACCCATTCCTGCTGGACGCCTATCACGACTATCGAATTGGCGATCTGAGCGCCGAGGAACTTTATCAAGCCCTGCGACTGGTCGAGAGTTACGTGTTTCGCCGCGCCGTGTGTGCCATACCTACCAACTCGCTCAACCGTACTTTCGCCGGGTTGTCCCGTTCGCTCAAGAAAGACCGCTATCTCGAAAGCCTCAAGGCCACGTTCCTGCTGTTGCCTTCCTATCGCCGGTTCCCCGACGACGACGAGTTCCAGCGCGAAATCAAGGTGCGCAACCTCTACAAGTTCCGCAACCTCATGTACTGGCTGCGCAAGCTGGAGAACTTCAACCGCAAAGAGCCGATCACGGTGGAGAACTACACCGTTGAGCACATCCTCCCACAGAACCCGGAGCTTTCGACGGCGTGGAAGCAGGAGCTCGGACCCGAATACGAACGCATCCAGCAGACCTGGCTGCACACCTTGGGCAATCTGACCCTTACCGGCTACAACAGCGAATACAGCGACCGTCCGTTCAAATACAAGCGCGACGACGTGACCAATCACGATGGCGATCCCGTCGGCCTCAAGGTCAGCCCGCTCATGCTCAACCAGGGCTTGGGCAGTGTGGAGACATGGGACGAGAACGCCATTCGCCAACGTGCGGACCGGCTGGCGGTACGCGCGGCCAAAGTCTGGCAAGCACCGGAGCTCGCCGCCGACATCCTCAACGCGTACCGCCCTGCTGCGACGCAAGGCGGGCAAACGTACGGCATTGACGACCATCACCAGTTGGCCAGTGGCCCTGCACGCGAGCTGTTCGAGCAGCTACGCAGTCAAGTACTGGCGTTGGATCCCTGCGTCAGCGAGGAATTTCTCAAGGTGTACGTGGCCTACAAGGCAGAAACCAACTTCGTCGATGTCATCCCGCAAGCCAAGCGCCTGCTGCTCACCCTCAACATTCCCTTCCATGAAATCGACGACCCGAACGGACTCTGCCGCGATATCACCGGCCTGGGTCGCTGGGGCAATGGCGATGTGGAAGTGAAGCTGGAATCGCCTGACCAACTACCCTACGTGCTTGGCCTGATCCGTCAGGCTTTCGACCAACAGATGGGTAGCGTCGATGCCTGAGCGTCCGTTGCCACCCCATTTATCCAAGAGCCCTACCATGCAGAAAATCACCGCCAGCGATCCCGCCGCCCATTCTGTCGATGTGCGAGCGGAGAACATCGACAAGCTCAAGACGCTGTTCCCCGAGCTGATCACTGAAGGCGCAGATGGCGCGGCGATCAACGTTGATGTGCTCAAGCAGCTGGTCGGCGATGCCACCGTTGCCGACGCCGACGAGAAGTACGGCCTCAACTGGCACGGCAAGCGCCGCGCGCGGCAACTGGCGCTGACGCCAAGCACCGGCACCCTGCGGCCGTGCCCGGAAGACAGCGTGGACTGGGACACCACGCAGAATCTGATGATCGAGGGAGACAATCTTGAGGTGTTGAAGTTGCTGCAGAAGAGCTATGCCAACAAGGTCAAGTTGATCTATATCGACCCGCCATACAACACCGGCAAGGACTTTGTATACCCGGACAATTTCCAGGACAGCATCAAGAACTATCTGGAACTGACTGGGCAAGTGGAGGGCGGCGCGAAGATCAGCTCGAATACCGAGGCGTCGGGGCGGTTCCATACCGACTGGCTCAACATGATGTATCCGCGCATCAAGTTGGCCCAGTCGCTCTTGACCCGTGATGGGGCAGTTTTTGTGTCCTGTGATGAGGCGGAACAGCCGAGACTCCGAGCGCTGATGGACGATGCTTTTGGCCAGGAGAACTTCGTAGCGGATATGGTTTGGGCAGCCGGTCGAAAGAACGATTCTCGCCTAATTTCTGTTTCGCACGAATACATCGTTTGCTATGCGCGTGACTCGGGATTCCTGAAAGAAAAGAAGATCGAGTGGCGTCAGAGGAAAAAGGGGCTTGAAGACATCTACGCGCAGTATGAACGCCTACGACGAACACATGGTGCTGATTATTCAGCGATGACAACGGGGCTCAAGGAATGGTTTAAGGCACTTCCCGACGGCCACCCTTCCAAGGCACACAAGCACTATGGAAACGTTGACGCTCGCGGCGTGTACTTCCCTGCAGACATCTCTTGGCCGGGTGGAGGTGGGCCGAAGTACGCCGTATTACACCCGAGGACTCACAAGCCAGTGAAGGTTCCGGCGCGCGGCTGGATGACTGGCGACAAAGCGAAGATGCAAGAGTGGATTGCTGACGATCGAGTGCATTTTGGAGCAACGGAAGACTACGTGCCGTGTATCAAGAAGTACTTGAGAGATGGTGAGTATCAACCACCCTACAGCGTCTTTTACCAGGATGGCCGGGCAGCTACAAAACGGTTACGCGCTCTGATGGGCGGTGACTATTTTGACTTTCCAAAAGACGAAACAGTGTTGCAAGAATTGGTTGGAATGATGACTACTGACAACGATGTTGTTGTCGATTTTTTTGCTGGATCAGGCACAACGGGCCATGCCGTCATGGCTCAAAATGCGCTCGACGACGGCAGACGTAGGCACGTTTTGGTTCAACTTCCAGAACCCTTGAGCTTAGAAGTGGAGGAGCAGGCTGCGGCAGCGGCGTATTGCGATCAAATACGCAAACCACAAAACATCGCCGAGCTAACCAAAGAGCGCCTCCGCCGCGCTGGCGCTAAGGTTAAAGCCGACAACCCGCAGTTCACAGGCGACACTGGCTTCCGCGTCTACAAACTCGACCAATCCAACATCCGCGCTTGGCAACCCAGCGACGATTTGGAAAAAGACCTGCTCGACAACATCGAACACATCGCTCCCGACCGCAGCGAAGACGACGTACTGACCGAACTGCTGCTCAAGCTCGGCCTCGATTTGTGTGTGCCGATCGAACAGCGCCAGATCGCCGGCAAGCGCGTCCACGCCATTGGCGGCGGTGTGTTGCTGGCCTGTCTGGATACGTCGATCACCGCCGCCGACGCCGAAGCGCTGGCCCTGGGTATCGCCGAGTGGCACCAGCAACTCGCGCCCAACGGCGATAGCACCTGCGTGTTCCGCGACAGCGCATTCGCCGATGACGTAGCTAAGACCAACCTTGCCGCCATCCTCGACCAGCACGGCATCCACACCGTGCGGAGCCTGTAATGGCGGGACAGTTTCTGCTTTACCGAAGTGAGGACGGGCGCACCCGCGTCGAGTGCCGCTTTGAGCAAGCGAGCTTGTGGCTCTCGCAAGCGGGCATGGCCGAGTTGTTCCAGACCAGCAAGCAGAATGTGGCCAAACACCTCAAGGCGATCTTTGCCGAGGGTGAGTTGCAGGCTGATTCAGTGGTCAACTCCTGGTTGACAACTGCCGAGGATGGCAAGCAATACCGGGTATTGCACTATCGCCTGGAAGCCATCCTGGCCGTCGGCTATCGCGTGCGTTCCAGCCGCGGCACCCAGTTTCGCCAATGGGCTACCGAGCGCCTGCATGAGTACCTGGTCAAGGGCTTCGCCATGGACGATGAGCGCCTGAAGAACCCGGATGCCAGCGTCTACTTCGAACAGTTGCTGGCGCGCATCCGCGACATCCGCTCGTCGGAGAAGGTGTTCTGGAAGAAGGTGTTGGAGATTTACGCCACCAGTGAGGATTACGACCCGCGCGCGGAGGCGTCGCAGCAATTTTTCGCTACCTTGCAGAACAAGATGCACTGGGCGGCGCACGGCCATACCGCCGCGGAGGTGATCATGGCCCGCGCTGACGCGAGCAAGCCGAATCTGGGCATCACGCATCACGCGGGTACTCTGCCGCGTCGCGCCGACGCTGGCGTCGCCAAGAATTACCTCGATGCCGAGGAGCTGGACACGCTCAACCGCATTGTCACCGCGTACTTGGAGTTTGCTGAGCTGCAGGCACGGCAGCGCAAGCCGATGAGCATGGCGGCATGGATCGCCAAGCTGGATGATTTCCTGCGTTTGGGTGATCGCGAAGTGCTGACGCATGCCGGCCGCGTGTCGGCTGAGCGAGCCAAGGCCAAAGCGCTTGCGGAATACGAAACCTGGAAGCGCCAGCAGGAAGCCCTACCGTCCCCTGCCGAGCAGGACATGGCACAGGCACTGGAACAGGCGGTCAAGCAATTGCAGCAATCCACCAACAAGAAAAAGCCATGAAACTGCACTTCGAAGCGAACCTCGACTACCAGCTGCGTGCCATTGAGGCGGTATGCGAGTTGTTTCACGGCCAGGAACTATGCCGTACCGAATTCACCGTCACCCAGCGCGTGGCATCCCCACAGATGGGTCTGCCGTTGGGGCAAGGCACCGAAGAGTCCACGCTGGGTATCGGCAATCGACTCACCTTGCTGGATGACCAACTGCTGGAAAACCTGCACAAGGTGCAGCTGGGTAACGGACTCGCGCCTTCCTCCACGCTCGCCTCAGGTGATTTCACGGTGGAGATGGAAACAGGTACCGGCAAGACCTACGTGTACCTGCGCACGATCTTCGAGCTGCACAAGCGCTACGGCTTCACCAAGTTCGTGATCGTGGTGCCATCAGTGGCGATCAAGGAGGGCGTGTACAAATCGCTGCAGATCACCGAGGAGCACTTCCGCGAGCTCTACGCCGGCACGCCGTTCGAGTACTTCCTCTACGATTCGGCCAAGCTCGGCCAGGTGCGCAATTTCGCCACTAGCCCGAACATCCAGATGATGGTGGTCACCGTCGGCGGCGATCAACAAAGAAGGACGTCGAAGAATCCTCTACAAGGACAGCGAGAAAGACCGGCGGCGAAGAGCAGCCCGATCGACCTCATCCGCGCCACCCGCCCGATCCTGATCGTGGACGAGCCCCAGAGCGTGGATGGCGGCCTCGACGGGCGAGGGCAAGAAGGCGCTGGAGCACATGCACCCGCTGTGCACCCTGCGCTATTCCGCCACCCATGCCGACAAACATCACATGGTGTATCGGCTGGACGCCGATTGACGCCTACGAGCAGAAGCTGGTCAAGCAGATCGAGGTGGCCGCGGCCACAGTAGAGGGTGGTCGCAACAAGCCGTATGTGCGACTGATTTCGGCCAAGAGCACGCATGGCACGGTCACCGCCAAGGTAGAGCTGGACATCGAAGGCCAGGCAACGGTGCAGCGCAAGGAAGTCACCGTGTCAGCGACGGCGACGATCTGGAGCAGACCACCAAGCGCGAGCTGTTATCGTGATATGCGTGATCGGCGAGATTCGCGCCGGGCAAGGTCAGGCGATGCTGGAATTGCGCTGCCCGGTGGCGAGCAGTGGCTGGAGCCAGGCCAGGCCCACGGCGACGTCGACCCGCTGGCGTTCAGCGCCAGATGATCCGCCGCACGATCAAGGAGCATCTGGACAAGGAGCTGCGTCTTGCGGCCCGCAGGGCATCAAGGTGCTATCGCCTGTTCTTCATCGACGAGGTGAGACGCTACCGTCAGTACGACGCGGATGGCAACCCGCAGAAGGGCGACTACGCGCAGATGTTCGAGGAGGAGTACACGCCGCTACGCGAAGCATCCCGATTACCGCAACCTGTTCGCGGAGGTCGATCTCAGCCACGCTGCGGCGGATGTGCACGCCGGCTATTTCTCGATCGACCGAAGAAGGTTGGCGGATAGACGTCGAGACGGTCGAAGGACAACCAGCGGCAACCACGACAAGGCCGACGACGACGCCTATAACCTGATCATGCGTGACAAGGAGAAGCTGCTGAGTTTCGCCACGCCGCTGAAGTTCATCTTCTCCCACTCGGCGCTGCGCGAAGGCTGGGACAACCCCAACGTCTTCCAGATCTGCACGCTGCGTGACATCCAGACCGAGCGCAAGCGCCGTCAGACCATCGGTCGCGGCTTGCGTCTGTGTGTCAATCAGAAGGGCGAGCGCGTGCGTGGTTTTGACATCAACACTCTGACCGTGATCGCCACCGAGAGCTACGAGCAGTTTGCCGAGAACCTGCAGAAGGAGATCGAGCAGGACACCGGCATCCGCTTCGGCATCGTCGAGAAGCATCAGTTTGTCGCCATCGCAACCATTCAAGCGGACGGTCAGCTGGCGCCGCTCGGTTTGGAGGCATCCGAGACCTTGTGGCAGGCCTTGAAGGACAAGGGCTACATCGACGCGCAAGGGCAAGGTGCAGGACGTACTCAAGAGCGCACTGAAGGATGGCTCCCTGGAAGTACCTGCGGCCTTTGCCGAGCAACGCGAACAGATCGCCACTGTCCTACGCAAACTCGCCGGCCGCCTGGAGGTCAAGAACGCCGACGAGCGCAAAACGGTGCGCACCCGTCAGGCGGTGTTGCAGAGCCCCGAGTTCAAGGCTCTGTGGGACCGCATCAAGCACAAGACCACCTATCGCGTGGCCTTCGACAACGAGAAGCTGATCAGCGAGCTGCATCGAGGCCGTGCAGAAGGCGCCGCGAATTACCAAGGCGCGCCTGCAATGGCGCAAGGCAGACATTGCCATCGGCAAGGCAGGCGTCGAGGCGACCGAGAAGAAGGGTGCCGCCAACGTGACGCTGGATGAAACCGACATCGCGCTGCCCGACATACTCACGGACCTGCAGGACCGCACCCAGCTCACCCGGCGGATCACTGCAACGCATCCTGGTCGAGAGTCGCCGCCTTGACGACTTCAAGCGCAACCCACAACAGTTCATCGAACAGATCGCCGAAGCCATCAACCGCTGCAAGCGCTTGGCGGTCGTCGACGGCATTAAGTACCAGCGCCTGGGCGATGCCAGCTACTACGCACAAGAGCTGTTCGAGCAGGAAGAATTGACCGGATACCTGAAGAACATGTTGGGCGCTGACAAAGCGGTGTACGAGAAGCGTGGTCTACGATTCGACCGTCGAACGTGACTTCGCCGACCAGTTGGAGAAGAACGACGCGGTCAAGGTCTACGCCAAGTTACCAGGCTGGTTCAAGATCCCAACGCCACTAGGCAGCTACAACCCTGACTGGGCCCTTCTACTTCAGCAAGACGGCGAAGAGCGGCTCTACTTCGTCGTCGAAACCAAGGGCGGCCTGTTCGCCGATGATGTACGAACACGTGAGCAAGCGAAGATCGATTGCGGCAAGGCGCATTTCAAGTCGCTGGCAGTCGGAGAAGATCCGGCGCAGTACCGAGTAGCGAGATCGCTGGAGGATCTCCTGTAGCGCGGGCCTGACTGGCCCCAGCCGGGTTCTACCCCACGCTCAAATAAGTTTAGGTAGCTTCGGCTGTGTGTCTACCTCGACGGGCATGAAAAAAGGTGTTGAGGCAGGTTGCAAGTTAACAGGATTGGACTACTGAGAGTGCATGGCGATAACGTGGCCATGCGGGGGAATTGGAATGAAGCTCTTGCACACTGCCGACTGGCAGATTGGCCGCGTTTACGGATTTGAACGGAATGTCGACGGCCACGACCCGTCCGCGGCGATGGCAACGGCCCGTTTTGATGTCATCGCGACGATCGCCGAATTGGCCACGAACGAGAAGGTCGATGCCGTCTTGGTGGCTGGAGACGTGTTCGACAAGCAGGCGTTATCCGATCATTCGCTGCGCCGTGTCGTCAATGCCATGCGTGGTTTTCCCGGTCGCTGGATCTTGCTGCCGGGAAACCATGACGCGGCTCTTGCGGTGAGCGTTTGGAGCCGCCTGGTACGGCTGGATGTGTTGCCGCCCAATGTCACTTTGGCGCTCCAGCCCGGCGTTTTTGAGTTTCACGACTTGCGCTTGGCAGTTATCGCCGCACCGTTGACGCAGCGTCAGACGCATGACGACTTGACCGAGTTCTTCGATACGGCGCAGACCACGGCTGGGCTGATCCGCGTGGGGATCGCGCATGGCAGCGCCACGGGCATCTTGCATGAGGGCATTGATTCGACCAATCCCATCGCCTCTGACCGGGCAGCGACGGCGCGGCTCGACTATCTCGCGCTGGGTGACTGGCATGGCACTAGGCAGGTGGATCCACGAACCTGGTACAGCGGCACGCCCGAGCAGGATCGGTTCAAGAACAACGACCCCGGCAATGTTCTGTTGGTGGAAATTGACGAGCCTGGGGCAGTGCCGCGCGTCGTGCCGCGACGCGTGGGTCGCTTTCGCTGGCGGCCACTCGCGCTGGAAATCAATGGTTCCGCCGACGTGGAGCGGCTGCAGGACGACTTGCATGACATTGGGAGCGACGACGTCATGCGGCTGTCTGGTGCTGGCGCGTGCGATTTCGCCAGCGGCGAGCGGTTGCGGTCGGTGATCGAGGAGGCTCGTGCCCGGGCGCATGTGCTTGAGGCGGATCTTTCCGGTCTGCGCCTTGAACCCACAGCCGCTGACCTGGCTGCCATGCGTTTTGATGGTGCGTTGGCCGATGTGGTCGAAGACTTGCGCCAGATGCAGGCACAACCTGAGCAAGCAGGGCTTTCATCTGAGGCGCTGAAGTTGCTGTTTGACCTAGCTCGACGCGAGGGGGTGGACGCATGAGGCTGCAACGTATCCGCATCCAACAGTTTCGCAAGTTCGCCTCGCAAGTTGAGATCAACGGGTTGGAACCAGGCCTCAATGTCCTGCACGGACCCAATGAGGCCGGAAAAAGCACCATTGCTCAGGCCATCCGCACGCTTTTTTTTGAGAAGCACAACACCAAGGGCGAGTTGTTCGTTAGCGCGATCTCCCCAGCCGGTGTGACTGCGGCGGCACCCAGTATCGAAATTGACTTCACGCTGGGCGAACTAGCTTGCAAGGCAAGCAAGACGTTCTTGCAGAAGCCTCGTGGCAATCTGACCATTGCGGGCGATTCCTGGGACGGGAGCGAGGCAGACGAAAAGCTCGCCGAAACACTCGGCTTTGTACTGTCGGGCAAGGGCGTCAGCCGCGCCGATACACACGGCATTCCAGGTTTGCTGTGGGTCGAACAGGGATCTAGTACGGTGCTGGACGATGTCGTGGCGCACGCTTCCGGTTCCCTCGAACAACGGCTCAAGAGCGTTCTTGGCGAAATCACCAGCACCTCGGGAACCCGCCTTCTTGCGGCAATCCAGGCTGAGTTGGGGAAGCTGCGCACCGCTACGGGCAGATCCAGCGGGTTGCTCGCCGAAACCGAGCGCATGCATACCGAGGCGGTGCAACAACGCGACGCCCTTGGCGAAAGCGCAGAACAGTATCGCACCTTGTCCGATCGTCTCACTCGGCTTGTCGCCGACCGAGATCGCCTTGAACGCGATCGTCCCTGGGAGGGGTATGAGCGCAGCAAGCGCGAGTCGGAAGCGCAGAAGGCTGTGTTGGAGCCGCAGTTGAATGCACTGGAAGCGAGCCGTCGCAACTTGCGCGATCTCAATACGCATATCGAAGGCCTTCATGAGCAGATCAAGTCCCATGACCGCGATTTGCGGGCGCTAGCGGAACAGCGAACCAAATTGGCTGACAACAGCCAGGCACACCAACAGGCTAGCGATGATCTGAAAATTGCAGAACAGCGCAAGGTCGCTGCTCGGGGGGCACTGGTTGCGGCACGCGCGAACTACAAAGCGGCGGACCAGCAGCAGCGGCGCACCTCATTGGAAGGTGAGCTCACGCGCATTGGCGCGGATATCCGTCGAGTCGAAGGGGTGCTTGCAAAGGCCGGCGCTTTTACTTCATCGATCGCCGAGCAGCGAGTACAGGCCGCTGCGACGAAGTTGACCAAGACCGATCTTGCAAAGCTTGAAAAGCTAGAGCAAAGGCGCCGCGACAACCGCATCCAGCGCGAGGCTGTCGCCACGCGTATTGCCTATCGCCTGGAGAAGGGCAAGTGTATCGAGGCTGGCGAGCTTGGCAGCCTGGAAGGGGAAGGGAGCCGGCATATTACCGCTCCAGCGACCTTGCATATCGATGGCGTCGGTGACCTCGATATCAGTCCTGGCGGCGAGGACATCGAGCGGCTATCCACCGAGGAGCGTGAGCTTGGTGACGCTGCCGCCGCGCTGAGCGCAAAGCTCGGCGTTGCCGATCTGGCTGAAGCGCAAGAGCGTCACACTAGGTTTCAGCAACTCGAGCGGGACATCGCGTTGGCGGAAAAGCAGCGCGACACCTTGCTTGATGATGAAACCGAAGAAGGTTGGCGCGAGAAGTTGGCGGAAGCGCAAGGGCGCAGCGCTGATGTGGAGCGACAGTTGGCAGCGTTGCCCGTGGCCGAAGGCGTCATGTCGATCGAGGGTGCGCAGCGTGCGCTCGACGATGCGGAGGTTGAATCCCGAGAGGCTGAGGACAATTACGATGCCCGACAAAGTGTGGCTAACAAGGCGGAACTAGAACGGGGAGCGCTGAACGCCAGTATCGAGAGTGAAAGTCGACGGCTGGAGGGTGATGCTGCCGGGCAATCAGCTCAGAAGCGCCAGTTGGCGTTTGATGAAGCTGTCGCGGACAAGAAAGCGCTGGAGAGTGAGATAGGCATAAAAGAGGCGTCTCTGGCCGAGCTCAATCCGGCGCTGATTGATGCCGACATCCAGCGCTACGCGCAGGCCTTGACGCAAATCCAGAACGAACGTCGCCAGCTGCTTGATGCGATCAGTACCCACCGCGCGACGCTCGAAACCTTGGGGGCCGACGGCCTCGACGAGAAGCTGGCCGCAGCGGAAGAGGAGGCGAAGCGCCAGGATCGACGCCTTGGCCAATACCGATTGCGTGCGGATGCGCTCAGCCTGCTGGTCGAGCGCCTGTCGGCACATCAGGAAGCGGCGACTCAGCGTTTGTACGCGCCGTTGCGTGACAAGTTGCAGCACTACCTGAAGATCCTGTTCCCCGGCACGACGCTGGCTATCGGCATCGACAAGCTTCGCCCAACGGCGCTGGCGCGCAACGGTTCAGAACTTACATTGGATGCTTATAGTCATGGCACGCGTGAACAGCTTGGCGTCATTGCACGCTTCGCTTATGCCGATCTTCTGAGGGAGGCCGGTCAGCCTACTCTTCTAATCCTTGACGACGCCCTTGTGCACAGTGATGCGGACCGGCGTGAGCAGATGAAGAGGATCATCCACGACGCGTCCGAGCGTCATCAGATCCTCCTCTTCACCTGTCATGCAGAAGATTGGCGTGATGCAGGCGCGCGCACGATGACGGATGTAGCCAATCTGCGGGCTGGAGATTGATCGTTGCAGAGTGGCACAACAATACGACGTCTCAATCGTATCGATGGGACAATTCAGTCACGGACGCATGCGTGTGGCGGATCCCATCAAACATGATGTCCGTGTTGACACTTTCCCGGTTGTTCCCACGAGTCCCCCCCGTTTTTGAGTAGCACCGCGATAGCGGTCGACGACAGGGTGTTCGAAGTTGCCAATGGTGCCTTGGGTCTGTACCTGCGGGTGGTCGAACATGTCTTCGATCGGGCGCGAAGCGGCGCAGGGCACTTCGTCTTACCGACGACGCCCGCTTTGCTATGGAGTTGCTTGCAACAGTCGACTGGCTACTCTGCGAAGGTGAGAGCGAGGGCGTAGTTTTGTGTTCAACGAGGCGCCATCCGTTTGGCCTACTGTAAAACTGCCAGAACGGCGCGAGCTGGTGTTTTTCGGTTATCGGACGATCGCGTTGCTGAAAAAGTCCTCGAATATCTCTCGAAGATTGCGCAGGCTGCGACGTCTGACGCGATACCCGGTACAATTCGAGAGAGCAAAATTGGGACAAAACTGAGCCTCTGACGGTAACTGTGACGGTAGGTATTCCGATCTAGCTCACCAAAGCATTGCAGGACAAGGGCTTTGCAGCCTTTATTCGAATGCACCCATACCAAACGTCTTTGTCATAGGTTAGGGCAGTTGATTGGCATGCCTTGCAACAGCGAAGGTGTCCGTCTTCGGCTGGCGACGCTGCGCGGCGACAAGTGCGGCGGAAGTTGGTGGGCATTTGGCGCGCGAGGCAAGCACGGGCTCGCGGCGCTGAAGAACGTCGACGCCGCTGGCGACGTCGTAGCGATACGCTGGTGGGTAGCTTTCGGGGCGCGCTGTACAATCCGCCGATGGATATCTTCAAGATCTTCACCCTGGAGGCCGCACACCGGCTTCCCAACGTGCCGGAAGGCCACAAATGCGCACGACTGCACGGGCATTCGTTCCGCGTCGAGCTGCATCTGACCGGCGAGCCTGGGGTGGAGTCGGGCTGGGTGATGGACTTCGGCGATGTGAAGACAGTGTTTCAGCCGATCTATGACCAGCTGGACCATCATTACCTCAATGATATCGAGGGGCTGGAGAATCCCACCAGCGAGCGGTTGGCGGTGTGGATATGGGATCGGCTGAAGCCTCGGCTTCCGCTGCTTTCCGAAGTGGTCGTGCACGAGACCTGCACGTCGGGATGTCGCTACCGGGGAACGTAAGCGTGGTTGACCGCTCGATTGACTGGGAGCCGGACCAAGCGTGCTTCGCGGGCGCGAATCAGGCGCGTTGGCGTCGGAACTGCCTTGTTCGAGCAGCCTGTATCGATGCCCGATTTCGAGACCACCGGCCTGGGTCTGGCCGGTAACGCATCATCGCGCCGAGGCCCATCCGGGGTCTCCATTCGGCTGCTGCATATCGAATGAGTCCAGCCGCTTCGGTATCAGTCGATCGCACCAAGCTGGGTGATTACGCCGTTCGAATGGGACGTTTTGACGCAGCGCGGTGCATGGTAAAGCAATGCCAAGTTGGCATTTATACTGAATATTTTAGTAACAAATGGTTGCCACCCGAAAATATATATTGCATTGCAGCAAAAGTGTTGCTAGAGTGCCTGCCACTACCCCCATCCTCATCGAGGAGAACGAGATGACTCAGCAACTGAACAACCAGCTTTTCGCTTTCACCAAGCAGTTCACCGATAGCGCGTTCAAGGCGCAGTCGCTGGCACTGAAGGGTCTGGAGGCGGTCGCCGAGCTGCAGCTCAAGGCGCTCGAGGAGCAGAGCAAGATCTCCGCCGAATTCGTCGCCGAGGCGATGGAGACGCGTGATGTCAACGGTCTGCGCAGCCTGTGGGAAAAGGGCACCAGCCTGAGCCGTGACAACGCCGAGCGTTCGGTGGCCGTCTCGCAGGAAATCCTCGCGATCACACAGAAGACCGCCGAGTCGCTGAATGCGCTCGTGCAGGAACAGCGCCAGGCTGCGAATGACGCAGTCGCCGCGCCGGTTGCCGCCAAGAAGGCCGCTGCCAAGTAAGTAGCTGCGACGTCGCGCTTCATGGCGACAGTAAACGGGGCCGAACTCGTGTTCGGCCCCGTTTTTTTGTATGTGGCCTCACAAACACTGCGGGCGACAAGCAGCTGGTCAGGCGGTTTCTTGCTGAATGGACAGGATGCCGCAGGTGCCACGGCTTGTCGCTGCAATTGCCTCACTGATATACTTTTACGGATTGGATCGTGGCCCGTAGCTGTAGCGGTGCCGTCTGGTGCGGGCCGCGCGGAGACACCACGTGCTCAACAGTCTAGCCTCTGGTCGACGTCTCGCCTTGCGCATCGCCTTGCTGCAGCTTGCTGTGGCATTGCTGACCGGCCTCTTGTTTCTGACGCTGGGGCACCGCGAAGCGGTGTCGGCGGCGGCAGGCGCGGCGGTGGTGGCGTTGGGTACGGTGCTGATGTCAGTGCAGTTCCTCGGCGGCATCGGCGGAGCGGGACTGGCGTTGAGCCGCTTGCTGACGGGCATGTTCCTTAAGTGGATCGTGATCGTCGGGGGGCTGGTCGTGATCCTGTTTCACTACAAGTTGCCGCCACTGGCCGCCATCTCGGGGTTGGTGGCTGCCTACGCGGTTTATCTGCTGGCGTTCAGATTCAAGGGTTGAAGCATGGCAAGCGAGCCACAAGGCGGACTCACCGAATATATCCAGCACCACCTGGCCCACCTGACTCCGCATGCGAGCAAGGAAGGTTTCTGGGCGGTGCACATCGACTCGGTCACCGTGTCGCTGGCGCTGGGCGTGCTGTTCTGCCTATGGTTCTGGTTGAAGGCGCGCAAGGCTACCGCTGGCGTGCCGGGCAGGGGCCAGGCGTTTGTCGAGATCGTGCTGGAATTCGTCGATGGTCAGGTGAAGGACGTGTTCCACGGTGACCGCCGCGTGCTCGGCCCGCTGGCGCTGACCGTGTTCGTCTGGGTGTTCCTGATGAATGCGATGGATCTGCTGCCGGTCGACCTGCTGCCGTGGATCACCGAGAAGTTCGGCATCGGCCACTTCCGCGCCGTGCCCACCGCCGACATCAACATGACCTTTGCGATGTCGCTGACGGTGTTCATCCTGATCATCTTCTACAGCTTCAAGGCCAAGGGCGCCGGCGGCTACATGCACGAGCTGTTCACCGCGCCGTTCGGCAAGCACCCGCTGCTGTGGCTGCCGAACTTCGCGCTGAACCTGGTCGAGCTGGCGTCCAAGCCGGTGAGCCTGGCGATGCGATTGTTCGGCAACATGTATGCCGGCGAGCTGGTGTTCATGCTGATCGCCGGCCTGTTCAGTGCCGGTGCCGGCCTGGCGGGTTGGGCCTTGTACGGCGCGGGCATCATCGGCTACACGGCGTGGGGCATCTTCCACATCCTGATCATCTCGATTCAGGCATTCATCTTCATGGTGCTGACGATCGTGTACATCTCGATGGCGCACGATCACCACTGACCCGCGCACCTCGAATTCTTCGCTTCATCCGTTTTGACTTCAGCTTGTATTTCTCAGGAGATCACCGTGGAACATCTCGTTCAGTTTGCACAAATCCAGGGCTTCACCGCCATCGCGCTCGGCCTGATCATCGGTTTCGGTGCACTCGGCGCCTGTATCGGTATCGGCATCATGGGCTCGAAGTTCCTCGAAGCCGCTGCCCGTCAGCCTGAGCTGGTGCCGCTGCTGCAGGGCCGCATGTTCCTGCTGGCCGGCCTGATCGATGCGGCGTTCCTGATCGGCGTGGCACTGGCGATGTACTTCGCCGTGGCCAACCCGCTGCTGGGTTCGGTGCTGACGGCTGCCGGCGCAGGCCAGTAAGAAGCACCCATTCGGTGGCGCCGTTGCGGCGCCACCGCTTATCTGGCTCGGGTGTCGTGATGCCCGCGTCTGTTCCATTCCGTATTTACAGGTAACGCAGCGATGAATTTCAACGCGACCTTGATTGGCGAAATGATTTCGTTCGCCATCCTGATCTGGTTCAGCGTCCACTTCATCTGGCCGCACATCAACAAGGCCATTGAAGATCGGCAGGTGAAGATCGCCGAAGGCCTGAATGCCGCCGAGCGCGCCCACGCCGAGCTGAAGAGCGCGGACGTGAAGGTGGCCGGCGAGATCAAGCAGGCTCGCCTGCAGGCTTCGGAGATCATCGACAAGGCTCAGCAGCAGGCCAATCAGATCATCGACAAGGCCCGTGGCGAAGCCATCAGCCGAGATCAACCGGCTGAAGGCGGCGGCGCAGGACGACATCGCGTCGATGGCGCAGCGTGCGCGCGATCAGCTGCGCGAGCAGGTCGGTGCGCTGGCGGTGCAGGGTGCCAGCAAGATCGTGCAGCGCGAGGTCGATGCCTCGACGCACAAGGTCCTGCTCGACCAGCTCGCGGCCGAGATCTTTGATCGATGGCCCAGGCAATCACCCTCGCTCGTCCGTACGCCCGCGCCGCCTTCGAAGTGGCGCACGCCGCCGGTACGCTGGATGCGTGGTCGCAGGCGCTGGCGTTCGCCGCCGCGGTGGCCAAGGATCCGCGCGTGGCCGGCCTCGGCAACGATCCGCGGGTGCTGCCGGCGCAGCTGGTGGCGTTGCATCTGCCGGCCGGCCTCGCTGCCGATGCGCCGTTCGGGCAATTCCTTGCCGAGATGGCCGAACAGCGGCGGTTGGCCCTGTTGCCGGAAGTGGCCGAACTGTATGAGGCACTCAAGCGCGAATCCGAGTCGCAGTTGCTGGTCAAGGTGACCAGCGCGATGACCCTGGATGCAGCGCAGGCCGAGCAGCTCAAGGCGTCGTTGAAGCGCCGTTTCAAGCGCGAGATCGAACTGGAAACCTCGGTCGATCCCTCGCTGCTGGCAGGCGTGGTGATCGATACCGGCACGGAAGTGATCGACGGTTCGGCGCGCGGACGTCTCGCGCAGCTGGCCGGCGCCCTGGCCAGTTGAGTTTCACGCGGGCTCGTTCGCGAAAAGCAGAAACCGGCCGTCGCTGGCCGGAAAATTTGATGAAACGCGAAATCCGTTTCGCGAAGAGCAAAACCGGCCATCCCTGGCCGCACGAATTTGGTTACACGCGAAGTCCATTTCGCGAAGAGCAAAACCGGCCATCCGTGGCCGGACTCTGGGAAAGAGCTTCGATTCTAAAATTTCGGGATAGCCAACCATGTCCAGCACCACACTGAATCCGTCCGAGATCAGCGAACTGATCAAGAGCCGCATCGAGCAGTTCAAGCTCGGCGCCGAAGCACGCAACGAGGGCACGATCATCAGCGTGTCCGACGGCATCGTGCGCATCCACGGCCTCGCCGACGTGATGCAGGGCGAAATGATCGAACTGCCGGGCAACGCCTATGCGCTGGCGCTGAACCTCGAGCGCGACTCGGTCGGCGCGGTGGTGCTGGGTGAATACCAGCACCTGCGCGAAGGCGATACCGCCAAGACCACCGGCCGCATCCTCGAAGTGCCGGTCGGCCCCGAGCTGCTCGGCCGCGTCGTCGATGCGCTGGGCAATCCGATCGACGGCAAGGGTCCGATCAACGCCAAGCTCAACGCGGCGGTCGAGAAAGTGGCGCCGGGCGTGATCTGGCGCAAATCGGTCGACCAGCCGCTGCAGACCGGCTACAAGTCGGTCGACGCGATGATCCCGGTCGGTCGTGGCCAGCGCGAGCTGATCATCGGCGACCGCCAGACCGGCAAGACCGCGCTGGCGATCGACGCGATCATCGCGCAGAAGAATTCCGGCATTAAGTGCATCTACGTCGCGATCGGCCAGAAGCGTTCGTCGGTGGCCAACGTGGTGCGCAAGCTGGAAGCGCACGGCGCGCTGGCGCACACCATCGTGGTGGTCGCCTCGGCGTCCGAATCGGCCGCGCTGCAGTACGTCGCGCCGTATTCCGGTTGCGCGATGGGCGAGTACTTCCGCGATCGCGGCGAGGACGCGCTGATCGTGTACGACGATCTGTCCAAGCAGGCCGTGGCGTATCGCCAGATTTCGCTGCTGCTGAAGCGCCCGCCGGGTCGCGAAGCGTATCCGGGCGACGTGTTCTATCTCCACAGCCGTCTGCTCGAGCGCGCCTCGCGCGTGTCCGAGGAGTACGTCGAGAAGTTCACCAACGGCGAAGTGAAGGGCAAGACCGGTTCGCTGACCGCGTTGCCGATCATCGAGACCCAGGGCGGCGACGTCTCGGCGTTCGTGCCGACCAACGTGATCTCGATCACCGACGGCCAGATCTTCCTGGAAACCGACCTGTTCAACGCCGGCATCCGTCCGGCCGTGAACGCCGGTATCTCGGTGTCCCGCGTCGGCGGCGCCGCGCAGACCAAGATCGTCAAGAAGCTGTCCGGCGGCGTCAAGCTGGCACTGGCGCAGTTCCGCGAGCTGGCCGCGTTCGCGCAGTTCGCCTCGGATCTGGACCCGGCCACCCGCGCCCAGCTCGACCGCGGTCAGCGCGTGACCGAACTGATGAAGCAGGCGCAGTACGCGCCGCTGTCGATCGCCGAACTGGCGCTGTCGGTGTACGCCGCCGAGAAGGGTTACCTGGATGATCTGGCGGTGAACAAGGTGCTGCCGTTCGAGAAGGGCCTGCACGCGTTCATGCACCAGAACCACGCCGACCTGATGAAGACGATCGTGGCGACCGGCAACTGGGACAAGGACATCGAGGCCACCTTCAAGGCCTCGCTGGACGAATACAAGAAGACCGGTAGCTGGTAAGAGAGCCGGGAACAGGGAATCGGGAACAGGGATCGCAAAGCCGCGGCCGACGCCGCGACTCTCCCGTTCCCGATTCCCGTTCCCACGAGCGAGCAAAGCGAGCGAGTATAGATGGCCAGCGGACGCGAAATCAAAACCAAGATCAAGAGCACGCAGAACATGCGCAAGGTGACGCGCGCGCTCGAAATGGTCTCTGCCGCGAAGATCCGCAAGGCGCAGGACCTGATGAAGGCCTCGCGTCCGTATGCCCGTTCGATGCGCAAGGTGATCGCGCACGTGGCCCAGGCCAGCACCGATTTCAGCCATCCGTTCCTGGTCCAGCGCGACAACGTGGCGCGGGTCGGTTACATCGTGGTGTCGACCGATCGCGGCTTGTGCGGCGGCCTCAACTCGAACCTGTTCCGCCGCCTGCTGCCGGCGATCGCCGAGTGGCAGAAGCAGGGCGTGCAGGTCGATGTGGTGGCGGTCGGGCAGAAGGCGGTGGCGTTCTTCCGCCGCATCAAGGGCATCAACCTGGTCGGCAGCGTGACCCATCTGGGCGAGAAGCCCAAGCTGGAACAGCTGGTCGGCGTGATCAAGGTGATGATGGATGCGTACCAGGCCAACGGACTGGATCGCGTGTTCCTCGCCTACAACGACTTCGTCAACACCATGACGCAGAAGCCGACCATCGACGCGCTGCTGCCGTTGCCGCTGGTGGCCGCGGAGATGGAAGCACATCAGGCGGCCGGTGAATCGGCCTATGCCGGCGTCAAGCTGGAAGCCAGCCACGACTGGGACTACATCTACGAACCCGATGCGCAGACCGTGCTGGAGCACGTGCTGGGTCGCTACATCGAGTCGGTGGTGTACCAGGCGACGCTGGAAAACCTGGCCAGCGAGCACGCCGCGCGCATGGTCGCGATGAAGAGCGCGTCGGACAACGCGAACAAGGTGATCGACGAGCTGACGCTGATCTACAACAAGGCGCGTCAGGCCGCGATCACCCAGGAAATTTCGGAAATCGTCGGCGGTGCGGCGGCTGTATAAGTGCGATCGATCCCTGATCGCAGAGCAAGATCAAAAGGCGGCCATCCATGGCCGCACTCCCAGTAAGAGCGACGTTTCATTGGCGCTTTGTACAAATCGAAATCTTAAAGAGATTCATCCGGAGCTATCAGCATGAGCCAGGGCAAAGTTGTTCAGATCATCGGCGCGGTCGTCGACGTGGAGTTCCCGCGCGACCAGGTGCCGCAGGTGTATGACGCACTGAAAATCGACGGCACCGACGATCACGCTGGAAGTGCAGCAGCAGCTCGGCGACGGCATCGTGCGCACCATTGCGCTCGGTTCCACCGAAGGCCTGAAGCGCGGCCTGCAGGCGCGCAACACCGGCGAAGGCATCAAGGTGCCGGTCGGCAAGGCCACGCTCGGCCGCATCATGGACGTGCTCGGCAACCCGATCGACGAAGCCGGCCCGATCGGCGAGCAGGATCAGTGGGTCATCCACCGCGAGGCGCCGAGCTACGACGAGCAGGCCGCCGCGAACGATCTGCTGGAAACCGGCATCAAGGTCATCGACCTGGTCTGCCCGTTCGCCAAGGGCGGCAAGGTCGGCCTGTTCGGCGGCGCCGGCGTCGGCAAGACCGTCAACATGATGGAGCTGATCAACAACATCGCCAAGGCGCACGCGGGTCTGTCCGTGTTCGCCGGCGTGGGCGAGCGTACCCGCGAGGGCAACGACTTCTACCACGAGATGAAGGACTCCAACGTCCTGGACAAGGTCGCGATGGTCTACGGCCAGATGAACGAGCCGCCGGGCAACCGCCTGCGCGTCGCGCTGACCGGCCTGACCATGGCCGAGTACTTCCGCGACGAGAAGGACGAGCACGGCAAGGGCAAGGACGTGCTGTTCTTCGTCGACAACATCTACCGCTACACGCTGGCCGGTACCGAAGTGTCCGCGCTGCTCGGCCGCATGCCGTCGGCGGTGGGTTACCAGCCGACCCTGGCCGAGGAGATGGGCGTGCTGCAGGAGCGCATCACCTCGACCAAGACCGGCTCGATCACCTCGATCCAGGCCGTGTACGTGCCTGCGGATGACTACACCGATCCGTCGCCGGCCACCACCTTCGTGCATCTGGACTCGACCGTGGCGCTGTCGCGCGACATCGCCAGCCTGGGCATCTACCCGGCGGTGGATCCGCTGGCCTCGACCAGCCGCCAGCTCGATCCGCTGGTGATCGGCGAGGAGCACTACAACGTCGCCCGCCGCGTGCAGGGCACGCTGCAGCGCTACAAGGAACTGAAGGACATCATCGCGATCCTCGGCATGGACGAGCTGAGCGAGGAAGACAAGCAGTCGGTGACCCGCGCGCGCAAGATCGAGCGCTTCTTCTCGCAGCCGTTCCACGTGGCCGAAGTGTTCACCGGCTCGCCGGGCAAGTACGTGCCGCTGAAGGAAACCATCCGCGGCTTCAAGATGATCATCGACGGCGACGTCGACCATCTGCCGGAGCAGGCGTTCTACATGGTCGGCACGATCGACGAGGCGATCAAGAAAGCGGAAGAGATGGGCGCCAAGAAGGCCGCCTGAGTCCGAAAGCGGGAACGGGGAGCGGGGAACACGAGCACGTCACCCGTTCCGCATTTGGCCTTCCGTTTCTCCGTTCCCCGCGAACACAAGGAATTCCCCTTGCGGGATTTCCGTCGAGCAAAACGAGACGAGCATCATGACCCAAACCATTCGCGTCGACATCGTCAGTGCCGAAGCCGAGATCTTCTCCGGCGACGCGACGATGGTCGTTGCCACCGGCGAGCTGGGTGAGCTGGGCATCACGCCGCGCCACGCGCCGCTTGATCACCCGGCTCAAGCCCGGCCACGTCGATGTGGTGCTGGCCAATGGCGAGCGGCAGCAGTTCTGGGTTTCCGGCGGCATGCTGGAAGTGCAGCCGCAGGTGGTCACCGTGCTGGCCGACACCGCCGCGCGCGCTGCCGATCTGGACGAGGCTTCGGCACAGCGCGCCAAGAAGGAAGCCGAAGACGCGCTGGCCAATCGCACCGATGCAATGGAGATCGCCGAGGCGCAGGCCAAGCTGGTCCGAGGCGATGACCCAGCTGCAGGCGCTGGAGCGGCTGCGCAAGAACCTCAAGCATTGAGCGGCTCGCTGCAGCGGATCCGTTCGCTATAAGTTCGCCAGAACGTGCGGACTCCAGAAAAACACCGACGCCGGCCTTGTGCCGGCGTTTTTGCATGGGCTCGATGCGTGCTTCCGACCATCGATGCTGCCGATGATGTGGGCCACCCCGCTGCGCAACGCCACGTGACGCTGCGCCCACATCCGCGCCACTAGAATCCTCGCCGATTGCCGAGGAGCGCCCATGAAGCTCACCTATCGTCGCCATCTCGCCTGGCTGCTGGCCGTCGTGGTGCTGCTGGTGGTGGCGCGCCTGGCGCTGCCGTACATGGTCAAGAACTACCTCAACCGGCACATGGACCGGATGGGCGACTACCACGGCCAGCTCGATGATGTCGGCATCCATCTGTGGCGCGGCGCGTACAGCATCGAGGGGTTGCGCGTGGTCAAGGTGAGCGACAAGGTGCCGGTGCCGTTGTTCGCCGCCAGGCATGCCGACATCGCGCTGAGCTGGCGCGCGCTGAGTCATGGCCGCGTGCGCGGCAAGGTGGAATTCACCCACGCGACGCTGAATTTCGTCGATGGCGGCGACGCCGGCGCCGGCCAGTCCGGCAAGGGCGTGAACTGGCGCGCACAGTTGCAGATGATGGTGCCGGTGCGGCTGGACGAAGTGGCGGTGCATGAGAGCACGGTCACCTTCCACAACTTCGTGTCGCGACCGCGGGTCGACCTGAAGATGACCGACGTCGAAGGCACGATTGCCAACCTCACCAATGCCGATCGTCGCCAGGGCCGTCGCGTGGCCACCGTCGACGCTACTGCGAAGGTGCTCGGGGACGCGCCGCTGCAAGTCAAGGCCAGCATCGACCCGCTGCAAAGAAACGGCGATTTCGCCATCGAGTTGCGCGTCACCGGCATCCAGCTGACCCGCCTCAACGATCTGGCGCGCGCTTACGCCCATCTCGATTTCGCCGCAGGCAACGGCGATTTCGTGATGCAGCTGGAAGCGCGCGATGGCCAGCTCGAAGGCTATGCCAAGCCGCTGCTGCACGGGGTGCAGGTCTTCAGCTGGAAGCAGGATGTGGAACAGGACCGCAAGAATCCGTTACGCATTGCGTGGGAGGCGGTGGCGCAAGGTGTCGCCTCGCTGTTCAAGAACCGCGAGCATGACCAGTTCGCCACCCGCGTACCGATCAGCGGGCGCATCGACAACAGGCAGCTGGGCACCTGGGACGCGATCGTCGGGGTGCTGCACAACGCCTTCGTCAAGGCCTATACGCCGCAGCTCGAACACCTGGAACCGGCCCCGAAACCCGACACCAAAGATTGAAGCGCCGGCCGGTGCCGACGCGCTGGTATCCTGCGCCTTTGAACCCGTCAGGTGAACCGATGGCCACACCGCCGCTGCACGTCATAGTCCTGGCCGCCGGCGCCGGCACGCGGATGAAGTCCGCGCGGCCGAAGGTGCTGATGCCGCTGGCCGGCCGTCCGCTGCTGGCGCACGTGATCGATGCAGCGCGCGCGCTGCAGCCGGCGGAAATACACATCGTGCACGGTCATTGCGGCGAACAGGTGCAAGCCGCGTTCGCCGATCAACCCGACCTGCGCTGGGCGCTGCAGGCCGAGCGTCTCGGCACCGGCCATGCCGTGGAACAGGCGCTGGTCGGCGTGCCCGACGGCGCGCGCGTGCTGGTGCTGTACGGCGATGTGCCGCTGACCCGCGCCGCAACTCTGCAACGGCTGCTCGCAGCGGATGGTGGCTTCAGCCTGTTGACCACGCGGCTGGCCGATCCGCACGGCTACGGCCGGGTGTTGTGCGATGACGGTGGCCACGTGCGCGCGGTGGTCGAGGAGAAGGACGCCGACGCCGCCCAGCGTGCGGTGAACCTGGTCAACACCGGCATCCTCGTCGCCGATGCCGGCGCGTTGCGCGGCTGGATCCATCGGCTCGATCGCGACAACGCGCAGGGCGAGTACTACCTCACCGACATCTTCGGCATGGCCGCGGAAGAAAACCTGCCCGCGCTCAGCGTCGAATGCAGCGATCCGGTCGAAGCCGCTGGCGCCAACAATCCGTTGCAGCTGACCGAACTGGAAGCGGCTTACCGCCAGCGCGCAGCGCATGCACTGCTGGCCGACGGCGTGCGCCTGGCCGACCCGCTGCGCATCGACGTGCGCGGCACCGTGGCGACCGGCCGTGACGTGGAGCTGGACATCGACGTGATCCTGGAAGGCCGCGTCGTGCTCGGTGACGACGTGCGCATCGGCGCGTTCAACCGCCTGAAGGATGTGCAGCTGGCCGCCGGTACCGTGGTGCAGCCGCACTGCGACCTGGACGGGGTGATTACCCACGGCCCCTGCACGATCGGCCCGTTCGCACGCCTGCGGCCCGGCACCGAGCTCGACAGCGGCGTGCACGTGGGCAATTTCGTCGAAACCAAGAAAACGCACATCGGCGAAGGCAGCAAGGCCAACCACCTTACCTACCTGGGCGACACCGTGGTCGGTCGCGGCGTCAACATCGGTGCCGGCACCATCACCTGCAATTACGACGGGGTGAACAAGTTCGCCACGCGCATCGGCGACGGCGCCTTCATCGGCTCCAACAGCGCGCTGGTGGCACCGGTGACGATCGGTGCCCAGTCCACCATCGGCGCCGGCTCGGTGATCACCCGCGATGCGCCGGACGGCGAACTCACCGTGGCGCGTGGCCGGCAGCAGAGTTTTCCCGGATGGAAGCGGCCGGTGAAGCAGTAGCCAGTCGGGCACGAGGACACAGGCCGAAGCAAAAGACAGCAGCGCATGCTGCGACGCTCCGGACGTTCCCGTTCCCCGTTCCCGTCAGACGTAACGCCAGCCGTCGATCTCCACCAGCAGCTCGCCGCGGCAGATGTCGCCGTGCAGCAGCAGTACCGGTACGCCGGGCAGGCGGGCTTGCAGGAACTCGCGCACGCGCGGCGCGTCGCCACTGTGACGTACGTAGGCTTTCAGCGGCGAGTGGGTGTCGAAGCCGGCGGCCATGTCGGCACTGGCCAGCAGCGCTTCGAGGTTGGTCAGGGTCTCGGCCAACTGGGCGTCCAGGTTGTCCTGGTGCGCCGAGGCGTGGCCAACCACGGCGGCGGTGCCGGATATCGCCAGCACGTCCTGTGCCGGCAGGCTCATCGCGCGGGCGAAGCTGGGCGGGGTGCGGCCGTATTGGCGCGGATAGCGCCAGGCGCTGACCTGGCGCGGGTTCTCCACCCGCTGACCGGGCTGGTCGCAGGCGAGCAGGTAGATCTGCAACAGGTTCTCGCTGCGCAGGTGGCCGATCGCGGTGGCGGCGGGGAAACCCCCGGCGAAGAAATCGCCCATGCCGGCGGCGCGGCCATCGCAGAAATGCTTGTAGCGCTCGGCGTCGCCTTCGCCCTGGTTGATCGCGCCCAGGTAGTTCCACACGCGCAGCACATGCTGTTCGCTGCGCGTGGCTACGAAGCGGCGCAGTTGCTGATAGGCCAGTTGCGCGGTGGCGGCGGGGCCGCCGTGTTCGCGCTCGTCGAGCTCGATGGCGACGAACAGCCAGCCGCCGCCGGCCGACCAGCGCAACGCGCCGTCGCTGCCGTAGTCGATCGGCGCATCGATCTGCCACAGCTCCAGTGGCGCGGAGGCGTCGAGGCTGTCCAGCGTGACCTGCAGGTAGCGCGGATCGTCAGCGGCAGGCGTGGCCCCGTCGAAGCCGAACAGCGCCAGCGTGCCGGGTCCGGCCAGCAGCGCGGCGGGCTCGGCCGTGCGGTACGACACCCGCGGCGCTTGTCGCGCGGGCGAGGCGATCTGCGGGTTTTCACATCCCTGAATCATGGAGTACAACCGGGAACGATAAGGGCGCTATGTTACACTCCGCGCCCACTGCCACCGGGGGGAGGCAATGAATCTTGAGTACGGAACCGGGCATGGCAGAACAGACAGCGGCACAGCACGAATTGGCCACCCTGGTGGTGGAGTGCCTGAATCTCGACAGCGTGAGCCCGGAGCAGATCGATCCCGAAGCGCCGTTGTTCGGTGGCGAGCTGGGACTGGATTCGATCGATGCACTGGAAATCGCGCTGGCCGTCTCCAAGCGCTACGGTTTCCAGTTGCGTTCGGACAACCCGGACAATCGGCAGATCTTCACCAGCCTGCGCACGTTGTCGGCACACATCGAGCAAAGCCGCGCCCGTTGAGCGTGGCACCCCGTGGTGTGGTCGTCACCTCGTATTCCCTCGCCGGTGGCAGGCTCACGGTTGTAGCGGAGCCAACGCGGAACCCGGCATGACCCCCCCATCGACCTCGCCTGAGAACACCACGCGGCGTGTTGCGTTGCTGTTGCTGCCGGGTTATCCGTTGCTGGCGATCGCCGGCGCGGTGACGCAGCGGCAGGTTTTCGCGCTGCTGGCGCTGGCGCTGCTGCTGAGCGTGCTGCTGCTGCCGCATTTGCTGGCCCGCCGGGTGGCGCCGTGGCTGTTGTGGGCCGGTGTGCTGGTCGGGCTGTCGCTGTGCTGGCACTTCGGTTACGCCGACTTGCTGCTGGAGACGGTGCCGCTGCTGATCAATGCCGCGCTGGCGTGCTGGTTCGGGCGCAGCCTGGCCACCGCCGAGCCGCTGGTGGCGCGTTTCATCATCGCGATCGAGGGCGAAGCGCGCCTGCAACAGCCGGGCGTGGCTGCTTATGCGCGCCAGGTCACCTGGTTCTGGACGCTGCTGCTGGCAACGCAGGCCTTGCTGCTGTGCGTGTTGCTGTTGTGTGCCGAGCGCAGCGGCCTGCTGGCGCGTTTCGGACTGCCATCGCCGCTGGCGCTGCCCGAGCAGTGGGCGGCGGCCTGGCTGCATCTGGGCGGTTACCTCCTGCTGGGCGCGGCGTTCGTGCTGGAATACCTGTATCGACGCTGGCGGCTGCGTCATCTGCACCATCCCGGCCTGCGCCAGACGCTGCTGCAACTGGCGCTGCATTGGCCGCAATTGCTGCGTGGCCAGCGTTCGGTGGCGCCATGAGCACGGCCGGCTACACGCAGGCGCTGCGCATCGACGCCGCGCACCCGGCGCTGCCGGGGCATTTCCCGGGACAGCCACTGGTACCGGCGGTGATCTTGCTGGAACAGGTGGCGCTGGCGTTGCGTGCGTGGCGCCAGCAACGTCTGGTCCGCGTGCTGGAAGCCAAGTTCGTGGCGCCGCTGCTGCCGGACGAGACGGCGCAGCTCCAGCTGACCGAACTGGTCGCGAGCGGGCCGCGGATCCGTTTCGAAATACGGCGTGACGGCAACCTGCTGGCACGTGGCGTGGTCGAGGGAGCGACATGAGCACGAACGAACACTGGCAGAGCCGCCCCGAAGGCGGCGGGCGCTTCGCGATCTGGCTGATCCGCACGATCGCACTGTATGGCGGGCGCCGGCTGGGCCGGCTGTGCCTGTACCCGATCACCGCTGTACTTCTACCTGCGACGCGCGCCCGAGCGCCTGGCCTCGCGGCGGTACCTGCAGCGGGTGCTCGGCCGACCGGCCACACCGCGGCAGGTGCTGAAGCACCTCCACTGCTTTGCCGCCACGATCCTGGACCGGATCTTCCTGCTCGCGCACGGCGAGCAGCCGTTCCGGATCGAGACCGAAGGCCTGGACCTGCTCGACCAGCGCATCGCCCAGGGGCGTGGCGTGTTGCTGTTCGGTTCGCACCAGGGCAGTTTCGAGGCGTTGCGGGCGCTCGGTGCACGCCGCCCGGAGATGTCGCTGCGCGTGGTGCTGGACAAGCAGAAGACGCCGGCGATGACCGAATTGCTGGAGGCGCTGGCGCCCGACGTCGGCGCCTGCGTGATCGATGCGTCGCAGGACGGCACCAGCATCGCGCTGGCGATGGCCGAGGCCTGCCATGAGGGCGCGGTGGTGGCGATGCTGGCCGATCGCGGCCGTGGCCACGAAGTGCTGCGTCGTACCGAGTTCCTCGGCTCGTCCGCACCGTTCCCGATCAGCCCGTGGCTGCTTGCGCATACGCTGCAGGTGCCGGTGGTGCTGTGCTTCGGCCTGTACCTGGGCGGCAATCGCTACCGGCTGGTGTTCGAGCCGTTCAGTGATCGGGTGGAGATTCCGCGGCATGATCGGGGTCCGGCGCTGGACGCGCTGATCGCCGCGCTATGCGCAACGACTGGAGCACTACATCCATGTCGCTCCCTACAACTGGTTCAACTTCTATGATTTCTGGCAAGACGCGCCCGCTGCTGCCGCTGCTGCCGATCCTGCTGCTGATGGTGTGGGCGAGCGCATCGGCGTCTGAGCCGGCCGCGGCCGTCGTCGACGCAAGCGCTGATCGCCGGCCTGGGCCAGCCGGCACCGGCGCATACGGCGTTTGCCGAAGCGCGGTTCCTGCAGGTGCTGGAGCGGCCGCTGGTGGTCTCCGGCGAACTGGCGTGGCTGGGCGGCGACACGTTGCAGCGGCGCGTCGACCACCCGCAGCAGGAAACCGCCACCATCGCCGATGGCGAAGTGACCCAGCAGCGCGCGGGCAAGAGTCCGCGCCACTTTTCACTGAAGCGCGCGCCGCAGTTGCAGGTGTTGCTGGACAGCTTCGTGGCCCTGCTCAGCGGCGATGCCGCGCGTCTGCAGCAGGCGTTCGAGATCCGCCACGCCGGCGACCCGGCCGGTGCGTGGACACTGACCCTGGTGCCGCGTGATGCGCAGGGTGGCGAAGACCGTCGCCAGCATCACCATCGACGGCTACGCGACGCAATCGCGCTGCATGCACATGCAGGAATCCGACGGCGATCTCGCGGTCGACCTGCTCGGCCCGCTCGCCGCGCAGATGCCGGCCGAGCCTACCCGCGAAGCGTTGCAGGCGCTGTGTCAGAGGCGCACCCTGAGCATGCGTCGGGGCGCACGCGCGGCCTTGCTGGGCGGGTGGCTGCTGGCGCTGGCCGGCCTCGGCTGGATGGTCAGCCAGCGCCTGCACGTCAGCACCGATCTGCGCAGCTTCATGCCGGCGCCGACCACGCCGGACCAGCGCCTGCTGATGGAGCAGGTCGGCGAGGGACCGGGCTCGCGTCTGCTGCTGTTGTCCATCTCCGGCCAGCCCGACGCGCAACTGGCCGCGCTGAGCCAGGGCCTCGCCGCCGCGCTGAAAAACGACAGGCGCTACAGCCAGGTATTCAACGGCAGCTTCGATCTCGGCGCGCTGGACAGCGGCCTGTTGCCGTATCGCTACCTGCTGTCGCCCACGCTGGACACGCAGCCGCTGGACGAGGCGTATCTGGCCGACCAGCTGCAGCAGCGGCTGGACGATCTCTCCTCGCCCGCGGCCAGCCTGCTGAAGGGTCTGCTGCCGCGCGACCCCACGCTGGAGGTGCTGAAGCTGGCCGAGCTGTGGGCGCCGGCGAAATCGCCGGAACTGCGCGAGGGCGTGTGGTTCTCGCCACAGGACGAAGCGCTGCTGCTGGTGCAGACGGTCGCCGCCGGTTTCGATCCGGGCGCGCAGCAGCAGGCGATCGACGGCATCCGGCAGGCATTCGATGCGCTGCCCGGCAGTGACGGTGCGAAGCTCGATCTGAGTGGCCCGGGCTATTTCAGCGTGGTGGTCGGCGCGCAGACGCGGCACCAGGCCGACTGGATCGGGCGCGTCTCCACCGTGGGTTTCATCGCGCTGCTGCTGCTGGCCTATCGCAGCTTCAGCTCGCTGCTGCTGTCGGCGTTGCCGATCGCCAGCGCCGCGCTGGCCGGTATCGCCGCGCTGACCCTTGCGTTCGCCGAAGTGCACGGCATCACCCTGGCGTTCGGCTTCACCCTGCTCGGCGTGGCGCAGGAATACCCGATCCGCGTGCTCAGCCATCGCCGCGCCGGCGAGGATGCGGTGCACAGCGTGCGTGCGTTGTGGCCGCTGCTGCTGACCGCGATCGCCTCGGCCTGCATCGCCTATCTGGCGTTCTATGCGTCGGGCGTGAGCGGATTGAAGCAGCTGGCGGTGTTCACCATCGTCGGCCTGCTGGTGGCCGGTTTCAGCACGCGCTACCTGCTGCCGCACCTGTTGCCGCGGCGCGTGCGCGACGTGGCCGACATGCGCTGGCTGGCGCGGACGCGCACGTTCGTCGATCGGCTGCCACGACCGCGCTGGATTCCCGTGCTGGTCGCCGTGGCGATCGTGCTGATGCTGGCGCTGGCGCGCGGTCCGTTCTGGCAGAACAACCTCGCCGCGCTGACTCCGTTGCCGCAGGACCTGCTGCAGCACGACGCGCGCCTGCGCGAGGCGCTCGGCGCGCCCGACGTGCGCTACCTGCTGGTGTTGCAGGCGCCGACCGAGCAGGGCGTGCTGGCGCTGTCGGAACAATTGCAGCCGCAGGTCGATGCGCTGGTGGCGGCGCATGCGGTCGATGCGCTGGAACTGCCGTCGCGCTATCTGCCGACGACAGCGTTGCAGCGCGAACGCCAGCAGAAGCTGCCCGATCGCGCCACGCTGCAGCGCGCACTGGACGAGGCGTCGCAGGGCCTGCCGTTCCGCGCCGACCTGTTCCAGCCGTTCGTCGACGATGTGGACACCGCACGCACGCTGCCGCCACTGACGCCGGAGCGCTACGCGCAGACCCCGCTGGGCCAGCGCCTCGCCGCGATGCTGGTGCGAGCGCGACGGCCATTGGCTTGGGCTGGGCACGGTCAGCGGCGTGCACGACGCGGCGGCCGCTGCAGGCGCTCGGCGAGCACACGAACGGCGCGGTGCGCCTGCTCGACCTCAAGGCGGCCTCCGAATCGCTGGTGGTGGATTACCGCACGCGCATCCTGCAGGCGTTGCTGGCGGCCGCGGTCCTGCTGGTGCTGACCATCAGCTTCGCGCTGCGCAGCGTGCGACGTGCCTGGCACGTGCTGGCGCCGATGACCCTGGCCACCTTTCTGGTGCTGGCGGTGGAACGCGTGGCCGGCATCGAGATTTCGCTGTTCCATCTGGTCGCGCTGATCCTCGCCGGCGGACTCGGCCTGCACTACGCGCTGTTCTTCGAGCGCGACACCGGCGACCCGGCCGAGCAGCGGCGCACCCTGCACGCCACCATCGTGTGCGTGCTGTCGGCGCTGCTGGTGTTCGGCATGCTGGCGTGGGCGACGATTCCGGTATTGCGCGCGATCGGGCTCACCGTGAGCCTGGGCGTGGCGTTCCACTTCTGCCTGTCGATCCTGATGGCGCCGCATGCTCGACAAGACTGACTGGGCGCAGCTGATCCCGCATGCGGGCACGATGTGCCTGCTCGATGCGGTGTGCGCGTGGGACGAGCTCACGATCCACGCCGATCAGTGCGGGCCATGCGCGCGCCGACAATCCGCTGCGCGGCGCGCACGGCCTGCACGCGGTGCACCTGGCCGAATACGGCGCGCAGGCGATGGCGCGTGCACGGAGCCTTGCTGGCGCGCGCGCGCGGCGTCGAGGACAGTGCGTCCCGGCCTGCTGGTCAGCCTGCGCGACGTGCAGTTGTGCGTGGAGTACGTGGATCACCTGGACGGCCATCTGGACGTCCATGCCGAATGCCTTTACGCCGACGACGGGTGGCGCGCAGTATGCGTTCCGCGTCGAACATCGCGGCCGCCTGCTCGCCAGCGGGCGGGCCGCGGTGATCCACCCTCCCTGAATCCTGAGCGAGTCCGCCATGTCCTCGATCTCCATCATCACGCCGCGCCCTGGTCACCGGTGGCAGCGGCGAACTCGGTGGCGCGATCTGCCACGCGCTGGCCGCGGCCGGCTGGCATGTCATCGTGCACGGTCATCACAGCCTGAACCGGGCCGAGGAAACCGCCGCGGCGATCGTTGCCGCCGGTGGCCGCGCGCAGGCGCTGGCGCATTCGACGTCACCGACGCGGAAGTCGACCCGCGCCGCGCTGGACGCGCTGCTGGCCGAAGGGCCGATCCACGCGCTGGTCAACAACGCCGGCATCCACGACGACGCGCCGATGGCCGGCATGAGCGACGAGCAGTGGCATCGGGTGATCGACGTCTCGCTGCACGGTTTCTTCCACGTCACCCAGCCGCTGCTGCTGCCGATGGCGCGCGCGCGTTTCGGTCGCATCGTCTCGATCGGCTCGGCGGCGGCGCAGCTGGGCAATCGCGGCCAGACCAACTACGCCGCCGCGAAGGCCGCGCTGCGTCGGCGCCAGCAAGTCGCTGGCGCGCGAGATGGCCTCGCGCGGGATCACCGTCAACGTGGTCGCGCCCGGGGTGATCGAGGGGCGCATGGCCGACGCCGCGTTCCCGCCCGAACGCATCCGCGAGCTGGTCCCGCGCAGCGCGCCGGCAAGCCGGAGGAAGTCGCCGCGCTGGTGGCGTTCCTGTGCTCGGACGCGGCCGCCTACATCAACGGCCAGGTGATCGGCGTCAACGGCGGCATGGGCTGAGCGCCGGTCACGCGGTGGTGCGGAACAACGGGCGGTTGCGGCTGGCCCGACAAGCGGTGCGTGCAGGCGCGGGATCGACGCGGCGCAGCCTGCAGCGTGATCGCGTCGGCAACGCCTTCGAGCAGCGCGCACGATGGCGCGCGGATCCGCGCGCGGATGCCGGCGTCGTCCAGCGTGTCGTGCAGGCCGCGGTTGAGTTCGGCGAACCAGGCCAGGCTGCACTGGTCGAGCATCTCGCGCCGGCTGTGGCCGGCGCTGGCCGCATGCCAGTGGCGGAACAGCTGCTGCATGCGCGTGTTGAGCGCCTGCGCGCGTTCCAGTTCGGGGCGCAGTTCGCCGAGCAGGTCGAGGTCGGTCAGCCGGCGCTGGAACATCAGCTGGCACAGCACGCCCCAGTAGTACGCGTAGTCCCAGGTCACCTTGGCCGGCAGCACCTGGGCGTTGCCGAACAGCGGGTATTGGCCGCGGAACAGGCTCAGCGTGTTCTCGTAGAACGAAAGGAACAGTTGCTCGTAGAGATGCGCGTAAGGCGCCAGCGTGCGGCCGGCGCGGTCATGGCCGAGCAGGGCCACGATGTAGGTGTTGGCGATCGCGATGAAGTCGCTGCCGGGCGAGTAGAACGGATCGAGGAAGCTGCCGGCCTCGCCGGTCAGCGCCCAGCGGTCGGCGGAAAACAGCTGCTCGCTGCTGTGCGAGTAGTCGCGCAGGAAGCGGAAGTCGAGCAGGCTGTCGCGCTCGGCGGCGACCGCCCGGCCCAGCGCCGGCTGGTGCGTGTGCAGCCACGCCAGCGCACGCTCGAAGTCGCGCATGCCCTCCAGCGGATGCATCGCCGCGTCGGCGACGATGCCGACCGAATGCGCGCCCGAGCCCAGCGGGATCAGCCACGCCCAGTAGCCGGGGCCCATCAGGTGGTTGGTCGAGCGCCAGCGCTCCGGCGGCGTGCAGCGGCCGCGCCAGTCGGCGTCGTCGCTCCAGTGGTCGATGTCGATCCGCGTGCCGAGGCGGAACCACACCGCGTTGGCGTGGTGGCCGTTGTCGATGGTCAGCTCGAAGCGCCGGCGCAGCAAGCGCGGCGCGGCCGGACGCATCCAGCAGCCAGCGCGCGCTGGCCTGCGTGTTCGCCGTCGTCATCGACGTAATGCACTTCGTGCGCGGCGCCGTGTTCGCCGACGGTGAAGCGCTTGACCGTGGCGCCGTCGCGGAAAGTCGATGCCGCGGCGGCGCGCTTCCTCGCCGAGGAAATTCTCGAAGATGCCGCGGTCGATCTGGTAGCTCGGTGCCGGCAGGATCCGGCTCACGCCCAGTTCGGTGGTGTTCTCGATCGTCGCTGCGCCCGTCGGAGAAGAAATAGCGCAGGCCGAACTTGCGGATGTGCGCGGCATCCAGGTGCTCGCGCAGGCCCAGCGTGTGGTCGAAATAATCCGCGCCGATCTCCACCGTCGATTCGCCGACCTTGTGCGCCGCCGCCGGCAGCGGATGCCGGTTGCGCTCCAGCACCAGGATGTCCATGTCCGGAAATTCGCCGCGCAGCTGCAGCGCCAGGCACAGGCCGGCCAGGCCGCCGCCGAGGATCACCGCTTCGTGCGTCGTGTCGCTCATGCAGGCTCGAGGCTCCGGCGTGCGCGTGGCGGATGGCCGTGCACGATGGATGCTGATTCAGCCCGGGTCTGGATGGCGTGAGTTCCCGGCCGGCATGTCCGTCGGTGGCGGCTGAACAACAGCAGCATCGGCGTGGTCATCATGGTGGTGACGATCGCCATCAGCAGCAGCAGGGTGAACATCTCGCGGCCGATCACGCCGGCATCGAGGCCGATCTTCAGCACGATCAGCTCGACCATGCCGCGCGCATTCATCAGCGAGCCGACCGCGAAGCTGTCGCGCCAGCCGTGGCCGCCCAGGCGCGCGCCGAGCGCGCCGCCGAACACCTTGCCGATCACGGCCACCGCGAGGATCAGCGCGAAGGCGCCAAGCGCATCGCCGTGGAACGCCTCGGCGCTGGTGCTGAGGCCGGTCAGCGCGAAGAACACCGGCATCAGCGCGATCACGCGTGACATGTTCCAGCCGCTCGATCAGCCCGGCCAGCAAGGCGTCGTCGCGCGGCAGGCACAGGCCGAACAGGAACGCGCCGAACACGGCGTGCAGGTGCAGCCACTCGGTCACCGCGGCGCAGGCGAACGCGCCGATCAGCAGCACGGCGAGCACGCCGCCGTCCGGCGCGCCCATTCGCGGCATGCCGCGCGAGCCAGCGCCGCAGCAGCGGACGCAGCACCGCGAAGCACAGCAGCCAGCATCGCGCCGACGCCGAGCACGCTGCGCCAGAACGGCGTCCAGTCGCCGTGGGCGGAGATCAGCGCCACGGTGAGCGCGAGCAGGATCCACGCCAGCACGTCGGCCATCGCGGCGGCGGTGAGCGCGAGCTGGCCGACCGGCGTGTGCGTGACGTGGCGATCCTTGAGGATGCGCGCCAGCACCGGCATCGCGGTGATCGCCAGCGACGCGGCCATGAACAGCGCGAACGGCCAGTACGCGATGCCGGCCGGCGCGTAGCGCGCATGCAGCATCGGCGTGATCAGCAGGGCAAGCCCGATCGGCAGCAGCACCGCCAGTCCGCCGACCGCGCCGGCCGCGCGCAAGCGTGTGCCGCACGCCGCCGGGCAGGCGCAGTTCGGCGCCGACGATGAACATGAAAAGCACCAGGCCGATCTGGCTCAGCCCGTCCAGCGCCGGCAGGCTGGCCGGCGCGAACAGCCAGCCCTGCCAGGCCGGCGCCAGCGCGCCGAACAGCAGCGGTCCCAGCGCGAGGCCGGCGATCATCTCGCCGATCACCGGCGGCTGGCCGATCCAGCGCAGCAGCCAGGCGAGTCCGCGCGCCGTGAGCAGGATCACCACCAACTGCACCAGCAGCAGTGCGTGGTCCATGGGATCAGTCCGTCGCGCTGTCGACGATGATCGGCGCGGCGCGCGAGCGGCGATGGCTGGCCATGACGCTGCCGTAGTGGAGGACCCGGCCGATCGTGTAGACGGTGATGCGGGTGACGTCGCGCACCGGCTTGAAGTGGCTGGGGCGGAACTCGCCGTGGTAGCGCGAGGCGATCGGCACCGAGACCACGCCGAGCTTTTTCTCGCGCGAGGCGGCGATCAGGATCGCCGCCTCGAACACGAAGTTCTCCGCCGGCAGGTCGACCAGATCCAGTGCCGCGCGCGGATACCAGCGCTGGCCGCTCTGGGTGTCGGCGATCGGCTGGCGCGCACGCCCACGAGATGCCCCAGTCGGCGACCGCGTTGGCGCGGCGGCGGCCCTTCGGCTGCTGTTCGCGATCGAGCAGGCGCGCGCCGATCACGATGTGCTCGCGGGTAATGCGCGGCAGCGGCCACGATGCGCGGGATGTCGCTGGCCAGGTGCTGGCCGTCGCCGTCCATCGTCAGCACCGCGTCGTAGCCCTGGCGCAGCGCTTCGCGGAAACCGTGGCGCAGCGCTTCGCCCTTGCCGCGGCGTTCGGTGTGGCGCAGCAGGGTCACCGGCAGCGTGGCGACGATCTCCGGCGTGCGGTCGTCCGAGCCGTCGTCGATCACGATCACCGGTGCGCCCAGCGCCAGCACGGACTCGACCACCGACTGGATCGCGGCCTCCTCGTTGAGGCAGGGAATCAGCACGCACCAGCGCGCGACGGCAGTGTTCAAGTGACGTGCTCCATGTCGATCCGCAATCCCAGTGTAGCGGCCGCCGGCCAGTTGGCAGTGCACCGCCCGCGCCGGCCAGCAGGGCCAGCAGCGGCAGCGCCGGCGGCCGAGGGATTGCCGTCGCGCCAGCCGGCCAGCGGCTCGGCCAGCGGCGTGTCGGTGGCGGCGGCGGTCAGCTGCAGGTCGAGCCGGGCCAGGCGTCGCCGGCACCGGCTTGCGGCGCCAGCACCAGCGCGCAGCCGAACGGCTGGCGGCAGCCGGTGACCTCGCGCCAGCGGCCCGCTGCCGGCGATGTCGCTGCACACCAGCAGCACCGGTCGCTGTTCGGCCAGCACCTGGCTGGCCGCTTCCAGCAGGCCGGCGCCGAAGCTGGCGCGCTGGGCGCATACCGCGGTGGAGGGCGCGTGGCAGCCGGTGGCGATGGTCCAGTAGCCGACCGCGGCGTTGTGCACCGAGTTGTGGAAGCGGATCGGCGACAGCTCGGTCGGCGCCTGCGCCAGCGTGGCGCACATGTAGTCGGTGATCGACTGGTCGCCGTGCGAGGAGGCGAACACGCAGGCCAGCGTGGCCGGCGTCGCGACCGCTCATGGCCACCGCCTGGCCGGCCACCTCGATCGCCAGCAGCACGCTTTCCGGCGCGCGGCGGCGTTCGTTCGGCGGCAACGTGGCGGCGGCCGGACGCGCCGCGGGCGGTGCCGGCGCGGCGCCGGCCAGCAGCGCTTCGCAGCGCGGCGAAATCGGCCAGCTGCGGCGACCACAGGCCGATGCCCTCGACGTAAACACGCAGCGTGCTCATGCGACGAATCCGGCGCGGGCGAACGCCAGGCAGGCGTTGTTGCCGCCGAAGCCGAACGAATTGCTCAGCGCCACGTCGACGCGCTGCTGCTCGTTGCGCCAGGCGAACTGCGCGCCGCAGATCGGATCGGGCGTGTCGCCGCCGAGGTTGCCGGGAACCAGGCCGTGCTCGATCGCCTGCAGCGCGATGGTCGCCTCGACGATGCCGGCGGCGCCCAGCGTGTGGCCGGTGAAGCCCTTGGTCGAACTGGCCCGCGTGCTGGCGGGAAACGCGCGCGCGACCAGCGCCGCTTCGACCTCGTCGTTCTTCTGGCTGGCGGTGCCGTGCAGGTTGATGTAGTCGACCTGGCTGGCGGCGAGGCCGGCGCGGGCCAGCGCATCGTGCAACGCCAGCTCGGCGCCGAGGCCGTCCGGATGCGGCGTGGACATGTGGTGCGCGTCGCTGGCCTCGCCGTAGCCGAGCAGTTGCGGCGCGTCCGGCTGCGGCGTCGGCGCGCTCCAGCAGCGCGAAGCCGGCCGCCTCGCCGATCGAGATGCCGTTGCGCTGCGGCGTCGAACGGCCGGCACGGTTCGGGCGAGACCAGCTCCAGCGCGTTGAAGCCGAACAGCACGCTGTCGCACAAGGTATCGACGCCGCCGACCACCGCCGCGTCGACCAGGCCGAGGCGGATCATCCGCTCGGCGCTGGCGAACACCTTGGCGCTGGACGAGCAGGCGGTGGAAATGGTCAGGCACGGTCCTTCCAGCGCCAGCGCGGCGGCGACGAAGGCGGCCAGCGAATGCGGTGCGTGGATCGCCGGGCGCAGCATGTCGTCCGGAAAGCCGCCATCGGCATCGAGCCGGCGATAGGCCTCCTCGGTGGCGCCGATGCTGGCGGTGGAGGTGCCCAGCAGCAGCGCGATGCGGTCGGCGCCGTAGCGCGCGCGCGCGGCGTGCACGCGGTCGAGGAAGCCGTCCTGGTTCAGGCCCAGCCAGGCCAGCCGGTTGTTGCGGCAATCCCAGCCGGCCAGCGCGGCAGGCAGCGCGACGGCCTCCACGCCATCGACGCGGCCGATCCAGCACGCCAGCGGCGCGCTGCTGAAATCGTTCGGGCGCAAGCCGCTGCGGGCATGCCGCAATGCATCGAGCTGGGCGGCGAGGCCGTGGCCGAGGGCGGAAGTGGCGGTGTACGCAGTGATCGCGAGCGGTGTCATCGAATGAGGCATCGCGAAAGCCTAGCGGCCACCCCACAGCTTGCCTAGCCTGCGGCGGTCGGCGGGGCTTCATCGTGCTGGCACGGCATGAAGATGCCGAGAACTCCGCGCGCCGTTAAGCTGGTGCACTTTCGTTGCCCGGCCATGTACCCGTGTCCCGTACCACGAACCCCCTGGCGCTACCTGCGCGACCGCGATGTGCAACATGCCGCGGTGGTGACCGTGCTGGCGTTGATGCTGAGTGCGGGCCTGGTCTGGCTGGGTTACCTGATCCACGTCTGCCGGATCGCCGCACGCAGCCCGCTGGCGCCACCGCGGCGGATGGTCGTGCTGGTGTTCGGCCACCGGCTCGAACGCGAGGCGCCGGAGCACGATTACCGGCAGCGCCTGCAGCGCGCGCTGACCCTGGCACGGCAGCAGCACACCGATCACCTGTTGCTGCTCGGCGGCTGCAGCGGCAGCCAATGCAGCGAAGCCGCCGCTGGCCAGGCCTGGCTGCAGCAGCACGGCCTGCCCGGCGGGGTGCGGGTGGAACTGGAACAGGATTCGATCGATTCGCTGGAAAACCTGCGCCAGGCGCGCCAGCTGCTGCGGGCGCAGGCGGCCGCGGACGCGCTGCCGCCGGTAGCGCTGCTTACCAGCCGCTACCATCTCGCCCGCTGCCTGTTGCTGGCGCGCCGACTCGGCCTCGATGGCTCCCCGATCGCCGCCGAGCCGACCCTGCCGCAGCATGCGCGTTACCTCGGTCGGCTGGTGCTCGAAGCCGGCTATCTGATGTGGATCGACCTCGGCATGCGCTGGGCGCAATGGATCGGCCACCGCCGCATGGCGGCGCGTATTTCCTGAGCGGCCGATCGCGCCCGGACCGGGTGTGCCACCGCGCCGCACATGTCGCCGCTGGCAGCTTGCTAAGCTTGCACGCATGAACGAACAAGCCGACCGCGCCGAAAACTTCCTGCGCGAACTGCAGGACCGCATCTGCCGCGCGATCGAGCAGGCCGATGGCAGCGCCCGTTTCGAGGAAGACGCATGGACAGCGCGCGGCGGGCGGCGGCGGGCGTACCCGCGTGCTGCGCGATGGCGCGGTGTTCGAGCAGGCCGGGGTGAATTTCTCGCGCGTGTCCGGACATCCCTTGCCGCCCAGCGCCACCGCGCACCGGCCGGAGCTGGCCGGCGGCAGTTTCATCGCCACCGGCGTGTCGCTGGTGCTGCATCCGAAGAATCCGCACGTGCCGACCACCCACGCCAACGTGCGTTACTTCGAGGCCAGCAAGGAAGGCGTCGAGCCGGCGTGGTGGTTCGGCGGCGGCTTCGACCTCACGCCGTTCTATCCGGTGGACGAGGACGTGCGCCACTGGCACACGGTGGCGCGCGACCTGTGCGCAGCCGTACGGCGCGGACGTCTATCCGCGCTACAAGCAGTGGTGCGACGAATACTTCTACCTGAAGCATCGCGACGAGACCCGCGGCGTCGGCGGGTTGTTCTACGACGACTCTGAACGAGGGCGGCTTCGAACGCTGCTTCGCGTTCACCCGCGACGTCGGCCAGGGGTTTCTCGATGCCTACCTGCCGATCGTCGAGCGCCGCAAGGACACGCCGTACGGCGAACGCGAGCGCGAGTTCCAGTTGTACCGGCGCGGCCGTTACGTGGAGTTCAACCTGGTCTACGACCGCGGCACCCTGTTCGGCCTGCAGTCGGGCGGGCGCACCGAATCGATCCTGATGAGCCTGCCGCCGCGCGTGCGTTTCGAATACGCGTACGCGCCGGAAGCCGGCTCCGCCGAAGCGAAGCTGGCCGACTACCTGAAACCGCGCGACTGGCTTGTAGGAGCGCACCTGTGCGCGAAGCTCTCCGTCTGACGGCTTCGCGCACAGGTGCGCTCCTACCTTACGGCGTGGCGCCGCTGAACTTCACCGGCGTGGCGCCCTTCACCGGGCCGATCTGCGCGCTGTCGCTGACCTTCAGCACCACCTCGCGGCGGAACTCCAGCGTGCCCTGCACCACCGCGTGCGGGCCGATCACCACCACCGGCGTGCGGCTGTTGCCGCTGAACCAGCCGCGGGGCTTGTCGACCAGGATGCCGCCCTCGACGCGCGAGTTCGCGCCGACGGTGATGTCGCCGCCGACCGTCCCATGCCGCCGGCGACGTGGGCGCCGTCAAGCACGATCGCGCCGTTGACGTTCTCCAGCTTGCCACCGACATCGGCGCCCGGAGCCAGGCGGATGCTGCCGTTGACCGCGTTCACTTCGCCGCTGACCCGGCTGGCGCTGCCCATGCTGATCGCGCCGTTGACCGTGCCCAGCTCGGTGGCCTGCGCCTTGTCGCCCAGCTCGACCGCAGCCGTTGACGGTGCTGGCTTCCTGCACGGTGGCGTTGTCGCCGATGTGACCGCGCCATTGACCGTGCTGACGTCGCCGGCCTGCTGGCCGGCCTCGACGCGTACCGCGCCGTTGATCTTGTCGATGTCGCCGTCGTGCGCGGCCGCCAGCAGCGGCAGGACCAGCGCGAGCGCGGCGAGCATGAGGATGGTGGGAATACGACGCATGGCAATCTCCTTGAATGGTGGGTTATCCGCATTAGGATGCCGCGCGCACGCAGCGGGTTTAGCATGACCTGTGGCAGGGGCCGCATTTGACGGCTGCCGGACCGCCTGCACCATTCCCGGTTTACCTCATCCTGTTGAGCACCCCATGCACAAACTCGTCCTGATCCGCCACGGCCAATCGCAGTGGAACCTCGACAACCGCTTCAGCGGCTGGGCCGACGTCGACCTCACCGAGCAGGGCATGGCCGAGGCGCGCGAGGCGGGCCGGCTGTTGCAGGCGGACGGCTACACGTTCGACGTGGCGCACACCTCGGTGCTCAAGCGCGCGGTGCGTACGCTGTGGGGCGTGCAGGACGAGATGGGACCTGATGTGGTTGCCGGTGGTCACCGACTGGCGCCTCAACGAGCGCCACTACGGCGGGCTCACCGGCCTGAACAAGGCCGAGACCGCGTTGAAGTACGGCGAGGAGCAGGTGAAGGTCTGGCGCCGCAGCTACGACATCCCGCCGCCGCCGCTGGATCGCGCCGCCAACGAGTCGGTGCACGATCCGCGCTATGCGAAGCTCGACCCGAAGGACATTCCCGATACCGAATGCCTGAAGGACACCGTGGCCCGCGTGTTGCCGTACTGGCACGAGGTGCTGGCGCCGGCGATCAAGGCCGGCCAGCGCGTGCTGGTCGCCGCGCACGGCAATTCGCTGCGCGCGCTGGTGAAATACCTCGACGGCATCTCCGACGAGGCCATCGTCGAGCTGAACATTCCCAACGGCGTGCCGCTGGTCTACGAATTCGACGACGAGCTGAAGCCGCTGCGGCATTACTACCTCGGCGACGCCGAGGCGATCGCGGCGAAGATGGCCGCGGTGGCGAACCAGGGCAAGGCGAAGTAACAGCACACATGCGAAATCGCAGGTCGGGCAGTGCCCGCCCTGCACCAGCGGAAGGCTGACAAACGTCAGTCGTACGCTGCGGGCCTGCCGCGCTAAGCTGATGGTCGACCCCGTCACCCGGATAGTGCCATGCCTGCGCACCTGACCAACTACCTCGTCATGTTGCCGCTGCTGGCCTGGATCGTCTGGCGGCGGGTGAGCCGGCAGTTCGGCCGCCAGCCGATCCGGCGCAAGCGGATGATCTTCCGCATCGTGGTGTTCGCGATCATCGGCGGCCTGCTTGCGCTCAGCGGATTCCACCACGTCGCACTGGCCGAGGGCCTGCTCGGCGGCGTGCTGCTCGGTGGCGCGCTCGGCCTGTTCGGCCTGCGCCTGACCCGCTTCGAGGTCGATCCGGTCAAGGGCGACTGCTACGTGCCGAATCCGTGGATCGGCGCACTGCTCACCGCGCTGCTGCTGGGCCGGCTGGGTTGGCGGTTGATGGTCGTGTGGCCGCAGATGCAGCAAGTGCTCGGCTCCAGCCCGCCGCGATGCCGCCGATGGGTTACGCCCTCAGCCCGCTGACCATGCTGGTGATCGGCCTGCTGGTCGGCTACTACATCGTCTACTTCAGCGGCCTGCTGATCCACCATCGCCGTTTCCGGCAAGCCCGGGCCACTGCGGCATGATTCCGGGCGACAGGCGGCTTGCCCGAACGACGCCGTTGCCACGATGATCGTTGCCGGTATCCGCGTAGCCGATGCCCTTTCCGCCACCACGCGATGCCATTCCACCACGTTGTCGGGTCACGCCGGAGGATGACCGATGTTGAAAGTAGCCCTGCTCTCGCTGGCCTGGTTGGCAGGCGGGTGTTCCCCGATCACGGAGAAACAGCGCGTGTTCAGCCGTGACGATTTCTTGCAATTGCGCTTTCTCGAAGGTCGCTGGCAGGGTGCGGCACCCGACGGTTCGGCGTTCTTCGAACAATACGATTTCCCCGACGATTCGCAGATGCGGTCCCGCCGCTTTGCGGATGCCACCTTCGCGCAGGCCGGCGACAGCAGCACGGTGTCGTTGCGGGAGGGCGCGATCGTCTCGCAGTGGGGCAAGTTCAGCTGGCGCGCGATCGAAGTGGCCGCCGACAAGGTGTGCTTCGTGCCGATCGAGGCGCCCAGCTCGTTCTGTTGGCAGCGCATCGACGCGGACACTGTGCACGTGACCCAGCGCTGGGTCGACGAGAACGGCACGCCGCAGGAATACGTGGTGCCGCTGCAGCGGATCTGACCGGGACGGTGCGGCGCGGTGACAGGAGTGCACTGCCGCGCGCCGCCAGGTGCGCTGCAGCGGCACCAGGTATTCCTCGCTCGGAGTTTCGATCCGGCATCGTCGGGGCCGCCTCGGTCCTGGCGTCGATCACTCAAGGGATGTGCATTTCCCGGCCGCTCTCCCGGAGTGCAGCGTCAGGTCACCGGCGCCGCTCCGGCTGACGGATATGTCATAGGAGTCACACAACGCATCGACGAAGGCCCGGCTGTCGTCGTCGCGGAACACGCCGCTGACGTGCAGCTGCGCGACCGTCGTGTCACCGATGACGACCCTGGACGTGCTGTACCGATTGAACTGGGCCACTGCTGCCGGCAGTGGCGTGTCGTTGAAAACCACTTTGCCGGAAAGCCATGCGACGACCGCACCGGTGTTGGCGGATTCGACCAGCGGCGTGGCGTACTTCCTGCCCATCAGCAGCCGCTGGCCGGGCATCATGGTCGTCGGGAGCACCCGTGCATCCTGTTTGCCGCTCTCGGGAGTGACTTCGACCCGACCCTCGACCAAGGTGACTTCGACCACGTTGTCATGTTCGTAGATATCGAACCGCGTGCCGACCGCCCGCACCACGCCGCCCTGTGCCGTCACCAGGAACGGCCGCCCGGCATCCTTGGCCACATCGAAGAACGCGCGGCCCTTTTCCAGCGCCAGTTGTCTCGATTTCGCCGAGAACGATGCCGACAACCGCGTGTCGGTATCCATCGTGACGCGCGAGCCGTCTTCGAGCATCAGCGTACGCTGCTCGCCGATGCCGGTGGCGTAGGTGCGCACATCCGCCTGTGGCACGCGCCACGCGAACCAGCCGCCGGCAAGCATCACGACCAGCAATGCGGCCACCGCGACCCATGCCGGAGCACGCCGTCGACGCGTGACTTGCGTTCCGGTGGAACGTCTCGGCGACAGGTCGCTTTCACGCAGCGCCTTGCCAATCTCTGGCCGGTCGGCGTGCGCGCCAAGACGGGACCACAGGGCTTCCAGTCGCTCATAGGCCACCCGATGGTGGCTGTCGTCCGCCAGCCAGCGCTGGAACTGCCCGCGCTCGCGCTCGCTCACGTCATCCGCGCGCAGGCGCGCGAACCAGGCGGCGGCCTCGTGCCGCACCGGATCGCTTGCGCTTGCGAGGTGCAGTTTGTCCGTCCTCATGTCCGATCCAATCGTGCGTCGAAGTGCAGCAGCGCCTTCATCATGTGCTTTTCCACCGCGCTCACGCTCACACCCAGGTGCTGCGCGACGGCGCTGTAGCTCATGCCCTCGTAACGTTGCAGCAGGAACACCGCCCGGCACTTCGGCGGCAACTCGTCCAGCGCTTGCAGGAATGCGCGCAGTTGTTCCTGCCCTTCGTAGACGTGTTGCTCCGAAGGTGCCTCACCCAGTGGCTCACCTGCGTACTCGTCGATCGGGAAATGCGACTGCACATGATGCGTCCTGTTGCGACGAAAGCGGTCCCTGAGCAAGTTGGCGGCAATGCGGAACAGGAAGGCCTCGACATTGGCGATCGGTTGCGTGGACTTCTGTTGCGCGAAACGCACAAACACTTCCTGGGCCAGATCCTCCGCGTCTTCCCTGCCGCCGAGATGCAGCAGGAAATAGCGGAAAAGCGAGCTTCGATAGCGCCACGCGAGCAGGTCGATGCTTTGTTCGGCATCGGCACGCATGGCGGTATCGGCCTCCTCGCCAGGCACGATGCGATTCGTCGTGAAGTCCGGCATGACGGTGTCGGGGTGCGGTGATGAGAGTCGACGCTACGTAAGATTCGGCAGTGTCGCAAGTGGCGAGGTGATGGCTTGATTACAGGTGAGGTATGCGTCGCGACCCGCGTCTACGACAACGTGCCGAGGTCTTTCAAAAGTGCTTCGTATGGGCGATGAACCATCGGTGCGAGATCGGAGCGTCTCAAGTTGAGGCGGGCAAGGTGAGGTAAATCGGTACCACTGCGTCTACCCGACGACGAGGCATGCCAGGAACGTCCAGCATGCCTTGAATGAACCGGCGTGCGGGGAACGCCGGAAGCCTCACACCAACATCATTTCGGGGAATACGTATGGTCGACAACTCGACGCCATTCGGGCGGCAGGCTGCGCACGGGCGATGCACCAGCGCAGCAGGGAGAGTGAAAGATTTTCGCCGCCTGCCAGCACTTGCTCTCCTGTCGCTTGCCATCGCCCTGGCGCACGCTGTGCCGGTGCATGCCCAGGATGCCGGAGAAGTCCATGAGTACGCCATTTCCAGCCAGCCATTGGGTACGGCACTCAATCAACTGGCGCTAGCGGCGGATCGCCAGATCATGGTGCCGCCGGAGCTGGTGCGCGGACGCACGGCACCGGCGCTGGCCGGACACTACTCGCTCGATGCGGCGTTACGGCACGTGCTCGCCGGCAGCGGGCTCACCTACGGGGTGACCGGCAACGGTGCGGTGATAGTCAGGCGCGCGCCGCAGGATGCGCCCGATCGTCCGTCGAAGCCCGCTCCGGCGGCGGGCCAGAAAGTCGACCAGGACCCTGAACCGGCCACGCTGCAGAGCGTCACCGTTACCGGTACGCGTATCCGTGGCGGCACCACGCCGTCGCCGGTCATCACGATCGGCAGCGAGCGCATCCAGCAGGAGGGGTTTGCGACTCTTGGCGAAGTGGTCCGCAGCCTGCCGCAGAATTACTCGGGTGGCCAGAACCCCGGGGTCATTCCTTTCACGATCTCGGGCGCCGGCGGCCAGAACACGAACGTCACGGGCGGTTCGGCGTTGAACCTGAGGGGGCTCGGCCAGGATGCCTCGCTCACGCTGCTCAACGGCCGTCGCATGGCGTATGGCGGCGTGTCGCAGGGCGTGGACATATCGGCGATTCCGGTGGAGGCGGTGGAGCGCATCGAGATCGTGCCGGACGGCGCGTCCGCGATCTACGGCTCCGATGCCGTCGGCGGCGTCGCCAACGTGATCCTCAGGCGCAGCTTCGATGGCGCCTCCGTCAGTGCGCGCCGCGGCGGTGCGACGGACGGCGGTTTGGCCACCCGCGAGTACGCTGCAACCGGCGGAACCACCTGGACCAGCGGAGGCTTGATGGCAACGGTCAAGGATGTCTCCACCGATCCGATCTATGCGCGCCAGCGAGCGTACACGGCGCACCTGCGTGATCCGTGGACGCTCTATCCCCAGAGCGACCAGCGCAGCGGCCTGCTGAGCATCCAGCAGCAGCTTGGCAGCGTGGTGGAGCTGAGCCTGGACGCCTTCAGGACCACCCGCTCGCAACGCTACGGCGTCTACAACGATGTGGGAAACCAGTACGTCCAGGCTGCACCCGACACGGCGACCTGGCTGGTTTCGCCGGGCCTGGCGTTCTACCTGCCGAACGACTGGACGCTTTCGGCCACGGGCGCATGGGCGAGGAACCGCCATAGGCAGTACCAGTCCACCGAGAGGCTCGCTACCGGCGTGGTGTCGGTGACCGATATTTGCGTCTGCACCGGGAGCCGCGTGGCCGAGCTGAGCGCCGAAGGGCCACTGTTCACGCTGCCGGCGGGCGATGCCCGCCTGGCCGTTGGCGCGGGCCGCCGGGGGAACGATTTCCTCGAGTACAACCGCGTCACCCGTAGGGCGACCATCGAGGGCGACGAGGCAAGCCGCTTCGCCTACGCCGAACTCAACCTGCCCTTGCTGGGCTCCGGCCAGGGCGCGGACAACGCGCAGCGGCTGGAACTGTCCGTGGCCATGCGCAACGAGAATTACGAGAGCTTCGGGAGCGTCAGCACGCCGAAGCTCGGTGTCATCTACCGTCCGGGTGCCGACTTCACACTGAAGGGTTCCTGGGGAAAATCCTTCAAGGCGCCCACGCTCTATCAGTTGCTGCGCAGCGAACAGGTGGTGCTGCGGCTTGCCCAGGGAAGTGGGGGAGTCGGTTTTCCCTCCAACGCCACGGTGCTGTACCTGGACGGCGGAAACCCGGAACTGAAGCCCGAGCGGGCACGCACCTGGACGGCTTCCGCCGCGTTCCACCCGGAGGCGCTTCCTGGGTTGGAGACCGAACTGACCTATTTCGACATCGACTACACCGGTCGCGTGGTGCAGCCGATCACCGATCCAACCCAGGCGTTGAGCAACCCTGCCTACGCCGAGTTCGTCCAGTGGTTTCCGACGCCGGGGGAACAGGCGGCCATCATCGCCCGCGATGGGGACGGCGTGATCACCAATCAGGCCGGCAGACCCTATGACCCGAACAACGTGGTCGGGGTGGTCTACTTCCATTTCCGCAACGCGGTGGCGCAGCGGATCCGGGGACTGGATCTCTCCGGTTCCTATCGGTTCGATCTGGGGAGCAGCCGGCTGACTCTTCGGGGAGCCACGAGTTGGCTCCACAGCACGCAGCGGTTTTCGACCACCCGGTTCGATCTGGCGGGCACGCTCCACAATCCGCCGGCCTTCGCCGGGCGGCTCGGTGCCGTGTGGAGCGCCGGGCCGGTGACGGCTTCGACCTTTCTCAGCCACAAGGAGGGAGTGAAGAACGTCGTCGCCAACGAGCGGACCGCATCGTTCACCACGGTCGATGCCACCTTGCGCTACGCATGGTCACCGAAGCATGGCGCGTCGCCGGGTTGGGAGGCCGCCCTCTCGTTGCAGAACGTGTTCAATCGCGCCCCGCCGCTGCACACGATCGGCGCGGTCACTCCGTTCCAGGTTCCCCCGTACGACGCGACGAACTTCTCGCCCATCGGGCGCTTCGCCAGCGTTGCCGTTACGAGGAACTGGTGAACATGAGCATGCGGGCCCGCCAGGGTTTGACGGCATAGAAGGTTCGGAGAGGCGCGGTGGCGATGGATCCGAAAGGGAGAGGGGCGCCATTCTTGTGGCTGGGCCTGGCGATGATGGTGTGCGTCGCCGATGCCCACGGCGTGTCGCCGCGGCGCCTAGTCGAGGTCGCGGACCTTGGCGGGCCGGTGGTTTCACCCGATGGCCGCATGGTTGCGTACCGCGTCGAGCGGGCCAGGATCGAGCGAAACACCTGGGAGACCGCCTGGTATGTCGCAAGCCTGGATGGCTTGGCGCCGCCGCGCAGGGTGGCCGACGGTGGCATTCCGCTGCGCAATTCTTCAGGGGTGCCGCTCGCTGCGCAGGCGGTGTGGTCGCCGGACGGCCGCTGGATCCACTACCGGGCCCTGATCGGCGGCCGCATCGATGTGTGGCGCGCGGCCGTGGATGGAAGCTCTGTCGCGCCGGTCACGAGGGATTCGGCCGACGTCAGGGAGTTCCGGTTGAGCGGCGATGGCCTCACGCTGTCCTACAGCGTGGGTGCGCCGCGGAAGGAGGTGCTCGACGCCGAGCTGGCGGAGTACGACGCGGGTATCCACATCGACGAGTCGGTTCCGATCGGCCAGGGCCTGTTCCGTTCGGGGTACCTCGAGGAGAGGCCCGCGACACAGCGACTGAAGGACAACGAGGTCATACGCTACCCGCTGTTGGCCGGCGTTGCCGATCGCTGGATCTCGATCGATCCCGCCACCGGAGCGAGGAAGTCCGTCGCGGGGAGCGAAGGTACTGTCGGCAAGCCGCGGGCACTGCTTCCACGAGGCAGTGAGCCCTGGAAGACTTCACATGAGCCTGGCGGCACCCGTGCCGCCGTGCTGACCCGCGTCGGTGGGCAGCAAGGGCTGCGCGACTCGCCGGATGCGGAGCTTTCGGTCGTCGACCGGCGCCGGGACCGGGTCACGTGCGCCTTGCCCCTGTGCACCGGCATGCCGATCACGGGTGTCCAGTGGCGCCCAGGCAGCAGCGACGTGATCTTTACCGTGAGCAGTCCCGACGAGGGCTACGCCCAGTCGATCTTTCGGTGGGACGTCGACGCGGATGCCGTGCATCGGGTTGTCGATACGCGGGGCTTGGTCAGCGGCGGGCGCGACCGCTTCAGTTCCTGCGGGGTGTCTTCCGCGGCGCTGGCGTGCGTAACCGCTGATCCGAACAGGCCGCCAAGGCTCGAACGCATTGATCTCGCATCCGGAGAGCGCCGGGTGCTGCACGACCCCAACGAAGCCGTTGCGTGGGACATGGCAGACGTTTCCGTGCGGCTGCTCCAATGGACGGATGGCAAGGGGACAACCTACACCGGCCAGCTCTTTACTCCGGTGGGAGGGAGCCATGGACCGATGCCCCTGGTGGTCAGCTACTACTGGTGCCTTGGTTTCGTGCGCGGGGGCCTGGGCGACGAGATGCCGTTTGCATCGTTTGCGGAGAAGGGCATCGCGGCGCTATGCATCAATCGCGCGCCAGTGCGCACGAATGCCGTGGAGCGCTATGAGCTAGCGCGCTCCGTCGTCGAGAGCGCCGTGGATCACCTGGTCGCGGAGGGGCTGGCGGACCGGCGTAGGGTGGGCATGGGCGGGCTGAGTTTCGGGACGGAGACAACGATATGGACCGCGATGTATTCGGATGCCCTGGCTGCGGCGTCCGTGAGTTCCCCGATGCTCTCCCCTCAGCTACGCCTCCTGTCGGGCCTGCAGGGCGAGGCGTTCGAGCAACGGCTTGACGCGTACTGGCAGCTTGGAGGCCGGGATGAAGCCAGCGCGGGGTGGCGGTCGATGTCGCCGGTGTTCAACCTCGATCGCTTCCGGATCCCGCTGCTGATGCAGATGCCCGAGCAGGAGTACATGCTTGTGCTGGACTACGCGATTCCGCTGATCCGCTCGGGCCTGGCCGACATGTATGTCTTCCCGCATGAGCCGCACCAGAAGTTCCAGCCCCGGCACAAGTTGGCGGTCTATCAGCGGAACCTCGATTGGTTCCGTTTCTGGCTGCAGGGGTACGAAGACCCGAATCCCGCCAAGGAGCGGCAATACGCGCGTTGGCGGGAGATGAGGGCCGCGGTGTCGGCCAGGCCGGCGCGGAGTGGTGTGCGTTCGGGCGGCTGAAACCCCGGATCGTCCGGTCCCCGCGCGCTGCGACTCACTCCGCCCGATGCGCCAGCGCCAGGTATTCCTCGCTCTGCATCTCGATCAGCCGCGATTCGGTGCGGCCGAACTCGGCGCGCAGGCGTTCGCCGTCGTACAACTCGGTGATCGGCGCGGCGGCGGACAGCACCAGCTTGACGTGGCGGTCGTAGAACTCATCCACCAATTGCACGAAGCGCTTCGCGGCGTCCTCGCTGTAGATGGTGAACTGCGGCACGTTGGCGACGATGATCGTTGGCCCGGCCTTGGCCAGGGCGATGTAGTCGGCAACTGCGCGCGGGCCTTCGCACAGCGCGGCGAAGTCGAACCACAGGATGTTGTCGGCACGCTTGTGCAGTGGGATGTCGCGGTTGTTGATGTGCAGCGCGCCGCCGTCGTGCACCTCGCCGCCGGCCTGGCTGGTGAAGATGCGCTCCAGTGCACGATGCGACTCCGGCGCCGGGTGGCGTCAGGTAGACCGGCGCCTGGGTCAGCGCGCGCAGGCGCCAGTCGCGCGAAGAGGCCATCTCGACCACGTGGCAACGCTGCTCGATCAACGCGATCGCGGGCAGGAAGCGCGCGCGCTGCAGGCCATCCTTGTACAGGTTCGCCGGCGCGGTGTTGGAGGTGGTGACCAGGGTGATGCCGCGGGCGAACAGCGCGTCGAGCAGGTTGGAGAGGATCATCGCGTCGCCGATGTCGTTGACCAGGAACTCGTCCAGGCACAGCACGCGGCAGCGGGCGGCGATGCCGGCGGCCACGTCGACCAGCGGACTCTGCTGGTCGCCCAGCTGCGCGCAGGCTGTCGTGCACTTCGCCCATGAAGCGGTGGAAATGCCGGCGCAGCACCACGCCATGCGGCAGGCTGGCGGCGAACAGATCCATCAGGAAGGTTTTGCCGCGGCCGACCGTGCCCCACAGGTACAGCCCCGGCACCGCTTCGGGCGCTTCGTTGCCGAGCAGCGATTTGAGTCGCCCGAACAGGCCGGTCTCGACCGGTTCGCGGCACAGTGCCGCGTGCATGCGGTCGAACTCCGGCAGCAGCGCGAGCTGGGTGGGGTCGGATTCCCAGCGGTGCGCGGCGACGCCTTCGTGGTATCGCGCGCTGGGCGCGGGCGAGGGGGTTTCACTCATGCAGTGGATACGTCTTGGAAGGGAGATGGGCGCGGCGTCAGCCATGCCGCAACGGCGGCAACCAGCCGGCCACCGCATGTTTGATCGCGCCGCGCAGATCCATCAGGCGGCGGTGGAAGAAGTGGCTGGTCTCGGGCATGCGCACCAGCTCGGGCGGGTGCTGCATGCGCGTCGATCCAGTCGAACACCGCCTGCGGCTCGACCACCTCGTCGGCCTCGCCCTGCACGACCAGCCACGGGCAGGTCGGCAGGGTCGACCGTGTCGAACGGCCAGCGCCCGGCTGGCGGCGCGATGCTGATCAGCGCATCGGCGCGCAGGCGCACCGCGTTGGCAATGCTGACGTAGCTGCCGAACGAGAAACCGGCCAGCCACAACGCGTCATCCGGACGCATGCGGCGGACCCACGCGACGATCGCGGCGAGGTCGTCGCCTTCCCCGCGGCCCTGGTCGTAATCGCCTTGCGACTGGCCGGCGCCGCGGAAATTGAAGCGCACCGTATCCAGCCCGGATTCGCGCAAGCGCGCGCTCGGCCATCGTCACCACCTTGTTGTGCATGGTGCCGCCTTCGGTGGTCAGCGGATGGCAGATCACGGCCACGCCGCGACGTGCGCAGGCCGGTTCGGCGACGTCGCTGATGGTCTCGAGCTTGCCGGCCGGACCGTCCAGCATGAAACTGGCGGCGACGTCCGGGAAGCTGGCAGGTTCGGCGGAAAACGTCGGTGGGATTCATGCACACGATGATAACCGCGCGGGCCGTTCGCCTGCCGTGGGCGGCGCCGGTGAACCATCTGGCGCACGCGCTGCTGGCCGGTGACGACGAGGCCCTGCGGCTCGGCGGCATGCTGGGCGATTTCGTGCACGGCGCGCTCGACCACGTCGCGCTGCCCTCGCGGGTGGTCGACGGCATCCGCCTGCATCGCGCGATCGACGTCGTATACCGACGCCCATCCCGAGGTGCTCGCGGCCAAGGCGTTGCTGCCCTCGCCGTATCGCCGCTACGCCGGGATCCTGCTCGACATGTGGTTCGACCATTGCCTGGCGCGCGATTTCTCGCACTGGAACGCGCAGCCGCTGGCGACGTATTCGGATGCGCTGCGCGCGCTGTTGTGGCGGCAGGACGCTGCTGCTGCCGCCGGCGCTGCAGCGGTTTCGCGGCTACATGGAGGCGCATGGGCTGCCGGCCGGCTACGTCGACCGCGCGGTGCTGGGTGAGGCGCTGGCCGGCATCGGGCAACGCCTGAGCCGCGCCAATCCGCTGGATTCGGCGCTGCCGGTGCTGCTGGAGCACGAGGTGGCGTTGCAGCAGCGCTTCGAGGTGTTCTTTCCGCAGTTGCAGGAGTTCGCGCAGGCGTGGATCGAGGTGCGGACGGGTTGAGGCTTTGCTCCCTCCGCAGCCGGCAGCAGAGGCATGTTTTCCCTTCGCGGAGCGCGCCAAGAGGATCAAGGCCAACGAAAACGCCGCCCGGAGGGCGGCGTTACGGCGAAGCTCGAATCGGGCGAAATTACTTCGCCTGGTCGGCGATCCAGTGCACGGCGTTGGTGACCTGCTCGTCGGTGAGCGCCGGGTTGCCGCCCTTCGGCGGCATGAAGTTGCCGTCCGGGCCGTGGTAGCCCTCGATCGCGTGCTTGATCAGGGTGTCGATGCCTGCGGCCAGGCGCGGGCCCCAGGCGGCCTTGTCGCCCACTTTCGGCGCGCCGGCGACGCCGGAGGTGTGGCAGCTGGTGCACAGGTGGTCGAAGATTTCCTTGCCGTCGGTGGTGCCGCCGTAGGCGACCTGCGAGGCGGCGGCCTTGGCTGGCGGCGTCGGCAGCCGCCTGCATCGCCGCGCGGCCGGTGTCGCCGGCGTACACGGCGCCGGCCGGCGCGATCCGCGCGGCGATCCTGAGCCGGCTTGTTCGGGTTGGTTTCCTTCGGCTCGTCCTCGTGGATCGCCAGCGCGATGAAAATCAGCATCACCGTCAGTACGGCCAGACCGCCGATCATGATCGAAAACTGGCGCACGACGCTCTGGTCGGATTTGCTCATGGGACCGCTCACGCACGTACTCCTGTCGGTGGACCGGACGGAACGCCACGATGGCTGCCCGACCGGCCTGAATTGCCTGTTGCCGTCGCACCGATCCGAGCGATGGTCCCGGAGGACGATCGCGGGTAGCGGCACGGAAAACAATGGTCGCCACCGCATCCCCGACCGGGGCTGACGACGGCCAGTCGCAGATTATAAACGAAGCGCGCGGCAAGTTTCAGGCCTCTGTGACGACCTGTCACCGTCGCCACGGGATGCGCGGCAACCCGCCTGCGGTACTGGACTGTGGCGCACTGGCGGTGACAACCCTGCCATCGGTCATGGCGTACCCATGTCAACCGGCATTGTTCAAGTTCGTTGAACTGCCCCTATGCTTTCATCCAGAGAAGCGCCCGTCGGCACGATCCGGCAGGCGTCTCCACGCCGCTTTAGCCAGATGTCGCATAGTCGGGTGCCGATCGACCGCACCGTTCAGTCCAGGAGTTTTACATGTCGCGTTTTTGGAAGATCGCGTTGATCGTCATTGCCGTGATCGTCGTGGCAGCCGTAGGGTTTCGTTTGCTGCACAAGCCGACACCGGCAACGGTTCCGCGTCGGCCGCGACGGCAACCAAGAGCAAGGACGGCAAGGATGGCAAGGATGCGACGCCGCCGGTGCCGGTCACCGTGGTGCCGGTGGTCAAGCAGAACGTGCCGGTCTACCTGACCGCACTGGGTACGGTGCAGGCGCTCAACACGGTCACGGTGAACCCGCAGGTGGGCGGCCAGCTGCTCAGCCTGGAGTTCACCGAAGGCCAGCCGGTGAAGAAGGGCCAGGTGCTGGCGCAGATCGATCCGCGCACCTACCAGGCCGCCTATGACCAGGCCGTGGCGCGCCAGCGCCAGGACCAGGCGCTGCTGGAAACCGCGAAGAGCAACCTGACGCGCAGCGAGGACCTGGCCGCCAAGGGTTACATCTCCAGGCAGGACCTGGACACCTTGCGCAACACCTCCGCGCAGTACGCGGCCGCGGTGGCCGCCGATGCGGCCAACGTGCGCGACACCCAGGTGCAACTGGACTACACCAAGGTGATTTCGCCGATCGACGGCCTCGCCGGCATCCGCAACGTGGATCCGGGCAACGTGGTGACCACCAGCACCGGCCTCGTCACGCTGACCCAGCTGCATCCGATCAACGTGATGTTCACCCTGCCCGAGCAGAACCTCGACATGGTGCGCGCCGCCGCCGCCCAGGAAGGCGCCGTGCTGCAGGTGACCGCGCTGGACCGCACCGATGCGCACCCGATCGCCAGCGGTGGCGTGCTCAAGGTGATCGACAACCAGATCGACACCAGCACCGGCACGTTCCGCCTGAAGTCGGAATTCACGAACGACAAGAACGAGTTGTGGCCGGGCCAGTTCGTCAACGTGCAGTTGCTGGTGAGCACGGTCGATGGCGGCCTGGTGATTCCGGCGCAGGCGGTGCAGCGCGGGCCGGATGGCGACTACGTCTATCAGGTGCAGGCCGACAGCACGGTCAAGATGCAGCCGGTGGTGGTGGCCGGCGAAGTGGGCGACAGCCACGTGATGATCGGCAGCGGCCTCAAGGTCGGCGACCGGGTCGTCACCGAGGGCCAGTTCCGCTGAAGCCGGGCAGCAAGGTCAACGCGCTCAAGCCGGGCGAAGTGCCGGCGGCGCCGACCGCGGCCGAACTGGAGAAAGCCAAGCAGAACAGCAAGGGTGGCGGTCGCCGTCGTGGATGACGCCGCGCGCGCCGACCGGCGCGGCGGCAACGCGATCGCGGCCAGATACGGCCGCGACCGTCAATGATCGCGGCTGACCCCGCACCTACACGTTACGGATAGTCATGGGATTCTCGACCCTCTTCATTCGCCGGCCGATCGCCACCTCGCTGTTGATGGTGGCGGTGCTGCTGCTCGGCATCCTCGGCTACCGCCAGCTGCCGGTATCGGCGCTGCCGGAAATCGAGGCGCCCAGCCTGGTGGTCAGCACCCAGTATCCGGGTGCCAGCGCCAACACCATGGCGGCGCTGATCACCACGCCGCTGGAGCGCAACCTGGGGCAGATCTCCGGGCTGACCATGATGAGCTCGGATTCGTCCGCCGGGCTGTCCACGATCATCCTGCAGTTCGCGATGGACCGCGACATCGACATCGCCGCGCAGGACGTGCAGGCGGCGATCAACCAGGCCAAGGGCACGCTGCCGGGCAACCTGCCGTATCCGCCGGTGTACAACCGGGTGAACCCGGCCGACGCGCCGATCCTCACCTTGAAGCTCACCTCCGACAGCCGCCAGCTGCGCGAGGTGAACGACCTGGCCGATTCGATCATCGCGCAGAAGCTGTCGCAGGTGCAGGGCGTGGGCCTGGTCTCGATCGCCGGCAACGTGCGCCCCGCCGTGCGCATGCAGGTGAATCCGGCGCAGCTGTCCAACCTCGGCCTGACCATGGAGGACGTGCGCAGCGCGCTGACCCAGGCCAACGTCAACGCGCCCAAGGGCACGCTTGAACGGCAAGACGCAGAGCTACTCGATCGGCACCAACGACCAGTTGAGCGATGCGGCCGAGTACAAGAACACCATCATCAGCTACAAGAACAACTCGCCGGTGCGCCTGTCCGACGTGGCCAAGGTGGTCGACGGCGTGGAGAACGACCAGCTCGCCGCGTGGGCCAACGGCCAGCCGGCGGTGCTGCTGGACGTGCGCCGCCAGCCCGGCGCCAACATCGTGCAGACGGTGGAGCAGATCCGCAACGTGCTGCCGGAACTGCGCAGCGCGCTGCCGGCCGACGTGCACCTGGACGTGTTCGCCGACCGCACGGTGACCATCCGCGCCTCGGTGCGCGACGTCGAGTTCACCCTGATCCTCACCGTGTTCCTGGTGATCGGCGTGATCTTCGTGTTCCTGCGCCGGCTGTGGGCCACGGTGATTCCGTCGGTGGCGGTGCCGCTGTCGCTGATGGGCACGTTCGGCGTGATGGCGTTCACCGGCATGTCGCTGGACAACCTGTCGCTGATGGCGCTGGCGGTCGCCACCGGCTTCGTCGTCGACGATGCGATCGTGATGATCGAGAACATCGTGCGCTACATCGAGCAGGGCAAGGACGGCAAGGAGGCGGCCGAGATCGGCGCGAAGGAAATCGGCTTCACCGTGCTGTCGCTGACCGTGTCGCTGGTGGCGGTGTTCCTGCCGCTGCTGCTGATGCCCGGCGTCACCGGCCGGCTGTTCCACGAATTCGCCTGGGTGCTGACCATCGCGGTGACCATCTCGATGCTGGTGTCGCTGACGCTGACGCCGATGATGTGCGCCTACCTGCTCAAGCCCGACCAGCTGCCCGAGGGCGACGACGCGCACGAGCGCCACGCCGCGGCCGGCAAGCGCACGGTGTGGTCGCGCACGGTGCGATCTGTACGAGAACACGCTGGACTGGGTGCTCGACCACCAGCGCTTGACCATGCTGGTGGCCGGCGCCGCGGTGGTGCTCACCGTGTTCCTGTACATCGTGATCCCCAAGGGCCTGCTGCCCGAGCAGGACACCGGCCTGATCACCGGCGTGGTGCAGGCCGACGACAACATCGCGTTCCCGCAGATGGAAGACCGCACCAAGGCGGTCGCCGAGGCGTTGCGCAAGGATCCGGCGGTGGCCGGCGTGGCCGCGTTCATCGGTGCCGGCACGATCAACCCCACGCTCAACCAGGGCCAGCTCAGCATCGTGCTGAAGGATCGCGGCGACCGCGACGGCCTGGACAAGCTGCTGCCGCGGCTGCAGCAGTCGGTGGCCAACATTCCGGGCGTGGCGCTGTACCTGAAGCCGGTGCAGGACGTGACCCTGGACAGCCGCGTCGCCGCCACCGAATACCAGTACTCGCTGTCCGACGTGAACTCGGCCGAGCTGGCCGGCTACGCCAACCAGATGACCCAGGCGATGCGCCAGCGGCCGGAGCTGGCCGACGTCGACAACAACCTCGCCGACAACGGCAACGCGCTGAAGCTCACCATCGACCGCGAGAAGGCCAGCCGCCTCGGCGTGCCGGTGCAGACCATCGACGACACGCTGTACGACGCGTTCGGCCAGCGCCAGATCTCGACCATCTTCACCCAGTTGAACCAGTACCGCGTGGTGCTGGAAGTGGCGCCGGAATTCCGCACCAGCGACGACCTGCTGACCAAGCTGACCGTGCGCGGCAACGGCAACGGCGCGCTCACCGGCAGCAACGCGACCAGCTTCGGCCAGCTGAAGTCGAGCAACTCGGCGACGCCGTCGGGCATCGGCAACGCCGGCAACGTCGGCTTCCAGGTCGGCGGCGGCGGCACCATTCCGCTGTCCTCGCTGGTCAGCGCCGAGGTCACCAGCGCGCCGCTGGTGGTCAGCCATCAGCAGCAGCTGCCGGCGGTGACGCTGGCGTTCAACGTGGCGCCGGGCTATTCGCTGTCCGACGCGGTGAAGGCGATCCACGAGGTCGAGGCGCAGCTGGACTTCCCGCCGCAGGTGCGCGGCGAGTTCGTCGGCAAGGCCGCCGAGTTCACCTCCTCGCTGGGCGACGAAGTGCTGCTGCTGCTGGCCGCGATCGTGGTGATCTACATCGTGCTGGGCGTGCTGTACGAGAGCTACATCCATCCGCTGACGATCATCTCCACCCTGCCGCCGGCCGGTGTCGGCGCGCTGCTGGCGCTGATCATCTGCGGCATGAGCCTGTCGGTGGATGGCATCGTCGGCATCGTGCTGCTGATCGGCATCGTGAAGAAGAACGCGATCATGATGATCGACTTCGCGATCGAGGCGCGCCGCACCGGCCTGAATGCGCGCGACGCGATCCGCCGCGCCTGCCTGCTGCGCTTCCGCCCGATCATGATGACCACCGCCGCGGCCATGCTCGGCGCGTTGCCGCTGGCGCTGGGCAACGGCATCGGTGCGGAGCTGCGCCGGCCGCTGGGCGTGGCCATCGTCGGCGGCCTGCTGCTGTCGCAGCTGGTCACGCTGTACACCACGCCGGTGATCTACCTGTACATGGAGCGTTTCTCCGACTGGCTGGCCGTGCGCCGCGAGCAGCGCGCGCTGACGCACGCGCGGGCCAGCAGACGCGGCGTGATCCGCGCCGGTCATGCCGCCTTGCTTCCACGCCGCTGCAGCGGGCAGGGCCGTGCGAACGTGCCTGGATCGGTTCGCGCGGCCCTCGATCAACCTTTTCGCGCCCGCGCGTTGAGGGTGGGATGATCCGTTCAAGCACCACCCGCCACTTCCCCGCCCGCTGCACGTCCGCGTCGAATCCATGAACATCTCCGGCTCCTTCATCCGCCGCCCGATCGGCACCTCACTGCTGGCGATCGGCCTGTTCGTGGGCGGCATGATCGGCTACTTCCTGCTCGGCGTGGCGGCGCTGCCGAACATGCAGTTCCCGGCGATCTTCGTGCAGGCCAGCCAGGCCGGCGCCGACGCCAGCACCATGGCGTCCACCGTGGCCGCGCCGCTGGAGCGGCATCTGGGCCAGGTGCCCGGCATCGAGACGATGCGCTCGTCCAGCTCCGAAGGCCGCACCTTCGTCTTCATGATGTTCCGCAGCGGCACCGACCTGGATTCCGCCGCGCGCGACGTGCAGGCGGCGATCAACTCGGCCGCGCCGGACCTGCCCAGCGGCCTCAACGGCGCGCCCAGTTACCAGAAGGCCAACCCGAACGACGACCCGATCATCGCGCTGGCGCTGACCTCGGACACGCAATCGGCGGCCGACCTGTACAACGCTGTCCGACACCTTGCTGGCGCAGCGCCTGCGCCAGCTGCCCGGCGTGTCGTCGGTGGAGATCGCCGGTGCGGCCACGCCGGCGATCCGCGTCGACGTGAACCTGCGCGCGCTGAATGCGATGGGACTGTCGCCGGACCAGCTGCGCAACGCGCTTGAGTGCGGCCAACGTGACCTCGCCGGAGGGCTTCCTGTCCAACGGCAAGACCACCATGTCGATCAGCGCGACCACCCAGCTGCACAGCGCGGACGAATTCGCCCAGCTGGTGATCGCCAGCCACAACGGCACGCCGGTGCGGCTGGCCGACGTGGCCAACGTCTACGCCGGCCAGCAGGATGCCTACCAGGCCGCCTGGTTCCACGGCAAGCCGGCCGTGCTGATGTACGTCTACAAGAAGGCCGACGCCAACGTCATCGCCACCGTCGACCTGGTCAAGGACCAGTTGCCGGCGTTGCGTGCGTACCTGCCGCCGGGTACCACGCTGACCCCGTTCTTCGACGGCACGCCGACCATCCGCGCCTCGCTGCACGAAGTGCAGGCGACCTTGCTGATCTCGCTGGCGATGGTGATCCTGACCATGGCGCTGTTCCTGCGCCGCCTCGCGCCGACCCTGATCGCCGCGGTGGCGGTGCCGCTGTCGCTGGCCGGCGCGTTCGTGGTGATGTACATCCTCGGCTACACGCTCGAACAACCTCACCCTGCTGGCGCTGGTGATCGCGATCGGCTTCGTGGTCGACGATGCGATCGTGGTGATCGAGAACATCATCCGCCACATCGACGACGGCATGTCGCGCATGCAGGCCACCCTCACCGGCGCGCGCGAGATCGGCTTCACCATCGTCTCGATCACCGCCTCGCTGATCGCCGTGTTCATCCCGCTGCTGTTCGCCGGCGGCGTCACCGGCATGTTCATGCACGAATTCGCGGTGACCCTGGTGGCGGCGATCATGGTCTCCGCGCTGGTTTCGCTGACGCTGACGCCGGCGTTGTGCGGGCGTTTCCTCAATGGGCATGCCGCCAAGGAAAAGGCACGGCCGTCGCGGCTCGCGCGCGCGCTGGACGGTTTCCACGCCGGCATGCTGCGCGTCTACACCCGCGCGCTGAATTTCTCGCTGCGCCACGCGCTGCTGTTCTCGCTGACCCCGCTGGTGCTGATCGTGGTCACGTTCTTCCTGTTCGGCGTGGTCAAGAGCCGGCCTGTTCCCGGCGCAGGACACCGGCCTGATCTGGGGCCGCGCCAGTTCCAGCGCCACCGTCTCGTTCGCCGAAAGCAAGCAGCGGCTGGAACGGCTCACCGCGATGCTGATGGCCGATCCCGACGTGGCCACCGTGGGCTCGCGCCTGGGCAGCAGCCGGCAGGGCACCAGCGGCTCGTTCAACATCGACCTGAAGACCCGCGCCGAAGGCCGCAAGGACGACACCTTCGCGGTGCTGGCGCGACTCAGCGCGAAGGCCGCGAACTATCCCGACCTCAACCTGCGCCTGCGTCCGGTGCAGGACCTGCCCAGCGGCGGTGGCGGCGGCACCAGCCAGGGCGCGCAGTACCAGGTTTCGCTGCAGGGCAACGACCTCGCCAGCCTGCAGGAGTGGCTGCCGAAACTGCAGACCGAGCTGAAGAAAAATCCCAAGCTGATGGATGTCGGCACCGACGTCGACGAGGCCGGCCTGCGCCAGAACATGGTGATCGACCGCGACAAGGCCGCGCGACTCGGCGTGTCCATCGGCGCCATCGACGGCGCGTTGTACGACGCCTTCGGCCAGCGCCAGGTGTCCACCATCTACTCGGACATCAACCAGTACCAGGTGGTGGTCAACGCGCTGCCCGAACAGACCGCCACGCCCGAGGCGCTCAACCGCATCTACGTGCGCTCCAGCAGCGGCCAGATGATCCCGATCACCGCGTTCGCGCGGCAGGAGCCGGGGCTGGCGCCATCGCAGATCACCCACGAAAACCAGTACACCACGATGGACCTCAGCTTCAACCTCGCGCCCGGCGTGAGCATGGGCGAGGCGATGGCGATCATCCAGTCCACCGTCGAAGAACATGCGCATGCCCGGCGACATCCGGGTGCAGATGGGCAACGACTTCCGCCGCTTCCAGCAATCGCAGAGCGGCATGGGCTGGCTGATCCTGGCCGCGGTGCTCACCGTCTACATCGTGCTCGGCATGCTGTACGAAAGCCTGATCCATCCGGTCACCATCCTGTCCACCCTGCCGGCCGCCGGCGTCGGTGCGCTGCTGGCGCTGTGGATCACCGGCACCGAACTGTCGGTGGTGGCGCAGATCGCGCTGGTGCTGTTGATAGGCATCGTCAAGAAAAACGCGATCATGATGATCGACTTCGCCCTGGTCGCCGAACGCGAACACGGCAAGCCGCCCGCTGGAAGCCGCGCGCGAAGCCTGCATCGTGCGCTTCCGCCCGATCATGATGACCACCATGGTCGCCATCCTCGCCGCGTTGCCCATCGCGATCGGCCTCGGCGAAGGCAGCGAACTGCGCCGCCCGCTCGGCATCGCCCTGATCGGCGGCCTGCTGATCTCGCAAAGCCTCACCTTGCTCAGCACGCCGGCGCTGTACGTGATTTTCTCGTGCCTGGCGGAGCGGCGGAAAGCGTGGTGGGCGCGGCGGCGTGAACGCAAGGCGGCACGGCGTCGGCGGCAACTGGCGGAGATCTGAACCGCCTCGCGCTGGTGGTGCTGGCGCAACCCCCTCGATCGCGCGCATGAACACCAAGCTGAATGCCCGGCGGCAGCACTCACAGCCCGTTAACCGCAAGCTGGCTATCACTGACTCCTCTTCCGAGACGGAGTTGCGTGCGATGGGCAGCCAGACCAACAAACCGGATTTCTCCGATGTGCAAGGCGGGGTGAAATCCACTGCGCCTGATGCGCCGCCCAAGGCCGATTTCAGCGACGTGCAATCGCAGGTCAGCTCGACCCTCGACGAGACGACGATCTATACCGTGGTGGCCGGCGACACCCTGTCGAAGATCGCCAAGCACTTCTACGGCAACGCGAATGCGTGGAAGCAGATCTTCGATGCGAATCGCGACCAGTTGTCCGATCCGGACCGGATCAAGCCCGGCCAGATATTGAAGATTCCGGCCAAGTCCTGACAGGAGATGGAACGATGAAGATGATTCGCCAACCCTTGATTCTCGCCGCCTCGCTGGCGGCGGTGCTTGCCCTGAGCGCCTGCGGCAAGCACGACGAGTCGGCCACGCCGACACCTGCCACGCCGCCACCTGCGGCGACCCAGGCCGCGGCCATGCCGGCAGACATGGGCGCGCCGGCGGCGGCGTCCGCCGTCATGTTCACGTCGCTGGAGCTGGGCTCGACGGTCGACTCCAGCAACAAGGTCGCCGCCAGCGGCACCAGCTTTGCGCCGACGGACACCATCTACGCGTCGGTCGGCACCAGCGGCAGCGGCAACGCCACGCTGGCGGCGAAGTGGACGTACCAGGATGGCCAGACCGTGCATGAGGACAGCAAGGTCCTCGATGCCTCCGGCCCGGCCACCACGGCGTTCATGATCAGCAAGCCGAGCGGTTTTCCGGCGGGTAATTACAAGGTCGACATTTCGCTGAATGGCAATATGGTTGCCAGCAAGGATTTCTCGGTGAAGTAGGCGTCGCCACGGCGATGACGACGACAAGGGCGCGGCAATGCCGCGCCCTTGTTCGTTGCGGGAGCGTCAAACGTGGCTGCCGTACGCGGGCGCACGCCATCGCATGCTTTCCCCGTTCCGGCGAAAACGCGACAATGGGAGGGTTTCGCGCCCGGCTGCCCTGGCAGTCCGGCTCCCCACCGGCCCGGTCGCGGGCAACGGTATCCCTTGCCAGGCAATGCGGCAGCAGAGAGGTTCATGCAGACAATGTCCAACACGCCCAAGATCATCTACACGCTGACCGATGAAGCGCCGTTCCTGGCCACGCAGTCGCTGCTGCCGATCGTCGCCGCGTTCACCGGAACCGCCGGCGTCAGGGTCGAGACGCGCGACATCTCGCTGGCGGGCCGCATCATCGCGCTGTTCCCCGAGGCGCTGAAGGCGGAGCAGCGCATCGCCGACGATCTCGCCGAACTGGGCCAGCTCGCCACCACGCCGGAAGCGAACATCATCAAGCTGCCGAACATCAGCGCCTCGATGCCGCAGCTGAAGGCCGCGATCAAGGAATTGCAGAGCCAGGGCTATGCGCTGCCGGACTATCCGGATGCGCCGGCCAACGACGGCGAGAAGGACATCAAGGCGCGCTACGACCGGGTCAAGGGCAGCGCGGTGAACCCGGTGCTGCGCGAGGGCAATTCCGATCGCCGCGCGCCGGTGTCGGTGAAGAACTATGCGCGCAAGCATCCGCACAGGATGGGCGCGTGGAGCAAGGATTCGCAGACCCACGTGGCGCACATGGACGGCGGCGATTTCTACGGCACCGAGCGATCCGTGCTGATCGAGCAAAGCCGGCAACGTCAGCATCGAGTGGTTCGGCAAGGACGGCAGCCATAGCGTGCTGAAGCCGAAGACCGCCTTGCTGGCCGGCGAGATCATCGACGCCGCGGTGATGAGCCGGCGCGCGCTGGCCGGCTTCATCGACGCGCAGATCGCGGATGCCAAGCAGCAGGGCGTGCTGTTCTCGCTGCATCTGAAGGCGACCATGATGAAGGTCTCCGACCCGATCATGTTCGGCGTGGCGGTGGGCGAGTTCTACAAGGATGTGCTGGCAAAGCACGCCGACGCGCTGAAGCAGGTCGGCTTCAATCCGAACAACGGCATCGGCGATCTGTACGCACGCCTCGGCGGCTGCCGGAGGCGACAGCAGGCCGCGATCAAGGCCGACCTCGACGCCGAGTACGCGCAGCGCCCGGCGCTGGCGATGGTCAATTCGGACAAGGGCATCACCAACCTGCACGTGCCCAGCGACGTCATCATCGACGCCTCGATGCCGGCGATGATCCGCGACTCCGGCAAGATGTGGAACGCCGAGGGCAAGCTGCAGGACATCAAGGCGGTGATTCCCGACCGCAGCTACGCCGGCGTCTACCAGGCGACGATCGAGGACTGCAAGGCACACGGCGCGTTCGACCCGGCCACGATGGGCAGCGTGCCGAACGTGGGCCTGATGGCGCAGGCGGCCGAGGAATACGGCTCGCACGACAAGACCTTCCAGATCGCCGGCGACGGCGTGGTCAAGGTGATCGACGACGCCGGCAGCGTGCTGCTGCAGCACGATGTCGAGGCCGGCGACATCTGGCGCATGTGCCAGACGAAAGATGCGCCGATCCAGGACTGGGTGAAGCTGGCGGTGAGCCGCGCGCGGCACACGCCGGCGGTGTTCTGGCTGGATCCGGCAGCGCGCGCACGACGCGCAGGTGATCAGCCAAGGTCGAGCGTTACCTGAAGGATCACGACACCAGCGGCCTGGACATCCGCATCATGGATCCGGTCGCCGCGACGAAGTTCTCGCTGGAGCGCATTCGCCAGGGCCTGGACACGATCTCGGTCACCGGCAACGTGCTGCGCGACTACCTCACCGACCTGTTCCCGATCATGGAGCTGGGCACCAGCGCGAAGATGCTGTCGATCGTGCCGCTGATGGCCGGCGGCGGCCTGTTCGAGACCGGCGCCGGCGGCTCGGCGCCGAAGCACGTGCAGCAGTTCCTGGAAGAGAACTACCTGCGCTGGGATTCGCTGGGCGAGTTCCTGGCGCTGGCCGCGTCGCTGGAACATCTCGGCAGCCGCTACGGCAGCGTCGAGCGTCGACGTGCTGGCCAAGACGCTGGACCAGGCCAACGGCAAGTTCCTCGACACCGACAAGTCGCCCTCGCGCAAGGTCGGCGGCATCGACAATCGCGGCAGCCATTTCTACCTCGCGCTGTACTGGGCGCAGGCACTGGCCGCGCAGGACGTGAACGCGGCGCTGAAGGCGAAGTTCGCGCCGCTGGCGAAGGCGCTGACCGAGAACGAGGCGACCATCGTGGCGGAACTCAACGGGGTGCAGGGCAAGCCGGTCGACATCGGCGGCTACTACCACCCGGACCTGGCCAGGGTCGGTCAGGCGATGCGCCCCAGCGCGACCTTCAACGCCGCACTGGCGTTGCTGTCGGCGTGATGCGCTGAACCGACGTCGTTGAAACGGAACGGGGCGTCGCGAGGCGCTCCGTTCGTTTTGCGGGCCACCCGCGGCTCAGGATCGGCCTGCCACAATGACGGCTGTTGAAGAGGAATCGCCCGGCATGCGTTCGCCGCATCTTGTTTTCGTACTCGCCCTGACCGGGCTGTCGCCCGCCTTCGCGCAGTCGGCGGCCACGGCGATCGCGCCGGCCGCCGCGTCGACCGCCGCCGTCGCCGATCTTCCGGTCGTGATGGTCACCGGCGTGCAGCCGGGGCCAGGTCTGTGGAAAGTATCGAAGGGCGAACACGTGATGTGGGTGCTCGGCACGCTGTCGCCGTTGCCGCGCGGCATGCAGTGGCAGTCGAGCGAGGTGGAAGCGGCCATCGGTGCATCGCAGCAGGTGCTGCTGGCGCCGTCGGTCAGGATGAAGGCCGACGTCGGGTTCCTCGGCAAGATGTTCCTGCTGCCTTCGGCCTACAGCGCGCGCAAGAACGATGATGGGCAAACCCTGCAGCAGGTGCTGCCGCCGCCGGTTTACGCGCGCTGGCAACGGCTGAAGCAGAAGTACCTCGACAACGACCGCGGCATCGAGCGCTGGCGGCCGTTGTTCGCGGGGCAGGAGTTGTACCGGAAGGCGATCAAGGCCAACGGCCTGAGCCGCTCCGGTGGCGTCGGGGCGAGCGTCGACGCACTTGCCAAGCGCCACGGTGTCGCCGAGGTATCGACCGACTATCACCTGCTGATCGAGCATCCGCGCGCGGCGATCAAGGCGTTCAAGCAGGCTGCGCCGCGCGACACCACCTGCTTCATCCGCACCCTGGACAGCGTCGAACACGACATCCCGGCGATGGCCGCCCGTGCGAACGCCTGGGCTACCGGCGACCTGCAGGCCCTGCGCGAACTGCCCGACAGCGAGCGCGAAGATGCCTGCGTGGCGGCACTCGCCGGCGCCGGCTTTGCGCAGGCACTGGGCCTCGACGACGTGCCGGCAAAGCAGCGCGCCGTGTGGCTGGCCGCTGCGCGCAAGGCGCTCGCCGCCAATGCGCAGACCTTTGCCGTGCTGCCGATGGACGAGCTGCTGAAAGCGGATGGCTATCTGGCCGCACTGCAGGCCGAGGGTTACCAGGTCGACGCGCCGGAGTGAGGTACGCCGGGATCCGTGTAGGAGCGCACAGGGTGCGCTCTTACAGATGATCAGGCGCTGGCCAGGTCGAGTTGGGCGATCTCGTTGTCGCTCAATGCCAGTGCGGTGGCGCCGAACAGCTCGTGCAGTTGTTCCACGCTGGTGGCGCTGACGATCGGTGCGCTGAGGCCGGGACGGGCGATCAGCCAGGCCAGCGCGATTTGCGCGGGGGTGGCGCGGTGCGCGGCGGCGACGGCATCCAGCGCGGCGAGCACCTGCAGGCCGTGCGGATTCAGGAATTTCTTCACCGCGCCGCCGCGGGCGGCACTCTTGGCGAGGTCGGCGCTGCTGCGGTACTTGCCGCTGAGGAAGCCGCTGGCCAGCGCGTAATAGCTGATCACGCCGATGTTCTCGCGACGGATCAGCGGCTCCAGCTCCTGTTCGTAACCCGCGCGGCTGACCAGGTTGTATTCCGGCTGCAGCGTTTCGTAGCGCGGCAGGCCGTGTTGTTTCGAGATGGCCGAGCGCATCGGCGAAGCGGGCGGCGCTGAAGTTGGAGGCGCCGATCACGCGCACCTTGCCGGCGTCGATCAGTCGTGCAAACGCGTCGAGGGTTTCCTCCATCGGCACGCTGGCATCGTCTTCGTGCGCCTGGTACAGGTCGATGCAGTCGACCTGCAGGCGCTGCAGCGAACCGTCCACGGCCTGGCGGATGTTCGCCGGCGACAGGCCCGGGTGCTGGGCCCATTTCGCCACCTTGGTGGAGATCACCACCTGATCGCGCTTGCCGCTGCGCTTCAGCCACTTGCCGATGATGGTCTCCGATTCGCCGCCGCGGTTGCCCGGCACCCACGCGGGGTACACGTCGGCGGTGTCGATCAGGTTGCCGCCGGCGCCGACGAAGGCGTCAAGCAGCTCGAACGAACGCTTTTCGTCGGCGCTCCAGCCAAACACGTTGCCGCCGAAGGCGAGCGGGGTGATGGACAGCGGCGAGTTGCCGAGTGGGCGCGGATGCATGGGATACCTCGGATGGCGGCGGACAGGGCTTGCGCGCGGCTCGCTGGCCGCGCGCGATGCAGTCCAAGTGGCTGCGTATCCGTGGTATTCAAGTCCAGTCCGCGCTCACCGCGGGTTCATGATCCGTGGCCACACGTTCGCGCAGCACGCCAGGACGGCACGTTTGGTCTTGCCGGCGTTCGTGTTGTCTTGCGTCGGTTCGGTGGGTGCCTCGGGATGCCAGTCCAGGTCTTCCTTGTGCACCAGATGGCCGTGCAGGAATAGCAGATCTTTCCAGAGCGAGTTCATGGGGGAGTCTCCTTGGGAAGGGTTTGTGGCTTGGGGAGAGCTCAAGGTACGCGCACCTCAGGTCGCCAAAAAGCGATATATTCGCAAGCCAGACTTGAGGAATATTCAAGATGGGAAAGTTGCCGCTGGGCCTGCTGCAACAGTTCGTGCTGATCGCCCGCGACTGGGCAATCTGTCACGCGCGGCGGCGCAGGCGAATCTCACCGTCAGCGCGCTCAGCCACCAGATGCGCCAGCTGGAAGAGCGGCTGGAACGGCGCCTGTTCGAGCGCGGTCCGCGCGGCGTGACGCTGACCGTCGAAGGCTGCCGTCTGCTGGAGGCGGTCGGCGAACATTTCGACGGCATCGACCACGCGCTGGCGGCGTATCGCACGCGCCACCACGATGCGCTCACGCTCAGCGCCAGTCCCGGCATCATGTCGAGCTGGCTGGTGCCGCGGTTGCCGCGGCTGGTGGCCGCGCATCCGGAGCTGGAACTCAGCCTGCAGTCGGGTTCGGCGCTGGTGAATTTCGAGCGCGAGCCGGTGGATGCCGGGCTGCGTTACGGGCGTGGCGAATGGGCCGGCCTGCGCAGCGAACGACTGTTCGGCGAATGGATCGCGCCGGTCGCGGCGCCCGAACTGGTGGCGCGGATGGGCGACGCCGATCCGCGCGATCTCTCGCATTGGCCGTTGCTCGGCGACGCCAATCCGGCGAATCGCTGGCTCGACTGGTTTGCGCGTTATCGGCGGCACGCCACCGAAGCGTTATGTGGCGCATTTCGACAGCGTCGATGCGCTGCGGCATGCGGCGCTGGAAGGGCTTGGCGTGGGGCTGGGTCGGATGGTGACGTCGAAGTCGCTGATCGATGCCGGCCGCTTGCAAGTGCTGGGCGACAACTATCTGCCGGTGCCGAAGGCGTACTGGCTGGTGTATCCGCCGCGCTCGCAGGAGCACCGCGGACTGCAGGTATTCCGCGAGTGGCTGCTGGCCGAGGCGGACGATTACTGCCGGCAGTTGCCGGGCATGGGCGAGTGCGGCGCGGTCGAGGGGTGACGCGCCGAGCGGGTACCATGGGGTCGTTCAACGCACCCGTATTGCATCAAGGAGTCGACATCATGAAATCACGCGCCGCCGTCGCCTGGGCAGCAGGCAAGCCGCTCAGCATCGAACAGGTCGACGTGGCCGGGCCGAAGGCCGGCGAAGTGCTGGTGCGCATCGTCGCCACCGGCGTCTGCCACACCGATGCGTTCACCCTGTCCGGCGCCGATCCGGAAGGCCTGTTCCCGGTGATCCTCGGCCACGAGGGTGGCGGCATCGTCGAGGAAGTCGGCGCAGGCGTGACCTCGCTGAAGGTGGGCGACCACGTGATTCCGCTGTACACGCCCGAGTGCGGCGAGTGCAAATTCTGCCGCTCCGGCAAGACCAACCTGTGCCAGAAGATCCGCGTCACCCAGGGCCAGGGCCTGATGCCGGACGGCACCTCGCGCTTCTCGTTGAACGGCAAGCCGCTGCTGCACTACATGGGCACCAGCACGTTCAGCGAATACACCGTGCTGCCGGAAATCTCCGCTGGCGAAGATCAACAAGGCGGCGCCGCTGGAGAAGGTCTGCCTGCTCGGCTGCGGCATCACCACCGGCATCGGCGCGGTGCTGAACACGGCGAAGGTCGAGCCGGGCGCATCGGTGGCGGTGTTCGGCATGGGCGGCATCGGCCTGTCGGTGGTGCAGGGCGCGGTGATGGCGAAGGCCGGCCGCATCGTGGTGGTCGACACCAACCCGGCGAAGTTCGAGATGGCGAAGCTGCTCGGCGCGACCGACTTCATCAACCCGAAGGACTACCCGGACACGCCGATCCAGCAGGTGATCGTCGAGCTCACCGACGGCGGCGTGGACTATTCGTTCGAGTGCATCGGCAACGTGCACGTGATGCGCTCGGCGCTGGAGTGCTGCCACAAGGGCTGGGGCGAGTCGATCATCATCGGCGTGGCCGGCGCGGGCCAGGAGATCAGCACGCGGCCGTTCCAGCTGGTCACCGGTCGGGTCTGGCGCGGCTCGGCGTTCGGCGGCGTGAAGGGTCGCTCGCAGCTGCCCGGCTACGTCGACCGTTACATGGCCGGCGAGATCAAGATCGACGAGATGATCACCGAAGTGCTGCCGCTGGAGCGCATCAACGAGGCGTTCGACCTGATGCACGAAGGCAAGGTGATCCGCTCGGTGATCCACTACTGAAGTAGAATGCGCACACGCCGCCGGCTCCATCCTGCTGGCGGCACCCATCCTCGTTTATGCCAGTACATCCACAAGGTTGTTCCATGAACCGCACCGCCATCCTCGTCGACGGCGCTTTTTTTCTTGCCCGCTACCGCAAGGTGTACGGCGAGCGCGATGCCGGCGACGCCCGCGCGGTGGCCAAGACCGTGTTCAGCATGGCGCTGGAACATCTGAAGGCGGTCGATCGCCCGCGCGAGCAGCTGTACCGCATCTTCTTCTACGACTGCCCGCCGCTGGAAAAGAGTTTCATCAGGCCGGTCAGTGGCGACAGTATCGACTTCGGTCGCACCGGCGCCGCCGCGTTCCGTCGCGAGTTGCACGACCAGCTGCGCCGGCAGCGCAAGATGGCGCTGCGGCTGGGGCGGCTGGCCGAGCGCGGCGAATGGCAGTTGAAGCGCAGCGCCTACCAGCAACTGCGCGACGGCAGCCTGCGCTGGGACGATCTGGGTGACGAACACTTCGAGCCGGACATGCGCCAGACCCAGGTCGACATGAAGATCGGCATCGACATCGCCGCGCTGACCTACAAGAAGCTGGTCGACCAGATCATCCTCGTGGCCGGCGACGCAGACTTCATCCCGGCAGCGAAGCTGGCCCGCTACGAAGGCATCGACTTCATCCTCGATCCGATGTGGCAGGGCATCGCGCCGGATCTGCACGAACATATCGACGGCCTGCAGTCGGTATGTCCGCGGCCGTTTTGAGTCATGCACGCGCCGGCACATCGTTTTCGTGATACTGGGTTTCGTACGGATGGCCAACATGCCAGGGAGTCAACGATGAATCGCACCATTGCGGCACGGAAAGGGATCGATCGTCTGGTGGCGCTGCTGCTGGCCGCCTGTCTGGGCCTGGTCGGCCCGGTCGCCGCCCAGGTCGTGCAAGCCGGTACGGTCGAACCGGATCAGCCGACCGACATGCTGGTGCCACCGACCAGCGCCAGCGACTTCACCGCCTCGCAGCTGGACACGGTACTGGCCGGCAGCTGGCGTTCGCCCGACCAACCGCGCCCGCGACGTGTATCGCCATCCCAAGGCGACGCTGCAGTTCTTCGGCGTGCGGCCGGATCGCACGGTGATCGAGATCACCCCCGGCGGCGGCTGGTATGCCGAGATCCTGGCGCCGCTGCTGCATGACAACGGCCACTACGTCGCGGCGGAAAAGGCGCCTACGCCGACAGCGAGGCACGCAGCGACGATAGTGCGCTGCGCAAGAAATTCGCGGCCGATGCCGCGCACTACGGCAACGCGCGCATCGTCCAGTTCGATCCGCAGGCGCCGGTGTTCGGCGCGCCCGGCTTCGGCCGACCTGGTGCTGACCTTCCGCAACGTGCACAACTGGGTCGATGGCCGACACCGCGCCGGCGATGTTCAAGGCGTTCTTCACGGTGCTCAAGCCCGGCGGCGTGCTCGGCGTGGTCGACCACCGCGCCGACGACCGGGGCCTCGCTGGAAGCGGTGAAGCGCAGCGGCTACCTGCCCACGGCTTACGTCGTGAAGCTGGCCACCGAGGCGGGTTTCACACTGGACGAAAGCAGCGAGATCAACGCGAACCCGAAGGACACCAAGGATTATCCGAAGGGCGTGTGGACGCTGCCGCCCACGCTCACCCTGGGCGAGCAGGACAAGGCGAAGTATCTGGCCATCGGCGAGTCCGACCGGATGACCTTGCGCTTCGTCAAACCCGTCGGTGCCGCGCAGCGGCTTCGACGCCCTGAGTCGAAGCCGCGACATGCTGATCGCGTTGAACAAGCCCTACGGCGTGCTGTGCCAGTTCACCGACGATCGCGGCCGCGCCACGCTGGCCGGATTTCGTGCGGCAAAAAGACGTCTATGCGGCTGGACGGCTGGATCACGACAGCGAAGGCCTGCTGCTGCTCACCGACGAGGGCCGCGCTGGCGCATCGGCTGACCGACCCGCGCCACAAGCAGGCCAAGACCTATCTGGCCCAGGTCGACGGCGCGGTCGACGAGGCAGCGTTGCAAGCGCTGCGTCGTGGCGTCATGTTGAACGACGGCCCGACCTTGCCGGCCGAAGCGGTGCTCCGTCGCCGAGCCGGACTGGTTGTGGCCGCGCGATCCGCCGGTGCGTTTCCGCAAGAGCATCCCCACCAGCTGGCTCAGCCTCACCCTGCGCGAAGGCCGCAACCGTCAGGTGCGCCGGATGACCGCTGCCGTCGGCTTTCCCACCCTGCGCCTGATCCGCGTGCGCATCGGCGAGCATGCGCTGGACGGGCTCGCCCCGGGCGAAACCCGCATCGTCACGTTATAGCGTGCGCGCCTAGGAGAGTGCGGGCAGTCCGAAGAACGCCTCAGCCGTTGCCGTGCTGTTGGCCGCGGTGACCTCCGTGCTTTCGCCGCGATCGCGGGCGATCTCCTCGCAGATGTGCTTCAGATACATCGGCTCGTTGCGCCGGTGCGCCGGCGGCGGCCGCACCGTGCGCGGCAGCAGATACGGCGCGTCGGTTTCGATCATCAGCCGGTTGCGCCGGAATCTCGCGCACCAGTTCGCGCAGATGGGTGCCGCGGCGTTCGTCGCAGATCCAGCCGGTGATGCCGATGTGGCAATCCAGCGCCAGGTAGTCGCGCAGCGCCTCGCCGGTATCGGTGAAGCAGTGCACCACCGCGGCCGGCACCTTGTCGCGGTAGCGGCGAGCAGGGCGATGAAATCCGTCGTGCGCGTCGCGCTGGTGCAGGAACAGCGGCATCTGCAAGTCCACCGCGATCTGCAGCTGGCGCTCGAACACCTGCAACTGCACCTCGCGCGGCGAGTAGTTGCGGTTGTAGTCCAGTCCGGTTTCGCCGACCGCGCGCACCGCAGGGTCCTGCGCCAGTTCGCGCAGCAAGGCATCGGTGGCGTCGTCGTAGTCGATCGCGTGATGCGGATGCACGCCGGCGGTGGCGAACAGCGTGCCGGGATGCGCGTGCGCCAGTGCCAGCGCATGCTTCGCTGCCGTCGCGCGACGCGCCGGTGACGATCATCCGCGTCACGCCGTGCGCCTGCGCGCGCTGCAGCACGGCATCGAGATCGTGATGGAACGATTCGTGGGTGAGATTGGCGCCGATATCGAGCAGTTGCATGGTGGGGACCGGTGATCGAAGACCGGCATTGTCCCAGACCGCGGCAAGCGCAGGCCACAGCTTCGAACCCGGGAGGGAGTCCGGATGGCAGCGAAGCGATGTCGTCGGAACAACTTGCGCGATCCGCATCACACCATGCACGGATGGGGAAATTTTCCTAGGCGACGGATGCCCATGAGACCGGGTGCAACCGTCACAATGGGCGTCCCGGCAAGCGAGCTGCATGAACGGGCAGGATATGGCGGCGAATGATGCTCGCTTGACGTTTGGAGTATGTGATAACAATGACGATCGCCGTTTCGCTGCAGGAGGCGTCGGCGACTTTTGCGGGTATCGAGCGGGGTGGAGGATGTCGGCAGCCATTGAGCCGGCGGCCAGCGGGGGCATGGCCGTGAACGATCGCGAGGCGGAAGTCTGCGCGTGGCTGGTGGCGCGCGGGCGTCTGAAGGATAGCGACCTGGTGCGCGCGCGCCGCCTGCACGAGGAATCCGCCGAAGGCACGCTGACCACCCTGATGGCGCGGCTCGGCCTGGTATCCGAGCGCGACCTGGCCGAAGCGTGGGCCGACCTGCTGCAGGTGCCGTTGCTGGCCGCGCGCGATGCGCCGGAACTGCCGCCGGCCGACCTCGACATCTCGCTGCGTTTTCTCAAGCAGCAGCATGTGGTGCCGGTGCAGGACGGTGAACATGGGCTGGCACTGATCGTCGCCGACCCGGCCGATCCGTATCCGTTGCAGGCGGTCGAACTGGCGGCGGGCCGGCCGGTGGCGTTGCGGGTCGGGCTGCGTTCGGAAATCGACGGGCTGATCGAACGCTATTACGGCAGCGGCCGTTCGGCGATGGGCACGATCGTGGAGAACCTCGACGGCAGCGCCGCGGAAGAGGACGACGTCGAGCACCTGCGCGATCTCGCCTCCGAGGCGCCGGTGATCCGGCTGGTCAATCTGATTCTTCAGCGCGCGGTCGAGCAGCGCGCGTCGGACGTGCACATCGAGCCGTTCGAGAACCGCCTGAAGGTGCGCTACCGCATCGACGGCGTGTTGCATGAAGTGGAAGCGCCGCCGTCGTCGTCCACCGCCGCGGTGATCTCGCGCGTGAAGATCATGGCGCGGCTGAACATCGCCGAGCGCCGGCTGCCGCAGGACGGCCGCATCCAGCTGCGCGTGCAGGGCAAGGAGCTCGACCTGCGCGTGTCGACCGTGCCGACCAGCTTCGGCGAGTCGGTGGTGATGCGCATCCTCGACCGCGAATCGGTGGTGTTCGACTTCGCCTCGCTCGGCTTCACCGACAGCTTCCAGCAGCGCTTCGTCGACGTGCTGGAAAAGCCGCACGGCATCCTGCTGGTGACCGGCCCGACCGGCTCGGGCAAGACCACCACGCTGTACACCGCGCTGTCGCGGATCAATACCAACGACGTGAAGATCATCACCGTCGAGGACCCGGTCGAGTACCAGCTCGAAGGCATCAACCAGATCCAGGTGAAGCCGCAGATCGGGCTGGACTTCTCCGGCGCGCTGCGCTCGATCATGCGCCAGGACCCGGACGTGATCATGATCGGCGAAATGCGCGATCTGGAAACCTGCCGCATCGCGATCCAGTCCGCGCTGACCGGCCATCTGGTGCTGTCCACGCTGCACACCAACAGCGCCGCCGGCGGCATCACGCGCCTGCTCGACATGGGCGTGGAGGACTACCTGCTCGGCTCCACCATCAACGGCATCCTGGCGCAGCGGCTGGTGCGACGGCTCGATCCGGAGACGGCGATCCCGTACGAGGCGCTGCCGGAAGTTGTCGAACAGTTCGAGCTGGACAAATACACCGACGAGCGCCCGATCCGCCTGTGGAAGCCGGGCAGCAGCGCGGCGAATCCGACCGGCTACCGCGGCCGTCGCGCGATCATGGAGTTCCTCACCATGAGCGATCCGCTGCGCCGACTGGTGATGCAGCGCGCCAACGAAGGCGAGATCGAGCGGCAGGCGCGCGCCGAAGGCATGCGCACGATGTACGAGGACGGCATCGCCAAGGCCGTGGCCGGCATCACCACGCTGGAAGAAGTGCTGCGCGTGACGCAGGAAAGCTGAGATGGCGCAGTTCCGCTACAAGGCGGTCAACGAAGCCGGCGAGACCCTGCAGGGCCAGATGGAAGCGGCCAGCGTCGAGGAAGTGATCGGCCGCCTGCAGGACCAGGGTCACACGCCGCTGGAAGCGCTGCCGGCCGATGGCGCAGCCGGCGGCAGCGGGCTGGCGGCGATGGTTCAAGCGCGGTCCGTTCAGCGGCGATCAGCTGGCCCAGTTCACTCATCAACTGGCGACCCTGCTCGGCGCCGGCCAGCCGCTGGATCGCGCGCTCGGCATCCTGCTCGACCTGCCCGAAGGCGAGAGCGCGAAGAAGCTGATCGAACGCGTGCGCGATCGCGTGCGCGGCGGCAACACGCTGTCATCGGCGCTGGACGAGGAGCACGGCGTGTTCCCCAAGCTGTACGTCAGCCTGGTGCGCGCCGGCGAGGCCGGCGGTTCGCTGGAGGAAACGCTGCGCCGGCTGGCCGATTACCTGGAGCGTGCGCAGCAGCTGCGCGGCAGCATCATCAATGCGCTGATCTATCCGGCGTTCCTGCTGGTCGGCGTGCTCGGTTCGCTGGTGCTGCTGCTGGCCTACGTGGTGCCGCAGTTCGTGCCGATCTTCGAGGACATGCAGGTGCCGATCCCGTGGATCACCCGGGCCGTGCTGCTGCTCGGCAACACGCTGCAGGCGTGGTGGTGGCTGATCCTGCTGCTGCTCGGCGGCGGCGTGTTCGCCTGGCGCGCGCGGCTGCGCGATCCGGCGGCGCGGCTGGCCTGGCATACCCGCCTGCTGCAGCTGCGCCTGGTCGGCCCGCTGCTGCTGAAGGTGGAAACCGCGCGGATCGCGCGCACGCTGGGCACCTTGCTGAAGAACGGCGTGCCGTTGCTGAGCGCGTTGACCATCGCGCGCCAGGTCACCGGCAACCGCGCGCTGGACGCGGCGCTGGAGCGCGGCGCACGAACAGGTCAAGGGCGGCGCGGGACTGAGCCTGGCGCTGGGCCAGTCGAAACTGTTTCCGCGGCTGGCGATGCAGATGGTGCAGGTCGGCGAGGAAGCCGGCCAGCTCGACACCATGCTGCTGAAAGTCGCCGACACGTTCGAGCTCGAGTCCAAGCGCGCGATCGATCGTCTGCTGGCCGCGCTGGTGCCGGCGCTGACCATCGTGATGACGGTGATGGTGGCGATCATCATGGCCGCGATCCTGCTGCCGCTGCTCAGCCTGACCAGCAATATCCAGTAGACATTCCATTCGCACATCCGAGGTGATTCCCATGCAGCACAGGCAGCCACGACGACCCGGTTCGAACGCCGGCTTCACCCTGCTCGAAATGCTCGCGGTGATCGTGCTGATCGGCATCATCGGCGCGGTGGTGGTGACCCAGGTCGGCAAGAACGTCGACAAGGGCAAGTACGGCGCCGGCAAGGCGCAGCTGATGACGCTTGAGCCAGAAGATCGAGAACTACGCGCTGGACAACGGCGCGCCGCCGCAGCAACTGGAAGAGCTGGTGGTGAAGCCGGCGAACGCGCCGAACTGGCAGGGCCCGTACGCGAAGGCGTCCGACCTGAAGGATCCGTGGGGCCATGCGTTCGGCTACCAGTATCCGGGCCAGAACGGCAGCTTCGACCTGATCTTCTACGGCCAGGACGGCAAGCCCGGCGGCGACGGTTACAGCAAGGACGTGGGGAACTGGCAGTAGGTCATGCGAGCGCAACGCGCCAACGGCTTCACCTTGCTGGAGATGCTGGCGGTGATCTTGCTGATCGGCATTGCCGTGGCGGCGGTATCGGTGTCGGTGACGCAGGGCCTGGCCAGTGCGCGCGTGCGCGCGGCCAGCGGCGAACTGGCCGGTGCGTTGCGGGCCACCCGCGCGCAGGCGATCGTGCGCAGCGAGGAGCAGCACTTCGACGTGGACACCCGCGCGAACAGCTACGACGGCGCGAAGCGACAGGGCGTGGCCTTGCCCAAGGGCCTGCGCGTGAGCATCACCAGTGCGAAGGAAGACCAGCCGAACGACCACACCGGGCGCATCCGCTTCTTTCCCGACGGCAGCTCCACCGGCGGTCGCATCACGCTGCAGCAGCGGCCAGCGCGAATGGCACGTCAACGTGTCGTGGCTGACCGGCGAAGTGCGCGTGGTTGACTCGGTGGTTGCGCGATGAGAGCCGGCGCGCCAACGCGGCTTCAGCCTGCTCGAGGTGATCGCCGCGATCATGCTGCTGGCGATCGCGTTCGCCGCGCTGATGAAGGTGGCCGGTGCTTCGATCAGCCTGACCCAGAACGCGGCCGAACACAGCGAGGCGGCGATGCATGCGCGCAGCCTGCTCGACAGCGCGTTCGTGGGCGAGCCGGTCAGGCCGGGCAGCAGCTCGGGCCGCTTCAATCCGCAGTACCGCTGGCAGCTCGACGTGACGCCGTGGAACCCGACGGGCGTCGCCGCGCCGGATGCGTCGCTGCAGCCTGTATCAGCTGGATCTGGCGGTGTCGTGGGGGCCGCCGGCGCATCCGCGTTCGGCGCACTTCCGCACGCTTGCGGCTGGGCGGGCCGGCGCCTGCCGGCAATGCACAGGCGTCGCCATGAAACGCGCAGCCGGCTTCACCTTGCTGGAAGTGCTGGCGTCGCTGGTGCTGCTGGCGCTGCTGCTGGTCGGGGTGTACTCGGGCATCCGCACCGCGACCCACAGCGTGCGCTCGGGCACCGCGGCGATCGAGCGGATCGATCAGGTGCGTTCGGCCCAGCAATTCCTGCGCCGCGAACTGGCGCAAAGCCTGGCCCAGCCGATCAGCCTGACCGATCACGGCGAGCCGATCTATTTCGTCGGCGAGCGCGCGCGAGATGCGCTACGTGGCACCGCTGCCCGGTTACCTCGGCAAACTGGGGCCGCAGTTGCAGCGGCTGCAACTGGTCGACGACGGCCATGGTGGGCTGCGGCTGGAGCTGAGCCTGGCCGTGCTGCCGCCCGATGGCCAGCCGCCGCAGCCGCTGGGCGAGCCGCAGGTGCTGCTCGACCACATCAGGACCGGCAGCTTCAGTTATCGCGGCGTCGACCATCAGGGCACGGCGATGCCGTGGGCCGCCGCGTGGGCCGATGGACGCCTGCTGCCGCAGCTGGTCCGCATCGAGCTGCAGCCGCTGGGCAGCGTCGACTGGCCACGGCTGGACGTGCCGCTGCGGGTCGATCCGGCACGGGCCGGCCTGCTGCGCACCGCCCTGCGCGGCGACGGAGGCGCACGATGAAACGCCGGTCATGGCCGTCACGCATCGGCCAGCGCGGGGTGGCCCTGCTGCTGGTGTTGTGGGCGTGCACCCTGCTGGCGATCCTGCTCGGCGGCTATGCGGCGCTGGCGCGCACCGAAGGCTTGCAGGCGCGCTACCAGTTTGCCCAGACCCAGGCGCACTACGCCGCCGAGGCCGGCCTGATGCGTGCCGTTTACGGCCTGCAGGATCCGCAGACGAAGCAGCGCTGGGTCGGCGATGGTCGGCCCTATACCTTCCGCTACGACAACGCCACCGTCACCGTGCGGGCGATCGACGAGGGCGGCAAGGTCGACCTCAACGCGGCGTCGCCCGACGTGCTGCAGGGGTTGTTCCGGGCCGCCGGGCTGGAGCCGGCGCAGGCGCAATCGCTGGCCGGTCATGTGGTGGACTGGCGCAACCCGGCCGGGCTGGACGGCGAGGCTGCCGGCCAGCGCGCCGCCTATGTCGCCGACGGGCGCGGCTACGGCCCACGCCATGGCCCGTTCGCCAGCGTCGAGGAGCTGCAGATGGTGCTGGGCATGACGCCGGCGCTGTACCAGCGGGTGGCGCCGGCGGTGACGATCTGGGGCGGCAATGCGAGTCCGGACCCGAATACCGCGCCGCCGCTGGCACTGGCCGCCATCCCTGGAATGACCCCGCAGCAGCAGGCGGAGATCGAAGCCGCCCGGCGGAAAAACGCGAGGGATCCGCGACTGGTTCTCGGCAGCGGAACAACGCATAGTATCCGGTCGGAGGCCACGCTGGCCGACGGTACGCGTGCGGTCCTGCGTGCCACGATTCGTCTGCAGGCGGGGCAGGCGCAACCGTATAGCGTGCTGCGCTGGCAGGAAGAGGAAACGGAATGAGTACGGCAACGCCGTCGCTGCGGCCGCTGATGGATCGTGTACGCCGCGCCTGGCGTGCCTCGCCGCTGCCGGGGTTCCTCGGCTGGTGGGGTGGCGAACTGCGCAACCTGTTGCCGCCGCGCTGGCGTGGCTGGTTCGGCAGCGGCGCGGACTGGCACCTGCTGCAACGTGCCGACACGCAGTGGAGCTTGCGCCGCAGCGGCAGCGATACCGTACTGGCGACTGGGACGATGGCGCCGAGGCATCGGCCGATGGCGTGCGCGCCCCGCCGGCCACGCTGGTTGCGGCACTGCGCGGCGTCGATCGCGAGGATCTGCGGCTGGCCCTGCTGCTGCCGTCCGCAGCGGTACTGCGGCGGCCGCTGGCACTGCCGCTGGCCGCGCGCGACAACCTGTTGCAGGTGGTCGCCTTCGAGATGGACCGGCAGACCCCGTTCACCGCGGCGCAGGTGTATTACGCCGTGCGCGAGCTGGCCACCCGGCGCCGCCGGGCCGCTTCAACGTGGAACTGGTGGCGGTTCCGCGCGGCACGCTGGACCCGCTGCTGGCACGCCTGCGTGCGCAGGGCGTCGCCGTCGACGCGGCGGACGTCGCCGTCGGCAACGGCCGTCTCGGCGTCAACCTGTTGCCGGCCGGAGCAACGGCCGCCTCGCGCGCATCCGCGTCGGCGCCTGAACCTGGTGCTGGCCGGCGCCTGCGTGCTGCTGCTGGCGCTGGTGCTGGGCGAATGGCTGCACAACCGGCAGCTCGCGCTGGCGCAGATGCAGGCCGACGTCGAGGCCATGCGCGGCGAGGCACAGCAAGTGGCATCGCTGCGCCAGCAACTGCAGGACAACGCCGGCGCCGCCGGCTTCCTGGCCCAGCGCAAGAAAAACACCGTGGCCATGCTCAGCCTGTTGCAGGACGCCACCGCGCGGCTGCCGGAAAGCGCGTGGCTGGAGCGCTTCAGCGTCGACAACACCGGCCAGATCGGTTTCCAGGGACAGAGCCCGCAAGCGGTGAAGCTGCTCGATGCCCTGAAGGATTCGCGCGCTGATCACCGACGCCAGTTTCCAGGGCAGCATCCAGCCCGACCCGACGACTGGCAAGGAGCGCTTCTACCTGACCGCGCGCGTGAACCAGCCGAAGCCGCCCGCGAGCGGCGCGGCACCGGGGAACACGCCATGAAGATGACGGCACTGGGTCCGCGCGACAGCCGCATTGCGGCGATCGTCCTGCTGTTGCTGACGCTGCTGCTGGCCTACTTCGTATTGCTGCACTGGTGGTTCGTGGCGCCGCTGCAGCAGGTGCGCAGCGAGATGGCCGACCTGCGCGACACGCACAGCCGCTACGCCGCGGCGATCGCGGAGAAGCCGGTGCTGCAGCGGCGTATCGCCATGCTCGGCGCCGGCCAGGCGGCCAGCAGCGCCTTCCTCGCCGCCGACGATCCGAACACCGCCACCGCCGACCTGATGCAGCGCGTGGTCGACGTGGTGGCCGGCCATACCGCCGGCAGCCGCTGCGCGGTCGAGCCAGAAAATGCCGTTGCCGAATCCGCCGGTCAATCGCCGGCGAGCCGTATCGCAAGGCCGCGGTGAGCATCAGCCTGAGCTGCGACGTCGAGCCGCTGGCGGCGGTGCTGCAGGCACTGGAGCAGGGCACGCCGTACCTGTTCGTCGACGATCTCAGCATCTATCGCAACCCGGTGGCCGCGCAGCAGGACCAGGCGGCGCCGCTGGAAGTGCAGTTCAGCCTGTCCGGCTACGTGCGCCCGGCACGCGGCGCGCCGGTGCCGTCATCGCTCGACGCCGCCGGAGCCACCCCATGAACGCCGCCAACCAGCGCCAGCTGACGCCGTTGCTGGCCGTGCTCGTCGTGCTGCTGGGTGCGGTGTTGTTGATGTTCCTGGCCGGTGCCGGCCGCGCGGTGCGCTGGGATGCGCCGCGCACGGCGCCGCCGCTGCCGTCGGCCGGCAGCGCGGCCGGCCTGCCGCAGCCGCTGCCGTTGCAGCAATTCGCCGTGGTCTGGCAGAAGCCGCTGTTCAGCCCCGAGCGCAAGCCGGTCGCGCGCGCCGCCGATGGCGGCAGCAGCCTGGGCGACCTGGACCTGACCGGCATCATCCTCACCCCCGGCCTGCGCATGGCCCTGCTGCGCGATCGCGTCGGCGATCGCGAGGTGCGTCTGCGCGAAGGCGAATCGCTGCCCGACGGCAGCGTGAAGCTGGTGGAAATCCACCCGCGTTCGGCGCTGTTCGATTCGCCGGCCGGACGCACCGAACTGAAACTGCCGGCCGGCGCGCCGATCGATCCGCCGCGGAACGCCGCGAGCCCGGCAGCTGACCCGCGCGGCCAGCCAGCCGACGGCGGCATGATGCGGGTCGATCCGGCAAGCCCGGTGCCCGCCGCGCCGCAATCCGCGGCCGACCGCCTGCGCCAAAACATCCAGAAACGTCGGGCCGCCCGCGCCGCCGCGGCCAACGAAGGAGTACGTTGATCCATGTTCCCCACGCTCACCCAGCACGTCCTGCGCACCGCCACGCTCGGCCTCGTCGTGGGCCTGGCCGGTTGCGCCAGCCTGCCGCAGCCGCATGACGACGGCGCGCTGCAACGCGAGGCCATGGCCGGCACGCAGAATCCGGCGCCGGCGCCGCTGCCGTTGAGCAACGACGGCGGCAGCGGCCATGCTGCCGCGGCGACCGCCGAAGTCAGCCACGGCAGCGGCCAGTTCATCCGGCCCGGCGCGCTGGCCACGCCACGCCCGGCGGCCAGCGGCAACGGCGCGGTGACGTTCAACTTCGAGAACCAGCCGGTGCAGGCGGTGGTCAAGGCGATCCTCGGCGACCTGCTCAAGCAGAACTACACGATCGTGCCCGGCGTGCAGGGCAACATCTCGTTCTCCACCGCCGAGCCGGTCGATGCCAGCCAGGCCCTGCCGATCCTGGAGACCTTGCTGTCCTGGACCGGCAACGCGCTGGTGCATCGCGGCGGCGGCTACGTGGTGATGCCACAGAAGGATGCGGTGGCCGGCAACCTGGTGCCCAGCCTCGGCGCCAGCGCGCCGCAGGGCGGCACTGCAGGCGCGGCTGTTCCCGCTGCGCTACATCTCCGCCACCGAGATGCAGAAACTGATCAAGCCGTTCGCGCGGCCGGAGGCGACGTTGCTGGTGGACCCGGCGCGCAACCTGCTGGTGATGTCCGGCACGGCGGAGGAGCTGGCCAACTACCAGAGCATGGTGCGCACCTTCGACGTCGACTGGCTGCGCGGCATGTCGGTGGGCGTGTTCAACCTGCAGTACGCCAACGTCGGCGAGCTGATGCCGAAGCTGGACGGCATGTTCGGCGCACAGGGCAATACGCCGCTGGCCGGCATGCTGCGCTTCATCCCGATCGAGCGCACCAATGCGCTGGTGGTGATCAGCACCCAGCCCGACTACCTGCAGGAGGTCGGCGACTGGATCGCCCGCATCGACCGCGGCGGCGGCAACGAGCCGCAGCTGTTCGTCTACGACGTGCGCAACATCAAGGCCTCGGACCTGGCCAGGTACCTGGCGCAGATCTACACCAGCGCTGCCGCCGGCGGCAGCGGCGGCGACAACGGCGGCCAGGTCGGGCCGGGCCTGAGCAGCGGCACGCTCGGCAATGCCGAGAATGCGGGCGCGGTCGGCATGGGCAGTACCGCGGGCAGTTTCGGCAATTCGGCTGGCGCTTCGCGCGACGGCGGCAGCCCAGGCGGTGCCATGGGCAATGCCGGCCTCGGCGCCGGCTTCGGCAACGACAACCAGCGTGACGGCGCCGCCACGGCCGGCGGCGCTTTCGGCAGCAGTGCCAGCGGCTTCGGCAACAACCCGGCCGGCGCCGCCGGCAGCGCGTCGAACGAGCAGCAGTACAGCTCCAGCGACGGCAGCGTGCGGATCAGTTCGGTCGACGGCAGCAACCAGTTGCTGGTGCGCGCGCGACCGTCGCAGTGGGAGGAGATCAAGGCGGCGATCAACAAGCTCGACAACGTGCCGCTGCAGGTGCAGATCGAGACGCGCATCCTCGAGGTCAGCCTCACCGGCGAATTCCAGTTCGGCGTGCAGTGGTACCTGGAAGGGCTGACCGGCAGCACCACGGACAGCAACGGCAACATCGTGCCGGGGCAGCCGTATCGGCACCGCCAGGCTGCTCTGGGCCAGGGCGGCAACGCGTTCGGTGGCGAGGCGCTGTTCTATTCCTTCCTCAACAGCGACCTGCAGGTTGCCGTGCGTGCGATGGAGACCAGCGGCAACACCAAGACGCTGTCGGCGCCGTCGATGGTGGTGATGAACAACCAGGTGGCCAGCATCGCGGTCGGCAACCAGATCCCGATCAATCAGACCAGCGTGAACACCGGCATCGGCACGACCACCAGCTTCAGCCAGGTCAACTACCTGAGCACCGGCGTGATCCTCAACGTGCAGCCGCGGATCAATCCCGGCGGCCTGGTCTACATGAACATCAGCCAGGAAGTCAGCCAGGCCGACAAGTCGGTGCCGCTGGTCAATGGCAACCCGGCCATCTCGCAGCGCAAGCTGGCCACCCAGGTTGCCGTGCAGAGCGGTCAGACCGTGCTGCTGGGTGGCCTGATCCAGCAGGCCGAGGGCAATACCGATACCGGCATTCCGGGCCTCAACCGGGTTCCCGTGCTGGGCCGGCTGTTCGGCAGCACCAACCGCAGCCGCAACCGCACCGAGCTGATCGTGCTGATCACGCCGCGGGTGATCCGCGGCGGCGCGGATGCGAAGCAGATCACCGACGATTATCAGAACAAGTTCGAGTCGTTGCAGCCGCTGCGCGCACCGCGCGCTGCCGGCGCGAAGCCGTAGCCTGCCGTTGCCCCGGCACGCCACCGGGGCAACGGCGCGTCGGCGCCGGCTATCATCTGCGCGATGAGTGCGCCGCCTTCGTTCCCGATCACACCGTTGCTGCCGCAGATCCGCGCATCGCTGGCGACGCAGCCGCGGCTGGTGCTGGAAGCGCCACCGGGCGCCGGCAAGACCACCCAGGTGCCGCTGGCCCTGCTCGACGCGGCGTGGCTGACTGGCCAGAAAATCGTGATGCTGGAGCCGCGCCGGATTGCCGCGCGCGCCGCCGCGCAATTCATGGCGCAGCAGCTCGGCGAGGAGATGGGCCAGACCGTCGGCTACCGCATCCGCTTCGAGTCGAAGGTGAGCGCGGCGACCCGCATCGAGGTGGTCACCGAAGGCATTCTGACCCGCTTGATCCAGCACGATCCGGAGCTGACCGGCATCGGCGCGATCGTGTTCGACGAATTCCACGAGCGCCACCTCGCCGGTGATCTCGGCGCCGCGCTGGCGCTGGACGTGCAGGCCACGCTGCGGCCGGAGCTGCGCCTGCTCGTGATGTCGGCCACGCTGGATGGCGAGCGCGTGGCACGGTGGCTGGACGCGCCACGCATCAGCAGCCCCGGGCGCAGCTACCCGGTGCGCATCGAGCATCCGCCGGCGCGTAGCCAGGAAGCCATCGAGCACCAACTGGCCCGCGTTGCACGGCAGGCGCTGGAGGAGAACGACGGCGACGTGCTGGCCTTCCTGCCCGGCCGGCGCGAGATCGCGCGGGTGCGGGCGGTGCTGGCGCAGACGCTGGCGCGCGATGACGTCGAGGTGCTGGCGTTGCACGGCGAACTGTCGCTGGCCGAGCAGCAGGCGGCGCTGGCGCCGGCCGAGCCGGGCATGCGGAGGCTCGTGCTGGCAACCAACGTGGCCGAATCCAGCGTCACCCTGCCGGGTATCCGCGCGGTGATCGACAGCGGTCTCGCGCGCGAGCCCCGGTTCGATCCGAACTCCGGTTTCACCCGGCTGGAGACGGTGAGCATTTCGCAAGCCTCGGCCGACCAGCGCGCCGGCCGTGCCGGTCGCGTGGCAGCGGGCACGGCGTACCGGCTGTGGCCGCAAAGCAGGCGACTGGAAGCGGCGCGCAGCGCGGAAATCGGCCAGGCCGAGCTGTCGGCGCTGGCGCTGGAACTGGCGGCCTGGGGCATCACCGCCGGCAGCGACGCGGACTTGCCATGGCTGGATCCGCCGCCGCCCGGCGCGCTGGCGCAGGCGCGCGCGCTGCTGACCGAACTTGCCGCGCTGGGCGACGATGGCCGGATCACCGCGCTGGGCCGGCGCATGCTCGAACTCGGTGCCACCCCGCGTCTGGCCGCCGCGGCATGGCGGGTACCGCCGGGCTTGCGTGCGCTGGTCGCCGACCTGCTGGCGCTGATGGAAGCGCGCTCGCCGCTGCGCGGCAGCCAGGGGCACAGCGACGATTTCCGCGCCCGCGTCCGTGCGCTGCATGCCTGGCGCGATCGCCGCGGCGTGGCCGCGCGCGGCGAGGTCGACGGCGCCGCCCTCGCCGCGATCGAGCAAGCCAGCAAGGGCTGGCGCCGACGCCTGGACGTCCGCAGTGCGGCCAGCGGCGTGCCGGACAGCCATGCGGTCGGCGACCTGCTGTCGTTCGCGTTCCCCGATCGCATCGCGCGACGCGATGACAACAATCCGTTGCGCTACACGCTGGCCAATGGTCGTGGCGCGCGGCTGCACGAAAACACCGCATTGCTGGGCGAGCCGTGGCTGGTGGTGCTGGATCTGCGGCTGGAGGCGCGCGATAGCCTGGTGTTCGCCGCGGCGCCGCTGGATCCGCATCTGCTGGAGCGCGAATTCCCGCTGCAGTTCACGCGCGAGCGCGTGCTGCGCTGGAATGACGAGCGCGGCGCGCCCGAGGCTTTCGACGAGCAGCGCTTCGGCGCGATCGTGCTGGAACGCCGCAGCGTGCCGGTGAAACCGCAGGACGCGTTGCCGGCGTTGCTGGCCGCGGTGCGTGCCAAGGGGCTGGGCGTGCTGCCATGGAGCGATCATGCGCGGCACCTGCGCGCGCGCATGCAGGCGCTGCGCGGGTGGATGCCGGAGCTCGGCCTGCCCGATGTTTCCGACGCGGCCTTGCTGGCTTCGCTGGAGGACTGGCTGGCGCCTTGCTTCGCCGGCCTGCACCGGCTGGATGCCCTGCGCGCGGAAGATCTGTCGCAGGCGCTGGCGGCCCGTTTCGATTACGAGCAGCGCCGCACACTCGACGCGCAGGCGCCGGAAAGCCTGCGGGTGCCGAGCGGCCAGGCACGCCGGCTCGACTACGCCGAGACTGCGCCGCCGGTGCTGGCGGTGAAGCTGCAGGAATTGTTCGGTCTGGCCGATACCCCCAGGGTGGGCGGCGGGCGTATTCCGGTTACTCTGCATCTGTTGTCGCCGGCTGGCCGGCCGATCCAGGTGACCCAGGATCTGAGGGGTTTCTGGGAGCGCACTTACCCGGAGGTGAAGAAGGAACTGAAAGGCCGTTACCCGCGTCATCCCTGGCCGGACGACCCGTGGACGGCGACGCCCACGCATCGGGCGAAGCCACGCGAACGGCGCTGACGTGCCGCTCCGGCCGAGCGTTCCATCGCTGCCGGAACGGGGGCGCGTCACGGAGGGTCGGCGGCCGACATGGTTTGCAGCATCGATCTCAACGGCATTGAGTGGTGGATACCTTGCCCGACACAACGGATGTCGACGACCTGGCCCCATCCGCATCGGCGAGTGGCAGCGATGTGGGCGATCCCCTGATGCCGTCGGCCCGGTCGTGGCGGATGGCGGCGCTCCTGTGGAGCCTGCTGGCGCTGCTGCTGGGGCTGCTCGTGACGCTGGCGGTGCACCGTCAGCAAGTGCGGCAGATGCAGGCCGAGCAGGCTTTCGTTCGCGACGAGATGGCGAACAAGACCTATCTCTCGCTGCAGGCGCGCCTGCGCTCGGCCGAGTCGCTGCTGCGTGCGGTGCAGACCCTGTTCCTCGCGTCGGACGAAGTGACCGCGACCGAGTTCGGCGACTTCTACGCCAATCTGCGTCCGCGCGAACAGTTTCCCAGCTTGCTGGCGCTGGCCTACGCGCATCGCGAAGTGCGCGCGGATGGCGACCATTACGTGACCCGCTGGGTCGAGCCGGCAGCCGGCAACGAAGCCGTGGCCGGACTCGACGTGGGCCAGCAGCCGGACAACCTCGCCGGCCTGCTGGACTCGCGCGATACCGACCGGGCCACCCTGTCGGCACCGTTCCGGCCGGTCCAGGGCGGTCGCGGCGCGATCCCCGACGGGATCACCTTGCGCCTGCCGATCTTCGATACCGGAACGTCGCCGCAAACGATCGAGCAGCGGCGCGCACGCATCCGGGGTTCGATCGCGGTGTCGTTCCGCGCGAACGACCTGATCATCAATGCGCTGCCGGATCCGCTGCTGCGCGAACTGCGCATGCAGATCACCGACGTCACCGGCGCGCAGGCCCTGCCGCTGTTCGATTCCGCCCCCGACCGGACGATGCCGGGCAGCGGTTACAGTTTCGAGCGCCAGCTGGCATATGGCGGGCGCGTGTGGAGCATCAGGATGCAGCCGCTGCACGAGGGCCTGGGCACGGCACCGTGGAGCTCCCCAACCCTGCCGGCCGGCATGCTGGTCAGCGTGCTGTTGGCGCTGCTGGTGTACTCGGTCACCAGCACCCGCCAGCGCGCGCTCGAACTGGGTCGGCAGATGAGTCGCCGTTATCGCGAGAGCGAGGAGCGCTTCCGCGCGCTGAACGAACTGCTGCCGGCGCTGGTGCTGTTGGCCGAGGCCGAGGATGGGCGGATCACCTACGCCAACCAGGCCGCGCGCGATCGCCTCGGCGAGCAGCTGGTCCAGCGCGATCTGCCCGAGCTGTTCGAGGACCACGCCCTGCACGCGCAACTGATGGGCACCGGTACCCGCGATTGCGAGCGGGTCGAGGCGCTGTTGCACAACGACGCGGGCGTGCGCTTCTGGGCCAGTGTGGCGATCACGCGGATCGTGCTGAGCGGGCGCGCCAAGCTGTTGATGGTGGCCACCGATATCAGCGAGCAGCGCCTGCTGACCGAGCGGCTGAGCCACCAGGCCAGCCATGACGCCCTGACCGACTTGTACAACCGGCGCGAGTTCGAGCGACGGCTGGCCCTGGCCCTGCTGGCGATCGATGACAGCACGCCGCCCAGCGTATTGCTGTACCTGGACCTGGACCAGTTCAAGCTGATCAACGACACCTCGGGCCACCTTGCCGGCGACCAGCTGCTGATCCAGCTGTCGACGCGCATGCGCAGGCAGCTGGATCAGCACGACGTGCTGGCGCGCCTGGGCGGTGACGAATTCGGCGTGCTGATGACCAATGTCGACGACCGCGAAACCGCCGATCGGGTGGCCGAACGCCTGCGGCGGTGCATCGATGGCTACGTGTTCAGTTGGGAGCAGCGCAGCTATACGGTCAGCGCCAGCATCGGCGGCGTGCTGATCGATCGCCCCAACGTGCTGTTCAAGGATCTGCTGGCGCAGGCCGACACCGCCTGTTACATGGCCAAGGAACTGGGCCGCAACCGGGTGCATTTCTATTCCGAGCGCGACGACGAGACGATCCGTCGGCATGGCGAGATGGAATGGGCCAACCGCCTGCGCTGGGCGGTGGGCGAGGGGCGGCTGGTGCTGCTCTACCAGGAAATCTGGCCGCTGCCGCTGGTGGCCGGCGACCGGCCCGACATCGAGATGCTGCTGCGTTTCCGCGACGAATCCGGCCAGCTGGTGGTGCCGGGAGTGTTCCTGCCGGCGGCCGAGCGCTACGGCATGATGCCGGTAGTCGATCGATGGGTGATCGAGACCACGCTGGCGCATTTCGACCAGCTGCACCCGGCGGGCGAGTGCCTGGCGATGGTGGCGATCAATCTTTCCGGCGCCAGCGTGGAAGACGAATCGCTGGCCGACCTGATCATCGGCTGGCTGCAGCACTACCGCGTGGCACCTGCGCGGGTGTGCTTCGAGATCACCGAAACGGTGGCGGTGCGCAACCTCTCGCAGGTGGTGCGTTTCATGGAGCGCTTGCGGGCGGCCGGCTGTCGCATCGGCCTGGACGATTTCGGCGCCGGCATGTCCTCGTTCACCTATTTGAAGAACCTGCCGCTGGACATCATCAAGATCGACGGCAGTTTCGTGCGCGACATGCTGACCGACCCGGTCAGCCACCTGATGGTGAAAGCGGTGACCGACATCGGCCATCGTCTCGGGCTGGAGGTGGTCGCCGAATGGGTGACCGACACGGAAACCGTGCAGGCATTGACCGCCCTGGGCGTGAACCGGGTGCAGGGCTTCAGCCTGCATCACCCCGAGCTGGCGCTGTTCCAGCGCTGAGCGCGGCCGCAGGTCCGCGCGGCGGGCGAGCGTGCGCCGGCTCGATCTGCGCGTGCGTGTTTCGGCCGATGGCGAAACATCCGGCGCACCGGCTGGCTAGACTGCACGCATGGACAACGACGCCCCGCTCAGTCGCTACCAGCTGGCCGAACTCGGCAGCTTGCTGGCCGAGCCGGCGCGGGCGGCGATGTTGTTGATGCTGGCCGACGGCACCGCGCGGCCAGCCGGCGAACTGGCGCAGGGCGCCGGAGTCGCTGCCGCCACCGCCAGCGCGCATTTGCGCCGGCTGCTCGACGGCGGCCTGCTGGCCGTGCACGTCCAGGGTCGTCATCGCTACTACCGGCTGGCGGACGAGCGCGTGGCGGCGATGCTGGAATCGCTGGCGTTGCCGCGCGTGCCGGTGGTGCGTCCGCTGCCGGGACGGGGCGATGTGCAGCTGCGGCGCGCCCGCTACTGCTATCGGCATCTGGCCGGCACACTGGGTGTGGCGTTCTGCACCGCGCTGTTGCAGCGCGACTGGCTGCAGCTCGAACCGCACGGTTTGCGCCTGCGCGCGGACGGCCTTGAGGCGCTGGCCCGCTGCGGATTGGAGGTCGCCGGTGTATCCCGCCTGCATGGCCGCAGCTGCCTGGACTGGACCGAACGGCGCATGCACCTGGGTGGCCCGCTGGGCGTGGCGCTGACCTCGGCGATGCTGCAGGCCGGCTGGTTGCGACGGTTGGCGCCGGGTCGCGCCTTGCTGCCCAGCGAGCATGGCCTGCAGCAACTCGGCAGCCTGGGCATGACGGTCGACTGAGGCGATGAATCGCCCGGTACATTCCGTGCGGGTAGCGTGCGACCATGCGCGGATGACCCGGACAGACACCCCCCGACTGGCGATCATCGGCGGCGGACCGGCCGGGTTGATGGCGGCCGAAGCGGCCTGCGCCGCCGGCGTGGCGGTCGACCTGTACGACGCGAAGGGTTCGGTCGGACGAAAATTCCTGCTCGCCGGCAAGGGCGGATTGAACCTCACCCATGGCGAATCGCGCGCGCGTTTCGTCGAACGCTACGGCGCGCGCCGCGATGAAGTCGGTCGCTGGCTCGATGCGTTCGACGCCGAGGCGCTGCGTGCCTGGGCGCGCGGGCTGGGCGTGGAGACGTTCGCCGGCAGCTCCGGCCGGATCTTTCCGCAGGACCTGAAGGCGGCGCCGCTGCTGCGCGGCTGGCTGCGTCGGCTGCGCGAATCCGGCGTGACGTTCCACATGCACCATCGCTGGCTCGGCTGGCAGGCGCACGGCGCACTGCATTTCGCCACGCCGCAGGGCGAGCGTGCGCTGCCCGCTGACGCCGTGGTGCTGGCGCTCGGCGGCGCCAGCTGGCCGCAGCTGGGTTCCGACGGCGCCTGGGTGGCGCCGCTGCAGCAAGCCGGCGTCGACATCGCACCGCTGCAACCGGCGAACTGCGGTTTCGAGCTGGCGTGGAGCGAGCACCTGTCCCGCCGTTTCGCCGGTGCGCCGCTGAAGCCGGTGGTGGCGCACTGGACCGATCGCCGCGGCGTGGCGCATTCGCGCCAGGGCGAGTTCGTGCTCAGCGAGTACGGGGTCGAGGGCAGCCTGATCTACGCCATCGGCGCCGAGCTGCGCGAGCAGATCGCCGCATGCGGCGAGGCGCTGTTGAAGCTGGACCTGGTGCCCGGCTACACCCAGTCGGCCTTGGCCGAACGCCTCGCCGCGCCGCGCGGCAAGCACAGCATCGGCGACTGGCTGCGCCGCCGTGCAGGGCTGGATGCGGCGAAGTGCGCGCTGGTGTTCGAACTCACCGACAAATCCGTCCTGGCCGATCCGTTGGCGCTGGCCGCGCAGCTGAAGGCCTTGCCGCTGCATCTGCGCGCGCCGCGCCCGGTCGCCGAGGCGATCAGCACCGCCGGCGGCGTGCGGCTGGAAGCGCTGGACGAACAACTGATGCTGCGCGCGCGGCCAGGCGTGTTCTGCGCCGGCGAGATGCTGGATTGGGAGGCGCCTACCGGCGGCTACCTGCTCACCGCCTGCTTCGCCAGCGGCCTGCTCGCCGGTCGCGCTGCGGCACGCTGGCTGATGGCCTAGTCGGCGCGGTTTCAGCCAGCCACCCGGTTCGCGGGGTCCGCCTTCGCGTCTTCCGCGAGCACGCCAAGCTGCGTGCGGCGCAACATCTGCGGCATGTGCTGCGCCACGAAGTCGATGAAGCTGCGCAGGGCCGGCGTGTGGCCGTGTCGCGACGGGTACACCGCATGCACGTTACCCGGCGGCAGCGACCACGTCGGCAGCAACGGCACCAGCCGGCCCTCGGCGATCGGCGCGCGGCAGATGAACTGCGGCAGCTGCGCCATGCCGACGCCGCCCATGACGGCCTGGTACAGCACCTGCAGGTCGTCGCTGACCAGGCTGGGATGGTATTCCACCTGCTGGATGCGACCGTCGCCGGCCAGCAGATGCCAGAAGTGCCGCCCCTCGGCATGGATCACGCCCACGCTGGACAAGCGCTTCAAATCGAGCGGCTGGGTCGGCCGGCCCTGCCGCAGCAGCAATTCGGGGCTGGCCACCAGGATTTGCGGATCCATGCCGTAGCTGCGCATCACCAGGCTGGAATCCTGGATGGAATCGCGCACCCGGAACGCGATGTCGTAGCCGCCGGCGATCACGTCGGCGTGGTGATGGCAGATGTCGAGGTCGACCTGCACATCGGGATGCCGGCGCAGGAAGTCGACCAGGATCGGCGCCAGCAGCAACTGCGCGAACAGCACCGGACAGGCCACGTGGATGCGTCCGCGCGGCGCGGCCTGGGTTTCGTCGATCACGCGCTGGGTCTGCTCGGCGGCGGCCAGCAACAGCCGGCACTGTTCGTAGTAGCGGCGGCCGATTTCGCTGACGTGCGAGCGCCGCGTGGTGCGCTGGATCAGCCGCACGCCCAGGCTGGCCTCCAGCCGCGCCACCCGGAAACTCAGCCGCGACTTGGCCACGCCCAATGCCTTGCTGGCGGCGGTGAACGAACCCAGCTCCACCACCTGCACGAAATAGTAGATGTCGGTGAGATCCTGCACGGCATGCCCTCGCGTGGAAGTGGCCGGCGGTGGTGCAATGTCTTGTTGCGTTGCGCAATCGTGAAGAATTGTTCTCGGATCGTGGATATTTAACGCAACACGCGGGGCTTATCAATCCGCCGACCCGAGGTGAATACTCGGGCCTGGGAGAAGACCGGGTGCGCCTGGGAGCGCATGCCGAAAGGGGCGGCACGGTCGATCGCTTTCGGGTGCTCACGCTAGCCGCGGGGTTTCAAGCCATGCGTGCAACGACGTTGTTTCTTGCGGCCGTGCTGTGTGTGGTGTTCGGCGTCGCCGCGATGTTGCTGGGTTCCCGCGATGCGCGGGCCCAGCAGGCGGCACCCGGCGGTGCCACGGACAACGTGCACAGCCCCTCCAGCGGACTCAGCCAGAGCGACATCGCGAAGATGCTGCCGGCCACCGACATGGGCGCGGGCGCGGCGCAGGCGAACAATCCGCACCTGCCGCCGGTGAGCGACAGTCCGGCCACCCCGTTCGACGCCGCGTCCATTCCGGCCAATCCGCTGGCACCGAACGCCGACGCGATCGGCGCGAAGACCTGCGTGGCCTGTCACGCGCAGGAGAACGTGCAGGCCTCGCACACGCTGCACGTGGCCTCGTTCCGCGCCGGCGCGGCGAACACCGGCCCGCAGGCGGCCTGCGAGGCCTGCCACGGCCCGGGCTCCGAGCACGCCAGGGACCCCACCGCGCCGGGCAAGATCATCGGCTTCACCCATGACGCGGAGACCTCGCCGCAGACCCAGGCTGGCGTCTGCCTGGGCTGCCACGCCGGCGGCGCGCGGCAACACTGGATCGGCTCGATCCACCAGACCCGCGACCTCTCCTGCACCGATTGCCACAACCCGATGGCCAGGCTGTCGCCGGAAGGCGTGCTGGCGAAGTCGTCGATCAACGAAGTCTGCGCGACCTGCCACCAGGACATCCGCGCCAAGTTCAACCGCCGCTCGCACATGCCGCTGCCGGAAGGGCAGATGGCCTGCACCGACTGCCACAACCCGCACGGCTCGATCACCAGGCCGCTGCTGAAGACCGATACGGTCAACGAGACCTGCTACACCTGCCACGCCGAGAAGCGCGGGCCGTTCCTGTTCGAGCATGCGCCGGTGCGCGCGAACTGCCTCAACTGCCACGACGCGCACGGTTCCAACCAGCAGACCCTGCTGCTCGCACCGATCCCGATGCTGTGCCAGCAGTGCCACACCATGACACGCCACCCGAACGACCTGCAGACCAGCGCCGGACTCGGCACCGGCCCGCATCCCGACGAGCGGCTGATGGGGCGCGGCTGCCTCAGCTGCCACAGCAACATCCACGGCTCGAACAATCCTTCCGGACCGAAGTTCCACGAGTGACGGAGGCGGACGATGACTGCGCAGAAAGGGAATCGCACGACGCCGACGACTCTGGCGCTGGGCCTGTTGCTCGGCCTGTCCGGCACGCAGGCCGCGGTGGGCCGGCGACACCAGCGGCACCATGCGCGTGGGCGACATGCAGTACGGCAACGGGCTGGACCTGCGCGGCTGGACGCCGATGCTGCAACCGGCCGATCCGGACGGCATGTCGTATCTGCACCCCGGCATGCTGCGCACGCCCACCGGCGCGCTGTATCCGTATCCGCCGCTGATCGATCCGGGCAAGGCGCTGGGCTCGGGCGACTGGACCTACAACGGGGTGCTGGAATTCGGCTACCTGCACGTCGGCGGCGATCGCAACGCGGAGTATTTCCGCCAGTACGACGACTGGAAAAGCGGCGCGGTGCTGGGCTTGGTCGCACTCGACTTCAACAACCGCAAGACCGGCAGCTACGTGGATTTCCGCGGCAGCCGGCTCAGCGGCGACGACCAGTTCTACCGCCTGCGTGCCGGCCGCTACGGCAGCTATCGCATCGAAGGCTTCTATCGCGACATGCCGCATACGGTGTCGACCAGCGCCTACCCGATCTGGAACGGCGTGGGCAGCACCGACCTGACCTTGCCGGCACCGCTGGTGGCCGGTGCCAGCACGCCGGCGCAGGTTGCCGCGGTGTCGGCGGCCACGCCCCGGCGCAGTCATCGGGCTTACCCGCACCCGCGCCGGGCTCGGCTACGAAGGCGTGCTCTATCGCAACTGGATCGGCTCCGCCGCGATCACCAACGAGAAGCGCAGCGGCACCCGCCTGTGGGGCGGCTCGATGTTCTTCAACTTCCCGTTCCCCGACAACGGCGGCGTGCTGGAAACGGTGCGCCCGATCGACTTCCGCACCACCGACGTCAACCTGAGCCTGCGCAACGTCGGCAAGCTGTGGCGCTTCCTCGCCACCTACAACGGCTCGTTCTTCCGCAACCACAAGGACCATCTGAACTTCGAAAGCCCGTTCGCGCTGTACAACGTGGTCGGCACGCCGCAGGTGGCCGACATCAAGGACGGCCAGTTCTCGCTGGAGCCGGACAACGACTACCACAACCTGCGCCTGGACCTGTCGCGCGAGCTGAAATGGAACGGCCAGTTCAGCGTCGCCGGCGCATGGGGCACGATGCGCCAGAACGATGCGCTGCTGGCGCCGACCACATGCACCGGAGTGGGCGGCATCTTCATCGCGCCGCCGGTGGACTACACCTTCCAGTGCGCGAACTGGAACACCACCGACGCGCTGTCGCGCAAGAACGCCAACGCGCGCATCGACACCGGCCTGCTCGACGCCCGCGTCACCTTCCACCCCACGACCTCGTTCGGCTGGCATGCCGGGCTGCGCTGGTATCGCGAGAACGACAAGACCCGCTACCTCGCCTACAACCCGCTCACCGGCCAGTACGGCTACATCTCCGAGAACGGTTCGCAGGGCAGCGTGGTGCCCGGCGAAACCGGCATCTTCGACCCGAGCAATCCGCTGTACCGCTCGTACATGGTCACCGTGCGCAACAACCCGTTCGGCTATACCGACACCATCTTCGAGCTGGGTGGCGACTGGCAGTTCGGCCGCAAGAGTTCGCTCGGCGTGGTCTACACCTACGATCACAACCAGCCGAAGTACCGCGAGCGCAAGCGCGTGGACGACCAGCGCATCAAGTTCGACTGGGTCAGCCGCGATGTCATCGGCGCCACCGTGCGGCTGAGCTGGGAGTACGCGAAGCGCGACGGCGACAAGTACAACTACGACCCGTATGCGCCGTTCTTCTCCGAGTCGCTGCCCGGCTTCGTCGAGCCGGTGATGGGTATTGCCGCGCATACCGTCGCCGACATGCGCAAGTACGACCTGTCCGACCGCACCGAGAGCAAGGCGCGCGCGATCGTCACCTGGCCGTGGGGCGAATCGGCCACGCTGTCGGCCACGTTCTACGGCAACCGCGACAACTACGACGCGACTGATCGGCCGGCAAAGCGCCCGCACCACCGGCGCCACCGTGCAGTGGGACTGGCAGCCGAGCCCGGCCACCACGATGAACGCTTATCTTGGTGCGGAAACCTCGCGCCTGGGCATCTCCAACGTCGGCGACGCGGACGGCCCGGACAATGGCGCCGCCTTCGGCACGATCGGCCAGACCGATCCCAACCTCGGTGGGCCGCTGTACCCGTTCGCGAACCAGTGGTGGGAGTTCGACCGCGAGAGCAATCGCAATGGGGGCCTGAGCTTCAGCCACGACTTCGGGCGCGTGCGCGCGGATCTCAGTTACGACTACACCGGCTCGTTCGGTCATGTCGGCTACACCTACGACACGGTCGGCGGGCTGGCTTACCGCGACCCCGCCGCGGTGGCCGCGACCGCCGTCGGTTTTCCGGACAACAAATACCGCACCAATACGCTGAACCTGGGCCTGAGCTTCCGCGTGAATCGCAGCGTCGGCGTGCGCGTGTTCGGCCGCTACCAGACCGGCGCGTTCAGCGACTGGCACTACGCCGGCTTCGACCAGACGCTCAGCTACGACCACCGCATCTACACCGACAAGGGTGGCCAGTTGCACTACAGCGCCAGCCTGGTCGGCGTGATGCTGAATTTGAAGCTGTAGGGAGGTTGCCGGGATGACGTATCGCATGAACCTCCTGCTGGCTGGCCTGCTGGTGATGGCAAGCACGGTCAACGCTGCCGCTGCGCAGGAAGCGCCAGTCGGCGCTTCCACGTCCGCGACCATCCGGGACCTGCGCCGCATGCAGCCGGTCAGCGGCGACGCCCGGGCCGGCGCGGGCAAGGCCGCGGTATGCGCGGCCTGCCATGGCGCGCAGGGCGTGGCGATCGCGCCGAACTTCCCGAACCTGGCCGGGCAATCGGCCACCTACCTGTACGTGCAGCTCAAGGAATTCCACGACGGCGAACGCACCGATCCGGTGATGAGCGGCCAGGCCGCCGCGTTGAGCGACGCCGACATGCGCGACCTGGCCAGCTACTACGCCGCGCTGGCGCCGAAGCCGGCCGGCCGGGCCGATACCGCGTCGCGCGGCGCGCAGCTGTACCTGTCCGGTGATCCGGCCAGGGGCATTCCGCCCTGCCAGGGTTGCCACGGCCCGGACGGGCTCGGTCCGCGGCCGCACGCCAGCAGCGCGCCGCAGCCACCGTGGGCGACTTATCCGCGCCTGCGTGGTCAGTCCGCCCTGTACGTGGCCAAGGAGCTGGGCGATTTCAAGCACGGGCTGCGCGGCGGCAGCAGCAATGCCAAGGTGATGCATGGCGTGGCCGGCACGCTCGACGACGCCGACGTGCAGGCGCTGTCCGCCTACCTCGATGCACTGTGACGCCACCTCGCGCTCAGCGTGCGCGTTGCTTCACCAGCTTGATCTCGAACAGCTTCGGCCAGCGCTTGCCGGTGACGAACAGGCGCTCGCTGCTGCGCATCCCAGGCGATGCCGTTGAGCACGTCGTTGCCCGGGTCCGGCAGCTGGCTGTTGTCGAACAGGCCGGTGAGGTCGATCCAGCCGACGACATGGCCGCTGGCCGGGTCGATCCGCGCGATGCGGTTGGTCAGCCACACGTTTGCGTAGATCTCGCCGTCGACCCACTCCAGCTCGTTGAGGTTCATGACCGGCTCGCCCGTCGGCGGTGACGGCATGATGCTGCGCGACCACGGTCAGCGTTTCCGGATCCAGTACGCGCAGCACCGGGGTGCCGTCGCTCATGTAGAGGTGCTGCTGGTCGCGGGTCAGGGCCCAGCCTTCGCCGGGATAGCCGAAGGTGCGCTGCAGCGTGAAGCTGGCGAGGTCATAGACGAAGCCGGTCTGGCTTTGCCAGGTCAGCTGGATCAGGCGATCCTTCCAGTCGATGATGCCCTCGCCGAAATAGCGCGAGGGCAGGTCGTGCCGCTGCACCACCTCGCCGGCTGGCCAGTTCCACCTTGCGCACGCGTCGAGGTTCCCGCCTGGCCGGTGCTCTCGTACAGATAGCCATCCTTGTAGAACAGCCCTTCGGTATAGGCGCGCGGTGTCGTGCGGATAGGCGTGCACGATCTTGTAGCCATACACCGGAATGGCGAGCGGCAGACTGCGCGGCACTGCTGACCAGCAGCAGGGCGAGGGCAAGCATCGAGGTCAGGCCGGGCGATCGGGTCATCGGTCAGTTTCTCGCAGGGAAGGTGCCATGGTGTGCGCGACGATCAGGCCAGCGGCCGCACGCGGAAATTGCGGCCCTTGATCTTGCCCGCGCGCAGGCGCTCCAGCGCCTTGTTCGCCAGTGCGCGGGTGATCGCCACGTAGGCGCGGGTGGCGAACACGTCGATCTTGCCGATGTCCTTCGCGTCCAGTCCGGCGTCGCCGGTGAGCGCGCCGAGGATGTCGCCGGGGCGCAGCTTGTCCTGCCGGCCGGCGTCGATCACCAGGGTCTTCATCGGCGCCAGGTGCAGGGTCTTGCCGCGCGGCGGCGCGACTTTCAGCGTGCGCCACGGCAGCGGCGTGCCGTTGAGTTCCTCGATGTTCGCCGCCTTCGGCCGCTCGCGCGGCGTGCACAGGGTGATCGCCAGGCCCGATTCGCCGGCGCGGCCGGTGCGGCCGATGCGATGCGTATGGGTTTCCGGGTCGTGCGCGATGTCGTAGCTCAGCACCAGCGGCAGCGCGACGATGTCCAGCCCGCGCGCGGCCACGTCGGTGGCGACCAGCACGGCGCAGCTGTGGTTGGCGAAGCGCACCAGCACCTCGTCGCGGTCGCGCTGCTCCATGTCGCCGTGCAGGGCCAGCGCGGAGAAGCCGCGGCGGTCGAGTTCCTGCGCCACCGCGTCGACGTCGCGGCGCATGTTGCAGAACACCAGCGCCTGCTCGTCGCGTTGCACCGCTCAGCAACTGCGCCAGCGCGTCGAGCTTCTGCGCCGGTTCCACTTCGTGGAAGCGCTGCTCGATCGCCGGCCGTTCGTCGACGGGCGCGTCCACCGTGACCTCGACCGGATCCTTCTGCACGCGCTGGCTCACCGTGCGGATCTCGTCCGGGTAGGTGGCCGAGAACAGCAGGGTCTGATGGTGCTTCGCGATGCGCCCGATGATGTCGTCGATCGCCTCGGTGAAACCCATGTCGAGCATGCGGTCGGCCTCGTCCAGCACCAGCACCTTGATGCCGCCGCCGTGCAGGCTTTCGCGCTTCAGATGTTCCTGCACGCGGCCGGGCGTGCCCACCACGATGTGCGGGTCGTGCGTCAGCGAGGCCAGCTGCGGCCCCAGCGGCATGCCGCCGCACAGGGTCAGCAGCTTCACGTTCGGGATATTCGCCGCCAGCTTGCGGATCGCCTTGCTGACCTGGTCGGCCAGTTCGCGGGTCGGGCACAGCACCAGCGCCTGCAGCCGGATCGTGTCCACGTCGATCGACTGCAGCAGGCTCAGCCCGAACGCCGCGGTCTTGCCGCTGCCGGTCTGCGCCTGCGCGATCACGTCGCGCCCTTCGCAGCATCGGCGGCAGGCTTTGCGCCTGCACCGGGGTCATCTCGGTGTAGCCGAGCGTCTCGACGCTGGCGAGCAGGGCGGGTTTGAGCGGGAGCGTGCTGAAGGCGGTCATCCGCACATGATCGCATGGCGGCCAGCGCGCCACAGGCTTGCATCCGGCGGCCGGCTCGCGGACCCTGTACGGCTACCGCCTCTCGTGATCACCGCCATGGATACCGTTTTCATCGAAGACCTGCGCATCGACGCCGTCATCGGCATCTACGACTGGGAGCGCCGCGTGCGGCAGACGCTGTCGTTCGACATCGAGATGGCGTTCGACAACACGGTGCCGGCGGCCAGCGACGACATCGCGCTGACGCTGAACTACAAGGACGTGTCCAAGCGCCTGATCGGCTACGTGGAAGCGTCCAGCTTCGGTCTGGTCGAGACGCTGGCCGAGCGCTGCGCGGCGATCATCCGCGAGGAGTTCGGCGTGGCCTGGGTGCGGCTGAAGCTGTCCAAGCCCGGCGCGGTGCGCGGCGCGAAGGCGGTGGGCGTGTGCATCGAGCGCGGCACGCGCGGCCCGAGGCTGATGGCGCGGGTCTACCTGAGCCTGGGCTCCAACCTCGAACCGCAGCGTCACTCTGTCCGGCGGCGATTGGCGCGAAGCTGCGCGAGCGCATTTCGGCGACGCTCGCCGTGTCGCCGGCGTATCGCAGCCGGTCCGTGGGCTTCGACGGCGCCGACTTCGTCAACCTGGCGGTGGGACTGGATACCGAGCTGCCGCCCGAGGCGTTGAACGACTGGCTGCACGCGCTGGAGGATCGCCATGGCCGCCGCCGCGACGTGCCGCGCTATTCGGACCGCACGCTGGACATCGACATCGTGTTCTACGACGCGCTGGTGCTCGACGGCCCGGGCCACCTGCAGATTCCGCGCAAGGAATTGCAGCACGCGTTCGTGCTGCGGCCGATCGCCGATATCGCGCCGGCGTTCCGGCATCCGGTCAGCGGGTTGAGCATGGCCGAGTTGTGGGCGGCGTTTCCGGCGGGACAGCGAGCCGCTGCAGGTCGAATCGCTGCCGGTGACCGGCAGCACTGTCGCACGCGCGCGACGGATGCTAGAAAGGGCGCACTCACGATCCACGGACGAAGGGGAAGACACGCATGGCCGGGAAATTTGCACGCAGTTGGGCGTTGCTGAAGGCGAGCGCGGCGGTGTTGCGTTCGGACAAGTCGTTGCTGGTGTTTCCGTTGCTGTCGGGGCTGTGCACGCTGCTGGTGGCGGCGAGTTTCCTGATTCCGGTCGGGGTGATGATGATCGGCGGCGAGCACGCCGGGCAGGAGTTCCAGCAGGGCATGTCGGCGGGCAGCCTACCTGCTGATGTTCGGCTTCTACCTGGTGCAGTACTTCGTGATCATCTTCTTCCAGACCGCGCTGACCGGCGTGGCGCTGATGCATCTGCGCGGCGAGCCGACCAGCGTGGGCGCCGGCTTCGCGCTGGCCCGCGCGAAGCTGCCGCAGATCCTCGGCTACGCGCTGATCGCCGCCACCGTCGGCCTGCTGCTGCGGATGATCCAGGAGCGACTCGGCCTGATCGGCCGGCTGGTGGTCGGCTTCATCGGCCTGGCCTGGACCGTGGCGACCTTCCTGGTGGTGCCGGTCCTGGCCAGCAAGGACGTGGGCCCGGTCGATGCGGTCAAGCGCAGCGTGGAACTGCTCAAGCGCAGCTGGGGCGAGAACCTGATCGGCAACGGCGGCATCGGCGTGGTGTTCGGCTTGCTGATGGTGCTGGCGGTGCTGCTCGGCGCGCTGCTGATCGGCGGTGCGGTCGTGCTGCAGTCGGTCGTGGCGATCGTGCTGGCGGTGGCCGTGGTGGTGATGGGGCTCGTCCTGCTCGGGCTGATCCAGGCCTCGCTGCAGGGCATCTATGCGGCCGCGCTGTATCGCTACGCGGAAGCGGGCGAAGCCAGCGTCGGTTTCGACCAGGCGCTGCTGCAGCAGGCGTTTGCTCCGAAGAAGAAATAGCCGCGAGCCGCGAAACTCACACCGACAAGCGTGCGCCCGCCATCCACGCGAATGATCTGCCCGGTGACGAACGGCGCATCGCGCAACAGCCACAGCACCGCGCCGGCCACGTCTTCCGGCGTGCCGGCGCGCTGCAGTGGCGTGCGTGCCAGCATCGCCTGCTGGTCGTCGTAGGGCTTGCCGTCGCTGGGCCACATCACGGCGCCCGGCGCCACGCCGTTGACGCGTATCTCCGGGCCCAGCTCCAGCGCCAGCGAGCGGGTCATCGCGGCCAGTGCGGCCTTGGCCATGCAGTACACGTGTGCTCCGCCAGCGGCCGCTCGGCGTAGATGTCGATCATGTTGACGATGCCGCCGCGCGCCTCGCGCAGCGCCGGTATCGCCGCCTGGCTGAGGAAGAACGGCGCCTGCGCGTTGGAGGCGAACAACTCGTTCCATTGCTGCGGCGTGGCCGTGCCCAGCGGCGTGGGGAAGAACGCCGAGGCGTTGTTGACCAGCGCATCGAGCCGGCCGTAATGCGCCAGCAGCCGTTCGATCAGCGCGGGCAAGGCGGCCAGCTCGGCCAGTTCGGCCTGCAGCAGCAAGGTGCTGTCGCGCGCGTTGGCGTTCCAGTTCGTCGGCCAGCGCGCGGGCATCGTCGGCGGAGTGGCGATAGTGCAGGGCCAGGTCATAGCCGGCCGCGTGCAGCGTGCGCGCGATCACCGCGCCGACGCGGCGGCCGGCGCCGGTGACCAGCGCGACGGGTCGATCATGGCGTGGTGGCATGCAGCGGCTCCGGTGGTTCTCCAGCATGCAGCTTGCCGCAAAGCCGCGATGGCGTCATCCGCGGCGCGTGCTATTCGCCTTTCGGCTTGCGCGGTTTCCGACTGGCGACCTTGCGTGCCGTGCTGGCGACCTTGCGCGCGGCGCTGCTCACCGCCTTGTCGACCAGCGAATCGACCACACGGCGTCTTGGCTTTGGTTTCGCGTCCTCGTCCGCGCCCTCGACGGTGATGCTCGCCCTCGAACATCTCGATCGCGGTGCCGGCGACTTGCCCGGTGTCGTAATACGCGTAGGCGCCCACGCCAAGCGCGCCGATCACCGGCAGCCAGCGCGACACGCCCTTGCTCAGCGTGCGCTGGGTCAGCTTGATGCCGATCTGCTTCGCCACGCGCTCGGCCACGCCCCAGGACATCCGCCGGAACACCAGCCGGTCGCCCATGCGCACCACCAGGTCGCGGAACGCCTGCGCCGCGGTGTGGCGGAACAGGCACCACATCATCTGCTCGCGGCCGAGCGTGGCGTGGCGGCCGTAGGCGGCGGCGATGTCGCTGACCATCTGGCCTGGATCTTCCAGATCGCGATCAGTTCCGGCAGCAGGGTCAGCCAGCCCAGCGGTCCCGGCGGCAGCGCCAGCGAGCCGGCGGTGAGCGCGGCGCGCTGGGCGGCGCGGTTGGCCAGCCGGCGTGCCTCGCTGGCGGGATCCTTGCTGCTGTCGATCTGGCTGTCCGGCACCTGGCTGACGAAGTCGAGGATCGCCTGCGGTGATCCGGCCGTGTTCGACCGGCGCGATGACGGCGGGTACCTGTCTGACTGGGCTGGGTCATGCGATCGCTCTCGCGTGCAAGGCGCGCACGGCGTTCCTTGCAGTCTAGGCGCGCTGCATGAAGCAGGGGTCAATGCGACGTGGCAGTCGTGTTCGCCGTGCATGACTTCTGGCGCAGGCGTCGTCAGCATTCTGTGCAGTAATGTTATAACATTACATATAGAAATCGTCCCTTCCTGCTGGAATCCCGATGAAGCCATCCGCTGCTCGCCTTGAGCCTCGCCGTCGCGCTGGCCACATCGCCGTCCATGCCGCCGACGCGGTGCCGAGCGCCGCCGCCAGCCGTCGATGGCGAGGCGACCGGCGAGGGGACAGTAGCAACAAGCAGCCGCAAGTGCAGGACCTGGGCGCGGTCTCGGTCTCCGGCGCGCTGGACCAGGCGCGCAACGCGCTGTCGCCGGATACCGGCAGCAGCCAGTACGTGATCGACCACAAGGCGATCGCGCAATTGCCGCTGGGCGCCTCCACGCCGATGAACCAGGTGCTGCTGCAGGCGCCGGGCGTGGTGCAGGATTCCTACGGCGGCCTGCACGTGCGCGGCGACCACGCGAACCTGCAGTACCGCATCAACGGCGTGATCATTCCCGAGTCGATCGGCGGCTTCGGCCAAAGTCTCGATGCGCGCACGATCCAGACCGTGAAGCTGCTCGACGGCGCGCTGCCGGCGCAGTACGGCCTGCGCACGGCGGCGGTGGTCGACATCACCACGAAGAGCGGCCACGACCTCGGCAACGGCGGCAGCGTCGGCATCACCGGCGGCAGCAACGGCACGCTGAATCCGAACGCATCGATCTGGGGCAGCCACGATCGCTGGAGCTGGTTCCTCACCGGCAACTACATGGAGAACGATGCCGGCATCGAAAATCCCACCGCCGAGCAGGAAGCCGATCCACGACCACACCAACCAGGTGAAGGGCTTCGGCGACATCAGCTATCTGATCGACAACGACACCCGCCTGAGCTTCCTGTTCGGCGTCGCCAACAACCGCTTCCAGATCCCGAACAACCCGGGCCAGGAGCCGCAATTCGGCTATCTGGATACCGTCGATTTCAACTCCGCCGACCTCGACGAACGCCAGCGCGAGAACACCCGCTTCGGCGTGCTGGCGCTGCAGGGCAAGCTGGGTGCGACCGACTATCAGGTGTCGGTGGGCCAGCGCTACAGCCGCCTCGCCTATGCGCCGGACCGGATCGGCGAGCTGATGTTCAACGGCGTCGCCTCCGACGTCACCCGCAGCAACCGCGCCAGCACCCTGCAGGCCGACTTCGCCATGCCGATGGGCGACCGCCACACGCTTGCGCTACGGCGTCTACGGCAGCTTCGAGCGTGCGGTCAGCGGCAACGACGCGCTGGGTGTTCCCGGCCGACGCCGACGGCAACCAGGCCAGCACCACGCCGATCAACATCCTCGACCACAACCGCCTCACCGCGAAAACCTGGTCGGCCTACGTGCAGGACGAGTGGAGCATCGGCGACAACGTGGACGCTGAACTACGGCCTGCGCGGCGACCGTTATCAGCTGGTGCGCAGCGAGAGCCAGCTGAGCCCGCGCCTGGGCCTGGTCTGGCAGGCCACCGACAGCACCACCGTGCACGCCGGCTACTCGCGCTACTTCACTCCGCCGGCGACCGAGATGATCGCCAGCAGCCAACATCGCCAAGTTCGACGGCACCACCAACGCGGTGCCGGATACCGGCAACAACACGCCGCTGGCCGAGCGCTCGGATTATTTCGACGTCGGCGTCTCGCAGAACCTCGGCTCGGCCTGGACCGTCGGCGTGGATGCCTACTACCGCAAGGTGCAGCGCCTGCAGGACGAGGGCCAGTTCGGTTCGGCGCTGGTCTACTCCACCTTCAACTACGCCGCGGGCCGGGTGAAGGGCCTGGAGTTCACCGTCAACTACGAGCAGGGGCCGCTGTCCGCCTACTTCAACGCCTCGCTCGGCAAGGCGATCGGCAAGCGCATCATCACCAGCCAGTACAACTTCGCGCCGGACGACCTGGCCTACGTCAACAACCACTGGATCTTCCTCGACCACGACCAGAAACTGACCTCGTCCGGCGGCATCAGCTACGCGTTGAACGACAGCACCCGGGTCGGCGCCGACTACCTGTTCGGCAGCGGCCTGCGCAAGGACGGCGACGTGCCGAACGGCGCCTCGCTGCCGGCGTATTTCCAGTTGAACCTCAACGTCTCGCACGACTTCACGTTCGACGCGCTTCGGCAACCTGCATGCCCAGCTGGCCGTGCTCAACGCGCTCGACCGCACGTACGAGCTGCGCGACGGCAGCGGCATCGGCGTCGGCGCGCCGCAGTTCGGCCCGCGGCGCGGCGTGTACCTGAGTCTGCAAAAGGATTTCTGAGCGTTGCCACCTGCGGGGTCACGGTGCTCCGCGGATCCCGGTGAAGGGCGTGCGGGCCCATCCGTTATGCTTGCCGCGATTCAACCACTGGCAAGACCGATGCCATCCCGCCTCCCCGAACCCGGCGCCGACGAACGCGCCCATTCCGACCGCCTGCTGCAGCTGCTGCGCGAACAGATCGCCTCGCACGGGCCGATGCCGTTCTCGCAGTACATGGAGCGTTGCCTGTACGCGCCGGGGCTGGGCTACTACAGCGCCGGCCGCACCAAGTTCGGCGCGGCCGGCGACTTCGTCACCGCGCCGGAGCTGGGGGAGCTGTTCGCCGGCTGCGTGGTGAATGCGGTGCAGCCGGTGCTGGCGATGCTCGGCGACGACGCGGACTTCCTCGAACTGGGCGGCGGCAGCGGTGCGTTCGCCGAGGCGGCGCTGAAGGCGCTGGCCGCCAGCGGCACGCTGCCGCGGCAGTATCTGATCCTGGAACCCAGCGCCGATCTGCGCGAGCGCCAGCGCGAACGCCTGCTGGCGCATCTGCCGGCCGAACTCAACGCCCGCGTGCAGTGGCTGGATCGCCCGCCCGAGCAGGACTGGCGCGGCGTGCTGTTCGCCAACGAGGTGATCGACGCGCTGCCGGCCACGCGCTTCGCGATGCGCCAGGGCGAGGTCTACGAGGAATACGTGGCGCTGGATGGCGAGGGCCGGCTGATGCGCGTCGACCGCCCGGCCGATGCGCTGGTGGCCGGCGCCGTGCGCCATGTCGAGCGCGACCTCGGCAGCGAGTTCGTCGACGGTTACCGCTCGGAAATCCTGCCGCAGCTGCCGTACTGGATCCAGGCGGTCGCTGGTGCGCTGACGACGGGCTTGCTGCTGTTCATCGATTACGGTTACGTGCGCCGCGAGTTCTACCTGCCCGAACGCGACGACGGCACCTTGATGGCGCATTACCGCCACCACGCGCACAACGATCCGCTGTATCTGCCGGGCTTGAACGACCTCACCGCGTCGGTCGATTTCACCGCGCTGGCCGAGGCTGGCAACAGCGCCGGTTTCGGCGTGGCGGCGTATCTGCCGCAGGCGCAGTTCCTGATCGGCGCCGGCCTGCAGGAGGTGTTCGAGCGCGAGCAGGCGGCCATCGCCGACGAGCACGGCCGCTACCGGCTGTCGCAGCAGGTGAAGCGGCTGATGCTGCCCGACCAGATGGGCGAACGCTTCCAGGCGATGCTGCTGGCGCGCGGGCTGGATGCGCTGCCGTTGCCGGCCGAGCTGCTGGCTGCCGATCAGGGCGGCCGGCTTTGAGCAAATCCACGGACGTCCAGACGTCCGGACGGCTGCGCTGGCACGCCGTGTGGGTATCGCTCGGCGTGCTGATCATGCTGTGGGTGTTGTGGATGGCGTTGACGCCTGAACCGGGCATCACGCTGGCTTTTCCGTACGGCGACAAGCTGCTGCATGCGACCACCTTCTGCCTGCCTGATGGGCTGGTGGGGCAACGTCTACCGTCTGCGCCGCGCGCGCGGCTGGGCCGCGCTGGGCTGCCTGGCGTTCGGCATCTTCATCGAGTTCGCGCAGTGGCTGGACCCGCCGCGCGATGCCGATGCCTGGGACGTATTCGCCGACGGCATCGGCATCCTCATGGCGCTGCTGTTGCTGCGCACGCGGCTCGCCAGCGTGCTGGCGGCCGTCGAGGCCGGCTCAGTGCGCCGGCGCTGACGCCGCCGAACTGGCGGATGCCGGCGCGGCATCGGCCGGCAGCGGCAGCGGTTCGACCGGTGTCGAATCCTCCGGCCGGCGCACCAGCTGGCCGTGCTTGAACAGTTCGCTGGCGACCTGGTAGTAGGCCACGGCCTGGTCGATCTGCTCTTCGTTCTGCGGCACGATCGGGGTGGCGTCGCCGGTGGCGTAGTCGGGCTTCATCTGCTCCAGCTTGCGCTGCGGCTCCAGCACGGTGAGCACGTCGTCATGCAGGTAGCCGAGCTTCTCGTAGGTGGCCGGGAACGCGCGCTCGCGGCCGGGTTCCAGCTGGAACACGTCGTAGCCGAAGAAGCGCGAGCGGTAGCTGAAGTTGAGCAGGCCGAGCAAGGTCGGCGCGATGTCGACCTGGCCCATCAGCCGGTCCACCCGCTGCGGCGTGGATGTGCTTCGGCGCGTAGATCCACAGCGGCACGTGGTAGCGGTTCACCGGCACGCTGGTCTTGCCCGCGCTGGAGGCGCAGTGGTCGGCGGTGATCACGAAGACGGTGTCGTCGAAATACGACTTCTCGCGCGCACGCCGGATGAAATCCCCGATCGACCAGTCGGTGTACGCCACCGCGCCCTGCGCGGGTGCCGTTGGGCTGCTTCACGCGGCCGTCCGGGAAGGTGTACGGCCGATGGTTGGAGGTGGTCATGACGTGCAGGAAGAAGGGCTTGCCCTCGGCGTGGATCTGATCCATCTGGCCCAGCGCCAGCGTGTACAGATCCTCGTCGGCCACGCCCCACACGTTCTCGCCGTGGATCGTGGCGGTCTTCGGAATGTCGCGCCGGTCCACCGCGCGATAGCCGTTGTGGCTGAAGAAATAGTTCATGTTGTCGAACTGGCCGTAGCCGCCGTAGACGAAGTCCGACTGGTAGCCGCGGTCGTTGAAGACTGTCGGCCAGCGAGAACAGGTTCTCGTTGTTGTGCTCCTTCAGCAGCGAATCGCCGGGCGTCGGCGGCACCGACAGCGACAGCGCTTCCAGCCCGCGCACGGTGCGCGTGCCGTTCGCGTAGAGGTTGTCGAAGAACAGGCTCTGCTCGACCAGCGAGTCGAGGTACGGCGTGATGTGGTCCGGTGTTGCCGAACGTGCCCAGGTAGTCGCCGGACAGGCTTTCCACGCTGATCAGCACCACGTTGAGGCGCTTCTCCGGGCCGACCCGGCGGATCGCGCGGGTGAGGTCGCGCGGGTCGTCGCTGACGTAGGTCGCCTCCGGCGTCTGCAGCATCTCGCGCACGCGGCGGAACGCCTCGTCGTCCGGCAGCGTGCGGTAGAACTTCGCGTAGTCGAGGTGGCCGCTGCGGAACGCGTTGAAGAACTGGTAGATGCCGTTGCCGGCCAGCTCGTTGACGTAGTTGTTGCCGGTGCGGTCCTTCATGCCGCCGTTCACCGCGGCCACCGAAATCACCGTCAGCACCAGCCACAGCAGCACCACCTTGCCGCGCTGCCAGAAGCGGCTGCCGTCGTCGCGCGCGCGCAGGCCGCGCCGGCCGATCGCGAACACCACCAGCGCCAGCGCCACCAGCAGGCGCCAGCCAGCGGCCGATCGGGTAGGACTCGCGGATGTTGCCGATCACCTCGGTGGTGTAGACCAGATAGTCCACCGCGATGAAATTGAAGCGCACGCTGAACTCGTTCCAGAACACCAGCTCGGATGCCGCCACGAACAGCAGTCCGTACAACAGCAGCATGGCCGAAGCCGTACAGCACCCACTGGCCGACGCGCGAGGTATAGGTGAACGCGGTCAGCGGCAGCACGAACAGGAACGGCAGGACCGCCGGCCAGGTCGTCCTGAGCGTGGCGTGGTACATCAGGTGCAGCGCGCCCAGGCAGATCGCGCAGGCCAGCACCAGCGGCAGCTGCGGACAGCAACCAGCGCGGCAGCCCGCGACACTGCGCCCGGATCGCGTCGGCACCAGCCACAGGAACAGCACCAGCGGCCACGCCACGTAGATGTAGGTGACCAGGTCGTAACCCAGCCCCACGCCGAACGCGTACAGCAGGTTCAGCGGCGTGTGCGGCACCTCGCTGCCGGACATCACCAGCAGCACCACGCGGGTGGCGAACGAGATCGCCAGGTAGGTGATCGCCAGCCACAGCAGCGGGCGGAAACGCTGACGCAGGGGCGAGGTCGGGGTGAATGCGCTCGACACGGGCAACTCCAGCAAGAAGTGATCGGACGCCCGCGACGGGCGGAGGTCATCCGGGCTTTATACCGCGGATCCGCTTGGCGAAGGCTGAGTTTTCAGCGCGGCGATGGCTGCGATCCGCGCCGCCTCCATCGCCTGGCCGATCGCCGGGCCGGCCAGGCCACGCGCGACGAAGTCGGCGGCATCGACCGCCGCCGCGGCGGCGCGTGCCGCGCGCAGGTAATCCGCCTGCGGATAAGCGTCGTGCTCGTGGCCGCAGCCGGCCGCGCTTGTCGGCCTCGCAGGCGGCCAGGAAAAGCATCCAGCCGCGCCGGCCGGCGCAAGCGCATCCAGCGCGCCCAGCAGTTTCAGCACGGTGGCCGGTTTCAGCTCGAACGCGCGGTGCGCGTTCAGATGCTCGCGGCAGACCAGTTCGGCCAGCGCGGCGTGTTCGGTCGGCACCTTCAGTCGCTGCGGCCAGCGCCCGCAACGGCGCCACGCCGCGATGCTCGTGCCCGATGTGGCGCGGCAGCTCGTCGGACGGCGTCAGCGCCTTGCCGAGGTCGTGGGTCAGCGCGCAGAAGCCGACCACGTCGTTGCCCGGCGCGAGCCGCGCGGCCGCGTCCAGCACCAGCTCCACGTGCACGCCGGTGTCGATCTCCGGATGGAACTCCGCGCGCTGCGGCACGCCGTACAGCGCGTCGACTTCGGGAAACAGCACGGCCAACGCGCCGCACTCGCGCAGCACGCGCAGGAACGCCGACGGCTGCGGCTCGCCCAGCGCCTTGCGCGTTTCCGCCCACACGCGTTCCGGCACCAGGTGATCGACCTCGCCGTCGCGCACCATCTGCCGCATCAGCGCCATGGTTTCCGCGGCCACGCGTGAAACCCAGCGGCGCGAAGCGCGCAGCGAAACGCGCCACCCGCAACACCCGCACCGGATCTTCGACGAACGCCGGCGACACGTGGCGCAGCACGCGCGCCTCGATGTCGCGCACGCCGCCGAACGGGTCGGTCAGCGTGCCGTGCTCGTCCTCGGCGATCGCGTTGATGGTGAGGTCGCGCCGCGCCAGATCCTGCTCCAGCGTCACCGTCGGCATCGGCCTGGAACACGAAGCCGTGATAGCCGCGCCCGCTCTTGCGCTCGGTGCGCGCCAGCGCGTATTCCTCGCCCGTGTCGGGATGCAGGAACACCGGAAAGTCCTTGCCCACCGGCTTGTAGCCCAGCGCCAGCAGCTCCTCCGGCAACGCGCCGACCACCACGTGGTCGCGGTCGACCACCGGGCGGTTCAACAATTTGTCGCGGACCGCGCCGCCGACCAGATAGATTTGCATGGGGGGATTCTGCCATGCGCGGCCGAGCCGTGATGGCACGCCGCCGGTCGGTGGCGCTTTATGCCGCCGCCCCGCTCACGTAAGCTCGCAAGCTGAAACCGACGGCAGACAGGGGGCCTTCGATGATGGCAACGCAGGTTCATCCGCTGCTGCGGGACCGTGCCGTGGACCTGTCACCGGAGGCGATGCGGTTGCTCGAGGAAGCCGGCGGCGCGATGGCCGAGGGCGAACTGGATCGTGCCGAAGCGGCCCTGGCCGCGGTGCTGGCACTGGCACCCGATGGCGTGGAAGCGCTGCGTCTGTCGAGCCAGCTGCAGCAATTGCGCGGCAATCATGCGCAGGCGGTTGCGCTGCTGCGCGAGGCGCTGGCGAAGGATCCGCGTGACGCCCTGCTGCACATCGGCCTGGGTGTTTCGCTGCAGTCACTGGGTGAGGGCGAGGCGGCCCTGGCGTCGCTGCAAAGGGCTTGCGAGCTGGCCCCCGACTTCGCGCCGGGGTGGTTCAACCTGGGCCGGATGTTCCAGCTGCAGGGGCGCCCGGCCGGAGCGATCACGGCGCTGCACCGCGCGCTGGATCTCGATCCGGACCATCTGGCGGCGCGGCTGGTGCTGGCCGCGGCGCAGACCAGCCTCGGTGCCGAGACCGAGGCGGCCGCGAATTATCGCGAGGTGTTGCGGCGCCAGGCGGGCCATCCGGGGGCCTGGAGCGGGCTGGCCGGACTCGACGCCGAGCGCTTCGGCAAGGACGACGTGGCCCGCTTGCAGCAAGCCTTGCAGATGTCGCAGCCGACACCGCTGGCGCGCGTCCAGCTCGGCTTCGCGCTGGCCCGTGCGCTGGAGGACCAGGCCGACCATCGCGCAGCTTTTCGCGCGCTGCGCAAGGCCAATGCATGGCGACGCCGGCAGCTGAACTGGAACGCGACGAGCATGCGGGCACGCAGCGACGCTGCATTGGCAGCGTTCGCCGAACCGCTGGCCGGGGCTGCGGATGGTGCGCTGGGGGAGCAGGTGATCTTCCTGGCGGGGCTGCCGCATGCCGGTGTCGGACTGGCTCGGCAGATCCTCGCCGCGCATCCGTACGTCGGCGTCGACGACGAGTCGCCCGACCTGCAGCGGGTGCTCAGCGACGAGTCGGCCCGGCGTGGGCAGCCGCTGTTGCAGTGGGTCGGCCTGGCGTCTCCCGCGGATTGGACGCGCCTGGGCCAGGACTACCTGGCGCGGAGCGGGCATCGGCGCCGCGGCTTGCCGCGCTTCATCGATGCGAACCCGCTGAACTGGCGCCTGGTGGGCGTGCTGATGGCGATGTTGCCGGGCGCGCGGGTGGTGCACTGCCGGCGCGATGCCGTGGAAACCTGTTTCGCCTGCTACCGCGAGCTGTTTGCCGGTGGCCACGAGTTCAGTTACGACCTGGACGACATCGCCAGCCACTGGCGCGACCACCAGCGGCTCGTCCGGCACTGGCAGCGGCTGTTCCCGCAGCGTTTCCTCGAGCACGATTACGAGGCGTTGCTGGCCGCCCCCGAGACCGGGGTGCGCCGACTGCTGGCGTTCTGCGGGCTCGAGCTCGACCCGGCCTGCCTGGGTTTCCAGCATGAGCCGACGGATGCGCGTTCGGCACGGCGGGCGCAGCAGCCCTGGCGGCGGGAGCCGGCACTCGCCGCACGCTACGGTGCCGAACTGGATCGCCTGCGCCTGTTGCTGGGGCTGCGTTGATCCGCGGGTATTTCCTCAGCGTCGCAGCGAACGCGCCGCGCTCAACCGGCGCTGCTGCGCTGGCTCGCCGAGCAGGATCGGCAGCCACGGTGTGAACGCCTGCGGTTCGATGCCGAGCGCGGCGTAGCCGTTCACCTTGCCGACCGAATCGGTCCGCAGCGAACGGAAGTTGTCCAGCGAGAAAGGTTTGCCGGGCAACAGCTCGGCGAACTGCGCCTGCAGCTGGCCGAGGCTGTCGGGGAGCGCGATGATCGGCGTGCGCAGGCCGGCGGCAGCGCGGATCTTGCGCACGATCTCGCCCAGCGTGAGCACCTCGGGGCCGTACAGTTCGAAGCTGCGCCGCTGGCCCAGGGTCGGGTGATCGACGCAGCGGGCGATCGCCTCGGCCACGTCGCCGACGAAGGTGGGCGCCATCCGCGCCTGCGCGCGTGCCAACGGCAGTGCCGGCATCTGCCGCAGCAGCTTGGCGAAGCGGCTGACCAGGCCGTCGCCGCGGCCGAAGATCACGCTGGGTTGGTAGATCGTCCAGTCCAGCGTGGAGGCCTTGACCAGAGCTTCGGCTTCGCCGCGGGTCTTCAGGTATTGCGACAGGCCCTGGCCGGCTTTCAGCGAGCTCATCTGGTGCAGGCGGCCGACGCCGCTGGCCTGGCACGCGGCGAGCAGGCGTCGGGTCAGCTCCACGTGCGCACGCTGGAACGTGTGCGCGCCACGCGGGTTGAGGATGCCGACCAGGTTGATCACCGCATCGGCGCCGGCCAGGTGCCGGCGCAGCACGTCATCGTCGTAGATGTCGGCGCTGCGCACGCTCACCGTGGGCAGCACGCCGAGCTCGCGATGCTGCTCGCGGTTGCGGCTGAGCAGCACGATGCGGTGGCCGTCGGCGGCCAGTCGCGGCACCAGGTGGCTGCCGACGAAACCGGTGCCCCCGAGAATGACAAGTTGCTGAGTGGTCATGCGCATCGATCCATGGATAGGACAGCCGGTTCGGCTCAAGGCGGGCTGGCGGCAGCGGGCAGGCCCGCCGGTGCGACGGCGGGGCACGCGATGGCGCGGCGCGCGGTGGCGACGTCTGGCCGTCCATACGGCTGACCGATCGGATTCAGGCGGTCGGCCAGCGGCACCACCGTGCCGCCGCCGAGGCGCCAGTCGTAGATCACGCTGAAGGCCATCACGCGCGCCACGTATTCGCGCGTTTCCTTGAACGGGATGGTGGCGATGAACAGGTCCGGCGACAGCGTGCCGCGCGCAGCCAGCCACTGGTCGACCTTGTTCGGGCCGGCGTTGTAGGCGGCGCTGGCCAGCCACGGCGAGCCGTCGAAGCGCGCGGCCATCTGCGCCAGGTAGCGCGTGCCCAGCGCGATGTTGATGACCGGGTCGTACAGGCTGTCGCCACCGGCCCAGGTCGAGGCCGTTGCGGCGGGCGACCTGGGCGGCGGTGGCCGGCAGCAGCTGCATCAGGCCGCGCGCGTCGGCGCCGGAGCGGGCATCGCTCATCCAGGCACTTTCGGCGCGCAGGATGCCGTACGCCCAGGCCGGCTCGATCCCGGCCTGTTCGGCTTGCGGCACCAGGCCGTCCTGGCTGGCCAGCGGAAAGCGCAGGTCATACAGGCGCAGTGCTTCGCCGCTGCTCATGGCGAACACGGCGCGGTCGTACCAGCCGCGACGGTTGGCCATGTCGGCGGCAATCCGCACGGTGGCGGCGTCGGCGCCCTGCAATGCGCGGGTCCATTCGCGCCGGGCCAGCTTGGGCAGGTCCACGGCGAACAGTTCGAACGCACGCAGCAGGCCGGGAATGCCCAGCAGGGCCTGCTCGCGTTGCGGGTCGGCGGCCAGGGTCGAGCGGGCAGATCGCGTAGGGCTGGTCGAGCCGGTCGGCGGAGAGGAAGCCGAAGAAGGTCGTCGTGCCGGCCTGCGCGTCGAGCTGCTGGCGTGCCTCGTCGTCGCGGCCCAGCGCAGCCAGTGCGCGGCCGCGGAAGTACTGCCATTCGCCATCCTGCTGCTGGCCGGCTGGCATCGCGTCGATGCCGGCCAGCACCGCGTTCCAGTCCTGCCGGGCCAGCGCCACGCGCACCCGCCATTCGCGGGTGCGTCGGTTTGTGCGGCGGCGGGCAGCGCGATCAGCCGGGCCAGCGCGCGGTCGTCGAAATCGGTGGCGTGGAACAGCGCCAGGGTCTGCAGGATCCGGTTGCGCTGGGCGTCGCTGAAGCTGAAGCGGGACTGCAGTTTTTGCCACGCCAGATCGGCGCTGGCGGTCTGGCGCCGGGCCAGCCGCGGTCAGTGCCAGCGTGGCGGCCTGTCGCTGGCGCGTGTTGTCCGGCCAGCTGGCCGCCTCCGCCAGTGCCGCGGCCGGATCGCGCAGGGCCAGCGCCAGCTGTTGCGCGATCGTCACGATCGGATCCGCCGGCAGCCAGCCGGCGAGGCTGGCAACGGTGCCGGCCTCGCCGGCGTCGGCGGCGCGGTCGATGCGGGTCCACAGGCGCGCATCGGTCAGCAGGCCCTGATCGTGTGCGGCGGCGAGTACCGTGATCGCAGGCACCGGGCAGGTTCGGCTTGGCCCACAGTGCGGCCAGGTCGCGCTCGAAATCCAGCGTGCCGCCGCTGGCCAGGCGTGCGCGCAAGGCGTGGCAGGTAAGCGTGTCGCCCAGGCCGGGCTGGTACAGCGCGCGGAAGCCGTCCCAGTCCTCGCGTCGTGCCAGTTCCAGCAGGAACGCGCGGCGCAGGTCGGCGGCCGGGATCCAGTCGGGGTATTGCTGCAGGTACGCCTCCACGGTGGCGCGATCGACTTGCTGGATATCGTGCTGCAGCGCCGTGGCCTGCAGGTACGGATACAGCGGGTAGTCGCGCAGGCCGGTGGCCAGGCTGCGCCAGCCGTCACCGCCCTGCTCGGCGGCGGCATAGGCCTGCTTGAAGGCGTTGCGTTGGGCATCCTCGGGTGCCGCTGCGCGTGCGTGCGGCATGGCCAGCAGCCAGCCCGCTGACCAGCAACAGCCCGGCGAACACGATGCGCCGCGGCGTGGTGTCGGCAAACATGGAAACTCCTGCACTCGATCTGCGACCAGTGTAGTGGATGGCCCATGACGGCTTGTTGCGGAACGGTGAGTGCGTGCCGGTGCGCCTGCTAAGCTGGCGCGCTTCACCTTCCTGTATCCGCGAGATCGGCATGTCGCCAGCAGTTGCGCCTGTTTTCCGTCGTCCCTGGCCGGCGTGGCTGGCCTTGCTGGCACTGGCCCTGGCCGGCGCGTACTGGTGGTGGGCGATCGGCCGGCCGGTGGCGTTGCCGGATGCGCCTTCGGCGCGGATCGCCTGCGTCTCCTATGCGCCGTTCCGCAAGGCGGGCGAAACGCCGCTCGATGCCAGCGCATCGATCAGCCCCGAACGCATCGATGAAGATCTGCGCGCGTTGTCGCAGCCGCTTCGACTGCGTGCGCACCTATTCGCAAGGGCAGGGCCTCAGTGCGGTGCCACAGATTGCCGAGCGCTATGGCATGCAGGTGCTGCTGGGGATCTGGCTGGGCGGCGATGCGAAGGCGAACGCAGCAGCAGATCCAGCTGGGCATCGCCACCGCCAAGGCGCACCCGCAGGTGTTGCGCGGGGTGATCGTGGGCAACGAGGTGCTGCTGCGCGGCGACCTGTCCGCGGCGCAGTTGGCTGCTTACCTGCCCAGGTGCGGGCAGCGGTCGGCACGCCGGTGACGTATGCCGACGTGTGGGAGTTCTGGCTGCGCCATCCCGAGCTGGCCGGCTCGGTGGACTACCTGACCATCCACATCCTGCCGTACTGGGAAGACCAGCCGGTACCGCCGGAGCGCGCGGTGGAGCACGTGGCGGCGGTGTACGCGAAGGTGCAGCAGGCGTTTCCCGACCGCCGCGTGATGATCGGCGAGACCGGCTGGCCCAGCGCCGGACGGCCACGCCAGGCGGCCAGCGCCAGCGTGGTCAACGAGGCGCGCTACCTGCGCGAATTTCTGCGCTACGCCGCCAGCGTGCACATGCCGTACAACGTGATCGAAGCCTTCGACCAGCCGTGGAAGCGCCGCAGGAGGGCACGGTCGGCGGCTACTGGGGCATCTTCGACGCGACAGGCGCGGCCGAAGTTCGCGATGCAGGGGCCGGTGACCGAAGAACCGCGCTGGTGGGCCGGCTGGCTCGCCGGCGTGGCCGGCGCCGGCTTGTTCGCGCTGGCCGGTGGCTGGCGCCGGCGCTGGCGTGGCGGGCGCGGCTGGCTCGCCCTGGGCCTGGCCGGCATGGCCAGCGGCTGCGCGCTGGCCTGGCAGTACCGGCAGATGCTGTACGCCTGCCGCGATGGCTGGGAATGGACGGTTGTCGCTGGCCGCCTGCGGCTGGCCCTGCTTACCGCGCTGCGGTTGGCGCGCTGGATGCCGCGCGGCTCGCGGGTGAACAGGCGCCGGTGACGCCGCCGCGCTGGTGGCGGCTGGGCTGGCTGTTCGTGCTGGCGTTCTACGGCTTGTTGCTGGTGGTCGATGGTCGCTACCGGGATTTCCCGCTGGGCCTGTTCCTGCTGCCGTGCGCCGGTTATGCGCTGCTCGCCTGGCTGGGCGATCGCCGCACGCCGACGCTGCCGTTGCTGGAGGAACGTTTCCTCGCCGCGTGGCCTGCCGCTGCTGGCGGTGGTGGTGCTGCTGCAGGAAGCCGGTCTGACGCCGGTGGCGTGGCTATGGCTGGGCGTGAACCTGCTGCTGGCGCTGCCGGTGCTGCTCGACTGGCGCCAGGCGCGTCGCCTGCAGGCGCAGCAGGCGTAGGCAGCCGATCAGCAGCGCCAGCGCGCCGCTTTCGAAACAGTACAGCTGCAGCGCGACGATGCCGAGCGCGGCGGCCAGCCAGGCCAGCCACAAGTGTTTCCGCCACAGCGCCAGCGCGGCGGCCAGCAGTGCGGCGATGCCGTAGACGTCGTACAGGAAGCCCAGCACCAGCGCGTGCCGCCAGCTGCACCACCAGGGGCCGTGCGCCGGCGCCGCACTGTTGCGCCATCGAGCCGGGCTCGACCACGCCATAGCGCAGCCACGCCGCCAGCAGGGTCACCGCCAGCAGCAACAGCCACGGCAGGGCCAGTTTCCGGTTGCGTGGATTCATCGTTTCGAATTCGGTTTGGCTTTGCCGCCGACGTGTGCCGGCAGGCGGATTTCCGCCGCCAGCGGCAGATGGTCGGAAAACGCCTGCGGCAGCGCCCAGATCTTTTCCAGCTGGATCGCCGGCGAGGTGAGGATGTGGTCCAGCGCGCGTCGCGGTTTCCAGCTGGGAAACGTGGGCGTGCTCTGCGCCGGTGGTTGCAGCGTGGACTTGGCGAACAACTGGCGCATTTCCGGGCTGCCCGGTTCGGTGTTGAGATCGCCCATCAGCACCGCGTGCGGGAAATCCTGCAGCAACTCGGCGATGAAGCCAAGCTGGCGCGCGCGTGCCGGCGCGCTCAGCGACAGGTGGGCGATCATCACCGCCAGCGCGTTGTCGCCCTCGCCGAACTGGGCCAGCAGGGCGCCGCGGCCGGGGATCCGGCTGGGCAGCGGGTAATCCATCACCGAATGACGGCTCCAGCCGGCTGATCAGGCCGTTCGCCGAATGCGCCAGCTTGGCCATCGCGCGGTTCGGCTGGTGGCTCCAGAACGGCATGCCGGAGGTTTCGGCGAGGTAGCGGGTCTGGTTGAGAAAGCCCGAGCGCAGGCTGCCGGCATCGGCTTCCTGCAGGCCGATCACGTCGAACTGCGGCAGCACCTCGGCGAGCCGGTCGAGGTTGTCCATCTTGCTGCGACCGGGCAGCACCGCGTTGATGCTGCGGGTGACGTACTCGCTGTAGCGCTGCACGCTGGCGCCGGCGAGGATGTTGCAGCTCAGCAGGCGCAGGCGGCGCTCGGCGGGGGCGGCTTGGGGAGTGGCAGCGCGGGTCATCGCAACACATTACACGGAGAGGGGATGCCGGCGCCCACGCTCAAGCGCCGGCCATGCTGGCCAGCATGATCCGCCGGATGTGAATGGCGTGCCAGCCGCGTTGCCGCGCGCGGCGTTTACTGGCCGGCCAGCTCGCGCTTGACCAGCCACAGCGTCACCGCCACCATCTCGTCGTAGGAGTGGACCGCGGCCACGCGGTACTTGCCGTTGACCACGATGGTCGGGGTGCCGTCGACCTGCCACTTCTGGATCAGCGCCAGATCGCTCTTTCAACTTCGCGGTGGCCTCCGGAGAGGTGGCGATGCGCATGAATTCGGCGCGGTCGACGCCTTCGCGGGCGTAGAAGTCGGCCAGCTCATCCATCGAGTTGATCGGGTAGTGCTGCGCGAACTTGGCGGTGAACAGCGGCAGGTGGGTGCGCTCGACCACGCCCAGCTTCTCGGCGGCGTAATAGGCTCGGGCGAACGGCAGCCATTCGGCACTGAACGGCGCCGGCAGCAGCTTGAATTCCACGCCGGCCGGCAACTGCTTGCGCAGCTTCTCGGCGACCGGCGCGAACTGCGCGCAATGGATGCAGCCGTAGGAAAACACCTCGACCACCTCGACCTTGCCTGCGCTGCTGTAGCGCTGGCGGTGCCGGCAGGGTGACGTATTCGTTGCCGTCGGTGTATGGCGCCGGCGTGCCGGGCTGCGCGGTGCAGGCGCTGGTCAGCAGCAGGCCGCCGAGCAGGGTGAGTACGCGCAGGCGGGCGAATCGCTTGAACATGGGCATTCTCATTGCAGGTGGCGACGCTACAGATTACCCGAAGCGGCTTACTTGCCGGCCGCTTCCTTGGCCACCAGCCACTGGGTCAGCTCGATCGACTGCGCGTAACCGCCGGCGGAGCCCGCCGTGAAGCGGTACTTGCCGTTGACGATCATGGTCGGCGTGCTGTCGACCCCGTAGGCTTTCATCAGGTCGTCGGCGCGCTTCATCTTGGTGTTGACGCTGAACGAGTTCGCGACGCCGATGAATTCTTGCGGGTCGACGCCGAACTTGGCGTAGAACTTCGCCACGTCCTCGATCGTCGGCCATGCCGCCTGCGGCTTCAGCCCGCTGGCCTTGAGGTTGTAGGTGGACAGTTCGCCGGTTTTCCAGGTCGCGTCGAACATCGCGTCGTGGGTCTTCCCGACCAGGCCCAGCGCCTGCGCGGTGTAGAACGCGCGCTGGTACATCGGCCAGTTCTCGTCCGGGCGGAACGAAGCCGCCAGGTAGTTCATCACGGCGTTCGACGGCAGGCTGTGGGCGATCCGCTCGGCGGTGGAGTGGAAGCCGTTGCAGGCCGGGCAGCCATAGGAGAACACCTCGGTGACCTCGATCTTGCCAGGGTGGCTGGTCGGCTGCGCCGGATCGATCCGGAAATAATGCTTGCCCTCGACCCACTTGCCGTCGTCGACGAACGGTGCGGCGGCCACGGCCGGTGCGGCCGGCTCGCTGCTTGCCGCGGCGGCGGCACTGCTTTCGGCGGCCGGCGGCGTGCTGCCGGCGGTAGCCGGTGCGACGCTGGTCGCGGGCGTGGCGGTTGCGGCTTCGGTGCTGCTGGTCGTGGCCGGAGTGGCCGGCTGGGCGGCGCTGCTGGTGTCGCGGTCAGGGCTGCAGGCGGCGAGCGCGAGCAGGGCGGCGCACAGGAACAGCAAACGCTTCAACATGGCAAACCTCGGAGAGTGGGGCGTAAAACCGACAGCGCCGACTCGTCGGTCGGCGCTGATGCGGTCAAGGTGTGGCGGCTGGCTTGGCGTCGGCGCTGTGCAGGCCTTCGATGTAGCTGGCCAGAGCGGCGATGTCGTCGGCATTCAGCTGCTTGGCGATCGTGGGCATGATCTGCGCGCGGGCGTCGTCACCCCAGGTGGTGCCGTCGTGCCAGGCCTTCAGCGTGGCTTCGATGTATTGCGCGTGCTGGCTGGCCAGCTGCGGGTACATCGCGCCCGGATTGCCGCGGCCGTCGATGCTGTGGCAAGCCATGCAGGCCGGAATGCCGCGCGTGGCGTCGCCCTGGCGGAACAGGGTCTGGCCGTGCTCCACCAGCGCCTGGTCGGCCACGCCGGGCAGCGCGGTCTGGCTGGCGAAGTAGGCGCCGAGGTCGTGCATGTCCTGCTCGGACAGCGGCGCGGCCATGCCCATCATGATCGGGTTCTGCCGCTTGGCCGGACTTGAAGTCGGTCAGCTGGCGCGCGATGTACTGCTCGCTCTGCCCGGCCAGTTTCGGATACTGCGGGTCGGCGGAGTTGCCGTCCATGCCGTGGCAGGCGCCGCAGACGGCGGACTTGGCCTGGCCGGCGGTGGCGTCACCGGGCTTGAGCGCGGCTTCGACAGCCGGCGCGGCTGCCGCCGTGGCGGGTGCCGCCGCCGTGGCCGCGGCGGCAGGTGCGGCGGTCTCCGGCTGGGCATCTTGTGCCATCGCTGTGCCAGCACAGAGCGCCAACGCCAGGGCTAGGGCGGACCCGAGAACAGCGGGCCGAAAACCAGCGGACCGAAAACTCATACACTTGACTCCCGAGAGACTTGCAAACACTGCCAGCGATTGCGGCCATGCGGCCTGCAACAGGCAGAAACCGCAGAATTATCCCTGCGCCACCATAGCTTGGTCAAACCATCCCCATGGCAAATCCCCTTCAGGGCGCGCAATTCGTGCTCGCCGCCCACCGCATCAGCCAGCTTCCCGCCGACCAGGGCGCCGAAGTGGCGTTTGCCGGACGCTCCAACGCCGGCAAGTCCAGCGCGCTGAATGCACTGACCAATCACAAGGGGTTGGCGCGCACGTCCAAGACCCCCGGTCGCACCCAGCAGATGGTCGCGTTCAGCCTGCCGCCGCCACCCCAGGTCGACGGCGAACCGCCGCTGGACGTGCGCCTGATCGATCTGCCCGGCTACGGCTATGCCAAGGTGCCGCAGGAAATGCGCGAACACTGGAAGCTGGAGATCGACGCTTACCTGCACCAGCGCCGCAGCCTGCGCGGGCTGGTGCTGATCGTGGACATCCGCCACCCGCTGAAGGAGTTCGACCGGCTGATGCTGGAGTTCTGCTTCGCCACCCAGCTGCCTTGCCACCTGCTGCTGACCAAGGCCGACAAGCTCTCGCGCGGCCAGGCCACCCAGGCACTGGCCAGCTTGCGCAAGCAGTTCGCCGCCGAAGGCCTGCACGCCACCGCGCAGATCTTTTCTTCCTCCGCCGGCACCGGCGTGGAGGAGGCGCGCGAGGCGGTGATGGCGCTGCTGCGGCAGCCGCGCGATGGCGCACATCAGGGGCGCGACGCACTGACCGGCCGGCGCGGCTGCTCAGCCGCGCACGGACTCCATGAACACCGCACACAGCGCCTGCATGCCGGCGCGATCGTCCTCGTCGAAGCGATTCGTCACCGGGCTGTCCACGTCCCATACGCCGAGCAGGCTGCCGTCGGCCTTGATCAGCGGCACCACGATTTCCGATTGCGAGGCGGCGTCGCAGGCGATGTGTCCGGCGAACGCGTTGACGTCGCGCACCAGCTGGGTTTCGCGGGTCTGCGCAGCGGTGCCGCAGACGCCGCGGCCGATGCGCGATGCGGATGCAGGCCGGCTTGCCCTGGAACGGGCCGACCACCAGTTCGTTGCCGTCGTACAGATAGAAGCCGGCCCAGTTGAGCTGGGGCAGGCTGTGGTAGATCAGGGCGCCGAAATTCGCCGCGTTGGCGATCAGGTCGCGCTCGCCGGCGAGCAGGCCGCGCGCCTGCTGCAGCAGGTCGTCGTAATGTTCGCGCTTGCTGGCATACGTATGGGATTTCAGTTCGAACATGCGACGCGTCCGGCGGCAAAGCCCGTATTATGCGCCGAGCCATCTGACGGGGACGCAGCATGAGCCTGACCGAGCAGCGCGAAGGGATCGAAGCGGGGCGGCTGGACATGTTCGTGGATGGCGCGTTTGCGTTCATCCTGACCCTGCTGCTGATCGGCGGCGAGTCGATTCCGGACAGTACCGACAAGTTGCTGCTGATGCTCGGCGGCATCCCGGCGTTCGCCGTGTGCTTCTTCCAGATCGCGTTTTTCTGGCACGGCCATGTGCGCTGGCGCAAGCGCTGCCACGGCGCCGATGCCACCGGTCGCTGGTTGTCGCTGCTGCTGGTGTTCTTCGCGATGATCTTCGTCTATCCGCTGCACATGGTGTTCTCCGGCGCTGTTCGCCTGGCTGAGCGGCGGCCGCCTGCCCAGCGACTTCCACCTGGTCGGTGGTCCGGCGGACATGCGCACGCTGTTCGCCTGCTACGGGTTGGCGTATGCCTGCATGGCCGGCACGCTGGCGTTGCTGTTCCTGCATGCAGCGAAAAGCGCGGCTGCGGCGCGGCCTCGACAATCTGGACGCACGCCGCGAGATGCGCATCTGGAGCGTGCCGGCGGCGATCGGCCTGGCCTCGGCGCTGACCGCCTTGCTGATGCCGCTGTCGGTGCCGGGCTGGATGTGGGCGATCCCCGGTTTCATGTATTCGCTGCTGTTCCTGATCGGGCCGGTGGTGAACCGCTTCAACCGGCGTTACGTGCAGGCATGACCAAGGCCGTCTTCATCGCCGGCACCGATACCGGCATCGGCAAGACCCATGCGGCGTGCACGCTTGCTGCATGCCCTGCGCGCCGCCGGGTACACGCGCCTGCGGCATGAAGCCGGTCGCCAGCGGCTGCGTGGAAACGCCGCTGGGCCTGCGCAACGACGACGCGCTGGCGCTGCAGGCGGCCGGCAGCGACGCGAGCCTGCCTTATGCGCTGATCAACCCGGTCGCGTTGCGCGACCCGCTGTCGCCGCACCTGGCGGCGGCGCATGACGGCGTGGGGATTTCGCTGGCGCCGATGCGCGCGGCGTTCGACCAGTTGTGCGCCGACTCACTCGCGCGTGGTGGTCGAAGGCGTCGGTGGCTGGCTGGTGCCGCTGGCGCCCGGCCTGTTCGCGGCGGACATCGCGAAGCAGTGGCAGTTGCCGGTGATCCTGGTGGTGGGCTTGCGGCTGGGCTGCCTCAACCATGCCCTGCTCAGCGCGCAGGCGATCATGGCCGACGGCTGCCGCCTGCTGGGCTGGGTCGGCAACCGGGTCGATCCGGCGATGGATGCCTGGAGGAAAACCTGGCCACGCTGCGCGAACTGGTGCCGGCGCCGTGCCTTGGCGTGTTGCCTCACGGCATGGCGGCGGCAGCAGCAGCCCTGCATCTGCGCGCCGCCGTGGCGGTGTTGGGCTGAGTTTCACATCCGGCGTGCTTGGATGGGCTTCCATTCCATCGCCGGAGGACACATGGCTCGCAATCATTACTACCTGTCGATCGCCGACCTGGCCCACGCGCGTGGTGACGATCCGCGCTTTGCCTGGGACGGGGCCGGGCCGAACGATTTCGCGGCGGCTTTGCAGCAGGAGCTGCGCGGCGGCGACCTGTTCCAGCGCTGGCGCGCGGCGCAGCCTGATCCGGACGCGGTGGACGGCAGCCTCGGCGCCACCGATCCGGCGGCGCAGGTGCATGCCCAGGTGGCCGACCTGCGCACCGATGTCGACCTGATCACCGATCTGCCGATGAGCGTGCTGCGCCACCGGCTGTACCTGCTGATCGGAGGGGCGTGGCAATTGCGCGACCTGCGCGCGGCCTGAGAGCGTATCGAATCACCCACCTGCTGCGACCGCCGCCACGAACACCGGCGATGGCCCCGCCATGGCGGTCGAATTTCCGACAGCCCCTGCGGTGAAAGATCCTGCGGTGATGTGGAAAGCGGGGGTGCTGCAGTACAGTCGGCGACCATGACTTCTCACATCCTGGGGATGCCCGATGTTTCGTCTGCGCCTGATTGCGATCGCTACCACCATGGTCCTGGCCGCCTGCTCGCAGCAGCCGGAAAGTACTGCCAATCCACCACCCGCCGCTTCGGCTGCCAAGCAGCGCGCCGTGGCTGCTACGACATGACCGGCAACCCGTTCTACAACGCCAGCACGCTGCCGTTCCAGGCGCCGCCGTTCGACAAGATCAACGATGCTGACTACCAGCCGGCGATCGAGGAAGGCATGCGCCAGCACATGGCCGAGATCGAGAAGATCGCCGAACAACCCGGAGGCGCCCACCTTCGAGAACACCTATGTGGCGATGGAGAAATCCGGCGCCATGCTGAATCGGGTGATGGCGGCGTTCAACGCCGTCACCGGCGCCAACACCAACGACGCGCTGCAGAAAGTGCAGGAAGACGTAGCGCCGCAAGCTGGCCGCGCATGAGGATGCGATCCATCTCGACAGCAAGCTGTTCCAGCGCGTCGAGACGATCTACAACCAGCGCGACACGCTCAAGCTCGATCCGGAATCGGCGCGGCTGGTCGAGGTGGTCTACAAGGACTTCGTGCATGCCGGCGCGAAGCTGTCCGACGCCGACAAGGCGAAGCTGAAGGACCTCAACAAGGAAGAGTCCACGCTGAGCACGGCGTTCACCAACAAGCTGCTGGCGGCGACCAAGGACTGCCGCGCCGGTGATCGCCGACAAGGCAAAGCTGGCCGGGCTGTCCGATGCCGAGCTGGCCGCCGCCGCACAGGCCGCCAAGGATCGCAAGCAGGACGGCAAGTACGTGCTGACCCTGCAGAACACCACGCAGCAGCCCGAGCTGCAGGACCTCACCGATCGCGCCACCCGCCAGGCGCTGTTCGAGGCCTCGTGGAACCGCGCCGAAAAGGGCGATGCGAACGACACCCGCAAGACCATCGAGCGGCTGGCGCAGATCCGCGCCGAACAGGCGAAGCTGCTCGGCTTCCCGAACTACGCGGCGTGGAAGCTGGACGACCAGATGGCGAAGACGCCGGAGGCGGCGCTGAAGTTCATGCAGGACCTGGTGCCCGCCGTCACCGGCGCGCGCGAAGCCGAGGCGGCGCGACATCCAGGCGCTGATCGACAAGCAGCACGGCGGTTTCAAGCTTGCAGCCGTGGGACTGGAACTTCTACGCCGAGCAGGTGCGCAAGGCGAAGTACGACCTCGACGAGAACCAGATCAAGCCGTACTTCGAGCTGGACAACGTGCTGCAGAACGGCGTGTTCTACGCCGCCAACCAGCTGTACGGGCTGACCTTCAAGGAGCGCCACGACATCCCGGTGTACCAGCCGGACGTGCGCGTGTTCGAGGTGTTCGACAAGGACGGCAGCTCGCTGGCGCTGTTCTATTGCGACTACTTCAAGCGCGACAACAAGAACGGCGGCGCCTGGATGGACAACCTGGTCACCCAGTCGAAGCTGCTGGGCACCAAGCCGGTGATCTTCAACGTCGTGCAACTTCAGCAAGCCGGCCGCGGGCCAGCCGGCGCTGCTGTCGTTCGACGACGTGATCACCATGTTCCACGAGTTCGGCCACGCGCTGCACGGCATCTTCGCCGACGAGCAGTACCCGACCCTGTCCGGCACCAACACCGCGCGCGACTTCGTCGAGTTCCCGTCGCAGTTCAACGAGCACTGGGCGACCGACCCGAAGGTGTTCGCCCACTACGCGAAGCACTACCAGACCGGCGCGCCGATGCCGCAGGCGCTGGTCGACAAGATGAAGAAGGCCGGCAAGTTCAACTCCGGCTACGACATGACCGAGCTGGTCTCGGCCGCGCTTGCTCGACATGAACTGGCACATGCTCGGCGCCGACGCGCCGCTGCAGGATGCCGACCAGTTCGAGGCCGCCGCGCTGAAGAAGGACGGCATCGACCTCGGCTACGTGCCGCCGCGCTACCGCTCCAGCTACTTCCAGCACATCTGGGGCAACGGCTACGCCGCCGGCTACTACGCCTACCTGTGGACGCAGATGCTGGCCGACGACGCCTTCATCGGCTTCAAGGAACACGGCGGCCTGACCCGCGAGAACGGCGACCGCTTCCGCGCGATGGTGCTGTCGCGCGGCAACACCGAGGAGCTGGCGAAGATGTACAAGGACTGGCGCGGCCAGGATCCGCAGCATCGAGCCGATGCTGGAAAACCGCGGTCTGAAGGACGCGCCGAGGAAGTAAGCGGCGCACGGTCCCTTGCATACCGATCAGGCCCGCCTCGTGCGGGCCTGATCTTTTCCGGCAACCGCGTCATGGAAACGAATGCGGGTATGCCGTGCGGTCATCCTTCGCGTGGAATAATCGGGCATCCCCGACCGGAGTCGCCCGCGCGTGGACAGCCATCATTTCCTGCAGACCGCGGTGGTGTTCCTGCTCGCCACGGTGATCGCGGTGCCGCTGACCAAGCGTTTCCGGCTGGGTGCGGTGCTGGGCTACCTGCTGGCCGGCGTGGCGATCGGGCCGCAGCTGCTCGGCCTGGTCAGCGATACCGAAGGGGTCGCCACGATTTCCGAGTTCGGCGTCGTGCTGATGCTGTTCGTGATCGGCCTGGAGCTGTCGCCGCAACGCCTGTGGGTGATGCGTCGCTCGGTGTTCGGCACCGGCCTGCTGCAGGTGCTGGCGACCAGCGTGGCGATCGCGGCGGCGGGGTATTTCCTGTTCGGTCTCACCGGCAAGGCGGCGGCGATCGTGGGCGGCAGCCTGGCGCTGTCGTCCACCGCGTTCGGCCTGCAGATCCTGGCCGAGCGCAAGGAGGCCGGCTCGGCCTACGGCCGCCAGGCGTTCGCGGTGCTGCTGTTCCAGGATCTGGCGGCGATTCCGCTGATCGCCGCGGTGCCGTTGCTGGCCTCGTCCACGGCGCAGGATTTCAACCTGTTCGCGGTGCTGCGCACGGTCGGGGTGATCGTGGCGGTGGTCGTCGGCGGCCGCTACCTGTTGCGCCCGGTGTTCCGTTTCGTGGCGAAGGCCGATTCGGTCGAAGTGTTCACCGCCACCGCGCTGCTGGTGGTGATGGGTGTGGCCTGCTGATGGAGACTGGCCGGCGTCTCGGCCACCCTGGGCGCGTTCCTGGCCGGCATGCTGCTGGCCGATTCGGAGTACCGGCACGAACTGGAATCGAACATCGAGCCGTTCAAAGGCCTGTTGCTGGGGCTGTTCTTCATCAGCGTCGGCATGTCGATGGACCTGTCGCTGCTGCTGCACCGGCCCGGGCTGATGTTCGGCCTGGTGCGGCGCCTTGCTGCTGCTGAAGAGCGTGCTGCTGTGGCCGCTGGGGCGGCTGCTGGGCGGGCTCAACCGTTCCGACACGCTGCGCCTGGTGGTGCTGCTGGCCTGCGGCGGCGAGTTTGCATTCGTGGTGCTGCGCCAGGCGGCCGAACAGCGGCTGATCGGCGTGGTCCAGCGCGACGCGCTGGTGCTGGCGATCACCTTGTCGATGGCGCTGACCCCGCTGCTGGTGGTGCTGGCGGCGAAGGCACTGAACGTGAGGCCGAAGAAACCGACGCGCGAGTTCGACGCGATCGAAGCCGACACGCCGCGGGTGATCATCGCCGGCTTCGGCCGGGTCGGCCAGATCATCGCCCGCGTGCTGCGCGCGCAGGGCATCCCGTTCGTGGCGCTGGAGCATTCGGCCGATCAGGTGGACCAGTCGCGCCGCTTCGGCAGCGTCAACCTGTTCTTCGGCGACCCGGCGCGACCGGAGCTGCTGCGCGCGGCGCAGGCCGACAAGGCCGAGGTATTCGTGCTGGCCACCGACGACCCGGAGGCGAACCTGCGCACCGCGCGCCTGGTGCGGCGGCAGTACCCGCACCTGAAGATCATCGCCCGCGCGCGCAACCGCCAGCACGTGTTCCGGCTGATGGACATGGGCGTGGAGGAACCGATCCGCGAGACGTTCCATTCCAGCCTCAAGATGACCCGCAAGACGCTGGAGGCGCTGGGCCTGCCGCACGAGCTGGCGGCCGATCGGGTCGAGCGCTTCCGTCGCTACGACGAGGAACTGCTGAAGAAGCAGGCGCTGGTCTACGACGACGAGACCAAGCTGATCCAGAGCACGCGCGACGCGCTGGTCGACCTGCAGCGCTTGTTCGAGGCGGATGCCGAGCGCGGCGCGGAACGCGAACGCCGGCGCGACGCGGGCACGACGCTGGCCGGGGAAGAGCGAGCCACGTCAGCGGCGCGGCGCCGGTCTATTCCGACGGCTGCGCCGGCTGGCGCAAGGTCTGCCGCACGCTGGGGATCGCGTTGCTGCGTGCGGCCAGTTCGTGGGCGATGTCGATGTAGCCCAGTTGCCGCGCCACGTCGGCCGCGGTGCGGCCGAACGCATCGGCGGCGTTGCGATCGGCACCACGCGACAGCAGCACGCGTGCCGGCGGCAGCAGTGCATGCATCGCGCAGGCGTGCAACGCGGTGACGCCGCGCTGATCGGCGTGCTCGACCCGGGCGCCGGCTTCCAGCAACAGCGGCACCAGCGCGCCGATGTGGGTGGCGTCGCAGTCGCTGCCCGGGCGCAACTGCGCACCCAGCAGCAGCAGCAGCGGCGTCTTGCCTTCGTGGTCGGCGTGGTTGATGTCGGCGCCGCGCTTGAGCAGGCCGTCGAACAGGCGCCGCGCACGCAGGCTGTCGTTGTGTTCGAAACCGAATTGCGCCGCGGCGTGCAGTGCGCTGCGGCCGGCGCTGTCGACGGCATTGACGTCGGCGCCGGCATCCAGCAGTTGCTCGGCGATTTCCGGATAACCCATCGCCGCGGCCACCATCAGCGCGGTGGCGTCGTTGGGCAGGCGCTGGTCGACGGCGACTTCGTGCTGCAGCAGCAGGGCGACCAGCGGCTCGCGCCGCGCGGCCACGGCCGCCGCCAGCGGGGTCACGCCGCTGCGTGCGGCCAGCGACGGATCGGCGCCGGCGTCGAGCAGGCAGGTGGCGATCTCGCGGTGGCCGGCACCACAGGCGTGCAGCAGGGCGGTGGCGCCCTGGGCGTCGCGGGTGTCGACGGCGAAAACCCAGTTCCAGCAGACGCTGCACGCTGGCCAGCGCACCGGCACGCGGCGGCGGCGGGCAGGTCGTCGGCGCGCAACGGGCGTTGCGGGCGCGGCCAGTCGCGCCAGTCCAGCCAGCGCTCCACTGCCGGGTGTTCCAGCGCCAGTCCCAGCGGCGTCTCGCCGTTGGCGTCGGCGGCCTCGGGATTCGCGCCATGGGCGATCAGCGCGCGCACCAGCGGCAGCGCCTGTGCGCCATGTTCCAGCGCGGCGAACAGCGGCGTGCGGCCGTCGCGGTCGCGCGTGTTCGGATCGCAGCCGCGTGCCAGCAGGGCCTGCAGCAGGGACAGTTGGGCGTTGGCGGCGGCCAGATGCAGCGGCGTGCGGCCGCGCGCATCGGGGCCGAACGGATCGGCGCCGCGTTCGAGCAGGCTGCAGCGGCAAGCGCCGCTGGCGCGTGTCGTCAGCCGTGTCAGCAGCCTGTGCCAGCAGGCCGGCGCCGGCCGGGCTGGCGCCCGCCTGCAGCAGGTCGTCCAGCGCTTCGGTGGAGGCCGGCAGCAGCGGCAGCAGAGCGTCGAACAGGCGCTGCCCGAGCGGCGGCAGATGCGGGGCGTCGGTGGTTTCGGCATCGTCGATGCGCGGCGCTTCCAGTCGGGCCTCGGCGTCGAGGCCGTGTTCCAGCAACCAGCGGCGTGCGGCGGCCAGACCCGGCGTGGCCAGGTCCAGATACAGCTGCGCCAGTTGCGACGGCGGCCATTCGCGCACGCGCTCGGCGAAGCCCGAGACGATCGCCCAGTGGCCGAAGCGCAGCGCGTCCAGCAGGTGTGCCGGTGTGTCGTTGCCATCGGCCAGCAGGTCCTGGCTGAGGCTGGCCGGTAGCGGCGTATCGGGATCGAGCAGGGCGACCAGGTCCCAGCGGCCGGCAGCGGCGGCATGGTCCAGCGCACTGCGACCGTCGCCGCCGGCAGCCTTCGGGTCGGCACCCAGCGCCAGCAGCGCGCGCACGGTGTCGGCGTGGGCATGCGGCGACTGGCAGGCCAGCGTCAGCGCGTCGCGGCCGTGGTTGTCGCGCAGGCGGGCGTCGGCTTTCGCCTCGGCCAGCAATTGCACGATGCCGCTGGCGCCGGCGCGCGCCGCTTCCATCAGCGCGCTGCTGCCGTGGCGATCGACCAGGTTGACGTCGGCGCCGGCGCTGCACAGTGCGCGGGCGATCTGCTCGTGGCCCTCGGCGGCGGCGGCGAGCAGGGCATGCCGGTGTCGCGCATCGACGGCGTTGACCGCGGCGCGATGCTTGAGCAGCAGCTTCACGCCTGCGACGTCGTCGTCGGCGATGCCGGCGGCGGCGACCAAGGCCGGCTCGCCATCGGCCGGCGCCGGCTTGGCGCCACGCTCCAGCAGGAATTTCGCCAGCGGCCAGTTGGCCGCGCGGCAGGCGGTGGCCAGCGGGCTGACGCCGGCCTGGTTCAGCGCGTCGATCGGTGCGGCGGCATCCAGCAGCATGGCGGCCACGCCGGCATCGGCACTGAGCACGGCGCCGTGCAACGCGGTGTTGCCGTCGGCATCGGTGACCAGCGGGCTGGCGCCGTTGGCGAGCAGGGTCAGTACGGCTTCGGCGCGACCGTGCCAGCTGTCGCGGGTGGCGGCGAGCAACGGGGTGATGCCGCCACTGGCGCGGTTCACGTCGGCGCCCTTGGCGATCAAGCGCGCGCAGCAGGCGGGTGTCGGGCAGCAGCGCGGCCAGCATCAGTACCGGGCGCTGATCGCGGTCGTCGGCGTCCGGTGCGGTGTCGGGATCGGCGCCGGCTTCGAGCAGGGCCAGCGCGCGCTCGATGTCGCCGTCACGGGTGGCGGCCAGCAGGGCCGCGGCCTGCTCGGGCGTGCCGGCGGCACGTTCCTGCTCGCTCAGACACCGGGCGTGCGGCGGCGGTCGGTCGCGAGCGTCGATCGCGTCGGCGCGACTGACGGTTCTCGCACAGCAAGGCACGCAGCGTCCGGTTGGCGATCACCAGGCAACCCAGCGGCAACAGCACGGCACCGTAGATCGCCAGCGCCGCGATGCGCGGTTCGGGCGGCAGCACGCCGTACAGCCCGGTCAGCGCGATCGCGCCGAACGCCAGCACCAGCAGCGAAAACGCCGCCGGCAGGAAATGGCTGAAGAAGCGCTCTTCGCGCGACAGATGCCGGCCGAACGCCATGCTGCGCAGGGTGGCGGTGAAGATCCACGAGCCGTCGCGCTGGCTCGGATAGGCATCGTCCCAGACAAACACCAGGCCGAACGCCGGCCACAGCCGCCACAGCGCGACCAGCGCCAGCACCAACGCCGCGGCCAGCAGCAGCGCCGCGCTGAGGCTGGGGGACTGGGTCAGTTGCAGCATCGGCCAGGCGACCAGCACGAAGACCAGCACGGTGTAGCCGGTAAACATCACCAGATGCGCGGCACCGCGGCGCAGCACGGTGCGGCCGAAGCGCGGCTCCGGATCGAAGCCGATCGCGTGGCAGATCGCCGCCATGGTCAGCGCATTGGCCAGCAGCAGCGGGATCAGGGTCAGCGGATGGGTCACCAGGCCGGCCAGCGCGACTGCGAACAGCCCCGGGATGAACCAGGCCAGGGCGTGCAAGAAAGGAGGGCGGCGGCGCGATTTGGGCTGGGTCATGTGGACAGTATAGAAATCGTTGGATGTGCAGACGGTAACCAAGTGTTAACGCCGCTTGGAACCGCCATCGCCATGTCGCGACGTACCGCGGTTCACTCGTCCCGGTCGCTCCGCGGCGAATGGGTATAGGCCGGGTGGTTGGCTGCGGCCAGGGTTTCCTGCGGCGGCAACTGCAGGTGCCAGCCCTGCGTGCGCAGATGTTCGAGCACCTGCTCGGTGTCCTCGACCGGCAGCTTGCGCTGGTCGATCCAGTTGCACCTCCATCACGAAACGCAGTTCACCCAGCATCAGCGCCAGCGATTCGGGCAACTGGCTCGAAGGCATCGCGCTGCGCCAGCCACAGGTAGCTGTCGGCTTTGCGCAGGCTGGCGTAGACGAAACATTGCATGGCAGCACCCGTGGCGTGGAATGGCGCGGCGTGGCGATAGCGCAAGCAGGCGAGCGTAACAGCGCCGGTCGGCTGCGGAGCGGTTATCCGCGGCCGGCGTCGGGATCGGCATCGCGATGTTAGTTATTTGTTGCGATCGCACTTGCAACGCCCTGGACAAGCGGCAAAGTGCCGCGCAGGCGGTTCAAACGTACGTATGAATTCGTGCCTCCGCCGGCCGGCACGACCCAGCAATCCCGAGCCGCACCAACGACATGCAGGAGCAAGCGATGCACACGTCTTTCCGTTCCCTCACGGGCGCTACTCGTCCGCTCGCGCTTGCCGCGCTGAGCATTGCCGTCGTGGGCGCCCTGGTTGCGCCGGCCAATGCCGACGCCAGCGCGTTCCAGCTCAAGGAAAACAGCGCCAAGAGCCTGGGCCGCGCCTATGCCGGCTCCGCCACTGCCGGCGGCGACGCCTCGGTGGTGGTCAACAATCCGGCCGCGATGACCGACCTGAAGGGCACCTACCTGCAGGCCGACGTCACCGCCATCAATTTCAGCGCCAAGTTCAACGGCAGCGCGCACGACGTGCTGGGTCGCCCGATCAGCGGCGGCAACGGCGGCGACGCCGGCACCACCCTGCCGGTGCCGGCGATGTTCTTCGCCACCCAGGTCAGCGATCGCGTGCATGTGGGCGGCGGCTTCTCGGTGCCGTTCGGCTTCCAGACCGAATACGACAAGGACTGGGTGGGCCGCTACAACGGCATCAAGTCCAAGTTCCAGTCACTCGATGCCACGCTGTCGGCATCGTTCGACGTCACCGACAACTTCAGCCTCGGTGCCAGCTTCATCGCGCAGAAGACCAGCGCCGAGCTGACCAGCGCGGTCAATTTCAATGCCGTGGGCCTGAGCATCCAGCAGGGCATCGGCGCGCAGACCGCCGCTGGCGTCGCGCAGATCCAGGCAGCTGCCGCCGCCGGCCAGATCTCGGCGGCGCAGGCTTCCGCGATGATCCAGCAGGCCGTGCAGCAGGGTCAAGCCGCGGCAGCCGGTGTGGCAGCGGTGACGCCCCCGGGCGTGGACGGCTATGCCCGCATCAAGGGTGACGACTGGGGCTACGGCTGGCAGCTGGGTGGCTACTGGAAGCTGACCGCGAACGACAAGCTGGCACTGAACTACCGTTCCAAGATCAGCCATCGCCTGCAGGGTACCGGCAACTTCACCACCACGCCGGGCTACGACCTGCTGCTCGCCAACCCGGCGCTGGCCGGCTGCGATTCCGCCGTTCCAGCACACCACCGGCACCGCCGACTTCACCACGCCTGCCGTGACCAGCGTGAGCTACTGGCACCAGGCGGAGAAGTTCGGCCTGGGCGTCGACGTGGCCTATACCAAGTGGGACGTGTTCAAGAACCTGGCGGTGAACTACGGCAACTCGCAGCCGCAGACGTCGGAGGCGTACAACTGGCGCAACACCGTCTACGCCTCGGTCGGCGGCGACTACTACATCAACGACAAGCTGACCCTGCGTGCCGGCGTCGCGGTGGACAGCACGCCCGACCTATCTGGCCACCCGCAGCCCGCGCGTGCCCGATTCGACCCGCAAGCTGGCTACCGTCGGCATCGGCTACAAGGCCAGCGAGCACTTCGAGCTGAACGCCTCCTATGCGCACATCTTCGTCAACAACGCGCACGTCGCCAACACCAGCGCCACGGGCGACACGCTGACGCGGCAACTTCGAGGACTACGGCAACCTGCTGAGCTTCTCGGCCCAGTACAAGTTCTGAGGTACTGACTGCCACGTAGGCAGGCAAGCCAGGCAAACAGAACCTCCCTGCGTGAGCGGGGAGGTTTTTTCATGTGGCGGGATTCGGCTGTCAGCCGCGGCGCAGCAGCAGGTCGAGCATGCGCCTGAAACGGGCGCCGTACGGCGGGTTGAGCAGGCCGGCGCCGTTCAGGCGGGCCTGCCGGAACACCGGCTTCAGGTGCGAGAACGTGCGGAAGCCGGCCTCGCCGTGATAGCCGCCCATGCCGGAGGCGCCGACGCCGCCGAACGGCAGGCCGTGCTGGGCGATGTGATACAGCGTGTCGTTGACGCTGACGCCGCCGGCATGGGTCTGCGCCAGCACGCTGGTCGATCAGCGCCTGATCCTGCTCGAACAGGTACAGCGCCAGCGGATGCGGACGCGCACCGACGTACGCGATCGCCTCGTCCAGCGTGTCGTACGGCAGCAGCGGCAGCAGCGGACCGAAGATCTCCTCGCGCATCACCGCCATGTCGTCGTTGACGTCGCTCAGCAACTGCGGCGGCAGCAGCCGGCGCGCCGGATCTTCGGCCGCGGCGCTCAGCGGATGCACGCGTGCGCACCGGCGGCCAGCGCGCTGTCGCGCAGGCCAGCCAGCCGCTGGTACTGACGGTCGGAAACGATGCTGGCGTATTGCGTGCTCTGGTCCAGCTGCGGATACATCCGCGCCATCGTCTTGCTGGCGAGTTCGATGAACTCCGCCATGCGCGCGCGCGGCAGCAGCACGTAGTCCGGCGCGATGCAGGTCTGCCCGGCATTGACCAGCTTGCCGAACACGATGCGTTCCACCGCGTTGCTCGAAGCGCGCGCCGGGGCCGATGATCGCCGGCGACTTGCCGCCCAGCTCCAGCGTCACCGGGGTGAGGTTGGCCGCGGCCGCGCGCATCACGTGGTGGCCGACGGCGGTGGAGCCGGTGAACAGCAGGTGGTCGAACGGCAGCGCGGAGAACGCCTGCGCCACGTCGGCATCGCCGTTCACCACGGTCACCTCGTCGGGCTGCGAAATATTTCGCCACCTGCTCGGCGAACAGCGCCGAGAAGCGCGGCGTGTATTCGCTCATCTTCAGCATCGCGCGATTGCCGGCGACCAGCGCATCGACCAGCGGGCCGACGGCCAGATACAGCGGGTAATTCCACGGCACGATGATGCCGACCACGCCGCGCGGCTGCGGCCGCAGCTCGGTGCGTGCGGGCAGGAACAGCAGGTCGGCCAAGCGTCGCCGCGGCTTCATCCAGCGCCGGCCGTGGCCGAGTGCGTGACGGATCGCCGACAGGCTGGGAAAGATCTCCAGCAGGTCGGTTTCCTCTGCCGGGCGCTGGCCGAAGTCGGCGTTGATCGCCGCGGCGAACGCCCCGCGCTGTTCGCGCAGCATGGTTTCCAGCGCGCGCAGGCGCTGCAGGCGCACCGGCCAGGCGGGCAGCGGGTCGAGCGTCTGCGCGTCACGCAGGCGTTGCAAGGCGGCAATCAGTTCGTGGCTAGCGGTCATGGCCTTTCCGGAATTTCGCACGCTACTCGACGTCAACCATGCGTGGTGGCGTGATACTCGCATACGGCGTGCCGAAGGCGCTGGCGGAGATGGCGCCCACGCCCGTGACGTAGCGCTTGTCGAAGACGTTATTGGCATAACAGCCCCAGTGATTGTTGGCCGGCGCCCAGTCCAGCCCTGCGCCAGTGCGTCGCCCGGCTGCCGAAGGTCGGGCTGATCCGGCAGGTACCCTGCAGTCGAGAGTCGCCTTCGGTTGCCGGTGCTGGAAGGGCAACGAGTGTGCGGCCGATCATTCCCGCGGGATGGGCCATGTTGCGGATGCTCCGACGCAGGCCGCGGGCGTGGGCCAACGATCATGGGTTTCTATAACATGTGCGTGTGCCGTGCCGTTTGCGCGGCGCGCCACATCCGTGCCGCCAACGACCCGGAGGTCGAATGCTTCAACTGACGCGACGCCCAGCTGCACACCGTTATGGCCTGTTGCTGGGCGTATTGATTCTCGGCGGCTGCGCGGCGGCCGTCCAGCCGGTGCCGGATGGCCGCGATGCACAGAAGGAAGTGCAGGGCTATCTGACGCCGGCGCAATTGCCGCAGACCACGGTGGTGTTGCCGGCGGCGCCGCGAGCCGGCTCGATCCGTTACGAGGCGGACCGGCAGATTTTCAAGGCCACCCGCCATTTGCAGGGCACGCCGCGCTGGGTGCTGGCGACCAGCGATGCCGAAGGCGAGCTGCCGGCGATGTTGCGTGGTTTCAGCTGCGCCGTCGGGGTGCCGCTGGATGCGGCGAAACTGCCGCAACTGGCGAACCTGCTCGCTCGCGCCGGTGCGGATGCGTACCAGGCCAACAAGCCGGCGAAGTTGTCGAACCAGCGCCAGCGGCCGTTCCTGATCGACGATGCGGCCGTCTGCGAGTCGAAGGAGCGCCTGGCGAAAAGCTTCGACTATCCGTCCGGGCACGCCAACTGGAGCTGGACGATCGGCCTGATCCTCGCCGAGCTGGCGCCGGATCGTGCCACCGCCATCGAACAGCGTGCCCGCGCGTACGCCGACAGCCGGGTCGTTTGCGGCGCGCACAACTACAGCGCGATCGAGGCCGGCACGACCAGCGCTGCCCTGGTGGTGGCCGCTTTGCATGCGTCGCCGGTGTTCCGTCAGGACGTGGTGTCGGCGCACCGTGAGCTCGCCGCCTATCGCCGGTCGACGGCGGCGGCGGATGCGCAACAGTGCGCGGCGGAGCGGGCGCTGATCGACGCCACGCCGTATTGATCGTGCCCGCTTGAGGGGTGGCCCGGTGCCGTGACGTCAGTGCGTCACGGCACCCGTCGCCTATTCGCCGATCGTCAGCAGCGAGGCGTTGCCGCCGGCGGCGGTGGTGTTGATGGTGAGCGTGCGTTCGCCGGCAAAGCGCAGCAGGTAGTGCGGGCCGCCGGCCTTGGGGCCGGTGCCGGACAGGCTCTCGCCGCCGAACGGCTGCACGCCGACCACCGCGCCGATCTGGTTGCGGTTGACGTAGCAGTTGCCGACGCGGGCGTGGCTGGCGATGTAGTCGACGGTGTCGTCGATGCGGCTGTGGATGCCGAGCGTGAGGCCGTAGCCGGTGGCGTTGATCTGCTCGACCACCTGCTTCAGCTCGCTGCCGTTCCAGCGGACCACATGCAGCACCGGGCCGAACACCTCGCGGGTCAGCGTGGCGAGCGAGGGAATTTCATAGGCGCGCGGGGCGAAGAAGGTGCCGTTGGCGGTGAGCGCGGGATCGAGCGCGACCTCGCCGATCTTCTTCGCCTCCTTGTCCATGCGTGCGGCGTGGTCGACCAGGATCTTCAGCGCATCCGCGTCGATCACCGGGCCGACGTCGGTGGACAGCTGGCCGGGGTCGCCGACCTTCAGCTCGGCCATCGCGCCGGCGAGCATCGCGCAGACCTTGTCGGCGATATCTTCCTGCACGAACAGCACGCGCGCGGCCGAGCAGCGCTGGCCGGCGGACTGGAACGCCGAGGCGATCACGTCCTTGACGATCTGCTCGGGCAGCGCCGAAGAGTCGGCGATCATCGCGTTCTGGCCACCGGTCTCGGCGATCAGCGCGGCGATCGCGCGCGTTGCGCGCGGCCAGCGCGCGGTTGATCGCCCAGGCGGTTTCGGTGGAGCCGGTGAAGGCGACGCCGGCGACGCGCGGATCCTTCGTCAATGCGGCGCCGACGGTGGCGCCGTCGCCAGGCAGGTACTGCAGCACGTCGGTCGGTACGCCGGCGTCATGCAGCAACTGGACGGCCAGATGGCCAATCAGCGAAGTCTGTTCGGCCGGCTTGGCGATCACGGCATTGCCGGCGGCCAGCGCGGCGCTGACCTGGCCCAGGAAGATCGCCAGCGGGAAATTCCACGGGCTGATGCAGACGAACACGCCGCGGCCATTGAGGAACAATTGATTGCTCTCGCCGGTCGGGCCGGGCAGTTGTTCGGGCTGGCCGAACAGGCGCCGCGCCATGGCGGCGTAGTAGCGCAGGAAGTCGGCCGCCTCGCGGATCTCGGCGATCGCGTCGGGCAGGCTCTTGCCGGCTTCGCGCACGCACAGCGCGATGAACTCGCCGCGGCGCGCTTCGAGCTGGTCGGCGGCGTGTTCCAGGATCGCGGCGCGGCTGGCCGCGGGCAGGCGATCCCAGTCGGCCTGGGCGGCAACGGCGTTGCCCAGCGCCTTGTCGACGGTGGCGCTGTCGGCGCAGACGTAGCTGCCCACGGTCTGGCGGCGGTCGGCCGGGTTGGTCACCTGCACGGTCGGGCCGTTCGCCGTGGCGCCCGGCACCAGCGGGGCGGCGGTCCACGGGCCGGCATTCGCGTTGACCGCCTCGGCCATCGCCTTCAGTTCGTTGTCGTTGGAAAAGTTGACGCCCATGGAATTCTTCCTGGATACAAAATTTGCATGCTGCGCAAGCGCGGCATTCTCGGCGTAGATATTCACCGGCAGCGGAATGCGCGGGTGCGGAATCGAAGCGAAGGCGCGCACGGTTTCGCACGGGTCGGCGACCAGGGTGCGCACGGGCACGCTCTCGTCGACGACGCGGTTGACGAAGCTGGTGTTGGCGCCGTTCTCGAGCAGGCGGCGCACCAGGTACGGCAGCAGATCCTCGTGCGTGCCGACCGGCGCGTAGACGCGGCAGGGCACGTTCAGGTTCTGCGGGCCGATCACCTCGGCGTACAGGTCGGTGCCCATGCCGTGCAGGCGCTGGTACTCGTACGGCCGGCCCGTGCGCGAGGTGGTGCACGGCGGCGATCGAGTGCGCGTTATGCGTGGCGAACTGCGGATAGATCAGTTCGCTGCCGGCGTCGAACAGCTTGCGCGCGCAGGCCAGGTAGGACACGTCGGTGTTCGGCTTGCGCGTGTACACCGGGTAGCCGGCCAGGCCGTTTTCCTGCGCGCGCTTGATCTCGGCGTCCCAGTAGGCGCCCTTGACCAGGCGCACGTACCAGCGACGATTTGCCGCACGTGCGGTCTCGATCAGCCAGTCGATCACGAACGGCGTGCGCTTGGAGTACGCCTGCACCACGATGCCGAGGCCGTTCCAGCCTTGCGAGCGATGGATGCGCGAAGACGTCGCCGATGATGTCCAGCGACAGCTCGAGACGGTCGGCTTCTTCGGCGTCGACCGACAGCGCGATGCCGTACTTCATCGCCAGTTGCGACAGTTCCAGCAGCTTCTCGCTGAGCTGGCGGCGGGCCAGTTCGCGCTTGGCCACTTCGTAGCGCGGATGCAGCGCCGACAGCTTCACCGAGATCGACGGCGCGTCGGTGTGGTTGGCGAACGGGCCGCGCGCGCCGATCGCGGCGATCGCGTCGCGGTAATCCTGCTGGTAGCGCTCGGCGGTTTCGCTGGTCAGCGCCGACTCGCCCAGCATGTCGTAGGAATAGCGGTACACCGCATATTCCTTCTTCGCGCAGCGGTCCAGCGCTTCATCGATGGTGCGGCCCATCACGAACTGGTGGCCCATGATGCGCATCGCCTGGCGCACGGCCAGGCGGATCGCCGGTTCGCCGGCGCGGCCGACCAGCCGCTTCAGCGCGCCGGTGAAATCGTGGCGGGTGTCTTCGGCCAGGTTCACCAGATGGCCGGTCAGCATCAGCCCCCAGGTCGAGGCGTTGACGAACAGCGACTCGCTCTGGCCCAGGTGCTTCTTCCAGTCCGCCTCGCCGAGCTTGTCGCGGATCAGCTTGTCGGCGGTGGCCTTGTCCGGGATGCGCAGCAGCGCCTCGGCCACGCACATCAGCAGCACGCCTTCCTCGGAAGACAGATCGTACTGGCGCATGAAGGACTCGACCGCGCTCTGGTCCTTGGCGCGTGCGCGCACGCGGGTGACCAGGCCGGCGGCGAGGTCGATCACCTGTTCGCGCTCGGCGGCAGGCAGGGTGGCCTGGGCGAGCAGGTCGTTGACCGCTTCGGTTTCGTCGCGCAACCAGGCGGCGGTGATGCGCGCGCGCGCGGGCGTGTTGTCGACGGGAAGTTCGGGGCTGAGAATGGGCTGGGTCACGGGCTGGTCGCTGAGGATTCGCTGCGGCGGAGGGAGAGCGCGGCATTGTACGCTGGCCGGCCTGCGATTGGGCACCGAAGGGCATCGAGCGCGAAGCGCGGCTTGCAGAGCGTAGCGGAGCGCGGCTGCGCGGCCGCCGAGAGCACTTGCTACGAAGATCTGATCCAGGTCAACCGGGTGCGACATTCTTGCCCGTTGCCTCGCCGCGGCCTATCATTCCTGCGTTCCAGGCACGCCGGATCTCCATGATCGTGCTTCGACCAGCTACTGCCGGCTTGCCCTGCGTGACGATGTGGCTCAAGCCCAATCGCACGCTCAGCCGGCGCGGTTTGCGTCGATTGATCATGGTTCTGGTGGCTCTGGTGCTGATGACGGCTGGGCTGGGTGCGTGGCAGGGGAATGTGTTCGCTCCGCTGTTTGCCCTGGTCGAATCCGCCGCCGTGGCCATCGCCTTGAGCGTGGCCTGGCGGGCCGGCGACCGTAGTGAGCGCATCACCCTCGACGCAGTCGTCGCTGGAGGTGCAATCCCTGCCAGGCCGGCGTTGCACGCGTTTCCAGTCGTACTGGGTGCGCGTGCTGCTGGAGCCGGGCAACGGACGCCAGCGGCTGTTGCTGTCATCGCATGGGCGCGAGCTGGAGATCGGTGCTTTTCTGGCGGATCAGGAACGCGTCGAGCTGTCGAAGAAACTCATGGTGTTGCTGGCCGATTTCAACGGACAGCCACGCAAGTAGGTTCAACAAAGGTGCAAGACATGACATCTGGCGGCATCAGGCGATCATTCACGGCAGCGGCGGCTCTCGCCCTTGCATCGTTCGGCGGCGTGGCGCTGGCCGCTCCCGGCCCGTGGCAGCTGAACATGGAGCGCGGCGCGAGCACCTGGTCGCATGTGCCGTACCACCTCAACAACATCGCGCTGGCCGTGTGCACGGTGATCGGCGTGCTGGTGTTCGGCGCGATGTTCATCGCGATATTCCGCTTCCGCAAGTCGCGCGGTGCGGTGGCCGAAAAGTGGTCGCACAACACCATGGTGGAAGTGGTCTGGACCACCATCCCGGTGCTGATCCTGATCACGCTGGCCTACCTGGCCACCGGCGGCCTGGCCAGTCTGGGCCGACACCACCGGTTCGCAGATGACCGTCAAGGTCACCGGCTACCAGTGGAAGTGGCGCTACGACTACGTCGAGTACCAGGGCAAGCCGATCGACAAGGTCGGCTTCATGTCCAAGCTCGATACGCGCAGCGACCAGACCCGTCAGCTCGGTTCGGGCATGGATCCGTACGCGGTCAAGGTCGGCGAGGAAAACACCTATCTGCTGGATGTCGACAAGCCGCTGGTGGTGCCGGTCGACACCAAGATCCGCTTCGTGATCACCAGTGGCGACGTGATCCATTCCTGGTGGGTGCCGGCGACCGGCTGGAAGATCGACGCGATCCCCGGAATCATCAACGCGGCGTGGGCCAACTTCACCACGCCGGGCACGTACCGCGGCCAGTGCGCCGAGCTGTGCGGCCAGGATCACGGCTTCATGCCGATCGTGGTGGTGGTCAAGTCCAAGGCGGATTTCGCCAAGTGGCTGGCCGAGCAGCAGGCGCAGTCCGCCGCGCCTGCCGCCGCACCGCAAACCGCACAGGTCGCCGCTTCCGGCGCCGCCAAGCAGGGCTGATCCCTCGCACGCCGCTTCCGGCACACGTTTTTTCGCAGTCGCATCCAATATTCCAGGTTAGAGGTCCAAGGCCATGTCCTACGCAGCCACCCATGATCAGCACGATGATCACCACGGCGCGCCGAAAGGTTTCTTCCAGCGCTGGTGCATGTCCACCAACCACAAGGACATCGGCACGCTGTATCTGATCTTCTCGCTGACGATGCTGTTCATCGGCGGCAGCTTCGCGATGCTGATCCGCGCCGAGCTGTTCAAGCCCGGCATGCAGCTGATGCAGCCGTACTTCTTCAACGAAATGACCACCATGCACGCGCTGGTGATGATCTTCGGCGCGATCATGCCGGCCTTCGTCGGCCTCGGTAACTGGATGATCCCGTTGATGGTCGGCGCGCCGGACATGGCGTTGCCGCGCATGAACAACCTGTCGTTCTGGATCCTGCCGTTCGCCTTCACTGCTGCTGCTGTCCACGCTGTTCCTGCCCGGCGGTGGCCCGGCCGGTGGCTGGACGATGTATCCGCCGCTGTCGCTGCAGAGCGATTCGCTGGCCTACGCGGTGTTCGCGATCCATCTGATGGGCATCAGCTCGATCATGGGCGCGATCAACATCATCGCCACCATCCTCAACATGCGCGCGCCCGGCATGGACCTGATGAAGATGCCGGTGTTCGTGTGGAGCTGGCTGATCACCGCGTTCCTGCTGATCGCGGTGATGCCGGTGCTGGCCGGCGCGGTGACCATGCTGCTCACCGACAAGTACTTCGGCACCAACTTCTTCAACCCGGGCGGCGGCGGCGACCCGGTGCTGTACCAGCACATCTTCTGGTTCTTCGGTCATCCCGAGGTCTACATCATGATCCTGCCGGCGTTCGGGATCATCTCGGAAATCGTGCCGACCTTCGCGCGCAAGCCGATCTTCGGCTACAAGGCGATGGTGTTCGCGATCGCCTGCATCGCGTTCCTGTCGTTCATCGTGTGGGCGCACCACATGTTCGCGGTCGGCCTGCCGCTGGGCGCCGAGATCTTCTTCATGTACGCCACCATGCTGATCTCGGTGCCGACCGGCGTGAAGGTGTTCAACTGGGTCGCCACCATGTGGGGCGGCTCGATGACGTTCGAGACGCCGATGCTGTTCGCCATCGCGTTCATCATCCTGTTCACCATCGGCGGCTTCTCCGGCCTGATGATGGCGCTGGTGCCGGCCGACTTCCAGTATCACGATACCTACTTCATCGTGGCGCATTTCCACTACGTGCTGGTGACCGGCGCGCTGTTCGCGATCATCGGCGCCGCGTACTACTGGATGCCGAAGTGGACCGGCAACATGTACAGCGAGTTCTGGGGCAAGGTGCATTTCTGGAACAGCGTGATCTGGGTCAACGTGCTGTTCTTCCCGCAGCACTTCCTGGGCCTGGCCGGCATGCCGCGCCGCATCCCCGACTACAACGTGGCGTTCGCCAACTTCAACATGATCAGCTCGATCGGCGGCTTCCTGTTCGGCGCCACCCAGCTGATCTTCGTCGGCGTGCTGATCCATTGCGTGTTCTTCTCGAGGAAGAAGGCCACCGACCGCGTGTGGGAAGGAGCCAAGGGTCTGGAGTGGACGGTGCCGTCGCCGGCGCCGCACCACACCTTCGAAGTGCCGCCGGTGATCCATGACGACGAACTGGCGCACGGCCACGTGAACGACTGATCATCCATCCGTCATGCCGGTCGCGCGGCCGGCACGATTTCGGGAGCAAAGTGACATGGCGCAGAAGACAATTCAGGCGGCAACGGCGCAGGTCGACGGGAAACCCCGTCAAGGGCGTGCGGCGCACGGTCACGATACTTGCCGTGGTCGCGCTGGCGGTCTACCTGTCTACGTTCCTGCAAGATCCTGATGATGAAATAGTGTACGCGTCAGCACGTTTTGTTCAACCGACCGGTCCGACGACCGGCGTGCAGTTCCCCGGTCGGCGTGACGGGGCAAAGTCATCAAGAGAAATCCACGGGGTCTCACCATGGGTCAGCAGCACGACGCGTATTTTGTTCCGACCAAGAGCTACTGGCCGTTCGTGGCCGCAGTGGTCATGTTCATCACCGTGTTCGGTGCCGCGCACTGGCTGAATGCGGAGCCCGGCGATGCCGGTTTCGGCAAGGCCGTGCTGACCATCGGCGTGCTCGGCGTGTTTGGCATGTTCTTCGGCTGGTTCCGCTCGGTGATCAACGAGTCGCTGGCCGGCAACTACAACAGCCAGGTGGACACCTCGTTCCGCATGGGCATGATGTGGTTCATCTTCTCCGAGGTGATGTTCTTCGGCGCGTTCTTCGGCGCGCTGTTCTACATCCGCATGTTCTCGGTGCCGTGGCTGGGCGGCGAAGGCCACGGCGTACTGACCCACCAGTTCCTGTGGAGCGATTACGCCGCTGCATGGGGCGCTAACGGTGGCAACGGTCCGGAACAGGTCGGCGGTGCATTCCGCACGGTGCCGGCGTGGGGCCTGCCGCTGCTGAACACGGTGATCCTGCTCACCTCCAGCGTCACCGTGACGATCGCGCACCATGCGCTGCGTGCGGGTCATCGCGGCAAGATCCTGCTGTTCCTCGGCCTCACCGTGCTGCTCGGCGCCACCTTCCTGTACTTCCAGGCGCACGAGTACATCGAGGCGTACGAGGAGCTGAACCTGACCCTGCACAGCGGCGTCTACGGCTCGACCTTCTTCATGCTGACCGGTTTCCACGGCCTGCACGTGACGCTGGGCACCATCATGCTGGCGGTGATCTGGCTGCGCGTGCTGAAGGGTCACTTCAACAAGGAGCACCACTTCGGCTTCGAGGCAGTGGCCTGGTACTGGCACTTCGTCGACGTGGTCTGGCTCGGCCTGTTCATGTTCGTCTACATTCTTTGACGCGATGCCCTCTCGCGTAGAGCGAACCGGTCATCCCTGCCCGAGCTCTCCGCAAGAACGACGCGACGTTCGCTTCGCCAGGAACCAACAAAAAGCCCGCCATTGGCGGGCTTTTTGTTGGGTTCTTCTTCCCTGGCTTTCCCCGGGGGCGCGCCGTGGCGGCGCAACCGCTACAATCATTGGCCTACATCGTGCGGGTGCAGCCAGCCCATCCAGATGCCGAACGCGACCATGGCGATGAACAGCAGCGACAACCCGATGCGACGGGTCAGTGCCCACACCGTGCGTCTGTCGTCGTCCTTGTCTTTCATCATGAAGAACAGCGCCTGGCCGAGGCTGAAGATCACCACCAGCAGCACCACGACCAGCGCAATTTTATAGATGGTTTCCACGTGATTGATCCGATCCAGTTCGACATGGCCAGTATAACGGCCGCTGGCAGGCGCCCGGCGTGATCGGGTTTCGTCGTCCGTCGTGGTGGGCGTTGCTGCTGGCGGTGGCTGGAGCCTTGCTGTTCATACGTTTGGGCTTCTGGCAGTTGCATCGGGCCGACTTCAAGGAGGCGGTTCTGCGGCGGTATGCCGCATCGGCCAGCGCGCCGCTGCAGGACTTTGCCAGGATTGCCGAAGCACCGCCGGCCGACAGTTTTCCGCGGGTGCGGGTCAGCGGCCGCTATCTTGCCGACCGGCTGTATCTGCTGGACAACCCGAAGCATGACGCGCGTGGCGGGGTCGAGGTGTTTGCGCCATTCGAGCTGCGCGGTCAGTCGCAGTTGTTGCTGGTCGACCTCGGTTTCCTGTCCGGCAACGGCACCATGCAGACGCCACAGCTGCCGCCGTTGCCGACGGGCGAGGTCAGCCTGCAGGGCCTGTATGTGCCGCCGCCATCGGTCGGTTTCGAGATGGGTGGCAATGCGCTGGCACGGCAGACACAGTGGCCGAAAAGCAGCATTTTTCTCGACCCCGCAGAAGTCGCCGGAGATCTCGGCCGTGCGCTGTATCCGCGACTGCTGGCGCTGGATGCCGATCCGGCCTCGATCTACGTGCGCGAGCACACCCTCGATTTTTCCGCGATGCCGCCGGCGCGGCACCGCGCCTATGCCTTCCAGTGGTTCACGTTCGCGCTGGCCGCGGTGGTGATCCTGCTGGCCGTGCATCGCAAGCGCAAACCGCGCGAATCCGACTCCACCAAGATTGATGACATCCGATGAAACCTGCTGATCCCGCCGCCATGCGCAAGGGCCGTATCTACCTGCTGCTTATCGCGCTGGCTTTTGTCGCACCGATGATCGTCGCCGGCCTGCTCGCCTGGGGTGGCTGGCAGCCTGGCACCAGAGGCCACGGCGAGCCGATCCTGCCGCAGCGCAATTTCGTCGACGAACAGTTGCGCGTGCAACTGGACAACGGCCAGTTCTACGCCTGGCGCGATACACAGCCGCGCCTCACCCTGGTCGCGCTGGCTGGCCCGGATTGCGCCGCGCAGTGCCTGGCCACGTTGACCAGCATGGCCGCCGCGCGGGTCACGCTGAACCGCAACCAGTCGCGCCTGCGCCTGCTCTACCTGGGCACACCGCCGGTGGATGAGGCGCACGATGGCATGCGCAACTACTGGCAGCTCGGCCAGGACGTCGATGACAAGCTGGCTGCGTACCGGCCGACCGCGCCGGACAGCGTCAGCGCCGTGCTGGTGGAATCCAACGGCACCGCCTTGTCGCTGTACCCGGCCGGGTTCGATCCGTCCGGTCTGCGCAGGGACCTGCAGAAGGTGATCAAGTGATATCGCCGCGCAGTTTGCGGTGCCTTGCGCTGGCTGGCACTGTTCGCCACGGTGTTCGCGTTCGGGCTGGTGATGTTCGGTGCGTTCGTGCGCTTGTCGAATGCCGGCCTGTCCTGTCCGGACTGGCCAACCTGTTATGGCCAGGCGACCTGGCCGCAACACGCGCAGGCGGTGGCGCATGCCGACGCAGCGTTCCCGGATCGCCCGTACGAGGCGCACAAGGCCTGGCGCGAGCAGGTGCATCGCTTCCTCGCCGGTACGCTTGGCGTGATGGTGCTGCTGTTGGCGCTGATCGCCAGCTGGCGTCGGCGCAGCGCCGTGCTGGCGGTGGTCGCCGGCGCGGCATTCGCCGCGGTCGGGGTTGGCTTGTACATGCGCGGTGAGCACCTTCTGTCGTCGTTGCTGGCGGCCTGCGCAATCGCGTTGCCACTGATCGCCGCCATCCGGTTGCCACGGCCGGGCGCGTGGAAAATCTGCGTGCTGGCGCTGGCGGTGATCATCTTCCAGGCGATGCTGGGCATGTGGACGGTGACGCTGTTGCTGAAGCCGATCGTGGTGATGGGCCACCTGCTCGGCGGCATGGCCACACTCGCGCTGCTGGCCTGGGCCGCATTGCGCTTCGCCGGCGTGGCTGCGTCGGACGACCGCTTTGCCGACCTGCGCCGGCTGGTGACGTTCGGTATCGTGCTGCTGTTGTGCCAGATCGCGCTGGGCGGCTGGACCTCGGCGAATTACGCGGCGCTGGCCTGCGGTTACGGCCCCGGCTCGTTCCCGCAGTGCCTCGGCCAGTGGGCGCCACCGACGGACTTCGAGCAGGGTTTCGTGCTGTGGCGCGGGATCGGCGTGAACTACGAAGGCGGCGTGCTGGACATGGCTGCGCGCAGCGCGATCCAGATCGTGCACCGGATCGGCGCGCTGGTGGTGTTCTGTTATCTCGGCTGGCTGGCCATCCGGGCGGCCAGGCGTGGATTGCGCGGCTATGGCCTGGCGATCGCACTGGTGCTGGCAGCGCAGGTGCTGCTGGGCATCAGCAACGTCTACTTCGGCCTGCCGCTCGCCGTGGCCACCGCACACAATGGCGTGGCGGCGCTGTTGCTGTTCACCTTGCTGGCCACGCTGGCGCGCACGCAGCGCCGGCATGACGAATCGATGTTCCTGTCGTTGGGGCGACACTGAAGATGAGCGTTTTCCACGAGTATCTGCAACTGACCAAGCCGCGCATCGTTGCGTTGCTGGTGTTCTGCGCGGTGATCGGCATGTTCCTCGCCGTGCCCGGCATGCCGCCTTGGCGCGCGCTGGTGTTCGGCACGCTGGGCATCTGGCTGGCGTCGTCATCGGCTGCCGCGTTCAACCAGCTGATCGACCAGCGCATCGACAAGGTGATGGTGCGCACGGCACACCGGCCGCTGGCCACTGGGCATCTCAATGCGCGCCAGGCCTTCGTGTTCGCGCTGGCGCTGGGTATCGCCTCGATGCTGGTACTGGTGCCGCTGGTCAACACGCTGACCGCGGTGCTGACCTTCGCCGGACTGATCGGTTACGCGGTGATCTACACCGCGTTCCTGAAGCGCGCCTCGCCGCAGAACATCGTGATCGGCGGCCTCGCCGGCGCGATCCCGCCGGTGCTGGGCTGGACCGCGGTCACCGGGGCGTTGCACCCTTACGCGCTGCAGCTGTGCCTGATCATCTTCGTGTGGACGCCGCCGCACTTCTGGGCGCTGGCGATCTTCCGCCGCGACGACTACTCGCGCGCACAGGTGCCGATGCTGCCGGTGACCCACGGCGTGGTGTTTACCCGCTGGCACATCCTGTTCTACACCGTGCTGCTGGTGCTGGTGACCCTGCTGCCGGCGCTGACCGGGATGAGCGGCCTGGTCTACCTGGGCGGCGCCGCGGTGCTGGGCGGGGCGTTCCTGTATTACGCCGTGCGCCTGCTCAATCCGCCGGACGAGCTGTACGCGATGAAGGTGTTCAACTATTCCATCGTCTACCTGATGGCGCTGTTCGCGTTCCTGCTCGCGGACCACTGGTTGGTCGAGCCGATCGTGCAGCAGGGGTTGCAGCAGCCGATGCTCTGAATGCATCCGCGCCCCGCGCCGGCGTGGAAACCTCGAGATTGACACTTGCGTGTTGCACCCTGACAATGCGCGCGCCCTCCGGCGCGCTTGCGCCGGCCGGCTCCCAGTCCTGACTAAACCAAGGCATATGGACGTTTACCCTAGTCGCAACGTCGACATCCGCTCGCTTCGGGTGCCGGCGCCGCATAACAAGTTGAACGCCTGCGGCGACCGCCTGCGGTCGGCTGGTGCTTTCCGCTAGGGAAAGTCCGGCCCACTCCTGAGGACGCCACCGGCGTCGTCATGAGGAGATGGGCTGATGAAGCTCCTTCACGATTTTTTCCGCCAGCACCTTGCAGGCCGCCGTGCGGCACCCGTCCGCCGTGGTGCCGGCTCGCCCGAATTCAGCGTGACCGTGCCGTTGCCGCTGGAAGCGCGGACCGATGAACATGTTGCCTGCGCCACACACGAAAGTGTCCGCGTGCCTCGTCCCGAACCGGCGTCGTTCCTGAAATCCCCCCGTCATCGCCGACGTAGTACCGCGCGCTGATGCCGGCCGGAATCCTCCCGACGGAGTGGCTTTCCGCCATCGCCAGCGCGCGCCGCGCGTGCCCCCCTCCCTGGCTGCACGGATCGCGGCGTGCCCCGCTGCCGACCGCGTGGGCCAGCGCCTGATCTGGCATCGCCGGCGCCGGTACGTGTCGCACGCGGTGCGTGGGAAGAGCCCGCGAAACACCATTGACGTGACGCTGGCCTGACCTGGTCAGCGCTTCGCCGCATCGGTATTCCGCCCCCACGGAAACGAAGCATGAGCAAGATTTTCCCCACGCCGACCCAAAGCCCGGCCGGCAAGAGCACGCCGGTGATCGCGGCTGCGCAGGCTTTTCGCGAAAACAGTGATCTGCTGGCCGACCTGGAAACGTCCGGCAGCGGGCTCGACGCCAGTCGGATCGAAGCGCGGCTGCAGCGCGACGGCACCAACGAGGTATCGCACGAAAAGCCGCCGCACTGGTCGCGGCAATTGCTGCGCGCGTTCAAGAACCCGTTCATCGTGGTCTTGCTGGTGCTGGCCGGCGTGCAGCTGTTTACCGACGGCGGCGACCTGACCGGGCCGATCATCATTGCGGTGATGGTCGCGATCAGCGTGCTGCTCGGCTTCACCCAGGAATTCCGTTCCACGCGCGCCGCCGAAAAACTCAAGGCGATGGTACGCAACACCGCCACGGTGACGCGATGTGCCTCGGACGGTCACAGCGAGCAGATCGAGGTGCCGGTAGCCGAGCTGGTCGCCGGCGACATCGTGCATCTGGGTGCTGGCGACATGGTGCCAGCGGATCTGCGCCTGCTCGGCGCGAAAGACCTGTTCATCAGTCAGGCGATCCTCACCGGTGAATCGCTGCCGGTGGAGAAGTCCGCGGCCACGCGCGCTTCTGCCGATGCTGGCGACGGCTCCCATCCGCTGGACCTGCCCACGGTCTGCTACATGGGCACCAATGTGGTCAGTGGCACTGCCACCGCCGTGGTGGTGGCGACCGGTGCGCGCAGCTACCTCGGTTCGCTGGCGCACAGCCTCGCCGGCCAGCGCGTGCAGACCAGTTTCGACCGCGGCATCAACAGCGTCAGCTGGCTGCTGATCCGCTTCATGGCGGTGATGGTGCCGGTGGTATTCCTGATCAACGGACTGGACAAGCACGACTGGACCGAGGCATTCCTGTTCGCGCTGTCGATAGCCGTCGGGCTGACCCCGGAGATGCTGCCGTTGATCGTCACCGCGAACCTGGCCAAGGGCGCACTGGCGATGGCGCGCCGCAAGGTGGTGGTGAAGCGGCTCAACGCGATCCAGAATTTTGGCGCGATGGACGTGCTGTGCACCGACAAGACCGGCACGCTGACGCTGGACAAGATCGTACTTGAGCGGCACCTCGACCTCGACGGCGAGGAGTCCGACGAGGCGCTGGAATACGGCTATCTCAACAGCCGTTTCCAGACCGGCCTGAAAAACCTGATGGACAAGGCGGTGCTGGAGCATCGCGACCTCGAATCGGCGGCCCGGCGTTATCGCGTGATCGACGAGATTCCGTTCGATTTCCAGCGCCGGCGCATGTCGGTGGTGGTCGCCGATGGCGGCGGCGAGCACCTGCTGGTCTGCAAGGGCGCGGTCGAGGAGATGCTGGCGATCTGCGCGTACGCGAAGACCGGCGATGTCACCGAGCCGCTGACCGAGGCGCGCCGTCGCGAGATCAAGGCGATGACGCGGCGGCTCAACGAAGACGGCCTGCGCGTGCTGGTGGTGGCGGTGCGACGCGAATCCGCGCATGAACGTCCCTACGGTGTGGCCGACGAACGCGGGCTGGTTGCCATCGGTTGCCTGGCTTTCCTCGATCCACCGAAAGACTCGGCCGCCACCGCGATCCGGGCGCTGCACCAGCATGGCGTCGAGGTGAAGGTGATCACCGGCGACAACGAGGCGGTGACGCGCAAGATTTGCCGGGAGGTCGGGCTCGATGTCACCCATTCGGTGGAGGGCAAGGACATCGAGGCGCTCGATGACGCCGCACTGGAGGCGCTGGTCGCGCGCGTCACCGTGTTCGCCAAGATGTCGCCACTGCAGAAGGCGCGCGTGGTGCGCGCGTTGCAGCGGCTGGGTCACACCGTCGGCTTCCTCGGCGATGGCATCAACGACGCACCGGCATTGCGCGATGCCGATGTCGGCATCTCGGTGGATACCGCCACCGACATCGCCAAGGAGTCGGCCGACATCATCCTGCTGGAGAAGAACCTGATGGTGCTGGAAGAGGGCGTGCTGGAAGGGCGCGTCACTTTCGGCAACATCATGAAGTACATCAAGATGACCGCCAGCTCGAACTTCGGCAACGTGTTCAGCGTGCTGGTGGCCAGCGCGTTCCTGCCGTTCCTGCCGATGCTGCCGCTGCAGATCCTGGTGCAGAACCTGCTGTACGACATTTCGCAGCTATCGATCCCGTTCGACCGCATGGACGAGGAATACCTGAGCCGCCCGCGCAAGTGGGACGCCGGCGACATCGGCCGCTTCATGGTGTGGATCGGCCCGGTCAGCTCGATCTTCGACATCACCACGTTCTGGCTGATGTGGCATTACTTCGGTGCGAACTCGCCGGCACACCAGTCGCTGTTCCAGTCCGGCTGGTTCATCGAAGGCCTGCTGTCGCAAACCCTGATCGTGCACATGATCCGCACCCGGCGCACCCCGTTCCTGCAGAGCGTGGCGGCGGCGCCGGTACTCGGCTTGACCGCCGCGGTCATCGTGATCGGCATGCTGATCCCGTTCAGTCCGCTGGGCGCGAAGATCGGCATGGTGCCGCTGCCGCCGGTGTATTTCGCGTGGCTGGCGCTGACCTTGGTGAGCTATTGCGCGCTGACCCAGTTGATGAAGGTGATCTACATCCGCCGCTACGGGCACTGGCTGTGAGCGCTTTTGCCTGCCTTGGCCGCTCTTGCAGGACGACCGGGCCGCAGCCGCGCGATACCATGGTCAGTATCCCTCGTCCCACAGTCCGAGTTCCCGATCCATGAACCCTTCGCGCCTGGAAATCACCCGCCCCGACGACTGGCACCTGCATCTGCGTGATGGCGATGCGCTGGCCTCGGTCATCGGTCACACCGCGCAGCGGTTTGCGCGTGCCATCGTGATGCCGAACCTGAAGCCGCCAGTGACGACGGTGGCGCAGGCGGAAGACTATCGTCGGCGGATTCTGGCGAGCCTGCCGGCGGGCTCGCGCTTCCAGCCGCTGATGACGCTGTACCTCACCGAGAACACGCTGGTCGAGGAAATTGCGCGCGCCAGGGCGAGCGGCAGCGTCTTCGCCGTGAAGTACTACCCGGCAGGAGCCACCACCAATTCCGATTCCGGGCGTGCGCGACCTGTCGCGGGTGTACCGGGTGCTCGAAGCGATGGAACAGCACGATCTCCCGTTGTTGCTGCACGGCGAGGTCACCGATCCGGGTGTCGACATCTTCGATCGCGAACGGGTTTTCATCGAGCGGCACCTGATGCCGCTGCGGGCGCGATTCCCGGGTTTGCGCATGGTGCTGGAACACATCACCACGCGAGACGCGGTCGAGTTCGTCAGCGGCGCGCCGGTCAACGTGGCGGCGACGATCACCGCGCATCACCTGCTGCTCAATCGCAACGCGCTGTTCGAGGGTGGCATCCGCCCACACAACTATTGCGCGCCGATCCTCAAGCGCGAGACGCATCGCGCCGCCTTGCTGCAGGCGGCCACCAGCGGCGATCCGCATTTCTTCCTCGGCACGGACAGCGCGCCGCATCCGCGCGAAGCGAAGGAAGCGGCCTGCGGATGTGCGGGGCTCTACACGGCCCATGCAGCGCTGGAGCTGTATGCCGAGGCGTTCGAGCAGGTGGGCCGGCTGGATCGGCTGGAAGCGTTTGCCAGCTTCCACGGTCCGGACTTCTACCGGCTGCCGCGCAACACCGATCGCATCGCGCTCGAGCGCACGCCATGGATCGTGCCGGACGAATACCCGCTGGCCGGATCGACCTGCAAGCCGATGCGCGCCGGCGAGCCGGTAGCATGGTCGCTGGTGGAAACGGCTACGCGCTGACCGTCCTCAGTAGGCGAACTCGCGGAACACCGGATCGACGCTGCCGTTCCATGCGCCGTGGAACAGCTCCAGCTTGCGCTCGGCCGGGGTCTGGTTGGCCTGCACGATTTCGATCATCGGTTCGAGGAAGATGCTTTCGTCGGCGCCGTTCTTGTTGAGGCGGGCGCGGCGCTTGAGGCCGTGACCGGCGATCTTCAACGCCTCTTCGGCCAGGTCGCGTACCGTGCCGCCGCGGAACGGCAATTTCAGCGCGTGCTTCGGCACGCCGTCGCGCAAGGCATGGCGTTCCTCGCGGCTGAAGTCCTTGACCAGATCCCAGGCGGCATCCAGCGCCTCGTCGTCATACAGCAGGCCGACCCAGAACGCGGGTAGCGCGCACAGGCGGTTCCACGGGCCGCCGTCGGCGCCGCGCATTTCCAGGTATTGCTTCAGGCGCACCTCGGGGAATGCGGTGGTGAGGTGGTCGGCGAAGTCCTTCATGGTGGCGTGCACGCCCGGCAGCGTGGCCAGTTCGCCGGCCAGGAAACGCTTGAAATCCTGCCCGGCCAGGTCGATGTAGCGGCCGTCCTGGTAGCTGAAGTACATCGGCACGTCGAGGATGTAGTCGACGTAGCGCTCGTAGCCGAAACCGTCGGCGAACACGAAATCCAGCATGCCCGTGCGGTCGGGATCGGTGTCGGTCCAGATCTGCGAGCGGTACGACAGATAGCCGTTTGGACGTCCTTCCGTAAACGGCGAATCGGCGAACAGCGCGGTGGCGACCGGCTGCAACGCCAGGCCGACGCGGAACTTCTTGATCATGTCCGCTTCGGAGGAGAAATCCAGGTTCACCTGCACCGTGCAGGTGCGCGTCATCATGTCCAGGCCGAGCGAGCCGACCTTGGGCATGTATTCGCGCATGATCTTGTAGCGGCCCTTGGGCATCCACGGCATCTCGTCGCGGCGCCACTTCGGCTGGAAGCCCATGCCGAGGAAGCCAAGGCCCATGCCGTCGGCGACCGAGCGCACTTCCTCCAGGTGCGAGTTCACCTCGCAGCAGGTCTGGTGGATGGTTTCCAGCGGTGCGCCGGACAGCTCCAGCTGACCGGCCGGCTCCAGCGTGATCGAGGCAGCGTTCGCGCGACAGCGCGACCGGGATCTCGCCTTCGCGCGCGATGTCCCAGCCGTAGCGCGTGGCGATGCCTTCCAGCAGCGGCCTGATGCCGCGCTCGCCCTCGAACGTGGGCGGGCGCAGGTCGTCGGTACGGAAGCCGAATTTCTCGTGCTCGGTGCCGATGCGCCAGGCCTCGCGCGGCTTCTCGCCGGCAGCGAGATAATCGGCGAGTTGCTGGCGGCCCGCAATCGGGGTGCTCTTGACGGCACTGGGTATGGACACGGACGAAGCCTCGCAGGGAGAGCCGACACTATGGGGGCGGCGCGCGGCGACGAAAAGGGGCGTCGTGGGAGGCGGTGGTCGGACGGTCCATTGAACCAGCATGCGTCGGGTTGCGCCCTGAGCTGGATCAGGGCGCGGCCGCAAAAAGCAAAACGGCGGCCAGAGGCCACCGTTTGCCGGAGGGCGGGACATCGAATCTTGCGAGCCCGAGGTCCGTCGGGAGGTCCCCTCGGGGATTCCCGGCTCCCTAGCGCTTCATCGAATTGAAGAACTCGTCGTTGGACTTGGTGTTCTTCATCTTGTCGAGCATGAACTCCATCGCGGCGAGCTCGTCCATCGGATGCAGCAGTTTGCGCAGGATCCAGATCTTGGCCAGCATGTCCGGCTCGATCAGCAGGTCCTCGCGGCGGGTGCCGGAGCGGTTGATGTCGATCGCCGGGTAGACGCGCTTCTCGGAGATGCGGCGGCTCAGGTGCACTTCCATGTTGCCGGTGCCCTTGAACTCCTCGTAGATCACCTCGTCCATCTTGCTGCCGGTTTCGGTCAGCGCGGTGGCGATGATGGTCAGGCAGCCGCCTTCCTCGACGTTGCGCGCGGCGCCGAAGAAACGCTTCGGGCGCTGCAGCGCGTTCGCGTCGACACCGCCGGTGAGCACCTTGCCGGAGCTCGGCACCACGGTGTTGTAGGCGCGCGCGAGGCGGGTGATCGAGTCGAGCAGGATGACCACGTCCTTCTTGTGCTCGACCAGGCGCTTGGCGCGCTCGATCACCATTTCGGCGACCTGCACGTGGCGCACGGCCGGCTCGTCGAACGTCGAGGAGATGACTTCGGCGCGCACGGTGCGGGCGATCTCGGTGACTTCTTCCGGGCGCTCGTCGATCAGCAGCATGATCAGGTGCGCTTCGGGATGGTTGTACAGGATCGCCTGGGCGATGTTCTGCAGCATCATCGTCTTGCCGGACTTCGGCTGCGAGACGATCAGGCCGCGCTGGCCCTTGCCGATCGGTGCGATCAGGTCGAGGATGCGGCCGGTGATGTCCTCGCTCGAACCGTTGCCGCGCTCGAGCTTGAACGCCTTGCGCGGGAACAGCGGGGTGAGGTTCTCGAACAGCATCTTGTTCTTCGACGCTTCCGGCGGATCGCCGTTGATGTCGTCGACGCGCAGCATGGCGAAGTAGCGCTCGCCTTCCTTCGGGTGGCGCACGCGGCCGGTGATGTAGTCGCCGGTGCGCAGGTTGAAGCGGCGGATCTGGCTGGGCGACACGTAGATGTCGTCCGGGCCGGCCAGGTAGGACTCGTCGGCCGAGCGCAGGAAGCCGAAGCCGTCCTGCAGGATTTCCAGCACGCCTTCGGCCCAGATGCCGCCGCCGGAGCGGGCATGCGCCTTGAGCACGTTGAAGATCACGTCCTGCTTGCGCGCGCGGGCGACGCCTTCGTGCACGCCCAGCGACTCGGCGAACTCCAGCAGCTGCGGTCGCGTTCTTGCGCTTGAGCTCGGTGAGGTTGATCACGCGGTCGTTGCTGCCCGGATCGGCGTTGTCGTCATCCACCGGCAGGCCGTTCGGGTTGCGGGCGCGGATGGCTGCTGCGGTCGACTGTTGCTGCGGGTTCGGGTTGCCGCCGCGCTCGTTGCGCCGGCGGCGGCCGCGGCCCTCGCGGCCCTCGCGGCCGCCATTGTTCTGGCTCTGGTTCTGGTTTTGAGCCTGACCCTGACCCTGGTTCGGATTCTGCGGCTGGCCCTGGCCGGCTGGCCCTGGTTCTGGTCCGGCCAGCGGGTTCTGGTTCTGGTCTTGGTTCTGGTTCTGGTCGGCCTGCGGCGTGCGGTTACGCGGCTCCTGCGCGGGGCGCGGGGCCGCGCGGTTCGGCCGGCGTCACCGGCAGGCTGGCCGGCATGCCGGTGCGCGGCGCCGGCGACAGCTGGAGCAGGTGCTGCGGGCTTGTCGGCGGCCGGCCGCTTTCTCGGCATTTGCCGCCGCGATCGCTGCTGCCGTGCGGCGCGGCGCGCGTGGGCGCGGCTCGGGCTTGCCTTCGGCAGCAGGCTTGGTATCGACGCCTTGGCGTCGGTCGGAATTTTATTATCGGTATCGGACACGGGCAATCCTCGCAGGGCGCCGTTGAATTACAGGAGGGAGGGTGTGCGTCGCGCGGAAGGCGCAAGGGGACAGGACTGTCCCGACGGACGCAATGAATCTAGCACCCGCTGCGTACCGGCGTAAAGCCTTGCGAGCCGGTCGTGCTCAACCTGGCCGGCTCCGCGCAGCGGGTTTGCAACGTATGGATCAGATGGCTTTGTCGATCATCTGGGTCAGCTGGCCCTTGCTGACGGCGCCGATCTGGGTCGCCTCGACCTTGCCGTTCTTGAACACCATCAGGGTCGGGATGCCGCGCACGCCATAGGCGCGCGGGGTCTGCTGGTTCTGGTCGATGTTGACCTTGACGACCCGCAGCTTGCCTTCGTACTGCTGGGCCAGCTCGTCCAGCATCGGCGCGATGGCCTTGCACGGGCCGCACCATTCCGCCCAGAAATCCAGCAGGACCGGGGTTTCGGACTTGAGCACCTGCTCGTCGAAGGCGTCGTCGTTCACATGGGTAATCAGGTCGCTCACCGGGGATCTCCGTGGCTGGGGCGCAAAGCGTGCAGGTGACAAATAGTGGGGTGGCATGGAAAGCAAGCGGGCAGTAAACAAGGCAGCTGATCGCGACAGACGCCGGGCCGTCATCGGCTACACTCAGGCGCCCATGAAGCGCGGGTTGGGCAGGAAGAGGGCTGCATGGCGGCAGTTCTCATTCCAGCGCAACTCCGGGCACGATTCAAGGGCGGCTTGCACAGCCGCCCGTCAGACCGCCGGCAAACTACGGCGTCGCCAGCCGCGGCGCGATCTTGTTGACCCTGACACTGAGCCGCTTCGCTGCGCATCGCGCACCCGTCCTGCACCGCTTTCGCGCCGACTGTCCGGCGCCTGAAGCGAGTGCAGCGCATCACGCCGCCGTCAGGCCAAGGTCAACCATCCGCATATGTCACAAACCGTACTCACCGACACCTTCTTCACCAACTTCGATCTTCATCCGCTGCTGCAGCAGGGCCTGGACGACAGCGGCTTCACCCGCTGCACGCCGATCCAGGAAATGACCCTGCCGCTGGCGCTGGCCGGCCGCGACGTCGCCGGCCAGGCGCAGACCGGCACCGGCAAGACCTGCGCGTTCCTGGTCGCGCTGATGAACCGCCTGCTGACCACGCCGGCCGTCGCCGACCGCAAGGACAGCGATCCGCGCGCGCTGATCATCGCGCCGACCCGCGAGCTGGCGATCCAGATCGACAAGGATGCCCGCGCGATCGGCCAGCACACCGGCCTGCAGCATCGCGCTGATCTACGGCGGCGTCGATTACGACAAGCAGCGCCAGCAGCTGAAGGACGGCTGCGACATCATCATCGCCACGCCCGGCCGCATGCTCGACTACCACAAGCAGGGCGTGTTCAGCCTCAACAGCGTCGAAGTGATGGTGATCGACGAGGCCGATCGCATGTTCGATCTCGGCTTCATCAAGGACGTGCGCTTCATCTTCCGCAAGCTGCCGCCGCGCGAGCAGCGCCAGGTGCTGCTGTTCTCCGCCACGCTGAGCCATCGCGTGCTGGAGCTGGCCTACGAGCACATGCACGAGGCCGAGAAGCTGGTGGTGGAAAGCGACAACGTCACCGCCGACCAGGTGCGCCAGCTGGTCTACTTCCCCGCCAAGGAAGAGAAGATGCCGCTGCTGCTGAACCTGCTCGACCGGCACCAGCCCACGCCGCAGCATCATCTTCGTCAACACCAAGGCCGCCGCCGAACGCATCACCGAGCGGGTCAAGCGCCACGGTTGCCGCGTCGGCGCGATCTCCGGCGACGTGCCGCAGCTGAAGCGGCAGAAGCTGCTGCAGCGTTTCCAGGACGGCCAGCTGGACATCCTGGTGGCCACCGACGTGGCCGCGCGCGGCCTGCATATTCCCGGCCGTCAGCCACGTCTTCAACTACGACCTGCCGCACGAAGCCGAGGATTACGTGCATCGCATCGGCCGCACCGCGCGGCTGGGCGCCGAGGGCGACGCGATCAGCTTCGCCTGCGATCTGTACGCGATGTCGCTGCCGGACATCGAGACCTATATCGGCCAGAGCATTCCGGTCGCGCAGATGGATCCGGAACTGCTGGTGATGCCGAAGCCGCGCGCGGTCGATCGCCGAATTCGCCGCGAACGCCGCCGCCGACAGCGCCGCCTTCGGCGACGTGGTGCCGCCGCGTCCGGGCGAGAAGCCGCGCCGTGTGCCAGCGAATGCCGGTCGCATGCCCGAGCGTGGCGGTCGCGGCAGTGTCGCGTCCGCCGCGCGAGCAGCAAGCCGCGCGGTTGTCGCAGCAACCTCGAGACGCCGCGACGCGTCAGCCGGTGGCCGTTGCCGTGCACAAGACCGGCGCGGCCGCCGGCCGTCGACGGCGGCAGCCGCTGCCGAAGCGCACGCGCAAGCCGCGTCGTCGCCGCGGCGGCCGCAACCGTCATCGCGAAGGTGCGCCGACCGACGGCGTCGAGACGACGAGCGCGCACCGGCCTCGGCCGAGGGCAATCGCGCGCCGCGCGGCGAGCGTCGTCCGCCGCGCGAGCGCAATGCCGGCGAGTCGAGCGGCAGCAGCCCACAGCCGGCCGTCGCGCCAGGTGGCGGTGACCGTCCGGCAAGGCCGGCGAGCACGCGCATCCGAAGAAGCCGGGCCTGTTCCGCCGGCTGACCCGGTTGTTCACCGGCCGCTGAGCGTCGACGGTCGCCGCGGGCTGAACCTGCGGCGATCAGCGGACGTCTGAAGTCCGCATCTGGGTGCCGGCTTCCCTTATCCTTGTCGCTGGCAACGACGGCACGCAGATTCGGGGACACTCGGTGATCCAGTTCGATCAAGTCAGCAAACGCTACGAAGGCGGCCACGAGGCGCTGTCGCAGCTTTCGTTCGAGGTGCCCACCGGCGAGATGGCCTTCATCACCGGGCATTCCGGCGCGGGCAAGAGCACCTTGCTGAAACTGCTGGGGCTGATCGAGCGGCCGTCGCATGGCGTGATCAGCATGGACGGCAAGAGCCTCGCGCAAGATCCGCCGCAGCGGCATCCCGAAGTGGCGCCGGCAGATCGGCATGGTGTTCCAGGATCACCGCCTGCTGATGGAGCGCACGCGTCTTCGCGAACGTCGAGTTGCCGCTGGTGATCGGCGGCATCGCCCGCGCCGAACGCGCACGCCGCGTGCGCGCGGCGCTGGAGAAGGTCGGCCTGCTCGCCTACGAACGGCAGTTGCCGGCCACCCTGTCCACCGGCGAGCAGCAGCGCGTGGGCATCGCCCGCGCGATCGTGGCGCGGCCGACCCTGCTGATCGCCGACGAGCCGACCGGCAATCTCGATCCGCAGCTGGCGGTGGAGATCATGGGCCTGTTCGCCGAGTTCCAGCAGGTCGGCACCACCGTGCTGATCGCCAGCCATGACCTGCCACTGATCAAGCGCATGAAGAAGCGCGTGATCGTGCTCGACCACGGCCGGCTGGTGGCCGACCTCGCCGCGCAGGAGGTGCTGTGAGCACGCTGCCGGAAACCTTGCGCGTGCCGGCCGACGCGCCGCAGCGCAACGGGCACAGCCGCAGGCCGGCGTTTCGGCAGCTGGCAGGAACATCATGGCTGGAGTGCGGCGGCCAGCTTGCGCCGGCTCGCCTCGCGCCCGCTCGGCAGCCTGCTGACGATCGCCGTGATGGGGCTGGCGCTGGCCTTGCCGCTGGCGTTCTACCTGCTGCTGGGCAATGTGCAGAAGCTCGGCGACGTGCTGGGCCAGAGCCAGTCGATCAGCGTGTTCCTGCAGCCCGGCCAGACCGCGCAGCAGGCGCAACTGCTGGCCGAAGCAGCTGGGCGAGCGTCCGGAGGTCGGCGCGGTGGTGGTGAAGACGCCGCAGCAGGGCATGGACGAGCTGGCCAAGATGCAGGGCTTCTCCGGCGCGCTGCAGACGCTGGACGACAACCCGCTGCCGTACGTGCTGCAGTTGCAGCCGCGCGCCGGAGTCGAGCGCGCATGCGCTGGAGCAGCTGGTGGCCGATGTGCGCGCGCATGCGCGGCGTCGACCTGGTGCAGGACAGCGGCAGCTGGCGGCAGCGGCTGGATGCGCTGCTTGGCGTCGGCAACCGCGTGGTGCTGGTGCTGGCCTCGCTGCTGGCGTTGGCGGCGTTGCTGGTGGTCGGCAATACCGTGCGGGTGGACATCGCCAGCCGCAGCGAAGAGATCGGCGTGTTGTTGCTGGTCGGTGCCAGCGGCGCGTTCGTGCGCCGGCCTTATCTGTATGCCGGGATCTGGTACGGCTTGTTCAGCGGCATCCTGGCGGCCTTGCTGGCGGTGGCGATCGAACTGGCGCTGGCCGACGCCGGTGGCGCAGCTGAGCCAGGCTTATGATGGCAAGCTGCAGATCGGCGGTTTGCCGCTGTGGTTGTTGCTGGCGGTACCGCTGGCTGCCGCGGCGCTGGGCTGGCTGGGCGCGCGCCTGGTCAGCGCGTGGCAATTGCGCAAGGCGGTGTGATGCCGTTTGCGACGCAGGGTGACGTGAATCGCAGCGGCTGATGCCGCGTTCGGTGCACTATCTCCAGTTGAAGCGGGTGCAGGGGGTGCGCTCGCAGGTTACAGGCCGGGATGGCCATGGGTCAGGTGGATGAGTTAAGGCATGAGTACGAATATCAGCAGCCGTCTGCTGACCGAGGCGCCGCGCGTGCTGGTGGTCGACGGTTCGCGCGTGGTGCGGCAGCTGATCACCCGCGTGCTGCAGGCCGAGCTGCCCGGCGTCGAGGTGGTCGGTTGCGGCACCGGCGCCGAGGCGCAGCAGGTGCTGGGCGACGGCGTGTTCGATTTCATCACCATCGCGCTGCGCCTGCCCGACATGGACGGGCTGGAGCTGGCGCGCTTCGTGCGCGAGTCGGCGCCGCAGATCTACGTGCCGATCGTGGTGGTGTCCGGCGACGTCGAGGATCGCCTGCACCGGCGCTCGCTGGGCGAGCACGTCACCGACTATTTCGACAAGGCGCTGGGCTTCCAGGCGCTGGCCGAATTCATCCGCGGCTACGTGCGGCCGGACAGACACCGCCGAAGGCACCGTGCTGTACGTCGAGGACAGCCGCGTGGTGGCGCTGGCCACGCGCCGCATGCTGGAGAAGATCGGCCTCACCGTGCGCCATGTGGTCAGCGTGGAAGATGCGCTGGCGCTGCTGGAAACCGACCGCGCGCTGGGCTGGGTCGGCGCCGACGTGGTGCTGACCGACGTCAGCCTGAAAGGCGAACTGACCGGCGGCGACCTGCTCGAGCACATCCGCGGCGAGTTCGGCTACGGCAAGGGCCGGCTGCCGGTGCTGGTGATGACCGGCGACGAGAACCCGGCCAACCAGGCCGCGCTGATCAAGGCCGGCGCCAACGACCTGGTCGAGAAGCCGGTCGAGGAAAAACTGCTGGTGACCAAGCTGCTGTTCCAGCTGCGCGTGGCCAAGCATCTGCGCGAGACACGCGAGCGACGGCATGAGCGAACGCGGCGCGGATCAAGCTGGAACCGTCGTGGAAGGCGCGCATCGGCGACTACCTGCAGCGCCCCGAGATGCAGGCGCTGGCGGCGTTCCTGCGCGCGGAGAAGCAGGCCGGCAAGCGCATCTATCCGCCCGGGCCCGGAGATCTTCGCCGCGTTCGAACACACGCCGTTCGACGCGGTGCGGGTGGTGATCCTGGGCCAGGACCCGTACCACGGCCCCGGCCAGGCGCACGGCCTGTGCTTCTCGGTGCGCCCCGGCGTGCGGGTGCCGCCGTCGCTGGACAACATCTTCAAGGAGATCCAGCGCGACCTCGGCATCCCGCGTCCCGACCACGGCTGCCTCACGCCGTGGGCCGATCGCGGCGTGCTGCTGCTCAACAGCGTGCTGACGGTGGAAGAGGGCCGCGCCGGCTCGCACCAGGGCAAGGGCTGGGAGGGCTTCACCGACGCGGCGATCGACGCGCTCAACCGCGAGCGCGAAGGGCTGGTGTTCCTGCTGTGGGGCACCTACGCCCAGCGCAAGGGCCAGCTGATCGACAGCCAGCCGCCACTGCGTGCTGAGCTCGGTGCATCCGTCGCCGCTGTCGGCGCATCGCGGCTTCATCGGCTGCGGCCATTTCTCCGCCGCCAACCGCTATCTGGAAAGCCCGCGGCCAGCCGCCGATCGACTGGTCGCTGCCGCCCCGGGCTGCGCTGCAGGGCGGTTTCACGTCCGCTTGAATGGCTGCCTGCCAGCCGCATATCGATCATGGTCGGGGCGCTGGACAAGGGCATTCAATATCTATACTATTCGGTTCATTAATGGCGCGGAACCAATCCCGCGCCTTTAGCACTCCAATTATGCGAGTGCTAAACTTTGATGCTCATTGCAGGAGGTTCCATCCATGTCTCAAGCCTTGGTGACCGCCAACTTCCCGCTGCCGAGCGTCGTCGGCAGTCTGGATGCCTATATTTCAGCGGTCCATCGCATTCCGGTGCTGAGCTCGGAAGAAGAGCAGGCGCTGTCGCGCGACTACCTCGAAGAAGACAACCTGGCCGCGGCCAAGAAGCTGGTGATGTCGCACCTGCGTTTCGTGGTGCACGTGGCGCGCGGCTACAGCGGCTACGGCCTGCAGCTGGCCGACCTGATCCAGGAAGGCAACATCGGCCTGATGAAGGCGGTCAAGCGTTTCGACCCGGACCAGGGCGTGCGCCTGGTCAGCTTCGCGGTGCACTGGATCCGTGCCGAGATGCACGAGTTCATCCTGAGGAACTGGCGCATCGTGAAGGTCGCCACCACCAAGGCGCAGCGCAAGCTGTTCTTCAACCTGCGCAAGAGCAAGAAGCGCCTGGGCTGGATGAATGCCGCCGAAGTGAGCACGGTGGCGAAGGATCTGGGCGTGCCCGAGGCGACCGTGCGCGAGATGGAATCGCGCCTGTCCGGTCGCGACATCGGTTTCGAGCCCGGCCGATGCCGACGAAGATGCCAAGCCGGCACCGGCGGCGTTCCTGATCGACGAGGGCGCCGATCCGTATGAGAACGTGTCCGACGAGGATTACGCCGACAACCAGATGCAGACGCTGACCGATGCGCTGAGCCAGCTGGACAAGCGTTCGCGCGACATCATCCAGCGCCGCTGGCTGGACGACGACAACAAGGCGACGCTGCAGGATCTGGCCGACGAGTACGGCGTTTCCGCCGAGCGCATCCGCCAGGTCGAGGCGAACGCGATGAAGAAGATGCGCGGCCTGTTCGCCGCGGCGTAATTCGACCGCGCAGGAAACAAAGGCAGAACGGCCCGGGAAACCGGGCCGTTTGCGTTGCTGACGGTGCCGTTCAGCGCGGCGTATTGGCGCGCTGGCGCAAGGCCAGACCCTTGAGCACGTTCAGTGCCTGCGACAGCGCGTAGTCGCTGGTCGCCAGCTTGCCGTCGGCGGCGCTGCCGTCGTCGTCGATGTTGGTGCGGGTCTTGGCGTTCTCGTTGGCCAGGTGGTTGGGCAGGTCGGCCTCGGAACTGATCAGCACCGGGCCGCTGATCGGATTCGTTCACGGTGAGGTCGGCCAGCGCGATGTCGGGCTTGATTCCTTCGGCCTGGATCGAGGTGCCGTTCGGCGTGTAGTAGCGCGCGGTGGTGATCTTCACCGCGTGGTCGGCGTCCAGCGGCAACACGGTCTGCACCACGCCCTTGCCGAAGGTGCGCTGGCCCATGATCAGCGCGCGGCGGTTGTCCTTCAACGCGCCGGAGACGATCTCGGCCGCCGACGCGGTGCCGTTGTTGGTCAGCACGATCATCGGTGCGCCATCGAGCTGGTCGCCGGGATGGGCGCTGAAGCTCATGTTCGCGTCCTGCAGCCGGCCGCGGGTGGTGACGATGGTGCCGGCGTCGAGGAAATCGTCGCTGACGCCGACTGCCGCGGTGAGCAGACCGCCGGGGTTGTTGCGCAGATCCAGCACGGCACCCTTCTGCGGGCCGCTTTTCGCGATCAGCTCGGCCGAGCTTCTTTTCCAGGTCGCCGGCGGTGTCGTCCTGGAACTGGCTGATCCGCACATAGACGTAACCGGGTTCCAGCTCGCGCACCTTGACGCTGCTGACCGAGATGTTCTCGCGCACAAGCGTGCAGGTCGATCAGCTTGTCGCTGTTCTGGTGCACGATGGTCAGCGTGATCTTGCTGCCGGGCTTGCCGCGCAGCTGCTTGAACATCTCGTCGATGTTCTGCGAATCGATCACGGTGCCGTTGATCTTGACGATGCTGTCGCCCGGCTTGATGCCGGCGCGTGCCGCCGGGGTGTCGTCGATCGGCGAGACGATGCGCAGGCCACCGTCGACCTGCAGCACCTCGATGCCGAGGCCGCTGTATTCGCCGGTGGTGTCTTCGCTGAGCTGGGTCAGGCCGTCCTTGTCCAGGTACTCGCTGTGCGGATCGAGTCCGCTAAGCATGCCGGTGATCGCCGCCTTCATCAGGGTCTTGTCGTCGACCTTTTCCACATAGGCCTGGCGCACCACTTCGTAAACGCGGCTGAAGTTGCGGATGTCGTCCAGGTCGACCTGGCTGGCAGCGCCAGCGTTGGCCGGCGCATGGGCGCTGCTGTTGGTGGCCGGCAGGTCCACCGGTGGCGCGGCCACGCTGGCGGCAGCGGCCGGCGCTGTCCTGCGCGTGTGTGCATGGTGGCAGCAGCAGGAACGGAACGGCCAGCAAGCAGGGCGAGCTGGCTACAGGATGGAAAGACGCATGCAGGTGACTCCGTGCAGCGGGCAACGTCGCGCCGGGGCGCGACGAAAGAGTGACAAGGCGTAGGACAATCGGACGCCGGGGTAATTCAGTACGACACAGCCTAGCCTGCGATGCGGTCGTGATGGCGTCAACGGCGCTGACTCAGCCAGCTGCGCGGATCGACCGGCTGGTTGTTCTTGCGCAGCTCGAAATACACGCCGGTGTTGACGCCGGTGGGCGCGCTGGCGGTGCCGATCGCCTGGCCGGCGTCGATCTGGTCGCCGACGTCGTGCAACAGGCTCTCATTGTTGCCGTACATGCTCATCCAGCCATCGCCATGGTTGAGGATCAGCAGCATGCCGTAGCCGCGCAGGAAGCCGGCGTAAATCACCCGCCCGCGCGCCACCGCATGGATCTCGCTGCCGCCGCTGGCCTTGATCAGCACGCCGTTGCCATAGCTGTTGACCACGCCGCTGGCCGGCCACGGCAGGTTGCCGCGGATGTTGGCGCTGGCGCCGCCGACTTCGACCGGCGGTGGCGGCTTGTGGCCGGGGTGCTTCCTGACTGGCCGCGGCGCGTTCGGCGGCAGCGCGTCGCGGCGGCTTCGTCGATCGCCTTCTGCAGCTTGTCGAGCAGGTTGTTCAGCGACTGCGCGTTCTGTTTCAGCGCGGCCAGCCGTTGCGCCTGGTCCTTGTATTGCGCGTCGGCCTCGGCAGCCAGCTTCTGCTGTGCGGCGCGCTGCTGTGGCCAGCGCGTCGGCTTGCTGCTCGCGCTGCGGTCCTGGTCGCCTGCAACGCCTGCTGCTCGGCGGTGATCGCGTCCTCCAGTTCCTGCAGTTTGGCCAGGTCGGCCATCAAGCGCTGCACGCGTTGCACGCGGTCCTGCTGGAAGTATTTCGAGTACACCAGCGCGCGCGCGATGCGCGCCACGTCCTCGTCGCCCAGCAGCAGGCGCAGATCCGAGCCATGGCCGAGCGCGTAGGTGGCGCGCAGCAGGTCGGCGATCGCGGCGCGCTGGCTCGTCCAGCGTCTGCTTCAGCGCGGTGCGCTGTTGCTGCAGTTGATCCAGCTGTTGCTGCTTGGCGGCCAGCTCGCGCATCGGTCTGGCGTACCGCGCGCGCCGCACTGGCCAGTGCGTTGGCCTGTTTGGCCAGCTCGGCGTTGACGCTGTCGCGTCGGGCGGCGGTGTCGGCCTGCTGTTTTGCCAGCGCTTCCATCTTGCGGTTGCAGCTCGGCCAGCTTCTGCTTCGCCGCGGCCTGCTCGTTCTGGCTCTTGCCGTCCTGGCGGGCCAGTGCCGGGGCCATGAGCAGGGCACTCAGAAGCGCGATGCTGATCAGGCGGCTTAGGGAAGGGTGGAGGAAGTGGTCGGGCTTGGGCATGCGTCGATTATCTCCGAGCGCGCCGGCGGGAGCGAGACAGGTGCAGCCTTTGATTTCCGCGGGTCGTTCTTGTTCGTGGCGGCCAGACGTTTACTTGCGATCGGTTCACGACTCGCGCGTCGGGTTGAGTGCCCGTCCCGATTCACTTTGCGACGTATCGATCGCAAGATCGTGCATTCCCTGAATATATAAAAACTTTCGATTAATTATGTACTTGTGTAGATGTTATGAGGGTGATAAACCGCGCTTGCGAAGAGGCTCTCCCACGCGCTCGTGTCCTTTCGCTGGCTGATGAAGCCGGCTCCCCCACCCCCAATCGTCTGCTTCCCGACATTGCCCGATCAAGACTCGAGCGCCACCAAATGATTGCTCCAAGTGGAGGCATGTCCATGAAACGCACGCTTGTCATTTCGCTGGCGGGCCTGGCCTTGACACCGATGGCTGCCGCTCTCGCGCAAAGTGCACAGACCACCGAAACGCCGCAGACGCAAACCGCTCCGCAGACCTCGACCAGTACGCAGAATCCAACCGCCGCCGACCGGCCAGAATGTGCAGAATCTGCAGACCATCACGGTGACCGGTTCGGCGATCCCGCGCATCGACCTGGAGACGCCCTCGCCGGTGACCACGATCACCGCCGCGCAGATCCAGCGCAGCGGCCTCACCACGGTGTCCGACGTGGTGCGCGCGATCTCGGCCGACAACAGCGGCTCGATCCCGAATGCCTTCGCCAACGGCTTCGCGGCCGGTGCGTCGGGCGTCGCCCTGCGCGGCCTTACCGTGAACTCCACCCTGGTGCTGATCGACGGTCACCGCGTCGCCAACTATCCGGTGGCCGATGACGGCCAACGTACCTTCGCCGACCTGAACACCATTCCGCTCGCCGCGGTCGAGCGCATCGAGGTGCTGAAGGACGGCGCCTCGTCGCTGTACGGCGCCGATGCGATCGCCGGCGTGGTCAACATCATCATGCGGCCGAGCTTCAAGGGCGTCGAAGCCACCGCCACCGTGGGCACCTCGCAGCACGGCGGCGGCTTCACCCGCAAGGCCACGTTGCTGGCCGGCGGCGGCGACCTGGACAAGGATCGCTACAACGGCTACCTGAGCGTGCAGTACCAGAAAGACAACCCGATCTGGACCCGCCAGCGCGGCTTCCCGTTCAACACGGCCGACCTGACCTCGCTGGGTGGCCCGGGCCTGGGTGGCCCGGCGGCTCGTGCGGGCGGCATCAATGGCGCCATCAAGCCGAACGATGGCAGTGGTCTTTGGCAGCCGCTGAGTGCCTGCACCTCGGGCCCGTCGATCACCGACGCCACCGGCAGCTACTGCCGTTTTGACCCCGTCAATCTGTATGGCCAACTGCAGCCGGCGATGGAACAGGGCGGCGTGTCCGGCCGCTTCACCATCAAGCTGGGCGACACCACCACCGCCTATATGGACGCCAGCTACATGGAGGCGAAGACCTGGGCACCCGGTGGGCCGCGCACGATCCAGAACAGCACGCCGCACAACCTGAGCGGTATCACCCTGCCGGTGGGCAATCCGTCCAATCCGTTCGCGGTGCCGGCGCTGATCAGCTACAGCTTCGGCGACATTCCATCCGGCTTCAACTTCAACAACCACAACGCCCGCATCGTGGGCAATGTCAGCGGCACGTTCGCCGAGTGGAACTGGAATGCCGCCCTGGTGCTCAACCATGCCTGGCTGAATACCACGCAGTACGGCTTCCTCAGCTATCAGCCCCTGCTCGATGCGGTGGCCAACGGCACCTACAACTTCGTCAACCCGTCGGCCAACTCCGCCGCCGTGCGCGCCTCCCTGGCGCCGGGCTACAACAAGACCTCGACCACCGACATGGACTCGCTGGATCTGAGTGCCAGCCGCTCGCTGTGGGATCTGCCGGGCGGCTCGCTGGGCCTGGCCGTTGGCGCCCAATTCCGCCATGAGGCGCAGAACGACCCCACACTGAATCCGAACTTCCAGTTCCAGGGGTTGGGCAATGCGCAGACCAAGGGCACTCGCGACGTGAGCGGCGCCTTCGCCGAGTTCTACCTGCCGCTGCTGCAGTCGCTTGAGATCGATGCCTCGGGTCGCTACGACCACTACACCGACGCCGGCAACAACTTCTCGCCGAAGATCGGCATCAAGTTCAAGCCATTCGACTGGATCGCCTTGCGCGGCACCTGGTCCAAGGGCTTCCGCGCGCCGTCCTTCGCCGAGAACGGATCGAGTTCCGCGCAGGGCTTCATCACCTACACGCCGCCGCCGGCGTTCCAGGCGCTGCACGGCGGCAGTCCGTACGTGACCATTCCGTACGGTCTGTCGGAGTTCACCCTGGCCAACAAGAACATCAAGCCGGAGAAGTCCAAGAGCTTCACCTTCGGCGTGGTGCTGCAGCCGCTCAGCTGGCTGAACGTCTCGGTCGACTACTACAACATCAAGAAGTCCAACCTCATCGTGCAGGCCGATACCGCGTCGGCGCTGGACAACTACTACGCCGGCACGCCGCAGGCGCCGGGGGTGACCGTGATTCCCGACCTGCCGGATCCGGACCATCCTGGTCTCCAGCCGCGTCCGAACGAGCTGATCGGCTCGTACCTCAACGCGCAGTCGCTGAAGACTACCGGCGTCGACCTGGACGTGCAGGCCCACTTCGACTTCAGCGACAACCTGCACTACATCAGCGAGCTGACCGGCACCCAGATCTTCCAGTGGAAGGTCCGGTTCCCCGACGGCACGGACCAGAGCTACGTAGGCACCCAGGGTCCATACAACCTGTCGTCGGGTGCCGGTACGCCGCGTAGCCGCGCTTCGTGGGCGAATACGTTGATGTACGGACCGCTGACGGTCACCGGTACGCTGTACTTCACCAGCAGCTACAAGAACATCGCGGCGGATGTGGGCGTACTGGGCCTGTTCGACGGCGACTGCCTGTCGACCCGGCCGGATGATGGTTTGAACTTCCCGGCGAGTTGTCGGGTGGGCCCGAGCTACGACTTCGATCTGACCGGCAGTTACGCGATCAACGATAACATCAGCATCACCGGTTCGATCATGAACGCGTTCGACAGAAAGCCGCCGTTCGACCCGTCGAACTATGCCGGGGCGGGTTCCAACTACAACCCGACCTGGTCGCAGTCCAATGTGGTGGGGCGTTTCTACAACCTGGGTGTGAAGGTGAAGTTGTAGTCGGTTGCCGACCCGGTTGTTCCAACGGCAAGGCGTGGTTCACGGCGGCGCCCCGGGAAACCGGGGCGCCGCCTTCATTTGCGCCGTCGTGCAGGCCGTTGCCTCGCGGTACCGACAGATGGAAGTTTAGCCGTCCAAACAAATATTTTGACGCACCGCAACAATTGTGTTCTAGTCGGAGCCGCTTCTGCGCAAAAAGATCGGTGCCCCCGGCATCGCGGCAGCCTGCGCAGCCCGGAGGGGTGAGATGGCGGCAAGCGGCTCGGCGACGTTGTATGACCCGGCTTTCGAGCACGACAGCTGCGGCTTCGGCCTGGTCGCGCAGATCGACGGGCGCGCCAGCGCTGCGCTGGTCGATACCGCGTTCGCCGCGCTGGCGAAACTCTCCCATCGCGGCGGCGTGAATGCCGACGGCATCAGCGGCGACGGCTGCGGCGTGCTGATCCATCGCCCGGCGGACTGGCTGCGCGCGCTGGCGGCAGCCGACGGCATCGTGCCGGGCGAACGCTTCGCGGCCGGGCTGGTATTCCTCGATCCGGCCGGTGGCGAGACGCGCGGCGATCGAGTTCGAGCGCCATCTGGCCGAGGCAGGTCTCGCGCTGGCCGGCTGGCGCGACGTGCCGGTCGACGCCGAGGCCTGCGGTCCGCTGGCCAGCGCCACCTGTCCGCGCGTGCGCCAGGTGTTCGTCGAATGCCGCGGCCGGCATGGACGACGACGCGTTCGAGCGCGCGCTGTTCCGTGCGCGCCGGCGCGCCGAAACCGCGCTGGTGGACGATGCGCAGTTCTACGTCGTGAGCCTGTCCGCCCACGTCGATCGGCTACAAGGCGATGGCCGCGCCGGGCCGGCTGCGCGAGGTGTTCGCCGATCTGCGGCATCCCGCGCTGACCAGCGACGCGGTGGTGTTCCACCAGCGCTTCTCCACCAACACCACGCCGCAGTGGCGGCTGGCGCAGCCGTTCCGCCTGCTCGCGCACAACGGCGAGATCAACACCATCCGCGGCAACCGGCGCTGGATGCAGGCGCGCGAGGCGGTGCTGCGTTCGCCGCTGGTCGATCTCACCGACATCGGCCCGCTGGTACGCCAGGACGGCTCGGATTCGGAAAGCCTCGACAACGCGCTGGAAGTGCTGCTGGCCGGCGGCCTCGACATGCTCACCGCGATGCGCGTGCTGGTGCCGCCGGCGTACGCCGCGCGCGAGGATCTCGACGAGGATCTCGCCGGCGTTCTACGAGTACTACGCGCTGCACAGCGAGCCGTGGGACGGCCCGGCCGGACTGGTGATGTGCGACGGCCGCTACGCGGTGTGCACGCTCGATCGCAACGGCCTGCGCCCGGCGCGCTGGGCGCTGTCCGACGACAACCACCTGATCGTCGCCTCCGAGGCCGGCCTGTGGGACGTGCCGCCATCGCGCGTCGTCGCGAAGGGCCGGCTCGGGCCCGGCCAGATGCTGGCGGTGGATTTCGCCGGCAAACGCCTGCTGCACGACGCCGACATCGACGCGATCAACCGCAGCCGCGCGCCGTTCCGCGACTGGCTGCGCGCCGGCGTCAGCTATCTCGAATCGGACCTGATCGATCCCAGCCTCGCCGCCGAGCCGCTGCCGGCGAACGATGCTGCGCGCGTTTCCAGAAGCTGTACGGCCTCACGCGCGAGGAGCGCGAGAGCGTGCTGAAGGTGCTCGCCGAGACCGAGGCCGAAGCCACCGGCTCGATGGGCGACGACACGCCGATGGCGGCGATGTCGCGGCAGGTCGCGGCCGCTGTTCGACTGTTTCCGCGAAGGCTTCGCCCAGGTCACCAATCCGCCGATCGATCCGCTGCGCGAGCGGCTGGTGATGTCGCTGGTCACGCAGATCGGCCGCGAAGGCAACCTGTTCGAGCTGTCGGCGGACAACGCGAAGCAGGTGCTGCTGAACTCGCCGATCTGCTCGCAGCGCAAGTTGCGCCAGCTGCTGGCGCTGCCGCAGTTCGTCGACGCCACCGTGCAGATCGACCTGTGCTACCCGCACGAGCGAAGGGCTGGAAGCGGCGCTGCGCCGGTTCTGCCGCGAGGCGGAGCGAGGCGTGCGCAACGGCGCCGGCATGGTCTTCATCACCGACCGCTATCCGAACCGGGACACGCTGCCGGCGCACGCGCTGCTCGCGATCGGCGCGATCCACGCGCACCTGATCGAGACCGGCCTGCGCTGCCAGTGCAACCTGCTGGTCGAAACCGCCACCGCGCGCGACGCGCACCAGTTCGCCTGCCTGATCGGCTTCGGCGCCACCGCGGTCTATCCGTGGCTGGCCTACCAGAGCCTGTTCGACCTGGGCCGCGACGGTCACATCAAGCGCGGCGACGGCGACGGCGCGCGAGATCGGCCGCAGCTATCGCCGCGGCATCCGCAAGGGCCTGCTGAAGATCCTGTCGAAGATGGGCATCTCCACCGATCGCCGGCTATCGCGGCGCGCAGCTGTTCGAGATCGTCGGCCTGGCACCGCGAAGTGGTGACGCTGTGCTTCGCCGGCACGCCGTCGCGCATCGGCGGCGCCGGCTTCGCCGATCTCGAGCACGAACACGCGCCTGCTCGCCGCCGAGGCGCTGCGAACGAAGCGCAGCCGCTGCGCGCCGGCGGCATGCTACAAGTTCGTGCACGGCGGCGAATACCACATGTACAACCCGGACGTGGTCGGCACGCTGCAGCTCGCGGTGCGCAGCGGCGACGATGGCCGACTATCGCCGCTATGCGCGAGCACGTGGATGCGCGGCCGCCGTCCGCGCTGCGCGACCTGCTGTTGCCGCAGCGCGGCCGGTGCGCCGATTCCGCTCGATGAGGTCGAGCCGGTCGAGGCGATCCTGAAGCGCTTCGATTCGGCCGGCATGTCGCTCGGCGCGCTGTCGCCGGAAGCGCACGAGGCGCTGGCGATCGCGATGAACCGGCTCGGCGCGCGCAGCAATTCCGGCGAAGGCGGCGAAGATCCGGCGCGCTACGGCACCGAGAAGAGCTCGAAGATCAAGCAGGTCGCGTCCGGCCGCTTCGGCGTCACCGCCGAATACCTCGATCAACGCCGAAGTGCTGCAGATCAAGATCGCGCAGGGCGCCAAGCCCGGCGAAGGCGGCCAGCTGCCCGGCCACAAGGTCGACGCCACTGATCGCGCGGCTGCGCTACGCGCAAGCCCGGCATCGGCCTGATCTCGCCGCCGCCGCATCACGACATCTATTCGATCGAGGATCTGGCGCAGCTGATCCACGACCTGCAAGGAAGTCAACCCGACCGCGCTGATCTCGGTGAAGCTGGTCTCGCACGCCGGCGTCGGCACGATCGCGGCCGGCGTGGTCAAGGCCGGCGCGGATCTGATCACCATCTCCGGCCACGACGGCGGCACCGGCGCCAGCCCGCTCACCTCGATCCAGTACGCCGGCACGCCGTGGGAGCTGGGCGTGGCCGAGGCGCAGCAGACCCTGCGCCGCAACGGCCTGCGCGGCCGCGTGCGGCTGCAGACCGACGGCGGCCTGAAGACCGGCCTCGACGTGATCAAGGCGGCGATGCTCGGCGCCGAGAGTTTCGGTTTCGGCACCGGCGCCGATGGTCGCGCTGGGCTGCAAGTACCTGCGCATCTGCCACCTCAACACTTGCGCCACCGGCGTCGCCACGCAGAACGAGATGCTGCGCAAGGAGCATTTCATCGGCCTGCCCGAGATGGTGATGAACTATTTCCGCTTCGTCGCCGAGGACGTGCGCGAGCATCTGGCCGCAGCTCGGCGTGCGCAGCCTCGGCGAGCTGGTCGGTCGCACCGACCTGCTGCGCCAGGCCGAAGGCAGCACGCCGGTGCAGAGGCAGCTCGACCTGTCGCGGCTGATCGCCAGCGACGGTCTGGGCGTCGACGGTGGACAGCGCCTGCACGCTGCCGCGCAACCCGATGCGCGACGAGGCGGCGCTGGCCGCGCGCATCGCCGCACGATGCCGCGCCGCTGGTCGAGCTGGGCAGCGGCGGCACGTTCCGCTACGCGATCGCGCAATACCGATCGCGCGATCGGCGCGCGGCTGTCCGGCGACGTCGCGCGGCGCTGGGGCGACCACGGCATGCCCGACGCGCCGATCACCCTGCAGCTGGACGGCAGCGCCGGGCAAAGCCTCGGCGCGTGGAACGCCGGCGGCGTGCAGATCGAACTCGACCGGCGAGGCCAACGACGGCGTCGGCAAGGGCATGGCCGGCGGACGCATCGTCGTGCGGCCGCCGCCGGAGTCGCCGTTCGCCAGCCAGGATGCGGCGATCATCGGCAACACCTGCCTGTACGGCGCGACCGGCGGCGAGCTGTTCGCCGCCGGCCGCGCGGGCGAGCGCTTCGGCGTGCGCAACTCCGGCGCGCTGGCGGTGATCGAAGGCGCCGGCGATCACTGCTGCGAATACATGACCGGCGGCGTGGTCGTCGTGCTCGGGCGCACTGCGGCCTCAACTTCGGCGCCGGCATGACCGGCGGCTTCGCCTACGTGCTCGACCTCGAACGCGATTTCGTCGATCGCTACAACCACGAGCTGGTCGACATCGTGCGCATCTCGCCCGAAGGCATGGAGAACCACATGCAGCATCTGCGCGGATTGATCGCGCGCCACGTCGAACTCACCGGCAGCGCCTGGGCGCGCCATCTGCTCGGCGATTTCCGCGGACTGCTGCAGCAAGCTTCTGGCTGGTCAAGCCGAAAGCCGCCAGCCTCGCCGCGCTGGCCGACGAATTGCGGCGGGCGGCATGAGCGACAAGACTGTTCCAGTTCCTCAACTTCCGCGCGCGCCGCCGCGCGAAGTGCCGGTGGCGATCCGCGTGCTCGGCTACGGCGAGATCAACGGCGACTTCGCGCCGGCCGCGGCGGTGGGCCAGGCCGAGCGCTGCCTCGATTGCGGCAATCCGTATTGCGAATGCGCCTGCCCGGTGCACAACTACATTCCGGACTGGCTGAAGCTGGTGCAGGATGGACGTCTGTTCGAGGCGGCCACGCTGATGCACGAGACCAATCCGCTGCCGGAAATCTGCGGCCGCGTCTGTCCGCAGGATCGCCTGTGCGAAGGCGCCTGCACGCTGGAAGGACGGCTTCGGCGCGGTGACGATCGGCAGCATCGAGCGCTCGATCACCGACGAGGCGTTCCGCCAGGGCTGGCGGCCGGATCTTTCCGCCGTCGTCGAGACCGGCCGGCGCGTCGCGGTGGTCGGCGCCGGTCCGGCCGGGCTTGTCGTGCGCGGACCGGCTGCGTCGCGCCGGCATCGCGGTGGACGTGTTCGACCGCCAGAGGAGATCGGCGGCCTGCTCACCTTCGGCATTCCGCCGTTCAAGCTGGACAAGACGGTGATCGCACACGCGCCGCGAGGTGCTCGAAGGCATGGGCGTGCGCTTCCGCCTCAACGTCGAGATCGGCCGCGACATCGCGTTCGAGCAACTGCTCGCCGACTACGACGCCGTGTTCCTCGGCACCGGCGCGTACACCTTCGTCGACGGCGAACTGCCCGGGCGCGAGCTCGACGGCGTGCACGATGCGCTGCCGTTCCTGATCGCCAACGCGAACCGCCTGCTCGACGACCAGCCAGTGCCGCCCGCGCTCGACCTCAACGGCAAGCACGTCGTCGTGCTCGGCGGCGGCGACACCGGCATGGATTGCAACCGCACCTCGATCCGGCTGGGTGCCGCCTCGGTGACCTGCGTCTATCGGCGCGACGAAGCGAGCATGCCGGGCTCGCGCCGCGAGGTGGGCTACAGCCGCGAGGAAGGCGTGCAACTTCCTGTTCCAGCGCCAGCCGCTGGCTTTGTTGGGCGAACAGGGCAGGGTGCGCGGCGTGCGCCTGATCCATACCGAGGTGGGTATCGACACGCATGGCCGCACGCGGCTGCAACACGTCGAGGGCAGCGAGACCGAGTTGCGCGCCGACGTGGTGATCGCAGGCGTTCGGCTTCCGTCCGAGCCCGCCGGCGTGGTGCGCCGAATACGGCATCGCGCTGGATGCCAGCGGCCGCATCCTGGCCGGTGGCGAAGGCGCGGCTGCCGTTCCAGACCGGCCATCCGAAAATCTTCGCCGGCGGCGACAACATGCGCGGCGCCGACCTCGTCGTGCGCGCGGTGCACGACGGGCGCGAGGCGGCGAAGTCGATCGCGCAGATGCTCAGCGAACTTCCCCTGGAAGCGGTGGCCTGTGTGGCGTAAGTTTCCGGCATGTGTCTGATCGCGTTCGCATGGAATACACACCCGCACTGGCGTTTGCTGCTGGCGGGCAACCGCGACGAATTCCATGCGCGGCCCAGTGCGGCGCTGGCGCCCTGGGACGATGCGCCGATCATCGGCGGGCGTGATCTCGAGGCCGGCGGCACCTGGCTCGGCGTCACCGGCGGCGGGCGTTGCGGCGTGGTGACCAATGTGCGCGATCCGAACGATCCGCAACTCGGCGCCTCCCGCGGCCTGCTCGTCACCGACTATCTCGGCGGCGACGCGGATGCCACGTTGCACGCGCAGCGACTATTGCGCACGGCCGCGGACTTACCGCCCGTTCAACCTGCTCACCTTCGACGCGCAAGCGGCGTTCTATCTGGGCAACCGCCCCGAGCCGCGCGGGCAGGCGGTGGCGCCCGGCGTGCACGGTTTGTCGAACGCCGACTTCAACACGCCTTGGCCGAAGACGCGCGCGCTGATGCAGCGGCTGCAGCAGTGGATCGACGACGGCGACGCCGTCGATTTCGCGCCGCTGTTCGCGGCGCTGGCCGATGAGCAGGTTGCCCCGGACACGCAATTGCCGGACACCGGCGTGGGGCTGGAGCGCGAGCGCTGGCTGTCGTCGGCGTTCATTCGCGGCGAGCAGTACGGCACCCGCGCCAGCACGGTGGTGGCGATCGATCACGACGGCCGCGGCGTGATTGCGGAGCGTCGCTTCGGGCCGCGCGGCCGCTTCCACGGCGAGACCAGGCTGCACTTCGGCGATGCGCGCTAGGCAGCCCGACACCTACGCACGCCATCGGCATCGTCGCCTGTCGTCGCGGCCGCGCGCTGGCTAGCCTGTGGCGACGTCCACGGAGCGGAGCAAACACATGCGCAGGGAATGCGGACTGGTTTTCATCGGCCTCGGCACGCTGCTCGCCGGCGCGACACATGCGGCCGATTGCCCGGCGTGGTCGCCAGCACAGGCGCGACAGGAACTCGCCGCGCTGCACGATCGCCTCGATGGCTGGAACCATGCGTACCGGGTCAGCGGCCAGTCGCCGGTGGACGATGCGGTCTACGACCAGGCCGAGCAGCGGCTGGCCGCGTGGCGACGTTGTTTCCCGCAACAGGCACCGGCGCCGCTGGCCCATCTGGCCGATGCCAGCGGACGCGTGCGTGCGCCGGTGGTGCAGACCGGGCTGGCGAAACTCCCGGATGCGGACGCGTTGGCCCGGTGGATGCAGGCGCGCCACAAGCAGGATCTATGGGTGCAGCCGAAGGCCGACGGCGTGGCCGTCACCCTGTTGTATGTGGACGGCCGGTTGCAGCAGGCCAGCAGTCGCGGCGACGGCGTGCGCGGCTCGGACTGGACCGCACTGGCGCGGGCGATCGATGCGATTCCCAAACGGCTTGCCGCGCGCACCGGCGCGGGTGGTGTTGCAGGGCGAGTTGTACTGGCGCCTGCCCGGCCACGTGCAGGCCGACGATGGCGGCGCCAACGCACGCTCGGCGGTGGCCGGTGCGCTGGCCCGCGGCACGCTGGATGCGGGCAGCGCGGCGCAGATCGGCCTGTTCGTGTGGGACTGGCCCAGCGGTCCGGCCGACATGCCGGCGCGGCTGGCCGGACTGGCAGCGATGGGGCTGGCCGACAGCGTGACGTATACCCACCCGGTCGACTCGCTGGATGAAGTGGAGCGTTGGCGCGAGCAATGGTATCGCCACGCGATGCCGTTCGCCGCCGATGGCACGGTCGTGCGGCAGGGGCATCGACCGCCCGCTGCGGAGTGGCAGGCGGCGCCGCCGGACTGGGCGGTGGCATGGAAGTACCCGGCTGCATCGGCGCTGGCCGAGGTGCGCGCGGTGGAGTTCACCGTGGGCCGCAGCGGCCGCATCACGCCAGTGCTGGAACTGGTTCCGGTGCAGCTGGATGACCATCACGTGCAGCGGGTCAGCGTAGGTTCGCTCAAGCGTTGGCACGAACTCGACATTCGCCCTGGCGACCAGGTGGAAGTGGTGCTTGCCGGGCTGACCATTCCGCGCTTGCAGTCGGTGGCGTGGCGCACGCAGCAGCGCGCCGCGGTGACGCCACCCGATCCGCAGGCGCACGGCCCGTTGAGCTGCTGGCAGGCCACGCCGGGTTGCGAGCAGCAGTTCCGCGCGCGCCTGGTCTGGCTGGGCGGTCGCCAGGGCCTGCAGCTGGAAGGGCTTGGGGCGGATACCTGGCAGGCTCTGATCGACGCCGGCCTGGTGCATGACTTGCTGGACTGGATGCGTCTCACGCCTGAACAGCTGGCGGCCGTGCCCGGGCTCGGTACTACCCGTGCGGCCACCATGGCGCGCGCCTTTGCCGGTGCGCGCGACCGTCCGTTCCCGCGCTGGCTGCGTGCGCTCGGGCTGCCGGCCGAGGTGGCGACGGGTTTGCCGGACTGGCACGCCGTCAGCACGCGCGCGGCAAGCGACTGGCGGACGCTCGATGGCGTCGGCGCCGGCCGCGCCAACCAGCTGGTGGAATTCTTCGAGTGCCCCGACGTGCGTGCGCAGGCCGCGCTTCTGCACGCTGCCGGCGTGCAGGGCTTCTGAGCGTCAGCTCTTCAGCTCGCCGTCGAGGTAATACCAGCGGCCGTCCTCGCGCACGAAACGGCTGGTCTCGTGCTGGCGCTGCGCACGGCCGCCACCGAGGCGGTAGCGGGCGACGAACTCGACCGTGGCGTGGTCGTCGTCGGCATCCTGCACGCGTCGCACTTCGAGTCCCAGCCACGTCGGTGGCGGCTGTTGCGCGGCCAGCCGCAACGAGGCCGGGCGGGTGCCGGCATGCCAGCTGGACAGCAGGTAATCCTCGCGCTTGAGCACGTAGGCGCTGTAGCGCGCGCGCATCAACTGCTCGGCCGTCGCGGCGGTGGCACCATCGTGCAGCGGGCCGCAGCATCCGGTGTAACCGGCAGGGTTGCCACAGGGGCAGGGGGTCAAGGTGTCGATCGACTTCATGCCGCCTTTGTACCCGGTTCGGCGAGTTTGTGCAGGCTCTCAGGTGCGAAGGCGGCGCCATACGCGACAGCGGTTGTTGGCCGGCATCGCGATGTCGGCATGCAGGCCGAAGCCCGCGGCCAAGGCCAGCGCGTCGACCGCCTCGGCGTCGCGGATCGCCATGTGCGCACCGCGTTCCTGCAGGCATTGGTCGAACGCGGCATTGCTGTCGCTGCTGTAGCGGCCCTGATAGTTGAACGGGCCGTAGATGGCCAGCACGGCATCGTCGGTGGCGATCGCGGGCAGTCGCGCGAACAGCCGCTGCACCTCGGGCCAGGCCATGATGTGCAGGGTGTTGGCGCTGAACACGGCGTCGAATGGGCCCGCCGGCCACGTGCCGTTGACGTCGAACTCCAGTGGTGCCGGGGTATTCGGCAAGGCCGCCTCGTCCAGCCAGGCGCGGATGCCGGGCAGGTTCTCCGCGCGGTCGGAACTCTGCCAACGCAGCCAGGGCAGCGCCGCCGCGAAATGCACCGCGTGCTGGCCGGTGCCGCTGCCGATCTCCAGCACCTGCCGCCGATCGGCGAAGTGCTCGCGCAGCACGCCGAGGATCGGCTCGCGGTTGCGCTCGCACGCAGGCGAGTGGGGTTTGTCCACGACGCGGATCCGGCTGTGTCAGGCCGGTCGCCCGCGCAGCACGCGCGCCGGCAGCATCAGCAAGGCGCCGAGGAAGGCGAACACGGCGCTCACGGTGATGCCGACCAGGCGCAGCGGCAGCAACAGCAGCCACACGATCGGGTACAGCACCAGCGCCAGCAGCGCGAGCGGCCAGCAGAACACCAGCAGCAACAACCAGAGCAGGAAGGCGGCCATGCGGGGTTCCTCGCAAGTGGGGACAGTGCCGACTCTAGCGCAGGTCGAGGCCGGCGCGCAGATGACTCCCGGCACCCCTCACATCATCGGGCTTACCCCGATCAGCCGCAGGTGCAGCCACAGCGTGAACACGGCCCAGGCCGCGATGCCGACCACCGCGACCAGCACGTCGCCTTGCAGCGTACCGGCCGGATAGACCGTGCCCGCGGCACGATCGCGGCGGCGCGACACGATGAACAGCAGCACCGCCCACAGCAGGAACGCGCCGAACAGCAGCACGTCGTGCAGCATGCCGGTGGCCAGCAGGTGGCCGAACGCCCATACCTTTACGCCGAGCAGCATCGGGTGGCCGAACTTCGCCTTGAGGTGGTTGCGCGGAATATACGCGGCCGCGACCAGGATGAACGCGAGCAGGGTGAACAGCGCGTTGAGGTGGCGCAGCGCCAGCGGCGGCACGTACAGCAATACCGGTTGCTGCCGCGCCAGGCCGAAGCCCTAGCACGATCAGCGCGAAGCCGATGAGCGAGGCCAGCGAATACAGGCCTTTCCAGCCCAATTCGCCCAGCCGTGCCCGCTGCCGGTTGCGCCAGTCGTCGGCAAAGATGCGCAGCGAGTGGATGCCGAGAAAGATCAGCAGGCCGAGGATCAGTACGGTCATGGTGTTGGTCTCGTGCGGGATGGTTCCCCGAGTATAGGCGGGCGCGAGGCTCGCTCAGTGGGCGACCGGCTCGATGCGCACGAGCAGGGCCAGCGCATCGTCGTGCAGGATGACGGGCGCGGCGCCGGGCCGTGCTGGCCGCCATGCGTCGCCCGCGTGCAAGCGGCCGTCGACGGTAGCCATCGTGCCGCGGGCGCAGAAGACCAGCACGGTGGCCGGTTCGGCGGCACGCGTGGCCGGGCCTCGCCATACCTGCACCTCGCCGCGTGCCTGCGCACGGCGCACCATCAGGTTGAAGTCGCGGGTGGGGCCGCCGGCGAGCGTCACGTCCACCCTGGCCTCGCCGGCAAAGGCGAATGGCGCGAACGGCGTGGTCAGCGCGTGCGTTCGCCCATCATCCAGCGTCATCGTGAAACCGGCGCCGTCGAGCAGCACGATCTGCCGGTCGATGCCGGGGAACGCGGAGAACGGCGCGGCGCTGTCGACTTCGGCGATGCTCACCCGCCAGAGGAAATCGCCGCTTCCCGAATCGGACGGCTGGACGGCTATTTCGCGGGTGCGACCCAGGCCGTTCTTCCACGGTTGCGAGGGGCAATCGGCGAGACGGATGATCATGCGGTTCTCTCGATGACGCGCCGGAACGGCGGCAACGCCTTCAGCATGCCGCTGCCGTAGCGCTTGGTGACCACGCGGCGGTCCAGCAGCACGATGCGGCCGTGGTCGGTTTCGTTGCGGATCAGGCGGCCGCAGTACTGGGTGAGCAGGCGGGTGGCCTCGGGGATGCTGACCTCGATGAACGGGTTGCGCCCGCGCGACTCCAGCCACTCGGCATAGGTCGCGCCGACCGGGTCGGTCGGCACCGCGAACGGCAGCTGGGTGATCACCACCGTCTCGCACAGCTTGCCCGGCAGGTCGAGGCCTTCGCCGAACGAGGCCAGCCCGAACAGCGTGCTGCCCTTGCCGGCCTCGATGTCGGCGCAGTGTTCGGCGACCAGTTGCGACTTGCCCAGCGAGCCCTGCGCGCGCACCTTGCGCACCTGGGCGATCGGCAGTTTCTGCAGCACGCGATCGAGCTTCTGCGCGCGAGGTGAACAGCACCAGGTTGCCGGCGTCCCAGTCGAGGTTCTCCGCCAGCCACTCGCTGATTTCCTCGGCATGCGCTTCGCGCGCGTCGGGCAGGGTGCGCATCGCCGGCACTTCGAGTCGTGCTTGTGAAGCGAGGTCGAATGGCGAGGGCAGGCTCAGCGTCACCGCGTCGTCAGGCAGGCCCACCGCGTCGGCGAAGCCGCGGAAGTTGCCGCCGGCGCTCAGCGTGGCCGAGGTCATCAGCACGCCGCTGGCGTTGCCCCACAGCACGTTGCGCAGCAGGCCGGCGGCCGACACGGCCGAGGCGTGGCAGACCAGTTGCTGGTCGGCGCCCAGGGTGACCCAGCGCGCCATCGGCGGCACGTCCTCCGGATCGTCGCTGGACCACGCGTGCCAGCAACTGGCCTGTTTGCCGATGCGCTCCAGCGCGATGCCGAGTTCGCGCGACAGCGCTTCCTGGGTCGGCCCGCCGTCGGTCATCTCGACCACGGCGCGGCGCACCGCGGCGAGCCAGCGTTGCACCTCGCCGGTGAGCAGGCTGAGCACGCGCGCATGCTCCACCCACGGCTCGGGCAACTGGCCGAGCGAGCCGCGGTACATCGGTTCGGTTTGCGCCGGATCGGGCAGCCAGCCGAGGCGGATTTCCTTCTCCAGCTCCTCCAGCGTATTGCTCAGCTCCTGCAGTTTCTCGTCGCCGCGGTCGAGGCTGAGCTTGCCCAGGGTTTCCTTGTCGGTGAGCGAATACGCCGCGTGCACCTGCCGGCCGAGCCGGCTCAGCTGGCGCACGGTGGCGGTCATGTAGACCTCGGCCGCGCCGCGGTCGATCGCCTTGCCCGGCACGTGGTGGCCTTCGTCGAAGATGTACAGCGTCTCGTCCGGCCGCGGCAGGATCATGCCGCCCCAGCCTTCATCTTCGCCCGGCATGGTGAGGTCGGCCAGCACCAGGTCCTGGTTGGCCACGATGATTTCGGCATCGTCCACCGCGCGACGTGCGGCGAAGAACGGGCAGATCATGAACTGGCCGCACTTGCGGTCTGGTGCAGCCGCCGGCGCTGGTGGTGATCATCGGTCGCAGCAGGTCGCTGACCGGCTCCGGCGCGGTATCCATGTCGCCGTTCCATTCCTGCTGGTCGAACGCAACGCGCAGTTTCGCCAGCGCCTGCTTGTCGCGCGCCTGCGGCGGCTTGGTCCACAGCACCAGGTCGGCGTCGAAGCCGGCCAGGCCCATCTGCGCGGTGTCGTGGATGCTGTTCGCCGCCATCAGCAGGTTGCGCGGGCACAGGTAGCGGCCGCGGCCCTTGGCCAGCGCCACCTTCGCCTCGATGCCGTTGAGCTGCAGATACAGCGGGATGTCGCGCCGTACCAGCTGTTCCTGCAGCGCCACGGTGGCGGTGGCGATCAGCAGCTTCTTCTTCTGGAAACGCGCCACTTCCACGCCGGCAATCAGGTAAGCCATCGACTTGCCGGTGCCGGTCGGCGCCTCGATCACCGCCACGCCGCCGGTGTGGCCGAACGCCTTGGCCGCCTCGGCGATCATCCGCCCCTGCGAGGCGCGCGCGCGGAAGCCCGGCAAGCCGTCTTTCAGGCGCGCGTAGGCGGCGCGAATGGCGTCTTTGGTGGTGTCGGCGAGCATGGGGGATCGGGAACCTGTGCTGCGGGTGACGCGTAAAGCGAACGTGATCGGGCGGGTTGCGCCGGATGCCATGGGGCAGTCTATCGGTATTGCGTGTTGGGCCGCATAGGGGCAGGCTGGCGGTGGCCGTGTTTCCGGCGCCGTCGCGTGGTTTTGCCGCAGTATGCTGGCCGATCGGCATGGAAAACCGAGGTAGGGGGAAACTCAGCGATGAAGCGCGCGGGTGTTGTCGAATCGACGCCATACGATGGGTCGTTGCAATTGAGCTGGCTGGCTCGGTTGACCGTTGCGCACGCGCCAGACGAGGTGGCTGCGGCGATCGAGGCGCTGGTCCTGGCGCGGCCCGGTTGTGTCGCGGCCAGCGTGTTGTGGAGCCTGGACGAGTCGGCTGGCTGGCACAGCGTGCCGCCGCTTCCGGCAGAGCAGATGGAGGCGGCGTGGCTGGAACAGGCGGCCCGTACGAGTGGCCCGCATTGGCACCCGGATCGGCACCATGTCGCCATCCGCCTGTGCGAACAACCCGAGCGCGCATTGCTGTTGCTGCAGCTGCAATCCGGGCACGCCGATGCCGGTTTCTTCGATGAGTTGCAGGCGCCGCTGCAACTGGCCGGCCAGCATCTGCGGCGGGTGCTGGAATGGGCCGAGTTGCGGGACTCGCATGAGCAGCTCGAGCGCTCGGAGAACCTGCAGCGCGCGCTGTTCGCCATCTCGGACCTGGCTGGCTCCGAGCGCGACATGCCGGACATGCTGCGCGGCATCCACGCGATCGTCAGCACGCTGATGTACGCGGAAAATTTCTTCATCGTGCTGCATGACGCCGCACAGGGCACGATCCGTTTCTTGTATTTCGTCGATGTCGAGTCGCCGCCCCCGTTCGAGATTGGCCGTGACCTGCCGCTGAGTACGATCGAATACTCGCTGACCTGGCACGTGATCAGCGATGGCAAGGCCCGCATGGGCGACGCCGAGGAACTGCGCAGGCAAGTGATCGGGCCGGTGACGCTGATCGGTCCGGACAGTCATGACTGGCTCGGCGTGCCGATGCTGCGTGGCGGCCAGCCGTGTGGCGCGCTGGTGGTGCAGAGCTACCGCCCGGACGTCGGCTTCAGTGACGAAGACCTCGCGCTGCTGGAGTTCGTCGGCAGCCACATCCTCACCGCGCTGGAACGCAAGCAGAGCAAGGAGGACCTGGAGCATCGGGTGCAATTGCGCACCCAGCAGCTGGCCGAGGCGAACCGTGGCCTGCAGCTGGAAATCCTGGAACGCCAGCGCGCCGAACACCTGCAGGCGGCGCTGTTCCGGATTGCCGAGCTGGCCACCGCGGACATCGACCAGGCCGAGTTCTACCGGCGCGTCCACGCCGTGGTCGGCGAGCTGTTGAACGCGGAGAACTTCTTCATTGCGCTGCTTTCGGATGATCGCCAACGGCTGACCTTTCCCTACTCGGTGGACGCCGTGCTGGCGCCGCCGGCCGAACGCCCGCTTGGCGCGCGGCTTGAGCGAATACGTGCTGCGCCTGGGTCGGGCGCTGCGGGCCGAGAACGTCGACATCGAAGAGCTCGAACAGCGTGGCGAGGTTGCGCCGGGGCGCATGGGTTCGCCGGCGATGAGCTGGCTGGGCGTGCCGCTGACCGTGGGCGACGAGGTGATCGGTCTGGTCACCGTGCAGAGCTACCGGCCGGACGTGGTGTACAGCTTGGCCGACCAGGAGCTGCTCAGCTTCGTCGCCACGCAGGTCGCCAACAGCCTTACGCGGCGCCGTTCCGCCGAATCGCTGAGACACGCCTACGCGCAGCTCGAGCACCGGGTGGAGGAGCGCACGCTGGCGCTGCGCAAGGAGATCATCGAGCGCGAGCGCATGCAGGACCAGTTGCGCCATCAGGTCATGCACGACTCGCTGACCGGCCTGCCGAACCGCAGCTACCTGCGCGACCGCATCGATCGCGTGCTGGCCGCGATGCGACGCGAACAGCAGCAACGTTGCGCGTTGCTGTACCTGGATGTGGATCGCTTCAAGATCATCAACGACAGCCTCGGCCACCTGGCCGGCGACGAGGTGTTGAAGGAAGTGGCGACCCGGCTGGCCGGCTGCGTGCGTCACCCGGATCTGGTGGCGCGGCTGTCCGGCGACGAGTTCGCGATCCTGCTCGAACAGGACGACCTGCCGTCCGCGGCCATGGCGGTGGCGCAGCGCGTGCTGGACGCGCTGGGCACGCCGATGCAGGTGGCCGGCAAGGAGCTGCAGGTGACCGCCAGCGTCGGCATCGCGATCGGTGACGACCACTACACCGCCGCCGACGAGGTGCTGCGCGATGCCGACATCGCGCTGTATCGGGCCAAGGGTCTGGGGCGCAAGCGCTATGCGCTGTTCGACGAAACCCTGGCGAAGAACGTGGTCGATGTGCTGGCGATGGAAGGCGAACTGCGCCAGGCACTGCGGCACGACCAGTTCGAGCCGTATTTTCAGCCGATCTGCGCCCTCGACGGTGTCGGTCGGACGCTCGGCTACGAGGCGCTGATTCGCTGGAATCATCCGCAGCGTGGCGTGCTGCGGCCGGGCGACTTCCTGAAGATCGCCGAGGACAGCGGCCTGATCGAGTCGATCGACTGGCGCATGTTCGAACTCAGTTGCCGGTTGCTGCTGCAGCATGGGCGCGCCGACACCTTCATGACGGTGAACGTCTCGGCGCTGCACCTGCGCCACGCGGATTTCGACCAGCGCCTGGTGCAGCTGCTGGAACGCACCGGACTGCAGCCGGGGCGACTGGTAGTCGAAGTCACCGAAGGCGCGCTGCTGGACAACCCCGAGCATGTGCGCGCCACGCTGGACCGCCTGCGTGCCATCGGCATCGGCGCGGCGCTGGACGATTTCGGCACCGGCTACTCGTCGCTGAGCTACCTGCACTCGCTGCCGCTGCGCATCCTGAAGATCGATCGCGCCTTCGTGCAGGAGCTGGACAAGGGCGCCAACACTTCCAGCACCACGGTGGTGGCCGCGATCCTGGCGCTGGCCCGCGCGCTGAACATCCAGGTCATCGCCGAGGGCATCGAGACCGACATCCAGCGCGGCGCACTGCAGGCGATGGGTTGCGAGATGGGCCAGGGCTACCTGCTCGGCCATCCCTCGCCGATCACGCACTGGCGGGAGCCGCGCATCGTCGACGCGTGAGGCGGTGCGGCGTACCGCCGCCGCGTCGCCGGAACCGGCTCAGCCCGCAGCGGCAATCTGCCGCAATGCCTGCTCGAACGCCTCCGGCGGCTGTCCGCCGGAGACCAGGTGCTGGCCGTTGATAATGGTGGCCGGCACCGAATGGATGCCGCGCGACTGGAAGAACTGCTCCTGCGCGCGCACCTCGTCGGCAAACTCGTCGCCGGCAAGAATCCCCCGCGCCCGCTCGGCGTCCAGTCCCGCCTCGACCGCCAAGCCCACCAGCGTATCGTGCGCGCTCACGTCCTCGCCGTCGGTGAAATAAGCCCGCAAAAAGATCTGCTTCAACGCGACATGGCGCCCTTCCAGCTCGGCCCAGTGCAGCAGCCGGTGCGCGTCGAAGGTGTTGTAGACGCGGCTGCGCCGATCCATGTTGAAAGTGAAACCCAGCGCCGCGCCGCGCGCACGGATCGCCTCGCGATTGGCGTCGATCTGCTCGGCCGAACTGCCGTACTTGCGCACCAGATGCTCGGTGGAATCCTCGCCCTCCGGCGCCATCTGCGGATTCAGCTCGAACGGCTGGAAATGGATCTCCGCGCTGACTTCGCCCTCGAGCCTCGCCAGCGCCTGCTGCAGCGAGGCCAGGCCAATTGCGCACCATGGACAGGAAACGTCGGAAACGAAGTCGATGCGGACGGAGGCGGGGGAGTTCATGGGCGGTCTGCCGAAATGGGAAACAAGCCGAAGATGGGGCTGGTGTGGTCCGCTTCAAGCCGTCGCGGCTGGCGTTCGACAGTGACCTGGACACCCAGGGCCTGGCCATCCTCGGCCGCCTGCGCGGCCACCTGCCGCAGGTGCAGTCGCTCTCTGATGGACGAGGCGGCCCTGCTGGCCCATCGCGTCCTGTGGGTGACCGAACCGCAACCGCACCGCGCCGCCGCGATCGAGCATCTGGATGCCGCCGAACAGGCGCTGTACCGCGACCTGCGCGGCGATCGCTGGGGCGTGCGCGTGCGGCTGGAACAGGAGCGGATAGGCTGGAACAGGAGCGGATAGGCTGGAACAGGAGCGGATAGGCTGGGACGTGGCGGTCAGCTCAACGTTTGCCTGAGCGGCGATCCGGCTCTCTCGCCAGCCGCTTGACGGCGGTCGTCATGCCGTTCGCCACACTGTCGAACAGCTCCGTGGGGAAATCCTCCGGCAGGCGCTTTGCCAGCGCATCGAGCACACGTGGAGTACGCGCGATGAGTTCCTCGATCATCCCTGCGGCGCGCTCGCCGAGACCCAGGTTTTCGGCCAGGCCAACCCAGTGCCATCGGTGGATGTCGTGGATCAGGTAGTGGCGGTTGTCGCCTTCCACGGCCATGGCCAGGCGCGCCTTGCGTGGATCCATCCGGTTCGCACCGCGGCCCTGGATCGGCCAGGTGGACAGGATGTCGTACAGCGGCGTGCTTCGGTAACGTCCGCCGGGCAGCAGGGTGAGGCTGAAGTTCTTGGCGTGGCCGTCGGTGGCGCTCATGATCCAGAACAGCAACTGAGTCCGGAAGAAGTTCTCGCGATCGGTCTCGGCGTTTTCGGAGCCGCGCAGGACGTCCATGATCCGGCGGATGCCGGGGCCGCCGTCGCTTTCGTACTTGCGGTTCGGTGGCAGTCCGGTGACCTGGCAGAAATCCTCCTGCGGAAGGCGCAGCCAGTAATGGCCGTCGCGGGCGCGGACGCGGTCGAAGCGTTCGACGATCAGGGCCTTCTGGTCCTCGAAGCGGCCGATCTCGGCATGGGCGACGGGCAGGCCGTACTCGCGCACGAGCCCCATGCACAGCCATTCCAGTTCGACCGACATGCGCATGTCGGCCTGCACGTTGCCCACCAGCCCCAGCGGCAATTTGAAGATGTGGGTGGATGGCGTGGCGCCATGCGGGATGCACCAGCGCCCGCGGTGCCGCAGCAGCGCGGTCTTTTCCTGCGCACCGGCGATGGACAGGCGAAACGCGTCATCGTCGGGTGCTTCACCCGGGTGGCGGGGCAGGGTGGTGTTGCGCAATACGTTTGCCACGCCAGCTTCGTTGAGCGACGTGGCCTCGACGCGACGAATGTCGCCCAGGTCCGAGCCCGCAGGCAGCAGTTGGATGGCGCCGACGCAATCGCGGCCGATCGCTGCGAGCAGGTCGAAAGGTGCGGTGGAACGCGCGCCGTACCGATCGCGCAATCGCTGCAGGATGCGCTCATTGTCCGGAATCAGGTTCTCGAAATACGCGGCGACCTTGTCACCGCGCAAGGTCTGCATGCCATCGCCGCGACCGCGGGCGTGCCCGAATGGCAACGACAGCGACAACGGGCGCCCTGTTCCGGACTGGATCCAGCCGGTGTCGTAGGTCAGCCGATCGGCGCCCCCCTTGGGGCGCTCCCACCTACCGACGTACAGGCCGTTCATCCATATGTCCAGGGCCAGCGAGCGCAGCGTGGCTACCATTCCGGCGCGCCCGCCTCGCGCAGATTCATCGTGGGCTTTTCCTGCAGGAGCAGTTCGAGCCCCAGCACCTGGCATAGTCGATGAATGCGGTCGAAGGAAACCCGTGCGGCGTTGTTCTCCAGTTTGGAGACGGCCTGTGTGCTGATGCCAAGCTGCCGGGCAACATCGGTCTGGGTGAGGCCGCGACCCAGGCGTGCGCTGCGGAGGATGTCGCCCAGCTGGGTGGGGAGGAGAATCGGCGTCGGGCGCATGATTCAACCTTTGAGTTGATGTGTTGAAATTCAATCTACAGGTTTAAATAAGATATTTCAACCTTTGAGTTGAAATGCGATCATGGGCAACGTGCCACGATATCCCGCGCCACCGCTTCGGCCACCTTGATGCCGTCCACCGCGGCGGAAAGAATGCCGCCGGCGTAACCGGCGCCTTCGCCGGCGGGGTACAGGCCGCGGGTGTTGAGGCTTTGCAGGCTGTCGTCGCGCTTGATGCGCACCGGCGAGGAAGTGCGGGTTTCGACGCCGGTGAGGATCGCGTCGTGCATCGCGTAGCCGCGGATCTGCCGTTCGAACGCGGGCAGCGCCTCGCGGATCGCGGCGATCGCGTAGTCGGGCAGGGTGCTGTCGAGGCTGCCCAGCGTGACACCGGGCTTGTAGGAAGGCTGCACGTCGCCGAATTCGCGCGAGGCGTGGCCGGCCAGGAAATCGCCGACCAGTTGCGCCGGGGCGCTGTAGTTTTCGCCGCCGAGCACATAGGCGTGGCTTTCCAGTGCGCGCTGCAAGGCGATGCCGGCGAGCGGGCTGCCGCCGCTTGCATCAGAGGTTGAGTCGTAGGGCACGAAGTCGGACGGGTCGATGCCGACCACCACCGCCGCGTTCGCGTTGCGCTCGTTGCGCGAGTACTGGCTCATGCCGTTGGTGACCACGCGGCCCGGCTCGCTGGCGGCGGCGACCACGGTGCCGCCGGGACACATGCAGAAGCTGTACACCGAACGGCCGTTGCCGCTGTGGCTGCCCTTGCAGTGATGCACCAGCTTGTAGTCGGCGGCGCCGAGGATCGGGTGGCCGGCCTGCGGGCCGAAGCGGGCGCGGTCGATCACCGACTGCGGATGCTCGATGCGGAAGCCGATCGAGAACGGTTTGGCTTCCAGGTAGACGCCGCGCGCGTGCAGCATCTCGAAGGTGTCGCGCGCGCTGTGGCCGAGCGCCAGCACCACGTGATCGGCACGCAGCTGTTCGCCGCTGGCCAGGGTGACGCCGCGGATCTGCTGCTGGCCATCCGCGCACGGTTCCAGCAACAGGTCGTCGACGCGCTGGCTGAAGCGGATCTCGCCGCCCAGCGACTCGATCGTGGCGCGCATGTTCTCCACCATCGTCACCAGCCGGAACGTGCCGATATGCGGCTTGCTGACGTAGAGGATTTCCTCCGGTGCGCCGGCCTTGACGAACTCGATGAGTACCTTGCGGCCGTGGTGTTGCGGGTCGCGGATCTGGCTGTACAGCTTGCCGTCGGAAAACGTGCCGGCGCCGCCTTCGCCGAACTGCACGTTCGACTCCGGATGCAGGTTGCGCTTGCGCCACAGGTCCCAGGTGTCCTTCGTGCGCTCGCGCACTTCCTTGCCGCGGTCGAGGATGATCGGGCGCAAGCCCATCTGCGCCAGGATCAGTCCGGCGAACAGGCCGCACGGGCCGAAGCCGATCACCAGCGGGCGGTGCTCCAGCCGCGGTGGCGCCTGGGTCACGAAGTGGTAGTTCGTGTCCGGCGTGGGCCGCACGTGCGGGTCGTCGGCGAAGCGCTGCAGCAGTTCGGCTTCGCGCGGAGTGTCGATGTCCAGCGCGTAGATCAGCGCGATCGCACCGCGCTTGCGCGCGTCGTGCCCGCGCCGGGCGATGGTGTAGCCGGTCAGCGCGGCGGCGTCGATGTCCAGCCGCTTGAGGATCGCGGCAGTGAGCGCGGCCTCGTCGTGATCGAGCGGCAGCTTGAGATCGGTTAGTCGCAGCATGGGGGCCCGGAGCGGTCGGTCGACTAGGGTGGGCGATGGCCCGGTCGGCTATTGTCGATGCGATGGCGCGCACCCGACAAGCGCGGCACGGTCTGCGACACCGTGTCCCGCCTCGGCGGAGGGCCCTGGTTCGTGCGGTAGACCTTCAAAGTGACCCGTTAGGTCAGTTCAGGCCGCCAGCATGGTCAGGATCTGTTCGCCCGTGGCACGTGGATGCAGCAGGAGATAGCGCGTGCCCATGCCCCGGTCGTGCCGTCGGAGGGCGGCAACGCACGACTCGCCGTCGACGGCGGTCACGCGTAGCTGGGCTGGGCGGCGCCGGTCCCATGGGCGTCGGAGAACCAGGCCATGTTGCGGGCCACCGACGATGATGCATTTGATCTGTTCCATGATGTTTTGCTCGGGAGAGGGAGAGACTGGGGAGGGTCATCTCCCTGCAAGCAGGAGGCAGGCCACGGACCAAGGGAGAAACGTGGCTTGCATCACACTTCCGCCGTTTGGTGGCGACGGCCCTTCGCGGGCCGCCGCCGTGCCGGGTTTTTCAGGCGTTGCCGATGAAGTCGGACTTGCCGATGTCGGTGCCGGCCTCGCGCAGGATGTCGTAGGCGGTGGTGCAGTGGAAGAACAGGTTCGGCAGGGTGAAGTGCAGCAGGTAGGCCTGGCCTTCGAAGTTCATCTCGCCGTTGCGCATCTTCAGGTGGATCGCGCGGGTCTCGCTGCCGTCGATCTGTTCCGGCTTGAAGCTCTTGATGTACTCGATCGAGCGCTCGATACGGCTGTAGGCCTGCTCCAGCGTGGTCTCGTTGTCCTCGAAGCTCTTGCGGTTCCACGCCGGCGAGACGGGCGGTGCAGCGGGTGGCCATGTCGCAGGCAATCTGGATCTGCTTGATCAGCGGCAGCATGTCGGGGATCAGCCGGGTCTGCAGCAGCACTTCGTCGCTGACGTTCTTCGACTTTGCATGTGCCTCGCCCTTCTTCAGCACGTGGGCGAGATTGCCGAGTGCGCGGACGAAAACGGGAACGGCGACCTGGTACATCGAAATGGTCATGGGTGATCTTCCTGTGGTGGATGAGGGTAGACGGATGGGTGGGCGTTGGTGATCGGCGGCAGGTCGTCGGGGCATGCCATCGGGATGGCCGCCTCGATGTTCGGCTTGCCGCCGCCGGGTGTGCGCCGGGTGGCCCGCGCGGCAATCAGCGCGCCGGCCAGCATCAGGATCGCGGCGAGCACGAAGGCTACACCCGGCAGGTGAATGGACGAAGCCGGGGCGATCGAGAGCGCAAAAACCTGCGCGAACAGATACGGCCCGAAGATCCCGGCGAAGCTGCCCAGGCTGGTGATGGCGCCTTGCAGGCGGCCCTGTTCGGACGGCTCGACCTGCTGCGTCATGATCGATTGCAGCGGTGGTCCGGCCAGCCCCCACAAGGCCAGCAGCGGCATACCGAGCAAGAATACCCAGCCGGTGCCGGCCACGCCCATCACCAGGAAGGCGCCGACGCCGAACAGCATGCCGGCCAGCAGCACGCGGCGCTCGCCGAAACGCGGCGTCAGCCGGCCGGTGAGCGCGGCCTGCACGAAGCCGTCGCAGGCGCCGACCAGCATCAGCACGTAGCCGACCGCCTGCGGTCCCCAGCCGTAGCGGTAATCCGCGTACAGCACGAATACCGTCTGCAGCACGTAGTGGGCGAGATAGACCAGGAACATCACGATCGCCAATTGAAGCACTTGCGGGTGCGGCGCAGCAGTTTCAGTGAACCGAACGGATGCGCACTGTGCAGTTCGAAGCGTTTCGTGCGGTGTTCCTTGCGCAGCGACTCGGGCAGCACGAAGTAGCCGTACAGGAAATTGCACAAGCGCCAGCGCGGCGGCGACCCAGAACGGCAGGCGCAGGTGGATGCCGCCGAGGAATCCGCCGAGACCGGGGCCGATGATGAAACCCACGCCGAAGGCGCTGCCCAGCAGGCCGAACGCCGCCGCGCGTTTTTCCCTGGGCGTGATGTCGGCGATATAGGCGTTGGCGGTGCTGAAACTGGCGGCGGTCATGCCCAGCAGGACGCGCGCGGCAAACAGCAGCCACAGCGTCGGCGCCAGCGCCAGCATCACGAAATCCACCGCCGAGGCCGAGGTTGGAGATCAGGATCACCGGCCGCCGGCCGAAACGATCCGACAGCGCGCCCAGCACCGGCGAGAACACGAACTGCACCAGCGCGAACACGGTGCTGAAAATGCCCACCCACCATGCCGCGTTTGCAATGCCGCCGCCGGCCAGCTGTTCGACCAGATGCGGCAGCACCGGAATGATGATGCCGAACGCCAGCATGTCCAGCAGCACGGTGACGTAGATGAAGGCCAGCGCGGCGCGATGGCGTGGTGCAGCGGGAGTCGGTGACGGGTCCATGGGCATGGCGGGGCGATGGGAAGGGCACGATAGCCGAACCGCGGCTGCGCGGCATGTGCGCATGGTCAGGTGCCGCGCGACTGGCCGGCCCGGGCAGCACTATCGCGAGCAGTGCGCACGTTTCACCGCGCGGCATGCCGCCGTCACGCGATACCATGGGCCATCCCCTCGTCAAGGAATCGCCATGTATCGACGTCTGCTCCCCGTGTGCCTGCTGCTGGCGCTGGCCGCCTGTTCATCCGGCCAGGACACCGCCGCGCCAGCGCCGGTATCGAAGGAGGAGCTGGCGCCGGCGCCGACGGTCAGCGCTCCCGCCGTGGCTGCCAGCGCAGCGGCCGCCGATGGCGCAACCAGCGCGGCGGTAAAGCGGCATCTGGCCGACTACGCCACCGTGAAGCTCACCGCGGACCTGTCGAAGTTCGATGCGCGGCAGAAGAAGATGATCGCGCTGCTGGTCGAGGCGGCCGACAGCATGAACGCGCTGTACTGGCAGCAGGCGTGGGGCGACAAGGACGCCTTGCTGCAGAAGATCGGCGACCCGGCCGCGCGCGAATTCGCCGAGATCAACTACGGCCCGTGGGACCGGCTCGCCAACGACCAGCCATTCGTCGACGGCATCGGCGCGCGCCCGGCCGGCGCGCAGTTCTATCCGGCCGACATGACCAAGGACGAGTTCGAGCAGTCGCCGCTGAAGGACAAGACCGCGCTGTACACCCTGCTGCGCCGCGACGCGCAGGGCCAGCTGATCAGCGTGCCCTACCACGAGGCGTACAAGCCCGAGCTCGAGAAGACCGCCGGCCTGCTGCGTCAGGCCGCGAAGCTGGCGAAGGACCCGACTTCCGCAAGTACCTCACGATGCGCGCCGATGCGCTTGCTCAGCGACGACTACCAGGCCAGCGACTTCGCCTGGATGGACATGAAGAACAACCCGGTCGACATCGTGATCGGCCCGATCGAAACCTACGAGGACCAGCTGTACGGCTACAAGGCCAGCTACGAATCGTACGTGCTGATCAAGGACCAGGCCTGGAGCAAGAAGCTGGCGCGCTTCGCCCAGTACCTGCCCGAACTGCAGCGCGGCCTGCCGGTGCCCGACAGGTACAAGGCGGAAAAGCCCGGCTCCGATGCCGACCTCAACGCCTACTTCGCGATCTACTACGGCGGCGACGCCAACGTCGGCGCCAAGACCATCGCGATCAACCTGCCCAACGACGAACAGGTGCAGCTGAAGAAGGGCACGCGCCGGCTGCAGCTGGAAAACGTGATGCAGGCGAAGTTCGACCAGATCATGCTGCCGATCGCGAAGGAGCTGATCGCCGAGGACCAGCAGGGCAACCTCAGCTTCGACGCGTTCTTCCAGAACACCATGTTCCACGAAGTGGCGCACGGGCTGGGCATCAAGAACGTTCTTGGCAAGAGCGGGCTGGACGGCAAGGGCACCGTGCGCAAGGCGCTGAAGGATCAGGCGTCCAGCTTCGAGGAAGGCAAGGCCGACATCCTCGGCCTGTACATGGTCAGCAAGCTGGCCGAGAAAGGCGAGCTGGACAAGTCGAAGCTGATGGACAACTACGTCACCTTCCTCGCCGGCATCCTGCGCTCGGTGCGCTTCGGCGCCAGCGACGCGCACGCCAAGGCGAACATGGTGCGCTTCAACTTCTTCAAGCAGCAGGGCGCGTTCAGCCGCGACGAAAACAGCGGCCGCTACCGCGTCGACTTCGACAAGATGACCGCGGCGATGAACGCGCTGTCGGCCAAGCTGCTGACCATCCAGGGCGACGGCGACTACGAAGCGGCGAAACAGCTCACCGACCAGATGGGCGCGGTCGACGCCGAACTGGCCGGCGACCTCAAGCGACTCGACCAGGCGCACATCCCGGTCGACATCCGCTTCGAGCAGGGGCTGGACGTGTTGGGCTTGAAGAAACCCTGAGGCGCACGCGTCACGTCGCCGCGTCGACCCACGCGGTGACGTCGGCCGGATGTTCCAGGTGCAGGTGGTGGCCGCCATCGAGATGGCTGACGGTGATGTTGGCCACGCAGTCGGCGCGCGCCTGCATCGGCGCGCTGGGCAGGTAGGAGGTGGCCGGTTGCGCCAGCAGCAGGGCGGTGGGCGCGGCGATGCCGCGCAGCAGCGCGTGCACCTGCGTTTCGGCCAGGCGCACGGCGCTGGGGCGGGTCAGCCGCGGGTCGCTGCGCCAGCGCCAGCCGCCATCGGTTTCGACCAGGCCGCGTTCGACGATCGGCCGCGCCAGCTCGGCGGGCAGGCCGCTGGCCATGCTGCGTGCGGCGACCGCCTGGGCGACATCGCGGAATACGCGCAGCGGCTTGCCGTTGTCGCCACGCGGTGCCAGCGCGTCGCGGAAGCGCTGCAGCGTATGCGAGCCGTCGTCGCCGAGCGGGCCGAGGCCTTCGATCAGCAGCAGGCGCTCGATCCGTCCGGGCGCGGCGGCGGCGACCAGCGCGGCGATGCCGGCGCCCAGCGAGTGGCCGAGCAGGTGGTAGCGATCCAGCCGCAGCGCGTCGGCCGCGGCCAGCACCGACGCTGCACGTAGTCGAGATAGTGATAGCTGGCGCCGGCGGCCAGATGATCGGAGTGGCCGTGACCGGGCAGGTCCAGCGCGATCACCCGGTAGCGGGTGGCCAGCAGCGGCGCCAGCGCGGCGAAACTGCCGGCGTTGTCGAGCCAGCCATGCAGCGCCAGCAGCGGCGGCAGCGTGTCGTCGCCCCAGACCTGCGCGCGCCAGTTCCAGATGCGGCAGCGCGATGCGTTGCTCGACGCGGTCGCCATCACGCGGTGCCGCTTCCGGCCAGCCGCCCAGGTGCCGGCAGCACCAGCGCGGCGAGGCTGTCCACCTGTTCGGCGCTGTCGTTCAGCGCGGGGATGTAGCGCAGCGTTTCGCCACCGGCGGCGATGAAGAAGTCGCGGTTCTGCATCGCGATCTCCTCCAGCGTCTCCAGGCAGTCCACCGCGAAGCCGGGGCAGGCGACGTCGAGTTTGCGCACGCCATCGGCCGCCAGCTGGCGCACGGTGGCGTCGGTGTACGGGTGCAGCCAGCGCTCGCGGCCCACCCGCGACTGGAAGCTGACGAGCAGTTCGCTCCTCACTCAGCTGCAGCCGCTCGCGCAGCAGTCGCGCGGTGGCCTGGCATTGGTCGGGATAGGGATCGCCCAGCCGCACGTAGCGCTCGGGAATGCCGTGGAACGACAGCAGCAGTTTGTCGCCGCGGCCGTTGGCCGCCCACCAGTGCTCGATGCTGGCCGCCAGCGCCTCGATGTGGCCGGGATCGTCGTGGTAGTCGTTGACGATGCGCAGCTCCGGCGGCCAGCGCAGTGGCTTGAAGCGTGTCGGCGACCGCGTCGATCACCGAGCCGGTGGAGGTGGCCGAATACTGCGGATACAGCGGCAGCACCAGCAGCCGGCGCACGCCTTCGCGCTGCAAGCGGCCGATCGTCTGCGCGACCGACGGCTCGCCGTAGCGCATCGCCAGCGCCACCCGCAGCGTGCCGGGCTGCTGCCGGTCGAGTTCGGCCTGCAGACCGGCCGCCAGTGCCTCGCTGCCGAAGCGCAGCGGCGAGCCGCGTTCGTTCCAGATCCGCGCATAGGCATGCGCCGAGCGCTTCGGCCGCACGCGCAGGATCACGCCGTGCAGGATCAGCCACCACAGCCAGCGCGGGTAGTCGATCACCCGCTGGTCGCCCAGGAATTCGGCCAGGTACGGGCGCACGGCGGCGGCGGTGGGCGCGGTCGGCGTACCCAGGTTGACCAGCAGCACGGCTGCCTGAACGGGCTGAACGGTCGGCGCGTCGGAATGGCCGGCAACGCCGGTATAGTTGTTGCTGCGTGGCATCGTGACTGTCGTGGCCATATCAGCCGTGGAGTCTGCCACATGCCCGGCATACTACGTCGCGTCCTATCCCCGAACCCGTGTGGAGCTGCCCATGTTGAAGACATCCCTGCAACGCCTGCTGCTGATCGGCCTGGCCCTGCTGTTGCCGGCGATGGCCGCACACGCCGAGGATCCGCCGCTGGTGCGCGCCACCAACGCCGTGCGCGTGATGAACGACATCATGCAGGCGCCGGACAAGGCGATCCCGCAGGATCTGCTGCGCAACGCCAGGGCGATCGCGGTGATCCCGGACATGATCAAGGCCGGCTTCATCTTCGGCGGCCGTCGCGGCGAGGGCCTGATCTCGGTGAAGAGCCCGGATGGCACCTGGTCCAACCCCAGCTTCATCACCATGACCGGCGGCAGCGTGGGCTTCCAGGCCGGCGTGTCCTCGACCGACGTGATCCTGGTGTTCCGCACCCAGCGCGGCGTGGATTCGATCGTCAACGGCAAATTCACCCTCGGCGCCGACGCGTCGGCCGCGGCCGGTCCGGTCGGGCGTACCGCCAGTGCCGCCACCGATGCGCAGATGAAAGCCGAGATCTACTCGTACTCGCGCACCCGCGGCCTGTTCGCCGGGGTGGCGCTGGATGGTTCGGCGCTGCGCATCGACTACGATGCGAATGCAGCCGTCTACGGCGCCGGCATCACGCCACGGCGCATTTTCGAAGGTGGCGTGAGCAACGTGCCGGCGCCCGTGGTCGACTTTCGCGACCGGCTCGAGGAGTACACTTCACGCTGATACGGAAAGGCCGGCGCGCGCTGCGCGACGGGTTTCCGGTTCCCTCCGTTTTCGAGGTCATGACATGAGCATCTGGCATCTGGTCATCCTGCTGGTGGTGGTGGTGGTGGTCTTCGGCACCGGCAAGCTGCGCAATATCGGCTCGGATCTCGGCAACGCCATGCGGGACTTCAAGAAGGGCCTCAGTGGCGACGAGGACAGAGGCCAAGCGCAAGGAAGAGGCCGAGCGCCTGCGTGCCGATCCGCCGGCCAGTCCCGCTGACAAGGCGACGCAGAGTCAGCGCGACTCCAGCGACCCGAAGTAAGCCGCGGCGACGGGCGGGCGGCGGCGATGATCGAGATCAGCTTCGGCAAGCTGGTGCTGCTCGCGCTCATCGCGTTGATCGTGCTCGGCCCGGAGAAACTGCCGGGCGCCGCGCGCACCGCCGGCGCCCTGTTGCGCCGCGTGCGCAGCGGCTGGGACAACGTGCGCGCCGAAGTGGAGCGCGAACTGCAGATCGAGGAAATCAAGCGCACCGCGCGCGAGGCGGCGGCGCGCGCAGAGGCGGCGCAGGCGGAGCTTGACAGCACGCCGTGCGCAGGTGCGCGACCGTGCAGGCCGTGCGCTGGATGACGAGCGCCGGTGACGGCGCGCTGCAGCAACGGCTCGAGCCGTCGCAGCCGTCGAGCCGCGACGCGAGCCGGACAACGCCACCGGCGACCTGTTCGCGTCCGGCGCCGACACCGCGGGAGTCGCCGCATGGCCACGCCTGAACCCGGACATCGACCTGCAGCAGGGCTTGTTCTCGCACCTGCTGGAACTGCGCACGCGGCTGCTCAAGGCCTGCGCCACCGTGCTGGTGGTGCTGCTGGCGCTGGTGCCGTTCGCCAACCGCCTGTACACGGAACTGGCCGCGCCGCTGGTGGCGCGGCTGCCCGCAGGGCGCGCACCTGATCGCCACCGAGGTCGCCAGCCCGTTCGTCACGCCGCTGAAACTGGCGTTCTACGCGTCGCTGTTCATCAGCATGCCGGTGATCCTGTACCAGCTGTGGGCCTTCGTCAGCCCGGGCCTGTACAAGCACGAGAAGCGCCTGGCCCGGCCGCTGCTCGCCGCGGCGCTGGTGCTGTTCTACATCGGCTGCGCGTTCGCCTATTTCCTGGTGCTGCCGGCGGCGTTCCGCTTCCTCACCGCGGTGACGCCGCAGGGCGTGGAGATGATGACCGACATCACCCACTACCTCGATTTCGTGATGCTGATGTTCTTCGCGTTCGGGCTGTGCTTCGAGGTGCCGGTGGCGGTGGTGGTGCTCGCCGCGATGGGCATCGTCGACGTGGACAAGCTGCGCAGCGGCCGGCGCTACGCCATCGTCGGCGCGTTCGCGATCGCCGCCTTCATCACCCCGCCGGACATCACCTCGATGATCATGCTGGCGATGCCGATGTGCCTGCTCTACGAGCTGGGCGTGCTGGCGGTGAGCTGGCTGGTGAAGCCCGGTCGCGCGAAACCCGACGCCGGCTGACGCGTCGCAGCGCCGCTCAGTACAGGTCGATCGGATCGACATCCAGCGACCAGCGCACCTTGCGCGCCGCCGGCAGCGCGGCCAGCGCCAGCTGCCACGGACGCAGCATGCCGTGCAGCGTGCTGCCGGCTGGTCGCCTCCAGCAGCAACTGGCCGCGATGGCGGCCGGCGCGCAGCGGCATCGGCGCGGGCATCGGCCCGGCGATCTGCAGTTGATCGTCGCGCGGCAACGCGGCGCTCGCGGCGGCGAGGAACGCATCGACCTGTTCGCGCTGCGGCGCCTCGGCGCGCAGCAGCACCTGATGGCTGTACGGCGGCAACTGGATCAGGCGGCGCTCGGCCAGCAGTTCGCGCGCGGCAGCGGCATAGCCGTGGGCCAGCAGGCTGCGCAGCAGCGGGTGTTCCGGCTGGTGCGTCTGCAGCACCACGCGGCCGGGCTTGCGCGCGCGGCCGGCGCGGCCGGCGACCTGCACCACCAGTTGCGCCAGCCGTTCGCTCGGCGCGGAAATCCACGCTGTGCAGGCCCTCGTCCACGCCCACGATGGCGACCAGGGTGAGGTTGGGCAGGTCGTGGCCCTTGGCCAGCATCTGGGTGCCGACCAGGATCGCCGGCTGGTCGTCCTTGAGCGTGGCCAGCAGTTGCTCGAACGCGTCGCGGCGGCGGGTGGTCTCGCGATCCACGCGCAGCACCGGCACCTGCGGGAACTGCGCGACCAGCGCTTCCTCCAGCCGCTCGGTGCCCTGGCCCTGCGGCTTCAGGTCGCCGGCGCCGCAGGTCGGGCAGACCAGCGGCATGCGCTGGCGGTAGTCGCAGTGATGGCAGATCAACTGGCGTCGGCCGGCATGCAGGGTCAGCGGGCGGTCGCAGCGCGGGCAGTCGGCGTGCCAGCCGCAGGCGTGGCACAGCAGCACCGGCGCGTAGCCGCGGCGGTTGCGGAACACCAGCGCCTGCTCGCCGCGCGCCACCGTGTCCGCCACGGCGCCGAGCAGCGCCGGCGACATGCCGTGCTCCAGCCGCTGCGCGCGCATGTCGATGATCTGCACCTGCGGCGGCCGGATCGCGCCGGGTCGGGCGCGCAGGTGCAGGGTGCGATAGCGGCCGGCGTCGGCGTTCGCCAGCGATTCCAGCGAGGGCGTGCCCGAGCCCAGCAGCACCGGCACGCCGAGCGCGCGGGCGCGCACCAGGGCCAGATCGCGGGCGTGGTAGCGGAAGCCCTCCTGCTGCTTGTAGGCGCTGTCGTGTTCCTCGTCGACGATGATCAGGCCGGCTTGCGGCAGCGGCGTGAACATCGCCGAACGGGTGCCCAGGATCACCCGCGCGCTGCCGGCGCGGGCGCGCAGCCAGGCGCGCGCGCGGTCGCCTTCGGACAGGTTCGAGTGCAGCACCTCGACGATCACCCCGAGCCGCTCGCGCAGGCGCCGCACGGTCTGCGGCGCAAGGCCGATCTCCGGCACCAGCAGCAGCGCCTGCTTGCCTTGCGCCAGCACCTGCTCGATCAGCGCCAGATAGACCTCGGTCTTGCCGCTGCCGGTGACGCCGTCGAGCAGGAACGGCTGATACTGGCCGAGGCTGGCGCCGACGGTGGCCACCGCCTGCTGTTGTTCGTCGCTGAGTTGCGGTGCTGCCGAGGGTGGCAGCTGGCGGTTGAGCGGCGGCCGTTCGCTGCGCTCGAGCAGGCCGGCGGCAGCCAGTCGGCGCGCCGCGTCGCGCCAGCCGGGCTGGCGCTCGCTCAGTTCCTGCGCGCTCAAGGCGCCGCCCGCCAGCAGGGCCAGCAAGGCCTTGCTGCCGCCGCGCCGGCTGCCGGCGTCGTGGGCGCTGCGGCCGGCCGACGGTGAGCGACCAGTACTCGTCGCCGATCGCCGGCAGCGGTTTCGCCTCGCGCAGGGCCAGCGGCAGCGCGTTCGCGTACGCCTCGCCCGGCGCGCCGAGCCAGTAGTCGGCGGCCCAGGCCAGGGTCTGCATCAGTTCGGGGTCGAGCAGCGCCGCGTCGTCGAGCAGACGCAGCACCTGCTTCAGCCGGCGGTCGTCGACGGCGGCCTCGGCCTCGATCGCCACCACCACGCCGACCAGCCGGCCGCGCCCGAACGGCACCAGCACCCGGCTGCCCACGCCGGCCTCGCCGGTCGCAGGCGGCAGGTAGTCGAACAGGGTGGGCAGGGGCACCGGCAGGGCGACGCGGAGAACGGCGGGCATGGGCTACCTCGTGGGCAGGCCAGTGTAACTGGCGCGGTCGCCGGGCCCCACGCATGAAGGGCTTGCCAAGTCAGACAAAGCGGCTTACCAGAGTTGCGTGAACTTGCTGCCCGGCTATCGAGGAGTCAGGGGTAAGTGACTATCCGCGAGAGGTTTTTGCGCTTATCCACAACACCTGTGGATAAGTCTGTGGATGCAGCGGGGAGGGGGCGCCTCAAAGGGCGTCGTGGCGCCCTTCCGCCCACTCTGACGAAGTTTTGGCCAGGCAAAAAAATCTTTTTATTTCATCGATGTTGCAAATTGCGACCGGGACGGGGTTCACACAATTGACAAAGTCCCGGCGCCTGCCTTGACAGCCTCGTGACGCTGTGCAAAACCCGCCGCGCAAGGCGCCGGGAAGCGGCCTCAGTGGGCCATGCCCAAGGCCGCTGCGACCACCAACGCGAACGTCAGCAGCCAGAGATAACTCCAGCCGACAAACCAGAATTTCAGCAGGGTCATCGGCCAGCCTTGGCGGTAGATCCGCTTCTGCATGATCAACAGATAGACCGGGACCCACAGCGCCAACCCCCATTCCAGCCAGTGCAGCGGATAGGCGGCCCACGCCGCGTGCGGCGCCAGCCAGCTGGAGAGGGCGCCGAGCGACACGCCCAGCAACAGGCTGAGGAACAGGTAGGCGTGGCTGTGCAGCGCCACGATCAGGTGTTCCATGTACAGCCGCCGGCGGAATATGTAGAACAGTTTGAGCAGCAGGGCGAACAGCGGAATCATCACGAACATGGTCGGCGGCAGCACGCCGAAGAAGTTGGTCAGCATCCGGTCGAACGCTTCCTGGCGACTTGCACCCGGGGATTTGATTGCGCGGATGTTGGCCTTGAGATGGTCGACGCCCACCGAGAGCCGGTGGTTGACGAATCCGGGCAACCACGCGATCCCGATCCGCGAGGGGCGGGTCAGCCAGTCGTTGCTGATCTTCGTGTGGATCTCCTGCGTGTGCACGCCGGGCGCGGTGGGCGCGGCGGCTGGCGTGCCGGCCGGTGCATTCGCCGATACGCTGGTCGCCGGTGCTGCTCCCAGTGCCTGGAGTCGTTGCGCGGCCTGCTGGCGCATGGCGTTTTCGGCCTTGGCCAGATCGGGTGCGGCGAGGCTGCTCATGGGGCCCATCGCCGCACGCGCCACCTGCAGGTCGGCCAACTGCTGCTGCAGGGCCAGTTCCACCCCGGCCGGGGTGGTGGCCGCATTGAACGGGTTGTCCGTAGCGTCGAGCTGAGTGTTGGGGCCGAGCTCGATGTGGCTGTTCTCGACGCGCAGATGACAGACGAAGAACGACAGCAGGCACAGCACGAACATCAGCCGGAACGGCGCGATGTAGCGCACCCGCCGGCCAGCGAAGTATTCCAGGGTGAGGAAGCCGGGCTTCAGCAGCAGCGGCGGCAGCGTGTGCACGATGCGACCGTCGATGTGCAGCACCGTCTCGACGGTTTCCTCGACCATGTGATGCATCGGCCTCAGCACGCTGTGGATCGATTGCCCGCATTCGTGGCAGAACTCGCCTTGCATGGAGGCGCCGCAATTGGCGCAATGCAGGCCTTCAAGGCTGGTCAGCTGCTTCATCGCGGTTCCCGTCGGTGCAGCCGCGGATCTTCGCACATGGCGCACGGCAGAACGGTCGTGACTTGTGGCTCAGGTAGAATGGCCGGCCCTGGAGTCTGCTGTGCCCATGAAATCTTTCCGTCCCGAACGTGCCCGCCTGCTGCACGAGGTGCGCGCCACGGTACGCCTGGCGCTGCCGCTGATTGCCGCGCAGCTGGCGGCGATCGGCAGCAACGTGATCGACGCGGTGCTGGCCGGGCACGTCAGCGCGCACGTGCTTGGCGCGGTGGCGGTGGGCGCGAGCATCTGGTCGCTGGCGATCGTCAGCGGCATCGGCATGATGATGGCGGTGCCGCCGTCGGTGGCGCAGCTCGATGGCGCCGGGCGCCGGCCCGAGGTCGGCGCGGTGTTCCGCCAGGCGTTGTGGCTGGCGCTGGGCATGGGCGTGCTGCTGTGGTTCGCGGTGCGCCATGCGGCGCCGCTGATCGACTTGATCGGGGTGACGCCGAGCCTGCGCCACGACGTGCAGCGCTTCCTGCTGGCGATCAGCTGGGGCGCGCCGGCGCTGACCTGCTACTTCGCGCTGCGCGGGCTGTCCGAAGGGTTGTCGCTGACCCGGCCGTCGATGTACTTCAGCCTCGGCGGGCTGGTGCTGCTGGTGCCGCTGGGTTACGTGCTGATGTTCGGCAAGCTGGGCATCCCGCCGCAGGGCGCGCACGGTTGCGGCGTGGCCACCGCGATCGTGCTGTGGCTGGAGATGCTGGCGTTCGGCATCTATGTGATCTTCCGGCGCAATTATCGCGGGCTGGGCCTGTTCGACCGTTTCGAGTGGCCGGACCTGCGCCGGATCGGCCAGCTGCTGCACATCGGCCTGCCGATGGCGGTGACCCTGCTGGCGGAGGCCGGCCTGTTCGTGGCCACCGCGCTGATCATCGCCACGCTCGGCGAGACGGTGATCGCCAGCCACCAGGTCGCGATCAACATCGCCTCGTTGTTCTTCATGATCCCGCTCGGGCTGGCGATGGCGATCACCGTGCGCGTGGGCAACGCGGTGGGCCGCGGCGACGAGCAGGGCGTGCGCTACGCCGGCTTCTGCGGGATCGGCCTCACGCTGGTGACGCAGCTGTTTTCGGCCGGCCTGATGCTGGGCCTGCCGCATTTCATCGCCACGCTGTACACGCGCGATCCGAAGGTGATCGCGCTGGCCGCGCAGCTGATCATGCTGGCCGGCGTCTTCCAGTTTTCCGACGGCATCCAGGTGGCCGCCAACGGCGCGCTGCGTGGCCTCAAGGACACCCGCGTGCCGATGGCGATCACCTTGTTCGCGTACTGGGTCGTCGGCATGCCGGTGGGCTGGTGGCTGGCGTTCCACCACGGCATGGGCGCGCGCGGCATGTGGATCGGCCTGATCGCCGGCCTGTCGGTGGCGGCGGTGATGCTGTTCACCCGCTTCTGGCGCAGCGCCTGGAAGCAGCGCTGGCGCCCGCCGTTGCCGATGACCGCATCGGCCTGACCGGCTACGCTTGGTCCCATCACTCCGGATGCAACACGCATGACCTCACCGCCACCGCCTGCGCCGCCACGGTTTCTGGGCCTTCCTGTGCGCGCTTGGGCGCGTGCATCAACGTGATTCCGGCTGGTGATCATCAACCTGGTGTTCTTCGGCGTGTTGTTCGTGCTGCTGTTGCTGCTGGTCGCCGGTGCGGCCGGTGGCCGGATGGCGCGTACGGTGCAGGCCGACAGCGTGCTGGTGATCAAGCCGCAAGGCCAGCTGGTCGAGCAGTACAGCATCGACCCGCTGCAGCGCGCGCTGGCCGGGCTGTCCGGCGAGGAGCCGCAGCAGGTGCAGCTGCGCGACCTGGTCGGCGCGATCGACGCGGCGGCGAAGGACAAGCGGATCAGTCGCATCCTGCTGCTGCCGGACGAGCTGCAGCGGCGGCGGCTTTGCCGCGTTGCGCGAGGTCGGCGCGGCGCTGGACCGCTTCCGCGCGGCGGGCAAGCCGGTGATCGTGTGGGCGGTGAACCTGGACCAGGGCCAGTACTACCTGGCCGCGCACGCCGACCGCCTGCTGGTCGATCCGCAGGGCGGCGTGATGCTCACCGGTCTGGCCAACTACCGGCTGTTCTACAAGGACCTGCTGGACAAGCTCGGCGTCGACGTGCACCTGTTCCGCGTCGGCGAGTTCAAGAGCGCGGCCGAGCCGTACATCCTCGATCACGCCTCGGCCGAGGCGAAGCAGGCCGACAGTTACTGGATGGGCGGCCTGTGGGACGGCTACCTGGACGAAGTGGCCGGGCTGCGCAAGCTCGATCCGGCGGCGCTGCGCGACGACATCGACAACCTGCCGCAACACATCGCCAGCACCCAGGGCAACCTCGCCCAGCTGGCGCTGAACCAGCACCTGGTCGACGGCCTGGCCACCCGCGCCGAACTGATCGCGATGATGCGCCGCGAAGGCGTGCCGGCCGACCGGAAGGGCCACAGTTTTCGCCAGGTCGACCTGGATCGGTATGCCGCCAGCGTGTCGCGCGACAGCGACGCGCTCGGGTCCGGGCGTGGCGATCGTGGTGGCCGAAGGCGAGATCACCGGCGGCAAGCGCGCGCCCGGTTCGATCGGCGGCGAATCCACCGCGGCGCTGATCCGCAGCGCGCGCGAGGACCGCAAGACCAAGGCGCTGGTGCTGCGGGTGAACTCGCCCGGCGGCGAGGTGTACGCGGCCGAGCAGATCCGCCGCGAGATCGAACTGACCCGCAACGGCCGGCATCCCGGTGGTGGTGTCGATGGGCGACGTGGCGGCCAGCGGCGGCTACTGGATCTCGATGAACGCCAACCGCATCTTCGCCGAGCCGAACACCATCACCGGCTCGATCGGCATCTTCGGCATGTACTACACGGTGCCGGACACGCTGGCCAAGCTCGGCGTGCAGCAGCGACGGCGTCGGCACCGGGCCGATGGCCGGCGCGTTCGACATCACCCGCCCGCTCGATCCGAAGGTCGGCGCGGTGATCCAGGCGATCATCGACAAGGGCTACCGCGATTTCGTCGGCAACGTGGCGAAGGCGCGCGGCAAGAGTTACGAGCGCGATCGACGCGATCGCGCAGGGCCGCGTATGGACCGGCCAGCAGGCGCTCGATCGTGGCCTGGTCGACCAACTCGGTGGTCTGGATGCTGCCGTCGCCGCTGCGGCCAGCCTGGCCAAGCTGGGCAAGGACTATCCGGTGCGCTACGTGGAGACGCCGCTGGGCGGCTTCGAGCGCTTGCTGGTCGGCATCAGCGAGGACGCCAGCGTGCACCTGCTGCAGTTCGTGGGGCGTCCGCCTGCCGGGCTGGTTCGCCCAGTTGCCGGCGCTGGCGCCGGAGTTGCAACTGCTGCGCAACGCAAAGGCCGGCACGCCGAACATCTACGCGGACTGCCTGTGCAGCCCGCGCTGAGATGAGCAGCTACGCTATTGTTCCTGCGCCTCGATCTGCTTGCGCTGTTCCTCGGCCTGCTTGTCGACGACCTTCTGCACGTCCTTTGCGCGCTGCTCGTTCGCCTTCAGCGTGTCGAACGGTGTCGCATGTCGGCTACCGCCGGCTTGGCCTGGGGTTCCGGCGGCTTGCTGGAGCAGGCGCCGAGGGCAAGGACGCAGAGCAGGATCGGCAGCAGCTTCATGGCGGTTCTCGCGCGTGGATGAAGTGCCGAGTGTCCCGCCATGCCCCGGCGCGGGCAAGGCACGCGCTAGGCGTGGCGGGAACGACGTCTTAAGCTGCGCCCATGAACAGCCGCCTCGACGCCTGGCAACTGCACGGCCACACCGCCCTGATCACCGGCGCCAGCAAGGGCATCGGCTACGCCGCCGCGCGCGAGCTGGCCGGCCTCGGCGCCGACCTGCTGCTGGTGGCGCGCGACGAGGATTATCTCGAACAGGTGCGGGTCGAACTGGCCGATGAATTCCCGGCGGTCGACGTGCTGGCGTTCGGTGCGGACCTGACCGAAGCGGAGGATCGACTGGCGGTGTTCGACTGGATCGCCGACCTCGGCACGCCGGTGTCGCTGCTGATCAACAACGCCGGCGGCAACCAGGCCGGGGCCACGCTGGATTATCGCGAGGACGAGTACCGCGCGATCTTCGAGCAGAACCTGTTCTCCGCGTTCGAGATGTGCCGGCTGGCGCATCCGCAACTGATGCAGCACGCCGAACGCGGCGATCGTCAACGTCGGTTCGGTCTCCGGCATTACCCATGTGCGCACCGGTTCGCCGTACGGCATGAGCAAGGCGGCGCTGCACCAGCTCACCCGCAACCTCGCGGCGGAATGGGCGGTGGACGGCATCCGCGTCAACGCGGTGGCGCCGTGGTACATCCGCACCCAGCGCACCGATCCCGCGCTGGCCGATGCCGATTACCTGGACGAGGTGCTCGACCGCACGCCGCTGAAACGCATCGGCGAGCCGGAGGAAGTGGCCGCCGCGATCGCCTTCCTGTGCCTGCCGGCGGCCAGCTACATCACCGGCCAGGTGCTGGCGGTGGACGGCGGTTTCCTCAACTACGGGTTCTGAGCCGGCTTCAGAACTCGGCGACGTGTTCCTCGGCGGCAAAGCCCAGCGTCACCGCGCCTTCGCCCACGTTGACCATGCCGGTGATGCTCATCGGCGCTTCCATCAACTCGACGCCGCATTCCTCGCAGGCCTGCCGCAGTTCGATATAGCCGGGCAGGTGCGACAGCACGGCAAGGTCGCCGCCGTAGCTGACGCACACCATCGGCACCAGCAAGCCGGCGCGTACCCGTTGCGCGGCATAGTCGAACAGCACCTCGGCACCATGCTCGAAGCCGCGTACCTTGCCGACCGGGCCGGTGTCGCCGCGGAAGCAGCGCAGCAGCGGCTTGATGTCCAGCGCCGTACCGAGCATCGCGCTGAGCAGGCTGACGCTGCGATCGCCCCGCTTCTTGATGCGGGTGCGCAGGTAATACAGGTCGCGCGGCAACATGTAGCCGTAGCTGTGGTTGGCGATATAGGCAAGCCGCTCGCGAATCGTGGCCGGTGGCTCATCGGCGGCGATCAGCCGTGCCGCTTCGTAAATGGCCGGTGCGGTTCCGGCGAAGACATTGCGGGTGTCGATGACGCGCATCATGAACGGGCCGGGGATGGCAGCCTGTTCGCGCACCTGGCGATAGTTCTTGAGGATCCCGAAGCTGGCGCGGTTCACGTGTTCGTTGATCGGGCTGCGGGTGGAGGTGATGGTCAGGCAGAACACGCAGTCCTGCTCCAGCACGAGCTTTTCGAGGAACAGCTTCTGCACCTCCTCCACCGGGCACGGCTCGGTTTCCGCCGAATGGCTGCGGCTGCCGAGCCGGCGGTCGATGAAGCGCTGGAGCTCTTCCGGCCTGCGGTCATCCATGAAGGTTTCGCTATCCAGCTTCACGGTGATCGGCATGATCGAGACGTTGTGTTTCCGCAGGAACTCCTGCGACAAGATCGCAGGACGCATCGATGGCCAGGCCCATGCGCATCACGTTTCCCCCGTCTGGAATGGCGAATCGAACATAACATGCGAAGAGGGGCTGTGGCGCCAGGCGGAAGTTGCCCGGATCGAAGCGCCTGGGCAGCCCGTTGGCCGCCCCGTCAGCGGCGAGCAGCCACTAATATGCGGTGACTACAGACATGGCATCCAGCTGGCGTGGCGTCGCCGGTAACGCGTACGAGTACCACTTCCCATGAAAAACAAGCAGGAAATCGTCTCCAACTGGCTGCCGCGCTATACCGGCACGGCACTCGAACAATTCGGCGAGCACATTCTCCTGACCAATTTCGGTCATTACGTGGAGCTGTTCGCGCAGTGGCACGGCGTGGAAGTGCAGGGGCGCGACCGGCCGATGCCGAACGCCACCGCCGACGGCATCACCCTGATCAATTTCGGCATGGGCAGCCCCAACGCCGCCACCGTGATGGACCTGCTCAGCGCGATCGAACCGAAGGCTGCGCTGTTCCTGGGCAAGTGCGGCGGGCTCAAGAAAAAGAACCAGCTGGGCGATCTGGTGTTGCCGATCGCGGCGATTCGCGGCGAGGGCACCAGCAACGACTACCTGCCGCCGGAAGTGCCGGCGCTGCCGGCGTTCCAGTTGCAGCGCGCCGTTTCCACCATGATCCGCGACCTCGGCCACGACTACTGGACCGGCACGGTGTACACCACCAACCGGCGCGTGTGGGAACACGATGACACCTTCAAGGACTACCTGCGACGCACCCGCTGCATGGCGGTCGACATGGAAACGGCGACGATCTTCGCCGCCGGCTTCGCCAACCGGATCCCCTGCGGTGCGCTGCTGCTGGTATCCGACCAGCCGATGATTCCGGAAGGGGTGAAGACCGAAGCCAGCGACCGCAACATCACCTCGCAGTTCGTCGAGGCGCATATCCGGATCGGCATCGAGGCGCTCAAGCTGGTGCGCCGCAACGGGCGCAGCGTGAAGCATCTGCGGTTCGAAGACGATAACAGCCCGGATTGAACTTCCTGGTTACCGAAGCCTGGACCCGGCAATCGCGGGCATGGGTGGTCGTGCCTGTTTTTCCGAATCCATCCGCCGCCCGCCCAAATGTTTCACCGGCTAATCATGGCGTGCGGGCTTTTGTATAGGGGAAGTCGACAACACGTGATGAAAATGTGATGCCGTGGAGGCCTGGCTTGGTTCGATGGTAAACCAGATATTTAGTACAAATTTCACTCCATTTTTGGGCATGTTCTATGCAAATTCAGTTGTAATTAAACCGTCGGAAAAGGTGCCGTGATGATAATGCATTTTAAATGTAAATATTAAGTTAAACACTTAATTCCTGATTGAATGAAATACAAATTTTTGCGTATAAATTTTATTGACTTATTGTAATTAAGGCGTAGTACATGAGCGTGGCATAGCGCAGTCGTCGTTGGTGAAGAATCGGTTTGCCCGTGGATTGGGAGTGGTTTCTCAGTCCAGCCAGATCATTCAATAACGGGAGGGTGTCGCGATGAAGTTCGGGGAGAGAAAGTTATCCAGGGCCGTTCGTCTGGCGCTCTCGTGGAGCGTCATCGCGGCAGGTGCCACGGGGACGGTGTTCGCACAGGATGCGGGAACGCAGAACGCCGCACCGGGCGGTCAGCAGTCCGACCAGCAAAAAGCCAAGACGCTGCAAACTATTGTCGTCACCGGTTCGCACATCCGTCGCGTGGACCTGGAAACGTCCAACCCGGTGGTGACCATCGACCGGGCAGCGATCCAGGCCACGGGCAAACTGACCTTGGGCGACCTGGTGCAGCAGTTGCCGGCGATGACCGGTGGCCAGATCAATCCACAGGTCAACAACAGCGGCGGCAGCGGCAGTTCCAGTATCGGTCTGCGCGGCTTGGGGCCGAACCGCACCCTGATCCTGGTCGATGGGCATCGCGTCCTCAGCGGTGACGTGAACTCGATCCCGAGCAACATGATCGAGCGGGTCGAGGTGCTGACCGACGGCGCTTCGGCGGTATACGGCTCCGATGCGATCGGCGGCGTGGTCAACTTCATCCTGCGCAAGGATTATCAGGGCGCCCAGTTCACGGTGAATTACGGCGAGTCCGATCATCAGGACGGCGAGCAGCGGGGATACACCTTCACGTTTGGCCAGACGTCCGACAAGGGCAGCATCCTCGCCGGCGTCGAGTACAACAAGCAGGACCAGATTATCGCCAGCGCACGCAAGTTCTCCAAGAACTCGGTATCGCGCGCTGCGTCCACCTATGCCCCGACGATCAGCACCTTCGTCGGCGGTTCGACCTCCTCGCCCTACGGGCATATCCAGCTCCCGGACAGCGGGCCCGTGGCAGCCGCCTATTCCGGCTGTACGTCAGGCTACTTGGCACGCAATCCCGGGGCGAGCGGCATGAACGCCCTCACCGACTACCACTGCTACCAGAACTCGGGCGCGAACAGCGACAAGTACAACTATGCGACCGTCAACCTGGTGCTGACCCCACAGGAGCGCACCAACGCCTTTCTGATGGGGACCTACGAGCTGGGCGAGCATGCCTCGGTCTACTTGAACGCCTATCACAACAAGACGACGGCCAGCTTCCAGTTGGCACCGTCGGTGTTCGGAACGCCTTATGGCGCGGCCATTTCGGCGGACAGTTACTACAACCCGTTCGGCATCCCATTCGATGCGAACAACTCCACTTTTACTGCGAGACTCGAATCGCTTGGCAACCGCAGGGCCTCCAATGGCACCACGATCGACCAGGTGAGCACGGGCTTCAAGGGTGACTTCAGCCTGTTCGATCAGGGCTGGCAGTGGGATACCGGTTTTGACTTCGGTCATACCAGCCTGGTCACCACTACCTACGGCCTGCCCAACCTTGGGCCGTTAAACGACGGCATGGGGCCCTCGTTCCTGGATCCGGCCACTGGCCAGGTGACCTGCGGCACGCCAAGCGCCCCCATTTCCGGTTGCACTCCATTCAACCCGTTTGCGCTGGATTCGCCGGCTTCGGTGGCGGCGCTGCAGGCCGCGGGTTCGCCGGCGATCAGCAACACCCTCCGGATCGAGAAGGTCTACCATGCCGACGTGAACGGCGGCCTGTTCGATCTGCCCGCCGGCACAATGCAGGTGGCCGGCGGCCTTGTCTACCGCAAGGAATACAGCCATAGCGTGGTCGATCCGTTGCTCAACATCGACCCGAGCACCGGAACCTGCGTGCTGGGCAGCCAGTGCAGCGCCAGCCTGCAGGGCGGCTACAACGTCAAGGAGGCCTATGCGGAGCTGTTCGTCCCGGTCCTGAAGGACCTGCCGTTCGCGCGTTCGTTGAACGTCACCATCGGCGATCGTTACTCGAAGTTCAGCACCTTTGGCAACACCAACAACAAGAAGTTTGCCGTGGAGTGGCGGCCGGTCGAGGACCTGCTGCTGCGCGGCACGATGGCCGAGGTATTCCGTGCGCCGAACATCCTCGAGGTTTTCGGCGCGCCCAGCAGCGACGCGCCGAAGCTTTCGAGGGATCCCTGTACCGGCTATACCGGCAACCCGGTCAACCCGGCCTGCGTGAACGTACCAACGGACGGGAGCTTCGTGAACCAGGCCGTTGTGCAGCAACTGCAGATCACCACGATCACCGGCGGCTCGCAATACTCGGGTTTCCCGATCAAGCCGGAGCAGGGCAAGACCTTTGATCTTGGTGCGGTCTACAGCCCGCTGTGGCTGCCCGGCGTGTCGGCCAGCGTAGACTTCTGGCACCTGTATTTGAACGACATCGTCACCGTGGTCGGCGCGCAGAGCGTGCTGGACCTATGTTCAGCGGGCCAGTCGGTGTATTGCCAGTTCATCCATCGCGTGGCCAGCGGACCCAACCAGGGCCAGACCGCGTCTAATTTCGTCGAGCCAACCGGCAATCTGGGCAGCACCAGCGTCAGCGGCGTAGATTTTTCGTTCAACTACCGCCTGCCCGAATTCTCTATCGGCAAATTCAACATCCGCGTTGATGGCACCTACCTGAAGAACTACGACCAGCAGACGGCGCCGGGGACGCCCGCGAACACGGTCTACCACGATGCTGGTCACTTCATGACGTTCGGCTCCGCGCAGGCAGCGGCCTGTCCGGGTGCCGCCGGCAATTGTCTGTTCCCGCGCTGGAGGGCCAACGGCTCACTCGACTGGCAGCTCGGTGGCTGGAGCGCCTCTTGGCGGGTGCGCTACATCCACGGCTTCCGGATGGGTTCGCCCAGCCCCTCGCAGGACGTCCATCCGTTCGGTGATGGTGTCTTGCTCGACGCCGACGGCAATCCGACCACGACGAAGATTCCGGAACTGCAGGGTCTGTACAAGGACTATGGCGCAACGGTGTACAACGACGTGTCGCTTGGCTATAACATCGAGCCGTTCAATACGCGTGTCGACTTCGGCGTCAACAACCTGTTCGACAAGCAACCGCCCATTCTGTATGCGAACAACACCTTGAATGCGAACACCGATCCGACCGACTTCGATCTGGTAGGCCGCTATTTCTGGGGTCGTGTAACGGTCAAGTTCTGAACAAATCCCTGCACGGGGAGGTAACCTTGTCGGGCCGCGCGATTCGATCGCGCGGCCCTTTTTGATGCCATGCCGCCAACACTATCCATCGAAGTTATCACCGCATCGATCGCGGCTGGCGACTACGCCGCGGCGGAGCAACTTTGCCGCGAACAGCTGCCTGATCAGCCGCAGGACGAAAGCCTGCTCCTGCTGCTCGCCATCAGTCTGCAGTTTCAGCAGAAGATCGGCGAGGCAGTGGACGTCTATGCGCATCTGACCGAGCTGCTCCCTGAGAGCAGCGTGCACTGGGGCAACTATGCCACCGCCTTGCGCGAGGCCGGCGCCGAAAAGGAAGCGGAGGAGGCTTATGCGACCGCGATCCGGCTGGACCCGCGCAATCCCGGTCCCCTGCTCAACCTGGGCCTGCTGTTGTTCCGACGCAAGGACTTCGTCGCCGCGCGCGAGACGCTGCTGAGGGCCTACGAGCTAGACCAGGACTCGCCGGTGATACGGATCAACGCGGCCCGCGCTTGCAACGCCTGCCTCAATTTCGAGGAAACCGACCTCCTGCTGAAGCCGTGGCGAACATGGCTGCCGATGACGGATGCAGAACTGCAGATGGAGCTGGGGAGCCTGCAACTGGTGAAAGGCGACGGCCAGGCAGCGCTGGAGTTGCTGGAAGATCTGGTGCGGCGTTCGCCGCAAAATCTGCAGGCGACGATCTACCTGGCCGGTGCCTATGAGCGGCTCAACCGGGTTGCCGATGCCGAGGCGCTGCTGGCAACGATGCTCGCGCAAGCCGCCGGGATGACTGAGCCCATGTGCGCCGAGGCGAATCGGCTGCAGGCGAAGCTGGCGCTGCGCAAGGGTGATTTGGCCGCTGCTCGATCGGTGCTGGAGACATTGGGGCCACGGGACCCAAGCGATTTCGCGCATTACTTCATGCTCGCCGAAATCTACGACAAGCAGGGTGAAACGGAGCTTGCGATGCAGGCGCTGGGCACCGCACATGCCAGGCAGGACGAAGAGCTGAAGGCGGTATTGCCGGGCCGTTATGCCGTGGATGCACCGGTGCTGCCGGCGGCGGTGCCACGGATCAGCCAGGACGAATACCGCAGCTGGCCGCAGACCGTTGCTCCCGATGCCATGCAATCGCCGATCTTCATCGTCGGCTTTCCGCGCTCGGGGACGACCCTGCTCGAGCAGATGCTGGACGCGCACCCCGCGCTGCAGTCGATGGACGAGAACCCGTTCTTCAACAACCTGTCCGAATTCCTCGGCGACTACGACATCCGCGTACCGGAAGACATTCCGCAATTCGGGCAGCGCGACTGCGACGGCTTACGCCAGCGCTACCTGCGCATGGTGTGCGAGACGATTCCCCGCCGCTGGGATACCCGCCTGGTCGACAAGAATCCGCTGAACATGCTGGCGTTGCCGTTGATTCATCGGCTGTTTCCGCAGGCAAAGTTCATTCTGGCGTTGCGCCACCCCTGCGATGTGATCCTCAGTTGCTACATGCAGAATTTCCGCGGCGTGCTGGCCACGGCGTGCTCCAGCCTGGAGCGCCTCGCCACGGCCTACGTGTCGGCGATGCAAAACTGGCTGTATCACGTCGACGTGTTCCAGCCCGACGTAATGGTGCTGCGCTACGAAGAGTTGGTCACCGATACGTCCAGGCAGGTGCAACGCATCGGCGACTTCCTTGGCCTGGCGGACGCGTCGCCGATGACCGCCTTCGACCGCCATGCGCGCGGCAAGGGCTTTATCGGCACGCCCAGCTACAGCCAGGTCATCCAGCCGGTGAACCGGAAGGGGCTGAACCGCTGGGGACGCTATCGCGGCGAAATCGAGCCGGTGCTGCCGCTGCTCGAACCGATGCTGCGGCATTGGGGCTATTCGGACCTGCCCGCCGATTGAGAGGTTCCTTCGCGCGGGCACGAATCGCACGAATCGCCGCGATGATCGGCGGGTGAACCGGACTGACCGATGCCGGCCACTCAGTCTGCCGGCAGGCGCAGCAATTCCGGCACATAGGGCGCGTAGTTTCGCCAACGCTCCACCGAGCGGGTGTAGATCGGCTGGCGCGCCTGCCACAGACTGGCGGTGCTGATCGAGGTGGTCTGGCTGCGCGTCCCGAGCAGGTCCTGCTCGGACAAGCCCAGCCACGCCGTGAGCGAGGCCATGCAGGTCGCTGGCTCGGAGCTCAGCTGTTCGTAGCGTACCGTACGGATCGACTCCGGGTAGCGTGCCTGCCAGTGCGCCATCAAGCGACGACAACCCCGGATGGCTGCGGTGATATCCGCGAAGTCGTAGGAAAAATCCTGCACGTCGGAAATGAACGATGTCGCCCAGAGCGAGAGCGCATTGTCCCGCGCGTTGCGCTGGCAGTGGATGATTCTCGCGTTGGGGAACAGCGTCAGGATCAGCTCCACGTGCAGGAAGTTGTGCGGCTGCTTGTCGATGAACCAGTGCGCCGCGGAATCATCTTGTCGCAGTTGTGCAGCGTAAGTCGAGGCGGCGCGCTCGTACGCTGCACGGTCGCTATCGTCGATCATCGCCAGTTGCTGCGCGAGCGACGGCAGCCAGGTCAGCTCGCCCCGGTTGCAGACATCCGGGTGGCGCGACAGCAGCTCCGCCAGCAAGGTGGTGCCCGAGCGCGGCATGCCCACGATGAACAGCGGGGTCCAGTCGACCGGCGGGGTCAGCCGAAACGACGCCGGCTTGCCGGCGATGCGAGCCTCGATCCTCTGACGCCAGCGTTTGCGCGACCAGGCCGTGGTCGTGTGCGCGATGGCATTGGCCCGACGCAGATAGCCTGCCGCCTGTGCGTAGTCGGCGATGTCGTCGTGCGCCTTGCCCAGCGCGAATAGCAACGAGGCGCGCGCCTTCTCGCTCAGGTTCGGTCGTTGCAGAGAATCGCGGAACAGCGCGAAGTCGGGATGGCTGGCGTCCTGGTAGCGCTGCAGGCCGGCCAGACCAAGCGGAATGTTCCAGTCAAGCGCCTGCTCGCTATGGCTCAGAGCGAACATATGCCGTTGCCGGGCGAGCTCGAAGCGCCCTAACTGGGAAAGCAGCATCGCGGCGTGCACATGCACTCGCGGATCGGTGGACCCGGCGGCGATCTCCGCCTCGCAGATCGCTGCGGCATCCTGCTTGCGGTTGCAGTCGTCGAGCAGTTCCACCGCCTGGATCACGGTGCCCAGGTCCTGTCGCCCGCGGTCGAACAGCATGCGCATCCCTCTTGCCGCGGCGCTCATCCGGCCCTCGTCCTTGAGCACGCGTGCCAGCAGGAAGGTGGCTGCAACATGATCCGGGTGCTTTGCCAGCAATTCGCGCAGCAGTGCCTCGGCCTGCTTCGGTCGGCCGTTTTGCCGGAAGCTGCCGGCCAGCGCGTAACGCACCTCGGTCGAGCCGGGGTAAGCGTCCATGGCGGCGGCCAGGATGGCGGTTGCCGTCTCGACGTCGCGGCGAAGTACCAGCGCGCGGGCGCATTCGAGCCAGGCGCGTTCGGGGCCTCCGGCGAGCGAATCCAGCAGTGCCTGCCGCGCCGCGGGCATCTGGCCGAGCGCTCTGTAACGGTCGTATCCGGCCAGATGGGAAGTGCCACCATCGGGGGCCAGCGAGATGCCCTTCAGCGTCGGGATTTCAGCCATCGCGCGATTGCCCTTGTTCGTGCGTGACGAGCAAGCCGGAGATGCGCCGATCATGGCCGCGGCCGGACAAGTGCGTAAGACCCGTCACTGGTAGTGTCTCGATCATGAAACGGGAGGCATGCCAAGCGCTACGCGCAGCGGGTTGAGCAATGCGCCGTAATGCGCCGTCCGTGCGGTGTCCTGGCGCAAGGGCTGGCGTACCTGGGTCGCGCTGGGCGAGCGAACTTCGCGACGGGTCTCGTGGAAACGAAGACAGGCGGGATCGAACGGCAGGTCGCAGAAGCCCAGCAGCCGGCGGATCTGCTGTTCGGCGTCCGCAAGCAGGGCTTCGTAACGGTGCTCGTAGACGCGGGAGGAATGCAGAACACTCCAGTGGCGCACGCTGCGATCGAAGTCGCGCCAGAAGCTGGCCAGGTCGTCGAAGCTGCGGGTGTACTCGTTGTTGGCAAGCCGTTGGCGGTAGCAGGAAAAGCAGGTTTCGAGCGGATCGCGGCGGCAGCAGATGATGTGCGCCCCGGGCAGCATGGCGCGGATGGCTCCGATGTAAATCCAGTTGTTGGGCAGCTTGTCGGTGAAGATCGGGCGCTGCTGTCGCCAGTGCGCGGTACGCTCCAGGTAGCGCCGGCCGAGCCGTTCCCAATCCGCCGGTTGCATCGCCGCGACCCATTGCGGAAATGGTCGGCCGCGGCGGCGGGACTCTTCCGCCAGCACCTGCGGCAGGTCGGCCAGCTCTCCGGCGCCCGTCACCGACGGATGTGAGGCGAGGATCTGCTCGACCAGGGTGGAGCCGCAGCGGGGCAGGCCGACGATGAAGATCGCCTCCCGGCCCAGCGTCTCCGGTGCTGTCTCCGGCGCGGGCGTGAATGCGACGTTGATCGCCGTGATGCCGGATGAGAATGCGGCGGCATTCCAGCGCTGCCGACGTCGTGCGGTGGCATTGGCCTGTGCCAGCGCGGCCAGCGACTCGGCAAAACGGCCTTGGTCGTCCAGTGCCTTGGCGACCGCGAAGCCGGTTGCGATCAGGTCGTCGTCGGTGGCGCGGGGGTGTCGCAGCGCCGCCTGCATGCGATCGATGTCGTCGTCGGTGAAGCGGAGGGACTTGAGGTCGGCCAGCCCCCACCAAGCCATGCCGGCCCAGGGCTGTTCCGCCAGCAGCCCGCGGTAGGCGTCGGCGGCCTGTTCCGTATGGCCGCCGGTGCGCAGCAGGTCGGCCAGCAATGCACGGGCATCGACGTGATCGGGCTCCAGCGCAACGGCATGCTGCAGGGCATCCATCGCCTCGTCGTTACGCACGCATCGAGTCAGCATGACGCCGAGGTTGTACCAGGCGATGGCCATGCCAGGTTGCAGTTCGCAGGCGCGACGCAGCGTGACCACCGCCGCATCGTAGTCTCCGGCGGCGCCGAGCAGGGTGCCCAGGGTGTTGTGATAGAGCATGTCCTGCGGGCGTTGCGACAACGCCTGGCGCATCACCGCGATGGCTTCGCGGTGTCGCCCCCGCATGCCCTGGATGCCGGCCTGCAGGCGCAACACCTCGGGATGCCCGGGCGCCGACGCCAGGGCGCCGGCCAGGGACTGCTCCGCGACATCTGCGCGGCCCGCGTCGAGCGCCTGCGCGGCCGCCTGGACCTGCTTCACGGAAGTGGGATCAAGACCGTGGAAACGCGACGTCATCGCTGCCTCACTTCGCAACGGGGCGGTGTTGATCATATGCCGTCGACACGCGTTATTGCGAACACGCCGTCTGGATTCCCCGATGAGGGAGCAAGACCATCACGTTACCCGGCGCGTATCATCATGTCCGTTGCATACGCACCTCGGCGGCTTGTACCGAGCGGTGCCTTCCAGGTTGGTCCGACGGTGGATGCGGCAATGAAACATCAGTCCCATGACGGCACGGCCATTCAGCGCGAAACGGCCAGAAACCACCTGCATCAGGGCGACCTGATCCAGGCCGAGCGGGTTTTCGAGCAGCTGCTCGAGCAGTTGCCCGACGATGTCGAGGCCCTGCAGTTTCTCGCCGCCCGCCAGTTGGCCCGTAGTAACACCAGCCGGGCCATCGAGCTGTTGGATGCGGCGCGACGCACGCAGCCGGACAATCCCGCGACGCTGCATCAACTGGGCGCGGCGCAGATGGTGCGTGGGGAACTGCCGGCCGCGGCCGAAAACCTGCGTCGCAGCCTCCAACTGGCCCCCGGCATGTTCGTGGCCCGCTTGCGCCTGGGGGTGGTGCTCGAGCAGTTGGGGCAGGCCCACGAGGCGCTGGTTGCGTACTTCGGCGCCATCAACGTGGCGCAGGCCCAGGGCCGCTGGCTCAGCGACGCGACGACGGCGCCGGGGCTGCGCGAATCGGTGAAGCATGCGATACGCCATGTCGATGCGGGCCGGCGTAGCCTCTTTGATGACGCGATCGAGCCACTGCGGCGTCGCTATGGACGCTCCGCGCTGGCCCGGGTCGAGCAATGTCTGGCCGGCTATCTCGACGAGCAACCGGTCGTTCCGCCCGATCCCCGGCAGCGGCCGAAATTCCTCTATTTCCCCGGCGTGCCGAGCCAGCCGTACTACCCGCGCGAGCGCTTCCCGTGGCTGGAGGAGCTCGAAGCGCATGGCGCCGAAATCGAGCGGGAGCTGCGTGCCGTGCTGGCGCAGAAGCAGGATCTCGAGGCGTTCCTGCAGGTCGGTTCGGCGCAGGATGCCGGCACCATGTTGCGCGCTTCCGGTACGCAGGCCGCAGCCTGGGATGCGTATTTCTTCTGCCGCCACGGCGAGCGCTATGACGCGCATGCCGCCGCCTGTCCCCGCACATCCGCATTGCTCGATGCGCTGCCGCTGGTGCGCATCCGCGACCATGCGCCGGAAACGCTGTTCTCGGTATTGCGGCCAGGCACGCACATCCTGCCGCACACCGGTGTCACCAACACGCGGCTGGTCACGCACCTGCCATTGATTGTGCCGCCCGACTGCGCCTTGCGGGTAGGCGGCGAGCTGCATCAGTGGCGGGAAGGCCGCTGCGTGACGTTCGACGACACCTTCGAGCACGAGGCGTGGAACCGCAGCGACGAAACCCGCGTGGTGCTGATCCTCGACAGCTGGAATCCGGACCTGAGCGAGGTGGAGCGCCTGGCTGTGACCGATTTGGTCGAAGCCATCGGCGATTTCAATCGCGCCTGCGAGGTGCCGGCTTCACCGCCGTGACGGACCCGGGCAGGGTGCCTGCCCCGTCGGGTTGGAGTGATCAGTAGCGCGGCACGCTCGGATCCACTTCGCTGGCCCATGCGTCCATGCCGCCTTCCACGTTGTGGAGGTTGCTGAAGCCGTGCGCAGCGAAGCGTTCGGCCATGGCGCGGCTGGACATGCCGTGATGGCAGATGAAGGCAAGCGCGGTGTCTTTCGGCAGTGCGGCGAGGCTTTCGTAGCCTTCTTCTTCCAGGACCCGGGCCTGTGCCAGCGGTGCGGCCTGGGCGCGGCCGGCGGCGGGGCGCACGTCGATCAGGGTGATGTCGTTGGCGGCCAGCCGCTGCTTCAGCTGCTGCACGCTGAGCGACTTGATCTCGGTGGCGCCGGGGAATTTCAGGCTCAGGCCCTCGCCCTGCACGGTGGACACCCAGTCGATCACGATGCCTTTGGCACGCTGCGCACTGGCCGGGTCGAAATGCACTTCGAGGCCGTTCGCGTGCGCCACGATGTCGTGCTCGCCGGCCGGCGCCAGCTGGAAGCCGGCGCTGTGGTCGGGACCGATCTCCAGATGCAGCGCCACGCCCTGCGCGTTCGCGGTGCCCTGGCGGATCGCCTCGGCGGCGGCGTCGGTGATGGTGATTTCCGGCGGGGTGCGGTCCGGCGCGGCGATGCCGAACAGCTGGTGCAGTTCGCCGCTGCCGTACATCTGGTGGATGATGTCGGCGCCGCCGACCAGCTCGCCTTCCACGTACAGCTGCGGGATCGTCGGCCAGTCGCCGTAGGCCTTGATGCCCTCGCGGATCTCCGGGTCGTCCAGCACGTTGACCGTGTGGTACTCGGGCAGCAGCTCGTTCAGCGTGTTGGTGGCCGCGGCGGAGAAGCCGCACATCGGCTGCTGGCGGTTGCCCTTCATGAACAGCACCACGCGGTGGTCCTTGAGCAGGGTTTCGATACGTTCGCGGGTGGCAGTGTCGAGGGACATGGGGAACTCCGGCAAAGAATGACGGTAATGATACGCCGCCCCGATATGCGGGGCGGCGCGAAGGTCTTCAAGGCACGGTGGTCAAGGCGCTGCGAGCGCGGCCCGCGCGGCCGGCTCGATTGCCTCCAGCCACAACGCGTATTGCGCGGCCGAAGGGTGCAGGCCGTCGTCGGCGAGCAGTTCGGGATACCGGCGCGAGATGCCGGTGATATCGACGAAGCGGGCGCCGGCGCGTTCGCTTTCAGCGCGGGCCAGCGCGTTGTAGGCGTCCAGCTCGGCGGCGATGCGCGCGCGGTCGCGGCCCTGCTCGCGGGCGAAGCGGGTGACGCCCCAGTCGGGGATCGACGCCACCACCACGCGCGCGGCACGGTCGCCGGCCAGGGTGATCGCGCGGTCCAGCAGGCCGGCGAACTGTGCGCGGTAGTCGTCGGCCGAACGGCCGCGGTACTGGTTGTTCACGCCGATCTGCAGCGTCACCAGGTCGTAGGGCGGCAGCAGTGCCGCGGTGTCCATGCCTTGCGCCAGTTCGTCGGTGGTCCAGCCGGTGACGGCAACGATCTGCGGCTCGTCGATCGGTGTGCCGCCGCGGCGCAGGCGCTGCACCAGCACGGCCGGCCAGCGTTCATGCGCCGCCACCGCCTCGCCGATGGTGTAGGAGTCGCCGAGGGCGAGGCAGGTCAGCATGGCGCGGCTCAGGCCATCGCGACGGCGTGCGATGTCTGTTCGTCCGCCATGCGCGCCAGCACCCGCTCGATCCGCACGAACACCTCGCGCAACTGCGCGGGCGGCGGCAGCAGGGTCAGCCGGAAATGGCGGCTGCCCGGTACGTTGAAGCTGCTGCCGGGCACGACCAGTACCGATTCCTCCTCCAGCAGGCGCAGGGCGAAGGCCTCGTCGTCGAAACTGGCGATGCGTTCGGCGCGTACCTGCGGGAACGCGTACAGCGCGCCATCCGGGGCGACCAGCTTCAGGTAGTTCGCTGGCGGCCACGCCCTCCAGCACGATCCGGCGCGCCTCGTGCAGGCGGCCGCCAGGCGCGGTCAGTGCACCGATGGTCGGCGCATCCTGCAATGCCGGCAGCACCGCCCATTGCGCGGTGACGTTCGCGCACAGGCGCAGCGCGGCCAGCAGTTGCAGCGCATCGCGATAGGCCGCGGTACGTGCCGGATCGCCGGACAGGCTCATCCAGCCGACCCGGTAACCGCAGGCGCGGTGCACCTTGGACAGGCCGCCGAAACTGAGGCACGGCAGGTCGCCGGCCACCTCGGCCAGAGGCTGGAAGCTGGCGCCGTCGTACAGGATCTCGTCGTAGATCTCGTCGCGACAGCAGCAGCAGCCGATGCCGCGCGGCGATCGTCACCAGCCGCTCCAGCAACGCGCGCGGATAGACCGCCCCGGTCGGGTTGTTCGGATTGATCAGCACCAGGGCGCGGGTGCGCGGGGTGATCAGCGCCTCGATCTCGTCCGGATCGGGCAGGTGGCCGTGGTGGGCCAGGCAGCGGTAATAGCGTGGCTGGCCGCCGTTGAGGATGGTGGCGGCGCTCCACAGCGGGTAGTCCGGGCTGGGCAGCAGCACTTCGTCGTCGGGCTGCAGCAAGGCGCGCAGCGCAGATGTCGATCAGCTCGCTGACGCCGTTGCCGATGAAAATGCGTTCCGGCTCGACATGCCGCGGGCGCCACGCGCGCGCTGTTGCGTGGCGATCGCCTCGCGCGCGCTGTCCAGGCCCTGTTCGTGGCCGTAGGCCTCGCTGTCGTGCAGGTGGCTGGCGATCGCCTCGCGCAGGTGCGCCGGTGCCTCGAAGCCATAGCGGCCAGGGTTGCCGATGTTGAGCTTGATGATGTCGAGACCGGCGGCCTCCAGCTCGCGCGCGCGCCGGGTCAGCGCACCGCGGATTTCGTAGCGCACGTCCGCCAGGTGCGCACTGGGTGTGATCGGAGCCAAGCCGGCATCCTTCTGTGGGTAGGGCAACTGCCGGCACCAGCGCCGACGGGCCGATGCTAGCAGCGTGGTGCAGTGCAGCGCGAGCGTCGCTCAAGGCGGATTCCGGTTCATCGCCGGGCAATCTTCGGGCAAGGCATAATCACCGAACCGTGCCGACCGACCCTCCTCATGAGTGATGCCGAAACGATCGAACGCCTGCGTCGCATCGGCTGGCGCGGTGACACCTTGCCCGCCGCCGGTCTGCGGCTGGCACGGGTGGTGGCCCAGCATCGCGCCGGTTACGAGCTGCACGACGGCGAGACCCTGTTCGGCGCACAGCCGGACGGGCACTTCCTCAAGCGCGGCATCGACTCGACCGCGCGGCCGGTGGTCGGTGACTTCGTCGAGGTCGAGGCCGGCAAGCCGCCGCATATCGTCAACGTGCTGGCGCGGCGCACCTTGCTGTCGCGCGCGGCGGCCGGCGAGCGCTACGAGCGCCAGCTGATCGCCACCAATATCGATTACGTGCTGGTGCTGACCGGGCTGGACGGCGATTTCAACCCGGCGCGGATCGAGCGTTACCTGTCGCTGACCGAGGATTCCGGCGCGCAGCCGGTGGTGCTGCTGAGCAAGCTGGACACCCGCGAGGACGCGGCGGCGCAGATCGATGCCTTGCGTGCGCGGCTACCGGCGAGCACGCCGATCCACGCGCTGAACGGCAAGGACCCGGCCAGCGTGGCCCTGCTGGCGCAATACCTGCAGCCGGGCGACAGCGCGGTGCTGGTGGGATCCTCCGGTGCCGGCAAGTCGACCCTGACCAACACCTTGCTCGGCATGGCGCGCATGGCCACGGCCGAGGTGCGCAGCCACGACAGTCGCGGCCGCCACACCACCACCCATCGTGCACTGCTGCAGTTGCCCAGCGGCGGTTGCCTGATCGACACGCCCGGCATGCGCGAACTGAAGCTCACCGGCGAGGAGAATCTCGACCTGTTCGCCGACATCGAGACGCTGGCCGCGCAATGCCGCTTCGCCGATTGCGGCCACGGCAGCGAGCCGGGCTGCGCGGTGCAGGTGGCGCTCGGCAGCGGCGAGCTGGCGCCTGGGCGCTGGCGCAACTACCTGAAGCTGCACGATGAACGCGAGGAACAGGCGGCGACGCTGGAGGCGCGTCTGCGCAGGCAGCGCGGCGGTCGCCCGATCGAGCGTCCGCACGGACATCGCGGGCAGCGCGAGCGGGATTGAGCCGGCGTTCCGCCGTGCGGACGCTGGGCATCAAAGCATCTAGTATCGCGGCATCGTCGTCGCGGAGCGCAGGCATGCCTCGGTTGTCTTCCTCATGTCCAGGGCAGCGCGGTGGCGCCGGTTCGCCGTGCGGAGCCGTGGGATGAATATGCCGGACGGCACCGTCGCGCCCGGGCTGCAGCGCTACGCCGCGCTCGACCAGCGCCTGCTGGCGGCGGTGCGCGGCATCCACATCCTGTCCACGGTGGCGTGGCCGGCATCGCTGGAAGGCCGCATGATCGAGGCCTACGGCAAGGGCCGGTTCGCCTTGCCGGACGTGAGTTACGTGCGGCCGGACCTGTCCGCGGCGCGCGCCGAACTGGCGGCGATCGAGACAGCGGCGGCCGAGGGCGCGGAGATCGACCCGCTGGGCGACTACCTGCGCCGCACCGCCGAATCCTGGCGCATTGCCGCGGAGATGCTGGAATCGGTCGGCACCGCCGGCGTCACCGCGCCGTCGATCGCGCTGTATGGACGTCCGGACGACATCATCCCCGGCAGCCGGCGCAGCAACCTCGATGCGGCGCGCTATTTCGTCGAATTGTCCGACGAGCTGGGCGCGGACCTGCTGGCCGACGACAGCTGCGTGAACGTGCCGGCCGACGTGCTGCGCGGCGACCTGGCCGCCACCCTGGACGACTTCTTCGGTGCCGGCACGATCAACGTCGAGGTCGATCCCGAGCTGACCGCCAAGGCGGCCGCCGGCGCCACCCGCATCCGCCTGCGCGGCGGCGCCAGCTTCAGCGAATACGATCGCCACCAGCTGCTGGCGCACGAGGCGTTCGTGCATTCGCTGACCGCGCTGAACGGCCGCCGGCAACCGCTGCTGGCGTCGCTGGCGCGCACCTCGCCGCGGGTCACCGCGACCCAGGAAGGCCTGGCGGTGTTCGCCGAACTGATGTCCGGCGCGATCGACATCACCCGGCTCAAGCGCATCAGCCTGCGCATCCTGGCGATCGACATGGCGCTCAACGGCGCCGATTTCGTCGAGGTCTACCAGTACTTCAGCGCCTGCGGGCAGAGCACGGCGGACAGCTTCCATTCGGCCCAGCGCGTGTTCCGCGGCGTGCCGCTGGGCGGCGGCGCGGCGTTTGCCAAGGACAACGTCTATCTGTCCGGCCTGCTCACCGTGCACACGTTTTTCCGCTGGGCGTTGAAGCAGCGGCGGATGGATCTGCTGCGCCACCTGTTCGCCGGCAAGCTGACCCTGCACGACGTGGTCGCGTTGCAGCCGCACTTCGAATCCGGTGCGATCCTGCCGCCGCGTTGGCTGCCGCCGTGGATGCAGCATGTGCATGGACTGGCCGGCAAGCTGGCGTTCTCGGTCTTCATCAACGGCATCCAGTTGAACCGGGTGCAAGGCGAAGACTTGCTGCAGAGCGTCTAGCGGCGCGGCGTGACGCCGCAAGAGCGGGCCGGAGCAGGTCGCCCCGGTGCTAACATCACGGGAAGTCATCCGCGGTGGCGGATGGCTTCCCTTCACCGACAAAACGTATCCAATGAGCCTCCCCGAAGAACTGCGCCTTGCTGCCCTCGAATACCACCGCCTGCCGCGCCCCGGCAAGATCAAGGTCACCCCGACCACCTCGCTGCTGACCCAGCGCGATCTGTCGCTGGCCTATTCGCCCGGTGTGGCCGCGGCCTGCGATGCGATCGTGGAGGACCCGACCACGGCCGCCGAGTACACCGCGCGCTCCAACCTGGTCGCGGTGATCACCAACGGCACCGCCGTGCTGGGCCTGGGCAACATCGGGCCGCTGGCGGCCAAGCCGGTGATGGAAGGCAAGGGCGTGCTGTTCCAGAAGTTCGCCGGCATCGACGTGTTCGACATCGAGATCGACGAGAACGATCCGGACAAGCTGGTCGACATCATCGCCAGCCTCGAGCCCACTTTCGGCGGCATCAACCTGGAAGACATCAAGGCGCCGGAGTGCTTCATCGTCGAGCGCAAGCTGCGCGAGCGGATGAAGATCCCGGTGTTCCACGACGACCAGCACGGCACCTCGATCATCGTCGGCGCGGCGCTGCTGAACGCGCTGATCGTGGTCGGCAAGAAGATCGAGGACATCCGCGTGGCCACCACCGGCGCCGGCGCGGCGGGCATCTCCTGCCTCGACATGCTGGTGGCGCTGGGCGTGAAGCCCGAGCACATCCTGGCGTTCGATCGCCACGGCGTGCTGCACAGCGAGCGCACCGATCTGGATCCGGACAAGCAGCGCTACGCGCGCGACACCAAGGCACGCACGCTGGCCGAGATCGTCGAGGGCGCGGACGTGTTCCTCGGCCTGTCCGCCGGCGGCATCCTGAAGCCGGAAATGGTCGCCGCGATGGCGCGAGCGGCCGATCATCTTCGCGCTGGCCAATCCGAATCCGGAGATCACGCCGGAAGAGGCCAAGGCGGTGCGGCCGGATTGCATCATGGCCACCGGCCGTTCGGATTATCCGAACCAGGTCAACAACGCGCTGTGCTTCCCGTACCTGTTCCGCGGCGCGCTGGACGTGGGCGCCACGGTGATCAACGAGCCGATGAAGATCGCCTGCGTGCAAGGCGATCGCGGCGCTGGCGCGGCGCGAGTCGTCCGACGTCAGCGCGCGCGCCTACGGCGGCAAGCCGCCGAGTTTCGGCGCCGAACTACCTGATCCCGCAGCCGTTCGACCCGCGCCTGCTGCTGCAGTTGCCGCCGGCGGTGGCGCGGGCGGCGATGGACTCGGGCGTGGCGACGCGGCCGATGGCGGATTTCGCCGCGTACAACGATCGCCTCACCAGCTTCGTGTTCCGCACCGGCCTGCTGATGAAGCCGGTGTTCGAGCGCGCCAAGTCCGACCCCGAGCGCGATGGTCTACGCCGAGGGCGAGGAGGAAACCGTGCTGCGCGCGGTGCAGGTGGTGGTCGACGAAGGCCTGGCCAAACCCATCCTGATCGGCCGCCCGGAAGTGATCGAGAAGCGCATCAAGCGCGCCGGCCTGCGCATCCGGCCGGGCGTGGATTTCGAGATCTGCAACATCAATTCCGATCCGCGCTTCGACGATTACTGGCAGCACTATCACCGCGCTGATGGAGCGCCGCGGGGTGACGCCGTCGATGGCCAAGGCGGTGGTTCGCTCGCGGCCCACCGCGATCGCCGCGCTGATGGTCGAGCGCGGCGAAGCCGACGCGATGATCTGCGGCCTGGTCGGCCAGTACCAGGGCAAGCTGCGTCTACATCCGCGACATCATCGGCCTGGACGACGGCGTGGTCGAGCCGTCGGCGATGGCGGCGGTGGCCACCGAGAAGGGCACGTTCTTCTTCCTCGACACCCACGTGCAGGACGATCCCTGCCCCGAGCAGATCGCCGAGGCGACGCTGCAGGCCGTCGATCCGGCTGAAGCTGTTCGGCATCCAGCCGAAGATCGCGCTGCTCTCCGGCGGCAACTTCGGCAGCCGCGACACCTGCGGCGTCGAAGAAGATGCGCAAGGCGCTGGAGCTGATCCGCGCGCGTGCGCCGCGGCTGGAAGTGGAAGGCGAGATGCAGGCCGACGTGGCGCTGACCCCGGCGCTGCGCGAGAAGCTGTTCCCGAATTCGCGGCTGGAAGGCAAGGCCAACGTGTTCGTGTTCCCGAACCTGGACGCGGCCAACATCGCCTACAACATGACCCGCATGCTCAGCGACGGCGTGGTGATCGGGCCGATCCTGATGGGCGTGGCCAAGCCGGCGCACATCCTGATGCCGCAGTCGACCGTGCGGCGGGTGGTGAACATGACCGCGGTGGCCTGCGTCGAGGCGCAGATCCGCGCGGCGAACCGCCAGCAGGGCGACGACCGGCGCGGGCGGCGATGGCCGCCATGCGCTGCCGCATGGAGCGATGAATTGGCGGCTCTCGGGCCCAGCCGCTAGACTTGGATGTTGATCCCGCCGCAGTCCCCCGGCGGCGGGATATCCCCCTCAAGCACGGGCGCTGCAATGGCGCCGCGGAGAATCTTCATGGATCAGCTCGACGACATCCTCAACCAGGACCTCGACCCCACCGAAACCCGCGAATGGATCGATTCGCTCAACGCGGTGATCCATCACGACGGCACCGAGCGCGCGCATTTCCTGCTGGAGAAGCATGGTCGACGCGACGCGCCGCGCCGGCGGCTACCTGCCGTTCGAGCCGACCACCGAATACGTCAACACGATCCCGCCGCAGCCAGGAGGCGAAGAGCGCCCGGCGATGCGGCGATGGAATGGCGCATCCGCTCGCTGATCCGCTGGAACGCGATGGCGATGGTCGTGCGCGCGAACCGCAAGCCGGGCGAACTCGGCGGCCACATCGCCAGCTTCGCTTCCAGCGCGACGCTGTACGACGTCGGCTTCAACCATTTCTGGCGCGCGCCGAGCGCCGACCATCCGGGCGACCTGGTCTTCCATCAGGGCCATTCGAGCCCGGGCATCTACGCGCGCTCGTTCCTCGAAGGCCGCATCGCCGAAGACCAGCTCGACCTGTTCCGCATGGAAGTGGCCGGCAAGGGCCGCGCGCTGTCGTCGTATCCGCATCCGTGGCTGATGCCGGATTACTGGCAGGTGCCGACGGTGTCGATGGGCCTGGGCCCGATCCAGGCGATCTACCAGGCGCAGTTCTTGAAGTACCTGGAAAACCGCGGCCTGATCCCGAAGAGCGACCGCAAGGTCTGGTGCTTCATCGGCGACGGCGAGTCGCGACGAGCCGGAGTCGCTCGGCGCGATCTCGCTGGCCGGCCGCGAAGGCCTCGACAACCTGATCTTCGTCGATCAACTGCAACCTGCAGCGGCTCGACGGTCCGGTGCGCGGCAACGGCAAGATCATCCAGGAACTGGAAGGCGTGTTCCGCGGCGCCGGCTGGAACGCGATCAAGCTGGTCTGGGGCAGCTACTGGGATCCGCTGCTCGCGCGCGACACCAAGCGGCATGCTGCGCAAGCTGATGATGGAAACCGTCGACGGCGAATACCAGGCCTGCAAGGCGTTCGGCGGCGCGTACACGCGCGAGCATTTCTTCGGCAAGTATCCGGAGACGCGCGAGATGGTCGCCAATCTCTCCGACGACGACATCTGGCGCCTGAATCGCGGCGGCCACGATCCGCACAAGGTGTATGCGGCCTATCACGCGGCGTCGAACACCAAGGGCATGCCGACCGTGATCCTGGCCAAGACGGTCAAGGGTTACGGCATGGGCGCGGCCGGCGAATCGCAGAACCCGACCCATCAGCAGAAGAAGCTGGACGACGAAGTCGGTGCGCGCATTTCCGCGACCGCTTCCAGATTCCGATCGCCGACGACAAGCTCGACGACGTGCCGTACTACCACCCGGGCAAGGATTCGCCGGAAGTGCAGTACATGCTGGAGCGGCGCAAGGCGCTCGGCGGCTTCCTGCCGCAGCGTCGGCGCAAGAGCCGCGGCGAAGCTGAAGGCGCCGGAGCTGTCCGCGTTCGAGCAGATCACCAAGGGCACCGGCGAGCGCGAGATCTCCACCACGATGGCGTTCGTGCGCGGCATCAACCTGCTGCTGCGCGACAAGCAGCTCGGCGCCGCGCATCGTGCCGATCGTCGCCGACGAGGCGCGCACGTTCGGCATGGAAGGCATGTTCCGCCAGATCGGCATCTACGCGCCGTTCGGCCAGAAGTACAAGCCGCAGGATGCCGACCAGCTGCATGTACTACCGCGAGGACCAGAAGGGCCAGGTGCTGCAGCAAGGCATCAGCGAGGCCGGCGGCATGGCCGCGTGGATGGCGGCGGCGACCAGCTACTCGATCAGCAACGTGGCGATGCTGCCGTTCTTCATCTACTACTCGATGTTCGGCTTCCAGCGCATCGGCGATCTGTGCTGGGCCGCCGGCGACATGCGCGCGCGCGGCTTCCTGGTCGGCGGCACCGCGGGCCGCACCACGCTGAACGGCGAAGGCCTGCAGCACGAGGACGGCCACTCGCACCTGATGGCCGGCGCGATCCCGAACGTGCAGCGTCGTACGACCCGACGTTCTCGTACGAAGTGGCGGTGATCCTGCAGGACGGCGTGCGCCGCATGCTGCAGGAGCAGGAAGACGTCTACTACTACATCACCGTGATGAACGAGAACTACGCGCATCCGGACATGCCCAAGGGCTGCGAGGACGGCATCATCAAGGGCATGTATCTGTTCAAGGACGGCGGCAAGCCGAAGAAGGGCGAGCCGCGCGTGCAGCTGCTCGGTTCCGGCACGATCCTGCGCGAAGTGATCGCGGCGGCCGAATTGCTCGAGAAGGAATTCGGCGTACGTCGCGACATCTGGTCGCTGCCCGAGCTTCATCGAGCTGCGCCGCGACGGCTTCGACGCCGAGCGCTGGAACCGCCTGCATCCGGAAGCGCGAGCAGCGCGTGCCGCACGTCACCGGCCTGCTCGACGGCCGCTCGGGTCCGGCGATCGCCGCCACCGACTACGTGCGCGAATACGCCGACCAGATCCGCGCGTTCATGCCCGACGGCATGCGCTACACCGTGCTCGGCACCGACGGTTTCGGCCGCAGCGACACGCGCGCGAACCTGCGCGAGTTCTTCGAGGTGGACCGCTACTGGATCGCGCATGCGGCGCTGGCCGCCTTGGCGAAGGACGGCAAGATGAACGCGAAGGACGTCAGGCGCGCGATCAAGGAGTAGAAGCTCGATCCGGATAAGCCGAATCCGCTTGGCCAGTGAGTAGATGGGTCTAACGCAACGAGAACCCCGCTTCGGCGGGGTTTTTTATGTGCGCGAACGGTTTTCTTCACCTCCGCTGCACCGGCGTCGCGTGCGGCCACGCGTCATCAACACCACCGTGAACGACGCCGGCCGCGCAGCGCCGGTGGTCACGCGCCTGAGCGACGCGGCGTGACCCGCATGGTGTGGATCGGCCCGCACACAGTGCCCTGCGACGCCGACAACTCGGGCCGCTGCTACCGCGTGCGCGAGAGCGAAGACGGCCCGTGGAGACAATGGCATGGGCGCATCCAGGGCTTCGACTATGTCGAGGGCTACGACTACGAACTGGTCGTCAAGGCTCACCGCTCGGATGTGAAGCTGGAGGAGGAGTCGCGGGATCCGGCTTCCCACTCGCGCTACGTGTTCTCCAACGCCAGCGGCCCGTTTGTGGTCTGGGTAGCTCGACCATGTGGTAAGCAAGAAGCTGCATCTCGGTCGCTGAGCCCTCCCCTCGGCGATCGACGGGTCGTTCCGCTGCCGGAACCGAAAGGGCCGGACGAGTGCGCGTCGCGCCCTTTCTGCGTCATGCATGACGTCTACTCGTCGTCGCTGCGGAACGCGCGGCGCAGCAACAGGAAGGCGCCGATGGTGCCGGCCACGATCGCCACCGTCGCGGCCGGATGGCGATTCACCTGGCGACGCAGGCGGCGGTAGTGGTAGTTCGCCTCGTCGGCGAAGTCCTCGGCGGCGCGGCTCAGCTGGCGGCCGTAATGCGCGCCGCGCTTGCCGAAGCGTTCGCGGATGCGGCGGCGGCCGCGTTCGAGCAGGTCCTGGGCATTGCTGCTGGCGCCGTCGGCGTAATGGCGCGCCCGTTCGCCGGCGCGGTCGGCGGTGTCGCGGAGCTGGCGTTCGATATCACGTTTGCGCATGGGTTTGTCTCCTCGGCTATCTGGTTGCGCAGGCTGCCAGCGAGCGTCGTGAGTGAGGCGTAAACAGCCGCACGCAAGCACGGTGCCGTTCAGCCAAGCCGGTACTCGCCGCCGCGCTGCAGCGCGCGCTGGTAAGCCGGTCGCGCATGGATGCGCTGCAGGAACGCCGCCAGCCGCGGGTAGCCGGCATCCAGTCCGCCGCGGGCGGCGAACGCTTCCAGCGGAAAGCTCAGCTGGATGTCGGCGGCGCTGAAGGTGATCGCCGACGAACCACTCGCCTTCGCCCAGCTCGCCTTCCAGGTAATCCAGGTGCAGCTTCAGCTGCGGATCGACGAAGTCGTGCTGCACCTTGCGCGCGATGCCTTTCGCGATCGGCTTCACGAAGAACGGCATCGGCGCGGTCTCCACCCGGTGGAACACCAGCTTCAGCAGCAGCGGCGGCATCGCCGAACCTTCGGCGTAGTGCAGCCAGTAATTGCAGCGCAGCCGTTCCGGCGTGCCGTGCGCGGGGATCAGCGTGCCGGCGCCGTAGCGGTCGGCGAGGTATTCGATGATGGCGCCGGATTCGGCCAGCGTCAGTTCGCCATCGGTGATCACCGGCGACTTGCCCAGCGGATGCACGGCGCGCAACTCCGGCGGCGCCAGCATGGTCTTCGGATCGCGCTGGTAGCGCTTGATCTCGTACGGCACGCCGAGTTCTTCCAGCAACCACAGGATGCGTTGCGAGCGCGAGTTGTTGAGATGATGGACGGTGATCATGTTGCACTCGCCGGGTGTATTCGTGGGCAGGGGCGGATTTCCGCAGGCGGTGTCATGGTTCAGTAGATCTCACCGACGCAGCAGCGCAGGCTGCCGCCGGCTTTCTCGATCTCGCCCAGTTCCACCGCGCCGATGGCGAAGCCGTAGCCGGCCAGCGCTGGCGCGCTGTTCGTCGGTCAGGGCGGCGGCGGCGCAAGCGCTCATCCACACGCGATGGTCGGACAAGGTGATCGCATTGCCGGCGAAGGCCTGCTTCTGCGCCGGGGTCAGCCAGATCGCGCGGTCGCCGTAGGCCGTGGCGATCGCGCGCGCCGCGGCCGGGTCGCGAAAACCGTCGGCGGCGATGATCGCGGCGCGGCTGGCCAGCAGGGTCAGCACCACGTTGGTGTGGTATTCGGTTTCGGCCAGCTCGAAGCAGATACGTCAGGCGCAGGTCGAAGGCCTTGTGCATCGCCTGCGCGCCGGCCATGTCGCAGCGCTCGCTGAGGCCGCAATAGCCGACGCCGCGCGCGCGGTCGATGATCAGCGAGCCGGTCAGCTCGGCGACCAGGTCGGCGCAACCGGACAGGTCGATCTCGTCATAGCCCAGCACGTCGCCGAAGAAATGCGCGGATGTCGGCGCGCGCGGCTTCGTGCTGGCGCACCGGGTGGCGCATGCGGCCGATGATCAGCCGGCCCGGCGCGGTGCCGAACACGTTGTTGGGAAACACCGCGTCGGGCGTGGCCGGATCGCCGGGAAAGGTGATCACCGGCACGTCCGCGCGCAGCGCCTGCGCCAGCGCGCCGTGCTGGGCCAGCGCCTTCAGCGGGTCGACCGCCAGGCCCATGTCCATATAGCGGTTGTCGCGCGCCGATTCCTCCGCCAGGGCGAATTCGGCAGGCGCGACCAGGAACGCTGCCCGCGCGGTCGCCGCGGCTTCCGGTAACGGCGCCAGGGCAGCGTAGGCTTCGAGGAAGTCGGTGGGCGAGGTGATGAGCATGGGGCGGTTCCGCAGGTCGGCTGACCTCCCGAGGATATCCGCTGCCGATTCTCCCCGTGCAACGGCTTGCACATGCAGGTGTTACGCGCTGGCGACGAGCGCGAAGCCATCCATGCCACCGTACGGCGGGAGCGGGCCGACGTGCCGCAGTGGCGTCGGCGGGCCTGGCTCGATCGGATCGTGCGGGTCGAACATCCGGACTCGTGCATGACCAGAGAAAGCTGAGTTCCGTCGTCGAGCCCCGCTGCGTCACCCGCCATGCAATCGCGTGAAGCCATCCTCGCTCCACGCTTCGCTGCCCACGCCGTGGTGGACGAAAAACAGGCCGTCCGGATCGTACTTGCGCTTTACCGCCGCAAGCTTCGCGTAATGGGAGCCCCAGAATCCCTGCTGCCAGTCGTGCAGGAAATAGTCGCTCTCCGAGACGTACGAACCGGCATCGGGCGCCACGGCGCGCAGCGCATCCATCGCCTTGTCGACCGTCGCCGCCTCGCGTCGCGCCCGGGCCAGTTCGGGGTGGGCGTTCGGCATGCCGGGAAAGGCGGGGTCGCCGCTGCTGCCGCAGATGGCCAGCGCAAAGGCATCCAGCACCTGCGGGTGGGTGGCGGTGTCGCGTGCGCGGTCGATCGCGTCGGCGGGAGCCGCCGGCCAGCCCCTTGTTGAAGTGCAGCGCGAAGCCCCAGTGCCGCGAAGCCGCGAACAGGGCATCCACCAGGCGCGGCTGCCGGCCCGGTTGCAGCAATGCGGCCGGCAGCCATGCCGACTGATAGCTGTGGATGAACCAGCCGACCTGACCCTGGTCACCGGCCCAAAGGGTATGGTGGGCCGGCGCACCGGGCCGGTCGTCCGCCACGACGAGCTGCGGCGCATGGGCGCGGAAAAACTCGGCATCCCAGAAATGCCGCGCCGGCAACGCCAGCACCTGCATGGGTTCGGCGAACCGGTAGTCGCTGCGGGCGCGGACCCAGTCGAGAAACGGCGCCCAGACCTGCTCCGCCTGCGGCTGGCTCAAGCCCTGGAACACCATCGATACGTTCAGCGTGTTGCTGCCGCGGAATGACATCTGCTCGCCCCAGTGCGGGTTGAACAGCGCGCTGCGATAGAACTCCATCGCCTTGGCGATCAGCGCGCGGAACGCGTCGTCGGACGCCGCCTTGATCGCTGCCGAACACCGCGCCGAACACTGCCGGCAACTCGAACGTGCGCAAGGTGAGACGGGTGATCGTCCCCAGGCTGCCGCCACCGCCGCCCTTGATGCCCCAGAACAGATCGGGATGGCTGCAGGCGTTGGCGATGCGCACCTCGCCGTCGGCGGTGACGATTTCCGCCTCCAGCAGGTTGGCTGCCGCCGTGCCCCAGCTGCTTCGAGAAACTGCCGAAGCCGCCGCTCTGCACCAGGCCGGCGACGCCCACCGTGGTGCAGCCGCCGCCCTGCACGTAGCGACCGCCCTCTGGTGGTGACCGCGTCGTAGGCGTCGCTCCACATCGCGCCGGCCTCGATCGTCACCGCCGGCTGCGGCGCGCTCGGCACAGCCTTGTGCGACGAAGGCGTCGTGCAGGGTCACCTTGTTCATGTGCCGCGGCCATATCAGCAGCGAATCCGGCGCGTCCGAGGTGCCCTGGTAGCTGTGCCCGCCGCCCTTCACCACCAGGCGCAGGTGGTGTTGCGCGCGCAAAGTTGATCGCCGCCACCACGTCGGCGGTGTTTTCCGCCGCCACCGCATAGGCGCTGGGCTGCGACGTCCACGCATCGGCCCAGCCGCTGGTCTGGGTCAGCGCGGGGTTGTCGCCCAGTGCGAAAGGGTTGTCGAGATGTTTCAGCGCCTCCGCGCACATGCTGTCGGAACAGTGCGCGAAGGGTGATTCGAGCTTCAGCAGCCGGCCGCCGACGTTGCGCTTCAGTTGTTCCCATTGTGCTGCCAGCGGCCAGCCCGGATCGCCTGGCCGGACGCGCGAACGGAACTTCGCCGCGATGACGGTGGCGGCGTCCCGCGCCGTGGCCCCGCTGCTGCGCAGCAGCAGCGGCAATAGCGGCAGCGTTGCCATGGCTTTCAACAGTTCGCGTCGCTTCATCACGCTGCTCCAGATCGGTTTGCACGGAATCGCCATGATCGGTTCGGACAGGTCGTGGCGTGCAACCCATAATCGTCTGATGGAGCGGGTTGTCGATCTGCAAGTGATGGATCGAGGTTGAACGGGGACGAGCGGCGGCCTGGTGGGACGAATAGCATGGGCGCTCCCGCAGCCACGTAGAATTGCCGGCATGACGAGGCAGACGGATTTCGAATACCGCGATTTTCAGCGCTGGCGACGCCCGGCCGAAGTCGGCTTCTGGGTCGTGCTGTCGATACTCAATACCGTGTTCAACAGCATGGTCGCGCGCATCGACCACGCCCGCACGGCGGCGTGGGAGCCGTGGGTATGGGAGTGGAGCAGCTCGATCCTGATCCTGGCCCTGATTCCGGCGGTGCTGGCGGTCGAACGGCGCTGGCCGTTCCGCTTCGATACTTGGCGGCGCAGCCTGCCGTGGCACCTGCTGGCCACTGTGCCGTTCAGCCTCATCCATGTCGCCGGCATGACCGTGCTGCGCAAGCTGGCTTATGCGGTTGTTGGTGAGCACTACGATGCCGGCGCCTGGCTGCCGAATTTCGGCTACGAATACCTCAAGGACATCCGCACCTATTTCATCATCATCGCGCTGATCTGCCTGTCGCGCTTGTGGCTGATGCGCTGGCAGGGCGAGGTGCGCCTGCTGGTCGCGCCGGAGGATGGGCCGCCGGTGGAACCGGTGGAGCGGCCGGAACGCTTCCTGGTGCGCAAGCTGGGCAGGGAGTTCCTGATCAACGCCAGCGAGATCGAATGGCTGCAGGCCGTCGGGCAATTACGTGAATCTGCGCGTGCGCGGGCGCGACTATCCGCTGCGCGCCACCATGGCCGGGATCGAGGAACGGCTGGACCCGGCGCGCTTCGTGCGGGTGCATCGCAGCTATTTCATCAATCTCGATTACCTCGCCGAGATCGAACCGCTGGAAAGCGGCGACGCACGCCTGCAGATGCGCGACGGCGCGAAGGTCCCCTGCAGCCGGCGTTACCGCGCCGCGTTGCGCGAGCGTTTCGGCCAGCCGGATTGAAGCGCTGCGGTTGCATGGCGGCGGCGGATCGTTCCAAGCTAGCGGCCTGTTCCCGTCAGGTATGCCGCCGATGAATCGCACTGCCCCCCGTTATGCCGTGATGGCTTTCTGTGCGCGCCTGGATGCTTGCCGGCTGTTCGCAGCAGGGCGGCGCGCCGCACCGGACGCCGCGCAACAGCAGGCGCAGGCGCAGGCGGCCGATGCGGCGCGCAACCTCGACACCTATCGCCAGCTGCTGCGCATCCACAACGACGAGATGGCGGTGACGATGGGCAAGGACATCGTCAAACGGTTCCCCGACAGCGACGCCGCCAAGGAAGTGCAGCAGACCTTGCCGGCGATCGAGAAGCGCTACACCGAGGTCAGCGAGAAGAGTCGCCTGGCCGGCCTGTGGCTGTATCAGGTGTCGCCGATGGCCGGCGGCACGCAGTCCACCGCCGCCATCGAAAACAGCCAGCCGGCCAGCGGCGACCGCGTGCGGCTGGTGCTGCGCCGGCACACCAGCTGGGGCCAGAGCGTGTTCCTGTACGGCAGCAAGCCCGGGTTTGTCTGCCGCGGCAACTGCACCATCGCCGCCACGCTTTGACGGCAAGAGCGTGCGGATCAAGGCGTTCGCGCCGTCCACCGGCGAGCCGGCGCTGATGATCCGCGATGACAAGGCCTTCATCGCCCAGTTGCGCAAGGCGAAGAAGATCAGCATGGACGTCACCCTGGTCAACGGCGAGAAGAAGCAGACGCTGGTTTACGAGGTGGCCGGCTTCGACCCGCCAAGTGGGCGGCCGTGGGCAAGGGCGGCAAGAAGTAGGTTGCACCCGGCGTCGCGGCCGCATTCGGGCCGGTCGGCGCCAACGGTGTCAACCGCGACGGCCTTCATGCGTCTGGGTACATAGGCTTCCAATGAGGGTGGCATCATGTCCAGGTCATTCCTGCTCCCCGCCGGTGCGCTGCTGCTTGGCCTGCTGTGCGCCGGCTGCTCCAGCGTGCCTTATGCCCAGCGCATGAGCGAACGCCAGGCCGCATATGCGGCAGCGGCTGGCGCGCCGGTGCGCAGTTTCACCTTCTTCAGCCTGTATTCGTGGGAGCCGCTGAGCGACACCCAATTGGCCGTCTATACGCGGCCGAACGAGGCCTGGTTGCTGGATCTTGGCGGGCTGCCAGGATCTGGCTTTCGCCAACAGCCATCGGGATCACCTCCAACATCAACCAGGTGATGGTGGGCTTCGACAAGGTGCTCACCGGGCGCGGCAATTTCCCCTGCACCATCACGCAGATCCGTCCCGTCGACGTGAAAAGCCTGACGGCTCGAACAGCAGAAGCAGCGGCAGATCAAGGCCGAGCCGCGCGAGGCCGCCGGCGACGAATGACCGGCCGGCGCATGACGGGCATCAGTGCAGGAACAGCCTCTCGGTGATCTTCGCCAGCGGCTTTTCCAGCGCGCTCTGCAGTCGCGGCTGGCAGGTCCAGCGGCTTGAGCAGCATCTTCACCGTCATCCCGGCCGGGATGTGCCGGCGCAGCAGCCCCTGCGCGCGGTCGCTGATGCGGCGGAATTCGTTTTCGTTGCCGAGGTGCTGCGGGTAGCACTGGTTGAACACGTGGCGCAGCGCGATGTCGCTGTCCTCGCTCTCTGATCTCGTTGACCCGGCGCAGGATCGCGCGGAACACCTTGTAGCGACCGAAACCCTCGCGTTCGCGATACAGGCGATAGTGATGGTAGAAGTACTTGTAATGGCGTACTTCGTCACTCTTGATGTAACTGGTCAGCTGCTTCAGCACCGGTTCGTCGGTGATCTCGTTGAGCGCGCGGTACAGGCTGGCGGTGCCGGTTTCCACCACGCAGCGCGCGGCCAGCTCCAGGCCACGGCTGGGTTCCAGTTGCTCGGCCGTGCAGACCGCGCCGTACTCGGTCCAGAACGCCTGGAAACCCTTGTCCCAGTCGAACTCCGGCCAGACCTTGCGTACGTAGGCGGCCAACGCGCGGCCGTGCTGCAGTTCCTCGTGTTCCCAGTGCTGACCCAGCCAGGTCTGCAACTCCTGGTCGCCGGCGAAGTGGTCGATCAGGTTCTGCGTGTACAGGTCCGAGCCGCTCTCGACGAACGACGAGCTGCACAGCAGGAAAAACAGATCCTCGTCGTGGCGGATGCGTGCGACATCGATGCGGTCGAGGTCGAGGTTTTCCAGGGTCCAGGGCAGGGCGGTGGTGTAGCTCAAGCGGATATCCCGTGTGGCGATGTGCCGTGGCCGTGCGTCGGGGCGCATGACAAGCAGATGACACAGGATACGGCCTGGCCGCGGTCGCGGGTTAACGCGGGCCGACTTCGTCGCGGGAAGCCATCAGCGCACCACCGTCACCGGGACATGGGCGCGGGCCAGCACGTTGCCGGATACCGAGCCGAGCAGCCAACGCGCCAGCGCGCCGCGTTCGGTATGGCCGATCACGATATGGTCGACGCCGTGCTGATCGATCTGGCTCAGCAATACGTCGCCGGGGCTGCCGTAGGTCAGTTCGACGTCGACCAGGCTGGCGGCATCGGGCACGATCGCGGTCAAGTTCTTCCAGCAGTTCCTGCACGCGCTGCGGTGCCGGAGTCGGCCATCATCAGGGCCAGGCATCGGCGCCGCCTTCGGTGACCTGCAGCACCGACACCACGCGAACCCGGCCCCTGGCTGCAGCGGGCCAGGTCGATGGCGAACTGGAACGCGCGGCGGGAGGCGTCCGAGCCGTCATAGCCCACCAGTGAATACTTGACCATGGCTGCTCCTTCGTTGCGATCCGGCATCGGATGCTGGCGAGTCTATGCACGGCGTCGGCCAAGCCACAAGTCGCGGCAGGTGCTGCGCACCGCGATCCGCAGTCTGCGCGGAGACTTGTCCACGCGGCATCAAGATCGTGAACCTGAACGGGCAGTCAGGAGCCTGCACGCGGTTGTCACGCTTTCGTGCACACGATCGAACTCCACGCGACGGCCTGCCGGCCTTGCTCAACGCATGTCGATCAGCGCCGCGTCGGGTCCGTGCATTGCATGAAACAAAAAGGAGAGAACCATGATCAAGCGTACTTTTGGAATGGCTGCCCTGGTGATGGCTTGTGCCGGCGCAATGAGCATGCTGCCGACAAGCACCGCACAGGCTGCCGAGCGCCACGGTGAAATGCGATCTCGCGTTCAACCTGGCCGGCTGGTCGCTGATCTACAAGCATGCCGAAGGCACCGGCACGGTCACCTGCAGCAACGGCCAGCGGGCGAACGTGAAGATCGTCGTGGTGGGTGGCGGCCTCACCGCCGGCAAATACCACATCGATAACGGCAAGGGCGAGATCAGCAAGGTGCACAGCATCGCCGATGTCTACGGCGACTACGTGCAGGCCGGCGCCGAGGCTGGCGTGGTCAAGAGCTCGCAGGCGCAGGTGCTGACCAAGGGCACCACCTCGCTGGCGCTGGCCGGCACCGGCGAGGGCGTCAATCTGGGTGTCTCGGTCGGCAAGTTCACCATCACCCAGCGCTGATCCCGCACCGATGTGACGAAGACCAGGGGCGCCTCGCGGCGCCCTTGTTCGTGGGGCGGTAAACTGCGAGTGACTGCACGTGTTTCCCCACCCCGACGGAGAATCCCATCATGCGCCGCCTTTCCTGCCTGCTGGCATTGACCTTGTTGTTTGCGCTGGTGGTGCCGGCGTTTGCCGCCAGCCCCGCAAGCCGGCGATGTCGCCCCGACCTTCCGCCTGCAGGACCAGAACGGCCACTGGCGCACCCCGACCGATTTCCATGGCCGCTGGCTGGTGCTGTATTTCTACCCCAAGGATTTCACGCCGGGGTGCACCACCCAGGTGTGCACTTTCCGCGATGACATCGCCAGGTTGCGCAAGGCGGGTGCCGAGGTGGTCGGCGTGAGCCTGGACGATGTGAAATCGCATGCCGACTTTGCCGAGAAATACCATGTGCCGTTCCCGCTGCTGTCCGACGCGGATCGCACGGTAGCCACCAGCTACGGTGTGCTCGACCTCGCGCGGCGGCAAGCACTACGCCAAGCGCACCACCTTCCTGATCGATCCGCAGGGCAAGGTTGCCAAGGTCTATGTGGATGTCGATCCGGAGAAGAATTCCGCGCAGGTGTTGAGCGATCTGGCCACGCTGAAGGCAGCGCCCTGATGGCGCTGGCTGATACACGCCGGCCGCGCGCCGGCGCGACCTTTCTCGGCGTGGACGATCGGTCTGTGGGTGCTGTTGTTGTTTGCCGCGCTGGGCTTCGTGCAATACCTGCGTCACGCCGAATACGCGTATCTCGCCGCCGCACTGCTGGTCATCGTGATGTGCGCGGCCTGCATCCTGCGCCAGGCGTGGGCGCGACCGATCATGCAGGCGCTCGCCGTGCTGCTGGCTGTGTGGTCGCTGGTCAGCGGCGTGCTGATGCTGCAGCAATGGGGAGATTTCGAAACCGCTCGACAACATGCGCTGACCCGGCCCGAGTTGGGCGATGTCGCGCTGTGGGTGATCGCGCGGGCCGAGCGTACCTGGCAGGTCGGGCTGGCGCTCAAGGCGGTCGCGATACCGCTGTTGCTGTGGCTGGCCTGGCAGTTGGGTCGCCCGGCGGTCCGTGCGCAGTTCCGGCGTCGTCCTTGATGGATGCGACCGCGCAGCAGGCCGGCTGCCGGAGTCGCCCACCTGCACGCGCCGGGGGTGGAGCGGCGCGTTCAGCAGGGGTTGGCGCGTAGGCGGGTATCGCTTGAGGCATTGTTTCCGGGAAGCTCCACACATGCGCGTGCTCTGTTTACCACTCCTTCTGCTGCCGCTGTTTGCCGTGTGCTCCGTGCATGCACAGGATCTGGCAGCAACCTGCCACGCCAGCAGCAGCTACGACGTCACCCTGAAGCCGGGCAGCCTGCTGTTCGAACGTGCTGCGTCAGCGCCCTTTCATGTCGAATTGCAGCAGGGGGCGCTGCGCAGCGACGGCGCGGTGGTGCCCCTGAACGCGGAAAGCCAGGATCGGCTGGCGCTGTTCGAACGTGAGCTGCGGGAACTCGCCCCGCGCGTGCGCGCGGTGGGACGCAATGGCGTGGACATGGCCGCGCGCGCGATGCGCGCCGAAGCCGATGGCATGGGCCTGGCTGCCGCTACGCGGGCCGAATTCGAGCGCCGGCTCGATGTCCATGTCGGCGAGCTCAAACAGCGCATTTCGGTCAGCCAGAGCACTCACGACTGGCAGGGTGACGCGGCGGAGCAGACGATGAATCGGATCGCTGCCGACCTGATGCCGCTGTTGGCTGCCGATCTCGGTCAGCAGGCGATCAATGCGGCGCTGGCCGGCGATTTGCAGGCGGCCGCCAGCCTGCGCGACCGCGCCACCACGCTGGCCACCGGCCTGCAGCCACGCCTGGAGTCGCGCATGCAGGCCCTGCGCCCGCAGATCCAGGCACTGTGTCCGGCGATCCAGCGACTGGCGTCGCTGCAGCAGGGCGTGCACGGCGGCGACGGGCGGCCACTGAACCTGCTGCAGGTCGGCCAGTAAGCCGCGCTTGCTGCCGGCTGACTGCCGGCCGGTTCGCCGCGCGGGATTAATCTCCGGCTAAGTGGGGCGGGGCGAGGATGGCGCACCGATCGAACCCGTCCGTCCGGAGGCGGCCATGCCGCGGCACCTGCCCGTATCCACCTGCAATGCCCTGATCCGGCGCAGCATCGACCTGTGCCAGCTCTATCGCCACGCCGCAGCGGCGTGCGAGCCGGGCCTGCGCATGGTGCTGAGCGACAACGTGCACACGCTGGGCCTGCTGATCGCCGACCTGCAGGCGCAGCTGCGCGCCCGCGGCGCCAAGCCATGCGAGCACGGCAGTTGGCACGGGGCCGTCCACCGGCATCTCGCCGGCTGGCTGATGCGCACCGCCGCGCGCCGCGACAGCGCCTGGATCCGCGTGCTGGCGCATGGCGAAAGCGCGTTGCTGCAGCGCTTCGAACAAGCCATTGCCGCTGCCCCGGCCGACTCGGCGCTGGTCCTGCGCCGGCAGCTGCCGCGTTTGCGCGGCATCCATCTGGACATGCACAGTCTGTCCGGTACCGCACGCTATTGAACGGGGTGGTCATGCCGGCGGCCGCGCAAGATGTCCTGGATTTCTGGTTCGCCGAGGCGAACGCCGCGCACTGGTTCGCCGCCGACGCCAGGTTCGATGCACAGATCCGCGAGCACTTCGGCGAAGCCGCGGCCGTCGCCGCCGGCGGCCGGCTGGACGACTGGGCGGCTACTCCTTCCGGGCTGGCTCGCGCTGCTGCTGGTGCTCGATCAGTTCCCACGCAACCTGTACCGCAACGACCCGCGCGCCTGGGCGGCGGACGCCGTCGCACAGCGCGTGGCGCTGTCGGGCCTGGCTCGTGGTGATGACCGGCAACTGCCCGCCGTGCAGCGCGTGTTCGCCTACCTGCCGCTGGAACATGCCGAGGACAGCGCGCTGCAGCAGCGTTCGGTGGCGTTGTTCGAGTCCTTGCTGGCGGAAGCGGAGCCGGAACGGCGGCCGGAATTCGAGAACTACCTGGACTATGCTCGGCGCCACCGTGAGGTGATCGCACGTTTCGGCCGCTTCCCTCATCGCAACGCCGCCCTCGGTCGCCCCGACACACCGGAAGAAAAGCGTTACCTGGCCCGGCCAGGCGCCGGTTTCTGACGGACGGAGAGCGATTCACGGGTTCCACGATTCCAACCAGACCAGGGAGCAGGTCATGCGCGTTCGTCTCGTCATTGCATTGTTCGCATTCAGTGCCGCCGTGCAGGCGTCCAGCACCTTGCGCGTGGGCAGCCAGGTGCTCACCGCTGGCGACAGCCGCGAACGGGTGGTCGAGCTGCTGGGCAAGCCCACGTCGAAATCGCACGCGCACCAATCGCGCGGCCACGGCGGCCGCCGCGGCGGCGTCCGTGTGGTGGACAGCCACCAGGGCGGCGAGCAGTGGCGCTACCGCCGCGGCGACCACGTCACCGTGGTGACGATCGTCGACGACCAGGTCAGCGAGATCGAGGATCGCCGGCTCTGAAGCGTCCGGGTCGGTGATGGTTTCCTTGCTGTCCTGCTAGGCTGGCCTCCGAGTTTTTACGGAAGGCGAAGCGATGTTCGGGATCTCCGCCGCGCCGGTTGCGCGCGCTGCAGCCACGCATGATGTTTCGACCTATACCGACCAGGCGGTGCAGCTCGGGCTGCGCCTGGCCGGTGCGCTGCTGGTGTTGCTGGTCGGCATGTGGGTGGCGCGCCGGTTGGCCAATTTCGCGCAGGCGGCGCTGGGTCGGGCCAGTTTCGATTCCACCCTCATCGGCTTCCTGCGCAACCTGATCTACGGCGTGCTGATCGCCTTGCTGGTGGTCACCGCGCTCGGTGTGCTGGGTGTGCCGTCGGCGCCGATGGTGGCCGCGCTCGGCACGGCCGGGCTGGCGATCGGCCTGGCCTTGCAGGGGTCGCTCAGCAACCTGGCCTGGGGCGTGTTGCTGGTGGTGTTCCGGCCGTTCCGGGTCGGTGATTACGTCACTGCCGGTGGCGCCGAGGGCACCGTGCACAGCCTCAACCTGATGCACACCGTGCTGATCCTGCCGGACAACCGCGAGGCAGTCCTGCCCAACGCGAAGATCGGCAGCGACGTCATCGTCAATTTCAACCGCCGCGGCACGCGGCGCTTCGAACTGAAGTGCGGCATCGCCTATCGCGACGACGCAGACCAGGTGATGACGACGATCACGCGGTTGTTCGAGGCGGACCCGCGGATCCTGAAGGATCCAGCGCCCGGCGTGTGGATCGAAAGCCTCTCGGCGCAGACGGTGAACCTGGTGCTGCGTGCGTGGACGCGCAGCGCGGATGGCTGGGCGGCGCAAACCGATCTGCTGCGCGCGATCAGGCAACTGGTCGACGCGCAGCAGATCAGCCTTCCCGTGCTGCCACCGGAGGCGGTACCCAGGGCGGATCTGACCTAGGGCACGGTTACGGCGCGACGGTTGTCGCTGGAGACCTTGTCGATCAGCTCGTTGTACGGATCGACGCCGGCCAGCGCGGGTTTGCCATCGACGATCACGGTAACCGTGCTGTCGCCATCGGGCAGCAGGCGTTTTTCCAGATACAGCGGCTCGCCGTCCTTGCCGTCGCCCTTGGGTGCGGCGAACACGCCGACCGCGATCGGGATGTCCGGGCTCGCTCGGGTCTCCTTGCCGGTGCCGTCCACGTAGATCTTGCCGGCGTGCACGTTCAGGGTCACTTCGTACTTGCCGTCAGCCAGTTTCTTCGCGGTGGCTTCGGTGATGCGGTTGTCGAACAGGGTGATCTTCCAGAACAGGTCATCCAGCAGCGGCTGCCACTTCGGATCGACGGCCTTGCTCAGCGCCTCCATGAATTCCTGCGAGGTGGTGTACGGCGGCTGCTGGAAACCCTTGTCGAGCAGGAACTGCTTCAGCATCGCGTCGAGCTTGCCTTCGCCGAGGTAGTCCTGCAGCGCGTAGAACACCAGCGAACCCTTGCGGTAGTGGATGTATTGCTGGTTCTCCACTTTCGCCAGCGGTTCCTCGGCCAGCTTCTCGGTGGCGCGGCCGGCCAGGTAGCCGTCCAGTTCGTATTTCAGGAACTTGTGCATCTGGTCGGCACCGTACTTCTGCTTCATCACCATCAGCGCGGAGTACTGCGACAGCGATTCGCTGAGCATGGTCGAGCCCTGCATGTTCGCGCCGATCACCCGGTGCGCCCACCACTGGTGCGCCACTTCGTGCGCGGTGACGTAGTAGACGTAGTCGATCTTCGAAGTGTCGCGCAGGTCGGCGATGAAACCGATCGATTCGGAGAACGGAATCGTGTTGGCGAACGACTGCGCGAAGCTGGCGTAGTTCGGGAACTCCAGGATGCGCAGCTGACGGAACTGGTACGGCGTGTAGTTCGCGTTGTAGTAGTCCAGCGAGTCCTTCGCGCCTTGGATCATCCGATCCACGTTCCACGCGTGCGCCGGGTTGTAATACACCGAAATGTCGACGCCCTTCCACGGCACCTGCTTCACGGCGTAGCGTGCCGACAGGTAGGCGAAGAACGGCAGCATGGGTCTGTCCATCCCGTCCTGAGTCATCGTGTAGTGGAAATAGCGCCGGCCGTTGGCCGTCCATTCCTTCTGCAGATAGCCCGGCGCCACCGCGATCTGGTCGGCGGCGGTGGAAACGGTGGTGTCGAAGCTGATCCAGTCCGCGTCGTTGCGAAGGTAGGTGTTTTCGCGCGCCTTTTCGTCGCCGAGCTTGGGCATGCGCAACGCGTCGCCCTTGAGTCCGTACTTGCGGCGATCATTGCGATCGGTGATCTGCGCCTGCGTCTGGTAACCGAACTGCGGCATCACGGTGTTGTTGAAGAAGCGTGCCGTTGTAGGCGAGGAAGTTGCCTTCCGGGCTGTTGGTGAAGCCCTTCGGCGCGTACTCCAGGTCGAAGTCGAAGCTCATCGACGCGCCCGGCGCCAGCGGCGTCTTCAGCCTGTAGATGGTGTAGCCGAGATCCTTGTCCTCGCTCGCCGTGTCGTGCGGCGCGAACCGCAGCGACTTCAGCCTGAACCCGTCGGTGTAGTTGACATGCAGTTCGTCGATCGGCGCGTCGTGCTTGTTGACCAGGGTGTAGTGGCCGCGGATCTCGAGCTTGCGCTGGTAGGGATGGATGTCGACATCCGCCTTCACCGCGGTGATGCGCGGCTGCGGCAGGTCCTTGTACTTCGCGTACTTCTTCTCGTAGTCCGCGCGCTGCTTCGACTTGTCGCTGCTGCTCTGGAAATGGTTCAGCACATTGGTGTTGTAGTAGATCCACGCTCCGCTGGCGACGAAGGCGACCAGGCCGAACGCCAGCGCGATCTTCGCCGGTGCGTGCAGCCGCGCGCGTGCTTCGCGCAGCCGTTCGCGCCATGCCTGGCCGGTGCCGCGCACCCAGAACAGCGACGCCAGCACCAGCAGCACCAGGGCGCAGCTGGCCCAGTAGAAGTCGAACCACAGCGCGGCCTTGAGGAAATGCCCGAAGCCGTTCATGTCCGAGTACGGCGTCTCGGGCGCGTTGCCGTAGTTGTACAGGTTCTGCTCCCAGTGCAGCAGGCCGAAGCCGATCTGGCAGACGAACCACAGGATCGTCAACAGATAGCCGAGGAACTTGTTGTTCGACACCACCTGCAGGAACAGCGCCAGCGCCGCCAGCAGCACGAACGGAATCGCATCCAGCGCCAGCCGTGCCAGGTACAGGCCCGGCTCGATGTGCGTGTAGCCATGGCCGAGCTGCCAACCGATGCCGACCACCGCGCCGACCAGCAGGAACACCACGATCACCGCCAGCAGCGCACCCAGTTTGGCGATCAGCGGAATCCAGTCCGGCAGCGGAAACGCGTCGGTGACCTCGGCCGAACGCTGGCTGCGCTCGCGCCACACCAGCTCGCCGGCGTAGAACGTGATGATGATGTACAGCAGCCACTGGAAGCTGCCGCGGATGCCCTCCAGCACCTGGTGGGTCACCGGGTAAGTGGCCGTGCCATAGATCTGCCCGGACAGCATCAACACGCCGAACAGGTTGGCCAGGCCGAGCACCAGCATGATCAGGAACGGCACCCCGCGCAGCACGCCGAGCGTGTCGAACGCGAACTGCGTGCGCAGCTGCAGCAGGTGGGCGCGCAGGTTGTCGGCCAGGTGCACCTTGGGCAGGGCAAGCGTGGCGGCACCGGTCGAGCGGGCGCAGCAACGGCGGTTCCGCACGCTTCTTGCGTCGCGGCAGCTGCAGGCCTTCGCGGTTCGGCCGGAACAGCGCGAACGTGGCGCCGAGCATGGCCAGGCTGACGCCGATCCACAGCAGCCGGTTGAACAGCAGCACGCCGGTCAACGCCGGCAGTTCGTGGTTGGACTGGTACGCCGACCAGTAGCGCGTGGCCAGGCTCAGGGTGCGCCCGCCGAACGGATCGAGCATGGCGGCGACGAAGTGGTTGTTCACGTCTTTGGTCAGCTGGCCGACGATGCCCTGCAGCACGAAGTAGACGATCACGCCGATGTAGGTGGCCAGCAGCGAACGCGTGCTGCTGGCCAGCAGAAACAGCAGTGCGGCGATGAACAGCATGTCCGGCACCACCATCACGCCGAACGCCCACGCGTAGCCGTGCCAGCTCGCCGGCCCGAGTCGCGCCGCGTCGATCCACGGCATCGAGCCGCCGAGCGCGATGCCCAGCGCGCAGACCAGCATGATCGCCAGCGCCGCCGCGTAGCCGGCGGCGAAGCGGCCGCCGAGGTAGGCGCCGCGGCTCATCGGCGTGGTGAAGAGCAGTTCGGCGGTGCGCTGGTCGAAGTCGCGCAACGCGGCACCGGCAACGAATACGGTGACCAGGAACATGCTGAGCACGGTGAGCACGCTGAGCAGCCGCACGATCACCAGCGGTGCATTGCGCAGCACGTTGCCGCTGGACGCCGCCGACGATCACCGCGTCGGTGCTGGCCAGGGTGAAGGCCAGCGCGCCGAACACCACGGCGATGATCCAGAACAGCGGCGCCTTCAGCTGCTGGCGCAGCTCGAAACGGAAGATTTCGAAAAGCATTTCGAGCATCCCTCGTCGGGTGGCGTCAGGCGGCTTGGGCGGTGGCCTGCGCGCGCAGGCGGCCGAAGTAGACGTCTTCCAGATCCGGGGCGACGGCCTCGAAGCCTTCCTCCGGCAGCGCATCGGCCAGCACGTGCAGCAGGGTGCGGCCGCCAGCGAGGCGGGTGGACAGGATGTTCATGCGGGCGCGATAGCCGTCCAGCTCGGCCTTGTCGATCGTGCGCCGCCAGACCCGGCCTTCCAGCGAGCGGATCGCCTCGACCGGCTCGCCGGTCAGCAGCACCTGGCCCTGGCCGATGATCGCCATGTGCGAGCACAGGTCGGTGACGTCCTCGACGATGTGCGTGGACAGGATCACCACCACGCGCTCGCCGATCTCGGCCAGCAGGTTGAGGAAGCGGTTGCGTTCCTCCGGGTCGAGTCCCGCGGTGGGCTCGTCGACGATCACCAGGCGCGGATCGCCGATCAGCGCCTGCGCAATGCCGAAGCGCTGGCGCATGCCGCCGGAGTAGGTGCCGAGCTTGCGCTTGCGCACGTCCCACAGGTTCACCTGGCGCAGCAGCGATTCGACCAGCTCGTTGCGCTCGCCCTTCACGGTGACGCCCTTGAGCACGGCGAAGTGCTCCAGCATCGCCTCGGCCGAGACCTTCGGATACACGCCGAACTCCTGCGGCAGGTAGCCGAGCAGGCGACGGGTGGCCTGCTTGTCGGCGCGCAGGTCCATGCCGTCCAGGATGATCGTGCCTGCGTCCGGGTCCTGCAGCGTGGCGATGGTGCGCATCAGCGAGGATTTGCCCGCGCCGTTCGGCCCGAGCAGCCCGAACATGCCGTTCGGGATGTCGAGCGACACGCCGCGCAGCGCCCTGACGCCGTTGGCATAGGTTTTCGACAGGTCGCGAATCGTCAGCATGGATGGCTTCCTTCGGCCGCCCGCGCGGCGTGGTTGTTGCCATCAGGGTAAGGCACGCCGGCCTTCGGGCGCGCCCGCTCAAGGTCATGCATACGCGTGCGCATGGTGGTCGCTGGGGCAGGTGCGCGGCGCGCTCCGGGCGCACGTAAGGTGCCGGCCTTCGCTATGATTGTGGTCTTGAATGCGACCGCCATCCCCGAGCGGCACGCTATCGCCAGCGCAGGAGTCACCATGGCCGACCTCAAAGAAGCCCTCGTCCCCGATATCGGCCATGCCGACGTCCCCGTCATCGAAGTGCTGGTCAAGGCGGGCGATCGGGTGGAGAAGGAGCAGAGCCTGATCACGCTGGAGTCGGACAAGGCGACCATGGAAGTGCCCGCGCCGTTTGCCGGCACGGTGAAGGAAGTGAAGCTGAAGGTCGGCGACGAGGTCTCCGAGGGCGCCGTGATCGCCGTTATCGAAGCCGACGGCGCCGCCGCCGAACCGGCCGCGGCCAAGCCCGCAGCGGCGCCCCCGGCTCCTGCGCCGGCACCGGCACCGGCACCGGCTGAGCCGAAGCCCTCGCCGATCGCCGGCCAGGGCGTGCAGCCGGGCAACGTGCCCGAAGGCGACGTGTCGCCGCAGGTGCGCCCGCCGCTGGATGCCCGCATCGTGATGCCGGGCGATGCGCCGTATGCCAGCCCGGCGATCCGCGCGTTCGCGCGGGAATTGGGCGTGGATATCCAGCAGGTCAAGGGTAGCGGTCGTGGTGGCCGCATCCAGCGCGAGGACATCAGCGCGTACGTGAAACACGCGCTCGCCTCCGGCGCGCGGCCGGTGGGCGGCGCCGCCACGTTGGGCGGCCTGAACTTGCTGCCGTGGCCGAAAGTCGACTTCGCCAAGTTCGGCGAGATCGAGGAGAAGCCGCTGTCGCGCATCCAGAAGATCTCCGGCGCGAACCTGGCGCGCAACTGGGCGATGATCCCGCACGTCACCCAGCACGAGGACGCCGACATCACCGAGATGGAGGCGTTCCGCAAGCAGCTCGGCGCCGAGAACAAGGACCTGAAGATCAGCCCGCTGGTGTTCCAGATCAAGGCGGTGGTGGCGGCGCTGAAGCAGTTCCCACAGTTCAACGCCTCGCTCGACGAGTCGGGCGAGAAGCTGATCCTCAAGAAATATTTCCACATCGGCATCGCGGTGGACACGCCCGACGGCCTGGTGGTGCCGGTGATCCGCGATTGCGACAAGAAGGGTCTGCTCGACCTGGCCCGCGATCTCGCCGAGATTTCGAAGAAGGCGCGCGACAAGAAGCTCGGTCCGGCCGAGATGTCCGGCGGCTGCTTCTCGATCAGTTCGCTCGGCGGTATCGGCGGCACCTACTTCACGCCGATCGTCAATGCGCCGGAAGTGGCCATCCTCGGCGTCTCCAAGTCGGCGATGAAGCCGCTGTGGAACGGCAAGGAATTCGCGCCGCGGCTGATGCTGCCCTTGTCGCTGTCGTACGACCATCGGGTGATCGACGGCGCGCTCGCCGCGCGCTTCGCCAGCTTCCTCGCCAACCAGCTCGGCGACATCCGCCGGCTGCTGCTCTGACGGAGGCGATGACGATGGCGAACACGATCGAAATCAAGGTTCCCGACATCGGCGGTCATGGCAGCGTGCCGGTGATCGAAGTGCTGGTGAAAGCCGGCGACACCGTGGCGAAGGAACAAAGCCTGATCACGCTGGAGTCGGACAAGGCGACCATGGAGGTTCCCTCCAGCGCCGCCGGGGTGATCAAGGAAGTGAAACTGAAGGTGGGCGACGAGGTTTCCGAGGGCGCGGTGATCGCCGTGCTGGAAGTGGCTGGCGATGCCGCGGCGCCGGAAGCCGAGGCGCCCAGGCCGGCCGCACCGGCAGCACCCGCACCTGCTGCCGCTCCGGCCGCGGCTCCGGTTGCGCCGGCGCCGCAGGCCGCGGGCGGCTCCGGCCGCAAGGCCGACATCGAATGCAAGCTGGTCGTGCTCGGCTCCGGCCCCGGCGGCTACACCGCCGCGTTCCGCGCCGCCGACCTCGGCGTCGACACCGTGCTGGTCGAGCGTTATGCCAGCCTCGGTGGCGTCTGCCTCAACGTGGGCTGCATTCCGTCCAAGGCGCTGCTGCACGCCGCGGCGGTGATCGACGAGGCCGCGGCGATGGCCGCGCACGGCGTCAGCTTCGGCGCGCCGAAGATCGACATCGACAAGCTGCGCGGCTTCAAGGGCAAGGTGGTCGGCCAGCTCACCGGCGGCCTCGCCTCGATGGCAAAGCAGCGCAAGGTGCGCACGCTCGAGGGCGTCGGCACGTTCGTCTCGCCGAACGAGCTGGAAGTGCAGACGAAGGACGGCGTGAAGCTGATCCGCTTCGAGTACGCGATCATCGCCGCCGGCTCGCAGTCGGTGAAGCTGCCGTCGTTCCCGTGGGACGACGAGCGCATCGTCGACTCCACCGGTGCGCTGGAACTGCGCGACGTGCCGAAGCAACTGCTGGTCGTCGGCGGCGGCATCATCGGCCTGGAAATGGCCACCGTGTATGCCGCGCTGGGCAGCGAAGTGACCGTGGTCGAGTTCATGGACCAGCTCATCCCCGGCGCCGACGCCGACCTGATCCGGCCGCTGGCCAAGCGCCTGGGCAAGCCGGCTCAAGGGCATGCATCTGAAGACCAAGGTGGTCTCCGCCAAGGCCACCAAGAAAGGCATCGAGGTCGGCTACGAAGGCGACAGCATCCCCGCGACCACGCTGTTCGACCGCGTGCTGGTGTCGGTGGGGCGTTCACCGAACGGCGGCAAGATCGGCGCGGACAAGGCCGGCGTGGCCGTCACCGAGCGCGGCTTCATCAACGTCGACACGCAGATGCGCACCAACGTGCCGCACATCTTCGCCATCGGCGACCTGGTCGGTCAGCCGATGCTGGCGCACAAGGCCACGCACGAGGCGAAGGTCGCCGCGGAAGTCGTCGCCGGCATGAAGAGCCACTTCGACGCGCGGGTGATTCCGTCGGTCGCCTACACCGATCCGGAAATCGCCTGGGTCGGCGTGACCGAGCGCGAGGCGAAGGAGAAAGGCCTGAAGATCGGCGTGGGCAAGTTCCCGTGGGCCGCCTCGGGCCGCGCGATCGGCATCGACCGCACCGAAGGCTTCACCAAACTGCTGTTCGATGAAGAAACCCACCGCATCGTCGGCGCCGGCATCGTCGGCGTGCATGCGGGCGACCTGATCTCCGAACTCGCGCTGGCGATCGAGATGGGCAGCGAGGCGGCCGACATCGGTCTGACCATCCATCCGCATCCCACGCTCAGCGAATCGATCGGCATGGCGGCGGAAGTGTACGAAGGCACCATCACCGACCTGTACCTGCCAAAGCGGAAGTGAGTTCTCGGTGCCCCAGGGGCACCGGCGGGCAGGCGCGCAAGCCTTTGCGGGCGGGGCTCAATGCGGCGATTCGGCGGAAGCCACCGCGGCGAGCTTGGGCAGTTCGCGCCTGAAAGCCCGTTTCATGGAATCCAGCGCGACGATCGTATCGCCCATCGAGGAGACCATGGAATTCACGGTATGCATGATCTCGCGCGGCTGGACGGTGCCGACCCGCAGGTCGGCGTCGGAGTCGTTCAATTTCGATCCCTGCAGGTTGAGGCTGGTGTTGAACGAGACCGTTCTCTCGAAATTGTTCTGGTAGGCGTAGATCGTGGCGTAGCGGCGCAGCCTGTCGGCATCGATCCAGCCAGCCGACTGGTTGGCGACGGCCACGTCCCAGGCTTCATGGCGCAACTTCGGAAGCTGCAGCCCGAGGTAGAAATGGCCTGCCGTCGTCGCGTCGATGTGCTGCGTGATCGTCGCGGTGTCGGTGCCGCTCCTTACCGCGTTGATCAGGTAGTCGTTCAACTGCATCAGCGCCACCAGGCGCTCCGCATCGGTGTCGCGTGCCTGCTGGATATCGGTGAGGTTGGCGCCGAGTTCCACCTCGATCTGTGCGCTGGCTGCCTCGGCGGCATGGACGTGATGCGCATGCTCGATCCACGCCTCCAGTCCCAGCGCGGTAAGGATGCTGAACACGATCATCAGATAGTGTTTGGCAAAATCCTTGAAGCCGTGCATGGGCACTTTGGGAATTTCGAAATGCATGGGTCGCTCCCGGCAGGGCGATGGCGCCGATGGGCGAATGTACTCGCCCGAAGTCAGCCGGCGACCGTGGCGGAAGTCACCGTGCCCATCGATGCCGATCGTGCGTTCTCCATCCGGTCGCGTCGGTTTCAGCGGTCCGGGACAGGTCGCCCGATCCCGTTTACCCTGCGTCACCAGACGTCACGAAAAGCGAGGCTGTCATGTCACTCAAGATCTGTGTCGCCGGTGCCACCGGCTGGGCCGGTTCCGAACTTGCACGCGGTATCGCGGCGGCGGATGACCTCGCGCTGACCAGTGCGGTGGCGCGGCGCCATGCCGGCGAAAAGCTTGGCGACGTGCTGGGCGAGAACGGGCTCGATGCGCCGATTTTTGCCAGCGTTGCCGAAGCGCTGGCACGACCCTGCGACGTGTTCGTCGAATACACCCATCCCGACACCGCCAAGGCGAACATTCTCGCCGCGCTGGAACATGGCGCGCATGTGGTGGTGGGTACGTCGGGCCTCACCGACGAGGACTATGTGCAGATCGACGCGGTCGCCCGCGAACGCCGGCGCGGCGTGCTGGCCTGCGGCAACTTCGCGTTGACCGCGGTGCTGCTGATCAAGTTTGCCGAGATGGCGGCGAAGCTCATTCCGCAGTGGGAGATCATCGACTACGCCAGTGCGGGCAAGCCGGATGCGCCCAGCGGCACCGTGCGCGAGCTGGCCACGCGCCTGGGCCGGGTGCGCCAGCCGCGGCTGGAAGTGCCGCTGGAGCAGACCGTCGGCCTGCGCGAGACGCGCGGCGGCACGCTGGCCGGCAGCCAGGTGCATGCGGTGCGGCTGCCGGGTTTCGTGATCGGCGTCGAGGCGATCTTCGGCATGCCGGAGCAGACCCTGAGCCTGCGTCACAACGCGGGCAGCAGTGCGCAGCCTTATGTGGGTGGCGCGCTGCTGGCGATCCGCAAGGTGTCCGGCCTGGTCGGCCTGCATCGCGGGCTGGATACCGTGCTGGAGTTGTAGCGCGTTTGCCACGCGGCCGCAGGAGCGCACCCTGTGCACATGAGAGGCAGGCGACTCAGCCCGTCTTCTCCGGCGCGTGCCGCTGCCACTGTCCCAGCAGCCAGGACGCGCCGAGGCAGCCGGCCAGCGCCAGTAGCCAGTGGGTGGCCGGTGCGTGCGGGGTCGGCAGGAGCGTGACAAAGGATGGCAGCCACGCGCCGCCATAGATCGCCACCGCCACGCCCGCGGCCACGACCAGGGCAGTTGCCAGCGCCAGCGTCAGCGTGGATTCGAATCGCGCACCCGACGTTGTCCGTCGAGCCGGCGCGGCGGCGACCCGCGCGACCAGCTGCTGCGCGAAGTCCGCCGGCAGCGCATCCGGCAACGGTTCGCGCAAGGCACGCGCGAGCAGGCGATAGCGCCGGCTGCGCGCATCGTCGCCGGCGGGGTCGAGCTGCAGGCGTTCGCGCTGCATCGCGCGTTCCTGCGCCAGCCATTCGCGCTCATGCGCCGCGTCGTCGAAGGGAGGGATGTGGTCGTCGATGTGCTGGATCATGCTGCAACTCCGGTCCGCGCTTCGAGTGCGCCGCGCAGGCGCAGACGTGAGCGGAACAAGTGGCTCTTGATGGTGCCGCTGGCCAGTCCGGTGATCCGGGCGATTTCCGGAATGGACGTCTCTTCGAGGTAATACAGGGTCAGCAGCGTGCGTTGCAAGGGCGGCAGCTGCTCGATCGCGGCGTGCAGGTGCCGCGCCGTTTCCTCATCCGCGCAGGCCGCTTCCAGGTCGAAGCCGTCGCCGATGTTTTCGATCAGGTCGAAGCTGTCGTCGCTGTCGTGATCGACCAGCGGGATGCGCTTGTGCTGCAGGTGGCGCAAGGCGATGGTGTACGCCACGCGGCCGATCCAGGATTTCAGCGCGCTCTCGTAGCGGTACTGGTGCAGGCACTGGTGCACGCGCAGGAAGGTGTCCTGGCACAGCTCGCGCGCGTCCTCCGGGTTGCGCACCATGCGTTGGATGATGTGCCAGCACAGCCCCTGGTACTCGCGCACGAGACGTTCGAACGCGCCTGGCCGGTTGGCCAGCACGGCGTCGACCAGCTCGCGATCGGGGCTGCTGCGGACGTCATCCATGGGGCAAGGGATACGCGCAGGTGGGAAACGGTTGCAAGCACTTTGTTGCAACCGTTCGCGGGCTGCCCGTATCCAAGGTTTCGAACGTCCACCATCCCGTACCCGCCACAAGGAAAGCCGTCATGAATTTCGAAATCCTGATCCCGATCAGCCTGTTCGTCTGCATCGCCTACGCCATCAAGGTCGTGGTGGACGCCAGGGTGCGCCGCCAGATGGTCAACGCCGGTGGCTCGGAGGAACTGGTCAACTCCGTGCTGCGCGACGAGGAGCTGCGCCGGCGCCATTCCTCGCTGCGCTGGGGCATCGTGCTGGTGGCGCTGGCGATCGGCTTCGGCTTGATCCAGTGGTTCGGCTGGCAGGACGTCACCCCCGGCATGATCGCCGTGCTGGCTGGCGTCACCGGACTGGGCAACCTCGCTTTCTTCGCGATCTCGCGGCGGATCGGCTAAGATTCAGTAGCGGAAATCCGCCGTCTTGTCGGCGCGCGATGAAGGAAGCGAGTCGGCAGCATGAACGAGCAATTGCTGTTCAACCTGGTGGACCTGGCCGGCACGTTCGCGTTCGCGATCAGCGGCGCGACCGCGGCCCGGCGTTGCCACCTCGATCTGTTCGGCATCCTGGCGATCGCTTTCATCACCGCCTGCGGCGGCGGTATCGTGCGCGACCTGTGCATCGGCGCGGTGCCGCCGGCGGGCTTGTCGGATTGGCGCTACCTGGTGACCGCGGTCGTGGCGGCCCTGCTTACCATCGTGGCGTACCGCTGGGTGGAGCGGTTGACCTATCCGGTGCGCCTGTTCGACGCGATGGGGCTGGGCCTGTTCGCGGTGTACGGCGCGCACAAGGCGCTGCTGTTCGGCCACAACGCCGAGGTGGCGGTGCTGCTGGGCATGGTCACCGCGGTCGGCGGCGGCATGGCACGCGACGTGTTGCTGGCGCGCGTGTCGATCGTGCTGCAGCAGGAGATCTACGCCCTGGCCGCGCTTGCCGGCGCCGCGCTGACGGTGCTCGGCGAGTACCTGGACTGGCCCCCGGTATGGGCGACCTGGCTGCCGATCCTGTTCTGTTTCGGGCTGCGCTTCCTGTCGCTGCGCTATCACTGGAACCTGCCGCGTTTCGGCCGTGGCGCCGACGATTAGCGGTGTTCGTTCCGGCTGTGCCCCTCGTCAGTCATGTTCGCGTACGCCTGGCCGCGTGATACGTTCCGGGGACACGGGCGATGCGCCTGGTCGAAGGGGCAGGGATTCATGACGACACCCAGTGTCAGTATCGAGGCGGTGACCAAGCGCTTTTCGGGCCACACCGCGGTAAACCGCCTTTCCATGGAGGTGTCCGCCGGTGGCATCTTCGGTCTGCTCGGCCCCAATGGCGCGGGCAAGTCGACCACCATTCGCCTGATCATGGGCATCCTCGAGCCGGACGACGGCCAGGTGGTGCTGTTCGGCTCGCCGCACAGCAGCCGTGCGCTGTCGCAGCGCATCGGCTACCTGCCGGAGGAGCGTGGGTTGTACAAGAAGATGAAGGTGCTCGATCACCTGATCTTCCTGGGCGAAACCAAGGGCATCGGCCGTGCCGACGCGCGCAAGCGCGCACAGTCCTGGCTGGAACGCCTGGGCGTCAGCGACTGGGCGCAGAAGAAGGTCGAGGATCTGTCCAAGGGCATGCAGCAGAAAGTGCAGTTTGCCGGCGCGCTGTTGCACGAGCCCGAGCTGGTGATCCTGGACGAACCATTCTCCGGACTCGATCCGGTCAATGCGCAGGTGATGAAGGACATCGTGGTGGCGATCGCTGCCGAGGGGCGAACGGTGCTGTTCTCCACCCACGTGATGGAGCAGGCCGAGCGCATGTGCGACCGCATCGCGATCATCGCGCGGGGCGAGATGGTGGTGAACGGTACGCTGGCGCAGGTCAAGGAGGAGTTTCGGAGGACGTCACGTGGCGCTGGGCTTCAGCCACGACAAGGCGCGCGCGGAAAATATCCTGGCCGATCGTGCCTTGGTCGCCCACGTCGACGACTACGGCGCCACCGCCGAGTTGCAGATGGCGGACGGCGCGGATCCGGAACAGTTGCTGGCGGCACTGGTACGCGAGGGCGTCGGCCTGCGCCGGTTCGAGGTGGTCGAGCCCTCGCTGCACGCCATTTTCATTGCCAAGGTCGGTGCGAATGCCGCCATCGCCCGCGCCGGAGTTGCCGCATGAAGAAGATCATTGCCGTGATCCGGCGCGAGTTCGTCGAGCGCGTGCGCACCAGGGCCTTCGTGATTTCCACCGTGCTGCTGCCGGTGTTCATGGCGGCCATGCTGGTGCTGCCCACCCTGATGATGAGCGGCGGCGACCGTACCAGCCGGATAGTGGTGGTGGACGCGTCATCGACGGGCCTGGGGCAGCCGATCAGCAAGGCGCTGGCAGCCGAACGGATCGGTGACGGAGCGCAGGCCAAGGCGCGCTACGAGGTGCAGGTGGTTCCGGCCGGTGCGGCGCAGCTGGCTGCCGTGCGCGACAAGTTGCTGAGCGAAACCGGCTTTTCGAAGAAACACAAGGCCGATGGCTGGGACGGCGTGCTGGTGCTCACCGACGACACGCTGGCCAGCGGCCAGGCGGCCTATTACGGCGGCAATGTCGGCTCGATCGAGTCGATGAACAAGCTGCAGCGCGCCGTGTCCACCGCGCTGGCCGGCGTGCGCCTGGGCGAATCCGGGGTCGATACGGCGCTGGTCAGGCGCGCCATGGCGCCGGCCCGATCTGGACACGACCAAGGTCTCCGACGGCAAGCTCACCGGGCAGAGCGGCGCCGAGTCGTTCATGATCGCGTACTTCATGGGCTTCATCCTGTATCTGGCCATCCTGATCTACGGCCAGCAGACGATGACCTCGGTGATCGAGGAAAAAACCTCGCGCATCATGGAGGTGCTGACTTCGTCATTGACCCCGTTCCAGATGCTGCTGGGCAAGGTGCTGGGCGTGGGTCTGGCCGGCCTGACGCAGATGGCGATCTGGGGTGGTTCGGTGTTCCTGCTCAGCAGCCAGCGCACGCACTGATCGGCATGTTCGGGATGAGTGCGGACGCCATGCAGAGCTTTCCGATTCCCGGCATGGCGCCGGGCCTGCTGGTGGTGTTCCTGCTGTATTTCGCGCTGGGCTTCCTGCTTTATGGCGCGCTGTATGCAGCGATCGGCGCGATGTGCAACACGATCCAGGAAACCCAGCAGTACGCGATTTTCGTGACCATGTTCATCATGGTGGGTTTTTTCGCGGTATTCGCGCTGATCAAGGATCCCACCGGTGGCCTTGGCGTGACCTTGTCGAACATTCCGTTCTTCGCGCCGTTCACCATGCCGGTGCGCTGGTCGTTGACCTCGGTGCCACCGCTGGAGCTGGCGCTGTCGCTGGGCCTGATGGTGGTCGCCCTGCTGGCCTGCGTGTGGCTGGCTGCGCGGATCTACCGCACCGGCATCCTGATGTACGGCAAGAAGCCGTCGTGGGGCGAGTTGTGGCGCTGGATCAGGGCCTGACCAGGTTCGGGCGCAGGCACGGTCAGTCGAACAGATCCGCCTGCGCCTGGTAGCTGTCGGCGTCGATGAAGCCGGACAGGCCCACGCCGACCAGGCGGTAGCGGTTGTCGGCGGGGCGATCGACGCGCTCGCGCAGGGCGCAGGCGATATCGGCCAGTTCGTCGGCGGACATCGGCCGCGTCGTGGGCGTGAGGCTGCGCGTCAGGGTGTGGAAGTCGGCGGTTTTCAGCTTCAGCACCACGGTGCGCGCGACGCGGCTCGCGCTCGTGCTGGTAGCCGGCCCAGGCCTTGCCGGCCAGCTGGCGGATGTGCGGCTCGAGGTCGTCCAGCGTGAGATCGTGCTCGAACGTGTCCTCGGCGGAGATCTGCAGGGTCGGCCGGTCCGGTTGTACCGGGTGGTCGTCGATGCCCCGCGACAGTTCATGCAGGCGCTGGCCCCAGCGGCCGAAGCGTTGCTCCAGCTCGGCCCGGGCGAACGCGCGCAGGTCGCCCACGGTGGCGATGCCGAGCAGCGCCAGCTTCGCCTCCATCACCTTGCCCACGCCGGGCAGGCGGCCCACCGGCAGCGGGGTGAGGAAGGCCTCGACCTGGTGCGGCCGCACCACGAACAGGCCGTCGGGCTTGCGGAAGTCCGAGGCGATCTTGGCCAGGAACTTGTTCGGCGCCACGCCGGCCGAGGCGGTGAGCCGGGTTTCCTCGCGGATCGCGGCGCGGATCGCTTCGGCGGTGGCGGTGGCCGAGGGCAGGCCGCTCTTGGTCACGGTGACGTCGAGGTAGGCCTCGTCCAGCGACAGCGGTTCGATCAGGTCGGTGTGCTGCGCGAAGATCTCGCGGATCTGCCGCGACACCGCCTTGTAGCGCGCGAAATCCGGCGGCACGAACACCAGCTGCGGACACAGCCGCTCGGCGCGGATCGCCGGCATCGCCGAGCGCACGCCGAACACGCGCGCCTCGTAGCTCGCCGCGCACACCACCGAACGCGCGCCGCGCCAGGCCACCGCCACCGGCTTGCCGCGCAGCGAAGGGTCGTCGCGCTGCTCGACCGACGCGTAGAACGCGTCCATGTCGACGTGGAGAATCTTGCGCGGAGCAGCGGGCACGCGGACAGCCAAGGCGAAGTGATGGATCGATTCTAGTGGCGCGTGCACCGGCAGGTGTCAGCAGTGATGCTTCGGCGTGCGGCGCCGGCGCAGTTCGAACCCGGCCAGCGCGATGCTGGCCAGCACGAACGGCAGCAGGTTGTAGGTCAGGCGATAGCACAGCATCGCGGCGAGCAGGTCGGCGCGCGCGGCGGGTTCGAACGAGGCCAGCATGATCGTCTCGAACACGCCCAGCCCGCCCGGCGCATGGCTGACGATGCCGGCCAGCACGGCGGCCACGTAGATCGGCAGGAAATCCACGAACGGCGGTGCCGAGCCGCTGGGCAGGAGTACGTAGAGCGCGCTGATCGCCGCCAGCATTTCCACGCCGCCGACCAGCATCTGCGTCGCCGCGATACCGCTGCCCGGCAATGGCAAGGTCAGCCGTCCCAGCGCGAGCGTGCGCGGGCGGCCGAGCCAGACGAGCATGCCGGCCAGCAGCAACGCCAGCGCCCCGCCGGGCCAGCGGCCCCAGCCTGGGTGATCGCCGGTTGCCAGCACAGCGCGCCGGTGATCACCACGGTGAAACCCAGCCCCACGCCCAGCCCGGCCAGCGCCACGATGCGCGTGATGTCGCCGCCGCCCAGCCCCGCCGTGGCGTAGATGCGATAGCGCAGCGCGGTGCCGGTGATCGCGTGGAAGCCCAGCGTGTTCGAGATGCCCTGGGTCACCGCACCGGCGAACGCGGCCAGCGTGGCGGAAATGCGCGTGCCCACCACCGTGCGCGCCGCCAGCACATCGAACAGCGCGAGCATCGCCAGGCTGAGCAGCGCCGCGGCGGCCGAGCCGGCGATGCGCCAGCCCGGCAATTGCGCCCAGGCCATCGCCACCGCGTGCCACGACAGGTCGGTCAGGTAGCGCTGCAGCAGCCACAGCGCCAGTGCGAACACCGCCAGCGCGCCGCCCCACGAGACGAGGTGCAACGTGCGCGCGGTGCGGCGGCGGCTTCGGGCCGACGGCCACGGGCAGCATCTTCAGGGCGTGCCCACCGCCATCGTCGGCGCGCTGGCGCGAGTCAGTCGTGCCAGCACGTCGCGCGCCAGCCGCTCGGCGGCCGCCGGATGCGCGGCGAGATGCAGGAACGGCTCGATCAGCTCCAGTTCCATCACCAGGAAGCGGCCGCCGCTGACCACGCCGTCGACGCGCACGTAGGCGTGGTCGCCATGACCGAGCGCCGCGACCACGGCCAGCGCACGATCGGCCGCGGCCAGCGTGGCGGCATCGGGTTGGGCCGGCTCGGCGCTGCCGCCATGTTCGCCCTGCACGCGATAGTCGCCGCTTGGCCGGGCGCTTGATTACCGCATGGCTGAACTCGCCGGCGAAATACAGCAGCGACCACTCGCCGTCGCTGACCACTTCCGGCACGAACGGCTGCACCAGGTAGGCGTGCTCGCGTGGCAGCTGTGCCACCGCGTCGGCGAACGCCGGGTCGCCGGCGTTGCCGCGCAAGGTGTTCCAGGCGCCGCCGCTGATGGTCGGCTTGATGACCACCTGCTGTCCCGCCATCGCCGCCAGCACGTCGCGCAGCGCGGCGGCCTCGGCCAGCCGGGTGGGGATGATCGCGACATCGTGCTGCGCCAGTTCGAGCAGGTAGCGCTTGTCGCTGTTCCAGCGCAGCAGCGCGCTGTCGTTGATGGTGGGGACGCCGAGCGCATCGAGCCGGTCCAGCCAGTCGCAGGAACGCCGCGTGGTGCTTGAAGTAATCCCAGATGGTGCGGATCAGCACCGCATCGAACGCCGCCCAGTCCACCGCCGGATCGTTCCACACGCAGACCACCGGCGGCGCGCCGAGCTGCTTCAGCGTGGCCGCCAGGTGGGTGTCGTCGGGCAGGATCGACGGATGCTCCGCGGACGTGGCGAGCGCCAGCCGGTGCGCGGCAACAGGGATGGACATGGCGACACCTCCAGCAGATCGGACCGGGCGCCCTTGCGATGGATTCGCACATCGAGCGTGGCGGACGGCGTCCGCTGCAGCACCCCTCGATGGCGATGGCGCGGTGACATCGTCGCCGCACCAGGAATGGCAGGGCACGTCGCGCCGCCGGCGACAGTCTTCCGGCGCGCCGGCGCTTGTCAATTTGCCGGATGGCATGTCGCCGGGCACGGCCGCATGCCACGCGGTACTGGTGGAAACGGCATCGACAATGGCAAGGTAGGCGGATGCTGACCGAACCCGCCAATGCCTATGCCCGTCGCCTGAATACCTGGGACGCCGCGATGATCGTCATCGGCGGCGTGATCGGGGCAGGCATCTTCCTCACCCCGGCCACGGTGGCGCGCAGCACCTCGTCGGGCACGGAGGTGCTGATCCTGTGGGCCATCGGCGGCCTGCTGACGCTGGCCGGCGTGCTCTGCTACGCCGAGCTGGGCGCGCGGCGGCCGCAGGCCGGCGGCATCTATGTCTACCTGCGCGAGGCGTTCGGCCTGCTGCCGGCGTTCCTGTTCGGCTGGACCATGGCGCTGATCAATTACCCCGGCAGCGTGGCCGCGGTGGCGACGATGTTCGCGCGCTACTTCTGCGCGGCCACCGGGTTGCCGCTGCCGTGGGTGAAGCCGGTGGCGGTGGGCGCGATCGTGTTCATCGTGGGCGTCAACCTGTTCGGCATCCGTGCCGGCGCGTGGATGCAGAACATCTTCACCGTGCTGAAGCTGGCGGCGATCGTGCTGCTGGTCGTCGCGGGGCTGGTGCTGGCGCAAGGCCATTTCGGACTGGCGCTGGCGGTGTCGGACACCGCGCAGCCGGTCTCGTCGTGGGCGTTCGTCGGCGCGCTGCTGCCGGTGCTGTTCACCTATGGCGGCTTCCACTACCTCAACGATCTCGCCGGCGAAGTGCGCAACCCGCAACGTACACTGCCGCGCGCACTGGGCCTGGGCATGGCTGGCGTGGTGATCTGCTACGTGCTGGCCAACTTCGCCTATCTGTCGGGGCTCGGCCATGCCGGCCTCGCCGCCAGCGAGGCGCCGGCGGCGGACCTGATGCGGCGGCTGTTCGGCGAGCACGGCGCCACCGTGATCGCGGTCGGCATCGCCTGTTCCACCTTCGGCTACTGCAGCATCGCGATCGCCGGCGGCGCGCGCGTGCTGCAGACGATGGGTGCGGACGGCGTGTTCTTTCGCGCCACCGGCCGCGTCGATCCGCATACGCGCGCGCCGCAGGTCGCGCTGGCCGTGCTCGGCGGATGGGCGGTGGTGCTGACGCTGTCGGGCAGCTTCAACCAGTTGCTCAACTACACCACGGTGGGCGAGTGGCTGGGCCATGTGTTCGGCATCGCCACGCTGTTCTGGTACCGCAAGCATTTCATCGACGACCCGGCGCCCTACCGGGTGCCGTTCTATCCGTTGCTGCCGCTGCTCTTCGTGATCACCGTGTTCGGCGTGATCGTGGCCAGCGCCATCCATGCGCCCGGCGATGCCGGCATGAGCCTGCTGATCATCGCGCTGGGTGTGCCGGTGTATTACGGCTGGCATTGGCTGGAAGGTCGCCGGGCGACCTGAGCGGCACGGGCCGATCCCTGTCGCCGTCGTTGGCTGGGACGATGGCGGCTTCGTCATGCCGGTCGGGTGCCGCTGTTGCACATAGCCTGCGGTTGGGGAACCCGTACTTATTTGCACTGGCATGTCGCCCCGGCAAACGATAGGGTGGATTCGCCTTTGCCCACTTTCCATCCATGCATTGCCGCGGGTCTTGCCGCCACATTCGCGCACGCAGACACGCGGAATCACGACAGCCAGGGGACGCCCTATGCCCACCATGACTGCCCGCCGCTGGCGACCCTCGATCGACCTGGTTTCCGGTGTCGGCCACCTCCGCGGTGAGGCCGGCCCGCTGCCGGGCCGACCCAACTGCCCGCTGAAGGAAACCGTTGCATGATCCAGCTGGATGCCGTGGAAACTATCGCCTTCGGCGGCGTGGTGCTGTTTGGCGGTTACGCCTTGTGCCGGCTGATTCCCGTGCTGGGTCGCTACAACATTCCCGAACCGGTGGTCGGCGGGCTGGTGATGGCCCTGATCGCGCTGGTGGCGTATCACTTCGACACCACCCTGATCACGTTCGACACCAGTCTGCAGCAGCCACTGATGGTGGCGTTCTTCACCACGGTCGGTGTCAACGCGAGCATGGCGCTGTTACGCGTCAGCGGTCGCCAGGTGATGATTTTTCTGGCGTTGGCCAGTGTGTTCGCGGTACTGCAGAACCTGCTTGGCATCAGCGTCGCGACGGCGTTCGGCCTGCATCCGCTGTTCGGCGTGCTGGCCGGTTCGACCACGCTGACCGGCGGCCCGGCGACGGGGCTGGCGTTTGCGCCGCTATTCGAACAGGCCGGTGTGGCGGGCGCCGAGTCGATCGCGATCAGCTCGGCGATGGCCGGCATCATCTGCGGTGGCGTGATCGGTGGTCCGGTGATCACCGTGCTGATCCGGCGCTTCAAACTGCGCCCCGAAAAGAGTGTCGCTGGCGTGCCCGAGGGCGGCGGGGAGGCCACGCTGCAGACCGAAGCGCCGCTGGACGACGCCGGGCGCGAGTTCGCCGCGCTCAAGAGCATCGTGATCATCCTCGTCGCGATGTGGGCGGGCTCCTGGGTCGGGCAGGGTTTCGCGGCGCTGGGGCTGACCTTGCCGGCGTACATCGGCGCGATGCTGGTGGGCGCGTTGATCCGCAATATCGACGACTACACCGGCTGGGTGGGGTTGTCCGTGCGCAGTACCGACGTGATCGGCAACGTCGCCCTGGCGATGTTCCTCGCGGTGGCCTTGATGAACCTGCGTCTGTGGGAACTCTCGGGGCTGGCGCTGCCGCTGATGGTCAATCTCGCGCTGCAGGTCGTGCTGGTGGTGCTGTTCTGCATACCGGTGTTTCGCCTGATGGGCCGCGACTACGATGCGGCGGTGATGGGCGGCGGCTTCATCGGCTTCATGCTTGGCACCACCGCCAACGCGATGGCGGTGATGCGCACGCTGGTGGAACGCTACGGTGTGGCGCCACGGGCGTTCCTGGTGGCGCCGCTGGTCGGCGCGTTCTTCATCGATTTCACCAATGCGCTGATCATCACCGGGTTCCTGAATTTCTGGTGATGGACCGGGCGGCCATAACCGCAGGTTAATTCACGCCGACATAAAGCGATGAGGCAACGGATGGCTTGCCCGTTAGGCTAGGGGCATGTTCGCCACCGTCCCTGCTTGCTCCCCTCGCCGCACGTTTTCCCGGACGGCACGGGTGCGGTTGCTGGTCGCGTGGACCCTGCCGACCCCGTGGGTGGCCGGTGTGGCGGCTGCGAAGGCGGCGCTCCGAGCGTCGCACTGGCGGGGCTTTCCATGGCAATGATCGATACGGTGTCGGACGACGCGGGCACGGTGGATGTCACCGTACTGGGCGCGGGTGTGGTCGGCATGGCCACCGCCTACGCCGCGGCTCGCCGCGGCCTGTCGGTGCGCCTGGTCGATCGCGCGACCGGGCCCGCGCTGGGTACCTCGTTCGCGAACGGCGCCCAGCTGAGCTATGTGTACACCGATGCGCTGGGCAGTCCGGCGCTGTGGAAACATCTGCCGCAACTTTTGCTGGGTCTCGACCCGGTATTCCGCATGCACTGGCTGTTCGATCCGGATTCCCTGAAGTGGGGCCTGGCGTTTCTTCGCAACACCTCGGCGTCGCGGTTTCGCAGGAACACGCTGGCCGTGCTCGAGCTGGCGGCGGAATCCAAATCGGCCATGGATGCGCTGCTGCAGCGGCATCCGATCGCGTTCAGCCATGCGGCGCCGGGCAAGATGCATCTGTACCACGCGGCCGGCGCGTTTCGGCGCGCCGTGGCGATAGCCGCCATCAAGCAGCAGCACGGCGTGGTGCAGCAGGCGCTGTCGCCGCGCGAGGCCGCCGCGATCGAGCCGGCGCTGGAAGGCATCGAGGGCCTGGTCGGGGTCATGCATTCGCCGCAGGAGGAGGTGGGCGATCCTCACCGTTTCTGTGTCGAACTGCTGCGCGTGCTGCACGAGCAGTACGCCGTACAGGCGTGTTTCGAAACCGATGTCGATGATCTCGTGCGCGAGCCGGATGCGATCACCCTCACGACGGGCGACGGCCGCCGGCTGAGGTCGCGGCAGCTGGTGGTGTGCGCGGGCGTGGAGTCGACGCGGCTGGCAAACAGGCTGGGTATCCGCATGCCGCTGATGCCGATGAAGGGCTACTCCTTCACCACCCGCTGCACGTCGCACACGCCGGTTGCCAGCATCACCGATACCACGCGCAAGCTGGTGTTCTGCCGCCTGGGCGATCACCTGCGGGTGGCCGGACTGGCCGAACTGGGCGTGCGCGACGCCACGGTGGATCGTGCGCGCAGCGATCTGCTGGTGGCGCTGGCGCGCGAATCGCTGCCGGCCGCCGGGTACTACGACGTCATCGAAAGCTGCTGGGCCGGGTTGCGCCCGATGACGCCGTCATCGATGCCGATCGTGCGCCAGGTGCAGCCGGGCATCGTGTTCAACGTCGGCCACGGCATGCTGGGCTGGACGCTGGCCATGGGTACGGGCGAGCGGGCCGCCGCGTTGCTGTCGCATCGCTGACTCGCGCGGAATCGTAGGTTGGGGTGAGCGCAGCGAACCCCAACGCCACGGTGCCGGTGTGTTGGGGTTCGCTGCGCTCACCCCAACCTGCGGTTCCGAATAAAATCCACGCACGCCCGCTCCGCCTTTGCACGCCATACTCCGCCTTTGGGCCAAGGTCGCGGATCATGAAACGGATCGCCTTCGCCGCTTGCCTGAGTCTGCTCGTGGGCGGCTGTCACGCGGATGCATCGGTGGGGTCGATCGACCTGGCCGCACCGGCATCGACGGTGCCTGTCACGCTGGATCATGTACGCCGCGATGGTGCTCCCGAGGCGGTCGCCGGTGTCGCCTTGCAGCGCTATACCTTCGAAGCGGGCGCTGCACCGACGTTGGCGGTGGCGCCGGCGCGCGCATGGTCCGCTGGCGACGAACTGCATGTGCAAATACAGAACGCGATGCCGTGGGCGGTCACGCTGACCATCGAGCTCGACGGCGCGGCGCCCGATCATCAGCTGCACGCGCAGGTCGGCCTGCCGCCAGGGCCGCCGCAGACGCTGGTGGTTCCCCTGCATGCGGCCAGCCCGCGCGGCATGGGCATGCAAGCCGCGCCACCGATGCCGTTCGATGACCACGGTCGCGCCATCCTGCTCGCCAGCACGGTGGAAGGCGCACTTGGTCCGCGTGCGGTGCGCGCGCTGCGGTTCGGCATACCGGCGCCGCAGGCCGCGCAGACTCTGCTATTTGGGCGAGTCGAAACGGTATCCGGGCAAGACCTTCAGCGCGCCGCCTACAGCGGCATCGTAGATCGCTACGGTCAGGCCAGTCGCGGCGAATGGCCCGAGAAAATCGATTCCGACGCCGCCCTGCGCGCCGTGCACGCGCACGAACGGGACTCGCTCGAGCAGGCGAAGAAAAAATTGCCAGGGTTGGACGAATACGGCGGACGTCTGGACGTCCAAGGTCTCGCCAGGACCGGCTGGTTCCATACGCAGAAGCAGGGCGACCGCTGGCAACTGGTGACGCCCGAGGGCCATGCGTTCTTCTCGCTCGGCGTCAACGCCGTGGCGGCCGACGGCGGGCGCAGCTACGTCGAGGGCCGCGAGTTCATGTTCAGGGACCTGCCGCCGGACAGTGGCGAGTGGGCGGCGTTCTACGGTAGCGGCGACAACCGTAGCAAGGACCAGGGCGCCAGCCGGGGCATCGGCTACAACCACGGCCGCTGGTTCGATTTCTACGCGGCCAACTTGTATCGCATCGATCGCAAGGATTGGCTGGACGCGTGGCGTACACGCACGTTGGATCGGCTGCAGGCCTGGGGCTTCAACACTGTCGGCAACTGGAGCGACGCTGCGCTGGGCCAGGCGCACCGGTTGCCGTACACACGTTCGATCAATATCGCCGGCGACTACGCCAACGTCGCCAGCGGCTACGACTACTGGGGCCGCATGCCCGATCCGTTCGATCCGCGCTTCGTGCAGGCCGCCGAAGCGGCGGTGGCCAAGGCGAGTGAAGGCGTGCGCGACGATCCCTGGCTGCTCGGCTACTTCGCCGACAACGAACTGGCCTGGGCCGGCGCCGGCCCGCAAGGCCGCTGGGGCCTGGCGCTCGGCACGCTGGCCGGCGATGCGCAGAGCCCGGCCAAGCAGGCTTTCATCGCGATGCTGCGCCAGCAGTACGTGGCGCCGGAGACGCTGGCCGCCGCGTGGGGCATCGCGCTCACTTCATGGGATGCGCTCGACGCCACCGGCTTCATTGCACCCGCGCCGAACGAAGCGCATCCGGCGATCGCCCACGACTACAGCGCTTGGCTACGCCGCTACGCCGACACTTATTTCCGCGTCGTGGCAGAAGCCATCCATCGTCACGACCCGCACCACCTGTTCCTCGGCGGCCGCTTCGCCGTGAACACGCCCGAAGCCGTTGCTGCCTGCGCGCAGTACTGCGACGTGGTCAGCTTCAACGTCTACGCCGACCTGCCGCAACACGGTTTCGATGCCGCCGCGATGCATGCGCTGGACAAGCCGGTGCTGATCAGCGAATTCCATTTCGGTTCCGACGACCGCGGCCCGTTCGGCAAGGGCGTGGTGCCGGTGTGGAACGAGCGGCAGCGTGGCGAGGCGTACGCGAATTTCATCGCTGCCGCAGCGGCTGACCCCGATATCGTCGGCGCGCACTGGTTCCAGTACACCGATCAGCCGGTAACTGGCCGCTTGCTCGATGGCGAGAATAGCCATATCGGGTTGGTGGGGATTACGGATATTCCGTTTGATGGGTTTGTTGAGGCGGTACGAGTGAAAAATCTGAGTACAGTACATCCGCATGAATGAAGAGGTGTGATATCTAGCAGGATTGATTTGCGTGCTCGAATTTAATTATATTCATTTACTTCGACTAATCCAGTCCATCGTGATTATTGACTTGAGGGGTTTTAATCATGAAATCGGTGGGCAGTAAAATATTTCTTCTTTTGATACTGTTTATTTTTGTTTTTCGACGTGGCCCGTGCAAGAGATGACTTGGTTGTCATCCACATCCAAGTCATTGACGATGACAGTGGTCATCCGGCGCCAAATAAAGAAGTTTCGCTATTCAGGTGGAAGAGTTACTTCTTTGGTATAGCGTCAAAAAAGTACAAAATTGATCACGGGCTCACTGATGTAAATGGTGATGTGTCTTTTTCTGTCAATCCGAATCACAGCCTTGAACTTAGGCTGCAGAGATGTCCGAAGGACGACCATGGGATGCTTTATTCGCTAGCGAACAGGAATTTTCCAAACAAGGAAAATAAATTCGTGATGCACTACATTTTTTCAAAATGTTTGGAGACTTTTTATGGCAACCATTGATTATTCGATGAGTGACAGGTTTGACCCTAACTCAAATAGGTGAGACGCCGGCACTTTTCACCACGCTTAATTGTGGCCCTGCACACCACATCGCGAAATAGAAGTATGTGGGCTAGGTTAACCCCTCGGCGCCATGGGGAAGCGTGCGAGTGTTGGTGCGAGGGGTTGTAGGTAATAACGTAACGACATCCAATGACTGTGGAGACGGTGCGCGATCAGTCGCCCTTGCCACCACGCTCACGCCGCCGATGTTCGCCCTCAGCGATTGCCTTGAAGCGGTTCATCGTTTGCAGCCACAGAGGATCGTGGCTGGCCTCGCTCTCGTGCGTGGCCTCGTTCTCGCTCTTGGTGTCGGGCACGCGGTTGAACGGGATGCGCATGGGCGCGGCGTCGTGTTCGAGCGCCAGCTGCATGCTGCCGAAGTAGAGCTTGTTGTAGCCGAATTTCGCGTTGATGCGATCGACCAGGGCGTCGACGCTGCCGGTGTCGTGGGTGGGTGCGAACAGCGAGCCGCTGCTTTGCGTGCGCGGCACCAGGCGCAGCAGGGTCACGCTGACCGACAGCGGTGTGGCGTTGATCGGGCCGGGTAGCGGACGGCGACCGCTGTCGAGCATGCCGTTGAGCAGGCGCAGCAGTTCGCGGCTGTCGTCGGTGGGGTCGAACGCGACGTCGCGTTCCCAGCGCTGGTCGTGACCGCTGAAGCGGATGCGCACGGCCATGGCGCCGCTGAGCATCTCTTCGCGGCGCATACGCATGGCGGCCTTCACCAGCAGCTTCTTCAGCACTGCGCGGGTACCGATGGGCGTGCGCAGTTCCGGGCCCAGCACGTGAGAGTGGCCGATCGAGCCGCGTTCGGTGGGTGCGGTCGGCAGCCATGCGCCGCGCAGCAGGCCCCACATGCGCTCGCCTTCGATGCCGCCCCAGGCGCGGCGCAGCACCAGCTTCGAGGCGACGGTGAGTTGGGCCACACTGGTGATGCCGGCTTCGTGCAAACGCGCTTCCATCGACGGGCCGATGCCGCACAGGTCGCGCAATGCCAATCCGTGCAAGGCGTGCGGCAGGTCGGCCAGTTCGATTACGGTGAGGCCATCGGGCTTCTTCATGTCCGAGGCGGTCTTGGCCAGGAAGTCGTTCGGCGCGATGCCGATCGAGCAGCGGATCGCGCCGCCGGGCGCGGCCAGCGCGATCTCGTCTTTCACCTGTTGCGCGATCTGCTCGGCGATCTCGCGCCGGCGCTGGCGGCCGACCAGTTCGCAGGCCACCTCGTCGATCGAACCGACCCGGCCTACCGGGATCGCGTGGTCGATCGCTTCCATCAGCCGGTGATGCCAGGCCACGTAGCGTTCCGGTCGCGCGACGCGGATCTGGATGTCGGGGCAGCGCCGCCGCGCCTCGCGCACCATGGTGCCGGTGCCCACGCCGAACGCCTTGGCCTCGTAGCTGGCAGCGATCAGGCTGGTGGTCTCCGCGGCCACCGGCGCCACGCCCACCGGTCGGCCGCGCAGGCTCGCGTCCTCGTGCTGTTCGACCGAGGCGAAGTAACTGTTGAAGTCGACGAACAGGCTGCGCAGGGTCATGGCACATCTCTCAAGCGAGTCGATGATATAGCGCGGGTGGATCCCGCCACCGGAGACGCCGGCGTGGCCATCGGCTAGGCTGGCGCCACCGCCGGGGAGAGCGGACGGCATGGGGATGCCGCCGGGCGGTTTTCCTTTCACTGAATCAGGGGGTTTTATGAGTAGTTCTGCGTTTGCCGTGCTGGCCGGCATGGGCATGTTTGCGATGCTGGTGATGCTGGTCGTGGGTGTGCTGCTCGCGGCGTTGGTGCTGAGCGTGGCGTTCCGGCTGGTGGTCGGCTACATGCCGTCGTATCTGCGGGCGCTGGGTGCCGTGGTGCTTACCTGGATTGCGCTGGCGGTGGTGATGGCGATCCTCGGGATGGTCACGTCCGGCAGCATGGGCGGATTGCTGTCGCTGGTGGTGCAGTTCCTGGTCGGCGCCGCCGTGATCAATTACCTGCTGCTGACCCAGAACGGCAGCAAGGTCGGCTATGGCAAGGCTTGTATGGTGGAGCTGGTGAACATGGTGATCGGCATCGTGCTGGCCGTGATCATCGGCGGGATCATGATGCTGTTCTTCGGCAGCATGCTGGCCCACATGTGATCGCTGCGGAGGGGCGGGGCAACCCGCCTCTCCGTGGGTGGTTCAGGCCAGGCTGGTGGCCACGCCAAAGCTGATCGCCATGATCGCGGCGGCCGCCATGCAGGCGCTGCCGGGGCGGATGCGGCGAGCGTCGACGCGCGGCACCAGCCGCCACAGCAAGACGGCGCCGAGCAGCATGTCCAGTACCAGCGCGACGCGCAGCAGGCCGGAACCGAGCAGCAATCCGTACGACAGATGCAACTGGCCATGGGTCGCCACGCTGGCCACCGACAGCAGGTGATCCTCGTAGGCGGCCACGCCGGCCACCAGCAGCAGGCCGAGCATGGTCCACAGCAGGCAGGCCAGATAGATGCGGTTGAACACCACCGCGCAGCGTTCGGTCCAGCGCAGCACCGACCAGCCGATCAGCGCGAACAGCAACGCTGCCATGCTGCTGTACAGCACCCACCACAGCAGGGTGCTGATCACGGTGAGAATGGTCATGTGATCTGCTTGAATCCCAGTTTGCGCAGCAGCTTGGCCATCAGCCAGGCCGGCCCGATCAGCAGGTAGGAAAGATCGGTGAGAAAACTCGGCTTGCGCCCCTCGAACTTGTGCCCGATGAACTGGCCGATCCAGGCGACCACGAACACGCCGATCGCGAGGTAGCACAGTTGCGCGGCGCCGAGCTGCCCGTACAGGAAATTGGTGAGCAGGCCGAGCAGGCCGAACGCGATCAGCAGTGCGACCGCCAGCCGGTGCGAGCGCTTCCAGTACCAGTAGAACGCCAGCACCATCACCAGCACCGCCCAGGCGCCGGGACGGGCGAACGTGGCCGGCACCGGGATCGCCCACAGCAGCGCGATCACCGACCACACGATCGGCGGCACGCAGAACCAGTGGAATATCTGGTTGGTCGGGTTCTGATGGTCGCCGCTGTAGCTGTCGAGCCAGTCCTGCATGGTGCGCATGGCATTTCCCCCGTGGAAGCTTCAGTCGAGCCGGATGCCGGCCAGCCGCTGCAGGGCCTCGGCGTATTTGGCGGCGGTGCGGGCGATCACCTCGTCTGGAATCACCGGGCCGGGTGCGGTCTTGTTCCAGTCCTGCGTCTCCAGCCAGTCGCGCACGAACTGCTTGTCGTAGCTGGGCGGGCTGATGCCGACGCGGTATTCGTCGGCCGGCCAGAAGCGCGAGGAATCCGGCGTCAGCATCTCGTCCATCACGTACAGCTTGCCGTTCGCGTCGGTGCCGAACTCGAACTTGGTGTCGGCGATGATGATGCCGCGTTCGGCCGCATAGGCGGCTGCCCAGCGGTAGATCGCCAGGGTGGCGTCGCGCACCTGGTTGGCCAGGTCGGCGCCGACCGCGTCGACCACCGTGTCGAAGCTGACGTTCTGGTCGTGATCGCCCACCGCGGCCTTGGTCGACGGCGTGAAGATCGGCGCGGGCAGCTGCTGCGCCTGCTTGAGGCCGGCGGGCAGCGCGATGCCGCACAGCGAGCCGGTGGCCTGGTAATCCTTCCAGCCCGAGCCGATCAGGTAGCCGCGCGCGATCGCCTCCACCGGCACCGGCTTCAGCCGCCGCGTCACCACCGCGCGCTTCTCGTACAGCTTGAGGTCGGTGCCGGGCGGCAGCACCTCGGCCAGCGGCACGTCGAGCAGGTGGTTCGGTACCAGGTGCGCGGTCTTGCCGAACCAGAAGTTGGAGATCTGGGTGAGCATCTCGCCCTTGCCGGGGATCGGGTTCGGCATCACCACGTCGAACGCCGACAGCCGGTCGGTGGCGACCATCAGCAGCCGATCGTCGGACAACGCGTAGACATCGCGCACCTTGCCGCGATGGATCAGCTCAAGGCCGGGCAGGTTCGATTGCGGCAGGGTGGTGGGCACGGCGGCGGGTTCCACGTGGCGGGGAAGCGCCCATTCTAGCCGCTGCGGCCGGGGTGCCGGAAACGCGGTCTCGGGGAATCCGGGCGCGCTGCTAGAATTGGCGATCCTTGGCCCCATGTGTTGCCGATGCGTATTCCATTGATCGCGGCGCTCTGCCTGCTGGCCGCCCTCCCCATCTGTGCGCAGACGCCGGCGCAGCCGACCCGACTGGGTCTGTGCGCAGCCTGTCACGGTGCCAGCGGCCACGCCAGCATGCCGGGCGTGCCGCACCTGGCCGGACAGCGGCTGGATTATCTGCGCGACGCGCTGAAGCAGTACCGCGACGGCCGCCGCAACGTGCCGGTGATGCGCGCCGCGATCGGCCCGGTCAGCGACGCCGAGCTCGACGCGCTGGCCCGCTGGTACAGCGCGCAATCGCCACAGCCGCCGGTGCAGCCATGAGTTTCACCTATACGTTGTGGTTCGCGTTCTTCGGCCTGCTGATCGGCCATCTGCCCGGCGCCATCACCGGCGCGGTGATCGGCTTCGTGTTCGACAACATGCGCTACAACCAGCGCAAGAACGCCACGCCGGAGGCGGGCGGTTTCGTCGGCCCGCTGTTCACCCTGCTCGGCGCGGTGTCGAAATCCGACGGTCGCGTGTCGGAGCAGGAGATCGCGATCGCCGAACGCATGATGACGCGGATGAAACTGGACACCGAGCTGCGCAAGCAGGCGGTGGCCAGCTTCAATGTCGGCAAGCAGCCGGAGTTCGATGTCACTCGCACCATCACCGCGCTGCGCAACTGGGTTGGCATGCGTCGCGACCACGCTTTCCCTGTGCTCGACGTGGTGATCGAGACCGTGCTGGCGGAGGGCAACCCGCCGCCGGAGAAGATGTCGATCCTGCGCCAACTGGCGTTCGCGCTGCGGGTCAGCGACATGGAGCTGATGGCGCTGATGGCAATGAAAGGCTATGCGTGGAATGCCGGCCCCGGCGGCCAGCGTGGCTACGGCCATGGCCCGTCGCACGGCCCCGGCGGTGGCTACGTGCCACCGCAGCGTACGCCGCAGGGTCCGGACCCGTACGCGGTACTGGGCATCGATCGCAGCGTCGACGACCGCGCGGTGAAGCGCGCCTACCGCAAGCTGATTTCCGAACACCACCCCGATCGCCTCGGCGACCTTCCGGAAGACATGCGCAAGCAGGCCGAGTCGCGGGCAAGCGAGATCAACGCGGCGTACGACCGGATCAAGGAAGAGCGGGGAATGAAGTAAGCGCGAACGGGGCGTGGAGGCTGCTGTACCGTGTGTTCCGCGATAGCTTGAAATCCAGCGCAGAGACCCTTTTGTTCCCCTTTCCCCAGGAACCACCATGTCCAAGCAATCTACGATCATCGCCCCGTCCATCCTCGCCGCCGATTTCGCGCGGCTCGGCGAAGACACCGCCGCCGCGCTGGCCGCCGGTGCCGACTGGGTGCACTTCGACGTGATGGACAACCATTACGTACCGAATCTCACGATCGGCCCGATGGTGCTGCAGTCGCTGCGCAAGTTCGGCATCACCGCGCCGATCGACGTGCACTTGATGGTCAAGCCGGTCGATCGCATCGTGCCGGATTTCGCCAAGGCGGGCGCCAGCCTGATCAGCTTCCATCCGGAAGCGAGCGAGCATGTCGATCGCACCCTGGGCCTGATCAAGGAATCCGGCTGCCAGGCCGGCCTGGTGTTCAATCCGGCCACGCCGCTGGACTACCTCGACTACGTGATGGACAAGCTCGACATGATCTTGCTCATGTCGGTGAACCCGGGTTTCGGCGGCCAGAAATTCATCCCCGGCACGCTGGACAAGTTGCGCCAGGTGCGCCAGCGGATCGACGCCAGCGGCCGCGCGATCCGGCTCGAAGTGGACGGCGGCGTTACCGCCGACAACATCGGCGCGATTGCGCAGGCTGGCGCCGACACCTTCGTGGCGGGATCGGCGATTTTCCACGCATCTGACTACAGGGCCGTCATCGACCGGATGCGCCAGGCCACGATTTGAGAAACCAGTGACGTACTAGTAAGGTCGCTTGGGGCCGGCGGGGAGAGAGGGGACGACGATGAGCGTGATCCGATTTTTGTGCCGTTATGGATTGTTCGGGCTGTTGCTTGGAATAGCGACGCCCGTGTCGGCGGTGCAGCAGGGCGAACTTGTGGCAGGCGCGACCGACGAGATGCCACCACCGCAGTGCAATGAAGCGCTGTTTCGATTCCTCCCGGGCGAATACAACTTCTGCCAGGCCGGAGTGGACCTGTCTCGGGGCCGCCACGGTAGCGCGATCGAAACGCTCAAGCTTGCCGCAGGCTGGGGCAGCAAGAAGGCCCAGTACATCCTTGGGGTCACTTATTTCCGGGGTGATGCAGTGCCAACCGATCATGCCCTCGGACTGGCGTGGCTGGCGCTGGCGTCGGAGCGTCATGACCCGACCTACCTGGGTGTCTTTGCGTCGGCAAGAAGCCAATCGACATATGCCGAGCAACGGCGTGCGGGTGAATTGCTGCGGACTATGCGGCCGGTGTACGCCGATGCCGTGGCGGCGGCCCGCGCGCAGCGGCGCTTCGATCGCATGATGAGGGAACTTACTTACCATGAGCCCTTCGACGTGAATATCTGCATCAAGGGACTGACCGGAGGTCTGGTTCCGGAAGAGCAGTTCACCGATTCCAGTTGTCCCAGCCCGCGCTTCGCGGCAGCCAGGCTTCACCTGGTAAGCGATGTCTATTTCGAGGGCTGGGCCGGGCACGTGAGTGTTGGCGCACTTGAAACGATCCTGTCGAAGGAGCGAGCCAAGGGGCTCCCGAAAACGGAGTCGAAGTAGCGCCGGACGTCGGTGGTTTCCGCGGTTTCCGCATAAAAATCCCGGCGCAGTGAACGGCTGCGCCGGGTAACGTCGTCGTATGACGCGAGAGGAAACACCATGTGATTGGTGGGTGCCGGTACGGCCGCCGCACGGGGGGGAGAGTCCAGTGGCCGTACCGGCACGTTCCACGGCAATGGAACGTTACCAATCACTAAATCTGACCGGGTCGATCCGGTTTGGTTCCCGGCGGAATTCTGAACGGCTGCGGATGGCCGCCCCATGCGGTTTCGCAAAAAAAATCCCCTCGCGAGGAGGGGAAAGAAACTACCGTGTCGGACGGGATACGGCGACGGATCAGACCGGCTGCCAGTCGGGATCGGTTTCCTCTGGCTCCGCGCCCGGCGCGATTCCCTTCGCGCCGGGCGCACCGATGCCTTCCACGGCAACTGGGTCGATCAGGATGGATTCGAGACAGGTCGTGTGCATGGACATTCGGCTCAGAGGCCGAGCAACAGGCCCAGCAGCAAGGCGCCCAGCGCCAGCGTCACCCGCAACGGCTCGAAGCTGCGCAGTTCGGCGTTCGGGTCTTGTTCGGCAGATTTGATTCTCGACATGGCTCCAGTCCATCCGTGATGCATCGTCCACATCAAACCGCCCATTCGGGCGCCGACACCGGCGCAATCGGGGCGGCTTGCCGTCGGCTTGTGGCGAAACGCGGGCACTCGGGTCATGTGGCTTGCGTCGCGGCGGTTCGCATAGCACGCTGCGCGCACTACTTCCGGAGTGCACCATGGGCCGCAGCATTGCCATTGTCGAAGACGAACCGCTGATCCGCGCCAACTACGTCGAGGCGCTGAACCGTTTCGGCTACGACGCGCGCGGCTACGGTTCGCGGCAGGAAGCTTCCAGCGCGTTCGCGATGAAGTTGCCGGAGCTGGTGATCATCGACATCGGCCTGGGCGATGAGCCGGAAGGCGGTTTCGACCTGTGCCGCGAACTGCGCGCGAAGTCGGCCACGTTGCCGCTGATCTTCCTCACCGCGCGCGATTCGGATTTCGACGTGATCTCCGGCCTGCGCCTGGGCGCCGACGACTACCTCAGCAAGGACACCAGCCTGCATCAGCTCGCCGCACGCATCGCGGCGCTGTTCCGCCGGATCGAATCGCTGAAGGCGCCAACCTCCAGCGAGACGGTGATCGAACACGGCCCGCTGAAGCTGGAGTCCGAGCGCATGCGGATCAGCTGGAACGGCGAGGAGGTTCCGCTCACCGTCACCGAGTTCTGGATGGTGCACACGCTGATCCGCTTCCCCGGTCACGTGAAGAACCGCGACCAGCTGATGCGCGAGGCCGAGCTTGTGGTCGACGACGCCACCATCACCTCGCACATCAAGCGCATCCGCAAGAAGTTCATCGCGGTGGCGCCGGAGTTCGACGCGATCGAAACCGTGCACGGCGTGGGTTATCGGTGGAAGCCGTGATGCGCGGCGTGCTGGTATTGATGCTGTGCGGCTGGGCTGCGCTGGCACAAGCCACCACCCCGGCAGGCAACGTGCTGGCCCAGGGCGCGCGCGATGGCGACGCACCGGCCTGGGCGATAACCGCCGCCACGCCACCAGGCTGGACGCGCGACTGCTGCCTCTATGCGCGCGCGATCGGCGTCAACGCGGTGCTTTATCAGGGCGAATGGAGCGGCAAGCCGCAGCGGGTGATGGTGCTCAACGTGTGGCCGCGCAAGCTGGCCACGCTGGCCGATGAAGTGCAGGCCGACCGCAAGCGCTATCTGCAGCACGACCCAGCCGGCAAGACCGCTACCTTCGCCGTGCGCCATCGGGCCATGCCATGCGAGGCCTCGGTCTACCAGGGCAGCGACCACATCGACGACGTGCTGGTGTTCTGCGATCCGGGCGCGGCCAGCGGCGTGCGGCTGAGCTGGTCGATGACGATCGACGCGAACGATGCCACGCGCCGCGCACTGCTCGACGATTTCATGCAGGTGGTGGTCGCTACGCGCTGGACGAAGGATGCGAAGGCTCCGCCTGCACATGGCAGCTGATCGTCCGCGCGAATGACCCTGCGCCGCAAACTCCTGCTGGTGGCACTGTGCACGCTGGCGCTGCCGATCGCCGGCTGGCTGTACGTGCGGCAGATGGAAACGCTGCTGCGCGAAGGCCAGGCACAGGCGTTGCTGGCATCGGCGCGGGCGGTGGCGCGCAGCCTGGTGGTGACGGGCGCGGTGCCGCCGGAATCGTCGGGCCGGGGCTGGTATGTGCAACAGGTGTCGACGCCGATCACCGTCGATGGCTACGGCGACGACTGGGCACCGCTGACGCCGTGGAGCCAGTCGCTGGATCAGCGCGGCAAGCTGTTGCTGGCCGCGGACGGCAACGGGCTGTACCTGTACGCCGACGTGCGCGATGTCCACCGGACCCGCGCCGATGCCGACGACGATAATGCGCTGGCAGCCGATCATCTGATCCTGACCCTGCGCAATGCCGCCGGACAGCGCCGTTACCTGCTGGCCAGCGCGGCGCCGGGGCCGCTCAACGCGCGCCCGCTGGATCCGGCCGTCGACGGGTTGCCCGAGCAGATCGCCGCGCAATGGCAGGAAGACGGCAGCGGCTATCGGGTCGAGCTGCGACTGCCAGGCGGCCTTCAACTGCGGGCGCTGGGCGTCGGCATCTATGACGCCGCGACCGGCGGCGACCGGCTGGCGTCCGACACGCGGCCGCTGTTGGGCTACTCGAACCAGCTCTCCGGCGAGCTGGCGTTACTGGTGCCCGACCGCGTGCAGGCGCGCGTGCTGGCGCCGCAGGGCTGGCTGCTGGCGCGCAGTGGCCGCCTCAACAGCGCGCCCGGCGCCGACGGCCAGCCGGGCTGGTTTGCGTCGCTGGTCTATCGTTCGCTGCTGGCGACCCGGCTGGAAGACGCGAACCTGTGGGCGCAGGACGTGCCGCGGCTGGATACCCGCGAAGTCGGCGAGGCGGGCGCGGGCATGCCGGTATCCGTCTGGCGCAGCGGCGAGGAGCGCGGCAGCGTGGTGCTGGCAGCGGCGGTGCCGATCGAACGCGCCGGCCAGGTCGCTGGCGTGCTGCTGCTGGAGCAGGCCAGTCGCAGCGTACCGTTGCTGGCCAATCGCGCGCTGCTCGGCCTGCTGCTGACCAGCTTCGGCGTGCTGCTGGTCGCCGGCGGCATCCTGCTGGCATTCGCCACCCGGCTCAGCCTGCGGCTCGGTCGCCTGCGCAACGCGGCCGAACGGGCGCAACTCAACGATGGACGTCTGGACGGCTTGTTCGAGCACGGAAAATTCCCGATGACCGATGCGCCGGACGAGATCGGCGACCTGGCGCGCAGCTTCGAGCGGCTGTTCGAGGTGGTCGGCAGCTACACCGACTACCTGCGCACGCTGGCCTCAAAACTTTCCCATGAATTGAACACGCCGCTGGCGATCGTGAAGTCCTCGCTGGACAACCTCGAACATGCGCTGCAGGAGCGGGCCGCGCTGCCGGCCGAGGCGCAGCCCTACCTGGCCCGCGCCCGCGACGGTGTCGCGCGGCTCGGTGCGCTGGTGCGCGCGATGAGCGAGTCGAGCCGGATGGAACGCTCGATCCTGGCCGCCGAACCCGAGGACGTCGACCTGCGCGACGTGGTGCGCGGCTGCGCCGATGCCTACCGTCCGCTGATCGGCGCGCGCCAGCTCGATTGCCGTCTGCCCGATGCGCCGCTGCCGCTGCATTGCGCGCCCGAGCTGATCGCGCAGGCGCTGGACAAGCTGCTCGACAACGCGCTGTCGTTCACTCCCTCGGAAGGCTGGTTGCGGCTGGAGCTGCGCGCCACGCCGGACGGTGCCGAGATCGAACTGGCCAACCAGGGACCGTTGTTGCCCGTGGCGATGCAGGGCCGGCTGTTCGATTCACTGGTCAGCCTGCGCGACAAGGCCACCCACGGCGAGGCGCCGCACCTGGGGCTGGGCCTGTACGTGGTGCGCCTGGTCGCCGAACGTCACGGTGGCATCGCCAGCGCGCGCAACCTCGACGATGGCAGCGGCGTGGCGTTCACCCTGCGCCTGCACGGCATGCCGCGGCAGCGGCTGAGTGGTTGAGGCAGCGCTTCGCCTACAATGGCCGCTTCCTCGTTTGGCCCTCCGGATCTCCACGTGATCTCCCCCGATAAAATCAGCCGAGACGAATTCGACGCGCTGGTGGCCCAGGGCCACACACGCATTCCGCTGGTGCGCGAGGTGTTTTCCGACCTCGATACGCCGCTGTCCGTGTACCTGAAACTGGCCGATGGCCCGTACACCTTCCTGTTCGAGTCGGTCGAGGGCGGCGCCACCTGGGGACGCTATTCGATCATCGGCTTGCCGGCGAAGCGGGTGTATCGGCTGCGCGGGCACGACCTCGAAGTGGAGGATTCCGGCGAGGTCACCGAGCGCCGTCATCTCGATGACCCGCTCGCGGAAATCGAGAAGCTGCGCGCGCAGTACGACGTGCCGAAGTTGCCGCAGCTGCCCGCGTTCACCGGCGGTCTGGTCGGCTACTTCGGCTTCGAGACGATCGGCTACATCGAGCCGCGCCTGGCGCAGTGGGATCGCGTCGACGAGCTGGGTACGCCCGATGTGCTCTTGATGCTGGCCGAGGAAGTGGCGGTATTCGACAACCTCAAGGGCCGGCTGTACCTGATCGTGCACGCCGATCCGTCGCAGCCGCAGGCGTATGCGCAGGCGCAGCGCCGGCTCGACGCGCTGGTGCACCGGCTGCGCCAGGGTAGCGCCCCGTACCCGCAGCTGGTCCGTTCGGTCGCGCTGGACGAAGGCGACTTCAAGTCCTCCTTCACCAGGGACGAGTTCGAGGCGATGGTGGAGAAGGCGAAGGAATACATCCGCGCGGGCGACATCTTCCAGGTGGTGCCGTCGCAGCGGCTCAGCGTGGGTTTCAACGCGCGGCCGGTCGACGTGTACCGCGCGCTGCGCGCGCTGAATCCGTCGCCGTACATGTACTTCGTCGACCTGGGCGAAACGCAGATCGTGGGTTCCTCGCCGGAGATCCTGGCGCGGCTGAAGGACGGCAAGGTGGTGGTCCGTCCCCTCGCCGGCACGCGCAAGCGTGGCGCCACGGAGGAAGAGGATCGTGCGCTGGAAGCCGAGCTGCTGGCCGACCCGAAGGAGCGCGCCGAGCACGTGATGCTGATCGACCTGGGCCGCAACGACCTGGGCCGGATCAGCGAGACCGGTAGCGTGGAAGTGAGCGACTCGTTCGCGATCGAACGCTACTCGCACGTGATGCACATCGTCTCGCAGGTGCAGGGCACCGTGCGCGCAGGCCTGAGCTACATGGACGTGCTGAAGGCCACCTTCCCGGCCGGCACGCTCAGCGGTGCGCCGAAGGTGCGCGCGCTGGAGATCATCCAGGAACTGGAGCCGACCAAGCGCAACATCTATGGCGGTGCGATCGGCTGGATCGGCTGGTGGGGCGATGCCGATACCGCCATCGCGATCCGCACCGCGGTGATCCACGGCGGCCGCCTGCACGTGCAGGCCGGCGCCGGCATCGTGTTCGACTCCGACCCCGCCGCCGAGTGGGAGGAGACGATGAACAAGGGCCGCGCGCTGTTCCGCGCGGTGGCGCAGGCGGCGAAGGGCCTTTGAGCTGAACGTCGTGTGCGTTTCCGGTAGGTTGGGGTGAGCGCAGCGAACCCCAACGCTTGTCGAGCGTGATGTTTGTTGGGATTCGCTGCGCTCATCCGCAACCTGCGGCCGCCCGTGCACTTCAGTTGCCGCCCACGATCTGCAGCGCCGTTCCCGATCAGGTTCCGATTGGAACCCCATCCGCTTCGTGCACCGGATGACCCGCGAGCCTGGCTGCGTAGAGGGCGGCACCATAATGAGGTACGTGTCGCGGAGGCCGCATGTCGAAATGCGGGCTCGCAACGAGAAGCGCCTCCCGGAGCGGTGTCAGCACCAATTCGTCGGCATTGAAGGCGCCGCCGGAGTAGGAAACCGGCACGGGTTCGTCGGCTTCGAAGTGCAGCGCCAGCCGCAGCGCATTGCAGATGCAGGCCAGCTCCCGGCCGGCGTCGCGGAAAATGTCCGCGGCCACGTCGTCGCCGGCCCGCGCGGCCTCGGCCACCTGGCGCGACAACTGGGCCAGTTCGCCGCGGGCGTAACCCTTCCCGCCATAGACGTGGGCGCAGATGTCCAGGTCATTGTCGAGCTGGAAGTGCGCATTGAAGATGGCGTGCAGCGGGCCTCTGGGCAGGCGTCCGTCGCTCATGCGCGAGTAGGCGTTGAGTCCGCGCATGGCGATCCAGTAGGCCGAGCCCTCATCGGAAAACGCCTCGCCCCAGCCGCCGGCGCGTGCCGCGACGCCCTGGCGCTGGCCATAGCCGATCGAGCCGGTGCCCGCCACGATGTTGATGCCGTCGGCACACGCCAGCGAGCCGGCCCAGCCACAGACCATGTCGTTGTCGCAGGCGTAGCGCTGGTGGCCCAGGATCGTCGCGGGACAAGTTTGCAGCTGCGCCATGGCGTGGCTGTCCTCGCCGTAGGCGGGTAGTCCGAAGAAGGCGTAGCCGATATCGGCCAGCGTCCGGTCGGCTGCGCCGAGCACCTCGGCCACGCCTTCGGTCAGGACGGCACACACGCCATCCAGACCGACATGGGGATGGTAAGTCGTGCCGAGCTCCGCTTCGCCGAGCAGGCGGCCGTCACCATCGATCAGGGCGAAGCGCGTCTTGGTTCCGCCGCCGTCCACGCCCAGATAGGTCGCCCGAGTCATGCGTTCAATGCGTACAGATGCACGCCCTGGACGACGCGATTCACCAGCCCCGCCGGGTTGGGGTTGTCGGGGGTCACGCCGATGGCGCGCGCGCGGAGGAAGGCATGGATCTGTGCGAGGGCAAGGTAGGGCCACAGCAGGTCCAGGTCGGCGGCGCCGGCCATGGCGGGCACCGTGATGCCATCGGCGCCGGACGCCGCGCGTGGCTGTGCGCTCACCTCGATGATGCGTGCCGCGCGCCCGTCGCGCCGCAGTTCGTCCACCAGGTCCAGATCGTAGCGGCGGGTAAGCGCGTCGTTGGACACGAAAACCACCACCAGGGCGCGTCCGGTGATGAAGGTCTTGGGGCCGTGGCGGAAACCCAGCGGTGACTCGAAGCAGGTTGCCACCGCGCCATTGGTCAGCTCGCCGAGCTTCAGCGATGCCTCGCGGGCCAACCCTTGCAGTACGCCGCTGCCCAGATAGACGATGCGGTCGTAGCCACCGAGCGCCAGCTCGTTGAGCGCCGGCAGCGATTCCCCGATGACCCGCCCGGTGGCACCGACGATGGCTCCGATGCGGCCGTCCATCGCGCCGGCCGGCAGCAGCGCGGCCACGGCGGCGTACATCATGCAGCTGAAGCTGGAGGTCATGGCAAAGCCGGCGTCATGGGTCTGGGCTGGCAGCAGCAGGGTCATCGACTGGGCGACCGGTGCCTTGCCCAGCGCACCGTCGACGTTGCAGACGATCGCCAGATGACGCACATCGCGCACCAGCGATTCGGCGAGCTCCACCGCGGCCAGGCTTTCGGGGCTGTTGCCGGAGCGGCCGAAGGAAACCAGCAGCAGCGGCTGCTCCGGTTCCAGGTACAAGTGCGGCGCGCACACGATGTCGGTGGTCGGCACGGCATCCACGCGCGCGGCCAAGCGGCGATCCAGCAGCGGCGCCACGCACTGGCCGATATAGGAGGAACTGCCGGCACCGGTCAGGATGACCCGCGCGGCGGGGTTGTCGATCAGCGGGCCGGCAAAGGCGCGGATCTTCGCGTGCAGTCCGGCCACCAGGGCGTGCGTCTGTTGCAGCATCTGCGGTTGCTGCTCGATTTCGCGCGCGGTCCAGATCGCGCCGGCGGCGGCCAGCTCCGGCTCGGTCGCGCCGAGGTACTCAGTGGGTGTCATGGTCGTGGCATGCATGGTGGTAGTCGTCGAGTGCGGCACGGAGGTGTGCCATGGTCAGGGATAGCGGATCGCGCGTCGCGATGCCGGTGCGCAGCGCGCGCAGTGCGTGCGGCAGGAACTGGCTGATCAGCGAAATTGGCGGCGGGTTCGCGCGCAGGTTGTCGAACAGGCGCTGGCGGGCCTGCTCGATCGTCGGGTCGGGCCAGTAGTAGCGGATGCGGTCGCTGAGGCTGTACTGCAGGTCCACGGTCAGTGCATGCCCCTCGCTGTGGTAATAGCGCTGCCAGTAACCGGGTTGTTCGCGCATCCGCGCCAGCACCACCTCGCGCAGGCGTGCCCGGCGGCCTTCCTCGATCCAGTCCTGTTCGATCGCGTCCAATGCCCACAGCGCCTCGCGCAGGGCGAAGGTCAGGCCGGGTCCGACCTTGAGGATGGCGAAGTGGTCGCGCACCAGCGCACCCAGCGCGTCGCGGGTCTGGTAATCGGTCGAATGCGCCTCGAACACCATGCCCGGTACGTCGGCGATGGCGTGGCTCAGTTCGCGCGCTTTCTGCGGCTGGTAGTCCACCACGTTGTGGTGGTCGAATTCCACGCCCGGTTGCACCACCGAGGCGATTACCCGCTGCCAGGCCGATTCCAGCCCCGCCGCCACGAAGGCCTGGCGATGCGCCTCGATCGTGGCCAGCGCGGCCTGCGGCGTGGTCACGGCCAGGCCGTCGATGGCTTCGGTGGCGCCACCCGGCACCGGTACCTCGGTGCCGATCACGTACACCGGTGGCTCGTCGCCGGCCCCGGCATGGGCGGCTTCGGCGGCCCGGCACAGGCGCACCGCGCGACGCACGATCTCGGCTTCCGGCAGTGGCTCGGGATCGCCGCTGCAGGCCATCGAGCAGTCCAGGTGGATCTTGCGGAAACCGGCGGCTACATAGGCAGCCACCATCACCTCGGCCTTGTCCATCGCCGCGTCCGCGTCCAGCGACGTCCACGGATTGGGGCCCAGGTGGTCGCCGCCCAGCGCAATGCGTGCATGGTCGAAACCGACGCGATCGGCCATGGCGTGGACGAAGTCGACGAAGCCGGCCGGCGTCATCCCGGTGTAGCCACCATCCTGGTTGACCTGGTTGCAGGTCGCTTCGAACAGCACGAACGCCTGCCCTGTGCCCTGCGCGTGGCGCAGGCTGGCCTCGATGACGATGGGATGCGCCGAGCAGATCGAGGTCACGCCGCTGGCGTGACCTTCCTTGTGTCGCGCAATGAGGTCAAGCAGAACATGCATGGAAACAGCGTCCGGTCAGGAAAGAGGAACGGGTGGGTCGGCCGCGAGTCCGGCATCGCGCTCGGGCTCGAGCACCAGCAGCAGCGAGGCGACCAGGGCCAGCACCAGGCCGACCATTTTCAGCGGACCCGGCACGACGCTGGCGAATACCAGTGCCAGCACGGCGGTCACCAGCGGTGCGCCGGCGTTGATCAGTGGCGCGACCACGATCGCCTTGCCATGACGGAACGCGTAAACCAGGGTCAGCGCGCCGACGGCGTTGAGCACCTGGATCGCGGCGGTCATCCACGGCCCATCCAGGCCCAGGTTGATCGGCTGCGTCCAGTCGGTCATGGCCAGTGCCACCGGTGCCAGCAGCAGTGCGCCCAGCGTCATGTAAAAGAAGATGCTCTCGGCACGCACGGTGTTGTTGGCCAGGCGCATGAAGTAGGCCTGCAGGCCCCACGCCAGCATGATCAGCAGCGACTGCAGGAACCAGCCCAGCCCCCCGCCCGCGCCGCCGCCGAACGACAGGTCCAGCATCGGCAGCGCCAGCAGTGCCAGGGCGATGCCCAGCGTGCCCTTCCAGCCGGTGCGCTCGCGCAAGAAAAGAAACGACAGGGCAATCGTGACCACCGGCGACAACGCGATGATCGGGAACACGAAGTACGCTGGCCCGATGGTCAGGGTGTGGAACAGCAGCATCTGGCCGCCGGCGCCAAGCAGGCCGATGATCAGCCCGTAGATCACGGCGCGCGGCGATCGCTCCAGGGCCCAGCCGCTGCGCCAGAGGATGTACAGCGCCGGCGGAATCATGGTCAGCGCCCACACGCAGTACACCAGCGTATCGGGGAACCCGTGCTGGGACGACAGTGGCGACAGCGCGCCCCACACGCCCCACAGTGCGACGGTCGTCAGGGCGAAAGCGAGCCACGGGCGCCGGCGTGGTGCGGTGATGGCATCGATCGCCGCCGTGCTCATGTGCGCCCCGCCAACGGCGTCGCCTGCAGCAGCATGAAGCGCTTGAACGCCACGCGCAGCGTCGCGTCGGCTGCAGTCACCTCGCCCAGGTCGATCTCGTTGAACAGGTCGCGCACGCGGTAGCGGCCGGCGTCCAGGCCGCGCAGTTGCACCGGCCCGTTGAAGCTGTCGGCGTAGAAGGCGTAGTACATCGCCCCGTCTTTGGCGATGGCGTGCGCCTCGGGCTTGTCGAAGCCGATGTCGTACAGCGTGCCCAGGTAGTCGCCCTTGGACAGCATGTGCTGCTTGTACAGGGCCACCCACTTGCGCCAGAGCGCCTCCTTTTCCCGGGTAAGCACCAGGCCACCGGGTGGCAGGGGTTCGGAGGGGTGGTCGGTGTCCTTCGGCCAGGTGAACTTGGTGGAGACCACCGCGCCGATGCCGACGCTGGACGCGAAGTCGTCGCCGCCGTCGGACAGTTCCACGTGGTCACCGGCAAAGCTGCTGCCCGAGCCCATCAGCGCCTTCATGGTCTTGCCCTTGCTGCGTACCTGCCATGAGGACGTGGGGTCGGATGCCGGATACTGGTCGGTGGCGGGCAGGTTGTGGAAATCGAAGGCGGTGCCACAGGGGCACAGCTCGATCACCGCCTGCGGGTTGGTTTCGTGCGCCGCCTTGTGGATGGCGCTCCAGAACGTGGCCAGGCCTTCGACCGAATCGGTGGGGTGCGCATGCTTGTGCGCGGGGTTGTAGCAAGGCGCCACCGCGTTGAGGTGCTGGCCGTCGAACTTGATGCCCTCGAACCCCCAGTCGCCGATCACCTTCTTCACCAGGTCCACGTAGAAATCGATGGTGGGCTGGTACGCCGGGCACTGGGTCAGCGCGTTCCACCAGGTCACGGTCTGGAAGGCGCCCCCCTTGTCCAGCAGCAGCATGTCCACATGGTCGTGCATCACGTCGCTGCCGGGGTCGGCGGCCAAGGGCGCGATCCACAGGCGTGGATGCATGCCCTGGCCGCGTACCTTGGCGGTGAAGTCGCGCATGTCGGCGTCGCCGCGCGGGAACTTGCGCGTGTCGATCCGCCAGTCGCCCTCGTTGGTCTGCCAGCCATCGTCGAGCACGACCCAGCCGAAGCCCAGTTCGCGGGCTTTGGGCACGGTGTCCAGGATCTGTTTGACGTTGAAGTCGCGCCCGTAGCCCCAGGTGCACCAGACCGGCGCAAAGGCCGATTCCGGTGCCTGTGGTGCAACGAGGCCCTCGGCGTTCATGTACTGCCGGTACTGCCGCACCGGCGCGAAATGGTCGCCGGTATGCACGGCCAGAAAAGTGCGTTCGGTGACCAGCGTCTGGCCCGGTGCCAGCGTGGACGCCTGCGGCGACTCGACCGCAATGTGCGCGCCGCCGGCGGTCTTGCGCACCGGCAGGTCCAGCGATCGCACCACCGGCTCCACGTGGCCGACGGCCAGGCCGATGTCGCGACGCCAGATGTTGGCCACCGGCGTGCCGCCGCCGTAGTCGGACGAATCCATCGACAGCGAGTTGCGCTGGTCGAAACCGGCGGCAAGCGGCTGCCACCCAGTCGCGACGGTCGGTATGGGTCGTGCCGGAAAAACTCCAGAATCCACCGGGAGCGTCGGCCAGTTCATGCGCGGCGTTGCGCCAGCCGGCAATCTGCAAGGCGGCATCGCCGTGGTTGCGATAGCGGGTCTGCAACACGGCCATGCCAGGCAGGTTGTCGAAGAACGTCACCGCCACTTCCTTTTCGAGATTGCCGGCGGAACGTCCGGTAATGACCGATTGATGGCCGCTGCCGTGACGCGCGTCCGTGATCGGCTGTTCCTGGTGGCCGGTGATGACGAAGTCCTCGACCGCGCCATCGGCCAGCAGCAGGCTCTCGCTGGGCTGGTAGGGAGTCAACGGTTTGTCGTGGGCCTGCAGGCGGGTATGCAGGTGGCGATCGAAGGCGATCGTCAGGACCGTGTCCCGGGCCACGGCCGCATCGCCATTGTCATCGACCTTGCCGTCACCGCCCACCTTGCTGCTGCGGAACGGGTCTGCCAGCGCCATCGGAAGGTAGGTCCATGCCATGCCGCCTGCCACGGTGCCAGCAACCAGCTTCAATACAGTGCGTCGTCCAATCGGGGGCATGACGGGCTCCAGTCGAGGTGTCGTTCCGATTCTGCGTCAGTCGTTGTGGTTGATGCAAGCGTTTCGTTTCGCTATGGTGCGCATATCTTTCGTTATATTGCTCAGGTGATGCAATGAACAAGATCATCCGCGGTGCCATGGGCGTCGTCGCGCTGGCTATCTCGCTCTCCGTTGCCGCCAGCCCGCCGATGGCCTCGCCGCAACCGGCAAACGCCGGCGCTGTTTCGGGCAGCTATGCCATGGCCGACTTCGCCCACGTGCGCAAGTACGACGCCCACGTCCACGCCAACAACTCGAATCCGGCGTTCCTCGAACAGGCCCGCGCGGATGGTTTCGAGCTGCTGTCGATCAACGTCGACTATCCCGACTTCCCCAGTCTGGCCCTGCAGCACGCCGCGGCCCTGGCTCTCGCAGCGAAGGACCCGGTGCATTTCCACTGGGCCACCACGTTCTCCATGAAAGGCTTCGGCACGCCGGGCTGGACCGACCGGGTCAACGCGGGCCTGGCCCGGGATGTGAGCAAAGGCGCGCTCGCGGTGAAGATCTGGAAGAACGTGGGCATGGCCGAGAAGAACGCCGACGGCAAGCTGATCATGCTCGACGATCCCGGCCTGGCACCCGTGGCCGAGCAGATCCGCGCGCTCGGCGTGGCGCTGATCGATCACCAGGGCGAACCGAAAAATTGCTGGTTGCCGCTGGACCAGATGACCACCGACAACGACCGCGAGTACTTCAGCCGTCATCCGGAGTACTACATGTACCTGCACCCGGATCAACCGGGTTACGAGGACCTGATGGCCGCGCGCGACCGCTTCGTGGCCGCGCATCCGCGGTTGCGCTTCGTCGGCGCGCACATGGCCAGCCTGGAATACGACGTCGACCGGATCGCCGCGTTTCTCGATCGCTTCCCCAACGCGACCATCGACATGGCCGCACGCATGAGCCAGGTGCAATACCAGTCGGTGCGCGATCGCGAGAAGGTGCGCAATTTCTTCATCCGTTACCAGGATCGGGTGCTCTACGGCACCGATCTCACCTTCGGCCCCGATGCCGAGCCCCTGGGATTCAGGCGCGAAGCACACGCCGTGTGGAGTTCGGACTGGCGCTACCTGGCCACCAGCGAAACCCAGCGGGTGGACATGATCAGCGCCGATGTGCCGGGTCTCGCGCTGCCACGCGCGGTGGTGGACAAGATCTACTACACCAACGCCGCGCGCATTTTTGCGCCGTCCAAACCGGCTGACTGACCTGATCGTCACGCCCGCAACCGGCTTTGCAGGAGCACAGGGTGCGCTCCTGCAGGGTGCTGGCGGAGACGCGCGGCTGCCTGGTGTTCGCTTACGCCAGCAGCAGTTCGAAGCCGAGCTGCTGACTGGCCTGGATGATCTCCTCCGGCGCATCGCTGTCGGTGATCAGCGTGTTCAACGCGGTCACGGGAATGATGCGATGCAGGCAGACCTTGCCGAACTTCGAGCTGTCGGTGATGGCGATGACCTCGCGGGCGGCCTCGACCATCTTGCGGTTGAGCAGCGCCTCGGGCTCGTAATGGGTCGTGATGCCGCGCTCCAGGTCGAATCCGTCGACGCCGAGAAACAGCTTGTCCATGTGCAGTTCGCCCAACGCTTCCACGGTCAATCCGCCGTAGAAAGCCATGTTGCGACGGCGCAATTCGCCGCCGAGCATGACCAGGTTGATGTTGCTTTTCGGCGCCAGCGCGGAAAGCACGCCAAAGTCGTTGGTGACCACCGTGATGTCGATGTCCGGCAGCGCCTCGGCCAGCTGGATGGCGGTAGTACCCGAGTCGATGGCGACCGTGTCGCCGGGCTTGATCAGGGCCGCGGCGCGTACGCCGATGCGCCGCTTCTCATCCGAGTGGGTGCTGCGTTTCACTTCGTAGTTGGGCTCGACCAAAGCGCCGCCCATCATGCTGCTGTCGATGGCTCCGCCGTAGGCCCGCGCCATGACGCCGCGCTCGGCCAGATAGCGCAGGTCTTTGCGCACGGTCTGCGCGCTCACGCCGAAGCGGTGAGCCAGGGAAGTGACCTGGACGCTGCCGTGCTGGCGAACCAGTTCGCTGATCTGGAGGCGTCGTTGACTGGTATCGCGGGTGGCGGCCATGAGAATTCCTGCGGGGCGCTTGATTATGCTGTATTTCGTTGTGTTTCGCTATTGATGTGAAACGAAACATGATATAGGGTCGGTTTCGTTGTTTTACGAGCAGGTCCACCACTAAGCCCGGGGAGAGAGCCAGTGAATGCCGTGCATTTATACCGAAATACCCTGTTTTATGGGATTGCGCTTGCCCTGCTGATGCCTGCGACGGCCTTGTCCCAGGCCGCACCGGCCAGCGCGCCCACGGCAGAAGATTCGCAGACGACTCCGTCGGATGACACGACGCAGACGCGCGGCGACGTGACCGAACTGGCAACAGTGGCGGTCACCGGCGTGCGCGGCAGCCTGGCACGCTCGACCGAACTCAAGCGCGACGCCAGCGTCGTGCAGGATTCGATCAGCGCGCTCGAACTGGGCAAGTTCCCCGACAACAACGTGGCCGACTCGCTCAGCCACATCACCGGCGTGGCCATTTCGCGCACCGCCGGGGGCGAAGGGCAGACAGGTCAGCGTGCGCGGCCTGGGCCCGGAATACACGCTGACCACCTTCAACGGACGCATCCTGGCCACCGATGGCGCCGGCCGCGACTTTGCCTTCGATGTGCTGCCGGCCGACGTGATCAGCGGCGCCGACGTGATCAAGGGCGCGCAGGCCGCGCTGACCGAGGGAGCCATCGGCGGCCTGATCAACCTGCGCTCGGCCAGCCCGTTCGACCAGAAGGGCCAGCACGGCATCGTCCGCCTGGAAGGCGACCGCAACCAGATGTCCAAACTCAACGGACACAAGTTCTCGGCTACCTACAGCAATACCTTCGCCAACGACACCATGGGCGTGCTGTTCGGCGTGGTCGAGGCCAAGCGCAAGGATCGCACCGACGTCGCCGGCAACGATGGCGGCTGGACCCGCAATCCGGATCCCAACGACCCCAACTGGTGGCGGCAACGCCTGGGGCGGCAACATCGATCTCAATGGCAACGACGAACTGGACCCGAACGAATACGGCCTGATCGCCCCTGGCCAGTTCCGGGTCGGTTCGATCCTGGAGGACAAGAAGCGCACGCGCCTACTCCGGCAAGTTCGAGTGGCGCCCGAGCGACGAGGTGCGCATCGTGGTGGACGGGTTGAAGACCCGGCTGGACTCGCCGCAGGTGTCCTACCAGCAGTCCTACTATCCGTTGTTCGCGCCCGGCCGCTGGTCCGACATCACCGTGCAGAACGGCATCGTCACCGGCTTCACCATGGACAATCCGGATCCGGAGATGCGGCTCAACCCCGAGCTGCTGAACCAGACCGAATACCGCGTCGTCGACACCAGCCTCTACGGCATCAACGGCGAGTGGAAGGCCACTCCCGACCTGACCCTGACCGGCGATCTGTACCGTTCCAACTCGAAGCGCCACTCCGGCGGCCAGGACACCTACGTGGTCCTGCGCATGAATCAGCCCAACACCGCGCACATCAGCCTGGGGCCGAACGCGGTGCCCAATGTCGATGTCTCGCTTCGATGACGGCCGCGATCTCGCCAGCGGCCTGGCCAACGGCCAGTTCACCGGGTCGGATTTCAACACCCATTACATGGAATTGCGCGGCGACAACATCGAGCGACGAGATCACCGGCGGCAGCGTGGGCGGCAAGCTGTTCGTGGGCCAGTGGGGCGTGGATCACCTGCGTTTCGGGGTGAGCCGCACCGAGCGCAAGAAGTCGCGCGACCTGGTCAACAATACCCTCAGCGGCGGCGCCGATTACTACTCCGAGGACAACGCCATCAACGTGGGCGACCTGGGTGGCGGCGTGCTCTCGCATACCTTGACCCCGCCGAATTTCATGAGCGGGGTGAACAGCAACTTCCCGCACAGCTTCCTGGCCTTCGACGTGCCCAACTACCTGGCCCAGCTGCAGGCCTACAACGGCAACCTGCGTCCGGATGGCACGGCGTACGACTACGCCATGGCCGCGCCGGCGTGGAATCCGCTGCAGAGCTACCGGGTCAGCGAGAAGACCAACGCGTTCTACCTGCAGGCGGACATGTCGGGCGACCGCTGGGATGGCGACATCGGCGTGCGCCTGGTCAAGACGAATACCAATGCCCAGGCCTGGGACGCGAAGATCCTCAGCATCACCGAGAACGGCGCGTTCAACTACACGGCGCAGTACGCCGCCCCGACGCCGATCGTCCAGGACGCCGACTACACCTTCCTGTTGCCCTCGGCGAACTTCACCTGGCATTTCACCGACGAATTGCAGCTGCGCGCTGGCGCGGCCAAGACCATGGCGCGGCCGCCGGTCGACAGGCTGGCGCCGACCAACACCACCGAGAGCGTGGCGTGGGGCGAGTTCACCCAGGTCTACGGCGGCAACGTGGACCTGAAACCCTATAGCGCAGCGCAGGGTGACCTGTCGCTGGAGTGGTACTTCGCCGAGCATTCCATCGCCAACGTGGCGGTGTTCTACAAGCGCATCAAGAACCAGATCACCACCAGCTGGGAGCCGGGCCAGGACATCGGCGTGCCGGGTTATTTGTTCAATGTCATGCGCCCGATCAACGGCGACTACGCCAAGGTCAAGGGTCTCGAAGTCGGCTTTCAGCACTTCTGGAAGAGCGGCCTCGGCGTGCGCGCCCAGTACACCCGCAACCTGTCGCAACAGTTGGGTGGATGGCGAGGAGCGCCCGCTCGAGGGCATCGCTCCGGCCACCTATTCGCTGGGCGTGATGTACGAGAAGGGCAAATGGTCGCTGGGTGCCAATGCGGATCGTACCGATGGCTTCGTCACCGCCATCAACGTGCTGGGTACCGGCTACAACGAACAGGCCGATGCGCTCACCTGGTTGACCGCGCACGTGTCTTACCAGGTCAACGACATGTTCAGCATCAGCCTCGAAGGACAGAACCTGCTGGACGAGGCGCAGACCTACAGCATCAACGGCAACCCGCTGCTGTCACAGGGCTACTACCGGTATGGCCGGTCGTTCAACCTGGGGGTGGCTTTCCGGTTTTAGGAGCATGCCGGGCCGTTTCCCGGCGGCAATCGGCACCGCGTCGAACGGCAGGTTGGGGTGAGCGTAGGTTGGGGTGAGCGCAGCGAACCCCAACGTCGCACGTCACGCTAGCCTAGCGTTCGGGTTCGCTGCGCTCGCCGCAACCTACGCTCGTGCGCTTCAGTTGTCGCTCACGAGCTGCCGCGAAAGGTTGTAGAGGATGCGCAGATCCTGCGCATCGAGCGCGTCGCCCTCGATGCCGCGAAAATGATGGTGGAACGAACGCACGGTGGCGGCACGGTCGTCCAGCGGATAGCCGACCACGGCCAGCGCCATCCACGGGTCGAAATCCGCCGGCGGATCGATCAGCTCGCCTTGCGGCCACAACCCGAAGCCGGCCGTTGCCAGTTGTTGCCAGGGAAACAGCGGGCCGGGGTCGTTCTTGCGGGTGGGTGCGAAATCCTCATGGCCGATGATCTGCGTGCGCGGGATGCGCAGGCGTTCGGTGAGATCGGTCAGCAGGCGCAGCAGGCTGTCGATCTGCGGCTGGGCGAACGGGGTGGCGCCGTCGTTGTCCAGTTCGATGCCGATCGAGGCGGAGTTGACGTCGGTGATCGTGCCCCAGCGGCCGGGGCCGGCGTGCCACGCGCGCAACTGGTCGGACACCAGCTGGTAGACGTGGCCGTCGGCGCCGACCAGGTAATGCGAGCTGACCGGGCCGCCGCTGTTCTTCGTGCGCAGGGTGTCCAGGCTTTCCTGCACCGAGTGCTGGTTGGTGAAGTGCAGCACGATCAGTACCGGCCGGCGGATGTCGTGGTTCGGCGAGGCCACCCAGGTCGCCAGCGGGTTGCGTGGTGGCAGCGGCGCGCAGGCGGCGAGCAGTGCGAGCAGCAGTAACAGGATCGCGCTGCGCGGCAGCCGGAGAAGGGAATACGGATGATCCATCACGCTCACTGCAGGTAAGGTTGCGCGATCGCCAGCGCGGTGCGGTACGGCTCCGGATCGTTGCGGTTGCTGAGCAGGATCACGGTGAGGTGCTGCTTCGGCCAGCGTACGACCACGTTGCGAAAGCCGATGCTCTCGCCGGAATGCCACAGCGTGTCGCCGGTGATGCGGTAGCCGTAGCCGTAGCTCGCTTCGTACGGCTCGCCGGTGACTTTCACGTGTGCGCCGAAGGCGAGTTCGCGCGAGGCGGCGCTGAGCAGTCGGTTGTCGTACAGCGCGGCGTCCCACTTCGCCAGGTCCTCGACCGAGGAGTAGATGCCGCCATCGCCGAGGGTGGCGCTGGTGACGCTCTGGTCGGTACGCGTCCAGCTGCCGTCCTGTTCGCTGTAGCCATAGGCACGGTGGTCCACGTCCGGGCCGCCGCGCACGTACATCAGGGTGTGATCCATATGCAGCGGACGGAAAATGCGCTGCTGCAGGTACAGCGGCAGGCTGATGCCCGATGCCCGCTCCACCACCAGGCCCAGCAGCACGTAGCCGGTATTGCTGTAGCGATAGGCGCTGCCCGGCGCGAAGTAGGTTTGCGCCGTGGCGGACAGCATGCGCAGCACGTCGTTGTCGTTGAGCTGTTCGGTCGTGCCGGGCGGAATCAGGTCTTCGTAGTCGACCAGGCCGCCGGTGTGCGTGAGCAACTGGCGCAGGGTGACGGTGGACGTGGTCTCCGGCAACGAAGGCAACCAGTGGCGCACCGGATCGTCGAGGTTGAGCCGGCCACCTTCGGCCAGCAACAGGATCGCCGCCGCCGTGAACTGTTTGCTCACCGAGGCGAGCCGGTAATTGCTGGCCGGCGTGACGTCGTCGTTGTCTTCGAGGTTGGCCAGACCGTAGCTGCGGTTGACGATCGGCTTGCCGTCCTTGAGCACCAGCAGCGAAGCGCCGGGAACGTCGCCGGTGTAGCGCTGCATCAGCGCGTCGATCGGATCGACGGGTTTGGTTGCGCTGGCGCAGCCGCCGAGCAGCACGGTCAATGCGAGGCCGGCAAAGAGTTTTGGCATGGCGGGATTCCCCTTGTTCGTGCTGCGATCATTGCACTGGTACGTCGTAAATCGTGTGCGGCGTGGGTTCCGGCGTGAAGGTGTAGTGCCACCATTCCATCGGATAGTTGCGAAAGCCGCCGCGTGCCATCGCACTGCGCAGCAACTGCCGGTTCGCGCGTTGCTGCGGGGTGATGCCGGGGGCGTCGGTGTGCGCGCGCACGTCGAAGAAGTCGAAGTCGGTGCCCATGTCCAGCGGCTCGCAGCGCGTGCCGTCGGTGGCGCAACGTTCGACGGTGAGGTCGGCGGTGCTGCCGCGGCTGTGACCCGAGACCGTGGCGATGTAGCCGTCGAGCAGTTTCGACTTGTCCAGTGTCGGGTAGTGCTGGGGCTTGGTGCGCTGGTCGTCCAGGTCGTGCGCCCAGCGCACGAAATTCGCCACCGCGCGGGCAGGGCGGTAGCAGTCCCACAGTTTCAGGCGCAGGTGTTGCGCGCGCAGCTCGTGCTCGACGCGGGCCAGCGCTTCGGCGACCGGGCCCAGCAGAAAACATTTGGGCGCCAGGTAGCCGTCCACCGGCGCACCGACGAAGTTGTCGCTGCCGGCGTACTTGATGTCCTCGGCGATGTCCGGCACCAGCGTGCGGATGTCGACCAGGTTCGCCGCGGCGGCGGTCTTCGCCGGCGACAGTGCCGGCGGCTGTTGCGCAAGGCTGACTGCGGACCAGCCGATGGCGGCGAACAGCGCGATGGCCGCGAGCGGGCGGCGCATCAGCGGCAATCACCGACGCGCTGCAAGTCGAGGTCCTCGTAGTCGAAGCTGAAATCGCCCAACGGATTGACCTTGGCCATGCGCAGGGTGATCGGCTGGCCGCCGGTGGCCGCATGGAAATCCAGCCAGGCATCCAGATCGGCCGGATCGTTCCAGTCCACCAGGTAGCGGTCACCCAGGCGCATCACCGTGCCGGCCAGCATCGGCGACTTCGCGGCGGCGAAATGCATCTTTCCGCCGCGCGGGCACAGCGTGATGTCGCCAAACCACGGGTCACGATACTGCCCGCTCCAGCGCGCCAGTTCGGCGGTGCTGGCTGGCCGCTGCGCCGAAGTGTCCGGGGCGGACGAGGACGGCGGTCGCTGTTTCGCCTGTTGCTCCAGCGCGTCGGCGTACCAGCGTACGTCGCGGGCGTCGTCGGGCGCGGTGAAATGTTTCATCAGCACTTCGCTGAGCACGGTGCGCGCATCGTCCGCCTCGCCATTGATCATGAGCACGAAGCCGCTCTTGCGATCCGGCAGCAAGGACAACATCGAGTACATGCCGTTCAAGGTGCCCGTGTGCCACACGTTCCACTGGCCGTCGACGTCGGCCATGCGCCAGCCGTAGCCATAGGCCATCACGTGCGTGTTGTCCCAGGCACGGCGTTGCGCGGATACCGGGATCAGCATGTGCGGGGCCTGCAGCACGTCACGCTGCACCGGCGACAGCCACTTCAGCTGTGCCGACGTGGGTACCAGCCAGTTGCGCGCCCAGCTCAGCATGTCGGTGAGGTCGCAGCGGATGCCGCCGGCGGCGGCCGAGGTGATCGCGGGAACCGCGGCGTCTTCGGACATCGCCACGTTGCGGCCGCCGTCGCGGCGATGCGGCGTGGCCACGTCGCCCACGGTGTCGCGGTTCCACGCGCCGACCTGGCAGCGGTCCAGGCCCAGCGGCTCGAACACTTCGCGTTGCATCAGCGTCTCGTAGGACGCGCCGCCTGCAGCGGCGGCGACTTCGCCGGCGACCACGTAGAGCAGGTTGTCGTACTGGTAATGCGAACGGAAGCTGTAGGCGGGCTTGATGAAGGCGAGGCCGTGGATGATGTCGGCGCGGGTGAACGCGTTCGGCTCCGGCCACAGCATCAGGTCGCCGCCGCCTTCGGGCAGGCCGCTGGCATGGGTGAGCAGGTCGGCCACGCGCATGTTCGCGGTGACCCACGGGTCGTTCATGCGGAACTGCGGCAGGTACTTCGTCACCGGATCGTCCCAGCGCAGCTTGCCCTGGTCGACCAGCCGGCCGAGCAGGGCGGTGGTCATCGCCTTGCTGTTGGAGGCGATCTTGAACAGCGTCTGCGGGGTGATCTTCTGGCCCGAGCCGGCGACGGTTTCGCCGACGGTGCGCGTATAGACGATTTGCCCGTTCTCGATCACGCCAACGGCGATGCCGGGCAGCTGGTAGCGCGCGACGGTGGCGTCGACGATCTTGTCAAAGGCGGCGGTGTCGGCGCCGCGGGCGTGGCTGCGCCGTGGCAACGAGCGTGCGCAGCACCAGCGCCCGAGTGCAGCGCGGCGCAGCGAGCAGGCGAGCGTTTAGATGGCACGGCTCTGGCATGGCGTTCGACCTCGCTCCATACGCGTAGCAGGTTGCCGCCCCACAGCTTGGCGATGTCGGCGTCGCTGAAACCGGCCTTGCGCAGCGCGGCGGTGACGTTGCGGGTTTCGCTGGCGTCCTTCCAGCCGGTGATGCCGCCGCCGCCATCGAAGTCCGAGGCGAGGCCGACGTGGTCGATGCCGGCGATCTTCACCATGTGCCGGATCTGCGTCACGTATTCGTCCAGTGAAGCCAGCGGGTATTTTTTCTGGATCTCCGCCATGCCCGCTTCCATCTCGGGCCGGTAGTCGTCGTTGTCGCTGTCGTATTCCTTCTCGCCGGCTTGTTTCGCCACGCGTTCCTGCAGCGCCTTCTCGGCGGCTTCGCGGCCGGGATCGTGCTTGAGGAATTCCTTGTACGCCACCGCCTGGATCACGCCGCCTTTCGCGGCGATCGCGCGCAGCAGGTCGTCGGGCAGGTTGCGCGGATGGTCGAGCACGGCGCGGGCGCCGGAGTGCGAGGCGATGAGCGGCGTGCTGGACAGCTTGAGCGCGTCGCGCACGCAGTTGTCCGAGGCGTGCGAGATGTCGACCATCATGCCGAGCTGGTTGGCGCGTTTCACCACGGCGCGACCGAAGTCGCTCATGCCCTTGTCACCGGCGCTGTTCATCGCCGGCTCGCCATGTTTGGTGTCGGGTAGCGAGCTGGTGCACAGGTCGTTGTTGCCGACGTGGACCAGGCCGACCGAGCGCGCACCGCGATCGAAGGCGGCGTCGAGGCGGCGGATGTCGTGGCCGAGCGAGTAGGCGTTCTCGATCTCGATCGTCGCCGAGAGCAGGCCGGCCTTGTGGTTGGCGCAGCAGTTGCCCGGGCGTGGTGGCCAGGCGGATGCGGTCGGGATACATCATCAGCATGCGGCCGATGCCGTCGTATTTCTGGCTGGCCTGTTTCACCGCCTTGGCGTAGCCGGCGGCATCGAGCTGGTGTTGCGGCACCCAGATCACGAAGAACGCCGCGTTCAGACCGCCGCGTTCCATCTTGCCCAGGTCGACCAGCAGACGGGTGTCCTTGCCCACGTCGAAGCGCGGCTCGCCCATGTAGTCGAACGGGATGTCGACGTGGGTGTCGATGGTGACCGGAGGGTCCTGCTGCGCCTGTGCGGGCAGCGTACCGGCGAAGCTCAGGGCGGCGAGAGATGGCAAGGCGGATGGCACAGTTCATGGTGTCTCCCAGTTCCGCGCCGGCTGTTCGCCGGCGATCATTTCCTCGAAGTGCTGGCGGCGCCGCACGACGGCGTAGCGGCCCTGGCGCAGCAACACTTCAGCGGCGAGCGGTCGCGAGTTGTAGGTGGAGGCCATCGACGTACCGTACGCGCCGGTGGCCTTGATCAGCAACAGCTCGCCGGCCACGCACTCGGGCAGTTCGCGACCGCGGGCGAAGGTGTCGCCGGTTTCGCAGACCGGGCCGACGATGTCGTAGGTCGTCATCGGCCGTGATGCGTCCGTCACCGGCACGATGTCGTGCCAGGCGTCGTACAGGCTGGGTCGCTGCAGGTCGTTCATGGCCGCGTCCAGCACCAGGAAGCTGCGTTCGACGCCGGGTTTGACGCGAATCACCCGGGTCAGCAGCACGCCGGCCTCGGCGACCAGGTAGCGGCCCGGTTCCAGCAGCAGCTTGCCGCGGTAATCGGCCAGCGCTTCGCGAATCACGTCCACGTAATCGGACGCGGCCACCGGTTGGTCGGCGCCGGCGCGATAGCACACGCCGAGTCCGCCGCCGACATCGATGCTGTTGATCGGGTGGCCGGCCTGTTCGAGTTCGCGCCAGAACGCGGCGACCCGCTGCAGCGCGAGGCGGAACGGTTCGACGCTGAGGATCTGCGAGCCGATGTGCACGTGCAGGCCATCGAGCTGCACGTGGCTCAGCTGTTTGCGTTTGGCGAACCAGCGACGGGCCTCGTCGATGCTGACGCCGAACTTGTTCTCGGACTTGCCGGTGGAAATCTTGGCGTGGGTATGCGCATCCACGTCGGGGTTGATGCGTACCGCGGCGCGTGCGGTCACGCCCTGCGCCTTCGCGACGCGTTGCAGGGTGTGCAGCTCGTCGAGCGACTCGACGTTGAAACGCATGATGCCCACGTTGAGCGCACCGGCGATCTCGTCGGCGCTCTTGCCCACGCCGGAGAACACGATGCGCTCGGCCGGCATGCCGGCGTTGAGGGCGCGGCGCAGTTCGCCGACCGAAACGATGTCGGCGCCGACGCCGACGTTCGCCATCAATTGAAGGATGGCGAGGTTGGGATTGGCCTTCACCGCGAAGCAGATCGTCGCGTCGAGACCGGCCAGTGCCGCCTGCAGTTCGCCGATGCGCTGGTGGATGGCGCTGGCGGAGTAGGCGTGGAACGGGGTGGGGAATCGCTCGGCCAGTTGTCGCAGGTCGACGCCGTCGAAGTGGCTGTGCGAGGTTGGCGTTGAAGACGCGTCCATGGTGGCAGCCGGCGAAGCGGCGTTCGTTTTCATCATCGGCTGCACGTGGCTTGTTTCCGCGTCAGGTGGGTTGCCGGTGCACGCGCGTGGAATCGTGCCTGGCAAAAAAAGGCGACCCGCCACGAGAGCGGGCCGCCCGGGGGAGTAAACCTCAGTACGTGTAAGTCACGACCAATTGCATGTAACGCGGCGATTGCCACACGGTGCCCTGCCCGAAGTAGGGCATCTTGTTGCCGGGCGTGCTCTCGTAGCGGGAATGCACGTTGACGACCGTCTGGCTGTTGAGCAGGTTGTAGATGGAGAAACGCGCCTTCAGATCGATATCCTTCACCGGCAGCGTCCAGGTCACGTTGGCGCTCAGGTCCTTCACCCACGGCATGCGGCCGAACGCGCCACGCTCCGTGTAGACCAGTTCCCGCGTCGTGTAGTCGGAACAGCCGGACTGGCACAGCCAGCCCGAACCGCCGCCGCTGAATTCGCCGGGGCCACCGGCGCTGCGGTTGTCGTTGGGCCAGCGCACGCCGAACGCAGTGATCGGTCCACCGGAATAAGCAGCGAACGTGGCGCCCAAGCTCCACATGTCGTTGAGCTTGTAGCTGCCGCGCAGCTTGATCTGGTGGCGATGGTCGTTGAACAGAACGCCATAGCGCTCGTTGACGGCCGGGTGGTCGTAGTACTGCACCAGGTTGGTGTCGGCGTAGCCGGTATCCGAGTTCACCGGGCCTTCGATGTTGCCCTCGCTCTTGGACCAGATGTAGCTGGCGTTGAAGGCCCACTTGCCGTCCCATGCGCGATCAAGCTGCAGCTCGACCGCCTTGTAGGTGCGCAGCGGCTTCTTGTAGCCCATCACGATGCCGCTACCCAGCGCCTGGTAGCCATCCTTCGAACCGTCGAAGGTAACCCAGCTGTCGGTATCGGGGCACCACAAGGTGGACTTTTCGCCCGGGTTGAGGATGGGCCAGTCGCCGGAGTACCAGGGGCATCCCTCGACATGGTTGGTGCGCACGTCTTCCACCGAGCGGGTCATCTTGCGGTAGGTGACGTTCGCGCCATACGACCATGTCTGGTCGATCGCCTGCTGGAAGCCCAGGATGTACTCGTCCTGGAAAACCTGCTTCAGGTCGCGATCGACCGCGGTGCGCACGTCATCGGGCGCGATGACGTTCCCATCGGTATTGACCGGGCCGAGCTGCGCGCCGAGCTGGGGGAAGAGATAGGTGCCGCCAGTGACCGGGTCGGTCTTCTGGGCCCAGCCATCGAGCGCGTAGTAGGTGTGTTCATCCGTGGTGCCGCCGCCGAAGTAATCGGTGAGCTTGTTGGTCAGCGGGATGTAGTAGCGGCCCGCGTTGCCGAACACCTTTGTCGTGCCGTCACCCTTCACGTCCCAGCTGAAGCCGAGGCGCGGGGAGATCATGTCCTTGAAATCGGCCTTGGCGAAGGTCGCGCCCGAAGCGAGCGTGTTTTCGAACTTGTCGCCGCGCACGCCCAGGTTCAGCAGCAGGGTGGGCGTGACGTTCCAGCTGTCTTCCACATAGACTGCCTGTGCCTTGGTCGAAACCGGGGCGCCGGTGATGTAGTGGCGCGCGTCGACGATGGCGGTGACGCCGGCGGGAACCACGGCGCCGTTGGGCAACTGGCCACCGGCCGTGGCGGCTTGGGCCTGATAGCTCACCCCGTCGCCGGGATACACCACCGAGCTCCTCGAATCCATGATCTCCTGGTCGACGCCGAAGCGCAGCAGGTGATTGTCCAGCGGGGTCCATTCGAAGTCGAGGCGCATCGCCTTGCGCTTGTCGAAGCGGCTGCTGATGCTGCTGTTGGTCGGGTGGCAGCCTTCCTGCGTGGTCGCCGGCCCGAACTTGGCGGTGTAAGTGCCCGAGCGGGTGACGATGCTGCAATCGGCGTCCCACGGACTGCCGCTGGTGGCACTGCGCTTGTTCACGCCATACATCGCCTTGGCGACGAAATTGTCGCCAAAATGGCCGGTGTAGGTGAGCGAGCCATTGTCGCCGCCGGAACCCGACGTGCTTTCGCCCAGTTTGTCGCCGAACTTGGCGTCGGCCCAGGTGTAGTCGTAGTTGCCGGTGGTCGAGTCGGCCTTGTCGGAGAAGGCCAGCAGTTCCAGCAGGTGGTTATCGTTGATGCGCCAGTCGATCTTGGCGCCCCAGAAATTGTTGGCGCTCTTGGTTTTCCAGGCTTCGCTCGTGTCGATGTCCTGCGGTCTGGCGTCGCGCCGTTCATACATGCCGAAGAAGAACAGCTTGTCTTTCACGAGGGCGCCGGACGCCCACACGTTGGCCTTGTAGAACGGACTTTCGTCGCGACTGGTGCGGTCCCGCTCGTCGATGGTGCCGTCGGTGTGGAAGTGGTCCTTTTTCGTCGCCGCCCACGCCGACGGTTCCAGCGTCGTTTCCGCACCGAAATGGAAGTCGTTGCCGCCGGAGCGCGTCACGGCGTTGATGACGCCGCCCGTGCTGCGGCCGAACTCGGCCGAATAGCCGCCGGTCTTGACCTGGAATTCCTCGAAAAACGCGAACGGCACCGAGGAAAAACCCTGGCGGCGATACGGATCGGTCACGTCGAGGCCATTGATGTAGACGACGTTCTCGGCCACCGACGAGCCGCCAAAGCTGATGCCGCCGAAAGTGGCACCCGAGGCAATCACACCCGGCGCCAGCAGCGCGACCGCCCCCACGCTCTGATCCACCGGCAAGCGCGCCAGATCCGCACGGGTGATGTTGGTGGCCGATTCGGTGGAAAACACATCAACGCGGTTGACCACCTGCGAGCCCATGACCTGGATCGACTCCAGGTTGGTCACGTTGCCGCTGCTGCCCAGGTTGACGGCTGTGGTGCCGCCCAGGGAGACGGCGACCGAAACCGGCGTACCGACTGTCTGGCCGCCGCGTGAGACCTGGAGGCTGTAATCGCCCACCGGCAACTGGGCTACTCGATAGGTGCCGTCGTCGTTGACCGTGACGGAGCGGGCCTGCCCGGTCGCGGTATTGGTGACGGTGATCTGGGCGCCGGCGTCGGCCCGTCCGGCCACGGCACCGGTGACGGCCTGGGCCAGTACGGGACCTGCAGCCAATGACGAGAGGCCCAAGCCCAACGCCATGCAAAGTACGGTCCTGCGCAAATTACGACTGTTGCTCATCTCCGAATCTCCCCCCATCGACGCCGTCGATGCCATGTTTATGAAAAAGCTGCCGGTTAATTGCTGCTGCGTCCCTGCGTCACTGGCAGGATCTGCCAGTCGAAGTCGTAATCCAGTTGATCGAAATAGAGGTTGCCGCCCTTCCATTCGGCCTCGCCGCGCTGCGAGTCCACATCGTCGGAGCGGAAGTGCCGTTTGGACGGCTGGAAGCTGCGCGAGAAATCGTCGTTGAACGCGATGCGGTAGTTGTCGAGGCCGCCGAGGTAGAACCACTCCAGCGCCTTGTCGTCCGATGCGGCCGGATGCAGGCGGCCGGTGGTGACGTCCATCGGCACCCAGCCGTAGGGCGCCAGGTACATGTAGCCCCAGTCGTGGATGTTGCTGTAGTGGCTGCCGTCGTCGGAATACACCATGCCCGACTGCCAGCGCGCAGGGATGCCGTTGAGGCGCAGCAGGGTCATCAGCAGCAGGGTCTGCTGGCCGCAGTCGGCGTGGCCGGCGTGCAGCGCGTAATCGCTGATGTTGGAGATCGTCGAGTATTCGCGCGCGCCGGCCCAGGGGATGCGATCGACCGCGGCGAACAGTTTCTGCGCGATGCGATACGGGTTCTTCTCGTCGCCGACGACCTTGCGCGAGAACGCGCGCATCGCATCGGTGAACACGATGTGCGGTGCGCGTTCGGCCACGTACGGAGCGAGTTCCGGGGTGATCGCCGGGGCGGTGACCTTGTCCGGATCGATGGCGTGATACTGCGCGGACAAGGTCACTTCGTAGCTGACCGAGAACACGGTCTTCTGGCCGGCCACTGCCGGTTTCTCCAGGTACACCGTGCGCTGCGGTGCCGACTCCGGTGCGAGCTGGTGCCTTGTCGGTACGCTGGCGACGTAGCGGATGTCTTCCTGCTGGCCGGGTACCGCGCGCGGATAGGGGATCCACGCGCGCACGGTTTCGCCGGCGGGCACGGCATCGGCGTCGACGGTCAGCGTCTGCGTCATGCGCAGGCGCCGCGGCAGCACGCTGCTGCGATGTTCGGCCAGCGCCGCCTTGTAGATCGCGCGCTGGTGGTCGTTCAGCGCTTCCATCGGGCCTTCGACGAAGGGCTTCTGCACCGCGCGTCGTGCCAGCGCCTCGGGGCTGAGCCGGAACAGGTTGCCGGGCGAACGCTTGAAGTACAGCGTCTTGCCGTCGATGACCTGGTGCTCGAACAGGCCGGCCGCGTTCCACTTCGCGAATTCGGCGTCGGTCAGGTCGGGAATCGTCCTTGCGCACGCGTGCCTTGACGTCGTCGGCGCCGAGGGTGAAGTCGAGCAGGATGCGACGCATGCGCTCGCGCTGGAACAGCAGTGCGTCGCGCGCGTCGGTGGACAGGCCGGATTGCGCCAGGGAGGCGCCGATCGCACGGTCGGCTGCCTTGAAATGGCCGGCGTCGATCTGCGCGATGAGGGCGGCAGGCGCCTGGTGGGTCGCGTCGGTGGCGGCGGCGAGCGGGGCGCCGGACAGCAGCGCCAGGGCGGCCAGCAGCGCGCACAGACCGGGTACTCGGCGGCGTATTCTGATGGCTGCGGGCAACTGCGTGTGCATCGACCAACTCTCCCCCAAGGAGTCCCCTGAAACCGTTGTGTAACACGCTTGCAAATGCCGGTCAATAATTTATGCTTCAAACGAAGTTGGCAAGAATCACCTATTCCTTGCCGGCACGCGCCAGCCCATCCGGGGAAGGCTCGCGAACGGTCAACAAGGGGACGCAATGATTCACACGGTCTGGCCCTACCTGGCGGTGATGTTGCTTGTCGCCGGGCTGTTTCCGGCGATGGAGCGCCGCTTCGGCTGGAAGGTGTTTTCGGTGCTGCCGCCGATTGTGCTGACCTACCTGCTGGTCACTGCGCTGGCGGTGTCGGGGTTGTGGCAGGTCAACGTGGAGATCAAGGCGGCGCAGTCGATGCTGGTGTCGCGCCTGGTGCCGGCGCTGCTGTTCCTGCTGATGATCAATTGCGACCTGCGCGCGATCTGGCGGCTCGGCCCGCGCGTGCTCGGCGTGTTCGCCTGCACCTCGCTGAGCCTGTTCGTGGCCTTCATCTGCACCTTCCTGATTTATCGACACTGGCTGCCGGGGGACAACTGGCAGCCGCTGGCGGCGCTTTCCGGCAGCTGGGTGGGCGGCACCGCCAACATGATCGCGGTGAAGCAGGCGATCGGCATGTCCGATGATCTGCTGGCGATGTCGCTTGCTGACCGACGCGCTGTGCTACTCGATGTGGGTGGTGGTGCTGTTCTCGGTGGCGCGGCTGGCGCCGGCGTTCAATCGCTGGACCCGGGCGAAATCCAGCGGCGACATTCCGCTGGCGCCGGCGAAGACCACGGCGCCGACCACCTACGACAGCGTGTTGCTGTGGCTGGGCATGGCGCTGGCGGTGGCCGCGCTGTCGAGCTGGCTGGCCGGCTGGCTGCCGGTGTCGGGCATGGTCAGCGCCACCACCTGGGCGATCCTGCTGGCGACCGGTTTCGGGCTGCTGGTGGCGCATACGCCGCTGGCGACGTTCCCCGGCGCCAGCACGATCTCCAGCGCGATGCTGATCAGCGTGGTGGCGGTGCTGGCCTCGCAGAGCAATTTCCAGGGTATCGCCGCAGCACCGCTGTACCTGCTGTGCGGCGTCACCATCATCGCGATCCATGCGGTGCTGCTGATCGGCTTCGCCAAACTGTTCCGCTTCGACCTTTTTCTGTGCGGCATCTCCTCGCTGGCGCATATCGGCGGCGTCGCCGCCACGCCGATTCTGGCGGCCAGCTATTCGGCGGCGCTGGTGCCGGTGGGTATCCTGCTGGCCCTGCTCGGCTACATCCTGGGCACCGGCTTCGGCCTGCTGATGGCGACGATCTTGTCGACGCTGGCGCTACCGTGATGCGGCTTCAACATAGGACTGGAACCATGCGTACTTCCCTGCTTGCTGCCACTGTGTTGGCGTTTGCCCTGGCCGCGGCGCCGTCGCAGGCGCGCGAGGCGAACGAAGCGTTGACGATGCCGCCGTCGGGCGTGCTCGGCGTCGGCGAGGCGCAGTTGACCCCGGCGTTCTGGATCGGCCTGCAGGGCGAACCCGACCGGGTGATCCTCGATCGTGCCGCGATTGCGGCGCAGAACGCGAAGCTGCTGCAGCTCGACCCGTCGATGCACGACCTGCGCGCGCTGCCGAAAACCCTGAGCCGCGAGCAGGTCGCCGGCTGGGTCGGGAAACTGTCCGAACGGCCGGATCGCCCGCTGTTCGATGTCGACGGCAAACCGGTGCCCGCCGCCACGCTGGATGCCGTGGTCGCCAACCTCGCGCTCGATGTGATCCCCGCGCAGCAGCCGACGCGCTATGGCCTGGTGGTGCGCCGCGCCGCACTGCGCACGTTCCCCACCACGCTGCGCGTGTTCAGCGAGAAGGGCGACACCGACATCGACCGTTTCCAGGAAAGTGCGGAATTCCCCGGCACGCCGGTGGTGATCGCGCACGCCAGCGCCGATGGTCAGTGGCTGTTCGTGCTCAGCCCGCGCTACGCCGCGTGGATCGAGAAGAACGACGTGGCCGAAGGCAGCGCCGCCGAGGTGTTCGGCTATGCGGACAAGACGCCGTACCGGGTGATCACCGGCGCGGTCGAACGCACCGTGTTCACCCGCGAGCAGCCGGCGGTGTCGCAACTGCAGCTGGACATGGGCACGCGCGTGCCGTTGCAGACGAACCTGCCGCCGCAGGAGCCGGTCAACGGCCAGACGCCGTACGCCACGCACGTACTGCAACTGCCGCTGCGCGATGCCGACGGCAAGTTGCAGTTCACCCCGGCGCTGCTGCAGAAGAACACCGACACGGCGGCCGACTACCTGCCGCTGACCCGCGCCAACCTCATCCGCCAGGCCTTCAAGTTCCTCGGCGAGCGCTACGGCTGGGGGCACGCCTACGATGGCCGCGACTGCAGCGGTTTCGTTTCCGACGTGTATCGCAGCATGGGCGTGGAGATGCCGCGCAACACCAGCAAGCAGGCGATCAGCCCGGCGCTGGAGCATCGCGCGTTCACCGACAAGGACAGCCGCGCGGCGCGCATCGCCGCCGCGCAGGCGCTGCAGGTCGGCGACCTGGTCTACATCCCCGGCCACGTGATGATGGTGATCGGCCACCTGCACGGCCAGCCGTACGTGATCCACGACGCGGGCGGCATGAGTTACCGCAAGGCCGATGGCAGCAAGACGCGCATCAAGCTCAATGCGGTGTCGGTGACCCCGCTGTTGCCGATGCTGTTCAACGATCATCAGACCTACGTCGAGCGCATGACCAGCATCGTGCGGATTCGTCGCTGAGCCTGCCGCAAGAAGAAACAAGGACACGGATTCCATGAAGGCTTGTCTATGAAAATCACCGACATCCAGTTCGGCATGTTGCGGGTGCCTCTGAAGACCCCGTTCAAGACCGCGTTGCGCACGGTCAACCTGGTCGAGGACATCGTGGTGATGGTGCACACCGACTCGGGCCACATCGGTTATGGCGAAGCGCCGGCGACCGCGGTGATCACCGGCGATACCCACGGCTCGATCATCGACGCGATCCGCCACTACATCTCGCCGCGACTGATCGGCCAGGACATCGCCGAGCTCAATCACCTCACCCAGCTGATCCAGAGTTCGATGGAGAAGAACACCAGCGCCAAGGCGGCGGTGGAGATCGCGGTGTACGACCTGTGGGGCCAGCTCTACGACGCGCCGTTGTACAAGCTGCTCGGCGGTGGCGATCCGGTGATCACCACCGACATCACCATCAGCGTCGACTACATCGACAAGATGGTGGCCGATTCCGTCTCCGCGGTGGAACGCGGCTTCGAATCGCTGAAGATCAAGGTCGGCAAGGACATCGGCGTCGACATCGACCGGGTCAAGGCGATCTACGCGGCCGTGGAGGGGCGCGCGTTGCTGCGGCTGGACGCCAACCAGGGCTGGACCGCCAAGCAGGCGGTGTACGCGCTGCAGACGCTGGAGGAGGCCGGCATCAAGCTGGAGCTGATCGAGCAGCCGGTGAAGGCGCGCGACCTGGCCGGCATGCGCTACGTGACCGAGCGCGTGCATACGCCGGTGATGGCCGACGAGAGCGTGTTCGGCCCGATGGAAGTGATCGAGCTGATCCGCCAGCGCGCGGCCGACATCATCAACATCAAGCTGATGAAGACCGGTGGCATCTCCAACGCGATCCGCATTGCCGACATCGCCGGCATGTACGGCATCGAATGCATGATCGGCTGCATGCTGGAAACCAGCATCAGCGTGGCGGCGGCGGTGCACGTGGCGGTGGCCAAGTCCAACGTGATCACCAAGATCGACCTCGACGGCCCGTCGCTGTGCCAGTTCAACCCGGTCGACGGCGGCGTGATCTTCAACGAATCGGAGATCTCGGTGACCGACGCGCCCGGCCTGGGCATCCGCGAGATCCGCGGACTGGAGAGTCTGTGAAAGAATCGCCATTCCGTCGTAGCTGCCGCCACCAGGGCACGGTGGCGCGGCCGCTGCGGCAGCCGAAATGTTCGCAAGTCCGGGAGAGGGGTCCAGCCTGATGTCGCCACTGGTCAAAATCCGTTCGGAACGCGACCAGATGTCGGCGGTGGAGCGGCGCATTGCCGATTTCATCCTGGAAAACGCGCAGTTGCTGCGCGACTACTCCTCGCAGCAACTGGCCAATGCGCTGGGGATCAGCCAGTCCAGCGTGGTCAAGTTCACCCAGAAGCTGGGTTTCAAGGGTTACCCCGATCTCAAGTATTCCGTGGGCGAGGCGATCGCCCGCGCCGACAACGGCGACACCCCGCAAGTGGCCGCGTCGAGCAACGGCGATGCCGGCGACTCGTCGGCGGGCAGTCTGTGGCGGCGCAAGTCCGAGGCCGAGGAAGCGACCCAGCTGATCAACTCGCCGCAGACCATTCAGGCGGTGGCCGACGTGATCGAGCAGGCCGGGCGCGCCGGCAAGGTGTTCATCATCGGCCTGGGCGAGGACGATATCTACGCGCGCGGCTTCGCATTGAAGCTGTCGCTGCTGGGCATCCTCACCGTGCACAACTTCGACACCGCGCGGATGACCGCGAACGTTTCCGCGGCCAGCGCCGGCGACGTACTGCTGGTGTTCTCCGAACACGGCAACCACCCGGCGCTGTGCAAGATCAGCCGCTACTTCCGCGAGCGCCGCGGCCAGGTGATCAGCATTACCCGGCACACCGCCAACCCGCTGCGCACGCTGGCCGACCTGGCGCTGGTGGTGTCGGCGCACGACGAGTTGCCGTACATCCAGCCGCTGCTGTACCAGTCGGCGCTGCAGCACCTGCTCGATGGCGTGTTCGTGCAACTGTGCGAAAGCCATGACGACCGCTACGCCCAGTTGCTGGCCAATCTCGATCGCATCCAGCTGATGCTGGAGCCGTAGCCGCGATACCCCCGAACCTCCCACACACATGACGCACGACGATGATCTGCCAGAAGGAAAACCGATGACTGCTCACCGCCCACTGCTTGCCCTGCTGACGTTGGCGATCACGCTCGCCGGCACCGTTCATGCCGAAGCCACGAAGACACCCTGGCACGACGCCGGCCAGATGATTCTGGTCATCACTCCGGGCTGGAACGTCGACCACGGCACCCTGCGCACGTTCACGCGCGATGGCGACGGCTGGCGCGAAGTGCGCACCGCCACGCCGGTGACCATCGGCAAGAGCGGCGCCGGCTGGGGACTGGGCCTGAATGCGGCGCAGACCGATGGCCCGATCAAACGCGAGGGCGACGGCCGCAGCCCGGCTGGCGTGTTCCGCATCGGCCAGGCGTTCGGCTACGCCGCCCATGCGGATACCGCGTTGCCGTACCTCGCGCTTACCGCCACCGATTACTGCATGGATGTCAGCGGCACCGCGCAGTACAACCGCATCGTCGACACGAAGGTGGTGGGCACCGCGGCGGTGGAGGGTTCCACCGAGCCGATGCGGCGCGACCTGCACGTGAACGGTGACCAGCGTTATAGGCAGGGCTTCGTGATCGAGCACAACGCCCAGGCCGCGCCGCAGGGCGGCAGCTGCATCTTCGCCCATTTGTGGAAATCGCCGGTCGACGCCACTACCGGCTGCACCGCGATGACGCCGGCAACCATGCAATCGCTGCTGGCCTGGTTGAAGCCGCAGCAACATCCGGTCTTCGTGCTGCTGCCGCAGGCGGAGTACGAGCGCCTGCGCGCCGAGTGGCAACTGCCGGTGCTGGCCGCCACGGAGGCCGCGCGATGAGTGCCACCAGTCGGGTTTTGCTCGGACTGGGCACGGGTGCACTGATCGGCTTGTTGCTGGCCGGCTGGAACCAGTCGTTGGCGCTGCAGGTGGCCGATGTGGTGCAGCCGATCGGCAAGCTGTGGCTGAACGCCTTGCAGATGACCGTGGTGCCGCTGGTGCTGGCGCTGGTGGTGGTGGGCGTCAACACCGCTACCGACGCGGCCGCCTCGGGCCGCATCGCACGCCGCGCGATCGTGGTGTTCATCGTGATCCTGACCGGCGGCGCCGTGTTTGCGGCGCTGGTCGCGCCGCTGGTGTTCGCGCTGTTTCCGCACAACCCCGCGCTCATTGCCGCACTCGATCACGCCAGCGTGCCTGCGGTGGCGCAGGCGGCGCCGGTGAACTGGATCGACACGCTCGTCGCGATCGTGCCCAGCAACGCCATCATGGCCGCCGCGCAGAGCGCCATGCTGCCGCTGGTGGTGTTCGCGCTGTTCCTCGGTTTCGCGTTGACCCGGATCGCGCCGGCGCGGCGCGTGATGCTGGTGGAGTTTTTCCAGGCGATCGCCGACGCGATGATCGTGATCGTGCGCTGGGTGCTGTGGATCGCGCCGCTGGGCGTGTTCGCGCTGATCCTGTCGGTGTGCGCGCGTTCCGGGCTGAGCATGCTCAGCGCGCTTGGCGTGTACGTGCTGGTCGAGTGTCTGCTGTATCTCGCCGTCACCGTGATGATGTTGCCAGTGGCGGTGGTCTTCGGCGGCGAACGGCTGCGCCGTTTCGCGGCGGGGCTGGTGCCGGCGCAGGTGGTGGCGATCAGTACGCAATCCTCGCTGGCCTCGCTGCCGGCGATGCTGGAGAGCGCGGACCGCCGGCTCGGCTATCCGAAGCAGGTCGCCGCGCTGGTGCTGCCGATGGCGGTGACCTTGTTCCGTCTGACCAGTCCGGTGCAGTACGTGACCTCGGCGGTGTTCATCGCCTGGGCCTACGGCATCGACCTGTCGACCGCGCAGCTGCTGGCCGGCGCGATGCTGGCGGTAGTGATCAGCCTGGGCTCGGTCGGCCTGCCGGGCCAGGTCACGTTCATCGCCACCAACCTGCCGGTGGCCCAGGCGATGGGCCTGCCGCTCAGCCCGTTGGGCCTCATGCTGGCGGTCGACACCATCCCCGACGCAGTGGCCACGCTGGGCAACGTCACCGGCGACCTGACCGCCACCAGCGTGGTGACGCGGCAGTCGCGGCGCGATATCGCCTGAGAGCTCGTTCGTGATGGGTTGATGCGTGTGCGGGTTTCCGTGCGGGGCCGCTGGCGTCGTGGGATGGCTGGCTATAATGGCAAGTCCAGGCGCCCGTGGCGCCTCCGCCTCCGCAAGGCCCGTCATGCTGCTGATGATCGACAACTACGACAGCTTCACCTTCAACCTCGTGCAGTACCTGGGCGAACTGGGGCAGGCGGTGAAGGTGGTGCGCAACGATGCGCTGGACATCGCCGGCATCCGCGCGCTGCGGCCGTCGCACATCATGATCTCGCCGGGGCCGGGCACGCCGGACGATTCGGGCGTGTCGCTGGATGTACTGCGCGAGCTGGCCGGCGAGATTCCGGTGTTCGGCGTGTGCCTGGGCCATCAGGCGATCGGCCAGGTGTTCGGCGGCAAGGTGATCCGCGCCAAGCGGATCATGCACGGCAAGACATCGCCGGTGATCCATCGCGGGCGGGCGTGTTCGCCGGCCTGCCCAATCCGTTCGAGGCCACGCGCTACCACTCGCTGGTGGTGGAGCAGGCGTCGCTGCCGGATTGCCTGGAAGTCACCGCGTGGACGGAAAATCCGGACGGCTCGATCGACGAGATCATGGGGCTGCGCCACAAGACGCTGGCGGTCGAGGGCGTGCAGTTCCATCCCGAATCGATCCTCACCCAGCATGGCCACGACTTGCTGCGCAATTTTCTGCAGCAGCCGCTGAGGGCGGCAGCATGAACGGTCAAGTGCGCGAGATCACCATCACGCCGCAGGAGGCGTTGCAGCGCACGATCGAGCATCGCGAGATCTTCCACGACGAGATGATCGCGCTGATGCGCCAGATCATGCACGGCGAGGTGAGCCCGCTGATGACCGCGGCGATCATCACCGGCCTGCGCGTGAAGAAGGAAACCGTGGGCGAGATCACCGGCGCGGCGCGGGTGATGCGCGAGCTGTCGGCGCAGGGTCGAGGCGCCGCCGCATCGCGCATTTCCTGGACATCGTCGGCACCGGTGGCGATGGCGCCTCCAGCTTCAACATCTCCACCGCTTCGATGTTCGTGGCTGCCGCGGCCGGCGCGCGCATCGCCAAGCATGGCGGACGCAGCGTGTCGTCGAAATCGGGCAGCGCGGACGTGCTGGAGGCGCTGGGCGCGGCGATCGACTGTCGCCGGCGCAGGTGGCGGCGTGCATGGCCGAGACCGGCATCGGCTTCATGTTTGCGCCGAACCATCATCCGGCGATGAAGGTGGTGGCGCCGGTGCGCAAGGAAATGGGCGTGCGCACGCTGTTCAACATCCTCGGCCCGCTGACCAATCCGGCCGGCGCGCCGAACATCCTGATGGGCGTGTTCCATCCCGACCTGGTCGGCATCCAGGTGCGCGCGCTGCAGCAGCTCGGCGCGCAGCACGCGCTGGTGGTATGGGGGCGCGACGGCATGGACGAGATCTCGCTCGGCGCAGCGACCCTGGTCGGCGAACTGCGCGATGGCGTGGTGCGCGAATACGAGGTGGAGCCGGAGGATTTCGGCCTGGCGATGGCGTCCAGCCGCAACCTGCGGGTGGCCAACGCGGACGAGTCGAAGGCGATGCTGCTGCAGGCGCTGCAGGGCCACGCCGGCGTGCCGCACGACATCGTCTGCCTGAACGCGGGCGCGGCGCTGTACACGGCCGACGTGGTCGGTTCGATCGGCGACGGCATCGCGCTGGCCCGTGCCACGATTGCCAGCGGCGCCGCACATGCGAAAATGCAGGCCTTCGTGGCGGCCACCCGCCGGCTCGCCGATTCGCCGTAAGGTGCACATGGTGCGCGACGCTGCTAGCCCGAGCGCAGGTGCCCCTTGTCGCGCATGGAATGCGTTCCTACACCACCCAGTGAGATGCCATGACTGACATCCTCAATCGCATTCTTGCCCGCAAGGCGGAAGAAGTCGCCGAGCGCCGGGCCCGGCTGCCGGAAGCCGAACTGATCGCGCGCATCGCGGACCTGCCCGATACCCGCGGTTTCGCCGCGGCGATCGAGGCGAAGATCGATGCCGGCCTGCCGGCGGTGATCGCCGAGGTGAAGAAGGCCAGCCCGAGCAAGGGCGTGATCCGCACGAACTTCGACCCGGCCGCGATCGCGCAGGAGCTACGAGGCCGCCGGCGCGGCCTGCCTGTCGGTGCTGACCGACAGCGATTTCTTCCAGGGCAGCGAGGCGTTCCTGCAGCAGGCGCGCGAGGCATGCTCGCTGCCGGTGCTGCGCAAGGATTTCATCATCGATGCGTACCAGGTGTACGAGGCGCGCGCGATCGGCGCCGACTGCATCCTGCTGATCGTCTCGGCGCTGGACGACGACGTGCTGCTGCAGTTGTCGCTGCTGGCCGCGGATCTCGACCTGGACGTGCTGTGCGAAGTGCACGACGAGGAAGAGCTCGAGCGCGCGCTGGCGCTTGCCGGTGCCGCTGATCGGGGTGAACAACCGCAACCTGCGCAATTTCGAGACCTCGCTGGAGACCTCGCTGGCGCTGCAGGGCATGATCGAGTACGACCGCATGCTGGTGGCCGAGTCCGGCATCCACACGCCGGAAGACGTGGCGCGCCTGCGCGAAGGTGGCATCCAGGCGTTCCTGGTCGGCGAGGCGTTCATGCGCGCCGAGGATCCGGGCAGCGAGTTGCGTCGCCTGTTCGCCACGCCGTGACCGTCATGCCGCAGGGGGATGGCGTGGCGCCGGCGGCCACGCCGGCGATGGCGCCGCGGGTGGTGCTGTTCGATTTCGATGGCGTGCTGATCCAGGGCGATTCGTTCTACCTGTTCATCCGCGACCGCTACCGTTCGTGGTGGCGTCGCCTGCTGGCCTTGCTGACTGCGCCGCTGCTGTTGCTGCAACTGCCGTTTTCGCGCCGCGGGCCGATGCGCACGCTGGTACGCATCGCCCTGCTGGGGCTGGATGAGCGGCGCTACCAGGGCACCGCACACGCGTTTGCCGCGATCCTGGCGCGCCGGCCGAGGCAGTTCTGCCGTGACGGCCTGCAGGCACTGCGCCGGCACCAGTTGCAGGGCGACCGGGTGATCGTGGTGACCGGCTGCGAGCACACCCTGGTCAGCGGCATCCTGCAGCAACTGGGACTGACCGATCTGGAAGTCGTCGCTTCGCAACTGCGCCCCGGCTGGCTCGGCATGCGTCTGCTGCGCCACAACGTGGGGCGGCGCAAGGTGCAGTCGCTGGCCGAGCACGGTGTCGAGGCGTGGCAGCTGGCCTATGGCGATTCGATGTACGACGCGCCGATGCTGAAACTGGCCGCCGAGGCGGTACTGGTCAACGGCACGCCCACGCTGTGCAAGAAAATGGAGAAGGCATTGGGCCGCGCGATCACGCGCGTCGAGTGGTTCTGACCGGGAAGGACGTAACGGCTACAGCAGCGTCTGCACCAGCTGGCCCAGGCTGATCAGCACGATCAGGCTGCCGACGGCCGCCATCACCGCGCGTTCGGGCAGATGCCGAACCAGCCATGCGGCGAACGGCGCGGCGATCACGCCGCCGGTGAGCAGGCCCAGCACGATCGGCCAGTGGCCGATGCCGACGTGCCAGACCAGGGTGGCGGAGATGGATACCGTCACCACGAATTCGGCGGCATTGACCGAGCCGATCGTGCTGCGCACGTTGCCGCCGCGGGCGATCAGGGTGCTGGTGGCCAGCGGGCCCCAGCCGCCGCCGCCGATCGCATCGAGCAAGCCCGCGAACAGGCCCAGCACGCCGTTGTGCTGCACCTGGTGGCGGCTCAGCCGCTTGCCGAACGCGCGCAGCAGCACCATGGTGCCGAGGATCAGCAGGTAGGCATTGACGAAGGGGCGGATCGTCTCGCCCGGCACGCTGGCCAGCAAGGTCGCGCCGATGAAGCCGCCGATCGCGCCGGGAATCGCCAGCTGCCAGAACAGCTGCCAGCGCACGTTGCCGAACCACGCATGCGATGCGCCGGATACGCCGGTGGTGAAGATTTCGGCGGTGTGCACGGTGGCGCTGGCCATCGCCGGCGGCAGGCCTAGCGCCAGCAGGATCGAGTTGGAGACCAGTCCATAGGCCATGCCGAGCGCGCCGTCGACCAGTTGGGCGAGCAGGCCGATGCCGACGAAGATGAAGAACTGTCCGAGATCCAAGCGTCGCCTCACAACCAGTGGCAGGGAGTCATCCTTGGCCAGCGCTCGAATGAAAAAGCCGGTTCGGGCGACAGCCGGGCAAACCCCCGCGCGCGATCAACGCGTGCCGCGCACCACGATGGTCTTGCCGGAAACGTCGATCATCCGCTGCTCTTCCAGCTGCTTGAGCACGCGGCCGACCATTTCGCGCGAGCAGCCGACGATGCGGCTCACTTCCTGGCGCGAGATGCGGATCTGGGTGCCGTCCGGGTGGGTCATCGAATCCGGCTCCTGGCACAGGTCGAGCAGGGTGCGCGAGATGCGGTTGGTGACGTCCATGAACGCCATCCGGCTGACCTGGCGCGAGGTGCGCAGCAGACGGTTGGTGAGCTGCGCGCCGATCGCGAACAGGATCTTCGGGCATTCCTCGCGCAGCGGGCCTTCCATCAGCTGGAACAATGCGCTCGTAGCTGATCTCGGCCATCTCGCACGGCGTGCGCGTGCGCACCATCGACTTCGCGCTGCGCCTGTTCCACGAACAGGCCCATTTCGCCGATGAACTGCGCCGCGGCTGATGTAGGCGAGGATCAGTTCGCGGCCCTGCTCGTCCTCGGTGCATACCGCCAGCGAGCCTTCGATCACGTAATACAGCGTGTTGGCCGGATCGCCGGGGCGGATGATCGCGGTCTTGCCCGGATAGCGGCGGCGATGGCACATGCCGAGAAAGCGCTCCATCGCGGCAGGATCCGGTGCGAAGCCGAGCGGGGCCTGCGAGCGTTCGAACGCCTGTTGCAGCTGGTACTTGAGTTGCGCCACGGTCATCCCCTACAGATGGTTGTCATTCAGCGGCGATCACCGCAACCGCAGCTTGCGTGCACGTAACCACCCTTCCAGTGGGTCATTATGGCAAACCTAGGCGATTACCGCAGGTTCAATTTCTTTTTGTTTTACCGCATACTTCGCGGTCTTTCGCAGGCGATGAAGCTGTCGCCTGCCGTCAACCAAGGGTCGTGCAGGCAGCTGCCCTGCGCTTCATACCATTCCGCGGGGACCCTTGTCGCTAACCCGCCTCTACTGCTGACCGAAGCCCGGTCATGGAGAGCCGCCCGTGGTCAAACCACTTCCCCGTCTGCGCCTGCAGGGTTTCAACAACCTGACCAAGGCGCTGAGCTTCAACATCTACGACATCTGCTACGCGGTGTCCGAGGACCAGCGCCGGCGCTACATCGAGTACATCGATGAGCAGTACGACGCCGACCGCCTGACCCAGATCCTCACCGACGTGGCCGAGATCATCGGCGCGAACATCCTGAACATCGCGCGCCAGGACTACGACCCGCAGGGCGCCTCGGTGACCATGCTGATCTCCGAGGAGCCGGTGGTGGAGAAGCTCGGCCGCGACATCGATCGCCGGTGCCGTGGTCGCGCACATGGACAAGAGCCACATCACCGTCCACACCTATCCGGAAACGCATCCGCACAACGGCATCGCCACCTTCCGCGCCGACATCGACGTGGCCACCTGCGGCGTGATCTCGCCGCTGAAGGCGTTGAACTACCTGATCGACAGCTTCGAGTCGGACATCGTGGTGTGCGACTACCGCGTGCGCGGCTTCACCCGCGACGTGAAGGGCAAGAAGCACTTCATCGACCACAAGATCAACTCGGTGCAGGACTACCTGGCCAAGCACATCCGCCAGAAGTACGAGATGTTCGACGTCAACGTGTACCAGGAAAACATGTTCCACACGAAGATGCACATCAAGGACTTCGACCTCGACACCTACCTGTTCGAGTCGCACGCCGACGATCTCTCGTTCAAGGAGCGCCAGCGCATCGAATCGCTGCTCGCCGCGAGATCGAGGAACTGTTCCACGGCCGCAACCTGATGTGACGAGAAACCCGCCGAAAGGCGGGTTTTTTCTGGCTGCTCACAGGCGGTACGCCACCGTCTTCATCACCATCGAACTGGCGTGCATCAGCTGCGGCAGCGGAAACGGCAGCTCGATGCCGCCGCGTGCCTGCGCAGCCTGCGCATGGCGGATCTCGTCGGCCTGCATTCGCGTCAGAACGGCGTGCGAGCGTTCGTCCTGCGCGGGCAGCTTTTCCAGATGCTCGGCCAGATGCGCCTCCACCTGGCGTTCGGTCTCGACCACGAAACCCAGGCTGACCGGATCGCCGGCCAGCGCGGCAACCGCGCCGATCGCATAGCTGCCGGCGTACCACAGCGGATTGAGCAGGCTGGGGCGGCTGTCCAGTTGCCGCAGGCGCTCGGCGCACCAGGCCAGGTGGTCGGTTTCCTCGGCGGCGGCATGCAGCAGGTGCCGGCGATTGTCGGCGTCGCGCGCCAGTGCGGCCTGGCCGAAATACAGCGCCTGCGCGCAGACCTCGCCGGTATGGTTGATTCGCATCAAGCCGGCGGCGTGGCGGCGTTCGGCGTCGTCCAGATCGGCTTCGGCGAGGCCGGCAGCGGGCGACGGGCGATGCGCCTGGGGTGCGCCGGCGATCGCTTCCAGTGCGCGTTCGCAGCCGGCCAGCAGGCGATCCAGTGAGGTCAGCGTGCGGACATTCATGAGGACTCCGGGGGCGTGGGGTCGGAAAGCATGGGGTCGAAAGGCATGCGGTCGAGCTCGAGTTGCCGGGCCAGCAGCACCAGTGGATGCTGGCTGCGCCAGTCCAGTCCTTGCTGCCTGATGCCGGCTTCGAAGTGCAGGCGACAGCCGATATTGGACGACAACAACTGTTGCGGTTCCAGCGTGGCAGCTTGCCGCAGCGCGGCGTCGCGCAGCATCGCGGCGCGTTCCGGGAATTCCAGCAGGTGGCTGCCGGCCGCGCCGCAGCAATGTGGCGGCCGCGGCAATGTTTGCACGTCCAGCCGGGGCACACGGCGCAGCAGCTGCAGCAAGGCGGCGTCCGTGCGTGCCACGTTGACCTGCGTACAGGGCAGGTGCAGCGCCACGCGTTGTGCCAGCGGGCGGAAATGCAGTGCTTCGGCGCGGGCCGCCAGCAGTTCCAGAGGGTCGATCACGCTCACGCCGGGCAGTGCGCGGCGCAAGCTTCCGAGGCAGCCGGGCGTGACCGAGAGCAATTGGTTGGCGCCGCACGCCTGCCATGCTTGGCGCACGCGCTGCGCGGCCTGTTCGGCGGCCGCGGTGTCGCCACCGTGCAGATCCATCGCTCCGCAGCAGAAGGCCGGCAACACGCTGACCGTGTAACCGGCAGCTTCCAGCAGGGTGATCGCCGCCTGCTGAGCTTCCGCGTCGTCGATGCTGGCCACGCAGCCGGGGAACAGCGCCAGCTGGGCCTGCCCGACCGACCGCCGAGTGGGCAGGAGCGGCCGGCGGTTGCGGCGGCAAATGGAGCAGGGCCGCGCGCCAGGGCGATGCCGCCGGCAAGCGCGACGCCAGCCAGCCCTGCCAGCGCGGCAAGGCCAGCCAGCCGCCAAGCCGGCGCAGCGCACGCAGCCAGCGTGGCCGCTTGAGCAGGCCCAGCAGCCAGCGCGGCCGCCGAGGCGCCGGCCCCAGCAGGGCGCGGGTTTCGATCAGCAGCTCGCCGTACTGCACATGGGCCGGGCAGACCGTTTCACAGTTCAGGCAGCCCAGACAGTGATCCAGGTGTTCGCGCAACTCCGCGGTGGGGTCGGCTCAGCCCGCGGGCCAGTGCGGCGGCGATGGCGATGCGCCCGCGCGGGGATTCCGCCTCGTTCCGGTCCAGCGCATAAGTGGGGCAGACCGGCAGGCACAGCCCGCATTGCACGCATTGGTCGGCCAGTCTCGGCGATGCGGTCTGCCGACGCGTGCTGGGGGGTCTTTTCAAGCGGCATGATGGTCATGCTATCATTGCCAGCTCACAGCCCGCCGGTCGGTGGGCTTGCGCCATGGATGAAGGCTCCGCTATCATCTCGCGCCTTTGATCCACCGATTACGCGTACCGCCTCACGGCGGCAGACCAGGTATTCTGAAATGAAAACGTTTAGCGCCAATGCAGACAACGTCAAGCGCGACTGGTTCGTGGTTGACGCCACGGACAAGACGCTCGGTCGCCTGTCGACCGAAATCGCTCGTCGTCTGCGCGGCAAGCACAAGCCGGAATACACCCCGCATTGCGACACCGGCGATTATATCGTGGTGATCAATGCGCAGAAGGTGCACGTCACCGGCGCCAAGCTGGACGACAAGAAGTACCACCGCTTCACCGGCTACATCGGCAACCTGAAGACCACCAGTCTGAAGGACCTGCTGGCGACCTACCCGGAGCGCGTGATCGAGATCGCCGTCAAGGGCATGCTGCCGAAGAACCCGCTGGGCCGCGAGATGTATCGCAAGCTCAAGGTCTACGGCGGTGCCGAGCATCCGCATACCGCACAGCAGCCGCAGGCGCTGGAGATCTAAGGAAATGACCATGGCAATCCAGCAGAATTACGGCACCGGCCGCCGCAAGACCTCCGCCGCCCGCGTGTTCCTGCGCAAGGGCAAGGGCGATATCGTCGTCAACGGCAAGACGCTCGAGGCATTTTTCGGTCGCGAGACCTCGTGCATGATCGTGCGCCAGCCGCTCGAACTGACCGAGAACACCGACAAGTTCGACATCATGGTGACGGTTGCCGGTGGCGGCATCACCGGTCAGGCCGGCGCGATCCGCCTGGGCATCGCCCGCGCGCTGATCGAATACGACGAAAGCCTGAAGTCGCCGCTGCGCAAGGCCGGTTTCGTGACGCGCGACGCCCGTGAGGTCGAGCGCAAGAAGGTCGGTCTGCACAAGGCACGTCGCGCTACCCAGTTCTCGAAGCGCTAAGTTTCAGTTTTTCGCGCTTCACGGTTCGGTGCCACAGGTCAGAGCGCATCGTTCCGCGTGTCATTGGGGGATCGTCTAACGGTAGGACAACAGCCTCTGACGCTGTCTATCTAGGTTCGAATCCTAGTCCCCCAGCCAAAAAACAAAAGGCCCGCCCAATGGCGGGTCTTTTGCTTTTTGGCTCGGGGCACAGGAGGCCAACCACGTTCGACAATTTTGTCTGGAACATTGTGGACAGCCGCAGGCTGGCCCTGAGCGAAGTGAAGGATGAGTCCCATGGATGGGACGAACAATCCCCAGTCTCCCCAACAGCGCCGATGTTCGCTCCGACGTCAACATCCGAAACGCGACATCGTCCAGGCGCCCAGGCTGACGAAGCTGCGCCTTTTATCTTTGCACTGCAGCAGCGTAAAATTCCCGTTTTACCTTCCGTGAATTCCCATGACGCCAGCCACTGATGACTCCGTGGGGCATACCGACGTGCGCACGGCAGGCAGTACCGATGCACTCTCGATTGCACCCGCGCTGGGTCTTTCGCTGGATGCCGCGCGGATGCCGCGCAAATCCACCCTGGTCACCCGCCGAATCCTGCTGATCAGCATGTTGGCGGTAATTCTGGGTGTCGTGGCGGCCTATGTCGCGCAACTGTTGATGCTCACGATCAACCTGATCACCGATCTGTGCTTCTACGGTCGCATGTCCGATGTGGTCGGCCCGAATGCACGCACCGGCTCGTTCGTGTTGTCACCGGCGGGCAACCACCTGGGAGCCTGGGTCATCCTGATCCCGGTCATTGGTGGCTTGCTGGCGGGCATCATGGCGCGCTGGGGTTCGCGTGCCATCCAGGGGCATGGCATTCCGGAGGCGATGGAACAGATTCTCACCAATGAATCCAACATTCCTGCGCGGATTACCTGGTTGAAGCCGCTGTCATCGGCGTTTGCCATTGGTACCGGCGGTCCGTTTGGTGCCGAGGGGCCGATCATCTCCACCGGCGGTGCCTTGGGCTCGCTGATTGGCCAACTCCTGCGGGTCACTGCGAACGAACGCAAGGTGCTGCTGGCGGCGGGCGCGGCAGCCGGCATGGCAGCGGTGTTCGGTGCACCGGTGGCGTCATTGGTGCTGGCGGTGGAGTTGCTGTTGTTTGAACTGCGCCCACGTTCGCTGATTCCGGTCGCACTGGCGGCGGTGACGGCGGTGGGTGTGCGCTATGCGACCTATGGTGCGGAACCGGTATTTCCCATGCCCGACGTGCTGCAGCCGGGCGGTTGGGCGCTGATCAGTTTCGTGTTGATCGGTGCCCTCGTCGGCTATGCCTCGGTGTGGGTGACCAAGGCGGTCTACGGCGTCGAGGATCTGTTCGAGAAGTTGCCGATTCACTGGATGTGGTGGCCGGCTCTCGGTGCGCTCGTTGCCGGCGTTGTCGGCTGGATCGAGCCGCGAACCCTGGGCGTGGGCTACGACAACATCGATGCGCTGGTGCAGGGACACTTCGGCCTCACCATGCTGCTCAGCTTTGGTGCGCTGAAGTTCGTTTCCTGGGTCATCGCGCTGGGCAGCGGCACGTCCGGCGGCACGCTGGCTCCGCTGTTCATGATCGGCGGATCGCTGGGCGCGGTGATCGGCATCGGCATCAATCATCTGGTGCCAGGCTTCAACGTCGACCCGCGCATCGCGGCGCTGGTAGGCATGGCGGCCATTTTTGCCGGTTCTTCGCGCGCTCTATTGACCGCGGTGGTGTTTGCCTTTGAAACCACGCGGCAGCCAGCGTGCCTCCTGCCCCTGCTTGGCGGCTGCACCGCCGCCTACCTGATCTCGGCCCTGATCATGCACAACACGATCATGACCGAGAAGATCGCGCGTCGTGGCGTAAAGGTGCCGTCGGAATATGCTGCCGACTACCTGGAGCAGGTCAGCGTGGGTACGGCTTGTTCGCGCGATGTGGCGACCCTGCAAACGACCCAGACGCTGGCTGAAGTGCGGCGCTGGCTGGCCGATGAGTCTCCCCACACCCAGCACCAGGGGTATCCGGTAGTCGATGAGCAGGGCCGCGTGCAGGGTGTGCTGACCCGACGCAGTCTGCTCGATCCGCAGTGGCATTACACGCTGGCGCTGGGCGAGCTGTTGACGCGATCACCGATTGCGGTCAACGAGGACCATTCGCTGCGTGAGGCCGCCGATCACATGGTTGCGGAGAGAGTTGGACGTCTGGTGGTGGTCAGCAAGGACGATCCGCACAAGCTGGTGGGCATCATCACCCGTGGCGACATTCTGGCGGCCCACGCCAGGCGTCTGCGCGAAGCGCGTTTCAAAGGCCGTCACATCAAGTTGGGCAAGTCGCGCAAGCCGGCGTAGGCCGGAAAAGTTTGCGGACCGATGGAGCAACTGCGTCAGGAGCAGGCTCCCACACCCGCCGTTCACCCGGATCAATTCCGGGGCAGGCTCTGAGCGTAGCGGCGAAAACGCAGGGTCGAGCAAGGCCTCGGTTTTCTCGCTGCTCAGTGGCGAGCATCCACGCTCGCTCCCCACACGCGCACCTGCGGCCCTACGCCGAGCCCGAAGGGTGCGGGGTGGCCAGGAGATCCGTCGCCAATCTTCAGATTTCGCGGTCACCCATCAGCACCACGTCGGCCGGCCGGCGCGCGAACAGGCCGACGGTGACGATGCCGGGCAGCTGGTTCAGCTCGCTCTCGAGCGCGGCCGGATCGGCGATCTGCCAGTTATGCACGTCGATGATCCAGTTGCCGTTGTCGGTGACCACGCCGTCGCGCCACACCGGCTGGCCGCCGCGCTTGACGATCTCGCGGCCGATCAGGCTGCGCGCCATCGGAATCACCTCGATCGGTACCGGAAACTTGCCGAGCAGGTCGACCCGCTTGCTGGAGTCGATGATGCAGACGAACTTCTCGCTGGCCGCGGCAACGATCTTCTCGCGGGTCAGTGCAGCGCCGCCGCCCTTGATCAGCCGCTTGTACGGATCGCATTCGTCGGCGCCATCGACGTAGATCGTCAAGCGGGCCGGCGGCGTTGAGATCGAGCACCGGGATGCCGAGCCGCTTCAGTTGCGCGGTGGACTGCTCCGAGCTGGACACGGCGCCCTGGATGCGGTTTTTCAGATCGGCCAGCGCGTCGATGAAGAACGCCACGGTGGAGCCGGTGCCGACGCCGACGATGGCGCCGTCCTCGACGTAGCGGATCGCGGCCTCACCGGCCTGGCGTTTTTCGTTGGCGTTGCTCATGGGCAAGTCGTCTTGAATGAAAAAACACATTATGGCGGTCGGCCGCGTTCGCGGCGAGCGCCTCCGGGCGAACAGCACACGGGTCCGGAGTGCTAGGCGAGACCGAGGATGTATTCCCAGTGCGCCGCATCGACCGGCATCACCGACAGCCGGTTGCCCTTGCGCAGCAGCGGCATCTCGACCAGCGCGGGATCGTTCTTCAGTTCGTCCAGGCTGATCGTGCGCTTGAGTTTCTTCACGAACTTCACGTCGACCAGCATCCAGCGCGGGTTGTCGCGCGAGCTGCCCGGGTCGAAGTACTTGCTCTTCGGATCGAACTGGCTGGGGTCGGGATACGCATCGGTGGCCACCTCGGCGATGCCGACGATGCCGGGCACGGCGCAGTTGGAGTGGTAGAAGAACACCTTGTCGCCGGGGCGCATGCCGTCGCGCATGAAGTTGCGCGCCTGGTAGTTGCGCACGCCATCCCAGGCTTCCTGCTTCTTGCGCTTGAGGTCGTCGATCGAGAACGCGTCCGGTTCGGATTTCATCAGCCAGTGGTTCATGCATTTGCTTCCGGGTGGCAGTCGATCAGCTCGCGCTCGGTGGCAACGAAGTCGAGCGGGACATCCCACGCTTGCTCGTCGACCTGCGGCAGTTCCTGGAACGCATAGCCGATGCCGACCAGCAGCGGTTCGGTCGGGCGCACCTGCTCGTTGAGGAAGCCGAAGCTGCGGTCGTAGTAGCCGCCGCCGTGGCCGAGCCGGTTGCCGCGGCGGTCGAAACCGAGCAGCGGCACGAAGACCAGGTCGAGCTGGAACGGCTCCAGCAGTTCGCCTTGCGCCACCGGCTCGGGAATGCCGTAACGGTTCGGCTGCACTTCCTCGCCGGACTGCCACGGTGCGAAACGCAGTTGCTTGTTCTTGCCGATCACCGGCAGCAGGAACTGCTGGCCGCGCGTGGCCAGCGGCGGTATCACCAGGTTCAACGGCAACTCGCCATGGCTGGCCCAGTAGCCGGCCACGCGCGCATCGGTGAGGTATTCAGGCAGTTGTTCGAGACTGCGACGCAGGCCCTGGGCGGCGGCGATGCGCACGGGCGGGGTCAGGGCGCGGCGTTGTTCGGCCAGACGCTGGCGAAGCTCGCGTCGTTGGGCGGGGGCGTCCACGTTTCGCGCAACTCCGTCGTAGGGCGTTCCGTTCGTCGAGGGACGAACGGAACGGGAAATGAGGTGGCGTCAACCGCGATGCCGCTGCCCACCGAACGACCTTGATCCAAGATGGATCAGGTGGGAGGGCTACATGGTCTAAAGGCTTTCCGCACGTGGCGGACATGCACAACAACCGATGTGAAACCGACCCGGGGCCGTATGTAGGAACAAGGCAAATGTACGAGTGTGCTGGCGCACACCGCAGAAAACGCCGACTACGATCTTAGGCGTTTGACCCGGAATGTGCCACTGCCAGCTGACGGTTTGCGTTCATGCAAACGTGCCCGTTCAGCGCTTGACCGGCTCGCTGTCGAAGACGGCATCAAGCTTGCTTCGCAACGCGGCGAGGCCATCGCTGAGACGCTGTTCCTGGCTGTCGTGCTGCTTGCGCAGGCTGAGGAATTCGTGCGTCACGCTGATCGCGGTGAGCACGGCCAGCCGCTCGAAGCTGGGCGCTTTCGCGTTGGCGCGCAGCTCGCGCATCTTGCGGTCGAGGAAGCCGGCCGCTTCGAGCAGGCCCTCGCGCTCTTCCGGCGCGCAGGCAATCAGGAATTCTCGGTCGATCAGTCGCAGCGCGACTGGTTCACTGCTGGACATGGTCTCTGTCAACCGTTGCTTTCAAGCGATTTGAGCCGCTGGATCATCGCCTCGACGCGGCCACGTGCCTGCTCGTTGCGTGCCAGCAGGCCTGCGCGCTCGCCGGACAACTGCTCCTGGCTCTGGCGCAGGCTGCGGTTTTCTTCGGTGAGCCGGCGCACGGTATCGAGCAGGCGATCAAGTTGTCGGCCGAGGGCGACCAACTCTTGATGGACAGGATCGGGCGAGGCGGGATCAGGCGCGTTCATGCACGAAACTATAACAGGACGCCGGCGGAAGTCAGCCGCGTTTGCGGCCGAGGCGCTGGCCGGCCCGGCCACTGCATTAAACTGGCGCCCATTCACCTGATGGAGCGCCGCCATGACGGCTACCGGGCTTGTGGGCCACGACGATATCGACGCGCTGATCATGCGCCTGCGCCTGGGCACCGAAGCCAGCGAACTGCACGGTTCGCTGTGCGGCTATCTGGCCGGCGGCGGCTCGTTGCGCGGCAGCTCCGTGCTGGCCGCCTTGCAGCTCGACGGCGAGGCGGCTGACCCCGACGCCGCGGACCTGGCCCTGCTGGAACGGTTGGCACGGCAGAGCGAGGCCGAACTGGCCGATCCCGAACTGGGCTTCGAACCGCTGCTGCCGGAAGACGACCGCCCGCTGGCCGAACGCGCCGAGGCGCTGGTCGACTGGTGCCGCGGCTTCCTGGGTGGCTTCGGCCTGGCCGGTACCGCGGCGCATGCACAGTTGTCGGAGGAGGCGCAGGAGGTACTGCGCGATCTGGGCACCATCGCCGCGTCCTCGTTCGATTTCGGCGACGAGGACGAAGACGAGGACGCGCTGGTCGATGTGCACGAATTCGTGCGCGTCGCCGCGCTGCTGCTGCACACCGAGTGCACCGCGCACGACCCGTCCGCCAGCGGCAGCGTGCATTGATTCCCAGCAGCTTGACCACGGCCGCGCTGGCGATCGGTGCGGACGAGTTCGCGCGCCGGCGCCGCCAGCTGATGCAGATGGCGGGCGACGATGCGGTGCTGCTGGTCGCCGCCGCGCCCGAGCGCATGCGCAATGCCGACGCGGCGTGGCCGTACCGGCAGGATTCGGACTTCCATTACCTGGCCGGCTTCCCCGAAGCCGACGCGGTGCTGGCGCTGCTGCCCGGGCGCAAGCATGGCGAGGTGGTGCTGTTCTGCCGCGAACACGATCCCGCACGCGAGCGCTGGCATGGCCCGGCAATCGGCACCGAACAGGCGGTGGCCGGCTACGGCATGGACGACGCGTTTCCGATCGAGGACATCGACGACATCCTGCCCGGCATGATCGAGGGCCGCGCACGCGTGTACTGCCACTTCGGCCGCGAGCCGGAGTTCGACGCGCAACTGCTGGGCTGGATGCGCCGGCTGCGCCAGCTGCGCGGCGGCGGCGTGGTGCCGAAGGAATTCGTGGCGCTCGGCCATCTGCTGCACGACTTGCGGCTGTACAAGTCGCGCGCCGAACTGAAGCTGATGCGCGCGTCCGCCGCGATCGCGGGCGACGCGCACCTGGCCGCGATGCAGGCCGCCGTGCCCGGTCGGCTGGAGTACGAAGTCGAGGCGGAATTGCTGCGCGTCGTGCGCAGCCGCGGCGCGGTGCCGGCCTTTCCGCCGATCGTCGCCGGCGGCGCGAACGCCTGCGTGATGCACTACCAGAGCAACCGCGCGCCGCTGCGCGATGGCGAGCTGCTGTTGATCGACGCCGGCGCCGAGCTGGACTGCTATGCCTCGGACATCAGCCGCACGTTTCCGGTCAACGGCCGCTTCAGCCGCGAGCAGCGCGCGCTGTACGAAGTGGTGCTGGCCGCGCAGCTGGCGGCGATCGACGAAGTGCGTCCGGGCCGCCCGTTCGGCGCCGCGCACACGCGCCGCCGTGCGCGTGCTGACCGAAGGCCTGTGCGAGCTCGGCCTGCTCAAGGGCGGCGCCGATGCGGCGATCGCCGACGGCAGTTACCAGCGTTACTTCCCGGCCAAGACCGGCCACTGGCTGGGCCTGGACGTGCACGATGTCGGCGATTATCGCGTCGACGGCGAATCGCGCCTGCTGGAACCGGACATGGTGCTGACGGTGGAGCCGGGCCTGTACGTGCCGCCGGACGACCGCTCGGTGGCCGAGCGCTGGCGCGGCATCGGCATCCGCATCGAAGACGACGTGGCGGTGACCCGCGACGGCAACGAGGTGCTCACCGCTGCGGTGCCGAAGGACGCCGACGCGATCGAGGCGCTGCTGGCGGCGCGTTAACTCAGCTCGTCCGGCAGTTGCGAATCCTCGAGCAGGCGATTCGCCTCGTCGTGGCATGCACCTCGTACCACATCGCGTTGAGGATCGCGAAGGCGCAGGCGAGGCCGAGTCCGAGAATCCAGCAGAAATACCACATGGGTTCGCGCTCCTTTCAATACATGCCGTGCGCCTTGCGCACATGTGCCAGCGTGACCCGCCCGCGCAGCACCCGGTACACCCAGCCGTGTAGAGCGATGATCGATCGGCAGCAGCACCGCGGTCGCCGATCAGCATCAGCCGAGCGTGCTGCGGCTGGACGATGCGTCCCAGACCGTCAGGCTGGAATGCGGATCGAGGCTGGACGGCAGCAGGAACGGGAACAGCGCGAAGCCGGCCGAGACGATCGTGCGCCCACCATCAGGCGCTGGCGATGAAGCCGGCCATGCTGCGCCGGCCGAGCAGCGGCCTGCACGCCGACCGCTGACGCCAGCGCCAGCAGCGGCGCGATCCAGAACCACGGATGATCGCATGTAGCTGGCGAGCCAGCTGCCGCCGACGGCGACCTGCTTGTACAGCGGATTGGAGATGCCGTCGGTCAGCGCCGGTCCGGCGATCGCGTAGCCGGGAATGCCGAAGGCCAGCCACACGCCGGCGAGCACGTACAGCGCGGCAAAGACCAGCGTCATCCAGCGCGCGATCGTCACCGCGCGCGCGGCGATCACGGTGGTCGGCCTTCAGTGCCGCCCAGCGGCGCCGTGCATCAGCAGCATCGCTCAGCGAGACCAGCCCGCTCAGCAGCGCGAACGGACGCAGCAGGCCGAAGAAGCCGCCTTCGTAGCTCATGCGCAGGTCGTCGTCGTAGCGGAACGGCACGCCGAGGAACAGGTTGCCGAACGCGACGCCCGACACCAGCATCACCGATCAGCCCGGAGACGGTCAGCACCCAGTCCCACAGTGACGCCCAGCGCGGATCGTGGATCTTGTTGCGGAAGTTGAAGCCGACCGGCCGCAGGATCAAGCGCCAGCAGCACCAGCAGCGATCGCGAAATAGAAGCCGGAGAACGACGCCGCATACAGCAGCGGCCACGCGGCGAACACCGCGCCGCCGCCGAGGATGAACCACACCTGGTTGCCTTCCCAGACCGGCTCGATGCGTTTCGAGCAGCACGCGGCGTTCGTCGTCGTCGCGCGCCGAGCACGCGCAGCAGCGCCGGCCGACGCCGAAATCGAAGCCGTCCATGATCGCGAAGCCGATCAGCAGCGTGCCGAGCAGGAGCCACCAGATCACCCGCAGGGTTTCGTAGTCGAACATGTGCGTTCTCCTAGTCCTGCATCGACGGGCGGTGCGATGGATCGGCGTCCGGACAGTCGGCCAGATGCCCAGCCCGTCCGGCCCCTTGCGGGTGTATTTCAGCATCAGGATCGCGTCGACGATCGCCAGCGCGGTGTAGAAGAGCACGAAGCCGCCAGCGAGGCTCGTAGCGACCTGCGCCGGCGACACCGACGACACGCCGAGCGCGGTCGGCAGCACGCCTTCGATCGCCCACGGCTGGCGGCCGTATTCGGCGACGATCCAGCCCAGCTCGATCGCGATCCACGGCAGCGGCAGGCTCCACAGCGCCAGGCTTGCAGATACCAGCGCTGGCTGTCGAGCTGCGCGCTGCGAGGCCAGCCAGAACGAGAACGCGAACAGCGCGATGAAATACAAGCCGCAGCCGACCATGATGCGGAACGCCCAGAACAGCACCGGCACGTTCGGGATCGTGCTGTCGGCGGCCTTCTTGATGTCGGCCGGCGTGGCGCTGGCGCGGATCGTCCATGTAGTGCTTCAGCAGCAGCGCGTAGCCGAGATCGCTTGTCGTGCGCGTCGAAGCGTCGCCTTGCGCCTGCGCATCGTCGCTTGTCCCGGCGCAGCATCAGCATCGCGTCATAGGCCTGGATGCCGGTGCCGATGCGGCCCTTGGCGTCGTCCACCAGTTCGTCGATGCCGGGCATCACGTCGTCGATCGAGCGCGTGCCGATCAGGCCCATGACCCACGGGATGTGGATCGCGCAGATGCGTCGTGCGCTCGCGCGACATCCGGAAAGCCGAACAGCGGTGAACGAGGCCGGCGGCGGCTCGGTGTCCCACATCGCCTCGATCGCGGCGAGCTTCATCTTCTGGTTTTCGCGACACGGTGTAGCCGGATTCGTCGCCGAGCACGACCACGACTGAGCGCCGCGGCCAGGCCGAAGCTCGCCGCCACCGTCATCGAGCGCTTGGCGAAATCGACGTTGCGTCCGCGCAGCAGGTACCACGCGCTGATCGACAGCACGAACATCGCGCCGAGCACGTAGCCCGCGCTCACCGTGTGCACGAACTTCGCCTGCGCCACCGGATTGAAGACCACCGCGGCGAAGATCGGTGACTTCCATGCGCATCGTGTCGAGATTGAACTCGCTGCCGACCGGATTCTGCATCCACGCGTTCGCGATCAGGATCCACAGCGCCGACAGGTTGGTGCCGAGCGCGAGCAACCACGTCACGAGCAGGTGCTTGATGCGCGAGAGCGTGTCCCAGCCGAAGAAGAACAGGCCGATGAAGGTCGCTTCGAGGAAGAACGCCATCAGCCCTTCGATCGCCAGCGGCGCGCCGAAGATGTCGCCGACGTAGTGCGAGTAGTACGCCCAGTTCGTGCCGAACTGGAACTCCATCGTGACGCCGGTGGCGACGCCCATCGCGAAGTTGATGCCGAACAGCACGCCCCAGAACTGCGTCATGCGCTTCCAGACCTCGCGCCCGGTCATCACGTAGACCGCTTCCATGATCGCGAGCATCCACGACAGGCCCAGCGTCAGCGGCACGAACAGGAAGTGGTAAAGCGCGGTCAGCGCGAACTGCAGGCGCGACAGCGTGACGACATCGGCGTCGATGATCATGGCTGGCCTTCGGTGGGGCTTGGCAACGTGGGCGCCAGTCGATGCGCGATCGCATCCGGGCTGACGTCGGGCTGCGGTTGTGGCGCGAACACCACCCACCAGATCAGCGCCAGCGCCGCGATCTTCAACGCGACGACGCCGAACAACTCCAGCGTCAGCCGGTGCAGTGGGCGGTGCGGCAGTAAGCGGCGATCCGGTTCGACTGAAGACCGAGGCATGCGGTGACCCCGCGCATCAAACTCCGATGAGGATACGCTCCGCATGTGAAGTTGCCGTGCCGCCTGCGGCAATATGTACGTGCCGCACCGGATCGTGCGCGTGCCGGAATCGCCGGTGCGCGGGAGTCAGGGCGCGGTGTCGAGGCGCAGGGCGACGCCGCCGCCGAGGCTGGCCTGCAGGGCGAATTCGCCGCCGAGCCGCGCGGCACGGGCGCGCAGGCTGGCGAGGCCGGCGCCGCTGGCACGATGGGAGGCCGGGTCGAAGCCGCGGCCGTTGTCGCGCACTTCAACCTGCAGCCGCTGGCTGTCGTGGGCGATCGAGATTTCCACCTGCGCTGCGCCGCTGTGCTTGAGCACGTTGGTCAGCGCCTCCTGCAGCAGGCGCAGCAGGTCCAGGCTGCGCGCTGCTCCCAGGTGCAGCTTGTCCAGGCCTTCCAGCCGCCAGCGGCTGTCGATGCCGGCCATCTCCAGACGCTGGCTCCAGCGGTGGCGCAGCGGTGCCAGCAGTCCGACCAGATCGTCGTCCTGTTCATGGGTGGTGGTGTCGATGACCAGGCGCAGGTCGTCGCGCAGTTCCTTCAGGGTGGCGATGGTGCGCACGGTTTCCGGTGACCGCGGCGCTTGCTCCAGCGTGGCGATGGTGCCGAGCAGGCTGCCGCCGAAACCGTCGTGCAGGTCGCGCACCAGATTCATGCGTTCGCCGATGCGGGTGTTGGAAAGCGCCAGCGCATGCTCGCGCGCCAGCGTGTCGCCGAGTTGCGCGGTGGCAGCCTCGACCTCATGGCGCAGTTCGACGTTGAAACCCTCGACCCGGCGCATCGCCTCGGAAAAACGCCAGGCCACGGCAAAGCTGATGCCGATCAGGCCGAGCGGTGAGGTCAGCGCTCCGAGGTAGGTACCGCCGCGGACCAGTTCCAGATACAGCGCGAGGTCGTGGAAGGAGACCAGTACAGGCAGCAGCATGGTCGCGCCGAGTACGCGGATGTCGACGCGGGAACTGCGCGCGGCATGCCACAGGAAAATGCCGGTCGAGACGTACGAGACCAGGGTGGCCGGCATGATCCACAGGTTGCGCCACGGCCCCACCAGCTGGGGCGCCAGCAGCGCGCACGCGAACGTGGCGGCGCTGGCCAGCAGCAGGGCGGCTTCCGTGCGCGGCCAGCGGCGCGAGCAGAAGCGCAGCAGGAAGATGATGAAGGTGCCGATCGAGGCGACGAACAGTGCGGTGACGAAGGCCTGCCAGGCATCGGTGCTGGCGAAAGGCCAGATGCTGGAAGCGACGTAGTTCCAGTCGTACGCGGCGCCGAGCAGGGTGTTCAGCGCATACCATCCGTACACCGTGTCCTTGCGCCGCAGCAGCCAGAACATGCCGAACACCACGCCGAGCACGGCGCTGATGGCGAAGTTGAACTGGCGCACGCCATAGCGCCGGAACATGCTCTGCTGGTACAGCGCACCGACCGCTTGTGGTTCGCCGACCTTGACCACGCCGAAGCCGGGTTGGTACGCGGCGAGGCCGGAAACGCGCACCAGCACGGTGTTGTCGCCCGCATGCAACAGCGGCCGGTCGATCAGGAAATATTGCGGCGCGACCCAACTGCGCGACAGCGGCTCGACCAGGTGCGGATCACGATGGACCAGACTGCCGTTGACGTAGACCGCGTCGGCCATGCACACGTAGTCCAGCAGCAGGCCGACCGGCGTATCCGCGCTGGCCTGGTTCCAGCGCAGCCGGTACCAGACCACGCCGTCGTATTGCGGCCAGCGCGTGTCCCAGAAATCGATCAGCTTCACCGGTGTCCAGCCGGTGGCGGGTGGCGCGGTGGATTGCCAGTCGGCCCGTATGGCCTCGGCGCGGTCGATCGTCAGCACCGTCGGTGCCACCGTTTGCGCCCGCAGTGCGCCGGCAGCAGATACAGCAAACAGCCCGGCGAGCAGCCACGCCAGGCGCGGGCGACTCAATGCAGCAGCCCCAGGTTCTTGGCCTCGAACACCGCGGCCGTGCGCGAGCGGACGGCCAGCTTGCGGTAGATCGCCTTGGTGTAGCCCTCGACGGTGAAGCGCGACAGCGCGGTCAGCTCGGCGATTTCGCGGTTGCTGTAGCCGCGCGCGACCAATTGCAGGATTTCGGTCTCGCGCTCGGACAGTGCGTTGCTGCCGGCGGTGGCGAGTGGCGCTTCCGTGTCGGCGGCCGGTGCCGGTGGTGTCGGCGCCGCCAGCAGGGTCAGGATGCGCCGGGCGATGAACGGGTCGATCGGCGAGCCGCCGCGCTGGATGCTTTGCAGCGCCAGGCTGAGCTCGATGTCCTCGCGTTCCTTCAGCAGGTAGCCGACAGCGCCGGCGCGTAGCGCGGCCAGCACGGTTTCCTCGTCGCCGAACGCCGAGATCACCACGACCGTCACCCGCGGGCAATGCTCGTGCAGCCACGCGATCAACTCGATGCCGCTGCCGTCGGGCAGGCCGATGTCGACCACGGCCATGCCCGTTGCGTCTTCGTCGAGCTGCGCCTTGGCCACGGCAATGCTGTCGGCGATGGTGATCTGCGCGTCGGATCCGATCAGGTCCACCAGCAGACGGAGCAGGCGTTGCTGCATCAGGCCGTTGTCCTCGACGATCAGGGTCGGACTCAGATCGATGCTGTTTCCCGTCGACTCCATGCGCTGCACAGGCCCCCAGCCAATGACGGAGGTCGGTCGTCCCCCGGTCCGGCAAGTATACGGGGTGGCTGCGGCGGCGGCCCGGGGTCGCTCAGGCCGTCTGCGCGAAGGCGTCCCGCGTCAGGTTCTCCGGTGCGCCGTCGGTGCACACCACGTCGTCCTCGATGCGGATGCCGCCGTACTGGCGGAAGTGGTCGACCTTGGTCCAGTCGATGTCGGCGGCGAACGGCTTGTCGCGCAGTTCGGCCAGCAGCATGTCGATGAAGTACAGGCCCGGCTCGATCGTCACCACCATGCCCGGTTCCAGCACGCGGGTCATGCGCAGATACGGATGGCCGTCCGGACGCGCGATCGTGCCGCCGCGTTCGCTCTGCTGGAAACCGGCGACGTCGTGCACCTGCAGGCCGATCGGGTGGCCGAGGCCGTGCGGGAAGAACGCGCTGCTGACGCCGGACTCGACCGCGCTCTCCGCGCTCATGCGGAAGAAGCCATGCTCGCGCAGTACGCCGGCCAGCACGTGGTGGGCGTGGATGTGCAGCTCGGGATAGCTCTGCCCGGCGCGAACCTTCGCCACGAAGCCCTGCTGGGCGGCGTCGACGCTGTCGATCAGTGCCTGGAATTCGCCATGCGTCCGGCGCGGCATGGGTGCGCGTGATGTCGCTGGCGTAGCCGGCGGCGCTGGCGCCGGCGTCGATCAGGAACGAGCGGCTGCGTTCCGGCGGTGTGCGGTCGAAATTCGTGTAGTGCAGCACGGCGCCGTGTTCATTGAGGCCGACGATGCTGGCGTACGGCAGCTCGGCGTCGATCTGGCGCGCGGCGGCGAGGTAGGCCATATGGATGCCGAACTCGCTTTCGCCGGCGCGGAACGCCGCCTCGGCAGCGCGGTGGGCGCGCGTGCCGATGCGGCTGGCCTCGCGCATCAGTGCCAGTTCGTAGGGCGTCTTGTACGAACGATGCCAGTGCAGGTAATCGAGCACGGCCGGCGGATTGTTCGCCTCCACGCCCTCGATGGCGGGGCAGGCGGCGTCGATCACCGCGCGCTTGCCGGCGGGCAGTTGCGCGAGCGCCTCCGCGGCACTGCGCACGATCACGATGTCGAAATGCTCGACCCAGTAGCCGCGTGGCGCCTGCGGCACCACGTGCCAGTAGTCGCGCGGTTGCACGAAAATCAGCTTCGGCTTGCTGCCCGGCGTGTAGGCGATCCAGCTGCCCGGCGCATCGGTCAATGGCAGCCAGTGCTTGAAGTGCGGGTGGACCACGAACGGGTAGTCCTGGTCGTCCAGGAATTTGCGCAGCGGCGTGCCGGCGGCGACCAGCAGATGGTCGAAGCCGCCCAGCGCGAGCGCCTTGTCGGCGCGCTCGCGCAGGGTGGCCAGGTGGTGCGGGTACAGCGAAGCGAGTTGGTCGTGCATGAAGACTCCTGCGGCGCCACTGGCCGAATGACTGCGCGGTGGCGCGCGGGGCGGGGCAGCCGTGATGAACCGGGGAAGGGAAGGCCGACGCCCATGATGACGCGCGGGTGCGGTGACTGCCAGTAAAGGGCGGCGTCTCGCGTGGCACTTGTCCTGCGGTCGACCTTCGGATCCGCTCATGGCCGGCCCCGGGCGGCCGGCGGATTCGCCGCCGCTCAGGCTTGCGCCAGCCAGCTCTCGAGCCGGGCGGCGTCGGCGTCGGTGATCGCCACGATGCGGTAGCCGGCCCAGATCTGCCCTGAGCTGGCGGCCGCTTCGTGCCACTGCTCCTGGATACCGAGCTCGATCGGCTGCGACTGGGCCAGCATCCGGCCCGAACCGGGCAAGGTCATGCTGACCTGGTACAGCGCCTCGCTGCGCGGCGGCTGCGCACTGATCAGCAGCATGCCGGTGCTGGAAAGATTGCCCAGGTGACCGATCGGCAGGCCGCTGATCACGTCGGTGACGATGGCATTGACGCTGGCGCGCTTGCGTTCGGCGCGGCGTTGGTTGCTGGTGCTCATCGGCGGGATGACTCCGGTGATGTGGCCCGGCGCGGCTCGGCCGATTGGCGCAGGCTGCCAGTAAGGCTGCGCCAGGCGCGGTCGAGCAGGCTCTCGGGCTGCTCCACCACCTCGCATACGCGGCCGCCGGCCACTTCGTGCGCCAGCTGGGTCAGGGTCATTTCCTCGCCACGCTGGCCGCGCCGGCTGACCATCAGGCAACGGCCGGACATCGGCGAATACCAGGCCAGCTTGCGCCGGACGATCTGTCCGGTACTCGGGTCGATGAACTCGAACCAGCTGCCGAACGGCAGTTCGCGCAGGTGCTGCTCGATGCGCTGCACGCGCGCATCGACGGGGGCCGGCGCCGACGCATTCGCCGCTGCCGGCGCGGCGGCAGCCGGGGCCGGAACTCTGGCGCTTGCCGGGGCTTTGGGGCTCGCCGGGGCTTTGGGGCTGGCCGCGGCGGCGCTGCGGCTGGCCGGCTCGTGGCTGGAGTGCTGCTCGCCCAGCCGCTGATGCTGCTTCAGGCGCAATGCCAGGTCGGTGGCGCTGGGCAGCTCGACGGCCGGGTCGGGCTTGCCGGCGCCGAGCAGGCGCTGGGCCACCTGTTCCGCTTCCTCGGCGTGCATGCCGATCTGTTGCAGGCCGGATTCCACTTCCGCCTGCAACAACAGGCGGTCGGGCACCGGCAGGCGACCGAGCAGCTGGTCGGTGATGGTCAGTTGCGCGCGGAACGCATCGCTGTTCTCGCCGTGGCGCAACAGGGTCAGCGCCAGCACGTCGGACCAGGCACGGTCGAGCAGCGCGCGCAGCAGGCCGCGCGGCGGCGTTTGCGCAAAGCGCTCGGCCATCAGTTCGCCGGCACGCTGGCGCGCCTGGTCCAGCCGTTCACGGCCCTGGGCTGCTTCCACATGGCGTCGTTCGGCCGCCTGCGCCTTGCGCGTGAGCAGGGCCAGGTGATGCTCGATGTCGGCCAGCAGCGTGGTGTAAAGGCCGGCGCTGGGCGGCTCCTGGCTGGCGCGGGTGACCAGCTGTTCGAGCTTGGTCGCCAGCGGCCGGTTGCTCTCGTCGTCGCTGCCGTCGAGCCAGTCGTTGGCCGCCGCGGTCACCGTATCCAGCAGCCGTCGCGCCGGGTGTTCGCGCTTCTCGAAGAAACCGTGATCGGCCACCGCCATGCGCAGCACCGGCAGTTGCAGGTCGCTGAGCAGGTTGCTGGCGTTGCCGCCGTGCTGCAGTTGCTGGCCGAGCTGTTCGAACAGCCGCGCGACGAGTTCCACCGTGTCGCCCTGTTCGCCGGTGAGCTGGGTACGCGGCGCATCGCTGGGCTTGCCGAAATTGAGCTGGGCCAGCAATTCCTCGCGCAGTCGAGCGGCACTGCGCAATTCGCGGCTGGCCTGGTCGGTGACCTGGGCCAGGTGCTGCTGCAACGCACCCAGCGCGGACTGCAGCTCCTCTTCGCTGGCGCCGCGGCCGACGGGCTGGCCAAGGCCGCTCTGGCTGGCGCGTTGCTGCGCCAGCAGGTCGCGCAGCGATTCCAGTACCTCCATCGGGCCATTGCCGGCATGGCTGGCCGGGGGCGCCGCGGTCGGCTGGCCGGCAGGCTGCGCCGGCTCCGCGGCTGCGCCGACCGGCGCATCGCTGTCGGTGCTGCCGGTGTTGCGCGCGCGTTTGCCGAGGTGCCGGGGAATCGGGATGCTGCGCAGTTGCGGCAGGATGCCGTCGGCCTTCAGGTGCGCGTTGATGGTCTCGTACAGCGGCGCCAGTGCCTGGATCACCCAGCGGTCGAAATGCTGCAGCAGCAACAGCTGATGTTTCAGCGGCAGTTCGAGTTCGGCACTGGCTTCATTCAGCGTATGGGCCAGGCCGTGCGGGCCCACCGGCAACGCCAGGCCCTCCAGCGGCGGGGCTCCGATCAGCACCGCCAGCCGGTAGCCCAGTTCGTGCAGCTGCGCGCTGTGGCGTACCTCGCCACGGGCGCCGACCTGTTCCAGCGCCATCGACACTTCCTGCACGACCGGGTCGACCAGTTCCAGCGATTGCCACGGCTTGGCGTCGGCCTCGACCGGTTTGGCCGCGTCGCTGTCGATCTGGTTGATACGGGTGCCGAGGTGTTCCATGAAGCGCTGCGCGAAACGGGTGCGGTCCTGCAGCACGCGTTGCCGGCTGTTGAAGCAGTCCTGCTGGTCATTGGACCGGCTTGCGCGTTCGGCCAGCGCGAAAAGCTGCTTCTCGAACTCGCTCATGCAGCGGCGCAGCGGTTCCTGCAGCGCTTCCACGCTCAGGGTGTAGCAGGTTTCCAGCAGCCGTTGCGCGCGCACGGGCCATCGTGCATTGCCCTGGCGGTAGCCCTGATGCGACGCAGACGAGTGACGTCGATCGTGTTCGACATCCATGCATGAACCTGTGTATTCCCCCGGGGAGGGTCAGTCTATGCCGGATGCGAGGGCGGCGCCATCCGGTGGCTGGCGCGGAGGGTTCAGTCGAGAAAGCTGCTGATCACATCGTTCAGGAAGCGCTGGCCGCGCGCCGTGGTGTGCAGTTGCTGCGGGTCGTCACGCAGCCAGCCGCGCCGGCGGGCGGCGGCCAGGGCCGGCGCGATGCGGGCGAGCGGCAGGCCGGTGCGTGCGGTGAACGCGTCAAGCGGTACGCCGTCGATCAGGCGCAGTGCGTTCAGCATGTACTCGAACGGCAGTTCGTTGGCAGCCACCACGTTGTCACCGCCGATCCGGCCCGGGCCGCCGGCAGCGTCCATGTATGCGCGCGGGCCGCGGGTTTTCCAGCGCCGGTGGATGTCGCCGGTGGCGGCGTTACTGAGTTTGCCGTGGGCACCGGCGCCGATGCCGAGGTAGTCGCCGAACTGCCAGTAGTTGAGGTTGTGCACGCAGCGCCGCCCCGGTTGTGCGTAGGCGGAGATTTCGTACTGGCCATAGCCGGCGGCGGCGAGGCGCGATTCGCAGGCTTCCTGCATCGCCCAGGCGTGGTCGTCGTCGGGCAGCGGCGGCGGATTGGCGGCGAACGCGGTGTTCGGCTCCAGCGTGAGCTGGTAGTGCGAGATATGCGTGGGTGCCAGCGCCACCGCGCGATCCACGTCGGCCAGCGCACCGTCCAGCGCCTGTTGCGGCAGCGCGTACATCAGGTCGAGGTTGATGTTGGTGTAGCCGGCATCCTGCGCGGACTTCACCGCGGCCTCGGCCTCGCCGGCCGAATGGATGCGGCCGAGCCGCTTGAGCTTGTCGTCGTCGAAGCTCTGCACGCCGAACGAGATGCGGTTGACCCCGGCCGCCAGATAGCCGTCGAAACGGCCGTGTTCAACCGTGCCGGGGTTGGTTTCCAGGGTGATTTCGGCGCCCTCCGCCAGCGGCAGGCGCTCGCGCACGCCGTCGAGCAGGCGCGCGATCAGTTCCGGCGAGAACAGACTGGGTGTACCGCCGCCGAAGAAGATGCTGATGACCGGGCGGCCTTCGAGCGCGGCGGCGAAGTCGGCGCGGTCGGCGTCGAGGTCGGCCAGCAGGTGGTCGATGTAGTCGGCGTACGGCGGCGGCGTGCTGCGCAGGCCGTGCGAGTTGAAGTCACAGTACGGGCACTTCTTCACGCACCAGGGCATGTGGATGTACAGCGACAGTGGCGGCGCGATCATGTTCATCCGCGCAGCTCGGCCAGCCGTTCCTGCAGTTTTGCCAGTGCCTGGCCGCGATGGCTGAGGCGGTTCTTGAGGGCAGGGTCGAGTTCGGCGGCACTGACCTGCTGGTCATTCGGCAGGAACAGCGGGTCGTAGCCGAAGCCCTGGGCACCGCGCGGCGCGTCCAGCACCCGGCCATGCCAGTGACCTTCGACGATCAGCGGAGTGGGGTCGTCGGCGCGGCGCAGCAGCACCAGCGCGCAGATGAAGAAGGCGCCACGTTGCTCGGCGGGCACGCCGTCGAGTTCACGCAACAGCCTGGCGTTGTTGGCCGCGCTGTCGCCGTGACCGCCGCCGTAGCGCGCCGAATACAGACCCGGCGCGCCGCCGAGGTATGCCACGCACAGACCGGAGTCGTCGGCCAGCGCAGGCCGGCCACTCGCCTGTGCAGCATGGCGCGCCTTGAGCAGGGCGTTCTCGACGAAGGTCAGCCCGGTTTCCTCGGCATCCTCGATGCCCAGGCTGGCCTGGGTGACCACTTCGAAGCCGCTGTCGGCGAGCAGGGCGTTGAACTCCGCCAGCTTGCCGCGGTTGCTGCTGGCCAGCACGATGCGTTGTGTCATGGGTTCACTCCGGCCGTTGCCCAGCGCAGGTCTATTGCGCCAGCGCCGCGCGCTGTGCCGTGACCAGTTCGTTGATGCCCTTCCCGGCCAGCGCCAGCAGCGCGTCCATCTCGTCGCGACGGAAGGCGTGGCCTTCGGCGGTGCCCTGCACCTCGATGAAGCCGCCGCCGTCGTTCATCACCACGTTCATGTCGGTGTCGCAGTCGGAGTCTTCGGCGTAGTCGAGGTCGAGCACCGGCACGCCCTTGTAGATGCCCACGGAGACCGCGGCGACCGCGCCCACGATCGGGTTGCGCTTGAGGTTCTCGCGCTCCATCAGCAGGTTCACCGCATCGACCAGTGCCACGTAGGCGCCTGTGATCGCCGCGGTGCGGGTGCCGCCGTCGGCCTGCAGCACGTCGCAGTCCAGCGTGATCACGCGCTCGCCCAGTGCCTGCCGGTTGACGCAGGCGCGCAGGCTGCGGCCGATCAGCCGCTGGATTTCCATGGTGCGGCCGCCTTGGCCGCCGCGCGCGGCCTCGCGCTGGGTGCGGGTGTTGGTCGCGCGCGGCAGCATGCCGTATTCGGCGGTGATCCAGCCCTCGCCCTTGCCGCGCAGCCAGGCTGGCGCGCGATCCTCGATGCTGGCAGTGCACAGCACGCGAGTGTCGCCGAAACTCACCAGCACCGAACCTTCGGCGTGGCGGGTGTAGTGGCGTTCGATGCTGACGGCGCGCAGCTGGTCGCTGGCGCGGCCGCTGGGGCGGGTGACGGAATTCATGAGGCAGGTCCTGGGGTCGCTTGGCCGGATTGGGCAAGGCGGGACCGGAGAGTTTACCATTGCACCCTTTCCCCACGTCCGGACGCGCCACGATGATCCGCAGCATGACGGCCTACGCCAGTGCCGAAACCACCGGCCCCGCTGGCACGCTCAGCTGCGAGCTGCGCACGGTCAATCACCGTTATCTGGAACTGAGCCCGCGTTTGCCGGACGAGCTTCGTGCGTTCGAATCGCAGTTGCGCGAGCGGGTGGCGGCGAAGCTGTCGCGCGGCAAGCTGGATCTCACCGTGCGCCGCGCCGGCAGTGACTCGCGTGGCGACTCGCTGCAAGTCAACAACGTGCTCCTGGACCGCCTGTCCGAGTTGAATCTGGACATGATCGCGCGGTTTCCGGGGATGCAGGTGCAGTTCACCGAGCTGCTGCGCTTTCCCGGCGTGATGCAGCAGGCCGAAGTCGATCCCGAAGCGCAGCAGGCCGCGCTGTTCGACGTGCTCGACCGCGCGCTGGACGCGCTCACCGCCACCCGCGAACGCGAAGGCGCGAAGCTGGGCGAGATCCTGCGCGAGAAGCTGGACGGCATCGAACGCGTGGTAGCCGACGTGCGCCGCTGGATGCCGGAAATCCGCACGGCGCTGCGCACCCGGCTGGAAGCCCGCCTGGCCGACCTCAAGCAACCGGTCGAGCCGGGCCGGCTGGAGCAGGAACTGGTGCTGCAGATCACCCGCAGCGACGTCGACGAGGAGCTGGACCGACTCAGCACCCACATCGCCGAGACGCGCCGCGTGCTGGGGCTGGCCGAACCGGTCGGTCGCCGCCTGGATTTCCTGATGCAGGAGTTCAACCGCGAAGCGAACACACTGGGTTCCAAATCCGTCGACGCGCGCAGCACCAATGCGGCGGTCGAGCTGAAGGTGCTGATCGAGCAGATGCGCGAACAGGTACAGAACATCGAATGAGCGGGCTCGATACTTCCGGCAAGCCGATCGAGGGCACCCTGTTCGTGGTCGCCGCGCCCTCGGGCGCCGGCAAATCCACCCTGGTCAACGCGCTGCTGGAGCGCGAGCCGGCGATCTCGTTGTCGGTGTCGCACACCACGCGGCCGCCGCGGGTAGGCGAGACCTACGGGCGGCATTACTACTTCGTCGAGCGTGCGGAGTTCGAGCGCGAGGTCGCCGCGGGCATTTTTCTCGAGCATGCCGAGGTGCACGGCAACCTGTACGGCACGTCGCGCACGCGGGTGCAGGAGCTGCTGGCGCAGGGTCGCGATGTGTTGCTGGAGATCGACTGGCAGGGCGCCGAGCAGATCCGCCGCAGCAAGCCGGATTGCGTCAGCGTCTTCATCCTGCCGCCGTCACGGGCGGAACTCGAGCGGCGTCTGCGCGGACGCGGCTCGGACAGCGCCGAGGTGATCGAGCGCCGGCTGCGCAACTCGCGTGGCGAAATTGCGCACGCGCACCAGTTCGATTACATCCTGGTCAACGACGCGTTCGATCAGGCGCTGGCCGACCTGCAGGCGATCGTGCGGGCGGTGCGTCTGCGCGGCGTGTTGCAGTGGCAGCGCCACGAGGCGCTGATCGACGAGTTGCTGGCCGCGCCGTAGCTTCCTGCCGGCGGCGACCACGGGAAGGCGGGTTGCATGGTGTTGCAGCCGTGGTTCCATTACCTTGTTCTCTTTTGCGGCCGACGTCTCCATGACCCAACCTGTTCGCCTGCCACCTGACGACGGCATCCTGGTCAAGGTTCGCGGCCTGACCACGGTGCTCAGCGGCAAGACCATCTTCGACGCGCTGGACCTGGACATTCCGCGCGGCAGGATCACCTCGATCATGGGCCCGAGCGGTACCGGCAAGACCACCCTGCTCAAGCACATCACCGGACAGATGCGCGCCGACGCCGGCACTATCCATGTCGATGGCCGGAACGTGGCCGAACTGTCGCGCGAGGAGTTGTACAAGCTGCGCGAAGGAGTGGGTTATCTGTTCCAGAATTCCGCGCTGCTGACCGACTTCGACGTGTTCGAAAACGTGGCGTTCCCGCTGCGCCAGCACACCCGGCTGCCGGAGGCGGTGATCCGCAACCTGGTACTGATGAAATTGCAGGCGGTCGGCCTGCGCGGTGCCGCGCGACTGATGCCGAACGAGCTGTCCGGCGGCATGGCGCGACGCGTGGCGCTGGCGCGCGCGATCGTGTTCGACCCGCAGCTGATCCTGTACGACGAGCCGTTCGTGGGGCTCGATCCGGTGGCGCTGAACCAGGTATTGAAATTGATCCGCACCTTGAACCAGACCCTCGGCATCACCAGCGTGCTGGTTTCGCACGAACTGGCCGCGGTGCAGCAGATCGCCGATCACGTGATGCTGCTGTCCAACGGCAAGGTGGTGGCGCAGGGTGATCCGAAAACCATCGCCGACGACGGCTCGCCGTGGACGCGACAGTTCTTCGGTGGCGAGGCGGATGGGCCGATCCCGTTCCGCTACCCGGCCGGCGACTACGCTACCGAGCTGGGCTTTGCCGGAGCGGCGAAATGAACGCGCGCGAGCCCCAGCACAATAACGTGGTGACCCAGTCGCTGGCGCAGATCGGCCTCTGCGGGCTGTTTCTGCTGACCCTGCTGGGGGCGATCCCGCGCAGTTTCCGCTACCTGCGCGAGACGGTCCGCCAACTGTGGTTCGTCGGCGCGATGAGCCTGACCATCATCATGGTTTGCGGCCTGTTCGTCGGCATGGTGTTGATGCTGCAGCTGTACCACGTGCTGTCGATCTTCGGCGGCACCTCGGCGAGCGGCATGGTGGTGGCGTTGTCGGTGTACCGCGAGCTGGGGCCGGTGGTCACGGCACTGCTGTTCGCCGGTCGCGCCGGCACCGCGATCACCGCCGAGATCGGCCTGATGCGCGCCACCGACCAGATTTCCGCGATGGAGATGATGGCGGTCGACCCGATCGCCTACGTCGCCACGCCGCGCTTTCTGGCCGGGCTGATCGCGATGCCGCTGCTGTGCTGCGTGTTCTGCGCGATGGCGGTGTTCGGCGGCCACCTGGTTGGCGTCACCTGGCTGGGCATCGACAACGGCACGTTCTGGTCGAACATGACCGCGCAGGTGGACGTGCGCACCGACATCGTCAACGGCGTGCTGCTGAAGAGCCTGGCGTTCGGCGCGGTGGTATCGCTCATCGCCGTATTTCAGGGCTTCACCACCCCGCCGACCAGCGAGGGCGTGGCCTATGCCACTACCCGCACCGTGGTTGCCTCGTCGATCGCGATCCTGGCGCTGGATTTCGTGCTGACCGCGTTTCTCATGTGAATGTACTGATGTGACTGCCGCCATGATTTCCATTTTCGACATCCAACACCCAACGAGGATCGTGCCGTGAGCCAACCGAGAAGTTCCTATGCCGTCGGCACCGGCCTGTTCATCGTGCTCGGCTTCACCGCGCTGGCCTACCTGGCTACGCAGACCAGTTCGGTGGCGAACGTGCGCCAGGGTGACAGCTACATCGTCGAGGCGCAGTTCACCAACATCGGCCAGTTGAAGGAGCGCGCCCCGGTGAAGATTGCCGGTGTACGCGTGGGCCAGGTGCAGTCGATCACGCTGCAGCCGGGGCATGACGTGGCCGACGTGAAGCTGTCGATCGACAAGAGCTACGACAAGATTCCGCAGGATTCGGTGGCGACGATCTTCACCAGCGGCCTGCTCGGCGACCAGTACGTCGGCATCGAGTATGGCAGCGCGAAGCAGGCAGTCGCCGGCGGCGGCACGCTGGCGCGTACCAAGTCCACGCAGCCTCTGGAAGAGATGCTCGGCAAGTTCTTCGGCGCCGGTGGCGTGGTCGACAACGTCGGCGGCAGCTATGCGGTGAGGGCCGATTTCTCCAATGTCGGTACGCTCTCGGCCGGCGCGCCGGTGAAGATGGCCGGCGTGGTGATCGGCAGCGTGCAATCGGTACACGCCGACCCGGTCAAGCTCAATGCCCGGGTGGTGCTGTCGATCGACAAGCGCTACGACGCGATTCCCGACGATTCGGCCGCCGCGGTGTTCACCAGCGGTTTGATCGGCACCCAGTATGTTGCGATCCAGCCGGGCGGTTCACCCGACTCGCTCAAGGACGGCGACGAGATGATCCTGACCCAGTCCGCGATGCAGCTGGAGGATCTGATCGGCAAGTTCCTGGTCAACGGCTCGCCGAACGACAAGAAAGATGCCGGTAACGGCAAGTAGTCTGATTTTTCCGCCGGCTCGCTGAGCTGGCTCAGCAGATTCCAAGGAGTTACCCATGTTGCGCAGATTGGCTCTTGCCACCGCCATCGCATTCGGCAGCATCATTGCGGCCCCCGTACTGGCTCAGGACGCGGCGCCGGCCGCGGCGTCGACGCAGCAGGCCCCGGTGCAGATCGTGCAGACCATCGCCGACCAGCTGGCCACGGCGATCGAAGGCCATCGCGACGAGTTGAGGAAGAACCAGGAAAAATTGATCGGCGTCATCGATGATGTGTTCCTGCCGCACTTCGACATTGATTACGCCTCGATCCTGGTGCTCGGTCAGCACGCCCGCAAGGCCACCCCGGTGGAGCGCGAACGCTTTGCCAAGGCCTTCTACAATTCGATCACCCACCGCTACGCCGAGGGTCTGCTCAACTACACCCGCGGCCGTGTGAAGGTGCTGCCGTTCAATGGCGATCTCAACGACAAACGCACTGTGGTGCGTACCCAGGTGGTGCTGGACGACGGCAAGCTGGTGTCGATCGACTACGCGTTCCGCAAGGGCCGCGGTGGCGACTGGAAGGCCTACGACGTAATCATCGAGGGCATCTCCTATGTCACCAACTACCGCAACCAGGTCGATGCGGAGATCCGCAAGGTCGGCATCGACCAGTTGATCACCAACCTCGAAACCCAGGGTTCCAAGGCGCTGGAGACGATGGCCAAGGACAACAAGGACGCGTCATGACCAGCGCAGCCGGCCCCGCTTTCCAGCTGGATACCGGTACGCCCGCAACGCTGGGTGTGAGCGGCGAGCTGAGTTTCGAAACTGCAGCGGCGGCCTTGCAGGCGATCCAGTCCGCGCTGGCTGGCGGCAAGGTGTCGCGGCTTGACCTGGCCGGGGTGCAGCGCAGCGACAGTGCCGGTCTTGCCTGCGTACTGGCGGTAGTGGCCGGAGCTGCGCGGCGCGGCCAGCCCCTGCAGGTCGTCGACATGCCGGGCGGTATGCGGGCGCTGGCACAGGTCTGTGAGGTCGATCGCCTGATGGCCTGATTGCTGGCGCGAAGTGGAAACGAAGAAGGGGCCTCACGGCCCCTTCTTGTTTCGGTAGCCGGCAGAGCTGCCTACGGCTTGCTGCCGCTCTGCCCCGGGTTCTGCTTTTCCCACTGGTGCTGCTGGTCCAGCAACTCCTCGGGATCGAAATCCTGCTCGTCCAGGCCCTGCATCTGCTGGATCACGTCGAGCGGCGGGTTGCCATCGTAGATCTTGTACAGCCGCTGCTGCCGATAAGCGTCGCGGATGAACACATAGGGGTCATACGCCGATTGCAGGAAGCCTTCCGCATCGATCGCGCGCGAACGGATCGTCACCAGGAAGATCGCCTGCGGCGCGTACTGCAGTCCGTTGTAGTGATGGTTGGCGGCATACAGGGTCAGCGGATCGAAGAAATAGCTGTCCACCGGGCGCTGCCAGATGTCGCGCACCGTGCTTGGGCCAAGCAGGGGCAGCATCAGGTAATCGCCTTCGGGGGCGCCCCAGCGCGCCAGCGTGACGCCGAAGTCGTTGTCTTCCAGCGGCAGGCCAAGCTGGCTGGCCGGGTCGAAGAAGCCGCCGATGCCCAGGGTCAGGTTGACCAGGAACCGACCGGTGCTCTGCAGTGCCTGTTTCGGGCGCGCCTGCAGCAAGTCGTTGGCGACCGTGACCGGCATGCGGATGTTGGTGAAGAAGTCGCTGAACGAGCGACGCACTGGTGCGTTGGTCACCTTGCGGTAGCCCAGTGCGACCGGGCGGATCACCGCCTGGTCTACCGCGTCGTTGAACTTGTAGGCGCCGCGGTTGTATTTCTCCAGCGGATCGTCAGTGCGCGGCTTGGCGATCGTGCAGCCTGCCAGCAACGCCACCGCAAGCACGGGAAGCCAGCGGCTCAGCAAGGGGTATCGGGGCAAAGAGGGCATGGGTGCAGGGATTCACGTCGGGGACAGATAGTGTACTGTCTGGTTTTATATCTTGCACGGCGCGGGATTTATTTTCATGGGGACGGGCCGGGCCGTGGCCAGCCCGCCATGATACGCGTGGCGCGCATTGCCAGCAAAGCACCTGCTGGCTACACTGTCAGACCATATAAGTGTTTTTATTCCCTAAGGATTTCGCATGGCACGCATTACCGTGGAAGACTGCCTCGAAGTAGTCGACAACCGTTTCGAGCTGGTATTGATGGCGACCAAGCGCGCGCGCCAGCTGGAAAAGGGCGCCGAGCCGGCCGTCAATCCCGATCATGACAAGCCGACCGTGCTGGCGCTGCGCGAGATTGCCGCCCGCCGTATCGACCAGGCCACGATCGACCAGATCGACAAGGCCGAGCGCGAGCGCGCCGAGCGCGAGGCGCTGGAGTGGGCCGCGGCCGAGGTCGACGACGACCTCTCCAAGGGCGGCGACGACTGATGGACGGCGCCTGGTGTAGCACGCGTATCCACGCCACCGGCGGGTCCGGTGAGGTGGGGTGTGTGCGCCGGGCAGCCATGAACCATTCCTGCCGCGAGGTGGGCGCCTGATCAGGCGCCGGCAGCGATGACTGCGGCTACTCACCCCGCCACGGTCGATCTGTCCGCCCTGCCAGCCTATGTGCTGGCACTGAGAGAACGCATCGCCTACCTGCCCGAAGCGCAGGTCGAGCGCGTGTTGCGCGCATTCCAGCTGGGGGCGCAAGCGCATGCCGGGCAGGAGCGCAAGAGCGGCGAGCCGTACATCACCCATCCGGTGGCGGTGGCCGGCATCCTGGCCGAGCTGGGGCTGGATACCGAAACCATCATCGCGGCGATCCTGCACGACACCCTGGAAGACACCGAGCTCAGCCGCGAGGCGCTGGCCGCCGAGTTTGGCGAAGTGGTGGCCGAGCTGGTCGACGGCGTCACCAAGCTGGACAAGATGCGCTTCGGCAGCCGCCAGGAAGCCGACGCGGAAAGTTTCCGCAAGATGCTGCTGGCGATGGCGCGCGACATCCGCGTGATCCTGATCAAGCTGGCCGACCGCCTGCACAACATGCGCACGCTGGGCGCCAAGGACGCGCCTTCGCGTCGCCGCATCGCACGCGAGACGCTGGAGATCTACGCGCCGATCGCGCAGCGCCTGGGCATGAACAAGTTCAAGGCGGAGCTGCAGGATCTGGGCTTCCGCACGCTGTATCCGGACCGCTACCGGGTGATCAGCGAGCGCATCCGCGCCGCGCTGGGCAACCGGCGCGAGGCGATGGGCAAGATCGAGGAAGCGCTGTCCGCGCGACTGTCCGCCGACCACCTGCCGGCCCGCGTGGTCGGCCGGATCAAGTCGCCGTGGAGCATCTATTCGAAGATGCGCGGCGATCACAAGAGCTTCGCGCAGCTGATGGACGTGTACGGGTTTCGCGTGGTCGTCGACAGCGCGATGAGCTGCTACATGGCGCTCGGCGTGGTGCACGCGCTGTACAAGCCGGTCGATCGCCGCTTCAAGGATTTCATCGCGATCCCCAAGGCGAACGGCTACCAGTCGCTGCACACCGTGCTGCTGGGGCCGTTCGGCGCGCCGATCGAGGTGCAGATCCGCACCGCCGAGATGGACTCGGTGGCCGAGCGCGGTGTCGCCGCACACTGGGCCTACAAGACCGACTCGGGTCCGGCCAACAGCGCGCAGGCGCGGGCACGCGAATGGCTGTCGTCGCTGGTCGACAGTTCGGCCAATACGGTGTCGTCGTCGGAGTTCATCGAGAACGTCAAGATCGACCTGTTCCCCGACGAGGTCTACCTGTTCACGCCGCGCGGCGACATCCTGTCGCTGCCGCGCAACGCCACCGCGCTGGATTTCGCCTACGCCGTGCATACCGACGTGGGCGATCATGCGGTCGCCGCGCGAGTCGACAAGAAGCTGCTGCCACTGCGCGCCAAGCTCGAGTCGGGCCAGTTGGTGGAAATCATCACCGCGCCGTCGGCGGTGCCGAACCCGGCCTGGCTGGAAGTGGTCGTTACCGGCAAGGCACGCACCGCGATCCGCCAGTACCTGAAGCACCTGCAGCACGAGGATGCGGTCGACTTCGGCCACCGCATGCTCGACCGCGCGCTGGACGCGCGGGGCAGCAGCCTGGACGGCGTTCCGCCGGCGGTGCTGGACCGCTTCCTGGAAACCTCCAAGCTGAAGCGGCTGGAGGAGCTGCTGTCGGACATCGCGCTGGGCAATCGCATGCCCGACGTGGTTGCCAGCCAGCTGTTGGCGTCGCGTGGCGAGAAGGTCGACAAGCCGCATATGCCCGTGCACGCGCACGAAAAGATCCGCATTACCGGCGCCGAGCGCGGCGTGCTCAGTTTCGCCAACTGCTGCCACCCGTTGCCGGGCGACGACATCATCGGCTACCTGTCTTCGGGCAAGGGCATCGTGGTGCATCGCGAGGAATGCCCGAACGTGGTCGAGCTGCGCAAGTCGCCCGAGCGCTGCGTGGCGATCGAGTGGGACCGCGACGTGCAGGGCGACTACCGTGCCGAGCTGCGCATCGAGGTGATCAATCGCCCCGGCGTGCTGGCGACGGTGGCCGCCGCGATCGCCGCCGCGGACTCCAACATCGAGAACGTGGAATATGTCGAGCGCGACGCCGCCGCCGCGACTTTGCTGTTCGCGATGGAAGTGAAGAGCCGCAAGCACCTCGCCGACGTGATCCGCCGCGTGCGTCGCACCGGCGTGGTCAGCGGCGCTTACCGCTACCCGCTGTAGGTAGTGACGGGGAAAGCGGGAAACGAGGGCTGGTAACATGCCTTCTTGTTCTCGCTCCTCTTGACTTTCCACGTGAGGTTTCCCATGTCCCGCAGCATCGTCTCCACTGAACAGGCACCGGCCGCGATCGGCCCGTATTCGCAGGCCGTGCGCGCCGGCAACACCGTGTATTTCTCCGGCCAGATTCCGCTCGATCCGGCGACCGGCGCGCTGATCGAGGGTGACATCACGGCGCAGACGCGGCGCGTGTTCGACAACCTCACCTCGGTGGCTGTCGCTGCTGGCGGTTCGCTGGCGCAGATCGTGCGCGTCGGCATCTACGTCACCGACCTGACCAATTTCGCCGCGGTCAACGCGGTCATGGCCGAATACTTTCAGCAGCCCTACCCGGCGCGTTCCACCATCGAAGTGTCCGCGTTGCCGAAAGCGGCACAGGTCGAAGTCGATGCGGTGATGGTATTGGACTGAGTCCGCCGCCGCCGCACGCCGACAGCTGGTATTGGCGTGCGGCTTACGGCAAGCGACGGTGCTCGGGTAGGCTTGCAGGTCATGGCTACTCGCACCGTCCGTCCCGCTCCCATCATCGACGCCGACCCGGGTCTGACCCCGGTGGGTGCGTTGCCGGGCGTCGGCCCCGCGCTGGTGGCGACGTTGGCCCGACTCGGGCTGGAACGGGTGCAGGATCTGTGGTTCCACCTGCCGCTGCGATATGAAGACAAGACCCGCGTCACCGCGATCGCCGACCTGCGTGCGGGCGAGCGGGCGCAGGTCGAGGGCGTGGTCGAAGCGGTCGAGCGCGGCTTTCGCTATCGCCCGCAGCTGAAGGTGGCGATCGGCGATGCCAGTCAACAAACCCTGCTGCTGCGCTTCTTCCATTTCAACCGCGCGCAGGCCGAGCAGTTGCAACCGGGCACGCGGCTGCTCTGCTATGGCGAGGTGCGCCACGGCGCGCAGGGCCTGGAGATGGTGCATCCCAACTACCAGCGCCTGAGCGGCGACGCGGCCGCCACCGTCGACGAATTGCTCAGCCCGGTCTACCCGACCACCGAAGGGTTGGGGCCGAAGCGGCTGGCCGGGGTGATCGGCAAGGCGCTGGCGCTGCTGCCGCCAGCCGCGCAGCTGGAGCTGATCCCGCCGGCGTTGTGCGCCGAGCATGGACTGACGTCGTTGCGCGATGCGTTGCTGTACGTACACCGGCCGCCGCCGGACGCGCACCTGGGTCAACTGATGCTGGGTCGGCACCCGGCACAGCAGCGCCTGGCGTTCGAGGAATTGCTGGCCCAGCACCTGAGCTTGAAACGCATGCGCGCGGCGGTGCGTCGTCGGCGCGCGCCGAAGCTGGGCGGTGACGGCGGGTTGCGCCGGCAGATGCTGGCTGGCCTGTCGTTTCAGCTCACCGCGGCGCAGCGACGGGTCGACGCGGAAGTGGCGCGGGATCTGGCCGGGGTGCGGCCGATGCTGCGACTGGTGCAGGGCGACGTCGGCTAGCGGCAAGACCGTGGTCGCCGCGCTGGCGGCGTTGGCGGCGGTCGAATCGGGTCACCAGGTGGCGCTGATGGCGCCGACCGAGTTGCTGGCCGAACAGCATTTGCACAATTTCCGGCATTGGCTGCAGCCACTCGGCATCGAGGTGGCATGGCTGGCCGGCAAGGTTACCGGCAAGGCACGCAAGCAGGCGCTGGCGCGGGTGGCTGACGGTGCGCCCGTGGTGATCGGCACGCACGCGTTGATGCAGGAAGGCGTGACGTTCGCGCGGCTGGGTCTGGTCATCGTCGACGAACAACACCGCTTCGGCGTGCAACAGCGATTGTCCCTGCGCGACAAGGGCAAGGACGGGCAACTCGTCCCGCATCAACTGGTGCTGACCGCCACGCCGATTCCGCGCACGCTGGCGATGAGCGCGTACGCCGACCTCGACGTGTCGTCAATCGACGAGTTGCCGCCCGGGCGCACGCCGGTGCAGACCATCGCGATTTCGAACGCGCGGCGGATCGAGGTGATCGGGCGCATCCACGCCGCCTGCGGCGAGGGGCGTCAGGTGTACTGGGTATGCACGCTGATCGAGGAGTCCGAGCAACTGCGCGCGCAGGCCGCCGAGGTGGCATACGCGGAGCTGTCCGCCGCGCTGGCCGGCTTCAGGGTCGGCCTGATCCACGGCCGCATGAAGCCGAAGGAAAAGCAGGCGGTGATGGACGCTTTCAAGTCCGGCGAACTGGCCGTGCTGGTCGCAACCACGGTGATCGAGGTCGGCGTGGACGTGCCGAACGCCAGCCTGATGGTGATCGAGAACAGCGAGCGGCTCGGCCTGGCCCAGCTGCACCAGTTGCGCGGCCGGGTCGGCCGCGGTGCGGTGGCCTCCAATTGCGTGCTGTTGTACCAGCCGCCGCTGGGCCAGCTGGCGCGTGAGCGGTTGCAGGTGATGCGCGATACCAACGACGGCTTTCGCATCGCCGAGAAGGATCTGGAACTGCGCGGCCCGGGTGAAGTGCTGGGTACTCGCCAGACCGGCCAGCTCAGCTTCCGCATCGCCGACCTCGCCCGCGACGCGCACCTGTTGCCGGCGGTGCAGCAGGTCGGCGAACACATGCTGGCCGAGCATCCGCAGCAGACCGGGCAGCTGATCGAGCGCTGGATCGGCGGGGCTGCGCGGTTCGTGCATGCGTGAAAGGTCGGGAATCGGCAGAGTCGAGCCCATGTGCCGCCTGCGATTTTTCCCAATTCCATTCCCGTCAAATAGACTGGCCGTCCAAGCCAAGACGACACACCATGACCAGACCGCAACTCCTGATCGACACGGATCCCGGCGTCGATGACGCGCTAGCCATCCTGATGGCTTATGCCCATGCCGATATCGCCGGGCTCAGCATTGCCGCCGGCAACGTGGGTTTGGGCCACACCGTGCGCAATGCGCGCACCCTGGTCGATCTGGTCGGTGCGGCGACCCCGGTGTTCGCCGGCTGCGCCGCGCCGCTGGTGCGTGCGCCCGACGAGGATGCCGCGTTCGTGCACGGCCAGGATGGTTTCGGTGATATCGGCTTCCCCGAGCCAGTCGCGCCGCTGGCCGCCGAGGCGGCGGCGCTGGCCCTGCTGCGGCTGACCCGCGAGCGGCCGGGTCGAGCTGACCCTGGTGGCGTTGGGGCCATTGACCAACCTGGCGCTGGCGCTGCGGCTCGATCCCGCGCTGCCACAGCGGGTGGCGCGGCTGGTGGTGATGGGGGGCGCGGTTACCGGTCACGGCAATACCGGCAGGGTGCCGGCGGAGTTCAACATCGGTTTCGATCCGGAAGCGGCCCATGTGGTATTCGAGGCGTTTCCGGCGTTCGACCTGGTCGATTGGGAGGCTACCTTGCGGCATGCCTTCGACGATGCCGAATTCGATGGCTGGCTTGCCGCAGGCGACCGGCGTGCGGACTTCTTTGGGAAGATCGTGGCCACGGCGCGCCGCTACAACACCAAGCACGACCGCGCCGGGCTGGTCGCTGCCGACGCGCTGGCGATGGCGGTGGCGCTGGATCCGTCGATCGTCACCCGCAGCGAGAAGCGGGCCGTGGCCGTGGAACTGGACGGCCGTCTGACCCGCGGCGCGACCGTGGTCGACTGGGCTGCCCGCCTCGGCCGGCCCGCCCAGGCGAACATCGTGCTCGAGGTGGATCAGGCCCGGTTCGCCGCGATGGTACGGCGTGCGCTGGGTGCGACGAACTGAGCGCGCCTGGCCATCGACTTGCAGGCGCGGCGGTATCCCCGTTACAATGCCGCTCTTTTCACCACCGCTTTAGAGCCAGTCATGAAGCCTGATATCCATCCGAATTACGTCCCGGTGGTGTTCCAGGACCTGTCGTCCGACTTTTCGTTCCTGACCAAGTCGACCATGTCCAGCAAGGAAACCATCAAGTGGAAAGACGGCAATGAGTACCCGCTGATCAAGGTGGATATCTCCAGCCATTCGCACCCGTTCTACACCGGCAAGCAGAAGACGCTGGACGTCGGTGGTCGCGTCGACAAGTTCCGTCGCCGTTATGCGGGTTCCGTCAAGGAATAATTGACGGTTCCGGCCATCGCTTGCCGATGGCCGGCCAGATCCGGCTCAAGACACGGGGCGAGCGCAGGCTTGCCCCGTGTTTTTTCGCGCGCGGCGTTCGACCATTCGCCATCGAACGTATGTATGGCCTTGTGCGATAATGGCCGGTGAGCTGACGCCAAAGCGTTCGTTGCGTCGCATGTTTTCCCCGGCATGCGCATCCAGGTATTCCCTCGCCGGACGGCATTGCCTATTGCGATTGCCGCCGGTGGTGACCCACATGTAAGGAGGTTTCCGTGTCCGATCCCAAGACCGTCAAGCTGGTGGATGAGTCGAGCCATCGCAGCAGCGAGCTGCCCCTGGTCAGCGGCACGCTCGGCCCGGCGTGCATCGACATCGCCGCGCTGTACAAGGACACCGGTCACTACACTTTCGATCCGGGTTATGGCTCGACTGCCAGCACCCGGAGTGCGATCACCTACATCGACGGCGACAAGGGCGTGTTGTTGTACCGCGGTTATCCGATCGAGCAGCTGGCGGAGAACTCCAGCTTCCTCGAAGTCGCTTACCTGCTGCTCAACGGCGAGCTGCCGAAGCCGGCCGAGTTCGCCACGTTCGAGCATGATGTCGCGCATCACACGATGTTGCACGAGTCGCTGAAGAATTTCTTCCAGGGCTTCCACCACGACGCGCACCCGATGGCGATGCTGGCCGCCGCGGTCGCTTCGTTGTCGGCGTTCTACCACGACGACCTCAACGTGGATGATCCGACCGATCGCAAGCTCGCCGCGATCCGCCTGATCGCCAAGATGCCGACCATCGCCGCCGCCTGCTACCGCTATTCGATCGGCTGGCCGATGCGCTATCCGCGCAACAACCTGGAATACGTCGACCGCTTCCTGCACATGATGTTCGAGGTGCCGAGCGAACCGCTGCAGATGAATCCCGGTGGCCGCCAAGGCGCTGGACTTGCTGTTCATCCTGCATGCCGACCACGAGCAGAACGCGTCCACCTCGACCGTGCGCCTGGTCGGCTCCACCGGTGCGAACCCGTACGCGTCGATTGCCGCAGGCATCACCGCGCTGTGGGGCCCCGCGCATGGCGGCGCCAACGAGGCGGTACTCAAGCAGTTGCAGGAGATCGGTACGCCGGACAACGTCGAGTCGGCGATCCTGCGCGCCAAGGACAAGAACGACAGCTTCCGCCTGATGGGCTTCGGCCATCGCGTGTACAAGAACTTCGACCCGCGCGCGAAGATCATCCGCGAGATGTGCCACAAGGTGCTGGCCGAGCTGGGCGTCAACGACCCGCTGCTGGACGTGGCGATGAAGCTGGAAGAGGCCGCGCTGAAGGACGACTACTTCATCGAGCGCAAGCTGTATCCGAACGTCGATTTCTACTCCGGCATCATCTACAAGGCACTCGGCATTCCCACCGAGATGTTCACCGTGATGTTCGCGATCGCGCGCACGGCTGGCTGGATCGCACACTGGATCGAGCAGCACGAAACGCCCGGATCGCGCATCGGTCGTCCGCGCCAGGTCTACACCGGCGCCGACGTGCGCGATTACCTGCCGACCGCCAAGCGCTGACCGCCGGCCTGCACTTGAAGCCAACGCAAAACGCCCCGGCTCAAGACCGGGGCGTTTTGCGTTGTGCGGCGAGCGTCGGCTTCAGCGCAAGGCGGCACCCAGCCGCTGCTCGAAGCTTTCGTCGGTATCCTCGTTCAGCAAAGCTTCCACCTGGGGCAACGCGGCACGCCGCATCGGCCGGTCGTCGGCCCGGTCCAGCGGGGCCTGGCGCAGCGCGTTGCGGGGCAACACGGTGAGATCGAACGGCAGCCCGTCGGCGGCAAACAGCAGCACCGGGTACTCGGGCTGCTCGTCGCGGCTATAGCGCAACCGGCGGATCTGGGTTTCGATCGGCACGCCGTGTTCGCGCAAGTAAAGGCCGACCGCTTCCGGGTCGTCGCTGTAAACGTGCAGGCATACCGCCGAATGCGCGTCGGCGGTGCCTTCGAGCACGGCGCCGACCAGGCGTGGTTCGAACGCGGCGAGGAAGCGCATGGCCTCGACCGCGGCCTCGCGCCGCTGGCGCAGCAGTTGCGGCTGGCTGTCGGCGAGGAACAGCCGCTGGTGCTCGCGCAATGCCTGCTCGATCTCCAGGTTGCGCGGCAGCGACTGGGCGTCGAGGATGCCCAGCCGTTCGGCCGCCTTCAGCTTGGCGTGGTGGAAATCGCGGATGCCGTGTTCGCTCATCAACCGTGCCGCTTCCTGGGCAACGCGCAGCGCGATTGCGTTGCAACCGGTCATGCGCGTGGATGCGGTGGTGTTCGCCTCGGGACATGGCGCGCTCCTCATCGATCGGTCACCGGCAGCTGCCGGCCGTCCGGAGCTGCGTCGAAGGTTCTCTGCGTCGAAGGTTCAGAAGATGTCGTAGGCGTGCTGCTGATCCTGTTCCTGCTGCTGGGCTGCCTGGCGGCGGAGCCGGTCGATGTCTTCCACCTTGAACATCTCGTTCATGCCCTCCGGGTCATCCGACGAAGTGGGCAGGCCGCTGTAGCGGTTGATCGGTACCGTACTGATTCCCGGCGGCATCGGCAACGTGCTCGACGGCAGATCCTTGAGGGCGCTGCCCATGTACGACATCCAGATAGGCAGTGCGGCCTTGGCGCCGAACTCGCCGCGGCCCAGCGAGCTGTAGTCGTCGAAGCCCACCCACACGGCGGTGGACAGTTCGCCGTTGAAGCCGGCGAACCAGGCGTCGCGGTGGTCGTTGGTGGAGCCGGTCTTGCCGGCCAGATCGTCGCGCCCCAGCGCGCGCGCGGCCGAGCCGGTGCCGCGCACGATCACGTCCTTCATCAGCGAGACCACCAGATAGTCGTTGCGCGCCTCAAGCACCCGCGGAGCGAGTACCGGCGGTGCCTTCTCACCGTGCACGTCGGCCGGCAGCACCGCCTCGCCCACGCCGTCGACGCTGCTGGAACCGGCGGGCGATGCCTCGGCGCGGGCCAGGTTGTTGGCGGGCGTGGGGTTCATGTCGGCCGGAGGCGGACCGGGCAGGCTGGTATCGAGCAGGCGTTCCTGGCAATTGCGGCAGGCGCGGGCCGGATTGGCCACATACACCGGGTTGCCGTTGCGATCGTCGATCTGGTGGATGAAATACGGCGTGACCAGGTAGCCGCCATTGGCGAACACCGCGTAGCCACGGGCCATGCTCATCGGCGACATCGAGGCGGTGCCCAGCGCCATCGACAGGTTGGCCGGGATGGCGTCCTGCGAGAAGCCGAAGCGGGTGGCGTACTCGCGCATGTAACGCACGCCCACAGCGTCGAGCAGGCGCACCGAGACCAGGTTCTTCGACTGCACCAGCGCCTCGCGCAGGCGCATCGGGCCGGCGAACTTGCCGTCGTCGTTGGATGGCGTCCAGATGCCGTTCGGCCGCGACGGATCAGGCAGGGCCAGCGGGGCGTCATTGACGATCGAGGCGGGCGTGAAGCCGCGCTCGAATGCGCCCGAGTACAGATACGGTTTGAAGCTGGAGCCGGGCTGGCGCGCGGCCATGACGGCGCGGTTGAACTTGCTGCGCACGAAATTGAAGCCGCCGACCAGGGCCTGGATCGAGCCGTCTTCCGGATTGATCGAGGTCAGCGCGGCCTGCGCCGCCGGGATCTGCGTGAGTTGCCACTCGCCCTTGTCGTCGCGCGCCAGGCGCACGATGTCGCCGCGCTTGAGCACGCTGTCGACCTTGCTTGGCGTGGCGCCGACGCGGTCCTCGCTGATATGCGGGCGCGCCCAGCTGATCCCGGCCAGGTCGAGGATCACGCTCTCGTGGCTGGCCAGGTAGACGGTTGCCTGCCTGGCGTCGCTGCGGATGACCACGCCTGGCTGCATTCCGGAGACGCTGTTGTAGCTGGACAACACGTTGTCGAAATCGGCCTCGCCGGCGTTGGCCGGCAGATCCAGATGGGCTTCCGGGCCGCGCCAGCCGTGTCGACGATCGTACGCAACCAGCCCGTTCTGCACGGCCTCCACGGCGGCCTGTTGCCGCTCGCTGCGCACGGTGGTCCAGACCACATAGCCTTCGGTGAGCGCATCGTTGCCGTAACGGTCGAGCACCTGCCGACGCACCATCTCGGCCAGGTAGGGAGCGTCCACCTCGATCGGCTGCTCGTGCGGAAAGGCACGGTTCGGTTCGGCGATCGACTGTTCGTAGACCGCCTTGGTGATGTAGTCGTGGCGCAGCATTTCGCCCAGCACCCAGTTGCGTCGGGCGATCGCGCGCTTGGGGTTGTTGATCGGGTTGACTACCGAGGGCAACTGGAAGGTGGAGGCGATCAGTGCGCACTCGGCCACGGTCAGCTGATCCAGCGTCTTGCCGTAGTAGTACTCGGCCGCCGCGGCCACGCCGTACGAGCGATGGCCGAGAAACATCTTGTTGAGGTACAGCTCGAGGATCTGGTCCTTGCTCAGCTCATGCTCGATGCGTAGCGCGATGAAGATCTCGGTGAGCTTGCGCGTGTACAGCTTTTCGGGACTCAGGAAGAAGTTGCGGGCAACCTGCTGGGTGATCGTGGAGCCGCCGGGCCCCTTGTCGCCACCGGTCACGATGACGTGCCAGCCGGCGCGGGCGATACCGTGCCAGTCCACGCCCGGGTGATGGTAGAAGTCGGCGTCTTCGGCCGACAGCACGGCGTGCTTGAGCCGGTCCGGCACGTTCTCGATGTCTACCGGAATGCGCCGGGTTTCGCCGAAACTGGCGATCAGCTTGCCGTCGGCGCTCAGCACGCGCAGCGGCACCTGCATCGGGTAGTTCTTCAGTTCGGCCACCGAGGGGAGTCTCGGGGCTATCAGCCAATACGCCACACCAACCGCGACGACTGCCAGGAGCAAACCGGAAAAGGCCAGGATCAGTGCCCAGCGCAACAAACGTCTGAAAATTAGCATGGTGTGGAGATAGCGAGACCTGAGTCAAAACATGGCAGAGTATAGATGGAGCAGTATTCGAGGCATGAGGCGTGGTCCGCCGAAGCAAGGGTTGCGCCAGCACGGGGAATTCCGCATTTGTGGGCGACATCACGCCAATTACTTGAGAAAGTTTCCGTAGACCGTTGCTAATGCGTTAATTTTTCGATTTAATGCCACTGCGCACCTCGTCAGGATTCTGGCCACGGGCGTCAGCGGCAAGGGGGAAGCACCGTGGGGCTCTTTACACCGAAGAAGCCGGCGCTGATTGGTGTCGACATCAGTTCGACTGCCGTCAAGCTGCTGCAGCTAAGTCAGGCGGGCGGTCGTTATCGCGTGGAGCATTACGCGGTCGAGCCGTTGCCGCCCAACGCCGTGGTCGAGAAGAACATCGTCGAGGTCGAGGCGGTGGGTGACGCGATCCGTCGCGCGCTGGCACGCTCGGGCTCCAAGCTCAAGCATGCATCGGCGGCGGTGGCCGGATCGGCCGTGATCACCCGCATCATCCCGATGACCGGCGATCTTTCCGACGATGATCTGGAAGGCCAGATCCAGGTCGAGGCGAACCAGTACATCCCCTATCCGATCGACGAAGTCAGCCTCGACTACGAAGTGCTCGGCCCGGTCCGCGACAATCCCGACATGAACAACGTGCTGCTGGCTGCCTCGCGCACCGAGAACGTCGACATGCGGGTGGCTGCGCTGGACCTGGGCGGGCTCACCGCCGCGGTGATCGACGTCGAGGCGTTCGCGATGGAGAACGCTTTCGCGATGATCGCCGACCAGCTCAACGTCGGCCGCGACGCGCTGGTGGCGGTGGTCGACATCGGCGCCACCATGACCACGCTGTCGGTGCTGCGCAACCAGCGCACGATCTACTCGCGCGAGCAGGTCTTCGGCGGCAAGCAGCTCACCGACGAAATCATGCGCCGCTTCGGGCTGTCCTACGAGGAGGCCGGTCGCGCCAAGCGCAAGGGCGGGCTGCCCGAGTCCTATGAAACCGAGGCGCTGGAACCGTTCAAGGAATCGCTGATCCAGCAGATCAGCCGCCTGCTGCAGTTCTTCTTCGCAGGCAGCGAGTACAGCAAGGTAGACCAGGTGGTGCTGGCCGGTGGCTGTGCTTCGATCGAGGGTCTTGGTCCGATGCTGGAAGAGCAGCTCGGCGTGCCCTGCGTCGTCGCCAATCCGCTGGCCCGCATGTCGTTGTCGCCACGGGTACAGGCACAGTCGCTGGCGCAGGACGCCCCCGCATTGATGATTGCGGTCGGCCTCGCCTTGAGGAGCTTCGACTGATGGCACACGTCAATCTACTTCCGTGGCGCGCCGAACGGCGCAAGCAGCGCGAACGCGAGTTCTACATGCAACTGGTCGCTGCCTTCGTGGTGGGGCTGGGCGTGCTGCTGCTATGGGTGTTCTGGATGGATCAGCGCATCGACAACCAGAACGAGCGCAACGCTTACCTGCAAACCGAAATCAAGCAACTCGACGTGCGCATCGCCAAGATCAAGGATCTGGAAAAAGTGCGCGAGCACCTGCTGGCACGCAAACAGATCATCGAACAGTTGCAGGCCGACCGCTCGCAGATGGTGCACCTGTTCGACGAGTTGGTGAAAACCATTCCCACCAGCGCGCGACTGACCGGTCTGAAGCAGAATGGCCAGTCGATGTCGCTCGATGGCGTGGCGCAGTCCAATGCCAGCGTCGCCGAATACATGCGCAAAGTGGAGTCTTCGCCATGGATGGGTCACGCCGACTTGAGCAAGACTGAAAACACGCACAACGCCACCCGGATGCCGTATTTGTTTGGTCTCAACGTCTCGTTGAGCCGGCCCAAGACCGACGAGTCCGATGCCGGCAAGACCTTGCTCGAGCCGGCCGGTGCGAGCTCCAGTGCGGCTCCGGTGTCGGCGGTTCCGGCGGCTCTCGGTAATGCGGCGAAGGCCGCGGTCGCTCCGCCGGCGAAACCCGCCGCTGCGACGCCCACGTCGGAAGCCAAGCCGGTGAATGCGGCCGCGGCCACGGGAGGTGCCGGATCATGAGTTTCTTCAGTGATATCCAGAACCTCGACCGCAACAACGTCGGCGGATGGCCGCAGTCGATCAAGATCTTCTTCACGGTGCTGCTGTTCGGTTTCGTGCTGCTGGTCGGTTGGTATTTCTTCGTCAGCGACCAGCAGGACAGCCTGACCACGCTGGCCAACAAGGAGAACCAGCTCAAGCAGGAGTTCTCGGCCAAGCAGGCCAAGTCGGTCAACCTGGAGGCCTTGCAGCAGCAACTCGACGAGATGCAGGACATGCTGCGCCAGTTGCTGCGCCAGTTGCCCAGCAAGACCGAGATGCCCGAATTGCTGATCGACATCTCGCAGACCGCGCAGTCGGCAGGACTGGAAACGCGAGCTGTTCCAGCCCGGCCCGGAAACTCCGAAGGACTTCTACGCGGAAAAGCCGATCACCCTGCGCTTCACCGGTACCTACCACCAGTTCGGTACGTTCATCAGCGGCGTGGCTTCGCTGCCGCGGGTGGTGATCCTGACCTTGCATGATGTTTCGCTGACACCGAAATCCGGCGAGGAAGAACGGCTCAAGCGATCAACTCGTGCTGCAGGGCACCGTCAAGACCTACCGTTACCTGGATGACGAAGAGAGCTGCGGCGGGCAAGGGCAACACGACGGCGGGGGCGAAACGATGAACAAATCGATGGTCATCAAGCCAGCCCACCTCGTACGGTTTGCGCTGATGCTGGGCACCGCCCTGGTGCTGAGCGGCTGCACGCGCGGCATGTCGGATCTGCGCACCTGGGTGGCGCAGGAAAAAGCCAAGAAGGGCGCGCCGATTCAGCCCCTGCCGGTAATCAAGACGTTCGAGACGTTCACGTACAACGATCAGGACCGGCGCGATCCGTTCAGTCCGAGCACGGCCGAATTGCAGAGCGATGCCGCCACCAGCGGTCCGCGACCCGATGCCAACCGCGCCAAGCAGCCGCTGGAGCTGTTTGCGCTGGACAGCCTGAAAATGGTCGGCACGGTCGGTGTCGGTGCCGGCATGGAAGTGCTGGTCAAGGATCCGGGTGGCGTGATCCATCGCGTCCATGTCAACGAATACATGGGCCAGAACTACGGGCATATCACGGCCATCAGCGAAGACCACATCGATCTGGTCGAACTGGTATCCAACGGTAATGGTGGCTGGATGGAACGTCCTGCCAGCATCGCGCTCGACGCGAAATAGGAAATACAGGGGCTGATGCAATGACCAACCAAATCCAATCCGTCCGGGGCCGTGTCATGCGCCATGCAAGCCGTTACATGCTGATGGGCCTGCTGATCGCCGGCACCACCTGGGCCAGCGCTGCGATGGCGGCCAACTACCACGCTGAAGAACATCAGCTACGACGCACTGCCAGGCGGCAGCGTCGAGTTGCGCATGGACTTCGGCGGCGGTCCGGTGCCGCAGCCGAAAATCTTCACCACCGGCAATCCGCCGCGTATCGCCGTCGACTTTGCCGATACCGACAACGCAGCCTCGCGCCACCTGGATATCGGCAAGGGTTCGACCTCCGGCGTGTCCGCAGTCTCCGCCGGTGGTCGCACCCGGGTGGTGGTCGAGCTGATGCGCGAGTCGAGCTACCGCTCACGCGTCGAAGGCAACAGCCTGGTACTGACCGTCAACAACGGCAGCACGGACCAGTCCGTGACCACGGCGGCCACGATCGATCCGACCAAGGCGCTGCCGTCCTCCTCGAACGGCCCGGCGATCTCCAACATCGACTTCCGCCGCGGTCCGAACGGCGAAGGCCGCGTGCTGATCAACTTCAGCGGCAGCGGCGCGAATGCCGAAATGACCCGCAAGGGCGACAAGGTGCTGGTCACCATCGACCACGCCAACCTGCCAGCCAACCTCGCCCAGCGCCTGGATACGCTGGACTTCGCCACGCCGGTGCAGTCCATCGTCACCCGTGCCGGCATGGGCGGCGGCGCGCGCATGGAAATTGCGGTCAAGGGCAACGTCGAGACTTCGGCCTACCAGACTGCGGACCAGTACGTGGTCGAAGTGGCGCCCAAGAAAGCCGACGCCAAGGACGAGAAGCTGGCCAGGCTGGACAAGGAGCCAAGCTACGACGGCAAGCGCGTCACCTTCAACTTCCAGGATATTCCGGTGCGCTCGGCGCTGCAGCTGATCGCCGATATTTCCGGGTCTCAATCTGGTCGCTTCCGACAGCGTCGGCGGCAGCGTCACCCTGCGGCTGGTCAACGTGCCGTGGGATCAGGCGCTGGACGTGATCCTGCGCGCGAAGAGCCTGGACAAGCGCCGCAACGGCAACGTCGTGTGGGTCGCGCCGCAGGCCGAACTGGCCAAGTACGAGCAGGACCTGGCCGATGCCAAGCTGAAGGCGCAGGACACCGCCGAGCTGGTCACCGACTACGTGCCGATCAGTTATGGCAAGGCCGCGGATATCGCCAAGCTGCTGACCACCGGCAGCAAGCAGGGCGGTGGCGGTGCCAGCGGCGGCAACACCCAGCGTGGCTTCCTGTCGCCGCGCGGCAGCGTGTCGTTCGACGAACGCACCAACACTCTGCTGCTCAACGACACGCCGGAGAAGATCAGGCAGCTGCGCGACCTGATCGCGGTGCTGGACAAGCCGGTGCAGCAGGTGCTGATCGAATCGCGCATCGTGGTGGCCACCGACGACTTCACCCGCGAACTGGGCGCCAAGTTCGGCGTCAGTGGACGGGTCAACAATACCGAGTTCCCGAACTCGGCTACGGCAACCCCGGCCCTGACTGCCGGCATCGGTGGCGGCAACGTGACCACGAGTGGTCTCAACGTGAACCTGCCGGTCGGCGCCGCAACCAGCAATTTCGGCCTGGCCATCCTCGGCGCCAACTACGCGATCGACCTGGAACTGTCCGCTGCACAGACCGAAGGTCGTGGCGAGGTGATCTCCAGCCCGCGCGTGATCACCGCGAACCAGCAGGAAGCCGTGATCCGCCAGGGCCAGGAAATCGGCTACGTCACGTTCCAGAACAGCGCTGGCAGTGGTGCAGGCAGCGGCACCGCCACGGTGCAGTTCAAGGACGCCGTGCTGGAGTTGAAGGTGACCCCGACGATCACCGCCGACAACCGCGTCTACCTGATGATCAACGTCAAGAAGGATGCGCTGGCCGGTTACGTGGATGCGCCGGGAAGCGGCAAGATCCCCACCATCGACACCCGCGAGATCAACACCTCGGTGCTGGTCGACAACGGGCAGACCGTGGTGCTGGGTGGCATTTACGAGGTCAACAAGTCCAACACGATCTCCAAGGTGCCCGGCCTGGGCGACATCCCCGGCATCGGCGCGCTGTTCCGCAATACCTCGCGGACCAACACCAAGGCCGAACTGCTGATCTTCGTGACGCCGCGCATCCTCAGCGACACGTTGCAGTAATCGCGCTGGATTGCAGTGAAAGAGGCGGCTTCGGCCGCCTCTTTTTTTGTGCGCGCCGGCCAAGCTGCGGAGGCCGGTTAAACTTCCTGCGTTGCCGATGGTCTGTAGCACGCCATCCGGCCCCGCGGCGCCCGGGTCGCGCCGCTGTCACGTCAAGAACGGAACCCGCTCATGGATATGCCCGAAACTTCAACGCCGAGCCGTCTGCAGCAGTCGTTCGTGCAACTGCGCGACGACCTGCAGCAATGCATCATCGGCCAGCCGCACCTGATCGACTGCCTGCTGGTGGCCTTGCTGGCCGACGGCCATCTGCTGGTCGAGGGCGCACCGGGCCTGGCCAAGACCACCGCGGTGAAGGCGCTGGCGGCGCGCATCGAGGCGGACTTCCACCGCGTGCAGTTCACCCCCGACCTGCTGCCGGCCGACCTCACCGGCACCGACGTGTTCCGCCCGCAATCGGGCAGTTTCGAGTTCGAGCGCGGCCCGCTGTTCCACAACATCATCCTGGCCGACGAGATCAATCGCGCACCGGCCAAGGTGCAGTCGGCGCTGCTGGAGGCGATGGCCGAGCAGCAGATCACCGTCGGTCGCAGCACCTGGCAGCTGCCCGAGCTGTTCATGGTGATGGCGACGCAGAACCCGATCGAGCAGGAAGGCACATTCACTTTGCCGGAAGCCCAGCTCGACCGTTTCCTGATGCACGTGACGATCGGCTATCCGGATGCGGTCGCCGAGTTGGCCATCCTCAAGCTGGCGCGCGAGCAGGCCAGTCGCCGTGCCCATCCCGTCGCCGCGCCGCCGGCGTTGCTCAGCCAGAGCGACGTGTTCGCCGCGCGCGATGCGGCGATGGCGGTGCACATGGCGCCGGCGCTGGAGGAATACCTGACCCAACTGGTGCTGGCCACGCCGCGATGCCGGTCGCTACGGGCCGGAACTGAAGCGCTGGATCGCCTGGGGCGGCAGCCCGCGCGCCACCATCGCGCTGGATCGTTGTGCACGCGCGCATGGCGTGGCTGGCCGGCCGCGATTACGTACTGCCCGAAGACGTGCACGCGATCGCGCATGAAGTGCTGCGCCACCGGGTCCTGCTCAGTTATGAAGCGGAGGCCGAAGGCGTGCGCCCGGACCAGGTGATCGACCGCCTGCTGGATCTCGTGCCGCTGCCGTGACCGCCGCCGTGTCGCAACATGTCGATGGCGATGGCCGCAGCCAGGTCTCGCTGGCCGAACTGATCGCGCTGCGCGCGCGGGTGGGTCGCGTACGCATGGCGCCTTTGCTCAGTCGCGCTGCGCGCAGCGGCCAGCAATCCAGCCGTCTATACGGCCGCGGCATGGACTACGCGGAATCGCGCGTCTACCAGGCCGGTGACGACGTACGCCGGCTCGACTGGCGACTCACCGCGCGCAGCGGCAAGCTGCACACCAAGTTGTTCCAGGAGGATCGCGAAGGCTGCCTGCTGATCCTGCTCGACACCCATGCGAGCATGCGTTTCGGCACGCGTGTGCGCTTCAAGTCGGTGCAGGCGGCGCGCGCGGCCGCGGCTGCCGCCTGGTATGCGGTGCGTGCCGGTGAGCGGGTCGGCGTGATGGCGTTTGGCCACGCGGAGCCATTGCTGCGACCGCAGGCTGGCCCGCGTGGCGCCCTGGCCGTGTGCGGTGCCTTGGCCGGGTGGGATGCGCAAGCTGCGATCCGGGCGACTCGAGCCTCTGTCCGACGCATTGGCGCGGGCCAGCCGGGTAATGCATGGCGCCAGCCGCGTACTGCTGGTCAGCGACGGTTTCAGCTGTGACGCCGCGGCGCGCCAGCGCCTGCTCGATCTTGGCCAGCATGCCGGAGTCAGCGTGCTGGTGGTGGCCGATGCGCTGGAACTGGCGCCGGCGCCACCGGGACGTTATCCGCTGGAACACGCGGGCGAGCGCTGTGAAGTGCTGCTGCAGTCGGAGCGCCAGCGCGGCGAGTTCCAGCGCGCGCTGGGGGCCGGGCCGGAGCGGCTCGGCCAGTTGGCGCAATCGTTGGGCCTGCGCTGGAACAGCATCGACACCAGTGCCGATGCGTTCGATGCAGTCCGTGGTCTGCTCGGCGTGCGCAGGTCGGTGCGATGATGCCGTCGTCCACTCAACCTGCGGCGGTGCCCTCCGGGCCCAGCCTGCGCGACATCCATCTGCCGCCGGAACCGTCGTGGTGGCCGCCCGCACCGGGTTGGTGGGCGCTGGCCGTGTTGCTGCTTGTGCTATTGCTGGTGGGTGTCTGGTGGTGGCGCAGGCAGCGTCGCGCATGGCGCCAGCGCCGGCTGGTGCTGCGCGAGCTCGATGCGCTGGCACAGCAGCACCAACGTGATGGCGACGCGATGGCGCTTGCCGCTGGTCTGCATCAGCTGCTGCGTCGGGTGGCGCGACGGCACGATGCGCACGCGACGCGACAACGCGGCGATGCACTGGCGGCAGACGCTGGCGCGGGTGCCGGTCGATGCCGCTGCACTGGAGCAGTTGCTGGCGCTGGAGCAGCGCATCTATCGACCCGCGTCGTCGTTTGACCACGTTGCGGCGCTCGCGGCGGTGCGACAGTGGTTGGCGGTTGGCATCGAAGCCGGCCAACTGGAAGCCGATGGCCGAGGAGCACGTCGATGCCTGAGTTTGCCTGGCCCTGGGTGATCGTGTTGCTGCCGTTGCCGTGGCTGCTGCGGCGCTGGCTGCGTCCGGCGGCGCCGGGGCAGGCCTTGCACCTGCCGCAACCCGGCGTGCAGCTGGCCACGGTCGCCGGCCGTCGTGCGCACGGTGCGACGCCGTGGTTGCTGGGACTGGCCTGGTTGTGCCTGCTGGCCGCTGCGGCGCGACCGCAGTGGGTCGGCCCACCGCAGGCGCAGCAGCGCAGCGGTCGCGCGCTGATGCTGGCGGTGGATCTGTCCGGCAGCATGCGCACCGGCGACATGCAGCTGGCCGGGCAGGACGTCAGCCGTTTCGGCGCGGTCGAGGCGATTGCCGGCGACTTCATCAGCCGCCGCAGCGGTGATGAGATGGGCCTGATCCTGTTCGGCAGCCAGGCGTTCCTGGTGACGCCGCTGACTTACGATCTCTCCGCGGTGCGCGCGCAGTTGCAGGGCGCGGCGGTTGGCCTGGCCGGTACCGAAACGGCGATCGGCGATGCCATTGCGGTGGCGGTGAAGCGGCTGTCCGCGCTGCCCGAGCAGGCGCGCGTGCTGGTGCTGCTCACCGACGGCGTCAACAACGCCGGCAATATCGCGCCGCGCGACGCGGCGCGCGCGGCGAAGGCGTCCGGCGTGCGTATCTACACCATCGGCATCGGCGCCACGCGGATGCGCATCCCCGGCTTCTTCGGCAGCCAGTTGGTCAATCCGTCGGCCGACCTGGATGCCGACATGCTCACCGACATCGCCACGCAGAGCGGCGGGCGATTCTTCCGCGCCACCGACAGCAGCGAGCTGGCCGAGGCCTATCGCGCGATCGACGCGCTCGAGCCGATGCCGCAACACGGACCCTGCGCTGCGCCCGCGACATGAACTGTTCCGCTGGCCGCTGCTGGCCGCCGTCGTGTTGTTGCTGCTGGTGATCGTGCCGCGACGCTTCGGCCGCGTGCGGGAGCTGACCGCATGAGCGAGATGCTGCAGCAGTTTCATTTCCTGCGGCCGTGGTGGTTGCTCGCGCTGTTGCTGCTCCCGCTGCTGGGCTGGCTGGGCGTGCGTCGCAATGCGGCGCAGCTGGAGCTGTCGCGGCTGGTCGATGCCGACTTGCTGCCGCATCTGCTGAGTGGTCGCGCCGGCAACCGCAGCCTGCCGGTATGGCTGTTTGCGTTCGGCTGGAGCCTGTGCGCGCTGGCGATGGCAGGTCCCACCTGGAGCCGGGTCGAACAGCCGCTGTACGCGAGTCGTGCGGCGCAGGTGGTGGCGATCTCGCTGTCGCAGCACATGCTGGCGCGCGACGTCGCACCGAGCCGGCTCGATCGCGCCCGCTACAAGGCGCGCGACCTGCTGCACAGCAACCGTGATGGCCTCAACGGCCTTGATCGGCTACGCCGGCGAAGCATTCGTGGTGGCGCCACTGACCTCCGACGCGAACAGCCTCGATGACCTGCTCGACGCGATGGCGCCGGACACCATGCCGGTGGATGGCGACGACGCGGCCGCCGCGATCGCGCGCGGCGTGGCACTGATCCATGACGGCAAGGCCAGCGGCGGTTCGCTGGTGCTGATCACCGACCAGGCCGATGCGGCAGCCGAGGCGGCCGCACGCAAGGCGCTCGCCGATGGCGTGCGGGTATCGGTGCTTGGCGTAGGCACGCCACAGGGTGGCCCGGTGCCGCAAGCCGATGGCGGATTCCTGCACGATGCGCAAGGCAACCTGGTGCTGGCGCGTCGCGACGATGCCGCGCTGGGCGCACTGGCCGCGGCCGGCGGTGGCCGCTACGAGGCGATGAGCGCCGACCAACACGACATCGAAGCGCTGCACGCGCAGTTGCGCAGCACCGCGGCAACGCGAGCGGACGGGCAGGTCGGCGACGAATGGCAGGATCGCGGCGCCTGGTTGCTGCTGCCGTTGCTGCTGGTGGCGGCGCTGGCGTTCCGGCGCGGCTGGTTGCTGTTGGTGCCGCTGATCGTGTTGCCGCTGCTGCCGGCCACGGCACAGGCAACCAGCTGGAAGGATTTGTGGCAGCGTCCCGACCAGCAAGCCGCGCAGGCATTGCGCGACGGCGACGCGAAGCAGGCGCAACAACTGGCGCGCGATCCGGCCTGGCGTGGTGCGGCAGCCTACCGTGCCGGCGACTACGCTGCCGCGGCACAGGCGTTGCCGCAGGCGCCCGGCACCGATGCGGCGTACAACCTCGGCAACGCGCTGGCGAAGCAGGGCGAGTACCAGCGGGCGATCGCCGCGTACGACCATGCGTTGCAACTCGATCCGGCCAACGCCGACGCCAAGGCGAATCGCCAGGCGGTCGAGGACTGGTTGCGCCAGCAGCAACAACAGCAGCCGTCGGACCAGAAGGAACATGAAGGCCACGATGGCGACAAGAACCAGTCGTCGCCGGGCGAACAGGGCAAGAGCGGCGAACAGGGCGCGAAGGACCAGTCATCCGCGCAGGACAATGCCCAACCCGCGGACCAGTCCGGTCAGGACGGCAAATCGCAGGCACAGGAGGCGAGCGGCAAGGATCAATCGCCGCAGGGCAAGTCCGGGCAGGACAGCGATCAGCCGCCGCCGCAGACCGCGCAACAACAGGCCGAGCAGAAGGCGCAGGCGGAGCAGGCGCAACAGGCACTGAAACAGCAGATGGACCAGGCGCTGGCCAAGCCGGGTGAGCGGAAGGCGGAGCACGAACTTGGCGCACTGGCCAAGGACGATCCGCAGGCGAAATTGCCGGCCGACCTGCGCCACGCGCTGCAGCGCGTGCCGGATGATCCGGGCGCCCTGCTGCGGCGCAAATTTCAACTGGAATACCAGCAGCGCCATGGCGGCGCGCCGGACGAGGACGGACAGCCGTGATGTTTCGACGACTCCTGTGCACAGGCTTGCTGATGATCCTGGCATCGCTGCCGGCCTTGGCCGCTGCCGCCGACGTGACTGCCACGCTCGATCGCAACAGCGTGCAACTGGGCGAGACGGTCACCTTGAATGTGCGCGTCAGCGGCAACGCCAGCGGCGCTGCCGCGCCCGACCTGCGTGCACTGAATCAGGATTTCCAGATCCTCGGCAGCTCGCAGAACAGCAGCTTCAGCATGGTCAACGGCAAGGCCAGTGCCGAGCTGACTTTCGGCGTGGCGCTGCGCCCGCGTCACGTTGGCGTGCTGCAGATTCCTGCGCTCGACGTGGCCGGCAGCCACACGACGCCGCTGCAGCTGACGGTGACGGCGCCTGATCCGACCGCGGCGGCCAGCACGACGCCGGATGTGTTCATGGAGTCGCAGGTCGAGCCATCGCGTGGTTACGTCGGCCAGCAGATCACCTACGTATTGCGGCTGTTCTACGCCAGCCGCATCGGTGGCGATGCGCCGGTGGCACCGCAGGTCGATGGCGTGGAAATCAGCCAGCTCGGCAAGGGCCTGAACTACGACGCCGAGCGGGGCGGCCGCGCTTACCGTGTGCTGGAGTTGCGCTATGCGCTGATTCCGCAGCGCGCGGGAACCATCGAAATTCCCGCCGTGGATTTCCAGGGCGAGGGCGCCGACCCGCGTGACCCGGACAGCTTCTTCGGTGCCACCATACCGGTCAGTGCCCGTGCACCGGCGCGAAGCATCGAAGTGCGCGCGGCGCCGGCCGACTGGGGCGCCAGCGCGTGGTTGCCGGCACGCCAGCTGAGTCTGAGCCTGGACGGGTGGCCGACGGCGCAGGACGCGCCGCCACGGGTCGGCCAGCCACTGAACCTCAGCATGAACCTGCAGGCCACCGGCCTGTCCTATGAAGCGCTGCCGGCACTGAGCCTGCCGCCACTGGAGGGCGCCACGGTGTACCCGGACAAACCGGTCACCGGTAATCGCCAGGATGGCGAATGGATCGTCGGCCGGCGCCAGCAGTCGTTCGCGATCGTGCCGGATCGTGCCGGCACGTTGACCATTCCCGCCACCACGCTGAAGTGGTGGAACGTGCTGACCGACAAGATGGAAGTGGCGCAGATCCCCGCGCACAGCATCACCGTGATGCCCGCGATCGGCGTTTCGAGCAGTACGCCGGCTGCTGCAACCGAGCCGGCGCGGGCAGCGGCGCCCATCGCGGGCACGGCAACGACATCCACGCGCTGGCGCTGGATCGCCCTGGCCAGCCTGGGCCTGTGGCTGCTCAGTGTGCTGGCGTGGTGGCTGTGGCGGCGCCGGCGCACAGCGTCAGCGCGCGCGCCGGTACGCACGTCGGCCCGCCAGTGCCAGCTGGCATTCCTCGCTGCCGCACGCGGCGGCGATCCGGCGGCGCAAGTGCGCAGCTTGCTGGCCTGGGCGCGCGCGGAACGGCCGGCGATCCAGCACTTGGGGGCGCTGTCGGCGGCGCTGGACGACGCCCCGCAACGCGCCGCGATCGCCGCGCTGCAGCAGCGTCATTACGCCGGCACGTCATCGCCCGACATCGGCGCGAACCTCGTCGACGTGTTCAAGCGGGGCTTCGTCTGGCGCGTGAGCGATGACGCCGGGGAAGCATCCGGGTTGGCGCCGCTGTATCCGTTCAAGCTGCACTGAGCCGGCAGGCAGTATCGGTATTACCCATTCGCGGCGAAGGACTGATCCAGCGCCAGCTGGAACACCGCGCGCATGCTGTCGCTGAAGCAGCACAGGGTGATCTCGATGTCGCTGTCGCCGACCAGTTCGTCGCGCAGCGTGGCGACGGCCACCGCGGCGGCCGCCGCGGCCGGGTAACCGTAGACGCCGCAGCTGATCGCCGGGAAGGCGATCGTGCGCAGCCGGTGTTCGCGCAGCAGTTGCAACGAGTGGCGGTAGCAGCGTTCCAGCAGCGCTGCCTCGTCGTGCGCGCCGCCGTTCCAGACCGGTCCCACCGTGTGGATCACGTGGCGCGCGGGCAGTGCGAAGCCCGGCGTGATGCGCGCCTCGCCGGTGCGGCAACGCACGCCGGGCGTGGATTCGGGCAGGGCGCGGCAGGCCCGCAACAGGGCCGGCCCGGCGGCGCGGTGGATCGCGCCGTCCACGCCGCCGCCGCCGAGCAGGCCGGGATTGGCCGCGTTGACGATCGCGTCCAGCGGCAGCCGGGTGATGTCGGCGTGGATGATCTGGATGGGCATGCGACGGTGGCTTACCTTATGCTTCAGATGGGCATTCGGGCCCGAAGGGGTGGCAACGGATCATGGCGAAAACGGAAGACGTTTCCTTTGGCTATCTGCTCAGCGACGTGACTTTGCTGTTTCGCAAGCACTTCGATCGGCGCGCGGTGAAGTTCGGCCTGACTCGCGCGCAGTGGCGCGCGACCAAGGTGTTGTATCACCGCGAGGGCCTGCGGCAAACCGAGCTGGCCGAATTCCTGGAAATGGAGCCGATCGCGGTGGGCCGGGTGATCGACCGGCTGCAGGCGGCCGGTTTCGTCGAGCGCCGGCCGGATCCGAAGGATCGTCGCGCCTGGCGGCTGTACGTCACCGAGCAGGCGCGGGTGATCGTGGGCGACATGGAGATCATCGCGCGCGGCTTGCGCAAGGATGCCACTCACGGCATTGGCCACGACGAACTGCAGCAGGCGCTGGCGGTGATCGGCCGGATCAAGGACAACCTGCAGGCGCTGGACCAGGGCGGCGACGGCGCGCCCTGAGTCGCGCGTGTTGCGGCACTGAACAGTGCCATGGGTCAGGGTCAATTGCGTCGAGGTTGGCGGCATAGTGGGCAGTGCCGTGTCGAAGGGGTCAACCCGAACCCGCCACACACGTTGTAACCCGTTTGATGCATCGTCATCAGCCTCGCGGTTTTCCCCCCACGCAAGACCCGCCGTGGCCACCGTGCCCCTGGTGTGAAGATCGAGAAGCTCCCGCGCATGTCCTGGAAAAAAATCGTCCTCGTGGTGGCTGTCCTGCTGGCGATCGGCCTGGCCATGCATTTCGCTCGCCGCCCCGGCAATGCTGCCACGCCGGCCAGGGCGGCAGCACCGGTGCCGGTCGAGGTGGCTAGCGCGAGCCAGGGCGACATCGAGCTGTCGCTGAAACTGGTCGGTCGGGTCGAGGCGTGGTCGACGGTGACCATGCGTGCGCGCGTGTCCGGCCAGCTCGAATCGCTGTCGTTCGAGCCCGGCGCGCTGGTGCGCAAGGGCAGCGTGCTGGCGCAGATCGATCCGCGCCTGCTGCGGGCACAACTGGACCAGGCGCGCGGCAACGTGGCGCGCGACCAGGCGCTGCTGCAGAAGGCGCAGGCCGACCAGCGGCGTTATGCCGACATGCTGGCCAAGGGCTTTGTCTCGAAGGCGGACTACGATCTGTACCAGGCCAATCTCGCGGTGGCCCGGGCCACCCTGCAGAGCGACCGGGCCGCACAGGAACTGGCGCAGACCCAGCTCGACTATGCGCGTATCGTCGCCCCGTTCGACGGCATTGCCGGCGCACCGCTGGTGTGGCCGGGCGCGCAGGTCAGTGCCGACAGCACCGACATCGTGGTGCTCAACCAGGTCGAGCCGGTGCGTGTGGCGTTCAACATCCCCGAAGACAGCCTGCCGGCCGTGCGCGCGGCGCAGCGGCAGGACGCGCTCGCCGTGCAGGTGACGGTTTCCGGCGACCGCGCGGCACCGCTGGACGGCACGCTGGAATTCATCGACAACGCGGTCGACGCCAGCACCGGCACCATCGTGCTGAAGGCGCGCTTCGACAACGCCGAGCATCGCCTCACCCCCGGCCAGTTCGTGCAGGTGGTCTTGCCGACCACGCGGCTCGCCAACGTGGTGAGCGTGCCGGTGCATGCGCTGCAGAGTTCCAGCAGCGGCAGTTTCGTGTTCGTGCTTGGCGCCGACGGCAAGGTGCAACAGCGCTATGTCACCACCGGCGCGACCAGTGCCGGGCGCACCGTGATCGACAAGGGCCTGAAGGTCGGCGAGAAAGTGGTGACCGAAGGTCAGATGCTGTTGGTCGATGGCAGCGCCGCCGTCGCCCGGCCGGGTTGATCCGATGAATATCCCGGAGCTCTGCATCCGCCGCCCCGTGATGACCACGCTGCTGATGACGGCGCTGCTGGTGTTCGGCATCGTGGCCTATCCGCAGCTGCCGGTGAACGAGCTGCCAAACGTGGACTTCCCCACCATCAGCATCGGCGCCAGCCTGCCCGGTGCCTCGCCGGAGACGATGGCGTCGGCAGTGGCTACGCCGCTGGAAGGCCAGCTTTCGACCATCGCCGGGATCAGCTCGATGAGCTCGACCAGCGCGCTCGGCTCCACCTCGATCACGCTCACCTTCGGACTGGATCGCAACATCGACGCGGCGGCGCAGGACGTGCAGTCGGCGATTTCCTCGGCGCTGCGCCAGTTGCCGAGGGAAATGACCACGCCGCCCACGTTTCGCAAGGTCAACCCGGCCGACGCGCCGATCCTGTTCCTGGCGATGGGCTCGACCACGCTGCCGCTGACCCAGGTCAGACGAGTATGCGGAAACCGAACTGGCGCAGCAGCTGTCGATGATCGACGGCGTGGCCCAGGTGAACGTGTACGGCTCGCAGAAATACGCGGTGCGGATCAGCGTGGATCCCGACCGGCTGGCCGCTGCCGGCATCGGCATCGACCAGGTGCAGAGCGCGATCGCCGACGCCAACGTCAACCAGTCCACCGGTTCGCTGTACGGCTCGCGCCAGCAGTTGCCGATCCGCAGCGACGGCCAGTTGCTGCGGGCGGCGGCGTACAACGACGTGGTGGTGGCGTACCGCAATGGTGCGCCGGTGCACGTGGGCGACATCGGCCAGGCGCGCGACAGCGTGCAGAACGACCAGCGCAGCAGCTCGTACAACGGCAAGCAGGCAATCGTGCTGGCGATCCAGCGCCAGCCCGGCGCCAACACGGTGGCCACGGTGGACCGGATCAAGGCGGTGCTGCCGGGCTTCCGCGCCGGGCTGCCGCCGTCGATCACGCTGGACACGCTGTACGACCGCTCGCAGTCGATCCGCGAGTCGGTCGACGACGTGCAGTTCACCCTGCTGCTGGCCGGCGCGCTGGTGGTGTTCGTGATCTACCTGTTCCTCGGCAACCTGTCCGCCACGCTGATCCCGGCGGTGGCACTGCCGATCTCGGTGCTGGGCACGTTCGGAGTGATGTATGCGCTGGGCTACAGCCTGGACAACCTCTCGCTGCTCGCGCTGACCCTGGCGGTCGGCTTCGTGGTGGACGACGCGATCGTGATGCTGGAGAACATCGTGCGCCACATGGAGGCGGGCGTGCCGCCGTACGAGGCGGCGTTGCAGGGCGCTAGAGAGGTCGGCTTCACCATCTTCTCGATGACGTTGTCGCTGGTCGCGGTGTTCATCCCGGTGATGTTCATGGGCGGCATCGTGGGCCGGCTGTTCCACGAGTTCGCGGTGGTGATCAGCGTGGCGATCCTGATCTCCGGCGTCGTCGCGATCACGCTGACGCCGATGCTGTGCAGCCGTTTCGTCAAGGCGCACGACCATGAGAAGAAAAACTGGCTGATCGCCGGCTTCGACCGCGGTTTCAGCGCCGTGCAGCGCGGCTACGCGAACAGCCTGCGCTGGTGCATGGACCGTCCGCGCCTGGTGCTGGCCGGCTTCGGCGTGAGCCTGCTGGCCACCGCGCTGCTGTTCTACGCGACGCCGAAGGATTTCATCCCCGCCGGCGACAACGGCCAGCTGCGCGTCAACACGGAAGGGCCGGAGGATGTGTCGTTCGAGGGCATGCTGGCGCGCCAGCAGCGGCTGGTCGACATCGTGGCGAAGGACCCGAACATCGCCGGTTACATGTCCACCATTGGTGCCGGCGGCGGGCGCAGCACGATCAACAACGGCTCGATCCTGCTGCTGCTGAAGCCGGCCAGCGAACGCCAGCTCGACCCGGCTGGCATCATCCAGGAATTGCGGCCGAAGCTGGCGACGGTGGCGGGCATCCGCAGCTATATCCAGAACACGCCGGCGATCCAGATCGGCGGGCGGCAATCCAAGGCGCAATACCAGTACACGCTGCAGTCGGTGAACCTCGACCAGTTGTACGAATGGAGCGGCAAGGTGACCCAGGCGTTTGCCGCACTGCCGGGTTTCGAGGACGTCACCAACGACCTGGACCTCAACAGCCCATCGATCACGGTCAAGGTCGATCGCGACAAGTTGGCGCCGCTGGGACTGACCATGGCGCAGGTGCAGACCGCGCTCGGCATCGGCTTCGGCGAGAACCAGGTTTCCACCATCTACGGTTCGGCCACCCAGTACTGGGTGATCCTGCAGGTCGAGCGCAAGCTGCAGGACGACCCGGCGGTGCTGTCGCAGCTGTACGTCACCTCCAACAGCGGCAGCCTGGTGCCGCTCAGCGCGGTGGCCAGTTTCGCCCGCGAGCCGCAGGCGCTGACCGTGAACCACCAGGGCCAGCTGCCGGCGGTGACGGTGTCGTTCAACCTGGCGCCGGGCGTCAGTCTCAGCGACGCGGTGACCCGCATCAACGGCGCGATGGACACGATGGGCCTGCCGGCGACCATCAGCGGCAGCGTGCAGGGCACCGCGCAGGCGTTCCAGGAATCCATGCAGGGCATGGGCATGCTGTTGCTGCTGGCGGTGTTCGTGATCTACCTGGTGCTGGGCATCCTGTACGAAAGCTTCATCCATCCGCTGACGATCCTGTCCGGCCTGCCGGCGGCGGCGGTCGGCGCGCTGCTGACCCTGGTGATCTTCAACGCTTCGCTGGACCTGTTCGCCTTCGTCGGCATCGTGATGCTGATCGGCATCGTCAAGAAGAACGCGATCATGCTGATCGACTTCGCGCTGGAGCGGCAGCGCGAGGAAGGCATGCCGCCGGCCCAGGCGATCTTCGACGCCTGCCGCGTGCGCTTCCGCCCGATCATGATGACCAGCATGGCGGCGATGGCCGGTACCTTGCCGATCGCCCTGGGCATCGGCGCCGGCGCCGAGGTGCGGCGTTCGCTCGGCCTGGCGGTGGTCGGCGGATTGATCTTCTCGCAGATCCTCACGCTGTACCTGACGCCCGTGATCTACATCTACATGGATCAGTTGCAGCAGCGTTTCCAGCGCCCGGCCAGGACACTGCCGGCGCGCTGACTTGCGGCGTTCAGCTGGCCGCGATTAGGCTGGCTGCTCCACCATCGAGGGAGCGAACATGCGCAGCCTGACATCGGTCGTCGCCGTACTCGCCGTCGCCAGCGTCGCTGCCTGCGCCAACGCCGGCACCCCTGCGCAGATGAACGCCGCCGCGTTGCAGGCCTGGGCCAGCCAGCCGTGGGACAAGGCTGCGCTGATGCATACCACGGTGGATGTAGGCCGCTACAACGGAGTGCCGGTGGTTGCCGAGCATCCCTGTTCGGACGTCTGCCCGCAATACACCGTGCGCATCATCCACTACCAGCTGCCGCCGGAAGCCTCGTGCGCGAGCGTGGGCGGCGTCGAGAAGGAAGTGCTGGTGCCGATCGCGATCGCCGTGCGGCCGAAGACGTTCTGCATCCCCGAACCGTTGGTGGCGTCGGGGCAGTACTACGCGAAGTAGTGAGCTGCTCCCTCCCCCGCGATGCCGGGGAAGGAGCAGATCATCCACTCACTCGCCGGCGCCGTCCTGCGCGAACGCGCCGGGCGCGGAGCCGAAGTCACCATTCGCCTGGGCGGCCATGTACGAGAACGCCGCGTACACCGCCACGTTCTGCGCCAGCTCGGCCGGATCGATCTTGTCCAGCGTGTCGTTCGGAGTGTGGTGCCAGTCGAAGTACTTCGTGCCGTCCTGGGTCAGCGACAGCGCGGCCATGCCCTTGGCGTGCATCTGCGACAGGTCCGAACCGCCGCCGCCGGGACGCGTGGCGTCGTAGGCCACGCCGACCGGCTCCAGCACCCTGGCGATCTGGCCGATCGCATCGCGCGCCTCGGGCTTCACGCTGGCGCTCATGCGCCAGATCTTGCCGGCGCCGAAGTCGGACTCGGTGCCGAGCTGGAACTTCGCCACTTCGGCGCCGTGCTTGTCGGCATAGGCGCGGCCACCCCACAGGCCCATCTCCTCGTTGGCGAACGCGATCACCCGGATCGTGCGGTCGGGCCGCTGCGGCAGGTCGCGGATCAGCTTGCCGGCGGCCATCGCGATCGCCACGCCGGCGCCGTCGTCGATCGCGCCGGTGCCCAGGTCCCACGAATCGAGGTGGCCGCCGATCGCCACCACCTGGTCGGGATGCTTGCGGCCGGTGATTTCGCCGATCACGTTGGCGCCGGTGTATTCGCCGACTACGCCGCAATCGAGATCGAGCTTCAGCGTGACCGGCTTGCCGTAGGCCAGCACGCGCTCGAGCTGGTCGGCGTCGGGATTGGTCAGTGCGGCGGCCGGGATCGCCTTGGCCGGGTCGCGGAAGCCGGTGACGCCGGTATGCGCGGCGCGCTGCTGTGCGTCGGTGCCGGCCGAGCGCAGCAGGTAGCCGGCGGCGCCCTTGGCCTGGGCGATCACCGCGCCGGTCGTGCGCACGGCCGAGCCCATGCCGTAGCCGTGGCCGTCCTTCGCGCGCTCCATGCGGTAGCCGACGTAGACGATCTTGCCCTTGATGCTGGCCGGGTCGGCCGCCTTCAGCGCATCCAGCGTGTCGAACTTCACCACCTCGGCGGTCAGCCCGCCCTTCGGCGTGCCGGCCGAATAGCCCAGCGCGGTCAGCACCAGCGGCTGCGGGAACGGCGCCACGATCGCGGCGTGCTCGCTGCGGCGCACCCACAGCGGGTACGTCACCGGCTCGGTGTAGACCTTGTCGTAACCGAGCTCCTTGAACTTCGCCACGGCCCAGTCGACGCGCACGCCGGTCCGCCTCGCTGCCGGCCATGCGCGCGCCGACCTCGGTAGTCAGCGACGCGGTGACCTTGTACGCGGTGTCGTCGTGCAACGCCTTGTCGCGCAACTGTTCGGCCGTCTTTACGGCCGTGGCGGGAATCGTGGTGCTGGCGGCGCTGGCGATGCCGCTGGCCAGCAGCAGGCTGGCGGCGAGCAGAGTGAGGGGAAGACGGCGCATCGGGGAACTCCGCAGGGGAAACCCCGATTATGGCGTGATGGCCGGTCGCCGCTTAGGCCAGAAGTCATGGGTGGCCATACATCTGTAGGAGCGCACCTTCGTGCGCGATGCTCTGATGCGAATCGGAACGAAGAGCATCGCGCACGAAGGTGCGCTCCTACATGAAGCTATGGCTTGTTCTTCAGCAGGTCGCGGATCTCGGTCAGCAGCGCCACGTCGGCCGGCGGCGCGGCAGGCGCTTCTTCCTGTTTGCGGCTGAGCTTGTTGATCCCCTTGATCACCATGAAGATCGCGAACGCGATGATCAGGAACTGGATCAGCGTGTTGATGAAGGCGCCGTACTGGATCGCCACCTCGGCCACCTTGTGCGCCGGGTCGCTGACGTCGGCCGGCTTGAGTACCCACTTCAGCTCACTGAAGTCGATGCCGCCGGTGAGCCAGCCGATCGGCGGCATGATGATCTGATCGACCAGCGAGCTGACGATCTTGCCGAACGCACCACCAATGACCACACCGACCGCCAGGTCGATGACATTGCCACGCATGGCAAAAGCCTTGAATTCACTGATCATGCTCATGCTGTCACTCCCTCGATTGCGCCGGATGGCGGGCCGACTTTAGCGCGCCGGGACGAAGGTCGGGTGAATCGGCCGGTGGCTCGGGCGACCCGATTCAGACGATCCGGCCATCCAGCTCGGCGACGCCGACCAGCTCGGCATGGAAGCGGTCCCCCCGTTGCAGCGCAGCGACGCCTGACGGGGTGCCCGTGAAGATCAGGTCGCCAGCCTTCAGTTCGAACAGTCTGGACAGCGCCGCGATGATCTGCGGCACGCCGTGCACCATCTCGCCCAGCGTGCTCTGCTGGCGCAACTCGCCGTTCACGGTCAGCCGCAACACGCTGTGCGCATCCAGTGCCGCCGCGGCGGCCGGACGCAGCGCGGAAACCGGAGCGGAATGGTCGAACGCCTTGGCCACATCCCACGGATGGCTCTTGGCCTTGGCCTGCGCCTGCAGGTCACGCCGGGTCAGGTCCAGCCCCACGCCGTAGCCGAAGATGAGCGCCGCCGCGCGCTCCGGCGCGATGTTGCTGCCCCCGGCCGCCAGCGCCACCACCATTTCCACTTCGTGGTGCAGGTCGGCGGTGGCCTGCGGATAAGGCACGTTGGCGCCATCGCTGACCACGGCGTCGGCCGGCTTGCAGAAAAACATCGGTTGCTGCGGATCCACTGTTGCCCCCATTTCGCTGGCGTGGTCGGCGTAATTGCGACCGATGCAGAACACCCGGCGGATCGGAAAACGCTGGTCGGAGCCGAGTATCGGCAGGCTGGGCACGGCGGGAGCGGCGATGATATAAGTCATGCCTGCAAGCGTAGCAAACCCGGGCACGGCCGGCATGGCGGGTGTCGCGGAACGGATGACAGCTGTCATCGACGATGGCTGATGCCGCACCCTGATCGCGCTGCCCTCGACCGGTCAATCTTGTACTCATCAGGTAACCGGCAAGGTCGGACGGGAGCACGAGTGGACAACGCGGAACTGCTGAAAGAGCTGCGCATCGAACGCCATCAGCGCGAGGACCACGCCCGTGGCCCGGGCCGCTGGCCCTGGGTGGTCGCGGCGGTCGTCGTGCTGCTGCTCGTGCTCGGCGGCGCCGGCTGGATGTTGCTCGGTCGCCACGCGGTGCCGGTGCAGACGGCCACCGCGATGGCGCCAAGTGCCGGCAGCGAGAGCGGCGCAGTGCTGCAGGCGACCGGATACATCACGGCGCGGCGGCGGGCCACCGTGTCGGCGCAGATCACCGGCACGCTGACTGCGGTGCTGATCGAGGAAGGCGACCACGTCAGCGCAGGCCAGGTGCTGGCGCGGCTGGACGACAGCGGTTACAAGGCCTACCTGGATGCGGCGAAGGCGCAGGCCGATTCGGCGCATGCGCAGGTGGCGCAGTTCCAGGCGCAACTGACGCAGAGCATGCTCGACGCCACGCGCCTGCAATCGCTGGCTGAGCGCGGATTGGTATCGAAGCAGAGTGCCGAGCAGGCGCGTACCCAGGCCGACAGCCTGCGTGCGCAGCTCAAGGCGCAGCAACAACAGGCCAAGGCCGCCGACGCACAGACCGCGGTGGCGCAGGTGAACTTCGATTACTGCGTGGTGCGCGCACCGTTCAGCGGCGTGGTCACCACCAAGGACGCGCAGGTCGGCGAGATCATCTCGCCGCTGTCCGCCGGCGGCGGTTTCACCCGCACCGGCGTGGGCACCATCGTCGACATGGATTCGCTGGAAATCGACGTCGACGTCAACGAGGCGTACATCGGCCGGATCCGGCCGGGCATGCCGGCCGACGCCGTGCTGGATGCTTATCCGGACTGGACGATCCCGGCCCATGTGGTCGCCATCGTGCCCACCGCCGATCGCGGCAAGGCCACCATCAAGGTGCGCGTGGCGCTGGAGAAGAAGGATGCGCGCGTGGTGCCCGACATGGGTGCGCGGGTGTCGTTCCTGGAGCAGAAGCCGAAAACCGTCAGCCAGGTACCGCAAGGCGTGCTGGTGCCGGCCTCGGCGATCGTGCAGCGCGATGGCCGCAGTGTGGTGTTCGTGCGCGACGGCGACCGGGTGCACCAGCGCACGGTGAGCCCCGCCGCGCAGACCTATGGCGAACGGCGCCTGCTGCCGGCAGGGGTGACGCCCGGCGACAGCGTGGTGGTGTCGCCGCCGGCCGAGCTGAAAGATGGTTCGGACGTCCAGACGAAGCAGCCGTAGTTCGTTTCATCCCGTGCGGGAACTCGCTCACGGGCGATATTTTTCAGCCGTCCGCAAAGAACATCGCCCACAGTGGGTTCCGCAGAAATTTGCCGTCATCGGAGAGTTGCCATGGCCACGTTGATCGAGATCCAGAATCTTGCCAAGACCTATGAGCGAGGCAAGCAGAAAGTCGAGGTGCTGCATCACGTCAACCTGGACATTGCCGAAGGCGACTTCCTGGCGCTGATGGGCCCGTCCGGTTCCGGCAAGACCACCTTGCTCAACCTGATCGGCGGGCTCGACGCGCCGAGCGCCGGCAGCATCAGCGTCGGCGGCCAGCGCATCGACCAGCTCGGCGGCGGCGCGCTGGCGAAGTGGCGGGCGTCGAACGTCGGCTTCATCTTCCAGTTCTACAACCTGATGCCGATGCTGTCGGCGCAGCGCAACGTGGAGTTGCCGCTGCTGCTGACCAAGTTGTCCGGCGCGCAGCGCAGGAAGAACGCCGCGATCGCGTTGCAGTTGGTGGGGCTTTCCGATCGTGCCAGCCACAAGCCGAGCGAACTGTCCGGTGGCCAGCAGCAACGCGTGGCGATCGCCCGCGCGATCGTCTCCGATCCCGCCCTGCTGGTCTGCGACGAGCCCACCGGCGACCTGGATCGCCAGTCCGCCGAAGACGTGCTCGGCCTGTTGCAGCAACTCAACCGTGAGCACGGCAAGACCATCGTGATGGTCACGCATGATCCGAAGGCTGCCGAATACGCCAGCCACACCCTGCATCTGGACAAGGGCACGTTGGTCGAACAGGCAACGGCGTGAGGAGATTACGATGAAATATCTTCACCTGATCTGGGCCGCGCTGTTCCGGCGCAAGACCCGCACGATACTCACCCTGGTGTCGATCATTGCCGCGTTCCTGCTGTTCGGCATGCTCGATGCCGTCCGCACTTCGTTCGACCAGGCGGGCAAGAGCGCCAATGGCGCCGAGCGTCTGCAGACCGGCTCGAAACTGTCGTTCATCCAGACCTTGCCATCCTCGCTGGAACTGCCGATCGGCAAGGTGGCGGGGATCAAGGCGGTGGCCTATGCGAACTGGTTCGGCGGTGCCTATCAGGATCCGCACAACCAGATCTTCAGCTTCGCGGTGAGCCCGAACTACCTCGACCTGTTCCCGGAAATCGAAGTGAGTGCCGAGCAGCGCAAGGCGTATGCCGACACCCGCACCGGCGTGCTGGTCGGCGAGGAACTGGCGAGGAAGTACCAGTGGAAAGTCGGCGACAAGCTGCCACTGCAATCGACCATCTTCCCGACCCGCGACGGCACCAAGAACTGGAGCTTCGACATCGTCGGCATCATGCATCCGAAGGACAAGAACAGCGGCGGCATGTTCAACCAGCTGATCCTGCTGCACTGGAAATATTTCGACGACAGCACGCCGTACAACCAGGGCTCGGTGGGCTGGTACGTCAGCCGCGTCACCGACGTGAATCAAGCCGATCGCGTGGCCAAGGCGATCGACGCGATCTCGGCCAACTCCGACCATGAAACGCGCACGCAGACCGAGCAGGCCGCCACCGCGAACTGGATCAAGCAGCTGGCCGACATCGGGCTGATCGTGGGCTCGATCATGGGCGCGGTGTTCTTCACCCTGATGCTGCTGTCCGGCAACACGATGATGCAGGCGGTGCGCGAACGGACCTCCGAGCTGGCGGTGCTCAAGACGATCGGCTTTTCCAGCCGCAGCGTGCTGTGCATGGTGCTGGCGGAGTCGGTGTTGCTGCTGCTGATCGGCGGCGTGGTGGGGCTGGGCATTGCCACCGTGCTGATCCCCGTCGTAGGTGCCAACAGCGGGCTGTCGCTGCCGCCGGTGGGGGCGAGCAACTGGGCGCTGGGTATCGGCCTGATGGTGCTGATCGGTCTGGTCGTCGGCGTGTTGCCGGCGCTGCGCGCGATGCGCCTGAATATCGTCGATGCACTGGCCGGCCGCTAGAGGAACACACATGAACAAGTTCAAGAATTTCATGATCGGCCTGGGCCTGCTGGTGATCCTGGTCATGGCCATGGCGATCTGGGTCAAGCTGACCTTGCCGCTGGTGCTGGCGGCCACCGCGCTGTTCGCCGCGTGGATGGCGGTGACCCGGCAGGGGCGTCAGGCCGCGTCGGTGACGGCGGTGGGAGTCAGTACCCTGCGCCAGCGGCTGGGGTCGTCTTCGGTGATCGTGATCGGCATCGCCGGCGTGGTCGGCGTGCTGGTGGCGTTGCTGGCGATGGGCGAGGGCTACAGTGAAACCCTGCGCAAGACCGGCAGCACCGATACCGCGATCGTGATGCGCGGCGCCTCGGCCTCCGAAGTGATGTCGGTGCTGGAGCGCGACAGCGTGGTGGTGATCCCGCAGGTCGCCGGCATCGCCCGCGATGCGCAGGGCAAGCCGATCGCCTCGCCGGAGCTGGTGGTCGCCGCCAACCTGCGGCTCGAGGGCGGCACCGAGGACGACGTGGGCAGCGTGCAGTTGCGTGGCGTCGGCGATGGCGCGTGGGCGGTGCGGCCGAGCGTCAAGCTGGTCGCCGGACGCAAGTTCGAGCCTGGCATGCACGAACTGATGGTGGGGCAGGGCGCGCAGCGCGAGTTTGCCGATCTCGATGTCGGGCATGAGATCAAGCTGGGCAACCAGGCGTGGACGGTCGTCGGCGTGTTTGCTTCGGGCGATGCGCTGGATTCGGAGCTGTGGGCGGATGCGAACGTGGTCTCGGATGCCTACCGCCGCGGCGGCAGCCGCAACTCGGTGACAGTAAAACTGGCCGACCCGCACGGCTTCGGCGCGTTCAAGACTTCGCTGGAAGCCGACCCGCGCCTGAAGGTCGACGTCGATACCACGCTCGACTACTTCAGCAAACAGTCCGAGGGCACCTCGAAGATGATCAAGGCCATCGGCATCACGGTGGGCGCGATCATGGCGATCGGTGCGATCTTCGGCGCACTCAACTGCATGTTCGCCGCCGTCGCCGCCCGCGCGCGCGAAATCGCCACGCTGCGCGCGATCGGTTTTCGCGGCTTGCCGGTGGTGGTGGCGATCATGCTGGAGACGATGCTGCTGGCGCTGCTTGGCGGCCTGCTCGGCGGCGCGCTGGCGTGGCTGATCTTCAATGGCTACACCGCCTCCACGCTCGCCGCCGGTTCCGTCGGCAAACTCAGCTTCGAGTTCAGCGTGACTCCGGCACTGCTGTGGAGCGGACTGAAGTGGGCGCTGGCGATCGGCTTCATCGGCGGCCTGTTCCCTGCCGTACGCGCGGCACGGTTGCCGGTGACCACCGCGCTGCGGGAACTCTAGCCAGCGCGCGGGTTGCCGACGGCAGATGCAAAAACGCCCCGCATGCGGGGCGTTTTTCGTGATCGCCTGGTGAGTCTGCCGCAGCTCAGACCTGCTCCAGCCAGCCCCACTTGTCGTGGGTGCGGCCATCGAACAGGCCGAAGAACAGTTCCTGCAGGCGCAGGGTCACGCGGCCGGCCTTGCCGGTGCCGACCTGCTTGCCGTCGACCGAGCGGATCGGGGTGATTTCGGCGGCGGTGCCGCACATCAGCACTTCCTCGGCGAGGTACAGGTATTCGCGCGGGATGTCGCGCTCGACCACCTCGATGCCGTCTTCGCGGGCCAGCGTTTTCAGCGTGTCGCGGGTGATCCCGGCGAGGATCGACGCACTGGCCGGCGTGGTGTGCAGCACGCCGTCGAAGACCAGGAACAGGTTCTCGCCGGCGCCTTCGCTGAGCAGGCCGGTGGAGGCCAGCGCGATGCCTTCGCCGAAGCCGAGGCGGCGCGCTTCACGCGCGATCAGCTGGCCGGAAAGATAATTGCCGCCGGCCTTGGCGCCGGCCGGGATGGTGTTCGGCGCGAAACGCTGCCAGCTCGACACGCAGGCGTCGATACCGTTCTGCAGCGCCTCAGGCCCGAGGTAGGGGCCCATCGGCCAGGCGGCTACGGCGACGTCGATCGGGGTTTCGGCGGACAGGCCGAAACCGCCCAGGCCACGGTAGGCGACCGGGCGCAGGTAGGCGGCGCCCAGGCCGTTCTTGCGGATCACTTCACGGCAGGCCACCGCCAGGTCGTCGGCCGAGTACGGCAGCGCCATGTCGTAGATCTTGGCCGACTGGTACAGCCGGCTCAGGTGGTCGGTAAGGCGGAAAATCGCGGCGCCGTCGGGCGTGGCGTAGCTGCGGATACCTTCGAATACCGACGAGCCGTAGTGCAGCGCATGTGACATCACGTGCGTGGTTGCTTCGGCCCAGGGCTTGATGCTGCCGTTCTGCCAGATCCACTCGGGGTATTGCTGCGCCATGTCGATTCTCCAATGGGGACCGCCCATAATAACTGTTGGTTGCCGGGCTGGCGTCAATTCGCGTTGCGCAACCACAGGCAGCCGGCCTGGCGCACGATGTCGAAACGCAGTTCCCGCGGGCCGCCGCTGCCGTCGGTGCCGGCGGTGTGCAACACCAGCTGGCTGCCGCCCGATGGCGGGACGGGCGGGGTGTCGCTGGCGAACGGGGCGTCGCTGCCGGCGGCTTGCGCCGGTGCGCTGCCGTCCGGGATGTCCGCGTCCAGCAGCGGCTGCTTCATCAGCTCGGCCAGCGATCGGATGTCCGCGATCGCCGCGCCGCGGCCGTAGCCGTTCCACAGCATCAGGCCGGCCAGGCGGTTGGCGTCGCGACTGGCAAAGGCGTCGATCACGCTCTGGCGCAATTCGCCTGGGTTGGCAGCGCACAGGATCGGCGGCGGCGCGACCAGCGGGGCAGTGGCATTGCCGGGCTGGGCGCCGGGACTGACCGGGGTGGCTTGCAGCGCGGCGCAGGGCTGGTCGGTGAACACCGCGCCGCCGTTCGCGCCGATGCAGCGATGGATTTCCGTCTGCGCCGCGGCGGGCGCGGCACAGGTGAGCAGGATCAGGCAGAGCAGGGCGGCCAACCGGTACATCACACCAGCATACCTGTCGCGCAGATCAGGAAAGTTGCTGCAATACCGCCTGCGTCGCGCGCGCCCGGTTCAGCGTGTAGAAGTGCAGGCCGGGCGCACCGCCGTCGAGCAGGCGCCGACACATTTGCGCCACCACCTCGGCACCGAGCGCGCGCACCGCATCGGCATCGTCGCCGTGTGCCTGCATGCGTTTGGCGATCCAGCGCGGGATTTCCGCGCCGCACATGTCGGAGAAGCGTTTGAGCTGGCTGTAGTTCGAGATCGGCATGATCCCCGGCACGATCGGCACGCTCACGCCGAGCTTGCGCACGTCGTCGACGAAGCGGAAATACGCATCGGGGTTGAAGAAGTACTGGGTGATCGCGCCGTCCGCACCGGCGTCGACCTTCGCCTTGAAATGCTGCAGGTCGCGCAGCGCGTCGTCGGCCTGCGGATGGGTTTCCGGATACGCCGCCACCTCGATGTGGAAGTGGCCGCCGCAATGCTCGCGGATGAAGGTCACCAGTTCGGCGGCGTAGCGGAAATCGCCGGCGGTGGCCATGCCCGAAGGCATGTCGCCACGCAGCGCCACGATGCGCCGGTAGCCGGCCGCACGGTAGCCGTCCAGCAGCTCGGCGATCTCCGTCCGGGTACCGCCCATGCACGACAGGTGTGGCGCCACCCTGAGCCCATGCTGCGCGTGCAGTCGCGCCACCGTGTCGCTGGTATAGCTCAGCGTGGACCCGCCCGCACCGAAGGTGACCGAGGCGTATTCCGGCTGGTACGCCTTCAGCACCTGTGCGGCGCGATCCAGCTGGGCGCGCTGTTCGTCGGTCTTGGGCGGGAAGAATTCGAAGCTGATCGCCGGCATCGCCTGGGTTCCTGGTGAGGGGTTCCGGCAAGTATATATCTTTGTGTCGCGATGAAGCGATGAATCGAAGGCCGGGGCTGGCCCAAGGCTTCCACGATTCGACGGGGCGCAGGCCGAGCGCGCGATCTACCCCGATTGGCGGAAGAGGGCGGAACGCAAAAAGAAAGCGACCCGGCGGCCGCTTTCGAAAGAAGGGTGCGAGGGTTGCCGCACCGGGTCAGCGTTCGCCGCCGAAGCGGTAGCTGAATTCGAGGAAATATGCGCGGCCCACCGGGTTGAACCAGTTCCGGGAGTAGTAGGGATAGCCGGTCCACGTGCTGTCGCGCGCGGGCTTGGTGTCGAACAGGTTGTCGACGACGAACGAGAGGTTGGTGCGTTCGTCGAACTTGTAGCCGAACGAGGCGTTGTACATGAACGTCGGGCCGAGGCGCTCCGTGCCGACGTAGTTCGGCAGGCCGCCCAGCCTGGCGCCGTACAGGGTCGCCGAGAACGCGCCCTTGGACCAGTTGACGGAGTAGTTGGCCTTGTCGCGCGGGATCACGTAGTTGTAGAGGTCGGCCAGCTCGTCGACGAACGGATCGCCCTCGAACATCTGGATCTTGTGCTCGATCACGTAGGTGTAGCCGAGATGGAGGCCGAAATCGCCCCAGCGCCCGGCGTTGAACGCGTAGTGCGCCTTGAAGTCGAGGCCGGACGTGCGGTCGCTGGCCGCATTGATCGGCAGTACCAGCACGGAGGTGATTTTCTCGGGGCTGATCGGTGCGGTCGCCGGGTTGCGCACGACCTGGGTGACGACCTGCTGGCACAGCCCCGAGTCGATGTCGACCGGCGTGCCGTCGATGGCGCTGCCCAGGCGGCAATCGGCCTCCTGGCGCAGGATCTGGTCGCTGGCCTGGTAGATGACTTCGTTCTCCAGGCGGATGTTGTAGTAGTCCACGGTGAAGTCCAGGCCGCGCGCCGGTGACCACACGATTCCGCCGGTGAACGACCTGCTGGTCTCGTTGTCCAGCTCGGTGCTGCCGTGGCTGCGGCCGTTGTAGCCGATGTAGCCCCAGGTGCAGTCGTCGATGAAATCCGGTGCGGCGCCCGGTTCGTCGCGGCGGCAGCGGTAGTAGTCGGTGCCGGTGGAGTTGGAGCCGCTCGGGCCCGCGTACAGGTAGGAGAGGTCCGGCGCGCGGAAGCCGGTGCCGTAGGAGCCGCGCAGCAGCAGGCTTTCCAGCGGGCGGAATTCCAGGCCCACCGCGTAGGTGAACTTGCTCGACGAGTTGGCGCCGTACTCGTAGCGGTCGTAGCGGCCCGCGCCGGTCAGCGTCAGCATCGAGAACAGCGGGGCGCTGAACTCCGCGCCCGCGCCGGCATGGCTGCGCGAGCCGACCGCGCTGGTGTTGTGCAGGCCGTAGTAGCTGCCGTCGAGCGAGAGCGGGTCCGCCTTGAGGCCGAAATACTGGGTGCCGTACTCGGCCACCGCGGCGAATCCGACCGGGCCGGCCGGCAGGTTGAACAGTTCCGTGGTGTTGACGGTCGCCGACACGGTGTCGGCGCGGCTCTTGTTGTTGTCGACCGAGTCGCGCGTGATCGAGCGGAACTCGTCGACCGTGAGTGGGGTGTAGAAGCGCGAATGCGGCGCGTCGTAGATCTGCAGGCCGCTGTCCGGGTCCACGCCGAGCGACGGCCCCAGATACAGCGCCTGCGCCCTGGCGGCGACCAGCGCCGGCCATTTCTGCTTGAGCTTGTTCTGCGAGTGGCCGTAGGTCGCGTCGTAGTGCCACCTGCCGTCGTCCAGCGTGCCCTTGACGCCCACGTTGAAGGTCATCGCGTTGTCGATGTTGCGGATCATGCCCGGCTTGAAGCCGCCGTTTTCCTCGAGCGTGAAGTATTCGCGCTGCCATTGCTCGATCCGGCCGGTGGCGGCGTTGTAGAACGGCGTGGGCGCGCAGTCGCCGTTGAGCGGGTAGCAGTTCCGCCAGCGCTGCGGCATCCAGTAGCTTTCCTGATGCGAGGTGCTGGCCATCAGGTCGAGGTAGAGTTCGAGGCCGCCGTTTACCCGGTAGTTGGCCGAGCCCCAGAAGTTCGCCGCCTTGCGGCTGTTCTCCAGCGTGCCGTAGGCGGTGGAGTGGTAGCTGCCGCAGTAGCTGCCCCAGTTCCTGCGGTAGGCATGGATGGTCGTGCCCTTGTCGTAGCTGGCCAGCGCCGCGCAGGTCGCCGCGCCGGGGTCGATGTAGTTCTCGTCCTCGTCGAGGATGCCCCAGGTCGGATTGGCGTAGATCTTCGACGGGTCCGCCGGGCTGTCCTGGCGCGAGTCGGTGAAGCTGCGCTGGTAGGCCCACAGCGGTTTCTTGTCGACCAGCTCGAGGCCGAACACCGAACTGAAGCCGCCCTTGTCCCAGCCGCTGAAGATCTGCAGGCGTTGCGAGCCGCCGCCGCCGTGCTCGGTGGCGCCCACGCGGTAATCGATGGTGGTGCCGTCGGCGTGGCGCTTCATGATGAAGTTGATCACGCCCGAGATCGCGTCCGACCCGTAGATCGCCGACGCGCTGCCGCTGAGTATCTCGACGCGGTCGATCATCGAGGCGGGGATGCTGGAAATGTCGGTGAAGTTGCTGTCGCCGCCGTACGACTGCGGCCAGTCGGCGATGCGCCGCCCGTTGACCAGCACCAGGGTGTGGTTGGGCCCGAGGCCGCGCAGGTCGACCGCCTGCGCGCCGACCGAGAAGCCGCCGGTGTACTGGTTGTTGTCGAGCGCGCCGAGGTTCTGCGTCAGCGAGGTCATGATGTCCTCGACGGTGGCGAAGCCGTTGCGCTGGATGTCCTGCGCCGAGATGGTCACCACCGGCGCCGGCCCCTCGACCTGCGCGCGCGGGATGCGCGACCCGGTGACTTCGATGGCTTCGAGCTTCTGCGCGTGGGCAGGGTTTGCGGCGTTGTCCTGATCTTGCGCCCATGCGGCGGCGCTGCAGGAACAGGCCAGCGCCGTGACCAGGGCCAGAGTTTTGCGTTTCATGCGATATCCCCCAGGGTGTGTGGACTTGCTTGCGGCAGCCCGCATGTTCCGGCGAGCAGTGTTTCGGCGACCGCGTCCGCACCGGTCGCGATCGGATCGAAGACGACGAGGCCGGTCTCCTCGCGCGTGCGGGCGAGCGCGTCCGCGCGCTCGACCTCGCCCATGCCGTGCGTGTTGAGCGCGATGGCGACGCAGCGCGCGGCACGGTTGGTCAGGCGCGCGGCCTGTTCGTTCGCGGCGATGCAGGCGGCGAGGGTCGGCAGCGGATAGTCCGGGTAGCCGTCGATGTGCGTGCGCCGCACGTCGTGGCAGAGCACCAGCGCGTCGGGCTGCGAGCCGTGCAGCAGGGCGAGGCTGACGCCGGCGTAGGCGGGGTGGAACAGCGAGCCCTGGCCTTCGATCACGTCCCAGTGCCCGGGCGCGTTGTCGGGCGACAGCGTCTCGGCGGCGCCCGCGGCGAAGTCGGAGACGACCGCGTCGATCGCGACGCCGCCGCCGGCGATGAGGATGCCGGTCTGCCCGGTGGCGCGGAAGTCGGCGGCGACGCCGCGCCGGGCGAGGGCGCGGTGGATCGCGAGCGCGGCGTACTTCTTACCCACCGCGCAGTCGACGCCGATCGTCAGCAGGCGGAGGCCGCTGCGCTTGCGCCCGGAGGCGACGTCGAAGCGGGTGTCGGCATGCCGCACGTCGAACAGCCGCACGCCGGCCTCGCGTGCGGCCGCGGCGATCGCCGGGTGCTCGCCGAGGCGGGCGTGCATGCCGCTGGCGATGTCGAGGCCGGCGTGGATCGCGGCGAGCAGCGTGCCGACCCACGCGTCGTCGATCGCGCCGCCGAACGTGGCGACGCCGATTACCAGCGTGCGCACGCCGGCCGCGACGGCGGCGGCCGGCGTCATGTCCGGCAGGCCGAGGTCGACCGTGCCGGCGCCGAGCCGGCATTGCCCGGCGCACAGCTCGGGGCGCCAGTCGAGGATGCCACTGGCGGTCTTCGCGTCCAGCCGGTGCGGGGTGTCGCCGAGGAACAGCAGGTACGGTCCGGGGATGCGCATGTCAGTGCGACCCCTGGCGGCGCAACATCTGGCCCGGATGGGCGCCGGTGGCCTTGCCGTCCTCGAACACCGTCGTGCCGTTGACCCAGACGCGGGCGATGCCGACGGACAGCTCGTGCGGCTTCTCGTAGGTGGCGCGGTCGGCCACAGTGCGCGGATCGAACAGGACCAGGTCGGCCGCCGCGCCGACGCGGATCTCGCCGCGGTCGCGGAAGCCCATGTGCCGCGCCGCCAGCGACGTCATCTTGTGCACGGCCTGTTCGAGCGTCAGCGTCTTCTGCTCGCGCACGTACATGCGCAGCACGCGGGGGAACGTGCCGTAGCCGCGCGGATGCAGGCCGTCGAGGCTGCCGTCGGAGCAGATGTTCGCCTGCGGCCAGGCGATGAACTTCGCGATGTCGCGCTCGTCCATGCTGCGGCTGATGACGCTCGCCGAGCCGTGGGCGGCTTCCGATTCGCGGAGCAGGGCCATCACCGCGTCGGGCTCGTCGATGCCGCGCAGGCGCGCGACCTCGGCCACGCTCTTGCCGACGAGGTTCGGGTCGGGGTCGAATCGCGACAGGCGCAGGCCGTCGGCGGGGGAGAGATGCCCGAGCACGAACTCGGCGGTGGCGCGGTTGCCGAAGTCGCGCTCGGGCCACAGCACGATCAGCCCGCTGTGCCAGCTGTCGTAGGGGTAGACGTCCAGCGTCGCGTCGACGCCGTCGGCGCGCGCCTTGTCGAGCAGGCCGAGGAAGCGGTCGGCCTGGCCCCACAAGTCGGTCATCGCCAGCTTGGCGTGGCTGACCTGCACCGGGATCTTCTCCTCGCGGCCGATCGTCAGCAGTTCGTCGAGCGCATCCCAGACCTTGCGGTCCTCGCTGCGCATGTGGCTGATGTAGCGGCCGCCGTAGGGCGCGACCGCGCGCGCGAGCGCGACCACCTCGGCGCGTTCGGAATAGAGGCCCGAGTCGTATTCCAGCCCGGTCGACAGGCCCAGCGCGCCGGCCTTCATGTCGGCGGCGAGCAGGCGGCTCATGGCCTGGACCTGCGCCGGCGTCGCTGCGTGGCTGGCGTCGTCGCCCATCACCTTCTCGCGCAGCGCGTTGTGGCCCACGTACGAGGCGATGTTGATCGCCGCCGGCCTGGCGCCGTACTGGCGGAACAGGCCGGTGATCGGCACCCTGGAAAAGCCGTCCTGGCCGACGACGATCGTGGTGACGCCCTGGCTCACCACTGGCAGCGCGTCGAGGTTGGCCTCGAGGCCGCGGTCGTGGTGGCTGTGCGTATCGATGAAGCCGGGGGCCAGGACGAGGCCGTGCGCGTCGACCACCTGTTCGCCGGGTTCGGGCGCGAGCTTGCCGATCGCGGCGATGCGGTCGCCGGTGACGCGCACGTCGACGTGCCGCGCCGGCGCGCCGGTGCCGTCGACCACGGCCGCGTTGCGCACGACGAAGTCGGCGGCCGCGGCCTCGTGGCCGGCCAGCAGCGCGCACAGTAGCGCGGACGACAGCAGCGGAAGCAGGGTTCGGTACGTCATGGAACGGGCTCTCCGGGGTTTCGGGAATGAAGGAAGGGGTTCAGCCCCACAGCGCCGCGCTGGGCGGTGAGACGATGCCGCGTTCGTAGCGCAGGCCCGGCTCGCGGTCGCGGCCGATCAGGAGCGGGCCGTCGAGATCGACGAAGCGCGCGGCGCCGGTCACCAGCATCGCAGGCGCCATGCCGAGCGAGGTGCCCTCCATGCAGCCGACCATCAGGCCGAAGCCCAGCGCACGAGCGCGGGCGGCCATGCGCAGCGCCTCGGTCAGGCCGCCGGTCTTGTCGAGCTTCACGTTGACCAGGTCGTAGCGGCCGCGCAGCGCGTCGAGGTCGGCGCCGACGTGCGCCGACTCATCGGCGCAGACCGGCACGCGGCGTTCGATCCGCGCCAGCGCGTCGTCCTTGCCCACGGGCAGCGGCTGCTCGACCATCGCGACATGCGCGGCCTGCAGCGCCGGCATGACGCCGGCGAGCAACACCGGGTCCCAGGATTCATTCGCGTCGATGACCAGGGTCGCCGCCGGAGCGGCGTCGCGCACGGCCGCGACGCGGGCGACGACGTCGTGCGCATCGAGCTTCAGCTTGATCAGGGCGCCATCGCCGTCGGTGACGACGATCGCGCGCGCCTTGTCCGCCTGCTGCGCCGCTTCGCCCACACTGATGGTCTGTGCGGTGCGCACCTGGCCCGGTGCGGGGACTCCGGCCAGTTCCCAGACACGCCGCTTCGCCAGTTTCGCGCGCAGATCCCAGCACGCGCAGTCGATCGCGTTGCGTGCGGCGCCGGCGGGTACGCGATCGTGGATGCGGTCCCAGGACTCGCCGCGGGCGAGGCGGGCGAGCAGTTCGCGCACGGTCTCCATCACGCCGTCCACGCTCTCGCCGTAGAACGCCGTGGGCGTGCATTCGCCGCGGCCGACGGCGCCATCGCACGACAGCGTTGCCACGATGACGTCGGCATGCAGGTAGGTCTCGTGCGCGATGACGAATGGCGCGGCGAGCTCCCAGCGTTCGTGGCGAACCTCGGTCTGCATGCAATATGGCCTCTAGACGTGCATGTATGATTTATATCATAGTAACCTCCATGAAAGAAAACTTGCAATCAATGGATAACGACGAAGCGGGGCTGGCGCGCACGCTCGGCCCGCTCCAGTTGACGATGATCGGTGTCGGCTGCGTCATCGGCGCCGGCATCTTCGTCATGACTGGCACCGCGGCGGCGACCCATGCCGGGCCGGCGGTGGTACTGTCGTTCGTGGTGGCGGCGATCGCCTGCGGGTTCACCGCGTTCTGCTATGCCGAGCTTGCCGGCACGATGCCGCTGTCCGGTTCGAGCTATTCGTATGCGCTGCTCACGTTTGGCCGCTTCACCGCGTGGTGCGCCGGTTGGCTGCTGCTGCTCGAGTACGGCATTGCCGCGGCGGCCGTCGCGGTCGGCTTCGCCGGCTACGCGGTGGCGTTGCTCGACCAGTTCGGTCTGCACCTGCCGGCGTCGATCACCACGCCGATGCTCGACTTCCGCACCGATGGCGACACCAACCGCCTGCAGTTCGGCGGCGGCATCAACCTCGTCGCCGCCGGCGCGATCCTGGTGGTGACGGCTGTCCTGTTGCGCGGGATGACGCAGTCGTTCGCGTTCAACACGGCCATCGTGCTGCTCAAGATTGCTGCGCTGGTCGCCTTCGTGCTGGTCGGTATCGCCTTCATCGACCCGGCCAACCTCACGCCGTTCGTGCCGCCGGCGCGGGGCGATTTCGAGTTCGGCTGGCCCGGCGTGCTGCGCGGCGCCTCGGCGATCTTCTTCGCCTACGTCGGCTTCGAGACCGTGTCCACGAGCGCAGCCGAGGCGCGCAACCCCCAGCGCGACCTGCCGATCGGCATCTTCATGACGCTGGCGGTCTGCACCGTGCTGTACATGGCCGTTGCCGCGGTGATGACCGGCATCGTGCCCTACGCCCGGCTCGGTGTCGCCGACCCGATCGCCGTCGCGGTCGACGCGATGCAGTTGCCGATGTTCGGCATCGCAGTCAAGTCCGCCGCGGTGATCGGCCTGCTTTCGGTGCTGCTGACGTCAATCTACGGCCAGACCCGCATCTTCTACGCGATGGCGCGCGATCGCATGCTGCCGGCGGTGTTCGCGCGGATCGACGGCAGGACGCGCACGCCGCAGGTCGGCACCATCTATACCGGTGTGGCCGTGGCGTTGCTAGCGGCGTGCCTGCCGATCAGCCTGCTCGGCGACCTGATCAGCCTCGGCACCGCGGTCGCGTTCGCGATCGTCTGTGCGGCGGTCATGCGCCTGCGCGTGGTCGAGCCCGATCGCGTGCGATCGTTCCGGGTGCCGCTGGGCGGCATCCGCGTGCGTGGCTGGTGGATCGGCGTCATTCCGGCGCTCGGCATCGCCTTCGCCGCGCTGATGGGCTTGCCGCTGCTGATCGACATGGTGCTGCGCGCAACGCGCGGCGACGTGCTGCCGCTGGCGATCGTCGGCGGCTATTTCGCGGCCGGCCTGGTCATCTACGTGGTTTACGTGCGGTCGCGCTGAACGGGAGCGGCGATCATGGTTCCGCAGAAGCGTCGGGCCTCGGCCCGACGGTGCGCTGCGTGCTCAAGGCTCGATGTCGCTGCCCTTCTTGCGCTGCCTGCGCGCGGGTTTCCCGACGTGGCCGACGAATTCCTGGTAGAGGTCGGAGACGTGGGCCAGGCGTTGCTCCACGCGGTCGCCGAGCGCGAGAACCACGCCGTTGACCAGCAGCGCCAGCGCCGCGTGGATCGGAACGGTGGTGCCCCAGAAGATCCCGCTTTCCGTCGGCAATGCCAGGATGTGCGGCGTGTACTCGCTGGCCCAGTGGCAATACTTGTCGGTGATCATCACCAGCGGCAGCCCGCGTTGCCGGCAATGATGGGCGAGCAGTTGTGCCTGGCGCGAGTAGCGGCGCGTCTCCACGATCACGACGCAATCCTTGTCGGTGCCGTCGAGCAGCACCTCCGAGAAGCTTCCGGTAGCCAGATCGGCCACCCGCACCCGCGGGCGCACGTATTGCAGGAAACTGGCGAAGTGGGCCGCAAGCCCGCGCTCGGTCTGGAATCCCACGATGTGCAGTGTCGAGCAGTGCGCCAGACGCGCGACGATATCCTGCCATTCGCGCGTTTCCGCGCGGCGGTAGACCTCGATGATGCCGGCGATGGTCAGGTCCAGGTCGCGTTGCAGCGCCGGTTCGCCGCCGCCGGTCTGCAGCATCGAGCGCAGGCCTTCGCCGATCGGCCATGGCGCGACGGCCACGTCGAACTTGAAAGCCGCCTTCAGCTCGCGGAAGTTCCGGTAGCCGAGGCGACGGCAGAACCGGCCCACCGTCGCGGCGCTGATGGCGAGCTTGGCGGCGAGCGAGTTGGCGGTCTCGAACGGCACCGCCTGCCGGTTGGTGAGCAGGAAGTTCGCGATCACCCGTTCGGACGCGGTCATCCGATCCATTTCACTGCGAAGCTGGCTGAACAATCGCCGGTCGGCGCTGCTTGGCTTTGGCGACATCGATGCCGTCTCCCGTGGGTTCGATCGTGTTGGATCGGTACGAAAGTATGATCCGGCGCGGCGCAGGCCGCACGGTGCACGCTGCCCGGTGGTAGCTGGCGATAGCAGAACGGGCGCCTTGCGCGCCCGTTCTGCTGCAACCGACCGATGATCCGCTAGCGGCTCAGTAGCGGTAGTGATCCGGCTTGTACGGGCCTTCCACCGGCACGCCGAGGTACGCAGCCTGGGTCGGCGCTGAGCGTGGTCAGCTTCACGCCGATCTTCTCCAGGTGCAGGCGCGCGACTTCCTCGTCGAGCTTCTTCGGCAGGATGTAGACCTTGGCCTCGTACTTGTCCTTGTTCGCCCACAGGTCGATCTGCGCCAGGGTCTGGTTGGAGAACGAGTTGGACATCACGAAGCTCGGATGGCCGGTGGCGCAGCCGAGATTCACCAGGCGGCCTTCGGCGAGCAGGAAGATCGCGCGACCGTCGGCGAAGGTGTACTTGTCCACCTGCGGCTTGATGTTGAGCTTGGTGACGCCGGCCATCGCGTTCAGCGCGTCGACCTGGATCTCGTTGTCGAAGTGGCCGATGTTGCAGACGATCGCCTGATCCTTCATCGACTTCAGGTGCTCGAGCGTCAGCACGTCCTTGTTGCCGGTGGTGGTGACGTAGATGTCGCCGCGGCCCAGCGTGCTCTCGACGGTGTTGACCTCGAAGCCTTCCATCGCCGCCTGCAGCGCGTTGATCGGATCGATCTCGGTCACGACCACACGCGAGCCATAGGCACGCAGCGAGTGCGCGCAGCCCTTGCCGACGTCGCCGTAGCCGCAGACCACGGCCACCTTGCCGGCCAGCATCACGTCCATCGCGCGCTTCAGGCCATCGGCCAGCGACTCGCGGCAGCCATACAGGTTGTCGAACTTGCTCTTGGTGACCGAGTCGTTGACGTTGATCGCGGGGATCAGCAGCGACTTCGCCTCGGCCAGCTGGTACAGGCGGTGCACGCCGGTGGTGGTCTCCTCGGAGACGCCCTTCCAGTCCTTCACCACGGTGTGCCAGTAGCCCGGACGCTCGACGGCAACGCGCTTGAGCAGGTTCTTGATCACCTGTTCCTCGTGCGAGGACGGCCTTCTCGTCGACCCACGTCGAGCCGTTCTCCAGCTCGTAGCCCTTGTGGATCAGCAGCGTCACGTCGCCGCCGTCGTCGACCACCAGCTGCGGGCCGAGGAAGCCGCCCTTGCCGTCGGGGAAGCTCAGCGCGTCCATCGTGCAGTCCCAATACTCCTCCAGCGTCTCGCCCTTCCAGGCGAACACCGGCGTGCCGGTCGCGGCGATCGCGGCGGCGGCGTGGTCCTGGGTCGAGAAGATGTTGCACGAGGCCCAGCGCACGTCGGCGCCGATGTCCTTCAGCGTCTCGATCAGCACCGCGGTCTGGATCGTCATGTGCAGCGAGCCGGTCACGCGCACGCCCTTCAGCGGCTGCGCGGCGGCGTGCTTCTTGCGGATCGACATCAGGCCCGGCATCTCGTGCTCGGCGATGTCCAGCTCCTTGCGGCCCCAGTCGGCAAGCGACAGGTCGCGGATCTTGTAGTCGTGGCTGGCGTTTTCTTTGGTGACGGCGTTCATACGTATCTCCGGTTTATTGCGAATCGCTTCGCGTAAAAACAACCGGGCGCCGTTGTGGAACGTGCCGCGCCGAGCCTGGCCGGTTCCTGTGAAGTTCATTCACAACAACGGTCGCAGCGCCCCTCGGCGGGCAGTACAAGCCGGTTATTGTAGCGGCAGAAGATGGCGGATGCCTCCGCTGCCGCAATTCGCTAGGCTGGCCGTTCATCCAGCCCGGAGCCACGCATGGAATCAAGCCGCGAACCCGAGTTCCTGCCGCCCGACGGCCCGCTGCGCGAGGACGTCAGCCGGCTCGGCGCGATGGTCGGGCGGATGCTGGCCGAGCAGGGCGGCACGGCGTTCTTCGAGCGGGTCGAGCAGGTGCGCACCGCGGCGATCCGCCGGCGCCGCGAAGGCGCCACGGTGGGCGACCTGGCCGCCTCGCTGGCCGGTCTCGATGCCGCACGACGCCGAAGCGCTGGCGCGCGCGTTCGCCACCTATTTCCAGGCGGTCAACACGGCCGAGCGGGTGCACCGCATCCGCCGTCGCCGCGACTACCAGCGCGAAGGCAGCGCCCGCAGCCCGAGTCGCTGCTCGACGTGCTGGGCCGGCTGAAGGCCGAAGGCGTGGGCGCCGATGAACTGGTCGGCTGGCTCGACCGGCTGTGGATCGAGCCGGTGTTCACCGCGCACCCGACCGAAGCGGTGCGCCGCTCGCTGCTGGAGAAGGAGCAGGCGATCGTGCGCTCGCTGATCGACGGCTTCGATCCGCAGCGCACGCCGCAGGAGCGCAAGGAAGACGACGACCGCATCTACATGGCGCTGTCCGCCGGCTGGCAGACCGCCGAGGCCTCGCCGGTGCGGCCCAGCGTGCAGGACGAGCGCGAGCACGTCGACTTCTACCTGGCCAATCCGCTGTACCGGATCGTGCCGGCGTTGTACGAATCGCTGGCGCAGGCGCTGCAGGAAACCTACGGCGTGGCGATCAAGTTGCCGCGACTGCTGCGCTTCGCCAGCTGGGTCGGCGGCGACATGGACGGCAACCCGAACGTGGGCGCCGACACCATCGCCGACTGCCTCGACTCGCAGCGCGCGCTGGTGCTGGAGCGTTACCGGGAGGACGTGGCCACGCTGGCGCGCCAGCTCAGCCAGACCGAGAGCCGGGTCGCCGCGTCGGCGCGCGCTGCGCGCACGGCTGGCGGATTACCGCGCACGCTTCCCCGTGGCCGCGGCGCAGATCCGTCCGCGCCACGCCGACATGCCTTACCGCTGCCTGCTGCAGCTGGTCGGCGCGCGGCTGCACGCTGACCGGCGACCAATCTATGGACGGCTATGCGTCCGGTGACGAATTGCTGGACGACCTGCAGCTGGTCGCCGACAGCCTGTTCCAGCACCGCGGCGTGCACGCCGGCGCTTACGCGGTGGAACGCCTGGTGTGCCGCGTGCGCAGCTTCGGCTTCCACCTGGCGCGGCTGGACGTGCGGCAGGATTCGCGCGTGCACGACGACGCGCTGGCGGCCCTGCTGGCCGATCCGGACTGGGTTACCCGCGGCAGCACCGCGCGCGCCGACCGGCTGCGCCCCTACGCCAGCGGCGAAGCCGCGTTTGCGCACAGCGCCGATGCGAACGCCGAGTCCCTGCAGGCGGTGTTCGCCACCCTGCGCGACAGCCGCCGCAGCCATGGCCACGACGCCATCGGCCTGTACATCATCAGCATGGCGCGTTCGGCCGCCGACGTGCTGGCGGTGCTGGCGCTGGCGCGGCGTGGCGGGCTGGTCGACGAAGCGCAGCATGTGCCGCTCAATATCGCGCCGCTGTTCGAAACCGTCGACGACCTGAAGAACGCGCCCGCCACGCTGCGCGCGCTGCTCGACGATCCGGTCTATCGCCGTCACCTCGCCGCGCGCGACGACCAGCAGTGGGTGATGCTGGGCTATTCCGACAGCGGCAAGGACGGCGGCACGCTGGCCTCGCGCTGGGGCCTGCAGCGCGCCCAGGTGGAGTTGCTGGACGTGGCGCATGCCGCCGGTATCCACCTCGCGTTCTTCCACGGCCGCGGCGGCTCGGCCAGTCGTGGCGGCGCGCGCATCACGCCGGCGCTGATGTCCTCGCCGCGCGGTGCGGTGGCCGGCGTGCTGCGGGTGACCGAGCAGGGCGAGGTGATCCATCGCAAGTACGGCATCCGCGCGCTGGCCTTGCGCAACCTGGAGCAGACCGTAGGCGCAGTGCTGCGCGCGTCGCTGCGTCCGCTCGAGATCGAGCCCCGCGAGGAACGCTGGCGCGAGCTGATGGACACGCTGTCGGCGACCAGCCGGCAGAGCTATCGCGACTTCGTCGAGCGCGACGGCTTCGTCGACTACTTCCGTAGCGCCACGCCGATCGACGTGATCGAGCAGATGACCCTGGGCTCGCGCCCGGCCAGCCGCCGCAGCATGCGCGGCGTGCAGGACCTGCGCGCGATCCCGTGGGTGTTCGCCTGGACCCAGTGCCGCTCGATCCTGCCCGGCTGGTACGGCCTCGGCAGCGCGCTGGAGCAGGGCGTGCAGCAGTTCGGCGAAGCAGGCGCTGGCGGAGATGGCGCGCGACTGGCCGTTCTTCTGCAACCTGCTGGACGACGTGGAGATGGTGCTGGCCAAGTGCGACCTGGACATCGCCGAGGCGTTCTCGAAACTGTCCGGCCCGCTGCACGACGAATTCTTCGGCCTGATCCGCGCCGAGTTCGCACGCACCCGCCACTGGTTGCTGCAGCTCAAGGGCGGCGACGCGCTGCTGCAGGGCGATCCGCGACTGGCCGCCTCGATCCGCCTGCGCAACCCCTATGTCGATCCGATGAGCCTGTTGCAGGTGGATCTGCTGCAGCGCTGGCGCGAAGGCGACGGCGAAGACGACGCCTTGCTGCAAGCGCTGGTCGCCTGCGTCAACGGCGTCTCGCAAGGCTTGCAGAACACCGGCTGATCCGCCCCGTGTGACGGGAGCCGTGCATGGCTTGTACGCGTTCGGACACGACTGTCCGGAATCCGCCGGCAAGCCGCCACCGCGGGTTGCCGCAAGCGCTTGAGATGCAGCGGTTTGCGTGCGTGGCACGGGCCTTGCTCTGGCAGACGCATGGATATCGCCAACCCACTCGCCGCCCAGCGCAAACGCCGCCGCCAACGAATCGCCATCGGCACCGGTGTGCTGCTGCTGGCCGGACTCGCCATCGGCGCGGCCAATCTCGGCCCGGCGTTGCCTGCGCTGGAACGCTCCAGCGTATGGATCGATACCGTGCAGCGCGGCGACATGCTGCGCGAGGTGCGCGCGCCAGGCACCCTGGTGCCGCGCGACATCCATTGGCTGGCAGCGCAGACCAGCGCGCAGGTAGCGAAGATCGAGGTGTGGCCGGGCACCCATGTGGAGGCCGATACCGTGCTGCTGCGCCTGAGCAGCCCGCAGGTGGAGAACGACTTGCGCAACGCCGAGGCGCAGGTTGCCGCGGCCGAGGCACGGGTCGCCGCGAAGCAGGCAGAGCTGCAATCGCAGCTGCTGGACGAGCGTTCCTCGCAGGCCCAGGCCCAGGCCGACTACGCCTCGGCCAAGGTGAAGAGCGATGCCGATGCGAAGGCGATGGCGAAGGATCTGATTCCGCGCGTGCAGTACGAGCAGGAACTGATCGCACTGAAGCAGCTGCAACATCGCACCGAAGTCGAGCAGCAGCGCGTGCAGACCTTCGGCGCCGGCATCGCCGCACAGATGGCGGCGGTGCGCGCCGAGCTGCAACTGCAGCGCAGCAACCTGACCTTGCGCCAGCGCCAGTCCGAAGCACTGGACGTGCGCGCCGGCATCGCCGGCACGTTGCAACAGGTGGCCGTGCAGGAAGGCCAGCAGGTCGCCGCCGGCGCCGACCTGGCGCGGGTGGCGCGCGGCGACGTGCTGATCGCGCGGTTGCGCGTGCCGGAAGTGCAGGCCAAGGACGTGGCGCTGGGCATGCCGGTGCAGGTGAACACCTATAACGGCATGATCGCCGGCAGCGTCACCCGCATCGATCCGGCCGTGGTCGACGGCAGCGTGCAGGTAGACGTGACGCCGACCGGCGCGCTGCCGGCCGGCGCACGACCGGACCTGTCGGTGGACGGCCGCATCCGCATCGCGAAACTCGACCAGGTGCTGTCGCTGGGCCGGCCCGCGCAGGTCGAGGCGAACAGCGAAGTGGGCCTGTTCCGCCTGGATGCTTCCGGCAACACCGCCACCCGCATCAAGGTGCGCGTGGGCGCCACCTCGGTCGATCGCGTGCAACTGCTGCAAGGGTTGCAGCCGGGCGATCGGGTGGTCCTTTCCGACACCAGCCAATGGGATAAATATGACCGCCTGCGCCTGCGCTGAACCCTGCCGACCACCTGCAGGAGCGTGCCCTGTGCGCGATGCTCTTGCTGATGGCCGCCAAAAAACATCGCGCACAAGGTGCGCTCCTACAGTTGCATCCACCGGACGACTCCGAACAGGGACAACCGCATGAACGAACCGACCAACGTCATCGCCCTCGGCGGCATCCGCAAGGTGTTCCAGACCGACGAGGTGGAAACCCACGCGCTGAGCGACGTGCACCTGGACATCCGCCGCGGCGAATACGTCTCCATCTCCGGCCCGTCCGGTTGCGGCAAGACCACGCTGCTGTCGATCCTCGGCCTGCTCGATACCGCCAGCGCCGGCAGCTATGTGCTGAACGGGCACGACGTGGCCGCGCATCAACGCCGCCGAGCGCGCGCGTATCCGCAATGCCGAGATCGGCTTCATCTTCCAGGCGTTCAACCTGATCGGCGATCTGAGCGTGCAGGAGAACGTGGAACTGCCGCTGACCTATCGCAGCGGCATCGGCGCCGCCGAACGGCGCGAGCGCGTGCACGAAGCGCTGGAGCGCGTCGGCATGGCGCACCGCATGCGGCACTACCCGGCGCAGCTCTCCGGCGGCCAGCAGCAGCGCGTGGCGGTGGCGCGCGCGCTGGTCGGGCGGCCGGCGATCCTGCTCGCCGACGAGCCGACCGGCAACCTCGACTCGCGCAACGGCGAAGCGGTGATGGCCCTGCTCGACGAACTGCACAAGGGCGGCGCCACCATCTGCATGGTCACCCACGACGCCCGCTACGCCGAACTCGCCGCAGCGCAAGATCCGCATGTTCGACGGCCGCGTGGTCGACGAGGAAACCTTCGACCGCCTGCGCCGCGAAGACGAACAGCGGCTGGATGCGCTGATCGGCGGGCGCCTGGAAGTCGGCGCGTGAACGTCTGGCTCGCCGAAATCTGGCGCGCCTGGCGCGCGAGCCTGCGTCGGCCCGGTTTCCTGCTGCTGGCAGCCGGCGTGCTGGCGCTGGGCATCGGTGCCAGCACGGCCGTGTTCGTGCTGATCGACGACGTGCTGCTGCAGCCTCTGCCTTATGCCGCACCCGAACATCTGGTCGTGCTGGGGCCGCAACGCGATGGGCAACTGTTAGGCATCATGTCGCCCCAGCGGTACCAGCACGTGCAGTCCATCCACGGCATCACGGCCATCGGCCTGATCAAGGGCGACGTGCAGGCTGTGAACGTGGCCGGCGACGGTGAGCCGGAGCAGGTAAACGCGTTCCTGGCCGATCGGGGCCTGCTCCCCGTGCTCGGTGTGCGGATGCGGCTGGGTCGCAATTTCTCGGCGCAGGAAGATCGCCCGGGTGGCGCGAAGGCGGTGATCCTCGCCGATGGCTTCTGGCGCCGCCGTTACGGAGCACAGCCTGTGCTCGGCCGTACCCTGCGGGTCGAAGGCGTCGCGCGCACCATCGTGGGCGTGTTGCCAGCCGATTTCGATCAGTTCGGCGCGGGCGACATCATGCTGCCGTTGGCGCTGAGGCCGCATACCTACGACGACGGTGAAGACTTTTTTGCAATTGCGCGACTTGCCTCGGCTGATGGTGCCGCGGCGGTGGACGCCCAAGTGGACGCGGCCATGCGCGCGCTCTATGCCGATGTTTCCGGTCCGCAACGCGACTACCTCGACAAGGTGCGCTTCGGCAGCGTGCCGCTGAGGGCCGCGCTGCATCAGCAGCAGCGCCCATCGATGATGCTGTTCCTGGCCAGCGCCTTGTGCGTGCTGCTGATCGCGCTGGTCAACCTGGGCAACCTGATGCTGCTGCGCACCCTGTCGCGTCGGCACGACGCGATCGTGCGCCATGCGCTGGGCGCGCCGGCGTGGCGCCTGGCGTTGCCGGCCTGCGCGGAGGGTCTGCTGGTTGGTGCTGGCGGTGCCATCGCAGGCCTGGGTTTGGCTGTCATCGGCTTGTCGCTGTTCAGCGGCTACGTTCCGGCCGAGTGGACCCACGGCCAGGCGCTGCACATATCCCGGGCCGTGGCATGGCTGGCGATGGCGATCGCCGTGCCGGGCGCGCTCGCCGCCGCGGTGTTCGGTGCCTGGCGTGGACTGGCCAGGGCCTCGGTGCAGGAGGCCTTGCACGAAGGCGGCCGCAGTGCGAGTCGCCGCAGCGGACGCCTGGGCCGGGCGCTGGTGATTGCGCAGATGGCTCTGGCGACCTGCCTGATGTGCGGAGCAGGCCTGTTCCTGCATGCGCTCTACGACGCGGCGCGCACGCCGCTGGGCTTTGCCAGCGATCACATCCTCACCTTCGACCTGGCGCCCGTGCGGACCAGCAGTGCCGGTGCGTCCACCCGCGATCTGGTGCAACGACTGCTACAGAACCTGCACGCCTTGCCGGGCGTGGACCGCGTCGCGGTCACCAATGGTTTGCCCGCGGGCGGCTTCGAACAGCAGTTCAACATGGGCGGCGTCCACCTCCCGGGACGCGACTACCTGCATCCCAGCCCGCAGATCCGGGGCGTCAGCAGCGAGTTCTTTTCCGTATTCCGCATTCCCGTGCACGAGGGACGTTCCTTCGGCGCGACCGATGTGGCCGCTGGCGAACCGGTCGCGATCGTGAACCAGACGCTGGCCGACCAGCAGTACGACGGCCGTGCCGTAGGCAAGGAGATCGTCGTCAACGACTACAGCGGGTACCCGGCCGGCAAGGCCATGGCCGACGATCCGACCATGCATCCGGTAACCGCACGCATCATCGGCGTGGTCGGCGATACGCGGCAGTTCGGTCCGTTGGACAGCTTGAAGCGCGGGTTTCTCTATCTCCCCCTGGCGCAGATGCCCGAGCACATCGTGCACGTGTTCCGCTCTTTCCAGCCGCTGCGTTTCGCGTTGCGTGTGCAGGGCGACCCCAACCGCTATCGCCAGGCCGTTCATGCGGCCGTCGCCGCCGTTGCGCCGGAGCAGCCGATTGCCACGGTGTCGACGATGGACGACATCGTACGCGCGACTAGCAGCGACACGCGCCGCGACCTGTTCCTGATCGGCCTGTTCGCGGTGGTGGCGCTGGGGCTCGCCGCGGCCGGCATGTATGCGGTGATGACCGTCGCCGTCGCCACGCGCGCGCGCGAATTCGGCGTGCGCATGGCCTTGGGCGCGCCGTCGCTGGACATGGTTCGCCTGGTGCTGCGCGGGGCCATCGCGCAGATCGCGCTGGGCATGTTGCTGGGTATGGGCCTCACGCTCGCCCTGTCACAGGTGCTGGGCGCCGTGCTTGAGGAGATCGGCCGCAGCGTCTTGGATCCCTTTGCGTTGGCGGGCGTGTGCGCGGTGCTGGCCCTGGCCGGCCTGCTCGCGTGCCTGGTCCCCGCGCTGCGCGCCGCCCGCGTACCACCGATGCGCGCCTTGCGCGGGGAGTAGTGAATGGACACCGCATCAAGAAGACAGGTGTACCGCGGCTTGCCCATCGCCTCCAAGGGACATCGCGCATGAACATCTGGCTCGACGAAATCTGGCGTGCGTGGCGTGCCAGCCTGCGCCGCCCCGGCTTCCTGTTGCTGGCGACCGGCGTGCTGGCGCTGGGCATCGGTGCCAGCGTGGCGGTGGCCACGCTGATCGAAAACACGCTATGGCGACCGTTGCCGGTGCCCCAGGCTTCCCGGCTGGTAGTGCTGGGCGCCTTGCATGACAACGGTCAAGTGGGCGGCATCTCGCCGCACGAATACCAATACCTTGGTCCGCCCGAAGGCACGGCTTCGCTGGGGCTGACACACCGAGGTTCCGTGGCGAACATCGTCGGCGGGGGCAGGCCGGAGCAGACACCGGTGATCTATGTCGACCGGGCGCTGTTGCCCACGCTGGGCCTGCAGCCGGTGCTGGGACGCAATTTCAGTGCAGAGGAGGATCGCCCGAACGGACCGCAGGCGGTGATGCTCGGTCATGGCTACTGGCAGCGCAGTTACGGTGGCGATACCGGCGTCGTCGGCCGCAGCCTGCAGGTGGAGGGTGTACCGCGCACCATCGTCGGCGTGCTGCCGCCAGGTTTCAATACGGTGCTGGGTGTCGGCGACGTGGTATTGCCGCTGGCGCTGCCCGCGGCAAGTCGGGACTACATGCACAACGGGCATGTGGCGATTGCACGGCTGGCCGATGGCATCGATATCGCAACGGTATCGGCACAGGCTGATGCACACGAGCGCACCATGTACCGGGACATGGGCATGGGCGGCAACTGGAAGCGCCCCCGCTTCGGTGCCCAGAGCCTGGCATCGGCGGTGCAACAGGAGGCACGCCCGACGCTGCTGCTGTTCATGGCCAGTGCGCTGCTGGTGTTGCTGGTCGCGCTGGTCAACTTGACCAATCTGATGCTGCTGCGCACCTTGTCGCGCAACCATGATGCCGCCGTGCGCAACGCGCTGGGTGCGCCGCTGTTGCGCTTGATGCTGCCGGCGCTGGGCGAGGGCGTGCTGGTGGGTGGGTGCGCGGCTCTGCTGGGCATGCTGCTGGCAATCTCGGGCCTGGCCTTGCTGCAGGGCTTCATTCCGGCTGAATGGCTGTGGGGCGGCCAGCTGCACGTCGGTGCGGCGGCGTGGGTGCTGGCATTCGCCGTGGGTCTGCTGGGCGCGTTGTTGGCCGCCGTCCTTGCCTTGTGGCGCAGCCGCAGCGCGACAACGGTGGACGAGTTGCGTGAAGGCGGGCGCAGTGGCGTCGGCGCACGCAGTGGTCGGCTGGGGCGCGTGCTGGTGGTGGCGCAGGTGGCGCTGGCGGCGATCCTGCTATGTGCGGCCGGCGTATTCATGCGCGCGCTTTACGATGCCTCGCAATTGCACTTGGGCTTTACCGGCGACAACGTACTTACCTTCGAGCTGGCGCCAGTGAAGGGCCACTACCCGGATGCCGCATCGATGCAAGGCCTCTCGCAACGGCTGTTGCCGCGCCTGCAGGCGATTCCTGGCGTCACCGACGCTTCGGTCACCACCAACCTGCCTGCCAGCAGCGACATTTACGGACAGTTCCAAAGCGGGATGCGTACGCCCGAGGGCAAGCAGTTCGTGTCGCAATACCACGGCGTCGGACCGGGCTTCTTCGCGCTGTTCAGCATCCGCCTGCGCGAGGGGCGCGACTTCACGCGAGCGGACGTGCGGGGTGGCGAACGGGTGGCCATCGTCAGTCAGGATCTGGCGGATGCCTATTACGGCGGTGATGCCGTGGGCAGGACGGTGGTAGTGGAATCCGATGACGGTCCCGGTTGGCCGACGCGCATCGTGGGAGTGGTGGGCGAGACGTATCAGCGAGGCCCACTGCAGCCAAAGCAACCGATGATGTATGTGCCACTGGCGCAGGTGCCCGATCCGATGATGCTGATCTTCCGCAACCTGGAGCCCTTGCGCTTCGTCTTGCGTGGTCAGGGCAACCCGCTGGACTGGAATTCAGGCGTGCTCCAGGCCGTTGCCGAGATCGCGCCGGAACAACCGATCGCCAATCTGCGCAGCATGCACAGCATCGTGCAACAGACCACGGCGAACGCGCGACTGAGTTTGCTGCTGATCGGCCTGCTGGCGTCGCTGGCGCTATTGCTGGCGGCGGCGGGGCTGTACGCGGTGATGGCAGTGGCGGTCGCCGCGCGCGAGCGCGAGTTCGGCGTACGCGCGGCGCTGGGGGCAAGGCCGGCGCGAGCTGGTGCAGTTGGTATTACGCGGTGGGCTCATCCAGGTCGTCGTGGGCCTGGTGATCGGCGTGGGTATCGCGCTGGGCATCTCGCGCCCGCTGTCCGCATTGCTGATGTTGTTACTTGGGCGAACCAGCGCGTTCGATCCGCTGGCCGTGCTGGGTGTCTGCGCGGTACTCGCTGCAGCTGGCTTGCTGGCCTGCCTGTTGCCGGCGCTGCGTGCCGGTCGTGTTCATCCGATGCGCGCGTTGCGTGGGGAGTAGGGAATGATCGTGCGCGAATTTCGCAACACCTGGCGACGGCTGGTGAAGCGGCCGGGTTACACCGCGCTGTCGGTCGGCGTGCTTGGTGTCGGCCTGGGCGTGGTGCTGTTTCTGTTCAGTCTGATCAATACGGTGGTGCTGCAGCCGTTGCCGTTTCCGCAGGCCGGCCGGCTGATGGCCATTGGCGAAGCGCACGACGACGGCGACGGCATCGGTGACATCGACACCGACGAATACCTCGGCCTGCATCACTTGCAAGGCATGGATGCCGTCGGAGCCTATGTCCAGGCAGGCCTTGGGCTGGATACGGGAAGCGGAGCGCGATTTTATGACGGTACGCTGCTGACGGCGTCGATGTTTCACATGCTCGGCGTCAAGCCGATTCTCGGACGCGGGCTTGCGGCCGCCGATGACAAGGTGGGCGCACCTGTGGTGGTGTTGATCGGCGAAAACCTGTGGCGTCGCCAATTCCATGCCGACCGCGGCGTACTCGGACGCAAGGTGCGTGTCAGCGGCCAGTGGGCGACGATCGTCGGTGTATTGCCGGCCACGTTCACCTTTCGCGATGCCAGCGAGTTGTGGATGCCGCTGCAACTGGGTGCAGGCATGCGTTCGGACGTCTACATGGTGGCAAGGCTCGCGCCCGGGGTGAGGCTGGCGCAGGCACGGCAACAACTGGATGCGCTCGACACCCACTTGCGACGGGCGTCTCCCGAGTGGCGGCGGCAGCAGCAGATCGTGATGCAACCGTTGATACGCGCCATGACGGATCAGGATACCGTCCGTTGGGTCTGGCTGATGTTTCGGCGCTGGCGCGCTGGTGTTGCTCCTTGCTTGCGTGAATGTGGGCAACCTGCAGCTGGTGCAAACCTTGAATCGGCAACGCGAACTGGCGTTGCGCAGCGCGCTGGGTTGTGGCCGCGCGCGCCTTTTCGTCGGTGCGCTGGTCGAGAGCCTCATGTTGAGCGTGGCGGCGTTGGCGGTGGCTTTGCCGATCGTGCATTTCGGCAACCGCTGGCTGGTGGGGATATAGTGGCCGATGGAAAGTCACCGGATGCGTGGATGCGTTTCGGCATCGATGGGAGCGTGCTGGTGTTTGGCGTGGGCATGGCATTGCTGAGTACGGCGTTGGCCGGTCTGGTGTCGGCATGGCGTGCATCGCGAACAGATATGCAGATCGACCTTGCGCGATGGTGGCAAGGGTTCCGGTGGCGGCTTCGTGCGTGTGGCCAAGGGGCTCGTGGTGGCCGAAGTCGCGCTGACCGTCATTTTGCTGGTTGGCGCCGGGACGTTTGTGCGTGCACTGGATTCATTGCTCTCGCAACAGCCGGTGGGCGCGGGCCATGCCGCACAGGTACTGACGGCACGCTTGGCGTTGCCGCCGAAGGCATACGCTGATGGCGCCAAACGCATCCGTTTCATCGACAATGTGGTGGCGAGCTTGCGCAACGAACCTGGGGTGGTCGATGCCGCCGCCTCCAACACCATTCCGGGCGCCGTTCTGGGAAGCCATGAACATGTTTCCCGACCGGGACAGCCGGAGCCCGCGAATGGCTGGCCGTGGGTGCAGATGGGCGTTGTCGATGGCCATTTCCTCGACACCTACGATGTACGTCTGCTCGAAGGGCCGCACCTTCGATGCGCGCGACAAGGCGGACACGGCACCGGTGGTCGTGATCGACCAGCGGATGGCGCAAGCGTTGTGGCCGGATGGCGACGGACTGCAGCAGTCGTTGACCCTGTATCCCGGAAGACCTACGCGCGTACGGCGACCGTGATCGGCATCGTGCAGACCTTGCAATTGGACAGTCGCCTGGAGGAAGCGCTGCCGGCCATGCTGATGCCGCTCAGCCAAGCTGCCGAGCAGGGGCCTTTGCATTCGGTCGGCCTGGCGGTGCGCACGCATGCGGATGCAACGGACTTTGCGCAACGGCTTGCGCCGAGTCGTGCATGCGCTGGATCCTGACGTTGCCGTTTTCGCGGCACATACCCAGGCACGGGCCCTGGCGATGACGCGCATCGGCATCATCGTGCTGACTGATGTGTTCAGCGCATTGGGCCTGGTCGCCTTGCTTCTGGCGGGCGCTGGCCTGTACGGCGTGCTGGCGTTCTCGGTTGCCCAGCGAACGCAGGAGATCGGCATTCGCCGCGCCATTGGTGCCGGCAGCGGAGCGATCATGCGTACGGTCGGGCGACAACTGGCCTGGCAGCTTGGTCTTGGCTTGGCCATCGGCATCGCGTTGGCGCTGCCGTGGTCGACCCTGCTGGCCGACCCGAACCTGCACACGCAGCCACACGATCCGGAGGTGTTCGTGCCGGTGCTGTTGCTGGTGATGGGCGTGACCGTCCTCGCCTCGCTGGTGCCGCTGGTGCGCGCGCTGCGCATCGATCCGGCGATTGCCCTGCGCTACGAGTAGGAGCCCGCACGCGGGCGATGCTCCTGGCTTGATGCCAATGAACAGAAAGCAAAAGCATCGCCCGCGAGCGGGCTCCTACTATGCTGCGATGGTTGCATGGAAGACGGAACGCACATGACGCGCGAATCGAACCCCACGGTGCTGCTGGCCGACGACCAGCGCGACGTGCGCGAGGCGCTGCGCCTGCTGTTCAAGGCCGAAGGCATCGCCATGCGTCGGCGTGGACGGCCCGCGCGCCGCGCTCGAAGCGCGTGCGCAAGCAGCGACTTCGGCGCGGCGCTGATCGACCTCAACTACACGCGCGACACGACCTCGGGTGCCGAAGGCCTGGATCTGCTGCGACGAGCTCAAGAAGCTCGATGCCGAGCTGCCGGTCGTCGTGATGACCGCGTGGGGCAACGATCGACGTCGCGGTCGAGGCGATGCGCCACGGCGCCGGCGATTTCATCGAGAAGCCGTGGGACAACCAGCGCCTGCTGAGCGTGATGCGCAACCAGCTCGCGCTGGCCGAGGTCGCGCGGCGAAGCGGCGCGCTGGAAGCGCGAGAACGAGATCCTGCGCGGCGACGACGACGAGGCGTTCATCGCCGAGTCGCCGGCGATGCGGCGCGTGCTCGCGCAGCTCGACGCGCGTCGCGCCGACCGACGCGAACGTGCTGATCCTCGGCGAGAACGGCACCGGCAAGGGCGTCGATCGCGCAGGCGCTGCACGCGCGCTCGCGACGCGCGGCGCAAGGCGCTGGTCAAGGTCAACATGGGCGGCATCGCCGAGAACGTGTTCGAGGCGGAGATGTTCGGCCACGTGCGCGGCGCGTTCACCGACGCGAAGAGCGATCGCATCGGCCGCTTCGAGCTGGCCGACGGCGGCACGCTGTTCCTCGACGAGATCGCGCAACATGCCGCTCGTCGCAGCAGCCGAAACTGCTGCGCGTGCTCGAGGACGGCGAGCTCGAGCGCGTCGGCTCGTCGCGCACGCTGAAGGTCGACGTGCGGCTGATCTCGGCGACCAACGCGGATCTCGCCGCCGAAGTCGCGCGCGGCGCGCTTCCGCAAGGATCTGCTGTTCCGCCTCAACACGGTCGAGCTCCGCCTGCCGCCGCTGCGCGAGCGCGACGACGACATCGCTGCTGCTGGCGCGCAGCGTTCCTCGACGCAGCGCCGCGCGCTATCGGCGTCGACGGTCTGCGGTTCGCGCCGTCGGCGCTGACGCGCGCTGACTGGCGTGCGTGGCCGGGCAACGTGCGCGAGCTGTCGCACGTGATCGAGCGCGCCGTGCTGCTGGCCGAGCAGGACCTGGTCAGACGACTCCGCGCTGAGCGTTCGAACCCGAGGCGACGCACTGCGCTGTCCGGCGCCGCGGCGCTAGCTGCGACGATCGATGACGGTCGAGCAGGCCGAGGAGCAGCTGGTGCGGCAGCGCGCTGGAACGTCACCGGCGGCAACATCCAGCGCGCCGCCGACGCTGCTCGGCCTCAGCCGGCCAGTCGCTGTACCGGCGGCATGGAAAAGTACGGTCTGCGCGATCGCTTCGTCCGACGATGCCGGCTGATTCCGCCCGTCGCAGCGGCCGACCTGCCTGCGTTCGAACGGCGCGTGCTGCTGGGCAGTTGCCTGGCGGCGTTGCCGGCGCTGCTCGGCATCGGTCGTGCTGCTGGCTGCGCCGGCGTACCCGAGCGCGCGCTGTGTTGGCTGCTGGCGATCGCCGTCGCTGCTGACCACGCGCGTTGATCGCGCGCTGGCAGCACGGCGCGTGGTGTATCCGCTGTACACGCTGGCCGAACCTGCTCGAAGCGCTGCGCGAAGGCGACTACAGCCTGCGCGGCGTCGCGCGCGCAGCGCGGCGATGCGATCGGCGACGTCGTCTACGAAGTCAACGCGCTGGCGCAGACCGGCTGCGCGAAGCAGCGCCTGCAATTCGAGGATGCAGCGCGCCTGCTCGGCAAGATCGCTCGCGGCGCTCGACATCGCGGTGCTCGCGTTCGACCACGATGCGCGTCTGCAGCTTGCTCAATCCGGCCGCGCGAACGCCTGCTTGCGCAGCGATCGCTCGGCGCTCGCTCGGCCGCCGCGCCGACGAGCTCGGTCTCGACGCGCTGCTGGCTCGCGTCGCCGACGTGCGCAGGTCGATCAGGCACGCCTTTCCCGGCGGCAGCGGACGCTGGGAAGTCCACCACGCGCCGCTTGCGCAACGAAGGGCGCAGCCGCACGATCTGCTCGTCATCAGCGATCGTCAGCCGCGCGCTGCGCGAAGAGGAACGCCAGGCCTGGCAGCGCCTGCTGCGCGTGCTCGGTCACGAGCTCAACAATTCGCTGGCGCTCGATCCATTCGCTGGCCGGCACCCTGGCCACCTGATCGCGACGCGAGCCGCTGCCGGACGACTGGCGCGAGGATGCGCGCGGCGGTCTGCAGGTGATCGGCAGACCGCGCCGAAGCGCTGGCACGTTTCATGGCCGCGCTACAGCCGGCTCGCCGCGCTGCCGCCGCCGCAGAAACGCGAACTCGATTCTGGCCGCGCTGGTGCCGCGCAGTGGCGCGACTGGAGCAGCGTATTGCGGTGCAGGTCGAGGCCGGCCCGTCGCTGCCGGTGCAGGCCGATCCCGACCAGATCGAACAGGCACTGATCAACCTGCTGCAGCAACGCTGCCGAGGCGAGCGCTGTCCACCGGCGGCGGCGTGCGTCATGCGCTGGCGTGCCGAAGGCGAGCGCGCGCTGATCGAGATCATCGACGACGGCCCCGGCCTGCCGGCAGCGACAACCTGTTCGTGCCGTTCTTCACCACCAAGCCCGGCGGCTCCGGCATCGGCCTCGTCCTGGCGCGGCAGATCGCCGAAGCGCACGAAGGTGGGGTCGGCCTGAGCGCGCGCGACGACGCACCAGGCGTCATCGCGCAATTGTGGTTGCCGATGGAACTGCCGGGGCAGTAATCCGGGCCATCCCGTGACGGCCGGGTGAGCGCGGCGGTCGGGTGCGGCGCGCCGTCACGCGGACGCGCCGCACGGTACTCCGGCCAGGCTAGCCGGCATCGCCTTCCACGTACTTCTCGTGCAGCGCCACCGGCGCGACCTGGTTTTTTGCGCGCCGGCGAATCCACAGGTTGATCATCTCCACGAAAACCGAGAAGGCCATCGCGGCGTAGATGTAGCCCTTGGGGATGTGCTGGCCGAAGCCGTCCGCCATGAGCACCAGGCCGATCATGATCAGGAAGCTCAACGCGAGCACCTTGACCGTGGGATGGCGCTCGACGAACTCGCCGATGGGTCGCGCAAACGCCAGCATGAAGCCGATCGAGGCGAGGATGGCGGTGACCATCACCCAGCGCTCGTCGACCATGCCCACCGCGGTGATGATGGAGTCGAGCGAGAACACGATGTCGAGCAGCATGATCTGCGCGATCACGCCGCCGAATGTCGCCGCTGCCGTGCCCACCGTCACCTGCTCGGTGGCGCCCTCGAGCTTCTGGTGGATTTCGTGCGTGGCCTTGCCGATCAGGAACAGGCCGCCGCCGATCAGGATCAGGTCGCGCCACGAAAAGGCATGGCCGAACAGCGAGAACAGCGGCGCGGTCAGTCCGACGATCCAGGCGATCGCCATCAGTAGCCCCAGGCGGGTGACCGCCGCCAGGACGATGCCGACACGACGCGCCTTGTCCCGCTGCTCGGCCGGAAGTTTGCCGGCGAGGATCGAGATGAAAATGATGTTGTCGATGCCAAGCACCAGCTCGAGTGCGGTCAGCGTGGCGAGGGCGATCCAGATTTCGGGATTGGCCAGTAGTTCCATGGGAATCTCTTGGGTGGATGGAGTGCGGCGTATCGTCTCGCCGTCGGCGTGAAAGCGCCGGCGACCGTGATCGGGAGAGGGTCAGGGGGCGATCGCATCGGACGGCTGTCCGATCAGGATCGTCAAATCGACGCGCTTCACGACATGGATGGAGGTTTCGGTGGCATGCGGGTGCTCTGGCAAGGCTCAAGGGCCACGACCGCAAAGGCATCCGTTGATGGACGCACCTTCGCCGTGGAACGGCGAAGGTCTTGCTCGCAAACCACCGGGTGGTTTGCTGCTGCACCGGAGCAAAAGCTCGTATTGACGGCGACAGCGACTGGGAGCTACTCCCCTTCCCGGACGATGCTAGCACACGCCCATGCGGGCCATGTCGCGCGATCAGGGCAGGCGGGATCGGCCTCGGGCGAGTGCCGCGCCCAGCTCAGCGCGACATGCTTTCGTGCAGCGCCGTGATGCGCGCGGCACGCGGCAGCCGTTTCCAGGCGATTTCCAGGCGCAGCGCTTCGCTGTGGCTGTCGACCCAGACCCAGCCCAGCAGTTGCCGCGGCGGGTTGGAACGGGTGAAACGGGCGCCCTTGCCGGCCAGGTGTTTCGCGTAGCGCTGTTCGGGATCGCGCGCGATGCCGGTGTAGACGCGGCCGTCGGCGCATTCCAGCAGGTAGACGGCCCAGGCGTTCGTGCCCGGGGCGTCGCTCATGTGCTCAGGCCCACTCGACCAGGCCTTCGGCATCGCACACCTGTTTCCACGACGGGCGCGCCTTCAGACGCGTGGCCAGTGCGGCCAGTTGCGGCCATGCCGTCGCCGGCTTCGGCATGTTGCGCGACCAGCGCATGAGCATCAGCGCGTACAGATCGACCACGCTGAAACGCTCGCCCAGCAGGTGCGGGCCATGCGCGGCGAGGTGGGCGTCGAGGCGCGACCAGCATTTCTCGATGCCGGCGCGAGCGGCCTGCTTGACCGTGTCGGCGCCTTCCGGCAGGTGGTCGCCGGGGTAGAACCACTGGCGGAACAGGGGCTGCAGGTTGTTGGCGAGGTACAGCATCCACTGCAGATAGTCCGCGCGCTGGGCACTGCCCGGGGCCGGCGCCAGCGCTGCTTCGGGATGTCGCTCGGTCAGCAGCATCGCGAGTGCCGCGGCTTCGCCGTGCGGCACGCCATCGATCATCAGGGTCGGCACCACGCCGTTCGGATTGATCGCCAGATAGGCCGCACTGCGCTGCTGGCCGGCCTCGATGTCGACCCGCTCCAGCGTGTGCGGCGCGCCGATCTCGAGCAAGGCCAGATGCACCAGCAGGTTGGCCGAACCGGGGGCGTAGTAGAGCGTGTACATGATGTTTGCCAGCAGTGGATATTCAACAATGATACGCCGCCCCGCCATCGTGTCGGAGCGATGATGGGGCGGCGCAAAGGCAGCGGAATACGGAATGGCTGGCATCCCGATCACCCGCCGAAGATTGACGAGTCAGAATGCTGTCGGCGGCAGGTTCGGTCGTTCGCCCACCAGCAGCATGCCCGGAACGCCGACCTTCCTGTTGAATGCGGATACCGTACGGATCTCTTCGATCATGCAGCGATCGGGTCGGCCTGGGTGATTCACCACGTCCTTTCCGGCTTGAACGAATTTGCTTTTCGTGGTGATCAGGAGATCTTTTCCGTTCGGCAGACCAGGGCATCGTCCCGTTTTCAGCAACCAGGTTCTGCCGGATATGTCCTGCACCAGCAGCCATCTCGACGCTACAGCTTCCCAAGACGCGCCACGATCATTGAGGAAGAAGGACGAAATCGGTGCCGACGCATTCTCCTTCAGTGCTTCGACCGGATCCTTGTCGAAAGCAGACGCGGTTGGCACCAGAACGATCCATGCCGCAGCCGCGGTCAACGCGTACAGGCAACGCTTGTTCATGGCTTTCATATGACCTCCAAGTCAGTGCCCCGGGTCGGGACGATTGCCATGATCACGCGCGATTTGTTCAGCCGTCCAGTGCCGCCCAGCGCGCGTAGGCCACATCCAGCTCGGTCTGCAGTGCCACCAGCGCCTCGTTCGCCTTGACGATGGCGGCGCTGTCCTGCTGGAAGAAGGCCGGCTCGTTCATCGCCGCCGTGCGCGTGGCGATGTCGCCTTCCAGTTGCTCGATGCGTTTGGGCAACTGTTCCAGCTCGTGCTGTTCCTTGAAGCTGCGCTTGCGCTTTGCCGCAACGGGCGCCGCAGGTGTGCGGAGCCGGCGCGGCGGGTTTGCCGGTGGCAGGCGGTGCTGCGCGCGGTGGGCCGCTGGCGCAGCCAGTCGGTATAGCCACCCACGTACTCGCCGATCTGGCCTTCGCCTTCCAGCACCAGCGTGCTGGACACCACGTTGTCGAGGAAGGCGCGATCGTGCGAGACCAGCAGCAAGGTGCCCTGGTAGTCGGTCAGCAATTCTTCCAGCAGTTCCAGCGTCTCGACGTCCAGATCGTTGGTCGGTTCGTCCATGACCAGCAGGTTCGACGGCTGCGCGAACAGCTTGGCCAGCAGCAGACGGTTGCGCTCGCCGCCGGACAGGCGGGTGATCGGCGCGCGCGCGCGGTCGGGCGAGAACAGGAAGTCCTGCAGGTAGCCGATGATGTGCTTGCGCTGGCCGTTGAGCTCGATGAACTCGCGGCCTTCGGCCACGTTGTCGAGCGCGTTGAGCTGGTCGTTGAGCTGCAGGCGGTGCTGGTCGAAGTAGGCGATCTGGATGCCGGTGCCCAGCTCGGCCGTGCCGCGCAGCGGGGTCAGCTCGCCCAGCATGATCTTCAGCAGCGTGCTCTTGCCGGCGCCGTTGGGGCCGATGATGCCGATGCGGTCGCCGCGCATGATCGTGGTGGAGAGATCCTCGATCAGCACGCGCCCGTCATAGGCCTGGTGCACATGCTTGAGGTCGATCACCTTCTTGCCGGAGGCCTGCGCGTTCGCCGCATTCATCTTGACGTTGCCGCTCAGGTTGCGCCGCTCGGCACGCTCGTTGCGCAGCGCCTTCAGCGCGCGCACGCGGCCTTCGTTGCGGGTGCGCCGGGCCTTGATGCCCTGGCGGATCCACACTTCCTCCTGCGCCAGCTTCTTGTCGAACAGCGCGTTCGCCTGCGCTTCGGCGTGCAGGCGTTCCTCGCGCCGGCGCAGGTAGTTGTCGTAGTCGCCGGGCCAGTCGGTGAGTGCGCCGCGGTCGATCTCGACGATGCGCGTGGCCAGCGCGCGCAGGAAGCTGCGGTCATGGGTGACGAACAGGATGCTGCCGGCGAACTGCTTGAGGAAGGTTTCCAGCCAGCCGATCGCCTCGATGTCGAGATGGTTGGTCGGCTCGTCCAGCAGCAGCACGTCGGGCTTGCGCACCAGCGCCTGCGCCAGCAGCACGCGGCGCTTCATGCCGCCGGACAGCGCGGCGAAGTCGGTCTCGCCGGGCAGTTCCAGCTCGGTCAGCACGTCGCTGACGCGGCGGTCCAGATCCCAGCCGTGCTGCGCCTCGATCTGGTGCTGCACGTCGCCCAGCGCGTCGAAGTCGCCCTCGGCCAGCAAGTGGTGGTAGCGCGCCAGCAGGCGCCCGAGATCGCCCAGGCCCTCGGCGACCACGTCGAACACGCTGCCTTCGGTGCCTTGCGGCACTTCCTGCGCCATCCGCGCGATCACCACGCCGTTCTGCACCCGCACCTCGCCGTCGTCGGCATGCAGCTCGCCGGCGATCAGCTTCATCAGGGTGGATTTGCCTTCGCCGTTGCGACCGACGATGCAGACACGCTCGTTCGCCTCGATCGACAGATCGACATGTTCGAGCAGGAGCGGGCCGCCGATACTGAAGTCGACGTGTTGCAATTGGATAAGAGACATCCGCCCATTGTAGCTGGTGCGGCAGGTATCGCTGCGTCTGGAGCTCGCTTCGCAAGACGGGTGAAAAACAAAACGGGCCGCACAGGGCGGCCCGTTTCGTTGCAGGGTGCGGCGCCGGCTTACTTCAGCTTCGCATCCTTGCGCAGCGCCTCGGCGCGGTCGGTCTTTTCCCACGAGAACGCGGTGAAGGCCTTGCCGTCCGGACCCTTCATCTGGTGCGGGGTGCGGCCGAAGTGGCCGTAGCTGGCGGTCTGCTGGTACATCGGGTGGATCAGGTCGAGCATCTGCAGGATGCCGTACGGGCGCAGGTCGAAGTGCTTGCGGATCAGCTTCTCGATCTTCTCGTCGCTGATCTTGCCGGTGCCGAAGGTGGTGACCGAGATCGAGGTCGGATGCGCCACGCCGATCGCGTAGCTCACCTGCACTTCGCAGCGGTCGGCGATGCCGGCGGCGACGATGTTCTTCGCCACGTAACGCGCCGCGTAGGCGGCCGAACGGTCGACCTTGGACGGATCCTTGCCGGAGAACGCGCCGCCACCGTGACGGGCCCAGCCGCCGTAGGTGTCGACGATGATCTTGCGGCCGGTCAGGCCGCAGTCGCCCACCGGGCCGCCGATGACGAACTTGCCGGTCGGGTTGATGTGGAACTTGGTGCCCTTGTGCAGCAGCTTGGCCGGCAGCACCGGCTTGAGGATGGTCTCGCGCACGGCCTCGATCAGGTCCTTCTGCTTCACGTCCGGATCGTGCTGGGTCGACAGCACCACGGCGTCGATCGCCGACGGCCATGCCGTTCTCGTAGCGCAGGGTGACCTGGCTCTTGGCGTCCGGGCGCAGCCACGGCAGCGGCGAGTTCTTCCGCTTGCGGACCTTCGCCTGCTGCTCGACCAGGCGGTGCGAGTAGTAGATCGCCGCCGGCATGAAGTCCTTCGGTCTCGTTGGTGGCGTAGCCGAACATCAGGCCCTGGTCGCCCGCGCCCTGTTCTTCCGGCTTCTTGCGGTCCACGCCCTGGTTGATGTCCGGCGACTGCTTGCCGATCAGGTTGATCACGCCGCAGGTGGCGCCGTCGAAGCCGACGTCGCTGGAGTCGTAGCCGATGTCGACGATGACCTTGCGGGTCAGCGCTTCCAGGTCGATCCACGCGTTGGTGGTGATTTCGCCGGCGACGATCGCCACGCCGGTCTTGACCATGGTTTCGCAGGCGACGCGGGCGCGCTGGATCCTGCGCGATGATCGCGTCGAGCACGGCGTCGGAGATCTGGTCGGCGACTTTGTCCGGATGGCCTTCGGAGACCGATTCGGAGGTGAACAGGTAGTTGGACATCGCGGTCTATATCCCTTCGTGCGGATAGAAAGATAAATGAAGTCGCGACATCATACATCCCCGCCTCCGGTTTTGCAGCCCGTGGGGATTCCGGGAGCCGGGGGGTTAGGCGGATGTTCAGCCGTTTGGACGGCTTTACGGCCTGCGACCGCGGCCCTCGGCCGGGCATGGCCTGGGACGGGGACGGCCCGCCCATGGCTCAGTAGGGACCGGCGCGGGCCTGCACGAACGCAAAGAAGAACACCGCATCGGGATCGTTGCGGACCGCCTGCAGTTCCGTGCGCATGCCTTCCACCGTGGCGGCATCGACCTTCCCGGCCAGCATCAGCTGCTCGGCCGCGGACACCAGCAGCTCTTCCCAGAATTCGATCATGCGCTTGCGTCGCGCCGGCCGGCGGTTGTCCAGATGGATGCTCTTCACTTCCGTCTGCACGTCGCGGTAGCCGCCGGCCAGCAGCAGGTTGCCCAGCTTGGCGCCGATGAACGGGTCGCCGCCGGTGTCGTACTGGTAATCGTTGAAGGCCATCCAGTAGCGCAGCAGGTTCGGCGAGTAGGGATCGAGGAAGAAGGAAGAGTTGAGCACCTCGGTGACGTAGACGATGGCGCCGGGGCTGAGTACGCGGCGCAGCTCGCTGAGTACGCGCGCCGGGCTGGGCATGTGTTCCAGCACCCAGCACAGGTAGGCGGCGTCGAAACTGCGTTCGGCGAAGGGAAGATCCGTGGCGTCGGCCTGCTGCAGGGTATAGCGGGTCGCGCACCAGGTGGTTTCGGCCAGGTTGCGTTCGGCGGCGGCCAGTTGCGCGGCGGAGCGGTCGATGCCGGTGACATGCAATTGCGGAAACCGTCGCAGCAGGATCTCGGTCTGTGCGCCGACCCCGCAGCCGATCTCCAGCAGGCGGGTCGCGTCGCTGTAGTCGATGTGATTGAACAGGCTGGTCTCGAACATGCGGGCCTGCCGCACCAGCCGCGACTGCTCGTCCGCGGAGAACCCGTGGATATAGGGAAATTCGCCTGTGGCCGTCCTGTTCATCGTCGTGGCCGGAGACCCGAAGGAGCCGCCGCTGTTTGCCACGGTACTCCTCCGTCATGGCAGCGGGGAGTGCGCCCGACGATTTCCCGCGGGACGTTCGCTCAGGCTGCCAGGCGCGCCTCGTCCTGCAGCGCGGCGAAATAGTCGCGGGTCAGCCGCAGCTGTTCGCCGGCGGTTTCCGCGCGGTTGACCACCTGGCGGAACGCCGCGTTCTCCGGCCGATCCTTGGCGTACCAGCCCAGGTGCTTGCGCGCGATGCGCACGCCGGCCAGTTCGCCGTAGAACGCGTAGAGCTGTTCGAGATGGCCGAGCAGGATCGTGGCCACTTCGGCCGGTTCCGGTTCGGGCAGCAGTTCGCCGGTGGCGAGGTAGTGGGCGATCTCGCGGAAGATCCACGGCCGGCCCTGCGCGCCGCGGCCGATCATCAGCGCGTCGGCGCCGGTGACGTCGAGCACGTGGCGGGCCTGCTGCGGCGTGTTGACGTCGCCGTTGGCCAGCACCGGGATGCGCACGGCGGCCTTCACCGCGGTGATGGTGTCGTATTCGGCGTCGCCTTCGTATTTGTCGGCGCGGGTGCGGCCGTGCACGGCGAGCGCGGCGATGCCGTTGTCCTCGGCGATGCGCGCGATGTTCAGCGCGTTCGGTTCTGCCGATCCCAGCCAGTGCGGATCTTCAGCGTTACCGGCACCTCGACCGCGTCGACCACGGCCTTGACGATGCGCGCCACCAGCGGCTCGTCCTGCAGCAGGGCGGAGCCCGACCACACGTTGCACACCTTCTTCGCCGGGCAGCCCATGTTGATGTCGATGAGCTGCGCGCCGTTGGCGACGTTGAAGCGCGCGGCCTCGGCCAGCATCGCCGGATCGTAGCCGGCGATCTGCACGCTGACCGGTTCGGGTTCGCCGACGTGGTCCATCCGCTGCAGCGATTTGCGCGTATGCCACAGCCGCGGGTCGGCGTTGGTCATTTCCGACACGGCCAGCCCTGCGCCCAGCCGTTTGCACAGCAGGCGGAACGGCTTGTCGGTGACGCCCGCCATCGGGGCGAGCACCACCGGCGGGTCGATCAGGTAGGGGCCGATACGCATCCGGCCATTGTAGTGAATCCCGGAAACCGCCGTGCTGGCGGTTTCCGGGCAGGGCGGTTACAGCGAGCCGCGCACAGTCAGGCCAAACGTGCGTGGTGCGCCGAGGAAGGCGTTGTACGAGCCGGTCTGGATCGGCGCGTCGAAGCCCACCTGCATGTAGGTCTTGTTGGTCAGGTTGTTGCCCCACAGCTCGACCTGCCAGCGCTTGCTGACGGCGCCGACGGTCAACCGGGCGTTGACCAGCGTGTAGGCCGGCTGCAGCTTGAACGGGCTGAGGTCCGAGCCGGTGTTGTAGGCGGTGCTGTGCTTGGCGCCGACGTTGAGTCGGCCCATCAGGCTGGCGTTGAAATTCCACTGGTAGGTGACGCCACCGGTGAGCGCCCACTTCGGCGCAAAGCTGGCGGTGCTGCCCGGCAGCAGGGCCAGTGCCGCGTCGGGCAGCGGATCGTCGCCGTACTTGGCGTCGGTGTAGGTGGCGCCGGCCTGCAGCGACAACCCGTCGAGCCGGGTCTGCCACAGCAGGTCCATGTCCACGCCCTGCGTCTTCAGCTCGGGAATCGCGCGCACCACGTAGCTGGTGCCGATGAAACTGTTGAGCTGGAAGTTGGTGTACTTCGCATGGAACAGCGCCGCGTTCAGCAGCAGGTTGCCGCCCTGCCAGCTGGTCTTGCTGCCCAGTTCGAAGCTGTCGACGAACTCACCGGGGAACGAGGTGTCGGTGACCGGGAAGATGCCGGCCGGGCCGTTGCTGAGTGCGTTGCCCGACTGCACGCGGTCGAGGTTGAAACCGCCCGCCTTGTAGCCGCGCGCCGCCGAGGCGTAGGCCATCACGCTGTCGCTCCAGCGGTAGGTGGCCTTCAGCGTGCCGGACCATTCGTTCTCGTCGTGCTGCTGGTGCGTGGTGCGACCGTTGAACTGGGTGTTCGACCACGGCAGGCACATGTAGCCGATCACGGTCGGCACGATCGCCGCGATGTACGGCCCCGGCACGCCGCGTGCCGCCAGTGCCGCGCCGACGCCGCCGGGGTTGACCAGGCCGGCGCCGCAGCCGCGTCCGCCATTCGGGTTGCTGTAGAACGAGTCGACGTTCTTCTGCCCGTGCGTGTAGCGCAGGCCGCCGGTCAGCGCGAGCGCGTCGGTGGCGCGGAAGGTGACGTTGCCGAACGCCGCGGTGCTGGTCGCGTCCTGGTTCCAGCGGTCGTGCGTGCCGACGCCGGACAGGGCCGTGCCGTACGGCATGCCGGTAGCCTGCGACAGGAAGGTTGCCGCGCCGGCGGTGTTGACCAGCCCGGCCGGGAACGACGAGGCAATGGAATTCAGCAGCGCGGTGGACAGGTAGGGCTCGTACGCCGCGCCGAGCGTGATGGTGTCGGTGCGCACCAGCTTCTCGTTGTCGTAGTACAGCCCGCCCATCCAGTCGAAGCGGTCGCTGCTGCCGGCCAGGCGCAATTCCTGGGTGAAGGTCTTGAAGCGCACGTCGTTGTCGCCGGCGCCGTAGCCGCGGTAGAAGATGTCCGCGCCGCTGAAGTCGAGGTCGGCGCCGCCGATCGCGTCCCACCGGCGCAGCGCGGTGATCGAGGTCAGCGTCATGTCGGCCATGTTCCAGTTGAGCTCGGCCGAGATGCCCTTGTCGGTGATCTTCTGGGTGGTGTCGCGGTTGCTGTAGGCCAGTCGCTGCGACGGCTCGGCCTGCGCGACCACGCCCTTGCCGCCGGCCAGCGCGTTGACGATGGCGGCGGTCGGCCCGCGCGTGGTGGTGATGCCGACGCAGCAGTTCTCGTTGCGCTGGGTGTAGTCGCCGATGATGTTGATGTCGACGTTGCTGCTCGGGGTGATCAGCAGCTGCGCGCGCACGGAGTGGAAGTTCTGGTCGCCATCGCCATCGACCGTGCGCGGGCCGACGCCGGTGTTCACCTTGTTGTAGCCGTCGTGCTGGCGGTCGACCGCGAATACGCGGAACGCGGCGTACTGGCTGATCGCGTTGCTGTACGAGCCGGCCACGCCGACCGCGGCATGGTTGCCGGCGGTGAATTCGAGGTTGCCTTCTTCCTTGAAACTGGGCCGCTTGGTGATCACGTTGATCAGGCCGGCCGAGGTGTTCTTGCCGAACACGGTGCCTTGCGGGCCCTTCAGCACCTCGACCTGCTCGATCTCGCCGAGGTCGCCGAACGCCACGCCATTGCGCGAGCGCGGCACGCCGTCGATCACGATGCCGACCGACGATTCCAGCCCGGGGTTGTCGCCGACCGTGCCGACGCCGCGGATGCGTGCGGTGGTCTGCGTTTCGGACGTGGTGCTGGTCACGATCAGCGCCGGCACCAGCACCTGCAGGTCCTTGACGTTGTGCACGCCGGTGTCGAGCAGGAGCTGTTCGGGCAGCGTGCTCATGGTGATCGGCACGTCCTGCAGCAACTCCACGCGCTTTTGTGCGCGCACGGTGATCGCGCTCAGGGTCGTGGGTTCGCTGGTGGTGCCGGCATCGCCGCCCGTGCTGGCCGGCGCTTGCTGTGCGTTGAGTGGTGCTACCTGGATCGCCGCGAACGCCGCGACGATGGACAACGCAAGCCGTTGCCTGCGCTGATTGCTGATCATCATGCCTTTCCCCTCCCGTTGATGGACTCTGGTACCGCGTTTGTTGTGGTGTCGCGAAGTCGCGGGATCCAGCGGAAGCGCGAATGACACGCGGCAACCCGGCTCCCCCGCGCCCTCAAGGACGATCGGCCTCCGTGGCCACCGGCGCTGGCTGCGCTCGCGTGACTGGCGGAGAGCGGGGGAAGTCGCCACGCCGGCGTCGTCGGTGCCCGGCCGTGACACGCCGGGTGCACGGTGCCGCCGACCGCTGGCGGCCGGACGGACGGGAAGGACGAACGCTGGCGCCGGGCCACGGGCTGACGTGCAGTTCCATGCTGCGGCTGCTGCTCGCTGGTGATCGAGTAGTAGTCCAAGCTCGCTGCTCCACCGCAACCAGGCGTGGTCGCGCGGCACTGTGCCATTGAAAGACGGTGGATCCCCCGAAACCCGTCTGCATGCGCCGGCCGTTCCCGCACGGCGGGCGCGTCCCATCGTCGCCCGGCTGCGCGCCGAAAGCCAATGTCACGACAGTTATCGATGCGGATGCTTGCCGGCGGCGGAAGCCCGGCCGCGGGCCGCTGCGCGAGGGCGGCGTGCCGGTCGTCGACCGGGCACGCCGCCGGCGATCAACCGTGTACGGCGGACGGCACCAGGCGCACGTGTTTGTGCTTGAAGAAAATCGCGAACAGCACCGCCACCACCAGCGAATACAGCGGCGAAGGTGATCCAGATGCCGTGCCAGTCCTTGCTGCCGTCGGCCTCGGTGAACCACAGGTCGATGACGACGCCGCTGATCGAGCTGCCCAGGATCGCGCCGATGCCGTTGGTCATCAGCATGAACAGGCCCTGCGCGCTGGCGCGGATCGCCGGGTCGCTCTGCTCCTCGACGAACAGCGAGCCGGAGATGTTGAAGAAGTCGAACGCCATGCCGTACACGATGCACGACATCACGATCATCCACAGGCCCGGGCCCGGGTCGCCGTAGGCGAACAGGCCGAAGCGCAGCACCCACGCGACCATGCTGATCAGCATCACCGTCTTGATGCCGAAACGCTTGAAGAAGAACGGGATCGCCAGGATGAACAGGGTTTCGGAAATCTGCGAGATCGACATGATGATCGCGGGGTAGCGCACCGCGAGCATGCCCTTGTACGCATCGACGTTGGCGAAGTCGTGCAGGAAGGTGTCGCCGTAGGCGTTGGTCAGCTGCAGCGCCGCGCCCAGCAGCATCGCGAAGATGAAGAAGATCGCCATCTTGCCGTTCTTGAACAGCGCGAACGAGGTCAGCCCCAGCGTATCCAGCCACGACGTGTGCGCCTGGCCGCGCAGGCGCGGCGGGCACTTCGGCAGGGTGAACGCGTACAGCCCGAGCAGCAGCGAGGCGCCGGAGGCGACGTAGAACTGGCCGCCGGAGGTTTCCAGGTGCAGCAGGCTCACCGTCCACATCGCGGCGATGAAACCGACCGTGCCCCACACGCGGATCGGCGGGAACACCAGCACCACGTCCGCGCCGTCCGTCTTCAACGCGTTGTAGGCCACCGCGATCGCCAGCGAGATCGTCGGCATGTAGCACATCATGTTCAGCAGCATCACCCAGAACAGCGTGCCCGGGTTGTCGATGCTGGGCACGATGAACAGCACCACGGCGCCGCCGATGTGCAGCAGGCCGTAGAGCTTTTCCGCGTTGAGCCACTTGTCCGCGATCACGCCCATCAGCGACGGCATGAACAGCGAGGCGATGCCCATGGTCGAGAAGATCGCGCCGAACTGCGCGCCGGACCAATGCCGGTACTGGAACCAGTACGCGCCGATGGTGATCAGCCACGCGCCCCACACGAAAAACTGCAGGAAATTCATCGCCACCAGGCGGAGCTTGACGTTCACAGACGGGTATCCAGCATGCATTTCCCCTGACGCAGGCCACGGGAAGCCCCGTGGCCGATTGATCCGGGCAGGTTAGAGGAAGCCGCGGGGAACCGGCAAGGCGCGCTGCAGCGCCCGACTCAGCCGGCGGCGTGCAGTGCGCTGGCCACCCGCTCGCGCAGCACCGGCAGCAACTCCGTCTCGAACCACGGATTGCGCACCAGCCACAGCCGGTTGCGCGGACTCGGGTGCGGCAGCGGCAGGTAGCCGCGGGCGAGATGCTCGCGCCACGCCTGCACCGTATCGGTGAGCCGGGTGCCGCGCGCCACGCCGAGCAGGCCGGCCTGCGCGTACTGGCCGATCACCAGGGTCAGCCGTACCTGCTTCAGCAGCGGCAACAGCCGCGGATGCCAGGTCGGCGCGCACTCCGGCCGTGGCGGCAGGTCGCCACCGCGGCCGGTGCCGGGAAAACAGAAACCCATCGGCACGATCGCGATGCGGCTGGCATCGTAGAAGGTGGTCTTGTCGATGCCGAGCCAGTCGCGCAGCCGGTCGCCGCTGACATCGTTGAACGGGATGCCGGTCTCGTGCACCTTGCGCCCCGGCGCCTGGCTGACGATCAGCAGCCGCGACGTCGCCGACGCCTGCAGCACCGGCCGCGGCCCCAGCGGCAGATGCGCCGCGCAGATCCGGCAGGCGCGGATCTCGACCAGCAAGTGCTCCATCGCTTTCCCGCTCGCTGCGCCGCGTTCCCTTTCACTCACGGCAACAACTTCCCCGGATTGAGGATGCCGTCCGGGTCGAACGCCGCCTTGACGTTGCGCATCAACTGCCAGCGTGGAAGCTTCCAGCGCCAGCGGCATGAACTCGCGCTTGGCCATGCCGATGCCGTGCTCGCCCGACAGCGTGCCTTCCAGCGAGATCACCAGCGCAAACAACTCGGCCAGGCAGGCCTGCGCGCGCTCGCGCTCGGCGTCGTCGCGCGGCAGCAGGTTCACGTGCAGGTTGCCGTTGCCGGCATGGCCGAAGCTGACGATCAGCACGTCGTGCGTCGCCGACAACTGCTTGATGCCATCGACCAGGTCGGGCAGGTGGCTGACCGGCACCACCACGTCCTCGTTGATCTTGTTCGGCGAGATCGTGCGCTGCGCCGGCGACAGCGCCTTGCGCGCCGCCCACAGCGCGCGGGTTTCCTCCGCGCGTCTGCGGCCACGCGCAGTTCCTCCAGCCCGTCGCCGCGCGCCGCGAGCGCCACCGCCGTCGACCGCGGCGTCCAGCGTCGCCGGTTCGCCATCCACCTCGATCATCAGCATCGCGCCGGCCAGCGGCACGCTGTCGCCGCCGTGCGCATGCGCCAGCTGCAGCGCCACGTCGTCGATGAACTCCAGCGCGCACGGCGTCACCGGCTGCGCCATGATCCGCGCCACCGCCCGCGCCGCCGCGCCGACATCCTTATAGGTCGCGCGCAAGGTGCGCACGCGCCGACGGCTTCGGCGTCAGCTTCAGCGTGGCTTCGGTGATCAGCGCCAGCGTGCCCTCCGAGCCGATCAGCAGGCGGGTCAGGTCGTAACCGGTCGCGCCCTTGCTGGTATACGTGCCGCAGCGGAAACCCTCGCCATTGCCGGCCACCGCGCGCAGGCCCAGCGTGTTCTCGCGCGGGCTGCCGTACTTCACCGTGCGCGGCCCGGCCGAATTGCAGGCCAGGTTGCCGCCGATGCTGCACCACGGCGCCGACGACGGATCGGGCGGCCAGAAAAAACCCAGCGGCGCCAGCGCCTGCTGCAGGTCGCCGTTCAACACGCCCGGCTCGACCACCGCCAGCCGGTTGTCCGGGTCGATCCGCAGAATCCGGTTCATCCGCTCGAAACTCACCACCACGCCGCCCTCCACCGGCACCGTGGCGCCGGTGGTATTGGTGCCGCGCCCGCGCGCGATCACCGGCACCTTGTGCGCGCGGCAAGCCTGCACCAGCGCCTCGACCTGCGCGTGTTCGGTGGGAAACACCACCGCATCCGGCAGCGCGTGGCGGCGCGAGTTGTCGTAGGAGTAGGCGATGCGTTCCGCTTCGCCGGTCGAGAGCGCATCGTTCGCGAAAAGGGTGCGCAGGGTATCGAGGAGGGAGGGTGGCAGCATCCGCCAAGTCTAGCGCCGAACCCGTGCGCATCCGAAGATGCGTGCTCCGCGATGGCTAGATGTCGAGGCGGGGGATATCGACCTTGGGCAACAGCCGCGCGGTGAAATACTTGTCCTTGTAGTAGCGGATCTTGCTGCACATCACCGGATGCGGAATGCCTTCGTACAGGAAGACCTCCTTCTCCGTCCCCATCGCCTTCAGTTCCTGGGGAAGCATCAGGGCGCGCCGTTCTTCCGAGTGGCTGACGGGTTTTTTCGCGTCCGCGCGTGATGTTTTCCTTGCGCACGGTGGTGTAGCCCAGCATGTCGGAGTAGTCGTTGGCGTCCTGTTGTTCGCGTGGCGCGAACACGATCTGCAGCGCATGGTTGGTGATCAGCGTGCGCGACACGTCCTTTCCGTAGGTGGCATCGAGCTGCGACATGCTCTGGATGATCGGCAGCAGGCGCATGTTGTAGCCCGCCATGTAGGAAACCGCGGACGCGATGATTTCGACTTTGCCGATCGAGGTGAATTCATCCATCAGCAGCAGGCACTGGTATTTCAGCGCCGGATTGGTCTGCGGCAGCTCCCGGGTGTTGAGGTTGATCAGCTGGCTGAAGAAAAGATTCACGATCAGCCGGCTTTCCGCCAGCTTGTTGGGCTGGATGCCGATGTAGATGGTCATCTTCTTCTTGCGCACGTCGGTCAGCAGAAAATCGTCATCGCTGGTGGCCGCATCGAGCACCGGGTTGATCCAGGCGTTCAACGGCTCCTTGAATGTGCCGAGAATCGAGGCGAATGTCTCGTTGCCTGCGACAGCAGGTTGGCAAACGCGGACTGGGCGTTGCTGCTCGAGGAAGGGCTGTTGCGCCAGCAGCTGATAGACCTGCTTCAGATCCGAGCCGTCGCCGGATGAAAGTCGATAGACGGCGCCGAGCGTGGGCTTGATGCGCAGCTGCAGCGGCACGCCATGTTTCTCTGTCGTCGTCCCACTTCTCGAACAGGAACAGGGTGAAGGCCATGAACGCATTGCGCGCCTGGCTTACCCAGAATTTCTGCTCGTCCGCGCCGTCCGGATACAGCATCGCCGCGATGCTCATCAGGTCCGAAACCCGGAAGGCGGGGTCCTTCGATACATAGCTGAGCGGGTTCCAGCGATGGCTGCGGCGATCCTCCGCGAACGGATTGAACAGGTAGACTTCTTGTCCCTGGCTGGCGCGCCAGCCGCTGGTCAGCTCGTAGTTCTCCTGCTTGATATCGAGCACCACCGCCGATTCGCGGTATTCGAGCAGGTTGGGAATGACCACGCCGACGCCTTTGCCCGAACGCGTGGGCGCCGCCAGTATCACGAACTGCTGCCCGCTCAACCTGACCAGCTTGCCCTTGAACTTGCCGACCAGGATGCCGTTGTCCGTCCGCTTGAACATGCCGTGCTTGCTCAGGTCGGCCGCCCTGGCGAAACGCGCGTCACCGTGTATCGACGGTTTTTTCGTCCGCGCCACGAAATACAACATCACCAGCCAGAGCACTGCAGGCAGGCCGAAGCCGATGGCGCCAGCGGCCTTGATGCGGCCCGCATAAGTCTGCACCTGCGGGATATCCAGTGCGCGCACGTAGTCAAGATAGGTATTCCAGTGGAGTTGACCCGGGCTCAACTTGAGAAAAGCGAGCGTCAGCAACCCCGAAAGGTATTCGCCTGCAACCAGCATGATCAGGGCCGAGCAGCCCACCCAGTACCATTTTCCCTTGCTCATGAAGCTCCATCCTGTATGGCCATCTCCCAGCGGGGAGATGTTTTTCCGGTCATGCAAAATAGTCAGCGCGAGTTGTCGTACTTGCGTGCCATAGGGTGGGAGTGATGCGGAAGCTGCCGATCGTGTTCGAGAGGAGCTGTGGCGCCTCTCCTCGTTGCCTCCTTCCATGGATTCAATTCGTTGCTCAAATGCGCGGTAAAGAACAGCGAATGCCCCTGGTCTGATTCAACCCGATAACTGTCTGGTACGATCAGTGTGTTGTTCTTCCATTGGAAATGGCTGGAGCCCTCATCTCATTTAGGGCGGGCGCCATTTGTTACGTTCTCCGCTTCGTGCATTGCAGCCTGACCCCGACCTCAAACCTACGGCACTGAACCCCACTCAGCGATGATGGCCCCTAGCACCGCGGCGTTGGTCGCAGTCGTGGCGCCAGGGCAGGTGATTAGATATGCCTTGCGTCGTACGGCGCTGGCTGGCGGGTTGAAGTAGGGGCTGTAGACGGCCAGGGCGGTGTGCCAATAAGTGAGTGATGGGATGCAGCCCGGGCCGCCGCTGGCGCCTGCGCCGGAGATGCCGGCCATGCACATGTAGACGGTGCAGGGGTCCACGGCCTGGGCGTGTATGGGAGCGATGGTCAAGCATGTCGCACCGAGCGCAACAGTGATGACCAGAGTGCGCAGTTTCATGTCATACCTCCTTTTTGGCCAGGAACTGCTTCAGCGACGAAACGCAAGTTCATGAGCGAGGGGTTGGGCTATTCAATTCGTACGGGCAGGCTGCATGCGGAGTAGTAGACGTGGCAATTGGTGTCGCCATCTCTTGCGCACATTTTCATGCCCGCTTGGGTCGCCTCGCTTATGGTCGCGGCATTAAGTGATATGTGCGTTTTGTCACCTACAACCATGGTGGCGCACCCATCGCTGTACCAAGTCTCAATCTGCATACTGACCCGCCGTTTTCTTGGCAATTGGCAATGGCGGCTAGTTCCGCGCTGCTTCGATCAGGCTGATCGACGGAGGCCCCTGCACTATCATGAGCAAAATCTGTCGCGATCGCTCCCCATGTACTAATCCAGCGGGGAGGTGGCGGAGATTGTTGCGGGGTTTGTTGCTGGTTGTTGTAATACCCGGGAGGGATAGGGGCGCAGGAATTGAGATTCGTACCACTGGCAGGAATCATTCCGGGAGGACAGCCGCGCTCTGCATGCACCGCACCAGCGATAAGGAGTGGCAAGCCGAACAAAAGCCGCTGCAAAATTACAGATATCTTTGTCATTTTCATCGTGAACCCTTTGAACAGAGTGGGTTTATGTCCTGGGTTTGTGCTTCATGGTATCGGTTTGAGTAGTGCTAGCATTGCCTGTCATACGGCCAAGGTTGGAGTGATTGTTTGCACCATCGCTAATCGCATTCGCAGGCATTAATTGCCCTACATGGGATGGCGGCGTATTCGTCCCAGCATATGCGCTTCCACCATATGATCCCGGCGGTTGCCCCTGTGGCCCTGGCCGGCTGGCCGGCCCACCGCCAAAGGCTGAGAAGTGCATGAATTGCCCTACTGTTCCTTGGAAAAACATGGCGGCCATGGGTGGAGCGGAAACGATCAGTACGGTCAGCAGCAAGCCGATGCCGCCTTGTTGCATGGCCTGGCTGGAGAACCCTTCGGAGCCGGTATCCAGAATGCTGTTGACGATGTCGGCACTCCACAGGGCGGCGGCGACGTTGACGGTCAGTTTGAGCACGATGCTGGTCACCACGTACAGGATCGCAATGGAAAACAGCGTGCCGATGCCGTAGAGCAGCCAGCGCTGAAATAGCGATTTGGTCTGTTCGAAGATCAGACAGAGGATGAACAGCGGCCCCAAGCCGATGAAGATCGCCATGGTGAACTGGTAAAGCAGCAGCATCGCGCCGGCGGCCATGGCGGGGCCGGCGGCATTGCACCGCGAGGTCGTCACGCCGGTCGACATCGAGACGCGCACCGGACTCGAGCGAGGGCAACATCTTCGCCGGCGAGTTCCTCGCGCCGCAGATGTACTTCTTCCGGCCGGCTCCCGGGCTACGTCCCAGTACGCTCACCCCGATCGACGGCTACTACCAGTGCGGCTCCGGGCACCCACCCGGGCGGCTGCGTGATCGGCTCCCCCGGAAGCTCGCGAGCGAGCGGGTGCTGCGCGACCTGAGGCGTTAGGCCACGCTCATGCCAGGGAGAGGAAGAGCTTCTCCATCTTCTTCACGTCGACGCCGTCGATGCCGTCGCCCGCGGCGAGGCACTGCTGAAGGCCGGTGGCGACGATCGCGAAGCCGGCCCGGTCGAGCGCCTTGGAGACGGCGGCCAGCTGGGTGACGACGGCCTCGCAGTCGCGGCCCTCCTCCAGCATGCGCAGCACGCCGTCGAGCTGACCGCGTGCGCGCTTGATCCGGTTGATGACCGGCGTCATCCGGTGGGATCGAGCTCCATCGTCAGTGCTCCTCGGTGAGTGCGGCCAAAGCCGCGGTCAGGCGACGTCGCCGGCCTCGGCGGCGACCGGCTCGAAGCCGTCGGCGACGAGCTGCGTCATCACGGCGGGGTCGAAGGCCTCGACGAGGCAGGTGTCGTCGTCGAAGATCGTACGACGACGTTGCAAGGCAGCATCGCCGCGACGGAGGGATCGGCCTGGAGCGCGGCGTACGCCAGCGGGGCCGGCAGGCGCCGAGGATCACCTGGCGGGGCACGTCGACGTCGAGCTTGGCCTTCAGGGTCGCCGCGAGGTCGATCTCGGTCAGCACGCCGAAGCCCTGCTCGGCCAGGGCTCGCGCACGGGTGGCGAGCCACCGTCGTCGTCGTAGGCAGGGCCACGGTGGTCGCCTCAGGGTGTAGCTGCTCATCGGCCTCCTTCCGTCGGTTACCAAGTGTACCCCCGGGGGTATTTGGAAATCTCCCACGATACCCCCTAGGGTATCCACATGACGACGACCGGACCCGCCGGCAGGCACGCCTGCGCAGAGCGATCCCGAGATCGGCTACCGACCCGGCCCGCTGGGCCGCCTCGGCGTCTGGGTGACGCGACCACGCCCGAATCACCACCGTCGTCTGGCTGCTGCTCATCGTCGGCCTCGGTGTCTTCGCCCCGCAGGTCGAGAACGAGCTGTCCGGCGCCGGCTGGCAGGCCGACGGCTCCGACTCCGTCGCTGCCCGCGAGCTCGCCCAGGAGCACTTCGGCGGCAACGCCTCGCTCCGCGATCCAGGTCGTCGTGCACTCCACCGACGGCCCGGTCACCGAGGGAGCCGGGCCAGCAGGTGCTGGCCGGGCCACCGCGATGCTCGAGGCGGATCCCCGGATCGCCGACGTGGTCCAGCCGCAGCCCGGAGCCACCCTGAGCCAGGACGGCCGACCGCGGTGCTCCTGGCCGGCGCCGGCGCGGACCCCAACGAGATGGTCCGGGTCGCCGACGACCTCAAGGGCGCCGCTGCAGGAGCTCTCGACCGACGGCGTCGAGGTCAACCCGACCGGCGCCTCGCTGCTGTGGTCGGACTTCAACGAGGCCAACCTCGGCGATGCTGAAGTCGGAGATGGTCTCCTGGCCGGTCACCCTGGCGATCCTGGTGCTGGCCTTCGGCGCGCTCGTCGCCGCCGGTCTCCCGCTGATCCTGACCCTCGCCGGGCTGGTCGCCTCGGCCGGCTCGCTGGTCCTGATCAACAGCTCGTGCCCGTCTCCATCTGGGCGATGAACTTCGCGATGATGTTCGCGCTCGCGCTCGGCATCGACTACGCGCTCTTCCTGGTCGTCCGCTACCGCGCCGCCCGGATGGGCCGCCGGCAGTACGCCGCGCAGGCGATCGCCGAGACGATGGACACCGCCGGCAAGGCCGTGCTGCTGTCCGGGGCGACCGTGCTGATCTCGCTGTCGGCCGTGATGCTGGTGCCGTCACCGTCCTTCCGCTCGATGGCCGGCGGCATCATGCTCGCGGTCGTCTTCGTCCTCGGCGCGACCCTGACCCTGCTCCCGCTGGTGCTGTTCAAGCTCGACCACCGGATCAACAAGCTCGCGCTGCCGTGGGTGCAGCACCGGCGAGCACCGCTCCGCGAGGTTCGCCGCCTGGGGCGAGCGGCTCTGGAAGCGCCCGCTCGTCTGGGGCCTCGGCGTCGCTCGTGGTCCTGCTCGCGCTGGCCGCGCCGGTCATCGGCCTGAAGACCGCGATGCCGTCGATCAAGGTGCTGCCCGAGGACGCCAGCGCCCGGGTCGGCTACGACCAGGTCCAGGACGCCTTCGGCGACGGCGCACCCGGCACCCTCCAGGTCGTCGTCGCGCAGGCCGACGCCGACGCCGCCGCCGCCGTGCTCACCGCGACCCCGGCATCGCCGGCGCCATGCCCGGCGATGCCGGCCGCCGACGGCGTCGGCGTACGTCCTGATCCAGGCCGTGCCGACCGTCGACCCGTCCGACCCGGCACTCGGCGACGACCGTCGACCGGCTGCGCGCCGACCTGCCCGTCACGGCGCTCGTCGGCGGCGCCGCGGTCGAGAACCTCGACCTCAAGACCCAGCTCGACGACTCCACCCCGCTCGTGATCGGCGTGATCCTCGCCCTCGGCTTCCTGCTGCTGCTCGTCGCGCTGCAGGCGCCGCTGATCGCGCTGCTCGGCACGCTGGCCAGCCTGCTCTCGACCGCTGCGGCGTTCGGCGTCGCCCGCCTGGTCTTCCAGGAGGGCTGGGGCGCCGGGCTGCTCGGCTTCGAGCGCCAGGGCTTCCTCGACGCCTGGGCGCCGGTGTTCTTCTTCGCGATGATCTTCGCCATCGCGATGGACTACACGGTCTTCCTGCTGGCCTCCGCCAAGGAGCACTACGAGCAGCACCGGCGACCCGAAGGACGCGATGGTCGGCTCGCTGGCCCACTCCGGCCGGGTGATCTTCGCCGCCGGCGCGGTCATGGTCGCGGTGTTCTTCACCTTCGCCCTCTCCGGGCCGCTGCCGCCCAAGGAGATGGGCATCGTGCTCGGCGTCGCCGTGCTGCTCGACGCCTTCCTGGTCCGGCTCGTGCTGCTGCCGGTCTGCTGCGCCTGACCGGGCGCGCCGCCTGGTGGGCCCCGGCCTGGCTCACCCGGGTCCTGCCCGACATCCGTTTCTCCCACAGCTGAGCCAGCACCCGAGAAGAAGGAGCACCACATGTGTCACGCCGTCACCTGCAAGACCTGCGGCAAGGCGACCTGGGCCGGCTGCGGCCGCCACGTCGAGCAAGCCCTGGCCGGCGTCCCCCGCCGAACGGTGCCCCGGCCACGCCCGGCCCGAGAACCCGGCCTGCTGAGGCGCCTCTTCGGCGGCCGGTCATGAACCTCGACCGGGCCGTGCTCGCGACAGCCGGGACCGTCATCCTCGTCAGCCTGCTGCTGGCGGTCGCCACCTCCACTTGGTGGCTTCTGCTGACCGGCTTCGTCGGACTCAACCTGCTTCAGTCGAGCCTCACCGGCTTCTGTCCCGCAGCCGTCATCCTCGGCCGGCTCGGCGTCCCGACCGGCTGCGCATTCACTACACCCACTATCCGAAAGGCACTGCCATGACCATCCACCACCGAGCACGCGCACGGCAAGGACGTCCTCGACGCACTCAACCCGCTCCACCGCGAGCTGCGCCGCGCGGTGCCTGACGTCTACAAGGGGTTCGGCGAGCTCCACAAGGCGGCGTTCGCACCCGGTGCGCTCGACCAGCGCACCAAGGAGCTGATCGCGCTCGCGATCGGGGTCGTCGAGGGATGCGACGGCTGCATCGCCTCCCACGCCCAGGCCGCCGTCGCGCGCCGGCGCAACCAAGCAGGAAGCCGCCGAAGCCATCGGCGTCACCTTCCTGATGAAGGGCGGACCAGCGACCATCTACGGACCCCGCGCCTACGACGCCTTCTGCGAGTTCGCCGACACCTTCGACCGTCCGGCGGATACGGAACATCCCTGAAACAAGCGTTGCCTAGCGTCGCGCTCGCATGACCGCGTCGAGGTGCTGCAGCCCGGGGTCGGGGCCGATCCGCGGGGCGGCGTACCTGCCGTCGACGCCCGACCACGTGCTGTGGGGCCGGCTGCCCTGCGCGGCGGACGACGCCGGTGCTGACGGTCGAGCCCGGGCACCGAGGTCACCTTCGACACCGTCAGCCACGAGGGCATCCTCGAGGACCAGGGCCGGGACCCCCAGGCGTTCTTCGGGCAGTACGGCGTCGGCGGAGGTGCTCGACGACGCGATCGAGATCGCGGCGAGCGAGCTACCGCGCACGTTCGGGGTCGACGGCCCGCACGTCGTCAGCCGGCCGGTCCGCGTCGAGGGGGCGCGGCCCGGCGACCTGCTGGCGATGACCGTCGTCGAGACGCTGCCCGCGGGTGCCGTACGGCGTGATCTCCAACCGGCACGGCAAGGGCGCGCTGCCCGGGCGAGTACCCGCGCGAGGGCGACGTCTTCAGCGTCTTCGCGACCGTCAACGACGACGGCACCCACGGGCTGCTGCCGCTGTCGACCGGGCGGCGAGCCGGCGGTCGAGTTCCCGCTCGCGCCGTTCCTCGGGATCATGGGCGTCGCCGTCGCGGGCGACGCGCGGCCGCACTCGGTGCCGCCCGGGCCGCACGGCGGCAACATCGACATCAACCTGCTCACCGTCGGGCGCCACGCTCTACCTGCCGGTGCAGGTCGACGGGCGCGCTGGCCTACGTCGGCGACCCGCACTTCGCCCAGGGCGACGGCGAGGTGTCGCTGACCGCGATGGAGGCGTCGCTGCGGGCCACCGTCCGGCTCGACGTGGTGCCGCGCGAGGACGCCGTACGCCGCTTCGGCGAGCTCGCCGGGCCGCTCGCCGAGACCGCCGAGCACCTGGTCCCGACCGGCATGGACGAGGACCTCGACGTCGCGGTGCAGAACTGCGTGCGCGCCGCGATCGCGCTGCTCGAGGCCCGCTACGGCATGGACCCGCAGCTCGCCTACGCCTACCTCTCGCGCCGCCACCGACTTCGACATCTCGCAGGTCGTCGACGTCGTGAAGGGCGTGCACGCGCGGATCCGCAAGGCCGACTTCGGCACGTGACGCATGACGCAAGCACCCGTGCCCGCCGGACTGGTCGAGGCGTTCTGGGAGTACGAGCGCGCGCTGATGTCCGACGACGTCCCGACGCTCGACCGGCTCTTCGCGCCCGGGCCCGACGACGCTGCGCGGCGACGCCAACGGGCTGCTCGTCGGCCACGACCAGATCAGCGCCTTCCGCGGCGGTCGCGGCGGCGCGCCCGCAGCGCCGGATCGTGCAGACCCACGTGCAGACCGTCGACGACGACCACGCGCTGGTCGTCGCGGTCACCGAGCTCGAGCGCGGCGGCCGCGGCCAGCAGACCCAGCTCTGGGCGCGCACCGACGGACGGCTGGCGGGTCACCGCCGCCCACGTCGCCGTGCCGGCACCGGCGCTCGACACCCGGATCTGGCGGGTCGGTCGGCGACCCGCTCGTGCCGCGCCGACCGGCAGCGGCCCGCTCGACGGCGAGAGCGTCGCGGTCAAGGACCTGTACGCCGTGCAGGGCCAGCGGATCGGCGCCGGCAACCCGGCCTGGCTGGCCGAGGCGCCGCGCCGAGCCCGTGCACGCCCGCGGCGGTCGAGCTGCTGCTCGAGGCCGGGGCGTCGGTGCGCGGGATCGCCCGCACCGACGAGTTCGCCTACTCGCTCGCCGGCACCAACGCCCACTACGGCACGCCGCCCAACCCGAAGGCGCCGCTGCGGATCTCCGGCGGCTCGACGTCCGGCTCGGCGAGCGCGGTCTCGCTCGGCCACGCGACGATCGGCCTCGGCACCGACACCGGCGGCTCGATCCGGGTGCCGGCGTCGTACCAGGGCCTCTTCGGCATCCGCACCACGCACGGCGTCGTGCTCGACGTACGCGCTGCTCCCGCTGTCGCCGCTCCTTCGACACCGTCGGCTGGGTGACCCGCAGCGCCGAGCTGCTGCGCCGCGGTCGGCGAGGTGCTGCTGCCGCCGAGCCCGCGCAGCGCGGCCGAGCGAGCTGGTCAGCGTGCCGGGCCTCACCGCGCATCGCCGAGCGACGAGGTGGCCGCGGTCGTCGACCGGTACGCCGCCGAGCACGGCGCGATGCGGGAGTCCTGGGACCTCAGCGACCTGCCCGACTGGCTGCAGGCGTTCCAGACCCTGCAGGCCTGGGAGGCCTGGCAGGAGCGCGGCGCCTGGGTCGCCCCGCGGCTCGACGAGCTCGGCGCCGACGTGCGCGGCCGGTTCGAGGCCGCGTCGCTGATCGACGACGACCGGGCCGCGGCCGCGCGGCGCGCTGGTCGACGAGGCCCGCGCCCGGATCCGCGACCTGGTCGGCGACCGGGTGCTGGTGCTGCCGTCGGCGGCCACGGTGGCGCCCGCTGATCGGCGAGGGCCTGCGACGCCGTCCGCACCGCGACCATGTCGCTGACCTGCCTGGCCGGGCTCGCCGGGCTGCCCGCGGTGAGCATCCCGCGCCGCCCGGCGCCGGCCTGCCCGCCGGCGTCTGCCTGGTCGCCGCTCCCGGCCGAGACCGCGACCTGCTGGACCTCGCCGTCGACCTCGGCTGAGCGTTAACGTCGCTGAAACGGTTGTTTCGGTCCCGCTTTACATCGGATCCCTAGTGTCACCGATCGAGTCCCGTCTCGGCACCGTATCCGCGGCCGGGGAGCACATCCGCCCCGCGCGGCTGGCGAAGCTAGGAGTACGCTATATGACCTCGTCGTTTCGCAGGGGCCGGGCGCAGCCACGCGCTTCGCCTGACCGCCGTCCTCGCCGCCGCCACCCTGGCCCTCGCCGCCTGCGGCTCCGACAGCGACTCCGACGGCGCGTCCGGCGAGTCGCAGCAGCGCGGCCGCCGGCAGCGGCGACTTCGGCGACATCACCGTCCAGCTGTCCTGGATCAAGAACGCCGAGTTCGCCGGCGAGTTCATCGCCGACGACACGGGCTACTACAAGGACGCCGGCTTCAGCAAGGTCGACCTGCTCGCCGGCCCGGTCGCCCACGGAGGAGCTCGTCGCCACCGGCAAGGCCGACTTCGGCCTGAGCAACGCGGTCTCGACCGGCGCCGCGATCGCCAACTCGGACGTCCCGCTGAAGATCGTCGGCACGACGTACCAGAAGAACCCGTTCTCGATCCTGTCGCTCGCCGACAAGGGCAACATCAAGACGCCCGCAGGACCTGATCGGCAAGAAGATCGGTGTCCAGGACCCCAACCTCAGCCTGTTCAACGCGCTGCTCGAGGCCAACGAGATCGACCCGAAGGACGTCGAGATCGTGCCCGAACGGGTTCGACTCGCGCCGCTCGAGGACGAGCAGATCGACGGCCTCGTCGCCTACATCACCAACGAGTCGCTGCTGGTCAAGGGCCACGGCTTCGACACGGTCGACCTGCCCTTCGCCGACAACGGCCTGCCGTTCGTCGCCGAGAGCGTGATCACCACCGACGACACGATCGCAGAACAAGCCCGACGATGGTGAAGGCGTTCCTCGAGGCCGAGATCAAGGGCTGGACCGACGCCTGCGCCGACCCGACGAGGCCGGCGCCGAGCTGGCCGTCGACAAGTACGGCAAGGACCTCGACCCGCCGCTGGAGCTCGACAAGGAGATCGAGCAGGCCGAGCAGCAGTGCGAGCACGCTGGTCATCACCGACGAGACCAAGGCGAACGGGCTGTTCACGATCAGCGACGAGCTGATCGACGGCCAACATCGACGTCGCTCGCGGCCGCCGGCATCGACATCGACGGCCGACGACCTCTTCGACACCTCGCTGCTCGACGAGCTCTACGAGGAGAAGCCCGACCTCAAGTGCGCTGACCGGTGACGACTCAGCGACTCGTGACGACGTGACCACGACGAGGCCCGCGTGACCGCCGGAGCCGGCCGGCCACCGGCACCGGCGTCACATCCAGGACCTGACCAAGACGTTCACGGTCGGCCGCAAGCAGGTCGTCGCCCTCGAGGACGCCAACCTGCACACCGACAAGGGCAGCTTCCTGTCGCTGCTCGGGCCGTCGGGCTGCGGCAAGTCCACGATCCTGCGGATCCTCGCCGGGCTCGAGAGCCGACCGCGGCACCGCGCTGGTCGACGGCAAGACGCCCGCGCGAGCTGCGCCGCGACCACGAGCTCGGCATCGCCTTCCAGGACTCCGCGCTGCTGCCGTGGCGCTCGCGTGCGAGTCCAACATCCGGCTGCCCTTCGAGGTCTCCGGCGCCAAGGCCGACGAGGCGCTGGTCGAGCGAGCTGATCAAGCTGGTCGGCCTCGAGGGCTTCGAGAAGGCCAAGCCCGGCCAGCTCTCCGGCGGCATGCGCCAGCGGGTCTCGATCGCCCGGTCGCTGGTGGTCAAGCCGTCGGTGCTGCTGCTCGACGAGCCGTTCGGCGCGCTCGACGACATGACCCGGCAGCGGCTCAACCTCGAGCTGCTGCGGATCTGGACCGAGAAGCCGGCGACCACGCTGATGGTCACCCACGGCATCGCCGAGGCGATCTTCCTCTCCGACCAGGTCGCGGTGATGAGCCCGCGGCCCGGGCCGGATCAAGGAGGTCATCGAGGTCGACCTGCCCGCGCCCGCGGACCCCGGAGATGATGCGCACGCCGGAGTTCCACGCCCTGCACGACCACGCCTCCGAGCTGCTCTTCGGCGCACGGCGGGCGCCGCGGACGGAGCAGCTGATGCCGCTGACCGCGCGAGCGGCTGCGCACCCTGGTCGTCGGCGCTCGGCGGCGCTCGTCGCTGATCGCGCGTCTGGTGGCTGCTCGCCGCGACCGTTCCTCGCCGACCACCAGGTCCCGACGCCGCTCGACGTCCTCGACGTCGTTCCACGACGCGGCTTCGGCTACTACTGCGACGATCTTCGCGGTCACCCTCGAGGAGGCGGCGCGCGGCTACGTCATACGGCGTCGTCATCGCCCTGCTGCTGGCCGTGCTGGTGCTGCTGGTGCCGCCGCTCGAGCCGGTCGATCATGCAGTTCGCGGTGATCACCTACTGCCTGCCGATCGTCGTGCTCGCCCCGATCCTGATCATCGTCCACGACATCCCCGAGTCAAGGGCGGCACCTCCGCCGACCGCGGTCGACCTGGCCGCGCATCTCGGTCTTCTTCACCACCGTCGTCGGCGCGGTGCTCGGCTTCCGCTCGGCCGACCAGGCCAGCCTCGACGTGGTCCCGGTGTACGGCGGCGGCCGGCTGCAGCAGTTCCTCCGGGTGCGGCTGGTCTCGGCGCTCCCGGCGCTCTTCACCGCGCTCCAGATCGCCGCGCCGGCGGCGTTCCTCGGCGCCCTCCTCGGCGAGTACTTCGACCGGCACCTCGAGATCGGCGTCGGCCCCTCGCTGATCCTCAGCCAGAACAACCGCGAGACCGCCCTGGCCTGGTCGCTCGGCATCGGCTGCGCGCTCGTCTCCGGGCTCGCCTACGCCCTGATCGGGCTGATCGGCCGCGCCGGTCGCCCCGTGGTCGAAGGGGGTCGCGCGATGAAGCCGCTCGACGCCTGATCGCGCTCGCGCCGCTGCTCAACCTCGTCGTTCGTCCTCGCCATGCCTGGTCGTGCTCTGGGTGCTGATCCTCGAGCGTCTCCGACGTCAGCGACTGGTCGTCCGCAAGCCCGCAGCGACGTCTTCGACTACCTCTTCACCGACCACGACGCCGCCGAGAACCGCGCCGAGGTGCTCGGCCCGCTGCGGCAGACCCTCCTCGACGCCGGCATCGGCTTCGTCGCCGGGCTGACGGCCGCGACGCGCTGCGCGACCGGCGATCGTGCTCTCCCGGGGCGTCGAGGCGGCGACGATGCCGGTGGCGATGCTCGTGCGCACCGTCCCGCTGGTCGCGCTGGCGCCGATCATCACGCTGATCTTCGGCAACGGCTTCGCCACCGTGGCGGTGATGAGCGGCATCGTCGTGCTCTTCCCGGCGCTGGTGACCATCGCCTTCGGGCTGCGCTCGGTCACGCCGCAGATGCAGCGACGTCGTGCACGGTGTACGGCGGCTCGTCGTGGGACGTGCTGCGCCGGGTCGCCTACCCGACCGCGCTGCCGTCGGTCTTCGCCGCGATCCGGATCTCGGTGCCCGGCGCGATCACCGGCGCGCTGATCGCGGAGTACTTCACCACCACCGACAGCGTCGGCAAGGCGGTCAACACCTCGCTCGCGCTCTACCAGTACGACCAGGTCTGGGCGCTGGTCGTCGTCGTCACGCTGGCCTCGGTCGTGCTCTACATGGTCGCCCAGGCGTGCGAGAGGCTTCGTGCTGGCCCGGCTGGGGTCAGTCCGTGGCCTGACCGGCCAGCACCTGGGCCGCGGCCGCGAGGTCGTCGACCCCGACCGCGAGCCACTCCGGGCGGTCGGTGGCCAGGTCGAGGTGGAAGCCGTAGAGGGCGGAGTCGACCAGGGTGACGATCCGCCGTACCAACCGCGGCGGCGCACCACAGCTCACCAGGTACCCGCCACCGCGCTGCTCCCGAAGACCGAGGGCTTCACCTCGCTCGGCTGGACGGTGCTCGTGGTCGCCGGCTACGCCTCGTCGATCTGGCTGTTGACGGTGGTCGTGCGGGAGCTGCCGGTCTCGGTGACCTACGCGATCTGGGCAGGAGCCGGTACGGCGTTGGTCGCCGTCGTCGGCCTGGTGTTCCTGGGCGAGTCGTTCACGTGGCTCAAGGCAGCGTCTCTCGCGCTGATCGTGGCCGGCGTGGTGGGGCTCAACCTCACCGGCGCCCACTGAGCTGCGGCCCGGCTCCGCTGCCACCGACCGCGCAGCCGGTCGAGCATCGCGACGACCCGGCGCCCGCCGTACCGGCCAGCGCCAGATGGGCGCCCATCGACTGAGCCGCGATGAACGTCGCGGCGGCGCCCTGGACGCCCAGTGCCCAGCGCCGCACCTGGGCGCTCGCGGCGCGACCGGTGCTGCACCAGGCCGCGAAGTGCTCGCAGTTGTTGCGCACCAGGCTCCAGTCCTGGAACCCCAGGCGGGACTCGGCGTTGCGGACGGCGTCCTCGGCACTCAGCCGCGCGCGATAGCTCCGCACCCGCACCGTGGAGCTCGCCGCGAACTCCTCGAGTGTCGTCCGCGCGAGGTAGCGGGTGCGCCGCGGCCCGACGTAGTGGATGACCGATCCGTCACCACAGTCGATCCCGTGGTGGCTGTATCGGATCCCACGACGCACGTACACGTGGTCACCGCTCGCCATGCCCGCCCTCATCCACCCGGTTGTCAGGTTCGTGCCCGATCCGGACCCGACGCGTCCGGTTGTTGTGCGCCTATCGTCGCGCACAAACACACTAGGGCCCACATCGCGACGCCGCAGGCAGATCGCCCGGTGGCTCGAGGACCACATCATGACGTCGGCGCCCCGTCCTCGAACAGCGTCGGGATGGGGTGATTGGAAACGAAGACAGAAGTGGGGTCGATCGCGGACTTGATCCCCACGAGCTGGCGCCACGTGAGTGGGTCGAACGCCCGCCGGACGTCGGTGAGGTTCTCCACGAAGTTCAGGTACGCCGGTCGCACCCCGTGGCGGGACACCGCATCGACGACGGCGCGGGCGGCTGCGCTCACGGCGGTTGTTGCCGCAGCCGTCGGGGCGATCCCCCCGGCCCACAGCAGGAACTCACCAGGCAGGTGGTTCAGCGCTCCCCCGCCCTCGTAGGGGTGAGCGAGGGCACCGCCCAGGTGCCGGAGCTCGACGATCAGCAGTGCGGGCGGTGCGTCCGGGCCGGCCGCGGCGAGAAGGTCGCTGGCGGCGTCGTCGCTGAGCGATGCCAGGACGACCGAGTCGGACACCACCGGCAGCGGGTCCTCCGGGTCCATGTGAAGGCGGACGAGGGCGTCCGTGGTCGTGTCGCGAACGTGTCGATCTCGGGCTGGAGGTCGCGCAGCGGGGCGAGCTGCTCGGAGCCGACGGCCTGGTCGACCTGGGCCGCGCCATCGATCATCACGACGCGACGCCCGCGGAGGTTGTCGGGGATCTCAGGAAGCGGGGGAAGTTGATGAGACGGAACGACGTCGTGATGTTCGCCGGCGCGGTCGTGGCCCAGTCGCGCCACACGCGGAGGATCCGTTCCGCATGGACCTGGTCCCACAGCATCATGCCGGCGTAGACCGACTCCACCTCGAAGAGCTCGATCTCGATGGAGGTGACCACGCCGAAGTTGCCACCGCCACCGCGCACGGCCCAGAACAGCTCGGCGTTGTTCTCGGCGTCGGCGTGCACGTGCCGGCCGTCGGCCAGGACGATGTCGATCCCCCTGACGTGGTTGCTCGCCAGGCCATGGGACCGGGCGAACCAGGACAGCCCGCCACCGAGGAGGTAGCCCGCGACCCCGACGTTGGGCGAGGACCCGTGCAGGGCGGTCAGCCCCTCCTTCCTGGCAGCGATCGCGACGTCCTCCCACAGCACGCCGGCGCCGACGGTCGCCGTGCGCCGGACGACGTCGACCACGACGTCATGCAGCCGGTCGGTCTTGACGAGGACGGCGTCGTGCAGCGGTTCCAGGGGCGTGGCGTTGTGGCCCGTGCGCTGGGGGGCGACCCGCAGGCCGGCCGCGACGGCGGCGATCACCACCTGCTGCACGTCCTCGGCCTCCTCGGGGCGGACCACGGCGGCAGGAAGCTGGTCGGCTTTCAGGTTCCAGGCGGCGCGGGCCTCGGCGTAGGACCGGTCCCCCGGCAGCGCTACGGACCCGATGTATCCGACGCTCTCGAGCTGGTCGAGGAAGTGGCGCAGGCGGTTGCTGGTCATGATCGTGCTCCTGTGGCGGGGTTTCGGTGGGGCGGCGAACGCCGTGCGCAGCGTCGCCGTGGCCTGGGCGATCGCGGCCTGGGCGGCGTGGGTCTCGCGGAGCGCGTTGAGCATCACGAAGTCGTGGATGACGCCCTGGTAGCGGGTCGCGGTGACCGGCACGCCGGCGGCGCGCAACTGGCTCGCGTAGGCCTCGCCCTCGTCGCGGAGCACGTCGGCCTCGGCGGTGATCACGAGGGCCGGGGGCAGGCCGGTCAGCTGCTCGGTGGTCGCGCGGAGCGGGGAGGCGGTGATCTCGTCGCGCTGGGCGTCGTCGGTCGTGTACTGGTCCCAGAACCACAGCATCGCGTCGCGGCGCAGGAAGTAGCCCGTGGCGAACTGGTCGTAGGACGCGGTGTCGAAGCTCGCGTCCGTCACCGGGTAGAACAGCACCTGCTGGGCGAAGGTCGACGTCGCCGCGGTCCTTGGCCATCAGCGTCAGGGCCGCGGCCATGTTGCCGCCGACCGAGTCGCCCGCGACGGCGATGCGAGTGGGGTCGAGCCCCTGCGCTGCGCCGTGGTCGACGACCCAGCGAGCGACGGCGTAGCCTGCTCGATCGCGATCGGGTAGCGGGCCTCGGGCGACAGGTCGTACTCCGGGAAGACCACCGCGGCACCGGTGCCGACCGCGAGCTCGCGCACCAGGCGGTCGTGGGTGTGGGCGTTGCCGAAGACCCATCCGGCGCCGTGGAGGTAGAGGACGACCGGCACAAGGTCGGCGGCGTCGACCGGCCAGACGATGCGGGCGTCGACCGTGCCGGTGGGTCCGCCCTCGACCGTGATCCACTCGTCGCCGACCTCCGGCTTGCCGATGTCGCCGGACTGCACCTCGTCCACGGTCTTGCGGCCCTCCACGGGTCCCAGGTCGAACAGGTAGGGCGGGTCGGCGGTGGCGGCGGCGAACTCCGCGGCCTGCGGTTCGAGGACCACCTCGGGAGTGCTCATGTCGTTGTCCTTCCGTACTGAGGGAATGCGGCGATCAGACGCGAGGTCGAGCCTGGACCTCGCCGGCGACGGTCGATCCCCGTGCGTACACGGGCCCGCACCCGGGTCGAGGCCCTGCCCCGGCCGTACTCGGGCGTGGCCTGGGCACCACCCGGATGCCGTCCGCCGACGCCCGAGGCGACGCTCGTCGTCGTGGCTGTCGCACCCGGCGCCCCTCAACGAAAAGGAACATGTCATGAGCACCACCACTGAGAAGCAGACCATCGTCCTCGTCCACGGCGCCTACGCGGACTCGTCCAGCTGGAACGGGTCGATCAAGGCACTCAAGGAGGCGGGCCACCCCGTGATCGCGGCGGCCAACCCGCTGCGCAGCATCGAGGGCGACGCCGCGTACGTGCGCAGCGTCCTCGACAGCATCGAGGGCCCCATCGTCGTCGCGGGCCACTCGTACGGCGGTGTGGTGATGAGCCACGCGGCCGACGGCCACCCGAACGTCACCGCCCTCGTCTACGTCGCGAGCTTCCTCGCCGAGCCGGGGGAGACCCTGGTCGACCTCGTCACCAAGTTCCCGGGCGCGCAGCTCGGCGACGCCGCGCAGCCGGTCCCGTACCGCACTCCGGACGGTGGGACGGCTCCCGACCTCTACATCGACCAGGAGCGGTTCCACGCCCTGTTCGGCGCGGACGTCGACGCTGACGTGGCCCAGCAGATGGCGGTCACCCAGCGGCCGCTCGCGCTGGCCGCGTTCGAGGCGCCGTCGACGCGTGCGGCCTGGAAGACGATCGAGTCCTGGGTCCTGATGGCGGAGCAGGATCTCGCCGTGCCCGCCGAGCTGTCGCGCTTCATGGCCGACCGTGCGGGCGCCCACCTGGTCGAGGTGCAGGCGTCCCACGCGGTGACCGTCTCCCGGCCCGACCTCGTGACCGAGGTCATCCTCCAGGCCGCGGAGAAGACCGCTCGCTGATCGTCCGGACCAGAGCAGGAAGCGCGCAGTGATGGGCGAGGTCGTCCCGTTCGGCATCCCGTTGTGGGCCGAGCTCGCAGCCGTGGCGCTGGGCTCGCTCCAGGGCGCCCTGTTCGCCGGCGCCTTCACCGACCGCAGGATCGACGTGCTCGGCGCCGTCCTGGTCGGCGTCGGGCTGGCGCTCGGCGGTGGGGTGCTGCGCGACCTCCTGCTCGGGGAGGCACCGGTCGCCATCCGCGGCCGCTGGTACGTCCTGGTCGCCGTGGTGGCGGCGCTGCTCGGGATCACGCTGCAGCGGCTGTTCGCGCGCCTCGAGCCGGTCATCGAGCCGCTCGATGCCGTGACCATCGGCCTCTTCGGCGCGATCGGCACCTCCAAGGCACTGAGCCTCGAGGTGCCGGCCGTGCCGGCCGTGCTCGTCGGCGTCATGGCCGCCGTCGGGGGCTCGGTGATCCGCGACCTGGTGCTCGGCCTGCCGGTCGCCGTGCTGCACATCGGGTCCCTCTACGCGGTGGCCGCGGCAGCGGGTGCCGCCCTCCTGATCGGACTGGTGGCCGCCGACGTCCCCGTGCCCGACGCCGCCGTCCTCGGCGTCGTGCTGACCACCGTCATCCGGCTGCTCGCCGTACGTCTGGGCTGGAGCTTTCCCGAGCAGCACGCGCTGGTCGTGGGAGCACGGCCGGGCCGGCCCGGCATCCCGAGGCTGGTGGAACGCCCCACCGAGGAGCAGTGAGGATCGATGTCCGACCGACACGAACGCACCGGCGGCTCATCGAGCCTGCCACCTCCATGCCCGGCTCGCCGACGGAGGTGTGGTCGTCCTGCGCCCACTCCGGGCAGGGGAGAGCCGGGTCCTCGACAGCGTCTTCCAGCGGCTCTCACCCCAGTCCCGACGGTCGCGGTACCTGGTGTCGACGCCCCGACTCACGTCGGGCGCCCGCCGAGCGCTCGCGGAGCTCGGCCGCCCGGCGGTACAGGGCCGCGATGCCGGCGTTGCGGGTCGCGTTGCCCCCCAGCACCCCCGTGGCCATGGGCAGGCCGAGTTCCGCGGCGCGGATGGCAGAGCCGGGATCCCCCGACGCCGAGCCAGATCGGGATCGGACCGTGCTCGGCGCGAGGCGGAACGTACTCGCCGTTGAGGGCGGGGCGGGTCCTGCCCGTCCAAACGACGCGCTCGCTGGTGTTGATCTCCAGGAGCAGGCCGAGCTTCTCGGCGAACAGCTCGTCGTAGTCGCGCAGGTCGTCGCCGAAGAGCGGGAAGGACTGATCGACGATCCGCGCCCGGCGATCAGCTCGACGCGTCCATGGGAGATCGCGTCCACCGTCGAGTACTGCTCGTAGACCCGCACCGGGTCATCTGTGCTGAGCACGGTCACAGCGGTGGAGAGCTTGATCCTGGTGGTCTGCGCGGCGATCGCGGCGAGGATCGGCGCTCCCGCTGATGCGGGGAACTCCGGGGTGTGGTGTTCGCCAATTCGAACCAGTCCAGGCGCACCTGCTCGGCCAGGACAGCCGACTCGACGACGTTGCGGATCGCCTGGGCCTCGGAGATCCGGGTCCCTGTCCGGGGGTCCCAGTTGGCGTCGCCGAAGGCGCCGATGCCGAGCTCCATACCCACCTCATTCCTCTCCCCGGCGCGCCCGCGCGACGTGCTCGCGGACGGCAGGGGCGATCTCGTTGCCGAAACGGGCCAGGTGGCGGGTCGTCGCTGCCGAGAGGAAGGCGCTGACGCCGTCGCCCAGCGCCAGCGCGGTGAGCCGGTCGACCCAGGCTCGGCCGGCCCGTCCAGGAGCCCGCGCCCGGACGGGCTGAGACTGGCCGTGATGAAGTTCATCAGCCGCCGCACGCGGCCGGGTCCGGCCCGCCTCCTGGGCGGCGTCGTCGATGCGGGCGTTGGCTCCGGCCAGGCACCGGGAGGCGCCTCGAGGTACTCGAGCAGGGCAGCCAGCCGTCGGCCGCGCGCCGGTGAGCGCGAGCATCCGGGGCTTGTAGGCGCCCACCCAGATGGGATCGTCGTGCGGCCGCGGCGGCCGCGTTTGGCGCCGGCCACCCGGTAGAACTCGCCGTCGAGGTCGAACCGCGTCGCGCTCGGCGTCCCAGAGCTGGCGGATGACCTCGATCGCCTCCCCCAGCGCCTCGACGCCCTGGCCGGCGGTCAGCCGCCGGCCGCCCATGGCCTCGATGGCGTCCCAGAAGCGCGCCGGCGCCGATGCCGAGCTCGATCCGGCCGCCGTGAGCAGGTCGAGGCTGGCGCGGCTGCGGGCGAGCACCGCCGGCGGGCGCAGCGGCAGGCTGAGCACGTTGCCGCTCAGGCGAATGCGCTCGGTCCGCGCGGCCGCGTACGAGAGCAGCGTCCACGTGTCGTGGAAGCGCGGCTGGTACGGGTGGTCCTGGAAGGTGGCCAGGTCGAGCCCAGCCCGCTCGGCGGCGACGGCGAGCTCGACCGCGCTGCTGCGGGGGCTCGGCCGACCGGCGTGATGAACGCGCCGAACAGCAGGTCGTGGCCGTAGTCGGCCGTCATCGCTGTGCTCTCGCCGGGCCCTGGCGGGCCTGGTGAGGGCGCCGGGGATGTTGAAGTTGTCGCGGAACAGGTTGCCCGGGTCGTAGCGGCGCTTGAGCTCGCGCAGCCGGGCGAGGGTGCCGGCGGGAAGGCGTCGCGCGAGCCGCTCCGGGGCCGGTCGGTCTCGAAGCTGAGGTACAGCCCGTCGAAGTGCGGAAGAGCCGCTCCCACGCGGCGTCGAGCGCTCGGCGCTCGAGCCCATCGCGGTAACCGAGAAGTTGGCGGTGCGGTGGGCGTAGGCCGTGGCGTCCGGCGGGACGTCGGCGACCGCGCCGCCGACGGCGCGGATCTGGAAGAAGTAGACGCGCCGCTGGCCAGCAGCTCGGCCGCGCTGCGGCGAACTCCGGGTGAGGTGCTCGGACAGCCCGAGCGCGAGACCGGCTCGCCGCGCCCTGGTGGCTCTCGGCCGCGTCGGCGGCGTTCGCCATCACCTCGGCGTACGGCGTGATCACGACCTGTTGCTGTACCAGCGGCGCCATGTCGGCGAACGGCTGCAGCCGGTCGATGACGCGTCCGGGTCGTCGGAGTCGACGACCACCATGAGCTGGGCGACGCTGCCCGCCCCGCGCGCGGCGGCCGAGTGACGAGGAAACCGTGGTGTCCCGCGGTGCGGCCTCGATCGGCCAGCTGCCCCACCTGTCCAGGAATCCGTCGGTGTCGTCGGCGTCCAGCGTGAGCTGGGCCAAGCCGACCTCGCCCACCTCGTCGACCTCGAACTCGAACGAGGTGACGATGCCGAAGTTCGCCCCGGCGCCGCGCACCGCCCAGAACAGGTCGGGGTTCTCCGTCCTCGGTGGCCCGCACGACCGTGCCGTCGGCCAGCACCATCTCGACCGCGCGCAGGCGGTCGATGGTCAGGCCGTGCTTGCGGGCCAGCAAGCCGATCCCGCCCGCCGTGGCGAGCCCGCCGACGCCCACGCCGCCGTAGTCGCCCGAGCTGAGCGCCCAGCCGTAGCGGCGCAGCGCGTGCGGCGACGTCGCTCCAGCGCGCGCCGGGGCCGATCCGCACCAGGCGGGTGCGCTCGTCGAGCACCTCGATCGGTCCAGCGCGCCGACGTTGATCACCATGCCGCCGTCGTTCGTGGACCGCCCGCTGATGCCGTGGCCGCCGCTGCGGACGCCCGAGCGGCAGCTCGGCGGTGGTCCCGGGCGAAGGCGACGCGTCGGCCACCTCGGCGGCGGTCCGCGGCCGCAGCACCAGCCCGGGTGAGCCGCCGCGCAGGTAGGTCGAGGGACCCGCGCGTAGTCGGGGTCGCCCGGCTCGACCGCCCGCTCGGCCAGGGCGCGGGCAGGTTGTCGTAGTCGATGCCGGGCACCCGTTGTGCCAGAGCCAGCACGGACCTGTGCCGATCACCACCTGGTGGTTGCTCGTCGGGTGCCGTCACCAGCGGAGCTACGCGCGCGATGTCCTCCGCGTGCCGGACGCGGAACACCGGGATCGTCGACCCGGCGGCATCGCGGAACGCGCGGTGCCCGCACTGGGGTCGCCCTCGGTCCAGCGCGCACCCGGAGGGAGTTCCCGGTCGGGAGCGAGAGCGGCGAGAGTCGTCGTGGCCTTGGCGGCGACCGCCGGCACCACCGAGTCCGGGTCGAGGGGGTCGTAGGTGTCCGGGGGGGCCGGGACGCCGACACGTAGTCGTGTGGTCACTCCGGCGATCCAGGTCGCGACTGCCCAGGGGTCGGCGCTGTCGCGGCCGTCGATCACTGCGATGCCGATTCCGTGCTCCTCGGCGGTCCGCGCCAGCTCGACCAGTTCCTCCGCGCTGGTGCGGTCCGCGTCCAGCAGTACGCCGATCTCCATGTCATCCATCTCCTTGGCGCAACAAGTAATATGTTTTTCATACGGATGAACAGGAGGCGGGACGATGCATTCCCTTCCGGCTGGCCGTGCTCGCGGGAGCACGGTGGGCATCGTGGGATTCGGCAAGGTCGGCACGGTCCTGGCTCGCCTCGCTCACAGCGCGGGTCACCGAGTGCTGGTGGCCGGCTCCGGCGATCCGACGGCGATTGCCCTGACCGCGGAGGTCCTCGCTCCGGGGGTGTACACGGGTGGACCTCAGAGGCCGTCGAGGCCGCAGACATCGTCATCCTGGCGATCCCGCTCCGCGCTCACCTCGATCTGGCCCCTCGCCTCCTGGCCGGGAAGGTCGTCGTCGACGCCGTCAACCACTGGCTGGAGACCGACGGTCCTCGCGACGACTGGCTGGACCCGGCGAGTCCTCCAGCGAGCACATCCAGCGCGCGTTCCCAGGTGCACGGGTGGTCAAGGGGTTCAACCACCTCGGCTATCACGACCTGGCCGACAGCGCCCGCCCTGCCGGTGCGCGTGACCGGGTCGCGGTCGCCCTGGCTTCCGACGACCTCGCAGCGACCGCGGCCGTGGCCAAGCTCGTCGACCACCTGGGCTTCGACCCGCTTCCGATCGGTCCGCTGCGGGCCAGGACGCGTCCTCGAGCCCGGAAGCCCCGCGTTCGGGGCGGTCCTGGGAGCATGACCTAGGCAGCTGGTGACCGAGCTGCTCGCGAGCGAGCGTGCCGACCTGGACGCCGAACCGGCCGCTACCGGTCCGCGCCCGTGTCGGTGAGGGCGTCCAGCACCGCGGCGCAGGCATCGAGGGACGGGTCGGCATGATGGATGGACATGGCGAGCCGCGCGGCCTGCTCGACGAACTCCGTGCGGACCTGCGCCGGGACGCCCTCGAACACGGCCTCCTCGGCCGCTGCCACCTTGGCCTCGAGTGTGGCGGGCCGGCGGCTCCCCGTCGCGTGATCGCGATCCTGCGGACCCGACGATCCGACGGATCTACCTGGCGCTCGACCAGGCCGGCCTCCTCGAGCGAGTCGATGATGTAGGGCATCACCGTCTTGTCGATGTGCAGGTGCTTGGCCAGACCGCTCTGCGTCGGAGCGTCGTTGTGTCCCACGAACGACAGGATCTGGTAGCCCGCGGCCCGTGCGGAAACGCCGACACCGCTTGCTCCACCTGCTCGTGCCACCGGCGCAGGATCACCCCCAGGTACCACCCGAGGTCGGATCCGGGGATCCCCTCGGTTGGTGCGCTGTTGCCGTTCGTCACCCGATCGACACTACCTCGCTCTGCAGACATATTGTTGGCCGCGCCATCTACCGCCGCCGACGGTCGTCGCGGGCTGTCTCCCGCTGCGCGTCTGACGACGGAGTCGACGGATGCCGAGGAGGTCCGCGTCGACCGCGGACGGCCACCTCGTCCTCGACGTCTGGGACGTCGCCACGGCCGCCCGAGCGGCCGGGACCACCGGGAGTGGAACGAGGACAGCTCGATCCTGCCGCCGGCGTCGGGCCGCCGTCACTGCCTGCGCGAGTCATTCATTGTGAGTGATGCCAACACCCGTGACCGGCTCCTAGCATCGATGGCGGACCTACCAGTGGAAGGCGTGGAGATGGCTACTCGCGAAGACGGTCAGCCCCCCACGGCGTCGGAAGCGGCGTCGGGGCGCACGTTCATCAGCTGGACGTCGATGGCGATCCTCATTGCCACGGCTGTGGCCAGCGTGCGTGGACTGCCGGCCATGGCCGCCTACGAGTGGGCCTCGATCTTCCTTTACGTCCTGCCCGCCATCTTGTTCATGGTGCCGGTGGCGCTCGTGGCCGCCGAGCTGGCCAGCGGCTGGAAGGGCGGTGTGTTCGTCTGGGTCAAGGAGGCCTATGGCGACCAGATCGGCTTCTTCGCTATCTGGCAGCAGTGGATGCAGAACGTCGCGTGGTATCCGGCGCAGCTGGCCTTCTTCGCCTCCGCACTGGCCTACGTGTTCGATCCACAGCTGGCGAACTCAGGGATCTTCACCGGCCTGGTGATCCTCGTCGTCTACTGGTTCTCGACGCTCATCGCGACGCGCGGAGTCGACGCGTTCGCCAAGGTGGGCACCTGGGGCTTCGTGGTCGGGACGCTCGTGCCGGCAGCGGCGCTGATCGTCTTCGCACTCATCTTCTGGCAGGACGGAGGGACGTCGCATCTCCCGCCGGTCAGCGACGCGGAGTGGTTCCCGAAGTTCACGGGGCTGGCGAGCATCGTGCTCATCGTCAGCAACTTCCTCTCCTACGCCGGGATGGAGATGAACGCCGTTCACGTGGTGGACATGCGCAAGCCGAGCATCGAGTTCCCGAAGGCGATCGTCTTGTCCGTCGTCCTCATCCTGTTCGTGTTCATCCTGCCGACGCTTGCCATTTCCATCGGTGTGCCGGGCTCCAGCGTCAACCTCACCCAAGGCGTGCTCCAGGCCTTCGACGTCTTCTTCAACCATCTCGGGATGTCCTGGGGGACCACGGTGATGGCCCTGCTGATCGTGATCGGGATTCTCGCCTCGGTGGTCACCTGGATTCCCGGCCCGAGCCGCGGACTCCTGATGGTCGGCAAGGAGGGCTACCTCCCTCCGCGTCTGCAGGCCACCAACAGCCGGGGGATGCAGGTCCCGATCATGATGGTGCAGGGCCTGATCGTGACGGCGATGGCGGTCCTCTTCGCGATCCTGCCGTCGGTGCAGGCCGTCTTCTGGATCCTTACCGCCATGGCGGTCCAGCTCTATCTGCTGATGTACATGGTCATGTTCCTGGCGGCCATGCGGCTGCGCCGCACCCATCCCGATGTGCCGCGCGGCTTCCGTACGCCGGCGATGCCCGTGGTCGGGACGGTCGGGTTGGTGGCGAGCGCCGCCGCCTTCCTGCTCGGGTTCGTCGAGCCGTCGGGGAACTCGGAATCGACGTCCCAAGGTGTCTACATCCTGATCCTGATCGTCGGGATCGTCGTGCTCGGGATCTGGCCGTTCATCTTGTACAAGATGCGCAAGCCGGAGTGGAAGCTCGAGGAGTCCCCGGACCACACCCATTCCGACGCGCCGGTCCAGGAGGCCTGATCCGATGATCACCAAGCGTCCACGAGAAGTTCGTCCCGTCGTTCTGCGGTCGGCGGTCCTGGCCGCCGCCGTCGGGCTCGGGCTGTCCGCCTGCACGGCTGCCGGGAGCGCTTCGGACTCCGGCAGCGACCGTGCCCAACAGCTCGCCGAGCAGCTCAACGAGAACCTGGCCCGGGCGGACCTGCCCGCTCTGGATACCTCGACGGCGACCTCGCTCTACGGCACCGACGGCGGTGTGAGCTGTGAGAACGCCGGTGAGCTCCAGCACCAGTTGTCACTGTCCCAGTTCGGCAACAACTCGGGCAACCTGCGCCGCGTGGTGCTGGACCCCAGTCTCGTCGCCTATGACCTCGCCGTGATCGAGACCTATTGCCCGGACAGGGTCGACGCGTTCCGGGACCTGATCGACGAGATCGAGACCGAGGAGACCATCCCCTAGGCCCGTCTGGGCAACTCAAGCCCGCGAGCAACGCCCCACCGCACGCTGATCTGAGGAGCGCGCCATATGTTGCACAACAAGAACACGGTTCGAGACGCCCTCGAGGACGACGTCTTCGCCTCGACCGACCTGTCGGTCGCGATGCCGAAGTACCGCTTCCCGGAAAAGAAGAGGTCTCCCGCCACGCCTATCAGGTGGTGCACGACGAACTGATGCTCGACGGCAACTCGCGCCAGAACCTCGCGACGTTCTGCCAGACCTGGGTCGATCCCGAGATCCGGCGAGCTGATGGACGCTCTCGATCGACAAGAACATGATCGACAAGGACGAGTATCCGCAGACGGCCGAGCTCGAGGCGCGGTGCGTGCACATGCTCGCCGACCTGTGGAACAGCCCCGAGCGGCGACACGATGGGCACCTCGACGACCGGCTCCAGCGAGGCGGCGATGCTGGGCGGCATGGCGCTGCTGTGGAAGTGGCGCGAGCGGCGGCGTGCGGCGGGCAAGCCCACCGACCGGCCGAACCTGATCAGCGGCCCGGTGCAGATCTGCTGGCACAAATTCGCCCGATACTTGGACGTCGAGCTCCGCGAGATCCCGATGGAGGGCGACCGTCTGATCATGGACCCCGAAGAGGTCCTCAAGCGGGTCGACGAGAACACCATCGGCGTCGTCCCGACGCTCGGCGTTACCTTCACCTGCCAGTACGAGCCGGTGGCGGACGTCGCCGCGGCGCTGGACAAGCTCCAGCAGGACACCGGGCTCGACGTCCCCATGCACGTCGACGGGGCCAGTGGCGGCTTCATCGCGCCGTTCGTCGAGCCGGA